>NZ_JAVQNO010000014.1:0-90021 GCF_031799025.1 Acinetobacter sp. V115_6 | reverse complement strand
CACCAACACCAACACCAACACCAACACCAACACCAACACCAACACCAACACCAACACCAACACCAACACCAACACCAACAAGTGTAGCGGACCGCTTTGTGGGAAGTTGGTTAGCAGGTAAAGGAGCTTGTATTAATGGGTCTGCTCTAAAAATGAACGTCATTAAGGTTTCTGATAACAGCGTTCGATTTGCCAGTGAAACAGTACGTTATGAGAATGAATCGAACTGTACAGGTAACATTGTTGCAAGTTACCGCCAAGCTGAAGATTTTAGTCTGGTTTCAAATATTGGAGCACCTCAGACAGTACAAACCTCAAGCTATAACAAAGTAGATTGGCAGCTTGTAGTAGCAGGAAAGCTAACTCAGAAACAGCCAGCTATTCTAGGCTTTAAAAATGCAAACCAATTCTGTCTAGTTCCTACAGATGAACCAAATGCAATACATAATTATTTGCAGCAAGCAAACTTTGATCTGACAAATACGTGTTTTACAAAAACAACTCCACCAGCAAGTATGCAAAAGCCAACTCAAGTATTGGCAACAGCAAGTTATAGACTAGGAGACAATAAAGAATCTTGGGCAGACGTATTAAGTCAACTTAATGATCAAGGACGCCAAGGCTACGCCCTTCTCACGCCCTCAGTCAGTTTAGATAATCCAGATGGAAGCTTTACGCTGTATAAAAATCTGTATGTCAAAAATAATAAATCAACTGATACATATACCTATAAAACAGTTGATGTTAAAACTAATTCAGTAGCAAACCGTTATTTACTATGGGTGAATGAGTTAAATAAACAAGGTAGCTTAGGCTATATATATAAGCTTTCATTTGGCGAGGTTACATCTGATACAGATAAATATTTATTTGTGAAAAATGATAAGAAACCTGCAACATATTCTTATTCTAATCGCTTCTTAACCAACACCTCTCGCACAAGTATTTTAAATGCCTTCAATGAACTAGGTGCACAAGGTTGTAAGCTAATTTACGCAAACTCAGAATTCACCAATAATGGCACAACAAATGGAACCTTCTATGTACCGACTTGTGTAAATAGCAGCACACATAACGGGACCTATGCGTATCGTTATTTTGAAGTTCCGCAACATATTCCTTTCAATAAGGATGATGCAATTAAACTTGAAAAACTTCTTAAAGAACAGTCAGCTGAAGGTTATAGATTGGTGGATGCAAACAACAACCTAGGCTTCTTTAATATTGATGGTTATCTATTTGAGCGCGACAGTGAAAATACAGGACCTATTGAATATAAAGTATTTATTGAAGATGCTGCATCCGAAACAGATGAGCCTTATATCTTTGAAAATCGGATTCAAGACCAAGGTACATTAGGCTGGTTCTTTGCAGTTCGACTTGGATCAGTCTATACCAACTCACCAACAAATTATGATTTAGCAAGTGGTGTTGTTTTCCCTAAATAAGACATCTAAAAACAAATAAGGCCACAACTGTGGCCTTATTTTTATTTAAAAACTATTAACTTATCCTAAGTCTTTAAAACCCTGCTGACGCCATGCTTCATAAACAATCACAGCCGTTGCATTAGATAAATTTAAACTTCTTGAGTTTTCAGCCATTGGCAAACGAATCCACTGTTCTTGTGGAAACATCAAGCGAACATGCTCAGGCAGGCCGCGTGTTTCTGGTCCCATCAGTAAAGCCACAGGTCGATTCAAATCAACTGTATGCGGAGTTGCAGAACCTTTAGTGGTGAGTGGAAAAACATGCTCAACCCCTTTAGCTTTCAAGTTGGCAAGGCAAAGTTCTATGTTGTCCCAAATTTGCATACGAGCCCATTCATGATAATCAAGGCCTGCTCGTTTGAGCTTTTTATCATCTAGCTCGAAACCCAAAGGCTTGACTAGATGTAACTGTGCACCAGTATTAGCACATAAACGAATGATATTGCCTGTATTGGCAGGAATTTCAGGCTCGTATAGGACAACATGAATCACAAATTTTCTCGACTTTAATAACCAGCAATAAACTCAAATGAACTTATTGCCATTTTAACTGTTCACGTAAATTCACCACTTCACCAATAATGGTTAAAGTCGGTGCTATGATATGATGTTCAGACACTTTAGTTGCGATATCAGCTAATGTTCCAACTACAACTTTCTGGTCTGGTGTGGTTCCCTTAGAGATTAAAGCTACCGGCATATCAGCACGTTGGCCATGAGCAATAAGTTGCTCACAAATGCGTTCTAAACCAACTAGCCCCATATATAAAACCAAAGTTTGATTTTCATAAACCAGCTCATTCCAAGGAAGTTCAGGTGAACCTTCCTTTAAATGCCCAGTCAAGAAACGAACACTTTGTGCATAATCACGATGTGTTAGTGGAATGCCCGCATAAGCTGAACAGCCTGATGCTGCTGTTATACCTGGTACAACTTGGAAAGTGACATTCGCCTCAACGAGCTCTTGAATCTCTTCACCACCACGTCCAAAGATAAATGGATCACCACCCTTTAAACGACAAACACGCTTTCCTTTTTGAGCATACTCAACCAGTAAAGCATTGATGCCATCTTGGGGAACGGAGTGATTTGAACGCGCTTTACCGACATAAATTTTAGTCGCATCACGACGGCAAAGCTCTAAAATGGGCGCAGAAACAAGACGATCATAAATCACAACATCAGCTTGCTGCATAAGACGTAATGCTTTTAGTGTCAGTAACTCTGGATCACCCGGTCCAGCGCCTACCAAATAAACTTCACCTTTAGGTGCAGTCCATTCTGTTAAGGCTTGCTGAATCAAACTATTTGCAACTTCTAAATTGTCATTGAAAACTTGTTCTTTCAATGGGCTAGCATAGAGATTTTCCCAAAAAATCCGACGCTCATCTGGATTGGGAATTTTTTCTTTTACCTGCTTACGCCACTGACCAGAAAACTCAGCCAACTTACCCATGCCATGCGGAACAATTGTTTCTATTTGAGTACGAAGTTGTCTCGATAAAACTGGTGATGCACCATTTGAAGCGACAGAAATAATTAACGGAGAACGATCAATAATAGCTGGAACCATAAAGCGGCAATGTGGAATATCATCAACACTATTGACCAATAAATTACGAGCTTCACATTGTTCAAAAACAGCTTTATTCACTTGCGCATCATTAGTTGCAGCAATCACTAATCGATATGGTGTATTTAATATTTTTTCAGCAAAGGACTCGGCAAAATACTCTCCGCCTGTCGTTTTGACTAAATGTAAAAGCTGCTCTTCAATTGCAGGAGCAATAATATCGATTACTGCTCCCGCTTTGGCTAAAAGGTTTGCTTTGCGCAATGCAATATGCCCACCACCTACAATCAGACAATGTTGCTGTTGCAACTTTAAAGAGATTGGAAAAATATCCACCTTAAACCTCTACATTAATCATCTGATTTGGGTTAAGCAAAAACCGTGCACAATTTAGATGCAAAGCTTAGTCAATAAACGTTGCACCACCCATATATGGGCGTAATACTTCTGGAATCTCGATAGAACCGTCTTCACGTTGGTAATTTTCCATTACAGCAAGCAAAGTACGTCCAACTGCCAGACCTGAACCATTTAGTGTGTGCACCAATTCGGTCTTCTTTTGATCCATTCTGTAGCGTGCTTTCATGCGGCGTGCCTGAAAATCACCCATATTAGAGCAGCTAGAGATTTCACGATAAGTATTTTGGCTTGGAACCCAAACTTCTAAGTCGTAAGTTTTAGTAGCACCGAAGCCCATATCCCCACCACAGAGCAAAATTTTGCGGTATGGTAAACCTAGTGCCTGCAAAATGCCCTCAGCATGTGCAGTAAGCTCTTCAAGTGCTTGCATAGATGTTTCAGGTTTAACGATTTGCACCATCTCAACTTTATCAAATTGATGCTGACGAATTAAACCACGGGTATCACGACCATAAGAACCAGCTTCACTACGGAAACATGGCGTATGCGCTGCATATTTTAAAGGCAAACGTTCGGTATCAATAATCTCATCGCGAACGAAGTTAGTAACTGGAACTTCTGCTGTAGGGATGAGGTAATATTCTTTTTCACCTTGAAGTTTGAATAAATCTTCTTCAAATTTTGGCAACTGACCAGTACCACGAAGTGAATCAGCATTGACCAAATAAGGCACGTAAGCTTCTGTATAGCCATTCTTTAAAGTATGGGTATCAAGCATGAACTGTGTTAATGCACGTTGTAGGCGTGCTAAAGAACCTTTCAATACGCTAAAACGTGAACCAGTCAATTTAGTAGCGGTTTCAAACTCTAAACCACCCATCCACTCACCTAAATCAGTATGATCTTTGATTTCAAAATCAAACTGACGAGGCGTACCCCATTTTGAGATTTCAACGTTATCATCTTCATCTTTACCAGCAGGAACAGACTCATCTGGTAAGTTAGGAATACTCAACGCTTTTTGTTCAATCTCGTTTTGTAACTCTGACAAAGCAACTTCAGCAGCTTTGATTTCGTCGCCAATGGCTTGCATACGCGCCATGATTTCAGAAGCATCACCACCGGATTTTTTAATCTGACCCACTTGTTTTGCACCAGCATTACGTTCTGCCTGCAATTTTTCAGTTTTTGATTGCAAATCTTTACGGCGAGTTTCTAAAGAAGCCCATTCTTGAACATCTAATTGAACACCGCGTTTTGCCAAAGCCGCATTAACGGCTTCAATATTATTTCTGAGTAACTTAGGGTCGATCATAATCAATCATAATATGGGTAAAAAACTGGCTATAGTGTAAGGCCTTAACACTAAAAAATATAGTGATCATCTTCATAACGAATAGCTTTCACACAATTGTTAGAATAGATCACCAGTTTTACAAGTTATAGTTTGGCACACTTGGTAAGTACTCAGGTTTAATGAACTTATTCGCCTCAAAATACGGCAGGGTTAATTCAGACATTCCCTCTGCATATGAAGCTAGCTCATAAATTGGATAGACAAATACAATGCCATTAGCACCATAGTAGAAATTATCGCTTAATTGCAGTTTTTCACGAGTAATATTGTGCTCTTGAAGCCAATTGGTATTTGCTTCAAAAAGTGCATCAACCAACTGTTTTTCAACATCTGGCTTAATAAGCTCTTCAACAGTAATGTGCTTTTTATTTAACAAATCAAAATTTACAAATTCTTGATGAGACATGCCATGTGCAGCACCTGCAGAATAGGAATAGGTCTGGAATGCAAAAGTTGCAAGATTATAATTTTGTCCTAAATAGCGAACATAAATTGCACTTTGGCTCGAACGAGCCTCGCCTTCAGGTACTTCGACTGGTTGATCTGCCAGATTTGCAAAAGCGTTCGGATCTGCTTTCTTTATACGATTGGTGAAGTAATCATTAATCCACTTCTGATTGGTTTGTACCGTTTGAAAGTCATACTCAGTACAACCATCTTCTAAGCAAACTTTTGATTTTGGCAATTTTACTGGGATTACTTTTGCTTGAATTACAGGAACACCAGCCTCTTTCGTTTCTTTAACTTTTGCAGTCGAAGCAGCCTGCTCTTCTTTGGCTGCCGACTTTGGTTGACAACCAGTTACCATTGCCATTGCAGCCATTAATGGAAGAATAACAATAATTTTCTTATCGTAAAGTCGCATAATAATCCCCATGAATTTACCTCTAACACTATACAAAGCGTAAGAATAAGACGGGGTTAAAAAATGTATCTGCCTCTCTTATATAAAAAAAAGCTACCTTTTACGGTAGCTTTTTTGAAGAGGCTTTAATTATTGGTCAATAACATCTGTACCTTTTGGAGGTGTAAAGTTAAAGACTGATGCCGGAATTGAAGCATTTACTTTAACGTTCTTAAAGCGTACATAGGTGGTTTGACCTAATGAGTCTTGTAATACCATAAGTGTAGGCGCTTTATTTGCTCCGAAGCTAATCGTTAAGCTTTGGAACGCCCCATCTTCTTTTTTAGGGAATAATGTGAAATAGAGTTTAGATTTATCGGGTTGTGTTACACGATAAGACTTCATGATTTGATTGGTATTACCAGAGAGTAATAATGCTGGTGTATCTGCAACCTGATCATCTAAGCTTTGGCGGACAGCTTGTTGTAAATCCGGATCATAGATCCAAACTGTTTTTCCGCTCGTTACGATAGTTTGTTTAGCAGGACTTACTGTTTCCCAATAAAATTTCCCCGGACGCTCAACTTTCATTGAGCCTTTAAATGTCTGGTTCATATGCTGTGCACTTAAACTCTTTTTCTGTGCCACAGTTTTTGTATTGGCTTTAGTTGTTTGTTCAAAATCGGCAGTCAAACGCTGTAATCCTGATAACTGATTAACCAGGTTCCCAATTGCCTGTTGCTCCGGTGCTGCTACAGGCGCAGCAAACACTGTAGTACTCATTACAGGAGCAAGCACTGACGCGCTGAGTGTAATAGCACACATAGTTTTACGAAGCATATTCATGTCATCACCTTTTTAGTTGCTGTAAGACAACTTGCCATCTTTCAAAGTTATGAAACTTAGCAAGCTCTTAATTCAAGACTCATATTAACCGACAAACTCTGTGCTAATCATTGAGAAAATAAGATATTTTGTTATGTTATTCATGTTGTTTGTAGAATTTCATTCATCATGATGAAGATACACCAGATTAAATTCCATAAAAAAAGCCCACAAAATGTGGGCTTTTTTTGAAGCTAAAACTTATACAGTTTCAACTTTTACGTAGCGACGGCCAAATTGACCTTTCACTTCGAATTTTACTACGCCGTCAGCAGTAGCAAATAAAGTATGGTCACGGCCCATACCAACATTTGCACCAGCGTGGAACTCAGTACCACGTTGACGAACGATGATGTTACCAGCAGTTACAGCTTGACCACCGTAAACTTTAACACCTAACATTTTTGGGTTTGAATCACGACCGTTCTTCGTCGATCCACCGGCTTTTTTAGTTGCCATGTCTCTTACTCCTCGTGATTAGCCTGAAATACCAGTAATTTTCAACTCAGTGAACCATTGACGGTGACCTTGTTGTTTACGGTAGTGTTTACGACGACGCATTTTGATAATGCGGATTTTGTCGTGACGACCATGACCAATCACTTCTGCAGTTACTTTAGCGCCAGCTACAACTGGAGCACCGATTTGAATGTTGTCACCGTTTACAACCATTAATACATCATCAAATGTAATAGTCGCACCAGATTCAGCTTTCAATAATTCAACTTTAAGGGTTTCGCCCTCAACTACACGGTGCTGTTTACCACCGCTTTGGATTACTGCGTACATAATGTACTCCAATCAGCCCGTGTCGTCGTGTCGATAAAGGGATATATCGATCTTAAAACGATCGCCACTGGGGTTATACAAGGCGACAGATTTTAAGTGAAATTTGATCAAACGACAAGTATTTTCTATATATCAGTAAAGCATGATCCCCTATTCTTACAAAATCAAACAGCTTGGACTGGAATTTAGCAGTTTTCATTGATTCTGAATGAAAATTAAAATACAGTTCCAAACACAAATTGCGTCAAGAACAAGTTGTATTAATGCTGATGTCATTAAATTTATTGTTTTGCCGAAAACATCGTATTTTGCTTAAATAAAGAACAAAAAACGCTTAAAAACAATAGAAATGATTAATATCAGCCACTTGTTAAGCTATGCAACACATCTTTAATTGATACACTAACGCCACTTATCTACCAATACGGGGTTTTTCTTCATATGGTCATCGATTTCAAGCAAGACATTCTTGCGCCTGTTGCTTCAGACTTCGCTGCGATGGATCACTTGATTAATGAAGGAATTAGCTCAAAAGTCGGTTTAGTCATGTCTGTCAGCAAACACGTCGTTGAAGCTGGCGGAAAGCGTATGCGCCCAATCATGTGTTTGCTTGCAGCACGTGCTTGTGGTTTAGATAACATGGCAAATGCACAGCGTTTAGCTGCAATCATTGAAATGTTACATACCGCGACACTGGTCCATGATGATGTGGTAGATGAATCTGGCCTTCGTCGTGGTCGCCCTACAGCAAATGCGACATGGAACAATCAGACAGCTGTTTTAGTCGGTGACTTCCTGATCGCCCGTGCTTTCGATTTACTGGTCGATTTAAACAACATGACTTTATTGAAAGACTTTTCAACAGGTACATGTGAAATTGCTGAAGGTGAAGTATTACAACTTCAATCACAGCATCAACCAGATACAACTGAAGAAACTTATTTAAAAATTATTCATGGCAAAACATCCCGCCTGTTTGAGCTGGCTACAGAAGGTGCTGCTATTTTGGCGGGGCAAGAAGCGTACCGTGAGCCATTAAGATTGTTTGCCGGTCATTTTGGTAATGCATTCCAGATTATTGATGATATTTTAGACTACACCTCTGATGCTGAAACATTAGGTAAAAATATTGGTGATGATTTAATGGAAGGTAAGCCAACTTTACCGTTAATTTCTGCATTAGCACGCTCAACAGGTGAAGAGCATGCGATTATTCGTCGCAGTATCGCAACCGGTGGAGTAGACCAACTATCTCAGGTCATCGAAATTGTACAGAAGTCTGGTGCTTTAGATTATTGCAACCAACGTGCCCAAGAAGAAACAGAAGCAGCACTGCAAGCTTTATCAAACCTACCCGATACACCGTATCGTCAGGCTTTGATTAACTTAACTCAGCTTGCGTTACATCGAATACAATAGATATTATTTTGCCTATGCATATAAATTTTTCAAATCTTTTTTTAAAAATAGAGAAGCAGCTTGAGGATCCTCAAGCTGTCATTGATGAAAATCTACTGATTGAACTCGTCAATGTCATCCGACCATCCAACCCACAAGATACGGATGAAATTAAGAAAAAAATACAGGCTTTTATTGAAAGTCTTTTGCGCACACCTACAGCGCCCTTCTTACTACAAACTTTTTTATTACGTTTAATTAATCGCTATAAGCAAGTTAGTTTATATGCTGATAGTGGAATTTTGTCTTTAGATGGTTTCTGGAACCAGCTTGGGCAAAGACTCGGAGCACATTTTTTACCGCTAATTGAAGACTCAAGCCAACTCAAAATATTAATTGGTAAAATTTTCTATTTAGAAAGTGACAAAATTTGGCTCAATAATATTGATGATGAAGATTGGGAAAATTTATTTAGCCTTATTGGGCAAAGCCAAAGTAATGTCGATGAGAAGTTAGTCATTCAAAGTGAAATGATTAAAGCCATTACAGTCTTATCTTATCGAATTAGTGGAATTGGTCTTTATCCCGAATTTATTAATGCTCAACCAGAATTAACAGAATATGAGTCACCGTTTTTAGTTCAGAACCGTGAAATTATTGAGTTTATTGAAAAGTATAAAAGACAAGAAGTTTCTGAACATGAAATTGCGGTTATTTCCCCGCCCGATGCATCACAAGCATTTGTTATGTTGGAACAGTGCCGAGATGTGGTTTTAAAGATTCGCCGTGCGACCAAAAGAATTGGTGTCAGCTTAAGTTTGACTTACTTACTGTCATTACTTGAGCAATGTCTTGATCGAATTGAGTTATTACTTTATCTGGTCGTAGATAACACTAAAGGAAAATATGTTTCTTTAGGACATCTGATTTCCGATTTAACCAAGGCACATTACAGCGAAAAAAGTGTTCGCTCATTACTCAGTACGACCAGTGAACTCATTGCTTTTCAGGTAACAGAAAATGCTAGCCGAACAGGTGAACATTACGTAAGTACAGATACCAAAGGCTTCTGGGGAATGTATAAAGCTGCCGCTGGTGCAGGTGTCATTATTGCCTTTATGGCATCTTTAAAAATTCTTGCTGCAAGAATGACAATGGCCCCGCTCATGCAAGCCTTTACTTTCAGTATGAATTATTCCCTAGGTTTCATTCTGATTCATGTTCTGCATTTTACAGTTGCGACCAAGCAACCCGCTATGACGGCGGCAGCTCTTGCTGCAACAGTACAGCAACGTAAAGGCTCTAAAACGGCTCAAATTGCAGAGTTAGCGGCGCTTATTATTAATATTATCCGAACGCAATTTATTGCTATTTTAGGCAATATTTCAATTGCAATTCCTACTGCCGCACTCATCACTTTTGCATGGCAATTTTATCTTGATGAACCGTTATTAACCCATACTAAAGCCACTTATCTTCTACACAGCCTAAATCCATTCACTTCATTAGCAGTTCCACATGCAGCAATTGCTGGAGTATGTCTGTTTTTGTCAGGTCTCATTGCAGGATACTTTGACAACATGGCTGTTTACCGAAAAGTCGGCCCGCGTCTAAGAGCACATCGCCGTTTAGCTAGCTGGTTTGGGCAAGATCGCCTTAACCGTTTTGCTGAATATATTGAACGTAATTTAGGTGCGTTAGCCGGTAACTTCTTATTCGGTATTATGTTAGGAAGTATGGGAACCATAGGCTTTATCCTAGGTCTACCTTTAGATATTCGCCATATTGCCTTTGCATCCGCTAACTTTATTCAAGGTTTAATGACTATTAACGGCAGCCCAGATATCGGACTGATTATCGTGTCCTTTCTCGGTGTGTTATGTATTGGTCTCACCAACTTATTTGTGAGTTTCACCTTAACAATTATTGTGGCATTACGAGCGCGTCGAGTCCGCTTTGAACAATGGAAACCTTTAGCCAAATTGGTCATGACTCATTTTTTAACTCGTCCAAGTGATTTTTTTTGGCCACCAAAACAACCATTAGAACTTGAAGAAAACACTTCAACAAATAACGGGAAAAAAGCAGACCACTAAGAATTTTGCTTTGTACACAAAATGTGATTTTCGTCAATTTTGTTGTGATTGTTTTTCCAAATGTTAAAAAATTTTCAAAATGAATTTACGATGATCTATCAGGCTTGAAAAAAAGTGTACTGGCAAGTACACTTTTAACGGCTTTCAGTAGTAGACACTGCTTGAACAAGCAAAGGTATATACATGCCCTATTTATTGCTTTTTATTGGTTGTATTTTTTTAGGATTAGGTGTTCTTGGTCTTTTTGTACCAAGACTTCAATCTTTGGATCTTCTCACCGTTCAAATATTGAGTGAAAATCGATCAGATTATCTTAACTCTATTACGACCTTTCTAGCACGTGTAGGTGGTATGCCTTTTGTATGTTTTTTATCCTTGTTGGTGTGTATATATCAAGCATGGTATAAAAAATATATTACTGTTATTTTCATTAGCGTGGGTGTTCTTGGCAGTATCATCACGGGTTGGCTGCTCAAGTGGTGTGTTGACCGTCCAAGACCTCCACAGGTATATCATATTGTCGAAAGTTATGGTGCATCGTTCCCAAGTGCACATAGTGTTTATGCATCAACACTGGCTTGTATGGCAATGATAATGTTATGCCATAAGCCCAACACTAACTCTCCTTATATCATTTTGATTTCCTGTCTTTGGTTTATCTGCATGGGGCTTTCAAGAATATATGCTGGAGTTCATTTTCCAACAGATGTACTCGCCGGTTGGGGCATAGGTTTTATTTGGATTGCACTGCTTTGGCTCTGGTTATTACAAACACAAAGTAGGTTAAGTAGAAAACAAATATATTTTTAGATTTTATCTAAACGAGGTGGAACAATGATGTCGGCTAAGCTTTGGGCTCCTGCCCTTACTGCTTGCGCATTAGCAACAAGTATCGCACTTGTTGGTTGTAGCAAAGGCTCCGATGAGAAACAGCAAGCTGCTGCTGCTCAGAAAATGCCGCCTGCAGAAGTAGGTGTTATTGTTGCTCAACCACAAAGTGTTGAACAAAGCGTTGAACTCTCCGGCCGTACTTCAGCATATCAAATTTCTGAAGTTCGCCCTCAAACAAGTGGTGTGATTTTAAAACGCTTGTTTGCTGAAGGAAGTTACGTTCGTGAAGGACAGGCTCTATATGAACTGGATTCTCGAACTAACCGTGCAACGCTTGAAAATGCAAAGGCTACCCTTTTACAACAACAGGCAAATCTAGCTTCACTACGTACTAAGTTAAACCGTTATAAGCAACTTGTTTCAAGTAACGCTGTATCTAAACAAGAGTATGACGACTTACTTGGTCAAGTTAATGTTGCCGAAGCACAAGTTTCTGCTGCAAAAGCTCAAGTAACGAATGCAAATGTTGATCTTGGCTACTCTACAATTCGCTCACCAATTTCTGGTCAGTCTGGACGTTCTTCTGTAACAGCTGGTGCTTTAGTGACTGCCAACCAAACTGATCCGTTAGTGACGATTCAACAGTTAGACCCAATCTATGTTGACATTAACCAGTCTAGTGCCGAGTTATTACGTTTACGTCAACAACTTAGCAAAGGCAGTTTAAACAATAGTAACAACACGAAAGTGAAATTGAAGCTCGAAGATGGTTCAACTTACCCAATCGAAGGACAACTTGCTTTCTCTGATGCTTCTGTAAATCAGGATACAGGAACGATTACTTTACGTGCCGTATTCTCAAACCCGAATCATCTGTTACTTCCAGGCATGTATACCACTGCACAGATTGTTCAAGGTGTAGTTCCTAATGCTTACCTGATTCCTCAAGCTGCAATTACACGTTTACCTACAGGTCAAGCTGTAGCAATGCTTGTTAATGCCAAAGGTGCTGTTGAGAGTCGTCCTGTTGAAACCTCTGGTGTTCAAGGACAAAACTGGATTGTGACTAACGGTCTTAAAGCTGGTGATAAAGTGATTGTTGACGGTGTTGCCAAAGTTAAAGAAGGGCAAGAAGTTTCAGCAAAACCTTACCAAGCTCAACCAGCGAATCCACAAGGTGCAGCTCCAAATGCGACAAAACCGGCTCAATCAGGTAAACCTCAAGCAGAACAGAAAGCATCTAATGCATAAGGGGTAGATTGAATGGCACAATTTTTTATTCATCGCCCCATTTTTGCGTGGGTGATTGCATTAGTCATTATGTTGGCGGGTATTCTCACGCTAACAAAAATGCCTATTGCACAGTATCCGACGATTGCACCACCGACAGTTACAATTGCTGCAACTTATCCTGGTGCATCTGCTGAGACTGTTGAAAACACTGTAACCCAGATCATTGAACAACAAATGAATGGTCTAGATGGTTTACGCTACATTTCATCTAACAGTGCTGGTAACGGTCAGGCCTCTATTCAATTAAACTTTGAACAAGGTATTGATCCAGATATTGCACAGGTTCAGGTTCAAAACAAATTGCAATCTGCAACTGCGCTTTTACCTGAAGATGTACAGCGTCAAGGTGTAACAGTAACTAAATCTGGTGCAAGCTTCTTGCAAGTTATTGCATTCTACTCACCAGATAACAGCCTTTCTGACTCGGACATTAAAGACTACGTAAACTCATCAATTAAAGAACCACTTAGCCGTGTTGCTGGTGTGGGTGAGGTACAGGTCTTTGGTGGTTCATACGCAATGCGTATTTGGCTTGATCCAGCTAAGTTAACCAGTTATCAACTTACTCCTAGTGATATTGCGACAGCTTTACAAGCGCAAAACTCACAAGTAGCAGTAGGTCAATTAGGTGGTGCACCAGCTGTACAAGGTCAAGTGCTTAACGCAACAGTGAATGCACAAAGTTTGCTGCAAACACCTGAACAGTTTAAAAATATCTTCTTGAAGAACACAGCATCTGGTGCTGAGGTTCGTTTAAAAGATGTTGCACGTGTAGAGTTAGGTTCTGATAACTATCAGTTTGACTCGAAGTTTAACGGTAAACCTGCTGGTGGTCTTGCAATTAAAATTGCAACTGGTGCCAACGCACTTGATACCGCGGAAGCTGTTGAACATCGTTTATCTGAATTACGTAAGAACTATCCAACAGGTCTTGCAGATAAACTAGCTTATGACACGACTCCATTTATTCGTCTTTCAATTGAAAGTGTTGTACACACATTAATTGAAGCGGTAGTTTTAGTATTCATTGTGATGTTCTTGTTCTTACAGAACTGGCGCGCAACGATTATTCCAACACTTGCTGTACCTGTTGTTGTGTTAGGTACATTCGCTGTTATTAATATCTTTGGCTTCTCAATTAACACCTTAACCATGTTCGCCATGGTATTGGCAATTGGTCTTCTGGTCGATGACGCCATCGTTGTGGTCGAAAACGTCGAACGGGTTATGAGCGAAGAGCATACCGATCCGGTCACGGCGACCTCACGATCAATGCAACAGATTTCTGGCGCGTTAATTGGTATCACAAGCGTATTAACAGCGGTATTCGTACCAATGGCATTCTTTGGTGGTACAACTGGTGTAATTTACCGTCAGTTCTCGATTACCCTTGTAACAGCAATGGTTCTATCGTTAATTGTAGCGTTAACATTTACACCGGCACTTTGTGCAACCATTTTAAAACAGCATGATCCGAACAAAGCACCAAGCAATAATATTTTTGCTCGTTTCTTTAGAGGCTTTAACAATGGTTTTGACCGCATGTCGCATAGCTACCAAAATGGTGTTAACCGCATGCTTAAGGGCAAAATCTTCTCTGGCGTGCTTTACGCTGTAGTTATTGCTTTATTAGTGTTCTTGTTCCAAAAACTCCCATCTTCATTCTTACCAGAAGAAGATCAGGGTGTGGTAATGACGCTTGTTCAATTACCGCCAAATGCAACGCTTGACCGTACAGGTAAAGTGATTGACACCATGACAAACTTCTTCATGAATGAAAAAGATACTGTGGAATCTATTTTCACCGTTTCGGGCTTCTCATTCACAGGTGTTGGTCAAAATGCTGGTATTGGCTTCGTTAAATTGAAAGACTGGAGTGAACGTACTTCACCAGAAACTCAAATTGGCGCATTGATTCAGCGTGGTATGGCATTGAATATGATCGTTAAAGACGCATCTTACATCATGCCTTTACAGCTTCCAGCAATGCCTGAATTAGGTGTAACAGCCGGATTCAACTTGCAACTTAAAGATTCAAGTGGTCAAGGCCATGAGAAACTTATTGCTGCACGTAATACGATCTTAGGTTTGGCTGCACAAGATAAACGTCTTGTGGGTGTTCGCCCTAATGGTCAAGAAGATACACCTCAGTATCAAATTAATGTAGACCAAGCTCAAGCTGGTGCCATGGGTGTGAGTATTGCCGAAATTAACAATACGATGCGTATTGCATGGGGTGGCTCATACATTAACGACTTCGTTGACCGTGGCCGTGTGAAAAAAGTTTATGTTCAAGGTGATGCGGGTAGCCGTATGATGCCTGAAGACTTAAACAAGTGGTATGTACGTAATAACAAAGGCGAAATGGTACCGTTCTCTGCATTTGCTACTGGCGAATGGACATATGGTTCTCCACGTCTTGAACGTTATAACGGCGTGTCATCGGTTAACATTCAAGGTACACCTGCACCTGGCGTGAGCTCTGGTGACTCGATGAAAGCAATGGAAGAAATTATTGATAAGTTACCATCTATGGGCTTACAAGGTTTCGACTATGAATGGACAGGTTTATCACTTGAAGAACGTGAGTCTGGTGCTCAAGCTCCATTCTTATATGCGCTTTCATTGTTAATCGTTTTCCTTTGCTTGGCTGCATTGTATGAAAGCTGGTCTATTCCGTTCTCGGTTTTACTTGTAGTACCACTCGGTATTATTGGTGCAATCGTATTAACTTACTTGGGTATGATTATTAAAGGAGATCCAAATCTCTCAAATAACATTTACTTCCAGGTAGCGATGATCGCGGTAATTGGTCTTTCTGCAAAAAATGCGATCTTGATTGTTGAGTTCGCAAAAGAGTTGCAGGAAAAAGGTGAAGACCTGATTGAAGCAACTTTACATGCTGCAAAAATGCGTTTACGTCCAATCATCATGACTACCCTTGCCTTCGGTTTCGGTGTACTTCCGCTTGCCCTTTCAACAGGTGCAGGTGCAGGAAGTCAGCACTCTGTTGGTTACGGTGTACTCGGTGGCGTACTCAGTGCAACGTTCTTAGGTATCTTCTTTATCCCTGTATTCTATGTGTGGATTCGTAGTATCTTTAAGTACAAACCAAAAACCATAAACACTCAGGAGCATAAATCGTGATGCAAAACGTATGGTCTATTTCAGGTCGTAGCATTGCGGTATCTGCACTTGCGCTTGCTTTGGCGGCTTGTCAAAGCATGCGCGGCCCAGAACCAGTCGTGAAAACCGATATTCCACAAAGCTATGCATATAGCGCTTCTGGTACGTCTATTGCTGAACAGGGTTACAAACAGTTCTTTGCTGACCCTCGTTTGCTCGGAGTGATTGATTTGGCACTTGCCAACAACCGCGACTTACGTACAGCAACGCTCAATATCGAACGTGCTCAACAGCAATATCGAATTACACAGAACAATCAGCTTCCAACAATCGGAGCAAGTGGTAGTGCAATTCGTCAGGTTTCTCAAAGCCGTGATCCGAATAACCCCTACTCTACTTATCAAGTAGGTTTGGGTGTAACTGCCTATGAACTTGATTTCTGGGGCCGTGTACGTAGCTTAAAAGATGCTGCATTAGATAGTTATCTTTCAACGCAAAGCGCACGTGATTCGACTCAAATCAGTCTAATCAGTCAAGTGGCTCAAGCGTGGTTGAACTATTCTTTCGCAACAGCGAATTTAAGACTTGCAGAGCAAACACTTAAAGCACAGCAAGATTCTTACAATCTCAACAAAAAACGTTTTGATGTGGGCATCGACAGTGAAGTTCCACTACGTCAGGCACAGATTTCTGTAGAAACTGCGCGTAATGATGTAGCGAACTACAAAACACAGATTGCTCAAGCGCAAAACTTGTTGAACTTGTTAGTTGGCCAATCAGTTCCACAAAACTTGTTGCCAACCCAACCGGTAAAACGCATTACGCAACAAAATGTATTTACAGCGGGTTTACCAAGCGACTTGCTTAACAACCGTCCAGATGTAAAAGCTGCTGAATATAACTTAAGCGCTGCCGGTGCGAATATCGGTGCTGCAAAAGCACGTTTATTCCCAACCATTAGCTTAACGGGTTCTGCAGGTTATGCATCAACTGACTTAAGTGATCTATTTAAGTCTGGTGGTTTTGTATGGTCAATTGGACCAAGCTTAGACTTACCAATCTTTGACTGGGGCACTCGTCGCGCCAATGTAAAAATTTCTGAAACTGATCAGAAAATTGCATTGTCTGATTATGAAAAATCAGTTCAGTCTGCGTTCCGCGAAGTTAATGACGCGCTTGCAACTCGTGCCAACATCGGTGAGCGTTTAACAGCTCAACAACGTCTAGTAGAAGCAACTAACCGCAACTACACACTTTCAAATGCCCGCTTCCGTGCCGGTATTGATAGTTACTTGACGGTTCTTGATGCACAGCGTTCTTCTTATTCAGCAGAACAAGGTTTGTTATTGCTTCAACAAGCAAACTTAAACAATCAAATTGAGTTATACAAAACTCTAGGTGGTGGTTTAAAAGCAAATACTTCAGATACAGTGGTTAATCAACCATCTAGTGCTGAACTTAAAAAGCAATAAGTTTTAAATAACTTATTCATAAAAGCTCACTTCGGTGGGCTTTTTTATTGCAACTCATCTGAATATTTTTTATCTTGAAACCTTAAGAATTTAGATTGATAAAAAACAATGTTATTGAGTAATTTAGAAAGTGTTCCAGGCCACCAGATTTTAAAGCAGCTGGATGTTGTTTACGGAAGTACCGTTCGAAGTAAGCATGTTGGCCGTGACTTGATGGCAAGTTTAAAAAATATCGTGGGTGGTGAACTTACGGGTTATACCGAATTATTAGAAGAATCTCGCCAAGAAGCCATGCAGCGTATGATTGTAAAAGCCCAACAACTTGGTGCTAATGCAATTGTGGGTATTCGCTTTTCAACTTCCAATATTGCACAAGGTGCTTCTGAGTTATTTGTGTATGGCACAGCAGTGGTTGTGCAGCCTCAAGCACCTCATCTACCCGATCCATTTAATGCATAGGTAGAAAATGGACAATCTTATTTTTCAGCTTGTTATTTTTCTCATTCTTTTCAGCATTGGTTGGGCTTTTGGCCGCTATATTGAACGAAAACATTTGAATGAACTTCTAGAAAAAGAGCAACAATTTGCCCATATCAGAATTGATACTAATCGTTTTGCAACAAGTGATCAGCTAGGCCATTTTGTTAGTAGTAATGTTGTGATTTCTCATGATTACTTTAAATATGTATTGGCATCTATAAAAAATGTTTTGGGCGGAAGACTAACCAGTTATGAAAGTATTGTTGAGCGTGCTCGCCGAGAGGCGATTGTACGTTTAAAACAACAAGCTCAAAGTGTCGGTGCTACTCATATTATGGGAGTTCGGCTGAGTACAACCGAACTCGGAATGCAAGGCGGAATGGTCGAAGTTTTTGCCTATGGAACAGCAGTTAAAGATTAATACTGCCCAACCTCAGAAAAATGAATACGTGGATTGCCAATATTTTTAGTTAAATGTTGGCAAATTCGGGTAATTTTCCATTGGTCTTGTTGTTTTGCCAAAGTAAAATAATAACGACCAAAAGAATGAAAATAATCATTTTCTGAAAAACGATAAATTTGATAATTACATTCTAGCCATGCTTGATCTTGTTCAATCCGAACCAGAGGATTGCTCAAATTGTGCTGTAGTCGCAAATGGGATAAAGCTTGTTGCCGAGAACCTTTATATTCATGACAAGACACGACACATAAAGGCTCTCCTCTAAATTGGAAATAGTCCACCTCAAGTTGATCTGCCAACAACTCATCAAAAGCATCCCAATTTTTCTGGTCAAAGACCAATTGAAAACGCGTGACGACTTCTAAAATACGGTGATAATCCTGATCCATGGCGAACCTTCTATGCGGGTTTTTTCACCAATCTAGCACGGCGAAATCACTTTTTTATTTTACTTTTGTTTTCCGAATCATTTTATAAAGAAGTTTTGGTGACATCCGAGAAACCATTACACCTAGTTTTTCTTTAGTCCCACCCACAACAATATATTCTTGACCCTGTACTAACGCTTTTACAGCTTGCTCTGCAAAAACATCTGCCTCTAAACCATTTTCAATTGCTTCATCTTGATGGCCTTGAGGTTCCCCTGCACCATTGAGTGCATTGAAAGAAACATTAGTTTTTACAAAACCAGGGAAAATAACCGAAACTTCGACACCTTGATCTGAGACCTCAGCACGTAAACTATTTGCCCACATGTGAATCGCTGCTTTAGCAGCCGAGTAGCTTGCACGGTACTGTGTACCCAATAAACCCGCTACACTCGACACAAATACAACTCGGCCAGACTTTTGTTTTAGCATGGTCGGTAGGACGGTTTTGGTGAGTGCGACTTGTGAGAAATAATCGACTTCCATGATGGCGCGTTCGGTTGCCATTGTCGTGTCTTTAATTAAAGCACGTTGACTCAAACCTGCATTATTGATGAGCCAGTCAATACGGCCTTTCGCCTTTAAAATCTGCTTGTAAGCCTCTTGAACCTGCTTTTCATCAGTAATATCTGCGACCACAGACAAATGATGATCGGGATTTAATAAGCCAACCCGAACCTCTTCTAATTCTTCAAAACGACGCGAGGTCAAAATCAGTTTTGCGCCTTGTAAAGCCAATTCCCCTGCTAAGGCCTTACCCAAACCAGAAGATGCGCCCGTAATCCATACCACTTTATTTTGCAAAGTATCAAGTTTGGCCATGTGATGTTCCTATTATCTTTTTAAATTATGCTGCTTGGTGCATGAAGGCCAAAAAGTGGTTGATATAATGAGTTGCTGTGGTCTGATCGACCTGTGTCCCTAACTTTTCCAAACGTTTATAGCCCAAATGCGTCGTCATGTTGATGACTCCGTTAAGAGTTTTATCGACAACCAAATTAAATTTTAAACGCTTTTTAGGTTCACGTACTAGGCTTGTTACGCCTAAATCCACAATTTGTATGAGTGTTTCAAATGCAGCCGTAATACTTTGCATATTACCATCACGAATTTGCTGGGTAAGGGTTTCGGCTTGTTGCACCAGTTGAAGCGTGACCGGATAGGTAATATAAACTTGCTGCCCTTGCTCTTTCATGAGAGAGGTCATGTAGTCAACTAAGGGTAAAAGACGTTCATTTCCAAAGAATGAAACCGACCATGGCATATATTTTCGAAAAGTCTCTAAAACTTGCTGAATGACTTTTTCAGACTCAGCTTGTTGTTTTGGAGACATGCTTGCATTTCCTGACTGTAAAAGCACAGAAAAAACCTGCTCAATAATTTCACAAGAAAGATCAGAGAGTACATCGCCTAAAGGTTTTGCCTGACTTTGGCTTACCCCATCATGCAGTTTTTGCCGAATAGCCTCGAATTGTGTATAAGTCGAATCGGAAATTTTCAAAAAAACTTCATAACTCATCAGCAGCATCCTTTTTCAATTCTTTTGTAATTTTTGTGCCGTGTCGCCACACGATTAAATTGTGATCCATCTTTCATAAATCTACCGTTTTTTGAAAAAAATACAAAACCGTTTATCTGTTTTCAGCACATTAATTTCGAGGCATTTTTTTGCTACAATAGATGCAATTTTTTATGCATATTCGATCTAAGCTACTATGACTGACGCTCAAACCGCTCAAAATATTGCAACCACATACGATCCAACCGAGATCGAAAAGAAGTGGTACAAAACGTGGGAAGAACAAGGTTACTTCAAACCTTCTGGTCACGGTGAATCATTCTGTATCATGATTCCGCCACCAAACGTCACTGGTAGTTTGCACATGGGCCATGGTTTTAACAATGCCATTATGGATGCCCTCACCCGTTATAACCGCATGATGGGTAAAAACACTTTGTGGCAACCAGGTACAGACCATGCTGGTATTGCAACTCAAATGGTTGTTGAGCGTCAACTTGGCTTACAAGGTGTAACTCGTCATGACTTGGGTCGTGATAAGTTCATCGAAAAAGTTTGGGAATGGAAAGAACAATCTGGCGGCACAATTACGAAACAAATCCGTCGTTTAGGTTCTTCGGTAGACTGGTCACGTGAACGCTTCACGATGGACGAAGGTTTATCAAACGCAGTTAAAGAAGTATTCGTTCGTTTGCACGAAGACGGTTTAATTTACCGTGGTAAGCGCCTAGTAAACTGGGACCCTAAACTTCAAACAGCTCTTTCTGACCTTGAAGTAGAAAGCAAAGAAGAAAAAGGCTCACTTTGGCACTTTAAATATTTCTTTGAAGACAAATCAGTTAAAACTCAAGACGGCAAAGACTATTTAGTCGTTGCAACAACTCGTCCTGAAACTTTACTTGGTGATACTGCGGTTGCTGTTCACCCTGAAGACGAGCGTTATGCACACCTTGTTGGTAAAAACATCGTATTGCCAATTACGGGTCGTTTAATTCCGATTGTTGCTGACGACTATGTTGAAAAAGACTTCGGTACTGGCTGTGTAAAAATCACGCCTGCTCACGACTTCAATGACTATGACCTAGGTAAACGCAATAGCTTACCAATCATTAATATCTTCAACAAAAATGCCGAAGTTTTAGGTGAGTTTGAATATATTGCAAAAGCTGGCGAACAAATTTCTAAAACCATTACTGCACCTGCAGACTATGCTGGTTTAGAGCGTTTTGAAGCACGTAAAAAATTAGTTGCTCAAGCGGAAATGGAAGGCTGGTTAGATCAAATCCAACCGTATGACTTAAAAGCGCCACGTGGCGACCGTTCAGGCGTGATCATTGAGCCGTTACTGACTGACCAATGGTACGTAAAAATTGCTCCGCTTGCTGAGCCTGCAATTGAAGCAGTTCAAGATGGTCGCATTAAGTTTGTTCCAGAGCAGTACAGCAACATGTATATGGCGTGGATGCGTGACATTCAAGACTGGTGTATTTCTCGTCAGCTTTGGTGGGGTCACCGTATTCCAGCTTGGTACGATGCGAATGGCAACATCTATGTTGGCCGTAACGAAGAAGAAGTACGCGCGAAAAATAACATCGCTGCTGACGTTGAACTTAAACAAGACGAAGACGTTCTTGATACATGGTTCTCATCTGCACTTTGGACATTCTCAACTTTAGGTTGGACTGGCGACGCACAAAAAGACGCAGCAAATGATTTCTTAAAAACTTTCCACTCAACAGATGTGTTGGTGACTGGCTTTGACATCATTTTCTTCTGGGTTGCCCGCATGATTATGATGACCCTGCACTTCATGAAAAATGAAGATGGTTCGTCTCAAGTTCCATTTAAGACTGTTTACGTTCACGGCTTGGTACGTGATGGTGAAGGTCAAAAAATGTCGAAGTCTAAAGGTAACGTGCTTGATCCATTAGACTTGATTGACGGTATTGATTTAGAAAGCTTAGTTGCAAAACGTACAACTGGCTTAATGAACCCGAAAGATGCTGCGAAGATTGAAAAATCTACGCGCAAAGAGTTCCCAGAAGGCATTAATGCTTATGGTACTGATGCAGTACGTTTCACGTTCTGTGCGCTTGCAAACACTGGTCGTGACATCAAGTTCGACTTAAAACGTGTTGAAGGCTACCGTAACTTCTGTAACAAAATCTGGAACGCGACCCGTTTCGTTCTGATGAATGTTGAAGGTCAAACTGTTGGTACCGACGCTCGTCCTGATCTTTGGGAACTTCCAGAACAATGGATTATGAGCCGTCTGCAAAAAGCAGAAGCTGCTGTACACCAAGCGTTTGCAACGTATCGTTTAGACCTTGCTGCTCAAGCAATTTACGACTTTATCTGGAATGAATACTGTGACTGGTACGTTGAGTTAACCAAACCAGTTCTTAACGATGCAGAAGTTTCAGAAGAGCGTAAAGCTGAAGTACGCCGTGTATTACTTGCTGTGATGGAAGCTTCATTACGTTTGGCTCATCCGTTAATGCCATATTTGACAGAAGAAATCTGGCAAACACTTGCGCCAATGCTTGGTCAAGGCGGCCCAACGATTATGACTGCTCAATACCCTATTCCTGAGCAAGCAAAAATCAACGAACAAGCAGAAGCAGACATGCAATGGCTTCAAGGTTTGATTGGTGCAGTACGTAACATTCGTGGTGAGTTAGGCTTAGGTAATGCGCGCTTATTGCCTGTATTACTTCAAAATACGTCTGACGCTGAACGTGAACAAATTATTCGTATTGAAGCATTGTTCAAAGCATTGGCTAAAGTTGAAAGCATTGAGTTCTTGAATAAAGACCAAGAACCTCCATTGTCTTGCTCTAGCGTTGTAAGCCATGCATCGGTATTTGTACCAATGAAAGGCTTAATTGACCCTAAAGCTGAGCTTGCTCGTTTGCAAAAAGACTTGGATAAAATCCAAAAGCAACACGACCAAATTGCGGGCAAACTTGCAAATGAAGGCTTTGTTTCTAAAGCACCAGCAGCGGTGGTTGAAGGTGAAAAAGCCAAGCTTGCCGAGTTTGCTGCTCAGTTAGAGAAAGTTAAAGCGAATATGGAGCAAATTGCTGCGCTTTAATAATATAGTGGTTTGATAAACCTCCCTTATGTCAAATTCATAGGGGAGATTTTTTATCTTAGACATATAGATTATCTGGATAAAATATGAATACTGACTACAAAAAATTAGCACAACTATTTACAAGTGCTCATTTACAACAACTTTCTCGAGGCAACTTAGAGTTTATTAATCAAATTCATATTGATTTTTTCAGTACTAATAAAGAGTTTTCAATAGCAGATATTTTCAATGAATCTTTTAAATTATTAAGTCAGAATTATGCAAATGAATATATATATAAGAATATGATTATTCAGAAATTATTTTTAGAAAAATATAGTTTTGAAAATGCTACGGTTCTAACAGAATTTCGTGTAGGCCAAAGAAAAGCAGATTGTGTAATATTAAATGGAAAATCAACTTGCTATGAAATTAAGACTGAATTTGATAGCTTACAAAGGTTAGACTTACAATTAAAAGAGTATGAAAAACTTTTCAATGAAATATATGTAGTATGTGCGCCTAAATTCACAAAAAAGCTTTTAAACTATTTACCAGAATATATAGGTATTATTGAGTTTAACAACAAATTAAATCTAAAGAAGATTAGAAGATCACATATTAAAAACTTTGTAATTGATAAAAATTTAATAATGCAATCATTAAGACAACCTGAGTTTAAGTTGTTAGCTAATCAAATCACAAAGAAGAATGTAGACGTTCCAAATACTGAAATATATGACCATTGTCTTACTATTATTAAAAATTTCCCCAACGAAAAAAAATTGAATAAATTTTTTATTGAAATTTTGAAAAAAAAGAGAAAGAATGATGATAAAATAATCAGTAAGTTTCCAACATCACTTACTAATGCAGTCATTAGTTATAACTTTCTAAAGTCTGATCTAAGAAGTCTCGCTGATATCATACAATTAAAAAATGGGGAAACAATAAATGTACTTTCCAATACTCCGTGGGAAACAACATGAATTATCTGCTTTAAAAGAATTAGCTCTAATAAATAGTTTCGACTATTTTTTACCTATAATAGAACCAGTTAAAAAAAATACTAAAGACCTTCTTTTAAGTGTAAAGAAATTAAACGAGAAGAATATTCGCCCTATTATTATAATGAATCCAAATATTGGGGAGTATAAGAACAACTCTGACCTCTTTTACACTCTCCTTGAAGCGAGCAAGATTAATATTGACTATTTACCTTGCATTAATATGAATAATCCAAATGCAGATTTTTTTCTAAAAAAATTTAACGACTTTACTTTATTATTTGATGAATACTATGCAATTGATGAACACTTACTAAGTCAAGCCAAAATTTTATTTCTTCCCCAACACACGGGAGAGTCAATAATTGATAAGCTTGAAAACATCGTTTTATATGGTGATTTTTTCCCTAAGATAAAGAGAAATGCTGATTACCCATCAGAAAGCTTACTTACAGATCTAAATGTGCAATTTAAAAATAAAAAAAATGTAATAGGTTACGGTGACTTTACTATAACACCGAAAAAATATTCAAATGGTGGAGGTCCAGCCTTTGTGGTTGCAATTCATAGCACATATACTGATTTGAATAGAAATTACACAAAATATGTAAAACATTATT
Source organism: Acinetobacter sp. V115_6 (assembly GCF_031799025.1). NCBI lineage: Bacteria > Pseudomonadati > Pseudomonadota > Gammaproteobacteria > Moraxellales > Moraxellaceae > Acinetobacter > Acinetobacter sp. V115_6. The sequence goes on along the minus strand of NZ_JAVQNO010000014.1, from coordinate 64,914 downwards.
TATCATATGATGACAACTCTACTGATAATGTAGGAAAAAAATTTCTAGATGCGGTCAACAAGTTCCTTCAAGATGTTGATTTTGACAAAGTTTCATTTTATAAGACTTCAGCTATTAATGATTTTCGTAACTATAGAAATAAAAAACACTATCCAGGACTAGGAATCAGTAAGAAAATTTCTATTAAGCATCATATTGAAACTACAAACGAATTTCTCAAATTGTCTTCCACATAAATTCATTTATTAGATAATCCCTCTTCTCCAGAAGAGGGATTATTAGATTATAAAACCCCATGCCTCAACAACATCTCTATCCCACTCACCTTTTTCATATGTTTTAAACGTTCTTTCTCCCACTTCAATTGCTGCTTTAGCTCAGCACAGTCAGCATCTACAGCGTTATAAACATCACTAATGTGTACATGTTCTGCTTTCACATTCTTGGCTAACTGAAAAGAATCCAAAATCTCAGCAATTTGACTTTCAAGCTGCTGACTTTGTGCATCCAAAGCCAGTTTATAAAACCGCAACTGTTCGGCTGATAGTTCTTTAGTACCTAGCCCTTTATTCTGTTCAAGCTGTAACTGGAGTTTAAGTAAATAAAACAAATCCTGCTTTTCATAGGCCTGACTTGCTTGTTGGAATAGCTCAGTTTTTTCTTCTTTTTTGGTTTCATCTTGCTCACGGTCTGGGTGAATCATCGCGGCAATTTTTAAATAAACCGTTTTTAACGACTGCGCTGCCATTTGCTCGGCTTGTTCACGTTTTTGTTGCTGTCTTTGCTGCTTGGCTTGTTCTCTCGCTTGTTGTTGCTCGGCTGCATACTTTTCAAAGTCTTCTTCAAATTCTGAACCTTGCTCAGCACTTTCATCATATTCAAATTTTATTAACTGAACTTTTTTATACTTTTTTGCCGACTCCCCCGCATGTTGCTGATAAAAGGTATCGATCTGCCTCACTAACTCTAACTGCTCAGCAGATAGCATTTTTGAGCGCTTCAACATGTGTGCAAGTTGGGCATTTTTTTCATCTAGTCGTTGCATGTCTGCTTTGGAAAACTCATGGCCATGCAACATATTCCAAAGCTGCTCTAGCTGCTGAAATAAAACTTCATGTAAATCGCCATACACAGGCATCAGTTTTTGCCGTATGTGCTGTTGAATCTCAGCTTGTGCATTTTGCCATGTGCTCAGGCTAACTTTTTGCTGTTCTATTTTATCAATCAGGCGATTCAGTTTTTTCTGCTGTGCAGACGGTTCAGACCTTTGCTGCAAGCTCACTTTGAGATCAAAGGACATACTCATCCACCTGAAAAAGAAAAAAGTGTAGCAATAATTATATGAGGAAGGTAGCTAGCATTCTTTAAGTCAGAATCAGTCTATTCATTTTTAGAAAATAGAATGCGACTTATCTAAAGTTTATATTTTAAGAAATCCACCAAATCACCATTGGCAAAGTCACGGCAGCACATAGAGTTTGAAAGCTAATCACGGCAGCCATGAGCTGACTATCGCCACCTAAAACTTTGGTTAAAATGTAGGAAGCGGAAGCAGTCGGTAGTGCAAAGAAAATAACTAAAATTTGTGTTTGCAAACTTGGTAAAGCAAACCACATGCAGACCATATAAGCCAAAGCAGGTACTGCTAAAAGTCGAGCAAACGTGTCTGCCGCCAATACCACAATGTCTTTTTTAATTTGCATAAACTGTAAAGCTGCACCAACACATAACAAACCTAGTGGCAAACTCGACACTGAAAAAAGCTTAATAAACTGAGTAAAGCCTTCCCAAATCGGGATATGCAGTGCATTGACTGCTGCCCCAATCACACACGATGCAATTAAAGGATTTTTAAGAAGTGCAATCAAAACAGGTTTAATTGCCATGTGCTCTTTAGAGGTTAATGCAAGCACCGAAATAACATTCACAAGCGGAATGCAAAGCGCCAATAAAATTGCCAGTATTGCCATTCCTTCGCTTTTAAAAAGCGAAGTCACTAAAGCCAAACCAATATAGGTATTAAAGCGAACCATACTTTGTACATGCACACCAAAACGTGCAGGCGGTATGTGCCAAAACATTCGAAGTATGTATAAAAAGGCGGTCACTGTTAAAACCACAATCAACATCGCAATGATGGCTGTACTCAAGCTTTGTAAGTCAATTTTTGTGGTCGATAGCGTACTAAAAAGCAAAGCTGGAAATAAAATATAGTAATTTAGCTTCTCTGCCCCAGCCCAAAACTCATCGCTAAAAAAACGATATTTTTTAAATAAGTATCCCGATGCAATTAATGCAACTAAAGGAAAAAGAGATAAAACAATACTATTCATTTCTTTACTCGAGTTTTGTTTGGGCTTGCTGTTTTTAGCAATGACCTTGGCTTACTCATATATTAAAGATAATGAAAACTCATGATAAAATGAGTTTTTACTCATAACAAATACAACATGACATTTACCCAACTTGAAATTTTCGCACTCATTGCAGAACTAAAAAGCTTTACGGCTACAGCAGAAAAGTTGGGAATTTCTCAGTCAGCAGTTTCTCATGCGCTTAAATCATTAGAACAACAATGGGGTATTAACTTGATTTCAAGATCCCAGAGTGATATTGAGCTGACTACGACAGGTCAGCAGTTATTGACCCATGTAAAAGAGCTATTGAGTATTTCCGATACCTTAGAAAAAGAAGTGGCTGCCATCCACGGTTTAAACGAAGGAACATTACGTATTGGTTCTTTTGGGGCTTCATCTTCCATTTATCTATTACCTGAAATTTTAGAAACCTTTCGGCAGCGCTACCCTAAAATCGAAATTTATATTGATGAAGGTGAAGATAAAGAAGTTGCCCAGTGGCTATTGGAACGGCGTATAGAAGTTGGTTTCTTGATTATGCCAGATGAGCGATTCGATACATTCCCTTTGATTGAAGATCGTTTTGTTGCCTTAATTCCCAATCAATTTCCACTTGCACAACAACTCTATATTGATCCAGCCCAGCTAGAAAATTGCCCTTTTATTATGACGATGGCTGGTAGTCGACATCAGGTCGAATTAATTTTAAAAAACTTCAATGTGAAACCAGACATCAAATTTTATGTGTCACAAATTCTAAGTATCGTCAGCATGGTCCATAACCAGTTAGGAGTTTCTATTGTCTCTGATATGGTGCTCACCAAAGAATTACTGTCACTCTATCCAAATGTAGTTAAACGCCCTTTTAAACCGAACCTTAAACGTTCTATTGGTCTAGCAGTCAAGAATAAAAAGCACATGAGTCCCGCTGCAAAAGCTTTTATTGAAGTCGCACAATCGGTTTGGTCAGATCATTAAATGATTACAGATAATTTTTAGGAATTTTATAACGAACTTTTTCAGGTCAATTTATAAGCGTATTAGATGACTTGTAACGTAAAAAGCGCCAAAACTACCCCTCTTTAACCAAATCAACGCACCATTTATCGTCAAAAACTACTTATTTAATCCAAATTGGTGCGCTTATTGCATATTCACTTTTATGCAATTGAGTTTGTTTCGACAAACTTAGGTTTTTAGATTCCTTAAATCTATTTTGGTGCAATTTACAGACCCAGATTTGTTCCAAAATGGAATTTAGCACTTTTTTCGAGCATGCTATGCAAAATGTAGATCTATTTTTCTTATTACTTGGTGCAGTTTTGGTTCTTGCCATGCACGCAGGTTTTGCATTCTTGGAACTTGGTACGGTTCGCCATAAAAATCAGGTGAACGCACTTAGTAAAATTCTGACTGACTTTGCCCTTTCTGCAATCGCATATTTCTTTGTTGGCTACTACATTTCTTATGGCCAGCACTTCTTCCATGATGGTACGGTTTTATCAAGTGATCATGGCTACAACCTTATGCGTTGCTTCTTTTTACTCACGTTTGCTGCGGCAATTCCTGCCATTATTTCGGGTGGTATTGCTGAACGTGCAAAAATGCGTTCACAAGCGATTGCAACACTCGCTTTAGTTGCGCTGGTTTATCCATTTTTCGAAGGCATGGTCTGGAATGGTAACTATGGTCTACAAAAGTGGTTAGAAACAACCTTTGGCGCAGCTTTTCACGACTTTGCGGGTTCAGTCGTAGTTCATGCCATGGGCGGTTGGATTGCACTTGCTGCTGTCATTTTATTGGGTGCACGTTCTGGTCGTTATAAGAAAGATGGTCGTGTAAGTGCTCATCCCCCTTCTTCTATTCCATTTTTGGCGCTTGGTTCATGGATTTTGATTGTCGGCTGGTTTGGCTTTAACGTCATGAGTGCTCAGCGTGTTGATGCTATTTCTGGCTTAGTTGCCATTAACTCACTTATGGCAATGGTTGGGGGTACAATTACAGCAAATGCGATTGGGAAAAATGACCCAGGCTTCTTACACAACGGTCCACTTGCTGGTTTAGTGGCAATCTGTGCCGGCTCTGACATTGTTCATCCAATCAGTGCACTTGTGATTGGTGGTGCAGCTGGGGCTATGTTTGTTTATCTATTCACCTATACTCAAAACAAACTTAAAGTTGACGATGTGTTAGGTGTATGGCCGCTACATGGTGTATGTGGCGCATTTGGTGGTATTGCAGTAGGTTTATTTGGTCAACAATGGCTTGGTGGCTTAGGCGGCGTATCTTTTGCCTCACAACTCATCGGAACAGCGCTCGCGATCGGTATTGCGCTTGCTGGCGGCTTTATTGTTTACGGTTTACTTAAAGCGACCATTGGCATTCGTTTATCTCAAGAAGACGAGTTTCGTGGTGCAGATTTATCTATTCATAAGATTTCGGCAAACTCTGAAGAGGGTATGTTTTAATTCTGTGTAGGCACGACAGAGTCTTTTCTTCTATAATAGCAAATAACATCAGTCAATTACGTTACTTTTGTTTCGGCAAAAGTAACCAAAACCATTTCCATTCACAAAACCTGTTCCTTGTTTATTACTATTCAAATAGTTTGCAAAAACTTTAAACTTCTTATGCTCAACAGGTTGTGAATGGATACACTCACTTATCATTTTGGTCACGAAATTAAATTTAGTTTAAGAGCAATTTAAGTTTTATTTTATGTAATGCCTTTACCCACAATCTAATTGATGTTGCATGGCATGAATCAACAAAAACAATTTTTCCAAATTAATATCATCTTTCTTTTTCTCAGTTTTTTCCTGCTTTTAATCGTTTTTCCAGTGGGTGGGAAAATTGATATGTACCTCATCCAGCCTTGGATCGATTCAACAGGTCATTTTTTCAATCGAGACAATTGGTATCTGGAAAGACTTAATCATGAAATTGTAAAACAGATCATTACTGGCATTTATGTCATCTTTTTCGGTCTATGGCTTGCGTCATTTAAAGTTAAGAAATTAAAGCTTTATCGCTGGCAATATGGTTATATGTTTTTTGTGAGCATGATTGGTAGCGCACTGGTTGGTCTCTTAAAATCACAATCTGCTCATGCGTGTCCTTGGAATATGGTTCATCCCACTACTTTAAGTTATGTGTGGGATTTTACTGCCAAGCACGGGCATTGCTTTCCGGGTGGACATGCAAGCGCTGGCTTTATTTTAATGACAGGTTATTTTGTTTATCGTCTTGAACAACCCAAACGTGCCTATTTTTATCTCATTTCAGGCATTTTATTAGGCTTTATGATGGGATGGGCACAAATGATGCGTGGAGCACATTTCCTGAGTCATAATTTATGGACAGGTTGGGTAGTTTGGGCGGTAAATATCTTGTTTTATGCCGTTTGTATTCACCGCTTTGAGTTTGAAAAACGAATCAAACAAGAACTTGTCTAACTCAAGTCCTTGTTTCGTGAACATGTAAAATCTTCGGAAGTTTAACCAAAACTGAAAGTCCACCAAGCTCTAAACTTCTGTCTAGTGTCAAAGTCCCACCTAAACGTTGAGTTGCTCGGTCAACAATGGATAGACCTAAACCACTCCCTACTTCAAGATGGTGATGTACACGGTAAAAACGTTTTAGAACTTTATCATAATGTTCTGGGTCGATCCCCGCGCCGCTATCTTCAATTTGTATACACGCATCGCCATCTGTAGCAGTAAAAACAGAAATATTAATCATCCCCTCATGAGGGGTATATTTGATTGCGTTATCAATTAAGTTAAAAATAATTGAATGAACTGTTGGTTCAACACTATGCATTTCAATTGGTTCATTACGAACAAACCCTAAATCGATTTCTTTTTGCATAGCCAGATTAACAAGCTGTTCAACACAATTTAAAGCGACATCATTAAGCTGAAAAGCCCTCGTCGGTTCAATCACACTTAAAGACACATCCTGCTTAGCCAGCGCTAAAAGCTGTGTCACCAAGTGCTGAATACGCGCTAATCCTTTACTCAAATTTTGCAGCGATTCCTGCTCAGGAAATTGACTAATTAAAATTTTAGTTTGTAAATTTAAAGCAGTCACAGGGGTTCGAAGTTCATGGGCTGCATCTGCAATGAACTGTTTCTGCTCGTTTTGTGCCTTAGAAATGCGCTCAAAAAGTCGATTCATTTCATCAATTGTGGGTAACAATTCTTGAGGATAATCTACAACTTCAATAGGCGTCAGCTCTTCTGAGTCACGATGAGTCAGTTCATTTTTAAAGTCATCGATCGGCTTTAGCCCACGACGAATAATTGCAGCTAAAGCAAAAATCGCAAATGGTAAGATAATCAGATATGGAATGAACATGCTACCTGCAAGTTCCCAAGCAAAAGCCTCACGAACCTTTTCTTGCTGGCTAATCTGAATCTGGTAATCTTTTAACGGTAAAACATAAGTACGGATTAAGCCGTTACTGGTTTTATGTGAGTAAAAGCCAGCTTGTGTAACAGGTGGAACCAATAAATGGAGATGGTGTGATAAATGGGCTTGATCTTTATAAGCCCAAATATCTACAAACAGGTCTTCTTCATGATAAGTTTTATGAAAATCAAACTCACTGCTTACCGTTTTCAATGGATATTCAGCTGTTCGTTCAGCTAAATAACGCATTTGCGTATCTAAAATTTCATCAACTTCTTGCAGTGCAACTTTATACGCACTAAAAATTAATATACAACCTAAGATGACACTGAAAATTGAGGTGCCCCAAATCAGTCGTTTTTTTAATGAATAATGCACTGTTAAGAAGTTCCAAAATTAAGTTACGATTGCCCTAAACGGTAACCCAATCCTCGAATCGTTCGGATAAAGTCTTTCCCGAGTTTAGCTCTCAGGTGATGCACATATACTTCAATCGTGTTACTGGTCACATCACTATCGAAATCATATAACTTATCTTCAAGATTTGCTTTAGAAAAGATTTTATTTGGGTGACTCATTAAAGGAATCAGAATTGCCCATTCACGATTAGACAAATCAATACGCTGTCCTTTAAAGGTTGCAATATGTTGTTCAACATTTAAAACCAGATCACCACTTTGTAATAGTTGCTCATGATTCGCAAGCTGAGCCTCTACGCCACTACGGCGTAATAGCGCATGAATACGAGCAAGTAATTCATCAAACTCGTATGGTTTGATCAAGTAATCATCTGCACCATGGTTTAAGCCATCAACACGGTTTTGTAACTGATCTCGCGCTGAAATAATTAAGACGGGAGTTGCTGCTCTTTGGCGAATTTGCTTTAAGACCTGCATGCCATCCATCATAGGTAGCCCTAAGTCCAAAAGAATTAAATCGAATTTATTTTTAGCCAACTGGGCTAGGCCATCTAAGCCATTATTGACCCACTCCACTTCAAATTGATGATATTGCAGCAACGTTATTGTTGACTGTGCAATCATAAAATCATCTTCAATCATCAAGATTTTTGTCATGTTTTAGGCTCGCTTTAATTCACATGGGCACAAGAGTGCAACATATCCAGTTGAGGGTTGATGACCTGAGTTCTTACATCTAACAAACTTAATAAGCTTGGGAATAAATTATCCTGACTTAACTTTTCTTTAGTTTGTTGGCTTAAACAACTTACTTGTGCAAGATTATGTTGTTTCCATTTATCAGAAAACCACATTATCATTGGTACATGTGTTTGTTGACTCGGTGCAATTGCATACGGTGAGCCATGTAAATATAAACCATGTTCACCAGTTGATTCACCATGATCAGATAAATACCATAAACCTGTTTGATATTTCGATAGGTCTTTTAAGTTATTAATGATCTGACTTAATACATGGTCTGTATATACAATCGTGTCATCATAACTATTTAATAACTCCGTTTGAGAGCAGCCCTGTATCGCATTAGTGTCACAAGTCGGTTTAAACGGTTGATATTGGGCAGGCGCACGCTTGTAATAGGCTGGACCATGACTTCCGACTTGATGTAAAACAATCAGGCGTGGACGGATGTCTTCTTTAGGAATAGTCGCTAAATACTCATTTAAGCTATCAATTAAAATATCATCGTAGCATTCGCCGTCTTTACACCATTTTTGCTTTAACTTTTCTGGTATTTGGTATTCCTCCACACGATCACAAGCCCCTTTACACCCAGAGTTATTATCAATCCAAGTCACTTGGTAGCCCGCACGCTTGGCAATGTCTAATAAACCTTCACGATGGCTTGCAAGTTGTTCATCATAGTCAACACGTGGCATGCCAGAGAACATACATGGAACCGACACAGCTGTTGCTGTACCACATGAGCTAACTTGCGAGAAATTCAAAACCTCCTGTTTAGAAAGCTCCGGATTCGTATTTTTCGAATAACCATTTAATGCAAAACTTTCTGCACGTGCAGTCTCGCCCACAACTAAAACCATTAATTTAGGCAAGTTGCTTTGTACTTGCTGAATTTGATGAGCATCTTCACCATAGTGTATTAATGGCAAGTTCTTCTTAGGTGCCTTTTTATGATAATAAGACATTAAAGATGAAATACTATTTTGAGGTGAAATCATACCTTTTAGATCACGATGCTCACGAAAGATCGCTGCGAAATCAACATAATAAACAAATAGCAAAAGACCAACGATTGCGAAAGAAGCAATGATTGAACTAATTTTTTTCAACAATAAATGAGATGTTTTTTCTTTTTTAAGTTTTACCTGAGTAATTAAAATAATAGGTAAAACAACAAAGAAAACTGTCCAGAGTCCAAAACGTAATGAAATTAGATCAGAAACTTCAGATACATCGGTTTGTATCATATTTTGAATCTGATCGGGCGAGATAATTACGCCTAAGGTATTCACGAAATAAGAGCTAAAACCACCAATCACGACCAGTAAAATTGCAAAAATTTTAGCGGTCCATTTCCAGTTTAAAATCTGTAAAACCGCATAATAAGCAGCAACCACAATAAGTACAGTAGCAGCTAAAAATAGAATAGCCTTTATTCCAAAATATGGAGTTAAAAGATGGACTTGGCGATAAAAACCAATATTTAGAATTGCCCCTAACCAACTGGCTATAATAAAGTTAAACATAAACAGTGAAATCTGTTTATTTTTTAAAGTGGAAAAAAAATTCAGCATCTTGGGTGACTACAATCTTTTTATGATGCTTTACTGTAGAAATGGAAACTTAAAAATGACTTAAATAAAAAATGATCTAATTCAAAGACCTTAATACATGCTACTTTTTTAAATTTTGTATAATAAAAAGACGAGGTTAAATTTAACCTCGTCTTGTGAGCTTTTAACTAAATATTGTTTTTAGAAACTATATTTAGCCATTAAACCAACACGGTTGTCTTTGTAATCATCACCAGCAAAGGTTTCGCGTTTACCATTAACATATTCAATACCTAAGTCAATTGGTTTAACTGGTGTATAAATGACGTTGAGCCATGCTTGCTGAACTTTTTCATTACCCGCAGTATATGCTTTAGCATAGTCTGTGCCATCATCAGCGAATTGAGCACCGTATGCTAAAGTAGCACGTAGGTTAGGTAAAATCTTATAAGTTCCACCCACTTGTACAGCTACAAATTCATTTTGCTCAATATTATCATTAACTAAAGTATAAGCAGAATTACTACCATATAAGTAGTTACTGTTACCTACAACATAAGAAGCATCAGCAAAGAGTTTTAAAGGATCTGCTACTTTAAAGTCAGTACCTGCAGCAACGCCCCACCCAGTCTGGTCATCGCCCTTTCCTGATTTGTAGTTTTCAACAAAAGCTCGAGCAGAAGCATTACCATTACCACCAGCATAACCTTGAGTAATTTTAGCTGTTAATACAGGTAATCTATATTTAACTGAGTCACCTGTTGCTGAACTATTACCTTCCTCAGCTGAAACAAATAATTGAGTCGCAGGAGCTAATTTATAGTTATAACGTACTTGTGGAATACGTGTTGTACCACCACCAATGTTCGTCGAAAAGTCGATCATTTCTGGTGCGTGGCTCGCCAAGAAGTTAGATGTAGTTTGACCAAACAACCAGTTGTTATAAGTTAAGTAAGCATGACGAATACGTACGTTTTCAGATTTGTTATTGTCACCACTTGCAAAGTCCAACTCAATTTTACCACCAACTTTGGCATTGCTTACAGGAGCAGTAAAATCTAAACCTAGACGAGTCGTTTTAGCAGTAGCACGCAATTTATCTTTTGCTTCACCATTAGACTTACTTACATCAGCGAAGTCACCATCCGCACCTTCGATAATATAGTTAGCATCGCCACGAACAAAACCATATAGATTCACATCAGCACCAGTTTTAGATTTTAATGATGCTAATGGAGAAGCTGGTGCAGCAGCTTGAGGTTGTGCCTTAACTTCAGCTAACTGTACTTGCTGTTGTTGCTGTACTTGCTGTTGTTGTTGCTGAACTTGACGTTGTTCTTGAATTAAAGCTTTTAACGCTTCAACTTCTTTACGAAGCTGTTGAATTTCCGCTTTGTCGGAAGTCGCAGCATGTGCCCCACTCATCATTAAAGCTGTAACTGTAAGAGCTAAACTTTTAATAACGAAAGATTTACGATTAAGGAATAGATCCATCAAAAACTCCTAAAAATATATTTTATGTTGCCTATCCATGCCAAGTTGATTTACGCCATTAAATTAGGGGCTAAAAAATCAACTCTCCTCCACATTGGTTACATTAATTTTATTACCGCAACCAAAACCAATTTCAACGTTGTGCAAGACTAAAACCTATAAACAAAGACATAAAAAACATACTTTGATTTACAGATTTTTACCTTAACTTCATGTTGTAACGAATCCTACACAACTCTCTTATCTTATAGAATGATTAAATCGTTATTTCATTATTCTTTTTTAGACTTTAGGCTAATAACCAATCTAATTGAACATTTTTCTGTCCATTTTGATTGATTCACATGATTTTTATTGTTATCCAAATCCATTTTTTCTCCTTTTAGCTTCCATTTGCTACTCAAACAAGATGGCACAATTAATTGAGCATTAAAATAGCTAAAAATATACATTTTAAGAAACATAGACAAATGTATTAGAGCACACTTAGATTAATACTTAATCGACATTAAGTTTCTTTATTTCATTTAGTTAACTTTACTTTTCCTGTAGTTTCGCATGTTTCCAGAGATAAATAGGCAGTAAACTGAGCACTCCAATAATGACAATAGCTATCAAATAATGGAAATAACCGAGCACATCTCCAATCACCCCACTAAAACTATAAAGAAGACCACTCACAGTCGCCATGACTGAAACCTGAAACGTAAAATCTGTCCCCGCATATTCTTTTCGACTGTAATACATGACTAGAGTCAACATAACCACTAACAGCATTGCCGAGAATACATCTTCTAAAGCATTGACTGTATAGATAACCCAGACATTCAACTGATTTTTTTGTTCATAGGCATAGGCTAAATAAGCATAGGCTCCTAGACTCATAATTTTAAAAACTGAAAAAACAATTAATGCTGTTGGTCTTGAAAAGTACTTAAGTACTCCCCCTGCCATTGCCGCTCCAGCGAGTGCGGCTACTGCACCTAGCATCGTGATATAAACACCAATTTGGGTAAAACTTAGCCCCATATCCACCATTAAAGGTTTGAGTAATGGCCCAGCTAAGCCGTCTGCTACTTTAAAAGTGATCAGCACCACTAACCAAGAACGGAGTTCTTTATTTTGAGAAAAGTAACTCAAATAAGCCTTAATTTTTGTGGTTAGATTTAGTTGATTAAGTTTGAGCTCGCGCTTTGAACGAGAAGTATGTCGAGGTTCTTTAAATAACCAAATAGGTAAAGTATTTAAAAATACTAAGGTTGCTAATAGCAAAAAAGTGGGTTGCCATGTTAACCAGTCTAAGCACCAAAGTACGGCGCCTCCCCCCACAATAAATCCTAAGCGTGAACCAATCACCTGAAATGTGTTGCCCCAATGCTGCTGGTCATGTTTCAACAAATTGACTGCTAAAGCATCGGTAGCAATGTCTTGTGTTGCTCCAGTTAAGTTCATAAAAAGTAGTGAAATAAAAAAGGCTAATAAATAAATCGGTTGATCTAAAGCCTGAACGGGGAAAAAAGACAAAATGCACAGCACCCCCACAGTCAGAAACTGGGTAGGTAAAATCCAACTACGGTAGTGCCCTAGACGGGAAAGTGCATGTCGGTCGACCCACGGCGCCCAAAAAATCTTGATTGACCACGGCAACATTAATAAGCCAAAGCCACCAATATGGGCGAGGGATACTCCTTCTGCTCTTAAGATCACGGGTAAAGCATGCGTCATGAACCCGACAGGCAGTCCTTGTGCCCAATATAAGGAAAATAGCAGAAGATAAAGATTTTGCTGCCGCACCATAGAAACCTACTTTTTATTTGTTTAATGAGGAATAACATCAAATGTCATTTTGTTCTTACATTTTGCCAATGAAGCATATATTTCAAAAGATTAAGATAAAACTAGGACAAGTTAAAATTTAAAAAATATGGATCAACATTTCCCTAATTTACCTGATTTGGTGCCTCAACGCGGTACTGCTTTAAGCCGAGCACTATTTAAAAAACTTTTTTTAGCGCAAGGTTGGACAATTGAAGGCGAAGTTCCTAATTTTCCAAAAGCAGTGGCAATTATTTCCCCCCATACTTCCAATATTGATGGATGGTATGGCTTTCTTGCAATTTTTGGATTAGGTATTCAAATTACGGTACTAGGTAAAGATGCCCTTTTTAAACCACCGTTTAAACGAGCTTTAGATTGGGCTGGAGTCATTCCAGTTAAACGTGACACTGCCAATGGACTTACTGAGCAAGTCGTTGCAACCATTCAAAACCATGACAAGATCTGGATTGGAATGGCGCCCGAAGGTACACGTAAGAAAGCAAAAAAAATGAAAAGTGGTTTTTACCATATTGCTGCAAAAGCTCATATTCCCATTGTCATGTTTTCTTTTGATTATGATCATAAGACTATTCACTGTTTAGGGCACTTAAACCCAAGCGGCAACTATGAAGAAGATTTAGAAAAGATTTTTGAGCGTTATGAAGGAAAAATTTCACCGAAAAATCGTAATTGGCTGGCTGAACCTTTACAAAATCTAGTGAAAAAAACCTAGCAAAAAATGAACAAATCTGGTCTTATGAGCCCTCTTCATTTATCTCGATGTAGATTATTTTTTTAAAGATGAAAATTGCTCAATTTGCCAGTATTGGATTTATCTCTCTAGCACTATTTGGCTGTGATAAATTTAGCAAAACGCCAACACCGACAACCTCAATGAAAGCCCGTGAACCTGTGATTGCACTTGCTTTAGGTGGCGGTGGAGCAAAAGGATTTTCACATATTGGTGTAATCAAGGTTTTAGAGTCTCACGGAATTAAACCTAAAATTGTCACAGGTACCAGTGCCGGTAGCTTTGTTGGAAGTATCTACGCAAGTGGACAAACGCCTTATCAATTGCAAAGTCTGGCTTTGAAATTACAAGAGTCAGATATCCGTGATTTAACCCTGAATCGTCAGGGTATTATTCTCGGACAAAAGTTACAGGACTACGTGAACCGTAACGTGGGTAACAAACCAATTGAGAAATTCCCCATTCGTTTTGCAGCGGTTGCAACACGCCTTGATAATGGTCAAAAAGCTGACTTTATTAAAGGTAATGCAGGGCAAGCAGTTCGTGCATCGTGCAGTATTCCCAACGTGTTCGTTCCTGCAACTATTGGCAAACAGAAATATGTAGATGGTGGATTAGTTAGCCCTATTCCAGTTAAAACAGCTCGTGATATGGGTGCAGATATTGTGATTGCGGTTGATATTTCTGCACGTCCAGCAGGGAATCGCCCAGCCAATATGTGGGGACTACTTGATCAAACCATTAATATCATGGGTCAACAAAGTATTAATGAAGAACTCAAGCAAGCTAATGTAGTGATTCAACCTAAAGTTGGTCATCTAGGTACTCTTGACCTCAAATCAAGTAATCAGGCAATTTTGGAAGGTGAAAAAGCTGCTCAAGCGCAAATACGCCAAGTTGAAACTGCAATTGCAAACTTCAAAAAATCTCCAGCTGCATTTAAGCCTGCACCACGCCCTAAATTCTAATTGAGGTGGTTTTTTTCTATCCACACTCCCCATCATCTGCTACAGTGGTAAAAGTGATATTAAGTCACTTTTACCCATCATAAAGATATATAAAAGAGCAGATCTATGGAGTTTGTTATACAACCTTGGCACTGGTTTGTATTGGGTATATTACTTATTCTTTCCGAGCTGATTCTACCCGCCTTTGCCGCGCTTTGGTTTGGTATTGCCGCCATTATGGTGTGCTTTCTCTACTGGTTATTTCCAGATATTAGCCTCACAACGCAAATTGTATTGTGGATAGTTCTGTCAGTGCTATGCACCATTCTTTGGTTCAAATTTATTAAACCATTATCAATTGATAAAACTAAAGCGGGATTACCCCGTGAAGCGACTATTGGTCAAATTGGTATGGTGATTCAAACCGGTCTTGATCATGATCAAATTATTGTTCGCTTTCCAATGCCTATTTTAGGGGCTGATGAATGGAACTGTCGAAGCACTAATCCGGTCAAAGTCGGTGATCGAGTGAGAGTTATTGATATTTCGGGTAATGACTTAATTGTCCAGTCCCACGGTACTTCATAAACATTAAAGATAAAGAGAGGGTATTTTCATGCCAGTCGGTACTATTATTGTTTTAGCTTTTTTGGCTTTTGTGGCTGTCACCATTTTTAAAGGGGTACGTATTGTTCCTCAGGGTTATAAGTGGATTGTTCAACGTTTAGGTAAATACCATTCGACACTTAATCCTGGGCTTAATTTTGTGATTCCCTATGTAGATGAAGTGGCATATAAAATTACCACGAAAGATATTGTGCTTGATATTCCATCTCAAGAAGTAATTACACGTGATAACGCCGTATTACTAATGAATGCAGTGGCCTACATTAATTTAACCACACCAGAAAAAGCTGTCTATGGTATTGAAAACTATACATGGGCGATTCAAAACCTTGTACAAACTTCGTTACGTTCTATTGTAGGTGAAATGGATCTAGATGATGCATTGTCTTCACGAGATCATATTAAAGCCAAGCTCAAAGCTGCGATTTCTGATGATATTTCAGATTGGGGTATTACTTTAAAAACTGTTGAAATTCAAGATATTCAACCTTCTCATACCATGCAAGCGGCTATGGAAGAGCAAGCTGCGGCAGAGCGTCAACGTCGTGCTGCCGTTACAAAAGCAGATGGTGAAAAACAGGCTGCTATTTTAAGTGCAGAAGGTCGTTTAGAAGCATCTCGTCGTGATGCTGAAGCTCAAGTGGTCTTAGCAGAAGCATCTCAAAAAGCAATTGAAATGGTAACCAGTGCGGTTGGTGATAAAGAAATTCCTGTTGCTTACCTTTTAGGTGAACAATATGTGAAAGCCATGCAAGATATGGCGAAATCAAGCAATGCTAAAACTGTGGTTTTACCTGCCGATGTTTTAAATACAATTCGCGGTATTATGGGAAAACATAATTAATGTGTTTACTTTAAATAAGTATTTGAAAACAAAACGGCGACTACTATGTCGCCGTTTTTTATCTTTTATATTATTGGTTTTTTAATCTTTTCTGATCTTTCAAAGGGAGTTTTTTTACAACCAAATCATAAGAGTCGCGAATTAAATCTTGAAGTAAATCTCTTGTTAAGTTCTTATGCGGTGTAATCGAAATCCAGTGCTTTTTATTCATGTGATATCCAGGAATAATAAATGAATAGAGCTCCTGATATTCCTGACTTTTATAGGGATCACATTTAACATTAACCATTTTGACGCCAGCTACTTCTGCGGTCAACATGAACATTTTCTCTAAAATTTTAAAAACTTCATAGTCTGGCCCAAATGGATGGGTCTGTTGACTAAAGGGAAGATTACGCGCGATTTCAATTGCAGTTTGATGAAGCTGAGCACCATTCATTCTTTTCTCCCTTATTCATTTCACATGAATAGAAGTTATGAATATTGATTTAATATTATTAATTGGTACGCGCTAAAAGGAATTGTGAAATATCTACTAATTCTTTCGCATCGTCACCAAAATGCGCTAAGGCTTCAAAGGCTTGATCATGCAATTCTTTAGCATAGACCTTTGCTTGTTCGAGCCCCATTAAGGCTGGATATGTCGATTTTTGTACTTGTTCATCCTTACCTGCAGTTTTACCCAAGGTTTCGGTACTCGAAGTAATATCGAGAATATCATCTAACACTTGAAAAGCTAGTCCAATTGTTTGTCCATATTGACGTAACTTTGGAATTGCTTGATCTGTTCCAGAGAAGATTGTCACTGCACCCATCATAATGGCTGCCTGAATGAGCGCACCGGTTTTATTACGATGGATATTTTCAAGTTCGTCTTGAGTAATTTGCTTGCCTTCCGCTTGCAAATCTAAAACCTGTCCAGAGACCATTTTGGAGCTAGCAGTTGCTAAAATCTGCATTTGTTTTAATACAATCGCAGCATCAGCACCCTGCCCTTGTTCATCAAACAAACGGCTACCTAAAACCTCAAAAGCCATTGATTGTAAAATGTCACCAGCAAGCAAAGCAGTATCTTCACCAAACGCAACATGACAAGTCGGCTGACCACGACGTAGTAAATCATTGTCCATACAAGGCAAGTCATCGTGCGCTAGTGAGTAGCAATGAATTAACTCTACAGCAACCGCCGCACGACGAGCCGCAGCAAAATTTGGATTTGGCTGTAAAGAGGCAGTGGCATAACATAAAGCCGGACGCACACGCTTTCCACCAAGCATAACTGCATGGTGAACTGCACTTTTTAAAGGCTCTGGAATTGAGAATGCGGCCAGTGTCGTCAATAAATCTTGTTGAATACGTTGTTGAGCTTGTTTTAAAACATCCGCATTAACTTGAGAGAGTGATGACACAGTCGCCTCGATAAAATCAGTAGAGAAATTTTATTGAATGTTATGAAGCATTCATGCGCTACATCATACACGATTCACTGTGAAAAGTGCGTGATGAGTTTTCGAAGGCCTAAGTAAAAAAGCCTCTACAAAATGGAGAGGCTTTTTTCATTCTTAAGTAAGTTTTAGAAACTGTCACCAGGAACACGTACCCAACCTTCCATTAACACACGCGCACTACGACTCATAATGGCCTTTTTAACAACCCACTGGCCATTTGTAAGTTCAGCTTGAGCACCCACACGTAGTGTCCCAGATGGATGCCCGAAACGTACTGCTTCACGCTCACCGCCACCAGCTGCTAAATTTACTAAAGTGCCTGGAATAGCAGCCGCTGTTCCAATTGCAACGGCTGCTGTTCCCATCATGGCATGGTGTAATTTACCCATCGACAAAGCACGAACGAGTAAGTCGACATCACTCTCTGAAACGTTTTTACCGCTTGATGCTGTGTAATTTTTTGGTTTAGAGACAAAAGCAATTTTTGGGGTGTGCTGACGCGCTGCTGCTTCTGAAATATCTTTAATTAAGCCCATCTGAACTGCGCCATAGGCACGAATTTTTTCAAAACGTGCCAATGCAGTTGCGTCACTATTAATATGATCTTGTAACTCAGTACCTTCGTATCCTAAATCTTCTGCATTTAAGAAAATGGTTGGAATACCAGCATTAATAAATGTGGCTTGAAAACTACCAATCTCTGGAACATCTAATTGGTCAACAACATTCCCTGTCGGGAACATATCACCGCCCTCTTCACCATCATCGGCAGGATCTAAAAACTCAATTTGGACCTCAGCGGCAGGGAAAGTCACCCCATCTAGTTCAAAATCTCCAGTTTCTTGAACCTGTCCATTAGTAATAGGCACATGCGCAATAATGGTTTTTTGAATATTTTTTTGCCAAATTCGAACCGTGCATAGGCCATTTTCTGGAATACGATCGACATCAACTAAGCCATTTGAAATCGCAAAAGAGCCAACCGCAGCGGTTAAATTACCGCAGTTACCACTCCAATCTACAAAAGCCTGATCAATTGAAACCTGACCAAACAAATAATCAACGTCATGATCTGGCTGAGTGCTTTTAGCGAGAATAACAGTTTTGCTGGTACTCGAAGTGGCACCACCCATGCCATCAATTTGTTTTCCATAAGGATCTGGACTACCAATTACACGTAGTAAGAGCTGATCTCTTGCTTGACCTGCAACTTGGGCTTTTTCGGGCAAATCATCAAGCTTAAAAAAGACACCTTTACTCGTTCCACCACGCATATAAGTTGCTGGAATTTTAATTTGCGGTACTGAGCTCATATCAACTGTTATCCTTACTATTATGTTCTTCTATATCAAAACAAGCATTCTTGTTTACCCTTCTCTGCATCTTAAATTGTTTTAAGGCCAAGAGATAGCGATCTGCTTTATACATCAATCGTATTGACGCGAGTATATTTTGTGAATTTAACAATATGCTTGCAATGACTTAATCTAAGCAAAATCTAAGAAAAAAAGTCTATCTGAAATTATATTTTTTAGAGTACTTTTCACTCGAAATAGAAATATTAAAAGCAAGATTATGATTTTAAATAAATTTTACAATTACTTTTCAGTCACGCCTTATTAATTTGTAGTCTAGGCTAAAATAACTCCATCTATTAGAATAATTTACTTATTCATAGTGAGTGAAGACCTTTGACCAACGAATCTTCTACACTTCAACGAGGACTAAAAAATCGACATATCCAATTAATTGCTATGGGTGGAGCAATTGGTACCGGATTATTTTTAGGCTCGGCGCAAGTGATTCAATCTGCGGGACCATCCATTATTTTAGGATATGCCATTGGTGGCTTAATTGCTTTTTTAATTATGCGCCACTTGGGAGAAATGATTGTTGAAGAACCTGTTGCAGGATCGTTCAGCCATTTTGCGTATAAATACTGGGGGAAATTTCCCGGATTTTTAACCGGATGGAATTATTGGATACTCTACGTTCTGGTTGCGATGAGCGAACTCACCGCAGTGGCCAAATATATTAATTATTGGTGGCCTCA
Organism: Acinetobacter sp. V115_6; assembly: GCF_031799025.1. Classification (NCBI taxonomy): domain Bacteria; kingdom Pseudomonadati; phylum Pseudomonadota; class Gammaproteobacteria; order Moraxellales; family Moraxellaceae; genus Acinetobacter; species Acinetobacter sp. V115_6. The sequence continues at coordinate 45,443 of NZ_JAVQNO010000014.1, read as the reverse complement.
TATTCCAGCGTGGACGTCTGTCTTATTTTTCTTTGTCGTGATTACGGCAATTAACCTAACAAACGTCAAATTTTATGGTGAGTCCGAATTCTGGCTCGCTATTATTAAAGTTGCTGCGGTCATCTCTATGATTGTTTTTGGACTTTATTTGCTATTTACAGCAGATGTAGGTTCAAACATTTCATTTAGTAACCTTTGGTCTCATGGTGGATTTTTTCCAAATGGCTTTAGCGGCCTCTTCTATATGTTGGCTTTCTTGATGTTCGCCTTTGGTGGTATCGAACTGATTGGTATGGCCGCAGCAGAAGCAAAAGATCCGAAAAAAACGATTCCAAAAGCAATTAACCAAGTCGTTTTCCGTATCTTGATTTTCTATATCGGTTCATTGGCAATTTTACTTTCATTAGTGCCGTGGAACCAATTAGATCTTGGCGGTCTCGACAAAAGTCCATTTGTTATGATTTTTAGTCAAATGGGAATTGGTTGGGCTGCACACTTACTGAATTTTATTATTTTAACTGCTGCACTATCTGTTTATAACAGTGGGATGTTTGCAAATAGCCGTATGCTATACAGTCTCGCTCAACAAGGTAATGCACCAAAAGTTTTTGCAAAAACCAATAAACAAGGGGTTCCTATTCCCGCTGTTCTGCTTTCTGCTTTATTAATCTTTGGTTGCGTTCTTTTAAATTACTTTGTACCTGAAGATGCTCTTGGACATCTTATGTATGTTGTGGTTGGTGCACTTGTTCTAAACTGGGCAATGATATCAATTACACATTTGAAGTATAGACGCTTTGTTAAGCACGCGAATATTAAGACATCTTTTCCAGCGTTATGGTCACCTTTTAGTAATTACTTAGTTTTAGCGTTTATTGCTGTGGTTCTCTATATTATGTGGACTCAAGGCTTCAAAGAGTCAGTAATGATGATCCCTATTTGGATTACAGCAATGCTTGTACTTTTTGACTATTTAAATCCTAAAAAATTAGATTCCATTGAGAATCCGGAAGAATAAATAAATCTAAAAAGCCATTGTCTAGACAATGGCTTTTTTATTTAAAAATATAAGATTAAAGCCATATCTGAATCTCAGTTTAAAGCCACTGTTTCGTATCATCAGCGACAGGTGTGCCATGAATAACGTGCATAATCATTGCATGAGCAATACTGCCCTTAAATGGAATTTCAGGTAATTGATTAAATTTGAAAAACTGAGCATCGCTAAGTTCTTTCTCCTGAATTTCAATTTCGCCCGCTTCATATTCAGCTTTAAAGGCCAACATTAAGTTACTGGGAAATGGCCATGGTTGACTCGCCAAATACTGAATATTCTTAATGTGTAATCCAACTTCTTCTAATGTTTCACGTCGAACAGCATCTTCTAGTGTTTCCCCTACCTCGACAAAGCCAGCAATTAAACTGTACATCTGGCTCTTATTTCTAGCATTTTTAGCCAGCAAAATCTTGTCCTCACCACGCGTAATAATGGTAATTACACAAGGATTGACCCTAGGATATTGACTAAAATTACATGCTGGACAAGTCATCGAATATTCAGTCTTATGCTGCTGGGTTTTATGTCCGCAACGACTACAAAACTGATGATTACGGCGCCACTCTAGCAACTGAAAAGCGCGACTTGCCTGTTCAAACTGCGGTTTAGTCCAATACTGTAAGAGTTGGCGAATAGGTATGAACTGATATCCATTTGGAATAAGTTCGCCTTCTTGGAAATCTCTTGCTATTACTAGAGGGTCTGCTTGTATATGTAAATCATGTTTCTGCTGTTGAAGGCAAGGTAGATTAAAATTCGCATCAACCAAAAGTTGTTGCTGCTGAAAAATATAAGCAATAGGATGGTTGTTGGTATCCATTTATATACTCGAGTGAAGAACCTTTCGCTGGACTCTATTGCTCCTTCAAAAGGATCAAGCTTAAACATATTTTTTTAAAATCTTACGCATATTAGCGAACACCTTCAATTCATTTAATTTGTATCTTTTTGATTAAAATCACATTTTATTCACATGCGTTATGTTTTTAAGTTGTCTTTATCTTTTTATAGCTAAGTGACTAGTGATGAAGTTAGAAGCTCTGCTTCACATAAAATTGATCTCTGAAAATATAGACTAGTTTTAGTTCCATCTCATGAAGCAAAAATATGCGATTTGGTTTAATTCTGGGTGATCAATTAAATCACCAACTCGCAACGCTCAAGTATTTAAACCGGAATGAAGACGTTATCTTGATGGCTGAAGTATTTGAGGAAACATCTTATGTTGCTCATCATCCACAAAAAATAGCACTGATTTTTAGTGGAATGCGGCACTTTGCAAAAGAATTAAAAGCACAGGGTTGGAAAATCCGTTATCACACATTTAAGCGCGAAAGTCATATAAAAAAGTTAGTCGACTTTATTGCTTTGCAGCAGCAACACTTCTCGGCGAATGCTCTCGTCATTACCCAATGTGGTGAGTATCGCTTACAACATGAAATCGAAAATTCATGGGCTAACAAGCTAAAACTACCTGTTATTTGTTTAGAAGATGATCGATTCTTTTGTACCGTAGAACAATTCAAGCAATGGGCAAACAAATATAAGACACTAAGAATGGAATATTTTTACCGAGAAATGCGCAAGCAAACTCACTATTTAATGCATGACCAACAACCCGTTGGCGGGCAATGGAACTTTGATCAAGCCAATCGAAAAGCGTGGTCAGGCAATCCATCTTTGCCATCAAAATTAGCCTTTGAGCATGATCAAATTGATATAGATGTTATTCAACTGGTCAAGAAAGAATTTTCACAACATATCGGCAATATCAACTCCTTTCAATGGGCAACTACCCGTCAAAATGCCCTACTTGCTCTAGATCATTTTATTTCTAACATCTTACCTCACTTTGGCGATTATCAAGATGCCATGGTTTATGGTTCAGATTTTATGTTTCATAGTCTGCTCTCACCTTATTTAAATTGTGGATTGTTGTTGCCAAAAGAAGTGTGTGACGCTGCTCAAACAGCCTATTACAGCGGACAGGCTCCATTAAATGCAGTAGAAGGATTTATTCGGCAGATATTAGGGTGGCGGGAATATGTACGTGGAATATATTGGTTATCTATGCCTGACTATAGCGATCAAAATACCCTTCATGCCAGCACGCCGCTGCCACAATATTACTGGACGGGTAATACAAAAATGGCATGTATGGCCGAGTGTTTCAGAAATACCTTTGAACATGGCTATGCTCACCATATTCAGCGTTTAATGATTACAGGTAACTTTGCACTTTTAGCAGGTGTAATTCCATCAGAAATTTGCAAATGGTATTTAGCAGTCTATGTAGACGCTTATGAATGGGTCGAATTACCGAATACTTTAGGCATGGCAATGTATGCAGATGGCGGCATCATGGCAAGTAAACCCTATGCTGCATCAGGTAATTACGTACATAAAATGTCAAATTATTGTCAGCACTGTACATATAACGTCAAAACAAAAACTGAGTCTGACAGTTGTCCATTTAACAGTTTATATTGGTATTTTATGAGCCGACATGAGGCCATATTTCGTCAGAATCCCAGAATGGCTATGGTCTATAAAAACCTTGATCGTATGAAAGATAAAGCTTCTGTCATGCAGCATGCCAAGTTACTTATTCATCAACTTGATGAGCTTTAAGATCATGAAAAAACAACATTTACCCCAGAAAATATGTGCCTATTGTCAACGTCCTTTTGACTGGCGAAAAAAATGGGAACGTTGCTGGGAAGAAGTAAAATATTGCTCTGAAAGATGTAAAAGACAAGCCCAATCAACTAAGTAGATATTTCACTCGATTGTTTTAACTGATTCAACACTACTCTTGATTGTTGAATCAGCTGGATTTCAATTGGTTATATCTGATGATGTTAAGCATATTTATACTGACGAGAGCAGTAAGCTCGTTCAACGTCTGGTGAACGTAATTGTTGATGCTTAGTTTTACGCCCTGCCATACGTTTACGCCAAAGTTTAAAACTATTGGTTTTTAGGTTGTATCTCATTAAACGAATAACTTCGCTTTCGCTTAAGCCATACTCTCGCTCAATTGCTTCAAATGGAGTGCGATCTTCCCATGCCATTTCAATAATTCTAGATAAGTCCTGTTCATCAATTTTTTTCATGCTATGCCCTTTTGATTTATAGATAGCCAAATCTGATTTTTAACAAACAACCTTTCGGGAATAGTTTCATCTACTCAATTGCTTGTCTTAAACCTTTTCGTGTTTTGCTTGAGATCATAGAAAGATCAACATGAATTTTTTGTGATTTTTTAGCTTTCTAAACTGTTTTTCTACAAGACATAAGTGTTCAAAACCATTGAATGGTTCAACTTTATCTTTATTGCCCACTATGGCAAAAGTTTTAATACCTAAAACGTAAAAAAGCCATTGCCTTCGCAATAGCTTTTTTGTTTATAATCATAAAATTATGCGCCCTTAGCTTAACTGGATAGAGCAGTTGCCTCCTAAGCGACCGACGTGGGTTCGAGTCCCGCAGGGCGCACATACTTAATACGTTAATCCCTCACTTCAGCCAACAACGTTTCAGCTGCAAGTTTGCCTAAATTATTAGAAGCAAGCGGACTATCACCTGTTAACAATTTACGGTCTCTATGACATTGTCCAGTAATACCCTTATTTAAAATTTCCACACCGAGTTTTTCAAGGTTTTCACCAACTAACCAAGGTAACGCACCCGGCATATAGCCAATATCGATATTCGCCCCTGCATCTAAAGCATCAGGGAATACACAAATTTGATAACCTTTGAAAATATAGTTTTCTGGCGCTTCGTCTACAGCCGCAGCCAATAATGCAGCAGGCCCATGACATAAAGTAATAATAAATTTATCTTGTTCAACTGCCCATTTAAGGACTTTTTTTACTTCAAGGCTATGTGGAATCTTAGCTAATGCACCATGCCCACCCGGAATAAAGACAGCCGCATAAGGTGAATTTTCCCCTACTACATTTTCTAAAATATCTGAGAGTTTCAGAGGATTTTTTAACTTGTCTGCATATTTTTGAAAAGTGTCTAATACAACTTGTTCTTGCTTTGGCATTGCCCACATTTCAAGTTTAGCAGGGTTCCCAGAAAGTGTCGCAACATCAATTTCAAAGCCTGCATTATCTAAATGAAACATCGGTAAAAGCATTTCTACAGGATGGTTACCTGTTGAAAAGAACTTACCGTTTTGCATCTGGATGTAACGCTCATCAGTTGCAATCATTAAAACTTTTTTATTGCCCGCATACGGCGTTGAATAAGTCGTGCCGTCGTAATCGGTTTTAGGAGCAGTATATTGACTTAGTGAATAAGGTGATGGGAAAAAGGCATTATCTTCAGCCAAATCTGGAGTAGGATTTTTATCATCAATATTTGCGGTATTCATTTTTACTATCCTTTTTCATCAGTATGGAAAGAAATAATAAGGTAATAACCCATTTTTATTTCTTACTCAATTTATAGGTGAAGTTATAGAACTGGTGCAATCTGCCAATAGAATTTGGCAATTTTTATAGAGAAATAGGCAGAATCTAGAATTATAAAATTCAGTTTAGGCGAACCTGTCGTTCGCCCAAACTTCAATGATTACAGCGTTACGCATTCATTTCTAAAACGATCTTTCCAATATGATCACCTTGTTCCATACATGCGTGAGCACTTTGTACATCTGAAAAAGCATACGTTTTATAGATTTGCGGTAAACATTTACCTTGAGCCAATAATGGCCATACATGCTCATGCAAAGATTGGGCAATCTCTGCTTTTTCTTGGCTATTACGTGCTCGCATCGTTGAACCCGTAATTGTGGCACGTTTTAAAATCAGTTTTTGTAAGTCAAATTCTTTTGCGATTCGACCCCCCATAAAACCAATAATGACAAGTCGGCCATCACGTTTTAATAGATTTAAATTTTTCGTGAAATAAGAACCACCCACAATGTCTAAAATAACATCAACACCTTGGTCTTGAGTATGTTTCAAAACTTCTTGCTCAAAATCTTGGGTTTTATAGTTAATTGCTGTGGTGAAACTAGAGAGTGCTTCAACTTTATCTTCACTACCAACGGTAGCAAAAGTTTTAATTCCTAAAGCTTGGCAAATTGCTAAAGCTGTGGTTCCAATACCACTTGCCCCACCATGAATCAGTGCAGTTTCATCTTTCTTTAAACGGCCAATATCAAATAGGTTTGCCCAAACCGTAAAAAATGTTTCTGGAATTGCAGCAGCTTGCGTAAATGATAAATTTTCAGGTATTGGCAATACTTGAGTTGCAGTTACCGCACAATATTCTGCATAACCACCGCCATTTGTTAGGGCACAAACTTTATCACCAACCTTGAATTGATCTACTTGTTCACCCACAGCAACCACGACACCAGCGACTTCAAGTCCCGGTATTTGAGTAACACCTTTAGGCATTGGATATAAACCCATACGCTGTAAAACGTCAGGACGGTTAATTCCAGCAGCCTTTACCTCAATTAAGACTTCATCTGCTTGAGGTACTGGAAGACTAGCATCTTGAACTTTTAGAACCTCAGGTCCACCAGGAGCCGTAATTTCAATAATTTTCATGGTTTTGGGAAGGGTCATAAAATACTCCATGTTTGATTTATATTTCAAAATACTAATCTACGTTAAATAATTGAGGACTTGGGTGGAACGCCAAACAGTCGCTTAAATTCTCGGCTAAATTGTGAAGCACTGACATACCCCACTTCATAGGCTGCTTCTGCTACACCCATTTTATTGTTCATGATTAACTCACGAGCCTTATGTAGCCGAGTAATTTTGATGTACTGTAAAGGCGAATAGTTCGTCACCTTTTTAAAAGTTTGATGAAAAAGCGAGATGCTCATGCCCGCTTGTTTCGCCAATTCTTGAACCGTTAAATTATGATAATAATCACGCTGAATAATTTCACAAATGGTGTAAATCACACCATTTCGACTTGCTATAGCCGATAAACTCTCGACTAAATTACCACCTGAGGCCTGCACCACACGATAAACCAATTCTCTTTTAACTTGCTCACCCAATATAAAAGTATCTTGTTTAGAGCGAAGTAAATTGAGCAATCTGAGAGCAACCTCTGAAATGGTGGCATTCATGTCAATCACTCTAAGTCCACAGCTTAATTTTAAATCTTCCGCGTGAGCATCTTCAGTAATCACTTGTTGCTGTTTATCCATTTTAGTAATGAGATCAGCCATCATTTGTGGTTCAAATTTTATTGCAATCGCCAACATGGGTTCATTATTTTCAACAACAGTATCGCAATCAAACGGTATTGCAATTGAGATAAATAAGCACTGTCCTTGTTGAAACTGAAAGATTTCTTTACCAATATATCCACGCTTTAATCCCTGTATCACTAAAACAATTGAGGGTTCTTGCAGCACGGCAATAGGTGGTGTGGAATGATCTACCCGCATTAAAGTGATATTAGAAATAAAAGTAGGATAGAGGCCTTCTGCTGGAGCCAAGTGCAAAAATGCATCGACCAAATGTTCTGTAAGATGATTTTGCGGCATAGTTTTATTGTGAGAAGTGATCTAATAATCAATATAACAATGAACCTAAAATGAAAACATCTGTCTTACGTTTACTTTGTATAAATAGGCAATTCAAATCAATTTTTAGGCATAAAAAAACCTAGAGCATTCTAGGTTTTTTCACTTTATCGGCCTATTTAAGCCGATAAATTAAAGAACATTGCTGCAATCAAAATAATTACGCCAAGTACAATTCGGTACCAAGCAAATACACGTAACGTGTGACGTTCTACAAACAGTACTAATGCTTTTACAACAAACAGCGCGGCAATAAAAGCAGCAACGAAACCTACGCCAATATTGACCATATTGTCTGAGGTGAGTACGTCAGCATTTTTAATCAAGTCAAAAGTCGCAGCCCCCAGCATGGTAGGCATAGCAAGGAAGAAAGAAAATTCTGTAGCAGCTTTGCGTGATAAACCTGCAAACATTCCGCCTACAATTGTTGCGCCTGAACGCGAAGTTCCCGGAATCATCGCCACACACTGAGCAAGACCTACTAAAAGCGCTTGTTTAAAGGTGATTTTGGTTGCATCAAGTGTCTTATGTTCAAACTGTCTAGATTCCACCCAGAAAATGATAAGGGCACCGACAATTAAGGCAATTGCAACCACAATTGGGCTAAATAGAACACTTTTAATAAAGTCGACAGCTAGAACACCAATAATGACTGCTGGAAAGAATGCAATAAGCACACTAATCGCAAAATGACGTGATTCCACATCACCACTAAAGAATCCCTTAATCAAGTTAATAATTTTTTGTCGGTATAACCAGCACACTGCCAAAATAGCACCTAACTGGATTACGACCTCAAATACACGACCGCCGTCTGAGTGGAAATCGATAATATGACCAAATAAAATTAAATGGCCTGTACTCGAGATGGGTAAAAATTCAGTTAAGCCTTCGACAAAGCCTAAAAACAGTGCTTTTATAACTTCAAAATTTTCCATAACTTGCTCAAAGAAAGTTAATCATTAGAACGACCTAAAATTTGTTTTATCGAAATTGGTAAGTCCCAAATTAAACTTAACACAAGTTCAATATCAGATCATTTCTAACGTTTGTGGTTATTGCCCCTAGTTAAAGGCAGTTTATTTAAAGTGCGATAATGTATCACATCATGATGACAAACTTGGGTTAACTATCGTAAAAAGATAAAACTTGGTTAAGAACTGCCAAAGTTTTTCTTGTTATAGACAAAGCTTTTTACCTTTACTTACTCTACAAAATGATCTTAAAAAGTCCTTAAAAAAACATGATATTATTCTGATCAAATGCAACTCATATCAAAAATTCAATCTGAATGAAAAATATCAAAATTAATGCACGCCATCTCATTATCGATTTATTTCTTTCCTCTGCTTACCCTCAGCTCACGATTAGACAAATATTAATTGCCGCTAAACTTTTTAATATGAGTGACAACGGTATTCGTGTGGCTACGACTCGGCTATTAAATGAAGGGATGATAGAAAGTGTAGAACGCGGTATTTATCAACTTTCGCCATCAACCAAAGAATGGGCAAAAGTTATTTTGAATCGTAAAAATGGCATTAAGCAGACTAAAGAATGGCAACAACACTATCTGGCAGTCTTTACTGGAACTTTAGGTCGTATTGATCGGACCGCTTTAAAAAAGAGAGAACGCGCTTTACATCAATTTGGTTTTAGAGGGCTCGAAACTGGAATTTATATACGCCCAGATAATTTAGCGTATAGCTTTGAAAAAACATGTGAAGAACTTGTTTTAGCTGGTCTTGAAAATGAAGCTAAAATTTCTATTATTCAAAAATTTGACGCAAAAACAGTTTCGTTAATTCCTTCTTTGTGGGATACCAAACAGCTTGAAAAGAACTATGAAATGTATAGTCATGATATCCAAGAATGGCTTTTGAATTATAAAAATTTATCCTTAAATGAGGCCGCTACCCAAGCTTTATTATTAGGCCGTGAAACCATTACCTTACTCATGAATGATCCTCTACTGCCTTCTCCATTTGTTGATGAACATGCCCGCAATCAGTTTGCTCAAAATGTACAACAGCTCGATTCGATTGGACAAAAGCTATGGCAGAAACTTTATGAAAATGAATTAGCCCACTAAAGGGCGATTTATTTTTTTACAAACAAATATTTCACATTTTAAAATTTTATGATTATATTTGTAATATAAGATATGGATACCAAAATCTGATTTGGGAGAATAAAAATGAATGCACAAGTGAGTGTGACCGATCTATTTAGCAGAGAAGAAATACAAGAACTCATACAACCCTCAGACATATACGGTGCTTGGGCTGTTGCAAGCACATGGGCCGTTATTGGCGGAACATTTGCAAGCTTAATCATGATGTGGGATTACTTACCTAGCTGGGGCAAATTACTTGCTTGTATGCTAGCTTTAGCTATATTGGCAGGTCGCCAGTTATGTCTAGCAATTTTGATGCATGATGCATCTCATAAAAGCTTATTCAAAAATAAAAAAATAAATGACTTTGTAGGTGAATGGCTATGCGCCCGTCCAATCTGGAATGATCTACAAAAATATCGCGTACATCATGTTCGTCATCATGCAAAAACATCTACTCCAGATGACCCAGATCTTTCGTTAGTTTCTGGTTTTCCTGTAAGCAAAAAATCGCTTACTCGTAAATTTTTACGCGACTTAACGGGTATGACGGGATTAAAGTTTAGCTTTGGCCGAGTATTAATGGACCTAGATCTAATGAAATGGACCGTTGCAAATGATCAAGTCTGGTTAGATCGAAGCAATAAAGATTTCGTTGATTATGCAAAAAGTCTTATAAAAAACAGTAGTGGTGCCATTGCAACCAATGTAGCTCTTTATGGTGTTTTAAAAGCTTTTGGTCAACAACGGTTTTATTGGTTATGGCCCCTAGCTTATTTAACACCGTTTCCATTATTTTTAAGAATTCGCTCAATGGCCGAACATGCAGGGATGCAAACGAGTAATACAGCTTTAACTAATACTCGTACTACACGTGCAGGTTGGATTGCTAGAAGTTTTGTAGCGCCGATTCATGTCAATTATCACATGGAACATCATTTAATGGCTTCGGTGCCCTACTTCAAACTGCCACGTATGCATCGTCTATTGAGAGAGCGCGGCCATGTTCCAGCACCACCTAGCTATTTTGAAGTGATTGATTCACTCTCATCTAAGCCAGAACAATCTAATTAATTGACTCAAATAATAAATGAAAGGCTATGAATTTAAATTTGTGGCCCTTTAATTTGAATCCGCCATCTTATGTTTGGTTTGGAAATATTTAGGCGTCACTCCCATCCAGCGCTTAAACGCACGAGTGAAGTGAGAAGTCTCGGCATAACCTAGCATTAAAGCCACTTTTTCAACCGACATATTATTTTGAGTTAAAAGTTTCTGGGCATGCTCCTTTTTCAGTGAGTCAACCAAAAGTGTAAAACTAGTATCATCAAGAGCTAAATAACGTTGCAAAGTTCGCTCCGACATATTCATGATATGAGCCACTTGTCCAACTTTTAGCGCCTCAATATTCCCATTCATAAGCAATTTTTCGGCCACTTGTTTGACTTGCCCTTTCCAACCACTTTTTAAGTTTAATTTCTCTATATCCCGCTTGCACTGCGCATTTAACAACGGCGCTAGCATTGGGTCTGCCGTTAATACAGGTTGTGCTAAATACTCTTTTGGAAATATCCAACGATTACGCTTTTGGTTAAATAAACAAGTTACAGCCAGTTGATGACTGATTTGGCCAAAACCTATCGGCTCTGGCATTGGTAATTCAACTTTTCCCAAATGAGAAAGCCCTGTTAATTTTTTCGCAATTTGAACAAAACCGAGTAACAAAAAAATGTTGGCATTTGGGCTCAGCTGAAATGCATTGATGGGCTGATGAATTGACCAACATGCATCATTATTTTCTTGTTTTAATTCTGGTTTGAAAACCTTACAACGTGAACCAATGAATTGTTCAAGTATTTTTAGCGCTTCTCCTAAATTTGGAGAAACTATGGCAGCCATTCCAACTGAACCATAACATGAAGCCGTCATGCTTAAAGCTAAATATCCTGCTAGTGCTGGCTCTTTGCATAACTCGATCGCCCGTTCAATAAGCTGATTTAAGATGTTGAATTCAACATACCAGTAAGGCTTTTCTAATTGGTCTAAAGTTATTCCACTTCCATTTAAAAGCTGCTCACCAGAGACACCCCACCGCTTAACAGTCTCGACGATTAAATTAATATAAGTTCCGGGTAATTCTGGATTCATGAGCAACCCATATAAGCAAAATAAAATGGCGCGAAATGGTAAAAACTGTCAGTTCATGAACTATGCCATGCTTTTAAATTGATGCATAGTTATTCAAAACAAAATCCGCTGAATTGCACTAGACAGCACAATTTATGAAAAGAATACAGGTCCTCCCCTATGAACATTCTAATTGTCCATGCTCATCCAGAACCGCAGTCTTTTACCACTGCTCTAAAAAGTACAGCTAAGCAAACCTTAGAAAAATTGGGGCATAGCGTAGAAATTTCAGATTTATATGCGATGCAATTTAACCCTATTGCATCCAAAGCGGATTTCTTAGAGCTTAACCAACCTGATTATTTTAACTATGCTCTAGAGCAAAGAAATGCCAGCAAAAATCAGCTTCTAGCTCCTGATATTCAAGTAGAAATTGAAAAGGTAAAAAAAGCTGATCTTGTTATTTTAAATTTCCCACTTTATTGGACATCTGTGCCGGCAATTTTAAAGGGCTGGATTGATCGGGTATTTGTCTCTGGGCTTTTTTATGGCGGTAAACGGTTTTACAACCATGGTGGCATGGCAGGAAAAAAAGCGATGTTGTGTTTAACACTCGGTGGTAGAACACACATGTTTGGAGAAAACTCAATTCACGGCCCAATCGAAAATTATTTATACCCGATTCAACGTGGTACTTTGGCATATGCTGGTTTTGAAGTCTTACCGCCATTTATTGCTTACCATGTACCGTATATTAGCCAAGAAGCACGACAGACCCTTCTTGAAGACTATGTAATCTACCTTACTCATCTTGACCAGCTCGAGTCATTAAAATTTCCCAAACTTGAGCAATTTGATGAAAAACTCTATCCACTCTAATACTCTGTTTTAGCTCTTAAAATTAAATAACCGAATTTAGATCATTATTTTCGGTTTTTTATTACACATAACTTTCAAATATAGAATCCAAATTCGCTCAAAAAATAGATCAAATGGTAAAAAAATTAAGGTAAATTTTTTTATAAGGCTAAGAATATAAAACTGAATCAATAATATACAGATGTAGAGAAACGAGACTTATCAACTAAAAATGACAACTAATACTCATTTCATAATCACTTAATTCATATTTTTACAAAAAAATCTTTGACCATTTTTCTTGGATTTGTGACAAAAATGTCATAAAAATAAAGACCATTACTGATATATAAAAAATATAAATATCAATTAATTAAATTAATTAAACAATAGAAATATTCCTTCATTTTTCATTCATTATTGACAGATTTTGTATAAAAAGTGAGTACTCTTCAGTTCATACAATAGATTTACTCTTATTTTAATTATGCTATTTTTGTTACATGGAGTTATCAAAGCTTCTATTACTTGTAATTAGGAGCTTTGAAGGCAACACAGTTTAAACGGTTTAACTCTGTTACTTTTAAAAAAATGTCTTGAAGTTCAAGGAAAGATTAAAATGAAATTAAAACATCTGAGCACTGCAATGATTTTAGCAACGCTGCCTGCAACTGGGGTTTTTGCAGCAGCATTGGATCGCTCTGGACAGTCAATGTCTGCATTCTTACAACCTGGTAACTACTTTGAAGCTGGTATTTCTATTCTAGACCCAGATGTAGCGGGTAAAGAAGCAGGATCAAGCACAACAAATCGTAACATTGGCGATATGGCTGATGATTATTTTTTTCCAAGTGCAGCCTTAAAATTACAACTTAACGATAAATTTTCTTTTGGTTTACTTTACGATCAACCATTTGGTTCAGATGCAGAATACACAGGTAATAATGCATTTGTTTCAAACCCTGGGTCTGACTCAGTTTTATCAGCTGGTGCAATTGACGGGATTGTTACTAAAAAAGCAAAAGAGGCTTTAGTAGCACAAGGTTTACCTGTAAATGATCAAACCTTAGCCATAGCAAAAGGCCAAGTTTTAGCAAGTCCTCAATTTCAACAACTTGCTGGTGCTCTTGCTGTAGCAAATAATTATTTAGGTACTGGCGGAACTAAAGTTGAGGTAGATACACAAAACTTATCTTTTGTTTTTGGCTTCCAACCAAACCAAAACTTTAACTTCTATGCTGGTCCAGTATTACAAACAGTTAAAGGTAACGTAAGTCTTCGAGGTCAAGCTTATAGCCTTTACAATGGTTATGATGCAAATATTAAAGAAACTACTGGTGTAGGTTGGTTAGCAGGTGCAGCTTATCAAATTCCAGAAATTGCGCTTAAAGCATCTTTAACTTATCGTTCTGAAATCGACCATAAAACCAATATTAATGAAGACTTATCTTTATTAAATTTCCCTGGTCTTACTTCTGTGCTCGCTGGTTTAGATGTTCCGGCATCTAAGCTTCAAGCTATTAATTCAGAAGGTAAAACTACAATTACTACCCCTCAATCTGTAAACCTTGATTTCCAAACAGGTATCATGGCAAATACAGTGGCATTCGCGAATGTACGATGGGTAAACTGGAAAGACTTCTCTATCCAACCATATAAATTTGGTAAAGTTTCAGAAGCTGTAGGTGGGCTTGTTGGACGTCCAAATGGTTTTAACTTAGTTGAATACTCTGATGACCAATGGTCTGTTAACGCCGGTGTTGGCCGTAAACTTAGCGACAAGTGGGCGGGTAACGTTTCTGTGGGCTGGGACTCTGGCGCGGGTAATCCTGTAACAACCTTAGGCCCAACAGAAGGTTACTGGAATGTAGGCTTAGGTCTTCAATATAGTCCTACTCCACAAACTTTCCTTGCTGGCGGTGTAAAATACTTCTGGTTGGGTGATGCTAAAGCTCAAACTGGCGCACAAGCTGGTAGTGATCAATATGTTGCGGATTTCTCTGACAACAACGCTATCGCTTATGGTTTAAAACTTGGTTATAAATTCTAAGTTTCAAGACTCATTCATATAAAAAAGGCGCTTTAAGCGCCTTTTTTATTATTTATTCTTAAGCTGGTATTGTACGCTGTGAAACAGAACGGATTGCTTCTTTTAATGCATCATAACCGTGGATAGCTGGAAATTGTGGAAACTCAGCAATCACATTTTCTGGTGCATCAAACAAGAAACCGTGGTCAGCTTCACCAAGCATGGTTGTATCATTATACGAGTCACCAGCAGCAATTACACGGAAATTTAAACCATGTAATGCTTTAACCGACTCACGTTTTTGATCTGGTTGACGCAGTTTATAAGCCGTAATCATTCCTTCTTCATCTGTCTCTAATTTATGACAGAAAATGGTTGGCCAACCTAATTGCTTCATTAAAGGATGCGCAAATTCATAGAAGGTATCTGATAAGATCACGAGTTGGAAATGCGTACTCACCCATTCAACAAACTCTTTTGCCCCCGGTAATGGCCCCATCTCGGCAATGACTTCTTGAATGTCATTTAAGCCTAAACCGTGTTGTTTTAAAATATTAAGACGCTGAGTCATTAAAACATCATAATCCGGAATATCACGAGTTGTTGCTTCGAGTTCTTTAATCCCTGTTTTTTTAGCGAAATTGATCCAGATTTCAGGAACTAAAACTCCTTCAAGATCTAGGCATACGATTTCCATGAATGCTTCCAACGTTGGTTAAAAATTGCTGTATCATACCATTAAGATTTTCAGTTTTGCGTTGTTATTGATCAAATCAATTTTATTCATAAGGATCGAAATTAAAGTGCTAAGCACTTTATTAACTATCCTTTAGAATATTTTTCATAACTCAATGCGCCCAAGCCTTTTGCCAGGAACACACATGACCGTTATTCCGACTATTGATATCGTAGATGCTCTTGCTGCTGAATATGCAACCAAAAGTCCTCGAGAAATTTTAGAACTTGCCTTAAGCCAACAAGGTGAAATTGCAATTTCGTTTTCGGGAGCAGAAGATGTTGTGTTAATTGATATTGCTTCACGCTTAGGTAAGCCTTTCCGTGTCTTTAGTCTCGACACTGGCCGACTGCACGCTGAGACCTATCAATTTATTGAAACTGTTCGTAAACACTACAATATCAATATCGAAATTTGTTTCCCTGAATCTGACGCTGTTCAAAACATGGTAAACGAAAAAGGTTTATTCAGCTTTTTTACAGATGGGCATCAAGAATGTTGCGGTATTCGAAAAGTTCAGCCTTTACGTAAAAAACTTGCGACTTTAGATGGCTGGATTACAGGTCAACGTAAAGATCAAAGCCCAGGTACGCGTACAGAAATTCCTGTAGTACAAGCTGATGCAGGTTTCTCCGGCCCAGGTAAGCAACTCATTAAATATAACCCTCTAGCGAACTGGACAAGTGCTGAGGTATGGAGCTACATCCGTATGATGGAAATTCCATATAACCCTCTTCATGAGCGTGGTTTTGTTTCTATTGGATGTGAACCATGTACGCGACCTGTATTACCAAACCAACATGAGCGTGAAGGACGCTGGTGGTGGGAAGAAGCCACTCAAAAAGAGTGTGGCTTACATGCTGGTAATATGAAAAAGTAATTGGATATCAAAAAACCACTGGCAAATCAGTGGTTTTTTTTATGTCATGTTCCGTACACAAAGTCATATTTTCTCTACTCTAAACGCTATATACTTAATTTTACGGTTCTATAATTCTAATAAGAGCTCATATAAGGGCTTCTTAGAAAAATGCATGAGGCACAATGATTTATGCGTCCATTACACCCAATTGATTTCATTTTTCTGTCACTTGAAAAAAGACAGCAACCCATGCATGTCGGTGGATTATTTTTATTTGAAATTCCTGAAAATGCACCAGAAACCTTTGTACATGATTTAGTAGAAGATATTAAACGCTCAAAGAGCATTCCTATTCCTCCGTTCAATAACCGCTTAAGTGGTTTATTTTGGGATGAAGATGAAGAATTCGATATCGATCATCACTTTCGCCACATTGCTTTGCCTCATCCTGGCCGTATTCGTGAACTTCTGGTGTATATTTCACAGCAGCATAGTTCACTAATTGATCGTGCAAAGCCACTTTGGACTTGTGACATTATTGAAGGAATCGAAGGCAATCGTTTTGCCATGTATTTTAAAATCCATCATGCAATGGTAGATGGTGTTGCTGGTATGCGTTTGATCGAGAAATCTCTATCAAAAACACCAGAAGAAAAACATGTTGTTCCTTTATGGTGTGTTGAAAGTAAAAGAGCTAAGCGTCTAAAAGTACCAACTCCAAGTACTAGTAAAATTAAAAGTATTTTAGGCGGTATTAAGTCTCAACTCGACATAGCTCCAAAAGTCATGCACGAGCTATCTCAAACAATATTCAAGGAAATGGGTAAAAATCCTGATTATGTTTCTACTTTTCAGGCACCAGTTTCTATTTTGAACCAAAGAGTCAGTGCTTCACGTCGTTTTGCGGCCCAATCATTTGAATTAAGCCGCCTTAGAAAAATTTCAAAAGCATTAGGCGTAACGATTAATGATGTTGTCCTAGCTGTATGTTCAGGCGCTTTACGTGAATATTTGATTAGCCAAAACAGCTTACCTAAAAAGCCACTTATTGCCATGGTTCCAGCTTCATTACGTACAGATGATTCTGACATGAGTAACCGAATTACTATGATTTTGGCAAATTTAGGGACGCATAAAGATCAACCGTTAGAGCGTCTAGAAATCATTCGCCGTAGCATGCAGAATTCAAAGCAACGCTTTAGCCGCATGACTGCGAATGAAATTTTAAACTATAGTGCGGTTGTTTATGGCCCGGCAGGATTAAACATCATGTCAGGAATGCTTCCCAAGCGTCAGGCGTTCAATTTAGTGATTTCCAATGTACCAGGACCACGTGAGCCACTTTATTGGAATGGCGCGAAATTAGATGCGCTCTACCCTGCTTCGATTGTCATGGATGGACAAGCTCTAAACATTACCATGACCAGTTATTTAGATAAGCTTGAAGTTGGCTTAACAGCTTGTCGAAATGCTTTGCCAAAAATGCAAAACCTTTTGACTCATTTAGAGGATGAGATTCAACGTTTTGAAGAAATTATTGCAGAGAAACAGCTGAAACATCATTCAGCAAGTTAGAAAATTAAGGGGCTTTGAATTGGCCCCTTATTTTTTGATCGTACGGCACTGGTTAAGCAACTGATGACATACTGAACGAATCATTGCAGTTGTGATTGGTACTTCTTTACCTTGGTCATTCAACATATAGCAGCTATTTACTGGCGTGCTTTCTAAAACATGTTTAAGACCGTTGCTAATTAAGTTTTCACTTACATTCATGGGTTATACCTCTTATTGTTTGCTAAGACGTTTAATAGGGAGAACGTCTAGGGCTACTGTATGTAAGTAGTATTTAAAATTCATGAATGAAAGTAAAATTTCAGTTGTAACAAGGATTAAGCGATATCTTGTTACAACTTTAGCTTAAAATGATATCGTATTGCTCTTGCGTATATAAATTTTCGACCTGAAATTTAATAACACGGTTAATAAAATGCTCTAAATCGGCTACTGCTGGTGCTTCTGCTGTTAATAATCGGTCAATCACAGAAGGATGGGCAACAACAGTAAAGCCACTCGTTGACTCAAATGCACGCGTATATCGTAATATCTCACGAAATATTTCGTAACACACTGTCTCCGCTGTTTTGACAAAACCACGTCCTTGACATGTTGGACATGATTCACATAACAAGTGTTCTAATGATTCACGAGTTCGTTTACGCGTCATTTCGACCAGACCAAGTTCTGACACTTGAGTAATTTTGGTCTTCGCGTGATCTCGCTCAAGCATTTTCTCAAACTGACGCATCACCTCTTCACGGTGAGTTGCTTCTTGCATGTCAATAAAATCAATAATGAGAATCCCCCCCAAATTACGCAGTCTAAGTTGACGTGCGATAACTTGAGTCGCCTCCATATTGGTTTTAAAAACCGTATCCTCAAGACTACGACCACCTACATATGAACCTGTATTAACGTCAATCGTTGTCATGGCTTCAGTCTGGTCGATCATCAGATAACCGCCCGACTTCAAAGCTACGCGAGTTTGTAAGGCTTTTTGAATATCTTCTTCAACATTATAAAGATCAAATAGTGGTCGCTCACCCGGATAATGGATGAGGCGACTCTTCATATTCGGGACAAACTCATCTACAAACTCAAGCAGTTTTGCGTGAATCTCTCGCGAATCTACATAAATTTTTGCAGTTTCTTCGCTTGCTAAGTCCCGAATAATACGTTGAGGTAATGGAAGCTCTTCAAAAATTAAAGAAGGAACAGCAACGTCAGTCTGCTTACGCTGAATGTACTCCCACAATTTGCTCAGATAGCACATGTCCTGTGCAATTTCTGCCTCATCCACACCTTCTGCAGCCGTACGGACGATCACGCTACCGGGTAAATTATGCTCAGATTGAATACCTTCAATAATATTACGCAGACGATCTCGCTCTTCTTCAGACTCAATACGCTGCGAAACACCAATATGGTTGCCATACGGCATTAAAACCAAATAGCGAGAAGGGATTGAAAGATCTGTACTGAGGCGTGCGCCTTTTGTGCCTAACATATCTTTCATTACTTGGACAGTAAGGGTTTGCCCAGGATGTAATAGCTCAAAAACATTTGGGGTAGGCTGTGAACGAGGCCAAACCATATCATTGATATGTAAAAAGGCTGTTCGAGACAAACCAATATCAACAAAGGCAGCTTGCATGCCCGGAAGCACTCGTACAACTTTACCCTTGTAGATATTGCCGACTAGACCGCGTTTAACTGTACGCTCGACATACAGTTCATTAACAGTTCCATTTTCGATTAATGCCACCCGACACTCCATAGGCGTGACATTAATAAGTAGTTCTTCTGACATACATAAACTCAAAGCATTATAAAATTTTTTATTAAAGAGTCAGAGAAGCTGTTAACTTTAACGTTGTCTAGTGTTCATCGACAATGCTATTCAATGAAGAATGATAACAACCCCTTATGTCTTTACTCTTTTGAATAACTGTGCAAATTCGTATAAAGGAAGTCCTACCACATTACTATAACTTCCTTGAATTTGGGGAATATATTGCGAGGCAATTCCTTGAATTGCATATCCACCCGCTTTTCCAACAGGCTCACCCGTGGTCCAATAATCTTCCATATCTTGTGTAGTCAGGCGCTGAAACTCAACTTGTGTTTGCACTACCTGACTTAACATCTGTTGTTGAGTCGCAACGCACAGTCCAGAAAACACATCATGCCAACGTCCAGATAATTGTTTCCAGATTTCAAAGGCATGATTTTTCGATTCAGGCTTACCAATAATTTGGCCATCAAGTCCCAGACTTGTATCGGCAGCAATAACAATTGCTTCTGGAAAAAGCTTCAATACAGTCTGAGCTTTTTCTCTAGCCAACCGTTCAACATAATGATGAACCAGCTCATTTTCATGAACAGACTCATCAATGTCAGGACTATAGATTTCAAAATCTAAGCCTAGCTGTTGCAACAGCTCCTTCCGACGAGGAGAGCTAGATGCTAAAACTATATGCGCCATTTTGCCAAACAATAATAGACGACTGGCCACGTGATGATACTTGTCATCAAAGGTTGCCAATGTCTAGCAATCGAAAAATGAATTCCACCCATCGTCTGTGTTACCCACATAAATGCTAAATGGGCAATAATGACCAGCGTTGCTATCGTCCATAAATTAACAAAAGTTAAAATACGGCGTTCCCGAATTAAAAAACGGGTAAGAAAAGTCACAATTACAAAACTTAAGGCATTGAGCCCTAAAGGCGCATCAAGCAGTAAGTCTGTAAAAATCCCCATCCCAAATGCAAACCAGACCCCACACCATGTTGGCTGACATACTACCCAAAATAGCATAATCATTAACATGAATAGTGGCCGCCATCCTGAAATATCATAAGATAGCGGATAAACCATGAGTACAGAACCCACAATAACGGAGATAATAATTCCCCATAATGGATCTTTACGCTTTTCTCGTTTAAGTTTAGCGATCGGCATATGGCTGCTCCTTCGCTAATGATTCAGAGAAAAGTACAACTACATGATGGCCTGTTGCCAATTGTGCTGATGGTGTTACATCAATTTCAGCAAACTCACCTGAATTATGGCGTTTTATTTTGGCAACTGTACCCACTGCGTAACCTGCTGGGAAATGTTCACCCAAGCCTGAGCTAAACACTTTATCACCCACCTGAATATTCGCACTGGTCGGGACATATTCCATTTTTAAACGGCCCAAATCGCCTGTACCAGAAACAATCGCCCGCATTCCAGTACGCTCAAGACGTACCGACAGTGAATGTTCTTTATCTGATAACAACATTACACGTGAGCTATGAGGATATACATTAATAATCTGCCCCATAATCCCCTTATCATCCAAAACTGTTTGACCGACCTTTAGATGGTCCGTAGAGCCTCGGTTAATAATGATGATATGGCGTAATGGGTCTGCATCTGTCCCAATCACTTCGGCAATTTCCATACGACCATCAATAATTAACGGTGTATCAAGAAGGCCTCGTAAACGGGTATTTTCAGCTGACAGTTCAGAAAGCTTCTGTAAGCGGACTTGAGCTTGTAAAAGCTCAGCCTGCATCGCTGTATTTTCACGACGCAGTTGTGCTTCAGATTTTGTTTGTTGATTCAGCCATTCTCTCGACAGTACCGGATAACTAGCCAATGCATAAATTGGGTTATATGCAGCGTACAAGACATCCCTTGCTGGCTGAATTACATAAGGCATGCGCCAATCAAAGAACAGCACAACCAAACATGTAATGACCGCAATAATGAACGAGCGGAAAGATGGCGGCTGTCTTGAAAAAATATTCGGTTGCACCGCCTAATCCTTAAACTTAACCGACGAAAAGCATGTCATGGTTCGGGTTGTCGAAGAATTCTAATACTTTACCACCACCACGGGTTACGCAAGTAAGAGGATCTTCAGCAACAACAACTGGTAATCCAGTTTCTTGAGCCAATAACTTGTCAAGGTTACGAAGTAGCGCACCACCACCTGTCAACACAATACCGCGCTCAGCAATATCAGAAGAAAGTTCAGGAGGAGTTTGCTCAAGAGCAGATTTCACAGCACTTACAATACTTTGTAACGGATCAGAAATAGCTTGAGTAATTTCGTCAGAAGTTACGGTAATTGCACGAGGTACACCTTCTGCAAGGTTACGACCACGTACTTCAATTTCTAATGTTGTACCATCAGAAACAGCCATACCTACTTCTTTTTTAATAATTTCAGCAGTGGTTTCACCAATCACACAACCGTGAGCTTTACGAACATAATTGATGATTTGCTCATCAAAAACATCGCCGCCGATGCGTAAAGAGTCAGCATAGACACAACCTTGCAATGAAATAATTGCAATTTCTGTTGTACCGCCACCAACATCCACAACCATAGAACCACATGCTTGTTCAACTGGCATACCTGCGCCAATTGCTGCTGCCATAGGCTCTTCAATCAAACGAACATCACGGGCACCAGCATTAAATACTGCTTCGCGAATCGCACGACGCTCGACCAAAGTTGATTTACATGGTACACATACAACTACACGAGGTGCAGGTGGGAACAAACGTTTTTCGTGAACTTTACCAATAAACTGATTCAACATGGTTTCAGTCACTTCAAAATCCGCAATTACACCGTCTTTCATTGGACGAATTGCAGAAATATTCGCAGGCGTACGGCCCAGCATTTGCTTAGCATCTAGACCTACAGCAGCAACAATTTTTTGTGAACCACTGTGACGAATTGCCACAACTGTTGGTTCATTTAATATAATGCCGCGGCCTGGTGCATAAATAAGTGTATTTGCTGTACCTAAATCAATGGCTAGATCCGGCGAAAACAAGCCAATTAGTCGTTTTAGAATCACGGTTCGTTCTCAGTTAAACTTTCATGTGGATGCAAGGTGGCAACTTTAAACTAAATGTGATGATTTGAACAAGTCAATCGCTTATTATAACGCACGATATTTTGAAAATTTTTAATACTAATTAGGTGATGTTATGTCTACATCGGATGCACAGCATTCAGCAGATTTAAATGCACAAACAGTTTCAGCAATCGCCAATCTTGCTCGATTGTCGCTCAATGATACGCAATCTGCTGAATATGCTCAAAGTCTAAATAAAATTTTAGGCATGATGGAAACCTTAAAAGGCATTGATACGGAAGGCGTAGAACCTTTGAAAAGTCCTTTTGACAATCCTCAACCTTTACGTGCTGATGTGGTAACTGAAAGCAATCATCGAGATGAATACCAAGCAGTTGCGCCTGCAACTCAAGATGGTTTGTATCTTGTTCCTCGCGTGATTGAATAACTTTTACTCAATTAACCCATCTTCCCTATTTTGAATGTAAAGAAATTTTACTCATGACTGATTTACATCGCTTATCAATTCGTGAACTTGCTGAGGGCTTAAGCCAAGCGAAGTTTTCATCTCGCGAACTGACTGAACATTATTTGCAACGTATTGCTAAAATTGACCCACTGGTAAAAAGCTATGTGACGGTTACACCTGAGCAAGCGCTTGCCGAAGCTGATGCTGCCGATGCTGCATTAAAAGCAGGTAATGCAACCGCTTTAACGGGTATTCCTCTTGCTCATAAAGATATCTTTTGTACCAAAGGCATTAAAACAACTGCCGGTTCAAAAATACTAGACAACTTCATCTCTCCTTACGATGCAACTGTTGTTGAAAAAACTAAAGCAGCTGGTCTTGTCACTTTAGGTAAAGTGAACATGGACGAGTTTGCAATGGGTTCAACTTCTGAAAGCTCATATGTTGGCGCAACAAGCAACCCATGGGCGCTTGACCACGTTCCTGGTGGCTCATCAGGTGGTTCTGCTGCGGCTGTAGCGGCTGATCTTGCCCCTTTTGCAACAGGCACTGATACAGGTGGCTCAATCCGTCAACCTGCCTCTTTCTGCGGTTTAACAGGCTTAAAACCAACCTATGGTCGTGTATCTCGCTTCGGTATCATTGCTTACGCATCATCTTTAGACCAAGCAGGTCCAATGGCACGCTCTGCTGAAGACTGTGCTTACCTGATGAATGTAATTGCAGGTCATGATGCAAAAGACTCGACTTCGGTTAAAAAAGAAGTTGATGACTATGTTGCAAACTTAAATGGCACATCTGTAAAAGGCTTACGCATTGGTATTCCTAAACAGTACTTTAACGTTGCAGGATTAGATGCAGACGTAAAAGCGCGTGTTGAAGAGTCTTTGAAAAAATTTGAAGAAATGGGCGCAACGCTTGTTGAGATTGACCTCAACATGACTGAAGCCTATGTACCAACGTATTACCTCATCGCGCCTGCGGAAGCATCATCTAACTTGTCTCGTTATGACGGTGTTCGTTATGGCTACCGCTGTGAAAACCCAGCTGACTTGATGGATCTTTACAAGCGTTCACGTTCAGAAGGTTTTGGTCCAGAAGTTCAACGCCGTATCTTAATTGGTACCTATGCACTCTCTGCGGGTTATTACGATGCTTACTATGTAAAAGCTCAAAAAGTACGTCGTTTAATTCAACAAGACTTCTTAAAAGCCTTTGAAAATGTAGACGTGATTGCTGCTCCTTCTGCACCAACAACTGCTTATAAAATTGGTGCAAACTTAAGCCCAACTGAAATGTATTTAGGCGATATCTATACACTTGCAGTGAACTTAGCAGGCTTACCAGCGATTAATACTCCTGTTGGTTTTGATAAAGACAGCTTACCTGTAGGCTTACAATTAATTGGTAACTACTGGTCAGAATCACAATTGTTGTCGATTGTTCATCAATACCAACAAAATACCGATTTCCATACTCAACGTGCGGCAATTGCTGAGGAGAATGCATAATGGCTGAAGCTCAAAAGTTGAAATTGATTGACGGTTGGGAAGTCGTTATTGGTATCGAGATTCACACTCAGCTTGCGACTAACTCTAAAATTTTCTCAGGTTCATCGACTGAATTTGGTCAAGACCCAAACACACAAGCAAGCCTTGTAGACTTGGCAATGCCGGGTGTATTGCCTGTTTTAAATGAAAAAGTAGTTGATCTTGCAATTCGCTTTGGTTTAGGGATTGATGCCTACATCGACCAAGCATCTGTGTTTGCACGTAAAAACTACTTCTACCCTGACTCTCCAAAAGGCTACCAAATTAGTCAAATGGACAACCCGATTGTGGGCTTGGGTCATATCGACATTCAACTTGAAGATGGTACGACTAAACGTATTGGCGTAACTCGTGCTCACCTTGAAGAAGATGCTGGTAAATCTGTACATGACCAATTTGAAGGCATGTCTGGCATTGACTTAAACCGTGCTGGTACACCTTTACTTGAAATCGTTTCTGAACCTGACATGCGTTCGGTTGAAGAAGCTGTTGCTTATATCAAAGCAATTCACACATTAGTACGTTGGTTAGGTATTTCTGACGGTAACATGGCTGAAGGTTCATTCCGTGCGGACTGTAACGTGTCTTTACGCCGTCCGGGCCAACCTTTTGGTACACGTTGCGAGCTTAAAAACCTCAACTCATTCCGTTTCATTGAGCAAGCGATCAATGTTGAAATTGAACGCCAAATGGAAATTTTGGAATACGGCGGAAGTATCGACCAAGAAACTCGTTTGTTCGATCCAAACAAAATGGAAACGCGTTCAATGCGTTCGAAAGAAGAAGCGAATGACTACCGCTACTTCCCCGATCCAGATTTGTTACCTGTGATTATTGCTGATGAGCAAATTGAAGCTGCTCGCGCTGCACTTCCAGAGCTCCCTGCTGCTCGCCGTGCGCGCTTTATCGCAGACTTTGGTGTAACTGAGTACGATGCACATGTACTTACGCTCTCACGCGAAATGGCAGACTTCTATGAAGCTGTTGTGGCTGCTGCTGGCGGTGCGAAGCAAGGTAAAGTATCAGCAAACTGGGTAATGGGTGAATTCTCAGGTGCGTTAAACAAAGCAGGCCTAGACTTAGCAGACTCTCCTGTTTCTGCTGAACAACTTGGCGGCATGATTGCACGCATTGTTGATAACACCATTAGCGGTAAAATTGCTAAACAAGTCTTTGGCTTTATGTGGGAATCGGAAGGTAAATCTGCCGATGACATTATTGCGGAAAAAGGCTTAAAGCAAGAAACCGACACTGGCGCAATTGAAGCAATTATTAAAGAAGTACTTGCAGCCAATGAAAAAATGGTTGAAGAATACAAGTCTGGTAAAGAAAAAGCCTTTAACGGTCTTGTTGGTCAAGTCATGAAAGCTTCTAAGGGTAAAGCCAACCCTGCTCAAGTAAATGAATTAATGAAAAAATTGATTGGTTAATTTCATTAGCTAACTCAAAAAAAGCCTCGATTTATCGGGGCTTTTTTACATCCTTATGAAACATCCTTCGACTAAAGAATGTGCTTTTTGCTAAAAATCATACTTTCATTGTGCTAATTTAAATTAAAAATTGAAATCACATATATTTTAAATAAGAGAGATAAATCATGTCTAAAAAGATTCTAATGTTGGTCGGTGACTATGCAGAAGACTATGAAACTATGGTTCCATTTCAGTTCTTAACTGGTTTAGGTTATACCGTGCATGCTGTTTGCCCAAATAAAAAGAACGGCGACCATATTGCGACGGCTATTCATGATTTTGAAGGCGAACAAACTTATAGCGAAAAACGTGGCCACAACTTTGCGATTAACTATGATTTTGATGCCGTTAATACCGAAGAATATGTAGGTCTAGTTATTCCGGGTGGTCGTGCACCAGAGTATTTGCGCATGAATGATCGTGTTATCGAAATTGTGCGTGAGTTTGATCGAGTGAAAAAACCAATAGCAGCCGTATGCCATGGCGCTCAGTTACTGGCAGCGGCAGATGTATTACAAGGTCGCCTCTGCTCAGCTTATCCAGCATGTGCGGCCGAAGTAAAATTGGCAGGTGGACAATACGCAGATATTGCTGTGAGTGAAGCCGTTACAGATGGGCATTTGGTGACTGCTCCAGCTTGGCCTGCACATCCAGCTTGGTTAGCTCAATTTGTGAAAGTTTTAGGGGCTACAATTACGATCTAAAGAGATCTCTTTATCCCAAATACAATAAAGCCTGCTATTAGATAGCAGGCTTTATTACTAAAATAGAAAACTAGATTTTTTATCTTGTAATCCCTAATTTATTCCAAATTTCTGGTGTTAAAAACGTCGTCACTAATTTATTTAAATCGATATAACGCAATGTACCTTGTAACTGCTGTTTAACGGCCGGGTCTTTAACAATATCTTCACCCGCACTTTGACCTAACTGTTGAAAAGCCTCTCCAACCGCCTTCACACCTTCAGCCTGAATTACAGCTTTGGTCTGAGCAGAACATTGCTCCACAATCACACGTTGTAAAACCTGAGCCAGTTTTTGGTCTAACTGATCTTTTTGCTCAGGCGTTACATTACTAAATGCTTTTAAATCTGGATGAGCTGCTAAAGCTGTAAATGTCCATTGAAGTACAGTAGTTTTGTCTGAAGCCGTTGTAGCCTTAACTAAACAATCACTGAGCTGATCAACCGTTGGGCCAGCCATCACAATTTGAGTAGTCCCCAACACAGCAGCAGCCACACATATTGAACGGCTCAGGTGTGAAAACTTACGGCGAACAATAGCGTAAAGATGATGTGACATAGGTCTGGCTCCAATAAACAATCTGTTCTTTTTATCACAGAGTCACTAAAGTTACCTGTTATGACTCTGTAACCGCAAAATACTTATTTCACCACAGACTCTATTCGATCAAGCTCCCACACCCCACCTGCTGCCAAGCCTTTACACATACCCGTCCACATATCCTTAGTATGTACAAAACTCTTACCATCCCACACCCATTCTTCACTTGCCCAGCAGTCTCCAATGCCTCTTCCCTTTTGAGCACTACTGATAATACCGCTATCAAAATCTGAAGCGGACTCAGTCACAAATGTTGCCTTACCATTTAAAGACTCATCTAACACCCAAGCACCATATCCTTCGTTATAGGCACCTCTCCAGCACAACGTAGTCGCCAGAACTTTCTTATTGGTTAGTTTATATAGCTCAATTTTCTGTGGTTCAGCTCCATCGCTATTACCGCCATAAACGCCTTCACAAAAGCCATCTTCTTTCGGATTGGGTTTAGCAGTCATCAAACTACGGTGTATTGCCTGGTACTGTTTATTTTTAGGCTGTAAAGTTAAATAAGGTTTGTTTGAAGTCTTAATACGTTTAACAAGTAGTTTTGGCTCAGGCATAAGCACTTTGGTTTCATTGGTGCTGCCCTTTTTAACCAAAGCACCAACAGTTCCGATACGCTTCTGAAAATCATCCATTTTTAATAACACAGCGGTCATTCCAGCATCGGAAATTTTCCATTTATGCTGTGAATTTTTAAATACAATTTCGGTCTTCTGTTTGGATTGCTGTAGTACAGCATTGACTTGCGAGCTGTTCAGTTTACCCATAAGTGGTAACTCAGTACCATCTACACTCACAGCGCCTAAATCTTTGCCATTTATATAAAAATGAATATTTTTAAGCTGGTTTGCTGGCATGCTTTGTTCATAGTCTGACAAAGCAAATTCAATCTGCACAGGTTCTTTTGGGCCAGCTTTACGTGTTAATAAAATTGAAGCAGGATTGTCACCATTTTCCTCGTTTTGATAGCCTGCGGCTTTACATGTACCGGTATTGCTACAAGAGATTTCCCATTCTTGGTGAGAAAA
This sequence comes from Acinetobacter sp. V115_6, assembly GCF_031799025.1. NCBI lineage: Bacteria > Pseudomonadati > Pseudomonadota > Gammaproteobacteria > Moraxellales > Moraxellaceae > Acinetobacter > Acinetobacter sp. V115_6. The sequence goes on along the minus strand of NZ_JAVQNO010000014.1, from coordinate 16,793 downwards.
TGAAATACCTTTTATGTCTTGAGCAAAACCATAAGAACCAATGACGGATAAACAGCAAATTGAAAGGACTTTCTTCATTTTTTCATGTCTCTGCTGGTCTGTTTTATTATGAAGTTAACAATAGCGTTAAATTTTGAGTTACCGTCTAGTTTAAAAGAATATGTTAGATTTATATAAGATTTAAATTGATTACTTTCTAAAAATGAAAAAACTAAATTTTTTATTATGCACAGCATTGGTCAGTCTAACTTCAACTGTTTATGCAGAAGTAAAAAGCTTTACTCCCCATTTTCCAAAGTTTTATAGCTCTGCTGCAACCCGCAAAGCAGATAATCAATTCTACGCTCTAGGAGAGGCAAAGTTTTTAAACGGCGTTACAGTCCCGTTTTATGGTGTTACAGCACAGAGCCCAACAGAGAATGGTTTACTTAAAGACTTTGAAACCTGTACACCTAAAAGCTGCCATTTTAATTTTAAACTCGATGCTCAACATGCAAAACAACTCAAGCTTCTTGCATTACCTGAAACAGGTTTGGTGCTCGTTCCAAGAAATTGGCAAGATGTGCAAGCAAATGCAGGCGCTAATGGGACTGGTTTTGCTCTAATAATGAGTACAGATCAAAAACAAGCAATAGAACTCTATGATTCTTCATTTTGTGTTGGCTGCGGATTACCAAATGCAACGCTCTATTTCCCAGAGTTATTAAAAGAAAGTCTTGAAAATGAATTCGGTGGCTATAAAGACCCTAAAAAACTCATCAATATTGTTCACCCTTCTAAGAAAGTGGCTTTTTTTAGTTATCAAATTCCACAAGTGAACAATAAAACGCATGGTATTGCTAAATATTATGATGAAGACACTTTTAACTATAAAGAAATTCAAATCACCTTAGATAAATCGCAGCAGTCTTTAGTTGGCCCTATCCTTAATTTTTATAATGCAACGCACTAATCCAATACTTAATAAAAAAACCCGCTTTCGCGGGTTTTTATTTTATTTGTGTAGTATCGACTCAAAAGCTTTTAAACGCTTATAAATTGAAAGCAATTCAATAATCGTTTTCCATGAACTAATTAAATATTGGAAGGATTCACGAACCTTATCGAATACACCACCAATTTGGTTAATCAAGCCTAACGTCATCTTCCCACTTGCAATTGCAGGAAATAAAACAACTAGACTATATAAAATATCTAATTGCTTATACCAAGTTGCTACCAAGTTAAAGTAAGCATAATGAAAATAGAGGCGGAAGTAGTTTTTACGAACTCTGCTAAATAGTTCTTTTAAAGTAGCTGGTCTTGCACGCTCTGCATGATCTTCACCATAAACTAATTCTTTACGATAAGCCGCTTCTACTTTTTGATTATTAAATTGGAGTCCAGGTAATTTAATACCAACCACCATTAAAAGAACAGTACCAAAAGCAGCCCATACAATTGCAGCCCATACTAGAGAATGTTCTAATTCACCAACAATTGGTAAAACAGGAACATGTTTAGACAGTTGAAATAAAATAGGTAAAAAGGCAATTAAGATCATAACAGCTTTCACCAGTTCAACGCCTAAGTCTTCCATAATGGTTGCAAAGCGCATAGTGTCTTCTTGCACACGCTGTGAAGCCCCCTCGATATGACGAAGCTTTTCCCAATGTTCTGTGTAATATTCATTCATTGCTGTACGCCAGCGGAATACATAATGGCTTGTAAAAAAGGCATTAATCACAGCAAGCGTCACAGCGACCATAGCAATATAAAGAAAGACCATCGTCTCACTATAGAGTGCTGAGAGGTCTCCTCCGCCATTCGAAAGCATTTTTTGAATTAAATCCCAAAATGGTACATACCATGCATTAATCGCAACACTGACTTGAACACCAAACCAAATATTAAACAAAATAAATGCGGAACCCCACACTGACCAACCCTGCCATGGATTATTAGAAACAATTTTCCAAAATCCAGCAAAGAGCGCAGTAGAGATTAAAAACCAGACATAAAACCATAAGAAAGTTGGAGACCAAAAACGGCTCACACCCACTGGTAGTTGAGCATCATGATAGCCTTGAGGAAACCCGATAAAAGTTCCCCACGTGTTTCCACCTGAATACCAAAGCATCATATTGAGTGCGATCCAAATGACCGCAGATATAAAGAAATACCGTGGTGATGGAAAAAATGATTTGAACATTGAGCGTGGATATCCCTATATTTCTTCAAATTTACAATGAAAGGAATACTAAAACCTAAACCTTAAAATTGTGAAGGGTAAAGTTTAGAGAATTGTCAGTTTTTCCTGTTTCATTGAAGGATTTGATCGTTTTTTTGTAAATTAATCCCTTTTTTGGCAATTTAATCCATTTAAATTACCTTGTATATGACTCTCAATAGAGCCATATACAGCTTTTATAACACAGTGATATCAGAGATTAAATCTCTTCCTTACGAACAATATAGCCTTCTAATTGCATTGCTTGAATAAGCAAATCTAGGTCCGAGGCACTTTTTAATTCGACATCAACGCTCACAGCGCTTTCTTTGGCACGGCTTGTTGCCGCAAAGCGTTCATGACGCAGCTCATAAATATTACCGCCCTGCTCAGCAATAATGGCTGTTAAACGAGCTAAGGCACCTGGATTATCAGGTAATTCAACACGAATACGAACCATACGGCCTGTACGAGTTAAATGGCGTTGTAATACAGAGACCATAACACGTGTATCAATATTTCCACCTGATAGCACTACGCCCAATTTATGACCTAAAAATAAATCAGGACGCGACATAATTGCAGCAATACCTGTCGCTCCTGCTCCTTCACATACTGTTTTTTCAATATTAAGTAAGAGTGCAATCGCTTCTTCAATCATGTCTTCAGTGACAACGACAATGTCATCAACATATTCTTTAGCAACTTGAGTTGTAAGCTCACCTGGAGTTTTTACCGCAATGCCCTCAGCAACAGTAGAGCCCATTGAAACCGCATGTTGATAATTACAAAGTAGTTTTGCCATACTTGGGTATACAACTGATTGCACCCCAATAATTTTAATTTTTGGATTGATCGCTTTAGCAGCAATTGCAATACCAGAAATTAAACCACCACCACCAATTGGCACAACCAAAATATCCAGATCAGGCACAGCCGCAAGCATTTCAAGTGCAATGGTGCCTTGACCCGCAATAATTTCAGCATCATCAAATGGGTGGATAATCGTTAAAGATTCTTCTTGTGCAACACGATGCATTTCAGCAGCAGCTTCTGAAAAGTCCTGCCCATGCAAAATAACGCGCGCACCATACTCACGTACTCGTTGCACCTTAACATTTGGTGTAGATTTCGGCATTACAATAGTTGCAGTCACACCTGTCCGCTGAGCATGGTAGGCTACACCTTGTGCGTGATTGCCTGCCGAAGCTGCAATAACACCATGTTGTTTTTCTTGCTCAGATAAACACAACAGTTTATTCAGAGCACCCCGCTCTTTAAATGAAGCTGTAAATTGTAAGTTTTCAAATTTCAACCACATCTCAGCCCCTAAGGTTTTAGAAATGGTTTCTGAGAAAACAAAGGGAGTTTTTACAACTAAACCTTCCAAACGCTCTGCGGCAGCATGAACATCATCTAATGTTGGAAAGCCATTTTTAACCTGTTGCTGTATCATTTATCCAGTCAGCCTCAATACACTACAAATCAATTATTTTTAAAAAACGGCAACAATATTTCATATTAACCATTAGAGTTTTCAGCATATCCAACATGTCTCTAATATACAAAAAATTTTATTCCAAAAATTGAAGATTTAGACTTCCATAAAAAAAGCCCTATGTGGGCTTTTTTTATAATTTTCAGAATATTAACGTTTATTTATTGGCTTTGAGCACTCAAGCCTTCCGTAGACATATTTTGTTCAGCTATTTTTTCATCAATAGCAAACTGAATATCAGAAAGCTTGGCATTAGTTGCATCTATACCAGATTTCATAGTAGCTTCACGGCCTTTGACATCAAAAATATGCGCTTTTTCTCTTAAATCTGGCTGAATAACAACATCTGCATATTGTAACTCTTCTGCTGCCAAACGCCCTTGCATGATATTAATATTCTGGTTAAACAGTCCCCATACATTCGATGTTTCTGTGTAAATAGGCTGAGCTAAAATATCAACTGCAATAATGACATCAGCCCCTAAATCACGAGCCACTTCAACAGGTACAGGACTTACCAACCCACCGTCTACATATTCAGATTTACCAATTTTAGTCGGCACAAACATACTCGGAATCGAAGCAGAGGCTCTCACGGCTTGCCCAGTATTGCCGTAGTTAAATACGGTCTTAGTGCCATGCTTCAGTTCAGTTGCCACCACATACATTGGAATCTTCATTTTTTCGAGTGGCATATTATTTACTTGCTGGTTAACGTAGTTCTCTACTTTTTTACCATCAAAAAAACCTTTTAGACCGATACTAATGTCACGGACGTCACCAGCTTTCATTTTTAAAGCAGTATCACGCAGTTCAGCAGGTGTTTTACCACTCGCATAAATTGCCCCAACAATACTACCCGCACTCGTACCTACAATAAAATCCGGGCGAATACCATGTTGTTCTAAAACTTCAATCACCCCAATATGAGCATAACCTCGTGCTCCACCGCTACCCAATACAAGCGCAACAACAGGACGTTTTTGCATTTTTTTAATTCTTGCAAAAGGTTGATCGACAGGACGAGCATAAGCTTCTGTCGTTTGCGGTTTTAGAGCAGCAGACAAGTGTGTGGTGGTCTGGCATCCCGCCAACACCATAGAGAGTCCGAGAACCCACAATTTAAGCTGTTTCATGGCCCATCTTCGCACTATGAGGTTTAAGTTCGGATTGCAATTTTAGTTGCTACTTTCGTGAAAAGCTGTAGTGAATTTATTTAATTTGTCATGTTTAAAATTTAGACTCAAGTATTTTATTTGTCCCCTATATAAAAAAGGCCCCTTATGTATAAGAGGCCTTTTGAAACTTACCAGATATCTGAATCAACTTTTTTCTTCAATTCCGGATACTTGTCAATTTTAAACTCAGGCTCTTTAATGCCTCGTTTTAATTGCTCGCGGTAATCTTTTAACAAAGTACGTGCCATTGGCGTTAATAGTAAAATTGCAATCAAGTTAATGGTTGCCATGATACCCATAAACAAGTCAGCCATTGACCAAACGAGTGGAACACTACCGATTGCACCGAAGTACACCATCACCAATACGAAAATTCGGAAGATAAACATGACTTTCGGGTTGTTATTAATAAACTGTACATTACCTTCTGCATAAGCATAGTTACCTAATACAGCTGAATAACAGAATAAGAATAATAGAACCGCTAGGAAATCAGATCCCCAATGCCCAACTTGAGTTTCTAAGGCACGTTGTGTTAATTCAACACCAACAAAACCTGCGTCTTGGTAAACGCCAGAAACTAAGATGATGATTGCAGTACTTGTACATACAATGAACGTATCTACGAATACACCAAGCATCTGTACTAAACCTTGGTTTACAGGATGTTTTACATCAGATGCAGCAGCTGCGTTTGGCGCAGAACCCATACCTGCTTCGTTTGAGAACAAACCACGTTTAATACCTTGCATCATTGCCATTGACACTGCCGCACCGAAGAAACCACCTGCCGCAGCATTGAAGTGGAAAGCTTCAGTCACAATCAGCTTTAAAATATCAGGCAAAATTGCATAGTTACTAATTGCAATATAGAGAGCAACGGCTAGATAAAGACCCGCTTTTAAAGGTACAAACATCTCTGCAAATTTAGCGATACGTTTAATACCACCAAAAATTGCCAATGCAACCATAACGACAAGCGCAAGGCCAACCCATGAAATTTCTAGATCAACACCACCTAAATGAGCAATAAGATTAGCTTTGTCCCAACCCCAAGCATGTGAAGAAGCATTAGCAATCGCATTAATTTGGACTGAGTTGAATACGAAACCGTAGGTAAAAATGAGTGCTAGTGCGAAAACCACACCAAAGGTTTTACTGCGTAAACCTTGGGTAATATAGTAAGCTGGTCCACCGCGGAACTGTTTAGTCTTGTTATCTCGAACTTTAAAAAGCTGAGCAAGTGTAGACTCAATAAAAGCAGAGCTCATACCAAGTACGGCAGTTACCCACATCCAGAACACAGCGCCAGGGCCACCAATTGCGATCGCAATTGCCACACCTGCAATGTTACCCACCCCAACACGGCTTGCAAGACCCGTTACAAAAGCTTGGAAAGGTGTAAGTCCATGCTCATCTTCGCCTTCTGTACGGCTGCTTTTCATGACACGGATACTTTGCAAGAACATGCGGATCTGCACTGCCCCCGTTAAGACCGTATAAAAAATACCGACAGCCAGCAAGAAAATAACCAGAAAATCCCATAAAGGATCATTAAAAAATTGTACCCACGACATCAGTGTGGCATTGAGTTGTTCGTTCATACTCGGTCCGCTTACGTTCTTGCTAATGTGCTAATAGCACAAGCCAAAATACTGCAATAAACAAAAAAGCCCCTCAAAATAGGGACTTCTTCAGTACATTTAAGGAAAAACTTTTAATGTCACTTGAATAGCAATTAACGTCACAAGTTTAAGCAACATAATGCCCAGCACTAAGCCTTTGAAGGTCGCATGAGAGAAAGCACCCTTCAGATAAAATGAATTCATCGCACCACTGAACATATTCCCATTTGGGTGAACAGAATGCATCGACTCGGCTACAAACTTGGAAACTAACAAATGACCACCGCTAAATCAGCTCGTTTAATGATTCCCATCAATTAATCGAGTTATAAAAATCTGGATTTAAGCCAATAAGCATATTTACATATACTTGAGAGCGAATGTCTAAAATGGATATGAATTTCAAAGACTGTAACGAGCCATCGCCATAACGCGGCTATCTGCGCCCTTTTCCCGCTGAGTGGAGAAGAGTGCATTTAGATCTGTACCAAGCTGTTGTATTTCTTGTGGCTCAGTAGTTGCGTGAGTTACGTTCATTTTCATGGTTGCAATGGTAATCGCCAATCCTTGTTTCATGAACTGCTTGTTGATGAGCGGTAAACTCATGTAAAGCTCCTTATTCCTCGTGTATTTCTCCATTTCTACATTCAAATCCTTTTTGTAAAGGGATTTTGTATGCAGCCATTTCTTTCCTAACATGAGTATGGAGAAATCATACCTGCGTAAAAAAGTCGGTATTATGCAGAAATTTAAAATTTTGTGTATGTTTTTCATTAAAATTTTATGTTATTTCCGATTGTTTTTTATCCAAAATCATCTGTTTTGTACTGTTTTTAAACATATTATACCTTTTTTTCAATTGAGTAATTTTTAATCCAACTGATGCTATAGATTTATTTTTATAGTCAAAAACATCATACTTTTTTGTCTATTTAGATCTAAAGTGGCATATTCACATTAGAGTTAATTAGACATTATATTCAAAATAAACACATCATCATATCTTTAAGGATATCCCTTTTCTAATATTTTTTGCTTATAAATGAAGTACTTTCAAAACATGAAATTAAACTTCAAAAAGTATTAAGTATTTAAGAAAAGATATAGGAGTACGCATGAATCTGGAACAAGTTCGTCTCGTTGATGAAGCTATCACTTCTCGACATTCTGTCCGCGCTTTTTTAAATACTCCAATTGAGCCAGAAGTCATTAAAGATATATTACGAGTCGCAAGTCGAGCACCTTCTGGAACGAACACCCAACCATGGAAAGTCTATGTGGTCACAGGTAAAAAGCGTGATGAAATGGTTGAACGTGTCTGCGCTGCACAAATTGAAGTTTCAAAAAATCCTGAGCTAGCAGAACAATATAAAGAGACTTTTGCCTATTACCCTGAAAAATGGATATCCCCTTTTATTGACCGCCGCCGCGAGAATGGCTGGGGACTCTACGGTTTACTCGAAATCAAAAAGGGCGAAAAAGAAAAAATGGCTGAACAGCAGCTACGTAATTTTAAATTGTTTGATGCACCAGTCGGCCTTTTCTTTACCGTAAATAAAACGATGGGAATCGGCTCTAAAATGGATATCGCAATGATGATCCAAAACGTGATGGTCGCTGCCAAGGCACGTGGCTTAGATACATGCCCACAAGCAGCTTGGAATCATTTTCACCCTATTGTTTTAGATATAGTAGGTGCATCAGATGACGAAGAACTGGTATGTGCAATTGCATTAGGTCATGCCGATCCTAACCACATTGTAAATACCTTTATCACGCCTAGAGAACCTGTTGAAAATTTTGCAGTTTTTCTAGACGAATAAGCTATAAGTGGCCATTCTCTAAAAGCTATGAGAATGGCTTGGTTTTGACCTGTTGTGTCGCTTTCAATACGACAATAAAACCACTTAGTGTAAATAACACCATCATTACGCCCATATTGAGCGATGCAGACCAAATCAGGAAGTTAAGAAGCACGCCTCCTAAAAGGCCACAAGCGAATTGCATACTTCCCATAATTGCACTTGCTGTTCCAGCGCGAGCACCTTGTTTGGACATTGCTAACGCCATAGCATTTGGGCCTGTTAAACCAATGCCTGAAATAGCTAAAAATAACCCTACCATAACCAGCCATAAAGGCGCCGCAGGAATTAAACCAGCAATAAATACAATGATGGCTCCAGTCACTTGCACAAGTGAACCCGATTTTAAGCGTTTGGTAATTTCAACACGTGTTGTTAAATGCTTGTTTAAAGAGGACATTAACATGATGCCAAAAGCATTTAGTCCAAATACGTAAGCAAACTCTTGCTGATTAAGTCCGTACTGATCCATAAACACGGCAGGTGCTGAGCTGATATAGCAAAATAGTGCTGCCCCCGTTAAACAGCCTGCAAACATAGGTAAGCGGAAACTTGCATCTTTGAAAATAGCTCCATATAAAGTCACCACTTGATAGAGTGATAGCTTAAGCCTTTTATCATTTGCCAAAGTTTCTTTAAAAAAGAAATGTACGCACAGCCAACACAGCGCACCCACAATTGAAAGCGCAATAAAAATAGCCTGCCACGGAAACCAAATTAAAATCCATGCTCCGATCATAGGAGCCAAAATTGGTGCAAGCCCCATGACAATCATCATACTTGAGAAAGCTTGTGCAGAGCCTTGAACGTCCAATTTATCGCGTATTGCTGCACGAGCCATGACTACGCCAACACAACCACCTAAAGCTTGTAAAATACGGGCCGCAATCAAGCTCCATTCATTAGTAGCCATTACACAAAATAAGCTTGCGACTGCATAAAGCGCGAGGCCAAAGTAAAGTGGTTTCTTTCTACCGATACGATCACTTAAAGGACCATAAACCAACTGCCCAATGGCTAAACCAAAAAAATAAGCTGGTAGTGTATTTGCCACCATTTGCGTACTTACCCCAAAATCATGGGCCATTTGTGGTAACGCAGGTAAGTACATATCAATGGATAACGGCCCTAAAGCCGTAAGTAAAGCGAGCAACATAATCCAGCCAATAGAGTATTGACGCTGGGCTGTTTGTTCAGACATAACGATATTTCATTTTTCACTCATTTGCATACAGACAAGCTTACACTGTCTATCGTATGATTTGTGCAACATTGGTGTAGAAATACACAAATCCTTTATCACTCAGGTTGATCAGCAAGGACTTCATTTGAAATCTTGGTTTAAACGCCTAAAAAGAGCGACTTATAACACAACATTTATGTATAACGTGCGAATGCTGATAGCCTTTTCAGGAACTGCTTTCGTGCCTTATTTTTTAGGCTATCAATTAGCAACTATTCCACTCACTTTAGGTGTAGTCGCAGCAGGTTTGAGTGATATTGATGATCGCTTTTCCGTGCGAATCATGAACCTAATTTATACTTATATTGGGTTCTTCGTTACCGCAGCTTCTGTACAACTACTTTTCCCCTACCCAATGGCTTTTGCCTTAGGGTTGATTGCTTCATGTATTGGCTGGATTTTACTAGGTTCGTTAGGACGTCGTTACGCCACCATTTCTTATGGCTGTTTGGTTGTTTCGGTCTATACCATGTTGGGTGTTCACCTTTTCGATCACTGGTATATTCAACCGGCTCTTTTAGTTGCAGGTGCTGCGTGGTATGGCCTCATTGCAACGATTAGTTTTTTATTATTTCCGGTTCGCCAACTTCAAGACAAACTCGCAGCGTCTTATGCCTCTCTAGGTGATTTTCTATTTGCAAAATCAAACTTATTTGATGTAGATATGACTCCTGCCAGCTATCAGCAAAGTATGATTGAGCTGTCATTAGAAAATGGTAAGTTAATTACGATTTTTAATGACTTAAAAACAGCTTTATTGACTCGTTTAAAAGGAGACCGTGGGCAAAAAGATACACGCCGAAGCTTACATTATTATTTTGTCGCTCAAGACATTCATGAGCGTGCTGACTCAGCCCATATCGACTATCAAAAGTTAGCCAAAATTTTTCAGCACAGTGATATTTTATTTAGATTTCAACGAATTTTGGCGGTTCAAGGCAAAGCTTGCCAAGAGTTAAACGAATGTATTTTACAACGTAAACCTTATAACCATAACAAACGTTTCAAGCAGAGTTTTGAGAACTTAAGACTATCTTTAGAGAAGCTAAGACGTGATCAGCATTATGATCTGTTATGGGTAAATGCTCTCTTCGCTTTATACCAAAACTTAAAATCTATCGACTCTCAGTTACTCAACTTAGAAACGGAACAACACATTCAATCCGATAAAGTAAAACAAGCTGAAAATCAGCTTAAAGACGATGATTTACAAGGATGGAATGATATTGTCATCCGAATAAAACAAAATCTAACTCCTGAATCTGTACTTTTCCGCCATGCAATTCGCGTCTCAATTGTTCTTTTTATTGGGTATGTGCTGATTCAAATGACCAATATCGAGTACGGGTATTGGATTATGCTTACAGCCCTATTTGTAAGCCAGCCTAACTTCAACGCAACCAAACGTCGCTTACGCTTACGAATTGTCGGAACATTAGTCGGAATTATTGTTGGTCTTACCATTGTATTTCTCGTACCTTCTGTCGAAGGACAACTATTAATGTTAATCCTAAGCGGGGTATTGTTTTTTGAGTTACGCAGTAAGCAATATGCTCAAGCAACCGCTTTTATTACAATTTTGGCATTAATTAACTTTAATCTAGATGGTTCGGCAATGGCTGCTGCTATTCCGCGATTTGTAGATACTTTAATTGGATGTGCCCTAGCTTGGTTTGGAGTGACATTTATTTGGCCTGACTGGAAATTCCGACGCTTACCTCGCAACATCAGACGTTCATTACAAGCTCAATGCAATTATTTAGCTGAAGTTGTTAAACAATATCATGAAGGTCGCAATCATGCGCTGAATTATCGTATTGTAAGACGTGCTGCCCATAACACTGATGCCGAGGTTGCTTCACTTATTTCAACTTTAGCAACAGAGCCAGACTTTGACCCTACCCGCAAATCCGATATCTTTGAATTTTTATGTTTAAACCATACATTTTTAAGTTATATCGCAGCACTTGGAGCACATCGAGAAAGCATTCAAGATCAAGCTGTTCTTAAACTCTTAGATCAAGCACTGGATGATATTCAGGGGGCTTTATTGAGAGATGAGATGCCTGATCTTACAGCACAAAATATGCTCCAGACGATACGTCAACGTTTGAGCCAAAATAATGAAGAGGATCAAAAATCACTCATCATTTTACAGCAGCTATCACTCATGCTTGGTGTATTGAACCGTTTTAGTATGCTAAAACAACGCCTAAGTCATGATCTTGATAATGATGCCAGCGAGCTTGCATCGTTATAAATTTGATTCGGAAATTAGTATGAAATTGGCATAATATCCTTTCCTGACTTATGCCAATTAATGCTAAACTTAAAACAGTTTACAATTTGTTATTTGCACTATGACCGCGAAAACTTTATACGCTTATACGCTTCAGCCTGTTCCCTACGATGTGTCAGAAGCTGAACAACGTAATGCACAGCTTCTTATCTGGCGCAGCACCAATAAAATCAGCACAAAAATTTGGGCAATTATGGGTGTGGTTTTAGCCCTAGCTATATTAGGTCTTATTTTTATTAAGAACTACTCTACTGTTTTTTGCTGGGTTGCTATTGTTGCTGTAGTACTTTACTACCTAGGTCGTAAATACGGATTAGAGTGGTACGTTAAACGCAAAATGAATGAATTTCCGGTACAGGAAATCAAAGGTATTCGTTTAGGTGTGCAGCCTCATGGTATTGTGATGCGTCAACAAATGGGCTTACAAGAAGGCGTAGGTACTATTGGATGGAAAAATATCTACGAATGGTACAATACACCTGATTTTATTTTGGTCAATTTCAAAGTAAAAGATCCAAAAGGCCAAGAACAACAAGGTGCTTATATCCTACCTAAGCGCATGGATTCTAAAAACTTCTCGTTCAACACAATTCGCACACACTTAAAAGAATCTGTAGGCGAACCAAAAACCTTGTAATTCCAGATTCTATAAAAAGCCTCCTCATGGAGGTTTTTTATTAAGCTAAAAATAAATGATAATGAAAATTAATATTATCTCCAAAATCCATATTATCTCCCCAATCTTCGGCTATACTTCGTTACAAGATCTCCATCATATTTACATTTTCGACCATGTTTAAAAAAATTTTATTTCAAATTCATTGGTTTCTGGGTATTACTGCTGGCCTAATCTTATCCATTATGGGTGTTACAGGTGCAATTTATTCTTATGACCAACAAATTTTAAAATGGGTGAATTCTGATAGTTATGTTGTACAAGCTGAAAACACTCCAAAATTAACTCCTGCTCAGCTTTACCAGCATTTCAATACAACCCAACCTGAAATCAAAATTAATAGCATTACGATCGCCAAGGACCCCACCTCTTCTTCTGTGGTAAACATTGAAAAAGAAGGTGAACGCCGTGGCTATAATATGATGGTGAATCCTTATAACGCTGAGATTCTTCCAGATGTTAAAGGCCGAAAGTTGTTGTTACTCATACAACAAATTCATCGTAATTTAACAGCAGGTGAAGTTGGTAAACAAATTACTGGTGCCTGCGCACTCATGCTAATTTACTTCGTACTCAGTGGGTTATATTTACGTTGGCCTAAAAAACACTCTGCTCGTCAATGGCTTGCTGTTAAACCTAAACTCAAAGGCCGGAATTTTATTTGGGATCTACATGCTGTTGTCGGCACATGGGTCATTGTTTTTTATCTTCTTTTCGCATGTACAGGACTATATTGGTCTTATGATTGGTGGCGTAGTGGCATGTTCAAAGTGATGGGAGTTGAACAGCCTAAACGACAAGATCATGGCGCTACTCCCCAAAATCAAAATCGTGGAATACAGCAAGGTAAACAATCTGACCATAATAATGATAAAAAATCAGAGCCTCAATTAGATAATACTCAACTCATTACAGCACTTAATCAAACATGGAGTGGCTTCAATAGTCAGGTTGGACGTGATTATTCGACTCTAACATTAAGCTTACCGAAAAAAGATGATGGAAAAATTGAGTTAAGCTTTGTCGATGCTACCCCACAACACGAACGGGCACGTAACCAAGCCATCTATAATTATCAAACTGGCAACATCGAAAAGATGGAGCTTTACGAAGACAAAAAGCTTAATCAAAAGATTATGAGCAGCATGTTACCCGTACACCGCGGTAGCTTCTTTGGACCAATTTATCAATTCGTTGCAATGCTTGCTTCTCTAGCAATGCCTTTGTTCTTGGTTACTGGGTGGATGCTTTACCTTAAACGCCGTAAACAGAAAAAATTAACACAGGCAGCTCGTCAGTCTTTAGCAGGACAATACATTGATCCAAATGCAAAGCCTTGGCTTATTACTTATGCAACTCAAACAGGCGTAGCTGAACAACTCGCTTGGAGTACGGCAACAAGTTTACAAGAGGCTCATCAACCTGTTCAGGTAAAACCTGTACAGCAGCTAACACAAACTGATTTAGAGCAACATCAGCAGGTTTTATTTGTGATCAGTACTTATGGTACTGGTGATGCTCCTGATCTCGCGACAAGCTTTGCTAAGAAACTTTTAAAATTGAATGTGGATCTTAAGCACATCAACTATGCTGTTCTAGCGCTAGGCTCTAAAGAATATCCAGACACTTACTGTAGTTTTGGCCATGCCGTGGATGCTTGGCTTAAAGCAAATGGTGCTCATGCTCTCTTCAATACAATTGAAGTTGATAATGCAAACCAATCGGATATTCAAAAATGGAACCAATCTCTTGCGAAGGCAACTAAATTAGATTTGCATGCGGTAAATCTGGAAAAAGTATTTGATAGTTGGACATTGCAGCAACGTGATTTACTCAATCCAAATAGCTTAGGTCAGCCTGCTTATAATATTGAACTTAAAGCAAATCATGAAGCGATATGGCAAGCGGGTGATATTGCCGAAATCCAGCCTGGTAATAGTCCTGAACGTATTCACGCTTTTTTGCAAAAGCATCATATTCTTAAAAATTCAAAAGTTGATTCATTACAGATTTCAATTGAAAAAGCTCTTTGGAACAAAGATTTAACGGGAGAAATTGAACCATTTGCCAATCTGGATCATTTATTAGAGCAGCTCCCTACTCTACCAACGCGAGAGTATTCGATTGCGAGTATTCCTTCTCAGCAAGTCCTTCGTTTGGTTGTACGCCAACAATTTGATGCGTCTGGTAATTTAGGTTTAGGGTCAGGTTGGCTGACTCAACATACACAAGTTAATAATGAAATTGCTTTGCGTATTCGTACCAATGAATCATTCCATCTTATTGATGATAACCGCCCTATTATTTGCATTGGTAACGGAACAGGTATTGCTGGCTTAATGAGCCTATTACACACCCGTACACGTCATGATTACACTGAAAACTGGTTAATCTTTGGTGAACGTCAAAGAGCATGTGATTTCTTCTATGAATCAACTATTGAGGCATGGAAAACCACAGGAATGTTAAAACGCCTCGATTTAGCATTTTCGAGAGATCAAGAACAACGCATGTATGTTCAAGATGTAATCCGTCAGAATGCAGCAGAATTAGTAAGCTGGGTAGAACGGGGTGCTGTTCTGTATGTATGCGGTAGTATTGATGGTATGGCAAGTGGAGTCGATCAAGCACTTATCGAAATTCTAGGTGAAGAACAGGTAGATGATTTAAGACAACAAGGCCGTTACCGCCGTGATGTTTATTAAAGATCAATAAAAACAAAAACCGAGTAATAGCTTAAATGCTTTACTCGGTTTTTTATTGCATTCAGAATGATTTTGCATACACTGTCTGCAATTTAAATTGCAACTCTAAGCACAATGCAAGTCAGTAAGTGGATCCGTATTTTCCTAGCAATCATTGGTTCGATTTTATTTCTAGATGGATTAGTTCTAATTTGTCTCAATAAAATTAATGTAGGCACCGTTATTCCTTTAATTTTAGGTGCTTTCTTCTGCCTATATTCCTTATTTTATTATCATTTAGAACGCTTTTTCTTCTATCACTATCGCTTACACACACTTTGGCGTTTTGGATGGTTATGCTTCTGGATATGGTTAGTTGGCTTAGGCTATTTTTTTAGCTTTATTAAAGAAAATAAAGATACTTCAAATAATATTCCTCCAGTAAAAGCAATTATTGTCTTAGGAAGCGGTGTTGAGAATGGTCAGCCATCCACAATTCTTGCAAAACGTTTAGATACGGCCGCCCCTCTAGCCCTAAAACAGCAGCAAGCACAGATTGTTCTAACAGGTGGTCTTGATTTTTCAGAAAAAGAAAGCGAAGCATTGGTTATGTCTCGTTATCTTGAACAAAAGTATCATATCGCAAGAGATCAAATGATCCTTGAAGATAAAAGCACCAGCACAGAGCTTAACTTAAAAAATAGTAAACCCTTATTAGAACAGCACCACATTACCTTAGACCAGCCAATCGCTATTGTGACAAGTGATTTTCATATTCCTCGAGCAATAGCAATTGCAAAAAAACAGGGCTATACCCAAGTTTATGGGATAGCGGCCGAGACACCATTAGCTACTCGCTACAATGCATGGTTACGTGAATATTTCGCATATGCAAGTGGATGGCTTTTAAACGAATATTAAAAATAATTTAATAAAAAAAACTGCTATTTAAAAAATAGCAGTTTTTTTATTTGTGAAAATATTAGTGATCGGTACAAATACAGAGTTGATCTAAGCTGAAGATCATAAATTGCAAGTTAGATTCTTATCTTTAGCCACTAATAAAGAAATTTAATAAGGAGGAGGAAGCCCATCAACAGCAAGAGTAAAAAAACACTAATGCTAAAAAATTAAGAACTAGCGATCAATAAAAAGAATAACTTAAAGGTATAAGGACTTTAATTTTAGAATAGAAACGTTGTATCTACACTGAGTCACGTAGTAAATAAATTTACATGTAAGTATAAGATATTTATAGATGAATATGAATTTAGGGAATTTAAATTTCTGATAGAAATTATGGTGGGCGCTGACGGGATCGAACCGCCGACATTCTGCTTGTAAGGCAGACGCTCTACCAACTGAGCTAAGCGCCCTTAATGAGAAAAGATAGCGAATGTATCTTTATACTCTACATTCTCTAGACAAGGGAATCAAGAGAATGGCGCAGCGGACGGGGCTCGAACCCGCGACCCCCGGCGTGACAGGCCGGTATTCTAACCAACTGAACTACCGCTGC
>NZ_JAVQNO010000013.1:0-109331 GCF_031799025.1 Acinetobacter sp. V115_6 | reverse complement strand
GGTTACCCATGTGAGAGTAAGTCATCGCCAGCTCATTATTCTAAACACCCCCGTTCTAATAAATGGGGGTGTTTTTTATTGTGTGAGAAAAATGTTTTAAGAGTTTATTCTTGGCTCAACTGTTTCAAAGTGGAATTTTTATGGATAAGAAAAGCGTCAAATTAAGGCGTTGAGAACTGCATAAGCATGTTATTGCTACTCAAAATTCACTATGCTATAGAATGAAAATAGATTTCTAATAGTATTATGGAAGAAAAACCTTATATCAGAGCCATAAAGCTGAAAGCTCCAGAGGGCTTGGACTGGGCCAGTTATCCCTATGTTATTCCAGCAGTAAATGATTTGGAAAATATTGAATTTCATCCTGATGTTACATTTTTTGTTGGGGAAAATGGTTCAGGCAAGTCCACTATTCTCGAAGCGTTGGCACTGGCATTAGGCTTTTCGGAAGAAGGCGGAACACGCAATGTTCAACTGAATACGGCTACCACCAGTTCTGTTTTGTATCAATCTCTACGCACAATAAAAAGCTATAAAAAGCCTCAGGACTATTATTTTTTAAGGGCCGAAAGTTTTTATAACGTGGCAACTTATATGAAAGAAATAGATTATCTGGCGGGTTACGGTGGAGATATACATACCCGTTCTCATGGGGAGGGGTTTTTAAAGCTATTAACCATGAAGTTAAAAGGACAAGGTTTATATCTTTTGGATGAACCGGAAGCCGCTTTATCGCCAACCATGCTGATGACAACGCTATCAGTCTTAGATCGTTTATGTCGGGCACAATCCCAATTTATTATTGCAACACATTCCCCTATCCTTTTGGCGTACCCAAATGCAAAAATTTACCAGTTTTCGGAATCGGGAATTGAACAGGTGAGCTATGAAGAAACAGAACATTTCCGAGTAACAAAGGATTTTTTGAATAATTACCAAAAGAGATTAGCGCAAATTCTGGATGAGCAATAAGGAGTAGAAGATTAATGCTTGTTTACTCGTTATTTTTTGGTCATGATGCATTGAGTTAAAAGGGTCATTTACTTTTATTATTTATGTTTAAGGTATTGAAAAATATTTATTTTTATAATTTTTTATCTTTACTACTTTTCTCCTAATTCCACAAGCCTATAATGATTCAGAATCATTCCAAATCTAATAAGGATATAACATGTCTACCGATCAGCAATTCCCAATACCCAATAATTTGGGTATCGCAGTTTATTCAAATAATGCAGAAGCTATTGGTAATACTCCTTTAGTTCGTATCAATCGTTTAATTAAAACTGGTGCAACTGTATTAGCGAAAGTAGAAAGTCGTAATCCTGCCTTTTCTGTGAAATGCCGTATTGGAGCTGCACTTATTGCAGATGCAGAAAAGCGTGGCGTATTAAAAGAAGGCATGCACATAGTTGAACCAACTAGTGGTAATACAGGGATTGCATTGGCTTTTGTTGCGGCGGCGAAGGGTTATCCAATTACTTTGACTATGCCAGCCAGCATGAGTCTTGAACGTAGAAAAGTATTAAAAGCTTTAGGTGCTAATTTAGTTCTAACTGAACCGTCGAAAGGGATGAAAGGTGCGGTTGATGAAGCGGTACGATTAGCAACTGAGCAACCAGATGTTTATTTCTTACCTCAACAATTCGAAAACCCAGCCAATCCACAAATTCATGTAGATACAACTGGCCCAGAAATTTGGCAAGCAACAGGTGGGCAGGTTGATATTTTAGTTGCTGGCGTAGGTACTGGAGGTACGATAACGGGTATTTCTCGTTATTTTGAACAGGTCCAAAATAAGCCATTGTACTCAGTAGCAGTTGAACCTGCTGAATCTCCAATTATTACTCAAACCAAAAATGGTGAAAGTATTATGCCTGCACCCCATAAAATTCAGGGGATTGGTGCAAACTTTATTCCAAAAAATCTTGATTTAGATTTGGTTGATGAAGTCTTGCCAGTGAGTAGTGAAGAAGCAATTCAATGGGCGAGAAACTGTGCAACTCAAGAAGGTATTTTGGTAGGTATCTCAAGTGGAGCCGCCTTGGCTGCTACAGCTAAAATTGCAGAGCGTCCTGAAAATGCTGGTAAAACAATAGTTGTTATTCTGCCAGACAGTGGGGAACGTTATTTATCTTCTGTTTTATTTGAAGGCTTATTTGACGAATAAAATTAACTATGTAAAAAAGCCCATTAATAGATGGGCTTTTTTATTTGATTTTAATTTATAAAGCACTTTTTAAAGTTTTCTGATGACGTTTCACAGATCGAGCATATTTTTTTGCTTTGTGTCGTGTCCAGAAGCTTCGCTCATATCCAGTCGGTCCCACATTATAATAAGCTGTTGCCTTGAACCAACTATCAGCTGACTGATAATAGTGATTCAAAATATAAGCACCACATTGAATATTAGTGGTTTCATCATATAAATTCCCCGCACAAGTTTGTTGCCAATAACTCGGAATAATTTGAGTTAAACCTACGGCGCCAGTAGGAGAGCGAGCGTTACTATTGTAACTAGACTCTTGCCTGATGACTGCTGCGAGTAAAAGAGGGGGGACATTATATTGGTCAGCACTTTGAATAATCATTGGAGATAGCCGATTGGCTGTACTCGCTGGAACAGAATAAGCTTTTTGTAAGCCAGACGAGAGTTTATTGGAGCGCCAAGAAAATGAGCCACTGTTAGGTCCTAAGCTTGTACACCCTGACATTATTGTCATCAATGCAATAATAAAAAATTTGAAGCTAAGGCGGTGTAATTCTGATGGTTCAAAATGATCTTGAGCTAAAGATGAGGTAAGCAAAATACAAAACCAATAATCAAATTTCAAATGAAATGATGGTATTCAGCCGTACTTATCGGATCAATATAAGTTCTGTTGCTCAGCACATCTATAAAGTAAGAGTTTTGTATAATTGAAATGAAAAAACCCCGACATCCTGTCGAGGTTTCTTCGTATTCAGCTTTATGTAGCTAACTCCTGTCAACTACCGCTTCCTGCGTTCTTATTCTTCTTCAATGAGACATCCTGTCTCTCTATGATTTATATACTATGAAAAAATACTAAAGCTGAATATCCGCAAATCACCGCAAGTTTTGTACGTTTTAACTTACAGGCGTATTTTTTCAACTTTCTTAAATATGATGTCGATTAATTTCTGGGCTATAGGAGCACAAAT
This sequence comes from Acinetobacter sp. V115_6, assembly GCF_031799025.1. Classification (NCBI taxonomy): domain Bacteria; kingdom Pseudomonadati; phylum Pseudomonadota; class Gammaproteobacteria; order Moraxellales; family Moraxellaceae; genus Acinetobacter; species Acinetobacter sp. V115_6. The sequence continues at coordinate 106,148 of NZ_JAVQNO010000013.1, read as the reverse complement.
CAATACACTTGGGAAAGCTAATATCCATGCAATGATCCAAGCCGATAACCATAATGAAACAAAGTGATGATTTAGCCCTACAGCCTTGAAAGTTGAAATACCTGAAACTATAAAAGACATCATTCCTGATAAAATTAAGAGGAATAAAAGTTTCTGTGCTTTCATGGCCTTATATTCCTTGATAAGCATTTAAGGTCAATGCAAAATTTTCTCCAAATTGTTGAGCAGTTTTAATATCTCCTTCATCAAAACCATCTGCATTACTGCCATGTTCAGCTTGAGCCATTAAGCCTGACCATGAACCGAGACGATTGGCTGCTTGCGTATAAGGAATGCCTTGGTGCTGTTCAGGCATGATTGGATTACCGACCCATAACATGCCGTGTTGCATACAAAAGGTGAAAATCGAAATTAACGTCGATTGTTTATCACCAGCAGGAAGAGATGAAACGGTAAATCCAGCCGCTAATTTTCCTTTAAAACTTTGTTTTTTCCATAATGGACCAGTTGCATCCATGAGTTGTTTTAATTTGGAAGATACACCACCTAAATAAGTGGGGGATCCCCAAATTAAGCCGTCATATTGGATGAGAATTTCTGGGCTGTTGATAATATCTTCAGTATTGAGTAAATCTGCTTTCATATTTTTATGGCTCAAAATACCAGTTTGAATTTGCTGAGCAATAAATTGGGTGTGACCTTGGCGGCTATGGTAAATGATGGCAACAGTCTTCATGAGCAGTCTCCTTTTTCATTAAATTTGAAATAGTTTTGCAGTGAGATATAAGCCACAACCAAAAACACTATGGTTCATCAAACTTTTTAGACAGTTCAAAAAAGGATGCGGTGTTTTTGATGAAGCAAAGCCACTACCCATCGCAGGTTGCATAATAAAAAATGGAATGAGGACGGTGACTAAACCAAACATTAGAGCTGAGTAAAACTGAGGATGGCTAAGCCAAGTTGAACCAATAATGAAAAGAAAACTCAATGCAAAGATAATCCCAACACTATAGTGAGCAATCCAACCCAATAAATATTCACCCTTAATTTGAGGGCTTTTTGCAATAGATTGATGGATAAGTTTCCCTTGAAATATCCAACCAACCCAGCGGCCGAGGAAGGCAAAATTTAAGGTCGGAATTTTGAATATCTTTAATATTAATAGCCAAATATCCATAAATATAGTTGCACCAATACCAAGACATAAAGCTTGAAAGAACAACGTAGAGGTATTCATTTTTACACCTTGCTTTTATACGTATGAAACGTGATAAATTTATTGTGCAAGTTCAAGTTCACTTGAAGTCAAGAGGTTATTATGGATATTGGTGAAGTTGCTAAAAAGGCAAAAGTCACAACGGCTACACTACGTTTTTATGAAGAGAAGGGATTAATTAAATCGATAGGGCGGCAAGGCTTACGTCGACAATATGGCAAGCAGGTCATTGATCAATTGGCATTAATTTCTTTAGGTCGTGCTGCGGGTTTTTCTTTAAATGAGATTGCTGCAATGTTTAGACAAGATGGTAAGCCTGAACTTGATCGGAAAAAATTAAAAGATAAAGCTGAACAATTAGAGCAAATGGCAAAACGATTGCATTTTATCAGCCAAGGATTAGAGCATGCTGCGGTATGTCCTGCGGAAAATCATATGGAATGTCCAACTTTCCAAAAATTTTTAAAAGCAGCAATTGCTGGAGAATATCAGCCAACAAAACTTTAATCAGTTTTTAGCAAAGAAGTCGAATTTTTAAGATTGTATTAAATAGTTAGTCTTGTCATATTTTCGCCATAAAGATTTCATCTTTTTGAAGTAAAAACTTCATATAAGCTTGATTAAATTTGCTTAATTTTTTACCAACTGTATAAAACCATGAGCAAAAAAACATTAGCGGTATTATTATGCTGTGCCAGTTTAGGATTGGCGGCATGTAATGATGATAACGACCAAGAACAAAATTCACCTACTGAAAATGTTACCGAACCAACCTTAATTTCTTTTGCCAAATTGCCTGTAGAAACCTATGCTGCTGGCCCAGACTCTGGTGCATATGTAAAAGGTGCAAACGGAATTTATCCTCCATTTAAAGGCCAGCCTGTACAAGGTTTTTCTGCTGCATTAAAAAATGAAGATGGCAGCTATATGGCAATGGCCGATAATGGCTTTGGTACCCAAGATAACTCAGCAGACTTTTTACTTCGTATTTATAAATTAAAACCTGATTTCAAAACTAAAACCAAAGGTACAGGGCAGGTTACGGTACAAAGCTTTATTCAATTGCGTGATCCGAATAAATTAATTCCATTTAATATCATTAATGGTAATACACCTGAGCGTTTATTAACGGGTGCTGATTTTGACCCAGAGTCAATGCAACGTACTAGCGATGGCACTTATTGGATTGGGGATGAATTTGGTCCTTATTTACTTCATTTTTCAGCCGATGGTGTGTTACTAGATGCACCAATCGCTTTACCAAATCCATTAAATCCGACCCAAGAATTACGTTCACCACAAAATCAGTTTAATAAAGCACAAATTAATTTTGTGGAACCTCTGGTTCAGCAAAGTGGTGGTTTTGAAGGAATGGCGATTTCGCCAGATGGGCAGTATCTTTATCCGCTTATAGAAAAGCCAATTAAATCAATTCGGGAAACGGAAAGACAGTTGCTGATTTCTCAATTCGACATTAAGAAAAAAGCGTATACAGGGAAATATTATTGGTTCCAGTTAGACAGCAAGGCAACCAATATTGGTGACTTCCAACTCTTTAATGATAAAGAAGGCATTATTATTGAGCGTGATGCGACTCAGAATAATTTAGGCGGATATAAAAAATTAATCCGTATTAAATTGAATGAGTCAGGCCAGCTAGTCAGCCGTGAAGATTTGGTTGATTTAATTAAAATTGCTAACCCGAATATGCTGTATGGCACAGCTAGAGCAGGGGATATTAGTACGGGGCAGGTTTTTGCTTTTCCATTTGAGACGATTGAAGATGTGATTATTGAAAATGGCACAACACTGACGGTTTTCAATGATAATAACTTCCCTGGTTCGACAGGACGTAACGCAAAACTGGCTGACGATAACGAAATTATTCAGATTCGTTTGCCAAAAGCTTTGTTCTAAGCTTTATAAATAAAAATTAAAACTGCGGCGGATTTTGGTCCGCCGTATTTATTCCAAGAATAAAATATTGAATAAACTTTAATCAAATTAATTTCTATATTGTTGTTTTCGCATGTTTTATAAACAGGGAAAATGAATGAAATTCATGTTAAAATGATCGGCTTTCATCTTTAGATGTCTCTCCTTCATCTGCTAGCCGAGATTCGCAAGCCATGTCTACTGCCTACACCATGCAAACTGCGCCCAAAGCGCTGTTTGATTACGACAAATATTGGGCGTCGTGTTTTGAACCAGCGCCATTTTTGCCGATGTCACGAGAAGAAATGGACCAACTCGGCTGGGATGCTTGTGACTTTATTTTAGTCTGTGGTGATGCTTATATTGACCATCCATCATTTGTATCGGGTGTGATTGGACGTGTGCTTGAGGCACAAGGTTTCCGTGTCGGAATTATTGCGCAGCCAGACTGGACCAATGTTGAAAGCTTCCGAGTTTTAGGTAAGCCAACAATTGCTTGGGGTGTAACCGCAGGTAATATGGATTCGATGATTAACCGTTATACCGCAGATCGTAAAATCCGTTCGGATGATGCTTATTCTCCAAATAATGAACCAAATAAACGTCCTGACCGCGCAGCAACAGTTTATTGCCAACGTTGTCGAGAAGCATTCCCTGATGTACCTGTGTTATTGGGTGGTATTGAAGGCAGTTTACGCCGTATCGCACACTACGATTATTGGTCAGATAAAGTCCGTCGTTCGATTTTGATGGACTCAAAAGCTGATTTGCTGATGTATGGTAATGGTGAGCGTGCCATTATTGATGTAATGCATCGTTTGGCTAAAGGTGAGAAAATCCACGAGATTACAGATGTTCGTGGTACGGCATTTATTATTAATAAACATAACAAAGCATCAAAAGCAAAGTTTGTTGAAGTTGCGAGTAATGATGTAGATACGGTTGGGCGTGTTGATCCAATTATTAACCCATATGTCATGACAGAAGATATTGATGGCTGTGAGGTTGAAAAAGAAAAGGGTAACTCTTTAGCTCAGTATCAAAATTTCCAAAAAGAGATTGTTGCAAATCCGATTGTGCGTGAAGGCGACAAACTTGATGACGATACTCAAATCGTTCAATTAAAGCCGGCACCGTCAAAAGCGATTAAACACAAATTGCCACCACGAGAGTTGGCGGTTATTCGCTTGCCTTCTTTTGAAGAAGTGGCAAAGGATCAAGTGCTTTACGCACATGCAAACCGTATTTTGCACCTTGAAACTAATCCAGGTAATGCTCGTGCGTTGGTGCAACGCCATGGTGAACGTGATGTGTGGATTAACCCACCTCCAATTCCTCTAACTACAGAAGAAATGGACTATGTGTTTGATCTTCCATATGCACGTTTGCCACATCCTACTTATGGTGATGCGCGTTTCCCTGCATTTGATATGATCAAATTTTCGGTCAACATTATGCGTGGCTGTTTTGGCGGCTGTACATTCTGTTCGATTACAGAACATGAAGGTCGTATTATTCAAAACCGTTCGGAAGATTCGATCTTACGTGAGATTGAAAAAATCCGTGATACTGCACCAAACTTCACTGGTATTATTTCAGATTTAGGTGGCCCAACAGCAAACATGTACCGTTTGCACTGTAAAGACCCAGAAATTGAGAAGAACTGCCGTAAACCTTCTTGTGTTTATCCGGGTGTTTGTCAAAACTTACATACCGATCACGCGCCTTTAGTGCAGCTTTATCGTAAAGCACGTGCAATTAAAGGTGTGAAGAAGATTCTGATTGGTTCAGGTTTGCGCTATGACCTTGCTGTATTGAACCCTGAATATGTCAAAGAGTTGGTACAACATCACGTTGGTGGTTATTTAAAAATTGCTCCTGAACATACCGAACAAGGCCCGTTATCTAAAATGATGAAACCGGGTATTGGTACGTATGATCGTTTCAAACAAATGTTTGACCGTTTCAGTAAAGAGGCAGGAAAAGAGCAATATTTAATTCCTTACTTTATTGCTGCGCATCCGGGTACTTCAGATTATGACATGATGCATCTTGCAATTTGGTTGAAAAAGAATGGTTTCCGTGCCGATCAGGTACAGACTTTCTATCCATCACCAATGGCAACGGCAACAACCATGTATTATTCGGGTAAAAACCCGCTTGCTAAAGTAGCTCGATATACTGAAAAAGTTGATATTGTAAAAGGTGAAAAACGCCGTCGTCTGCATAAAGCATTCTTGCGTTATCATGATCCAAACAACTGGCCATTACTTCGTGAGGCCCTAAAAGAGATGGGTCGCGCAGATTTAATTGGTAATTCGAAGCAGCATTTAATTCCGACTTATCAGCCAAAAGGCACAGAAGGGGAATATAAGTCTGCTCGCAAGAAGAATTCGTCTACAGCAGGCGATTCAGTTAAACGAAATAATCAGCAAACGAATAATCATTCGAATCAGAAGCGTCCACAAAAAGGACAGGTTCTAACGCAACATAATGGTTTACCTCCTCGTGAAACCGGAGAAAAAAGACCGTTTGGTGGGAAAAGTAAACCTAAATCTAAAGTTCGTGGATAATGATAAAACAGGCTCTTAAATAGAGCCTGTTTTGTTTTTTATGACTCTATTTAAATCGTATAATGAGATTTTTGAGGATTTAAAGTACAAAAAACGTAACGAATAATGATAAATAGCCAAAATCTGACGAGCTGCACTTGATTGTTATTGATTCTATGATTATAAATAATGTGAGGGTGGATAAATTTAAGCCAAGCTTGATAACTACAAGTGAAATTACTAAGTGAACCTTTTAAAAACGGCTGTGTCGTTATCAATTAAAACAAAGCGTGATCTAGCAAAATCATTATAAAAAACTTAAAGGATGGACCCATGTACTATTTAATTACGATCTTATTATTATTTTTGGTTGTTGTTATGGCAGTGAAAAGTCTGTCACGAAGGCATCAACATGATAGTGCTTTAAAGCGCCGTGCAGTGTTAACTAGCCATGAGCAAATGACCTTAACCAGACTACAAACTGTTTTGCCCAAATTTACAGTATTAGCGCATGTATCTTTTGATGCACTTCTAACTACAAAATACGCGCATACACGTCGTAAATATCAAAATATGTCAGCTGATTTTGTTGTGCTTGATCAAAATTATCAGGTAGTTGTAGTTGTTGTTCTAGGGGAAAACGGTTTACGCCGAGCCCATCAACAATACGAGCGTCGCCTATTACAATTGGCTGGCTATCGTGTTCTTCATTATAGTAGTGTGCCTGATTATCATGACCTAAGAAGAGATTTATTGAGTCCTGAATCAGAGTTAGCAACTTTGCATGCGACACCCCAGCTAGAAAGAATGTCAAACGCTTTTGTGAAGCCTTAAAAATTCGACATTAGCAGAATTGATTTGAAAGCTCATTTAAGAAGATTTGAATAAAATGCTGAAATTCAAAATTTTAAAATTACTAAAAAATTGAGCAATATCACCCCAGATATTGCTCAATTTTATGTAGGTTTATAATTATAAAAATTATGGAAGTACCGCAACAACCGTCATTTCTACAAGTACATCTGGTGCGTAGAGTTTTGATTCTACACATGTACGTGCTGGTGGATGTCCTTCGCTAATCCATGCATCCCAAACAGCATTCATTGCTGCATAATCTTTTTCGATATCTTTTAGGAAAATCATGACAGAAAGAATATGGGTTTTATCTGTTCCAGCTTCTGCCAATAGACGGTCAATATTATCTAAAGTTTGTTGAGTCTGCCCTGTGACATCTGCGCTTGTATCATCTGCGAGTTGCCCAGCTAGGTGTACCAAATTACCTGAAATCGCAACTTCGCAGTAGCGTGAAGTAACGTGTAAACGCTGCACAGACATAAGTTTTACCTGATATAAAAACGATAGAAAAGATTGTACTTGATACAATTCTAATGCAGTGTAAATTTCTTTAAATTAGGCTGAAAAAGTTTCTATTTCCATTAATTTACGCTGTTTGAAAATAAGAATAGAGCGGTATTGTGGGCAAACAATAATATTACCTAAATTTAAAAATTGGATTTTGGCGCGCCGAAGCTGATTCAAGCAAGCTGCAACGGAGCTTTGATTTGGACACAATTGTTTGAGTTGATTTAAAGCTGATTTGGTCGTTTTATACATGTTAAAATCCTAATTTTAATATAAAAATTTAACTTTATCTGATAGATTTAGATGCGCTGTTGTTCAGACTGATACCAATTAACATGGCGTGTTATGTACATGACACATGCAATTAGTATGAACGAGAGAATAGAGCCAAAAAGGAAGGTCTTGCCGCTGGATTGTAGTAATAGATACATCATGCCGTATAAAGCACTGAGCAAAACACCGAAGAGTATGGCGGCTTTAAAACCTTGAACGACGAAGTATAAATACCAAGTAATCAACCCAATACATGCAACTGCCGCAACGAGGTAGGCTAGGCCAAAAGCATAATATTCACTTATAGATAGAAGCAAAACAAAGAATACACCTTGTGCCATAGCCACCAGAGCGTACTGAATAGGATGAATTTTAAGACTTTTCAAAACTTCAAATAAGAAGAAGCAACCAAAGGTAATAATGATCACCATAATGCCATATTTGATGGCACGATCAGTTTGGGTATAAATATTAACGGGTTCTAAAAACTGCGTTGAAATACCAGAAATGTTGTTTGAAGATGTATCTGAAGCAGCATAACCAGAGTCAACATCACTGATCAGATTGCTTTGAGTATTTACAGCTTGGTAAAAACACTGACTATTTGCACAGGTTGAGAGACGATCTAAATTACGTTTACCTAAAGCAATATTTTTCCAGTCAGCTTCAAAGAATTGTTTTTTGCTCAGTTTCTTAAAAGGCAAACTTTGACCATCGTATTTGACATCTCCCCAATTGCCTTTAGCTTGATAGGTCATCTCGTAACTGGTTGGAACAAAGGCAAATTCGCTTAAACCTTCTAAATCAAATTGCAGACTAAAGCTAAAACCTTTTTGCAATTTTAGGATCAGTTCAGGATATTGCTTGCTGGTGATATGAAGAAGATCAAAGCCATGTTGACCTTGGCTTTGCGCAGAAAAGTCAAATTTATAATTTTTTCCATCAATATTAAATGTTGGCTTGGCGTTTAGACCGCGAGCATCTTGGATAGGAAAAATGATTTCAGCTTGATCCCAAAGATAGTTGCGTTGTGATTCAAGCATTGTGCCTTTAAATACACCTTTACCTAACATGTGATTTTGATAGCTAATTGCTTTATACATATTGCGTTTGTAAGTGTTATCAGAAACTTTAAACTGAGCTTTCCAGTCCGTTGATTCTGCCCCTAGGGTGACAAATAATGTTTGGATACAAGCGTAAGTTTTCTTTTGCTCATCGGTACATATGGTTTGAACTTGATAAGGGATTTTTAAATATGGTGCGATCACTTGTTGGGGGCGAATTTGTTCTTTTGCAATGTCTTGAATTACTTGTTGTTGATAGCTTTGGCGTTCATCTACCAAGTTTGAAATAAAAAAGAGGCCAATATAAAAAATCAAAATTAGGAATAAAACCGCTCCTATTTTAAGATTGATAAAGTTTCTACGCATAGTGGATTCCATTGTCATTCTGATATGACCAGTGTCTCGAATCGATATGCGTTTTAAATGAGTTGCAGTTGAAGCTTATGTGAAGTTTTGATGAAGTAAAATTTTTACCAATACTCCCGATTTGTGTTGCTTTAAAAAATCCAAATAATTTTCAGGGATATTTTGAATAGTGATATGACCTTGATGCTGTTGGATAATCTGCTGCACGATACTTAGTCCGATACCTGTACTTCTTTGCTGGTTATGCGGACGTGGTAATGAAAAATAGGTTTCAAAGACACGATTTAAGGCATATTCAGGAATGGCTTCACCTTCATTGAATAACAGAATTTCAATGCCATCAGTGACAGTATTTTTCCTGACTTGAATGGTGAGAAGACCTTGTTCAGAGCAAAAGTCTCTTGCATTATCTAATAGATTATTGATGGCTTGTTTAAGCCAAAAGGGATCAGCATAAATTGTACAATCTTCAGGAAGATTCAGCTTTATTTGAATTTGTTTAATTTGAAAAATACTGTGTTGTTGAGTCAAACAATCTCGAATTAGTTTTAATAAATCAACATTTTGGAATTCTAAAACATGCTGATTCTTCTCTAGGCGTGTCAGCAACAGCATTCGTTCAATGAGAGATTGCAAGCGATGACTTTGCTCAACAATATGTGCAGCAAATTGTTGTTGATCTTCTAAGGGCAGATCATCTTGTAATAGTTCTGCACTGGCTTGAATCGCCGTGAGTGGACTTTTCAATTCATGGGTCAGAGTATTTACATAATTTTCGACATAAGCACGATCTTCTAGTTTCTCTCGCATTTCACTGAGCGCTTGAGTCACTTGGTTCAGCTCTTTTGCAGAATAGAAAAATGGAGCTTGATTGACAGGTGCTAGTGCTTGAGCATAACGACGTACTTTATCAATACTGTGTCTTAACCAATATGCCACCATGCTTGCAAGTAATAAGCTGAGTGCAGCGATCCACAGCGCTTGATAAATCAGTTGACGTTCTGCACGTGTAATATAAGGTTGCACGGATTGATTTGGCTTACCAATACTGACCACACCTATTAATTGGTGTTTGTAGATAATCGGCGCAGCGATATACATTACACTGCTGTTTCGGTCATAAGGTGTGGTTGCAGTAGAACGTGCACCGTACTTACCTTGTAGGGTTAAATAAACATCATTCCATTTTGAATAATCTTGCCCAATGGCTTGATCTTCTGAGTCATAGATTACTATGCCGTGCTGATCTGTTATATAAAGTTGTTGATTAATTTCATCTTTTTTATGCTGCCAAATTGTAGCATTCAGTTGGCGAGATAACGCTGCTTGAATTTTTTGATCAAATTCGGGCGTACTAACTTGTTTTTGTGCTACATCTTCTGCAATCAGTTGGGCAATAATATTGGCATTTTCAGCAAGTGTATCTTCGACCACTTGGCGGACATTTGGTTTGACCTGTTGGTTTAATGTATAAGCAATAAAGCTTAGGCTCAGTACCACCACTAAGCTAAAGAAAAACCAAATGCGGATAAAGATGGACATTGATTAACCTAACTTCACTAGACTGTATCCGAACCCTCGATGCGTCCGAATAGGATCATTATCAGGGGTAATTTGTTTTAGTTTTTGCCTTAAACTTTTGATATGCGTATCGACTGTGCGTTCTAAGCTATGCTCAGGATGTTCCCAAATATGATCCATTAATTGCTGACGGCTAAAGACTTGTTCAGGATGTTGAATCAACAAAAATAACAATCGATATTCATAACGCGTCAGTTGTAATGATTTTCCATAATATTGAATTTGCAAAGATTGTGGATTGCATGACCATATCGAGCATGGAGCAACTATTGCAGCCTGAGAGATTGGATTTTGACTTGAATTACTTTGTATTTGTACTTCCATTCTACGCCAAATGGCTTTAATTCTAGCCACAATTTCCCTTGCACTAAAAGGCTTTGTACAATAATCATCTGCGCCAATTTCCAAACCGACAACTCTATCAATTTCATCATCTCGTGCCGTAAGAAATAATAAAGGTGTTTGAGATTTTTGGCGTAGTTGTTTGCAGACTTCAAAGCCGTTAAGATCAGGTAAACCGATATCTAAAATAATAAAATCAAAAGCTTGTTCTGAAAGATATTGTAATGCTTGAGTCCCCGTATTTGCCCAACTGACATTCCAGCCTTCACGTTCAAGCGCATAACGTAGAGGAAGGACAATAGCAGCTTCATCTTCAATACATAAAATTTGTTTAGGGCTCATCATGGTTAACTAATTAATATGTTGTAATTTTATTGAGTTAGTTTAACGGAAGATGCGGTAGAGAAATGCTGTAATATTAATTTTTTATAATTCTTTATAAGATAAAGGGCACATTTGTGCCCTGCAATATTCGGATTTGGTCGTCACGCCAATCACAGGACGATATGCCGAAAGTAAAGGTTGCTTTGGCATGTTGCAAATACAGGGGTAATGAATATGCGTGGATTAGGTTACTCTAAAGTTTTAGTAAAAGGGAGTCTATTTTGTTTAAAAGTTGCTCTTTTGAGTGAAAAGTAGTCAATTACCAGAGGTTAAGCTGGAAGTCATCAGCTTGGGTCTGTAATTGATAAACGCCTATACCAATCAAGCGAAACTGGAAATGTTCGGGAATCTGCATTTCATTTAATAATAAAAATAAAACTTGGACTAAGTCCTGTAGCGACTGGATCGGTCTTTTAAAGCTTTTACTATGTTGTAAAGTCTGAAAATTCTTAAGTTTAAGCTTAATATTGACACCACGTGCATTGAGCTGTTTTTTCTCTAGTGTTTGCCAGACTTTTTCAGCTAATCCCTGCCAATAGGGCTGACATTGAGCCAAAGTAAAATCACTGTCAAAAGTGGTCTCTTTCGAAATTTGTTGGCGAGCTCTTTCAGCTTGAACGGGTCTATGGTCAATGCCCTGAGCATATAGATAGAGTTGTTGTCCATATTTACCAAAGTGGTGAACCAAAACAGCTTCTTCAATTTTCTGTAAATCACCCAGCGTATGTAGCTGAAGCTGCTGCAATTTTTCCTGAGTGACTTTGCCCACACCAGGAATCTTTTTAAGCGGAAGGTCTTGAATAAAAGTAGCAACTTGCGAAGGTTTGATTACACATAAACCATTAGGTTTGTTCCAATCCGAAGCAATTTTTGCCAAAAACTTATTTGGTGCTACACCAGCCGATGCAGTAAGCCCAGTTAATCGAAAAATATCTTCTCGAATGTGCATAGCAACTTCAGTTGCACTCGCAATTTGTTTTAGATTTTCAGTGACATCCAAATAGGCTTCATCTAAAGATAAAGGTTCAATAAGTAGCGTATATTGCTGAAAGATTGAGTGAATTTGAGCGGAAACCGTACGGTATTTTTCAAAATTTGGTTCAATAATGACAACTTGAGGACATAGTTTTCTTGCCTGACTCATCGACATGGCAGAACGCAAACCAAATTCACGGGCAGGGTAGGAGGCAGCAGCAATCACAGCTCGCGGATGATGCGAAGAAATAACGACGGGAAGATGCTTTAGATCAGGACGCTCTCGCAATTCGACCGATGCATAGAAGGCATCCATATCGATATGAATGATTTTGCGCATATTATTGTGCTTTCACGATGCCTTGCTGCTGTAAAAAATGATACCATTCTTTGACTGAACCCCCATAAACATTTAAGTCTACTGGTTTTGTCATGCCTTCAATTTTACCTTGATTACTATGCTGCCAAAAGAGCCATTTTCTTTTGTCTTTCAGCTCAGGTTTTCCTTCGTAATCTCTGACCCAAAGTGGTGTATTAGGGAAACTTCCAATTAATACAATGTGGTAAAAAGTTTTGGAAATATAAAAAATAGGCTGTTTGCCATAATGCTGTTTTAAGCGATCATGCATGATGCCTATTTCTTTAAGTAATTGTTCTTTGGTGTGCGCATTAATACAGTTACCGTCATATTCTAGATCGATAACAGGAGGAAGGGCATCGGCTTTGTTGGGTACAGTCGCAATAAAGTTATCTGCTTGCGTTTTACCATCACGGCATAGACGATAAAAGTGATAAGCGCCTACATGAAAACCATGTTCACGTGCCTTGAGCCAGTTTTCCTGAAATTTTGAATCTTTGTAATCGCCGCCTTCAGTCGCTTTTAAATAGACGAATTGGAATTTTTCCGGTGATATTTTTTTCCAGTTAATATCACCTTGATGATGAGAAACATCGAATCCTTGCACCGGATAATCCTGCGCAACAGCTTTTTGTTGATAGAACAGACCAAAATAAGCTAAGACTCCCATAACACAAGCTAAGCCAATTCCGATTAGGGTATTGTGCCGTGATGTGAAAAAAGTTTTAGCCAGTTTGCTCATTCAAAACTCGTTAAAATTTGAAGTCGACATCATAGCGTGATTCGCGAGCGAGAAACCATGCTAAAAATGCAACTGCTTATACAGGCGTATCCTTTGGAATTTGCCAGAAAATAAATGCAGTAATGACATTGATACAACCGAGACAAATGAGAGTGACATGAAACGCTGTTGTCACGTGGTCTGCACCATAATAATTAGTAAAGATATTGATCAGTGTACCAGCCAGTGCAACACCAATACTCATTGATAGCATCATGATCATCGACAAAAAACTATTACCGCTACTTGCATCTTGTTGAGGCAAGTCTTTCAAGGTTAATGTATTCATGCCAACAAATTGCAGTGAATTTAATGTGCCAAATAAGAAAAAGTGCAAGGCTCTAAACCAAATTGGAGTATCGACGGTCATGATTGCAAAAGAGGCAATACATAGCCCAACTAATGTTGTGTTGATGAGTAAAAAACGTCGATAGCCAATTTTTTGAATAATAGGCCTGACAATTGGCTTTGAAAATAATGAGCCCAAGACCAATGGAATCATCATTAAACCTGCAATAAATGGTTCAAAACCAAAAGCGACTTGTAGCATGAGTGGTAAAACAAAAGGTAAGGCATTCCCACCAAAGCGAGCAAAGAAATTACCTAAAATACCAATCGCATAAATTTTGTTTCTAAAGAGTCGGCTGCGGAATAATGCATTTTGATGAGTATGTGAATGGTAGGCATACCATAGTGTTGCGATTATTCCGACGACTAATAGCGAAATACTAAACCATTTTGAATATTCAGGTGAGGCTAGATGTTCGATCCCTAAAGACCAGCCAATCATGGCCACTACTAATAAAATGAAACCGCCCAAATCAAATGTTTTGACCGAGGGTTCTTTTACATTCGGCATGACTTTTAGTGTCATTAATATGCCAAGTATACCCATAGGAATATTAATCAGGAAAATCCAATGCCAAGTTGCAACTTCAACTAACCATCCGCCCAAAGTTGGCCCCGCCAACGGCCCGAGTAAACCTGCAAGGCTCATTAAGCTCATCGCAGCTAAGAACTGAGTTCGAGGAATAATTTTTAAAAGTGATAGCCGGCCAACAGGGAGTAATAAGGCGCCGCCTATGCCTTGGATGACTCGGAAAAATAACAGCTGATTGAGACTCTGAGAAAGACCACAACCTAAAGAAGCCAGAGTAAAGATTACGATTGCCGACAAGAAAATATTTCTAACACCAAAGCGGTCTGCTAACCATCCACTTAGAGGAATGCAGGCAGCAACCGATAATACATAGGCCACCACTACACTATGCATGCGTAAAGGATCTTCATTTAGATGATGAGCCATCGCAGGAATAGCAGTATTTACAATGGTTGTGTCCAAGGCCTGCATAAAAAAGCCAATAGAAACCAAAAGAACGAGTAGTCGATATTCGGGTTGCAAAGCTTGGTGTGTCGGCGTGGCATTCATAACATTTGAAAATTAACGTTTTGGTCTAGTGTAAAACAAATTGAATTTAAAAGAAGTAAGCCAATGTTGAATACCCCTTTACTAAATCTAAGTTCTTTTGAAGGCAGAGGTGAAAATAGTTAAAATAAAAAAAGCGGCAGAACCGCTTTTTAAATAGAGTAGGTGGACAACTAGACAACAAATCTTTTTGGCATTTTTAAGTTTTTAATGACGTTATAAATTTGGTCAACATCATCACAGACAATTAATTTAGCTCGGTGCTGAAGGGGGAGGAAACCTTCTTGTACTGCATGGTCCAATTGGGCAATTAATGCATTATAAAAGCCATTTACGTTATATAAAATCATGGGCTTTTGGTGTTGGTTGAGTTGGCCCCAAGTAGCAATTTCCAATATTTCTTCAAATGTCCCTAAACCACCTGGTAATGCAATGAATGCACTCGCGCGTTCTGCCATCATGGCTTTACGTTCGTGCATAGTTTCGACCACATGTAATTCAGTTAGACCTGCATGTGCGACTTCATAATCAAGCATAAATTCAGGGATTACACCGACAGCCTCTCCGCCGTTTGCGAGAACGCTATCTGCGACTTGTCCCATTAAGCCGATACTGGCACCGCCGTAGACTAAACCAAAACCTTGGTCAGCAATTCCATGAGCAAGTTCAATTGCTTTTTCTCGGTAAATTGGATTATTTCCTGCACGTGAACCACAATATAATGCAATAAGAGGTTGTTTTGTTTTTACAGCTGTTATTGGTGAATCATTTACTGCCATTGTTAATACGCTATTCATTGCTTTATTTTCACCTTATCACGTTCATATTTCTTGTCTACACTAAGCAAAAGATATGACAACTTTATAAGCAGATTTATAAGAAAGAGTCATGTTTTGTATGGGTTTGGTGAATGCTAATCATGAACAAATAAAAATGATGAATTTATGTTAAATCTTGCCTATACTAAAAATTCGTTTAACAACATATGAACAAATATGGGTAGTGGTTGTAGTCGCTCCGTTTTAATTTCTTGTCTTAAAAAAACATTTTCCTCACTTTGTGAAGGCGCGCCTGTTGTGTTGCCAAATAAAGATAAAATTCAAACAACACAGGAGCAGGATCGATGATCTTTGAATGGATGTCTGATCCGTCTGCGTGGGTGGGTTTAGCAACTTTAATCGTTCTTGAAATTGTATTGGGGATCGATAACCTCGTTTTTATCGCGATTTTGGCTGAGAAATTACCGCCAGAGCAACGAGCTAAAGCCCGTATAATCGGTTTGGTGCTCGCGTTAGGAATGCGTCTTGTACTCTTAGCCTCGATTGCTTGGGTCGTGACACTGACTGAGCCACTCTTCCATATTTTTGATCATCCATTTTCTGGTCGTGATTTGATCTTGTTGTTCGGTGGTGTGTTCTTATTATTTAAAGGCACCATGGAATTGCATGAACGAATGGAAGGAAAACAACTCCATAAAGAAGATAATCCTGTTCATGCAGCGTTCTGGATGGTTATTGTCCAGATTGTTGTACTGGATGCCGTATTCTCATTAGACAGTGTGATTACAGCTGTTGGTATGGTGAAAGAGCTGTCAGTGATGATGGTTGCGGTTGTTATCGCGGTCGGTATCATGTTGTGGGCATCCAAACCCCTCATGGACTTTGTCAATAAACATCCAACAGTTGTCATTCTATGTCTTGGCTTCTTGATGATGATCGGTTTCTCTTTGGTGGTGGAGGGCTTTGGTTTCCATATTCCGAAGGGTTACTTATATGCTGCAATTGGCTTCTCAGTTTTAGTGGAAGTTATCAATCAGAGCATGCGCCGCAATCAGGAAAAGCTAGTTACAACCACAGACTTGCGTTATCGCACTGCCTCTGCGGTTTTACGTATGTTAGGCAGCAAAAACAGTGGTTCTTCAGATACTCAATCTTCTGATAAAGAAGATGTATTGGCGACGCAAGCTTTTGCTGATGAGGTTTTTGACGAAGAAAATGGCGCTTATCACAGTGTGCTTGTACAAGGTGTGCTTGGTTTATCAGAGCGTCCTGTAAAGTCTGTTATGACTCCACGCCCTGAACTTGAGTGGATTGACTTAGACGATGAGCCTGAAGTTTTAAAAGAACGTTTAATGTCGATGACACATTCACGTTTGATCGTTGCACGTGGTGAGCTTGATAATATTGAAGGTATCGCGCTTACGCATAAAGTTTTAAATAACTTTATTGAGACAGGTGTAATTGATTTCCAAAAGCATCTACGTGAACCTGTGATTGTGCATGAAAATGCTCAAGTACTTATGGTGATGGAGCAATTGCGTCAAGCACCTTTACAAATGGCGATCGTATTAAATGAATATGGTTCTATCGAAGGTATTGCAACACCAATTGATATTTTAGAAGCAATTGCTGGTGAATTCCCAGATGAAGATGAGTTAGACGCTGCTGCTGAAAGCTTGGCAGATGGTTCATTAATGCTTGAAGGTTCAACTGATATTCGCCATGTATCACTTTTATTAGGTCGTGATCTCGTTGACGAAAGTGAGCTGTATTCAACTTTATCGGGCTACTTGTTATTCCATTTAGGCCGTTTACCGGAAAATGGTGAAGCTGTTGAGGCGGATGGTTATCGCTTTGAAGTGATTACGATGGAAGGTCATAAAATTGAGAAAGTTCATATTGTTTCTATCGAGCAAGATGAATCAAAAGATTAAATGACGTTTTAAGTCTAGAAACATCATAAAATAGCTCAACTCTGAGCTATTTTTTATTTGAGAAATACCAAATGACCCAACAAACTTGTCCATGTGGAAAAGGCAGCTATACACAATGTTGTGAGCCTTTACACTTAGGCACAGCCAAAGCACTAACGGCAGAGCAGCTTATGCGTTCACGTTATAGCGCTTTTGCATTACAGCAAATTGATTATATTGTGCAAACGACTGCTTTAGGTCAGCAAACAGCACTTGATAAAGATGCTATCGCAGAGTGGAGCAAACAAAATCAGTGGTTGGGTTTAGATGTAGTTAACGCCAACGAAAAATTAGATAAAACCCACGCACAGGTTGAGTTCAAGGCTCACTATCATGATGGACAAAAAGCCCAAATTCATCATGAGATTTCACATTTTGTTTATCACCAGCAAAAATGGTTTTTCCTCGACCCAACGGTCGATATGCACGTCACAATGAAACAACCTTGTATATGTGGTTCAGGAAAAAAATTTAAGCAATGCTGTGCACAATTTCTGTAAGTTTATCTTAAAATACGCCCACTGTTTGGCCTGAGGGAAAGGGCGATGTTACTCACCGTTATTTATATTATTGCGATTACTGCGGAAGCCATGACAGGAGCATTGTCTGCTGGTCGACGGAGTATGGACTGGTTCGGTGTCGTACTGATTGCCTGTGTGACTGCTTTAGGTGGTGGTTCGGTGCGAGATGTATTGCTTGGTCACTATCCTTTAACTTGGGTAAAACATCCAGAATATTTGGTTCTGACCTGCTGTGCTGCATTTGTCACAATTATTATTGCCAAATGGATGCGTCATTTACATAACATCTTTTTGGTGCTCGATGCTTTAGGCTTGATTGGTTTTACAATTATTGGTTGCCAGATTGCTTTACAAATGGGGCATGGTTTTGTCGTATCAGCAGTAGCTGGGGTGTTGACTGGAGTATCTGGCGGTATTTTACGTGATATTTTATGTAACGATGTCCCGTTCGTTTTCCGTCGTGAACTCTATGCGAGTATCTCTTTTGTGGCAGTCATCTGTTACTGGGTTTGTCAGGATTTAGGATTAAGCCTAGAGTTAACCGTTATTTCAACTTTAATTTTTGGCTTTACCTTACGTCTGATTGCAATCTATTTTGGCTTAGAAATGCCTAAATTTATTTATAAAGATGATGATGCAGAATCGGCTTCTTCAACTGACGAACATTAATCATGCAGAATTCGATGTGAGCATGATATAACAATTAAATATATTGTCTTGCTCACTTATTTTTTCCAGTAGAGTTTTTCCTATGGATCTGGTTTCACGTATACAAAATCTTCCAATTGGCAAATTTCACTACACATTACTGTGGGTGGTTGGTTTAGGTTGGATGTTTGATGCGATGGACACCGGTATCATTGCTTTTATCATGACAACGCTTGTTAAAGACTGGGCATTAACACCAGCCGAAAGCGGTTGGATTGTGAGTATTGGTTTTGTAGGAATGGCTATTGGAGCTGTTTGCTCAGGAGCTTTAGCAGATCGCTTTGGCCGTAAGACAATATTTGCAGTTACCATGGCCATCTATAGTATTGCGACTGCCTTATGTGCTTTTGCTCCAGATTTGAAGTGGTTATTAATTTTCCGTTTTATTGTTGGTCTTGGGCTTGGTGGACAGTTACCCGTTGCAGTGACATTGGTGAGTGAATATATACCTGCCCATGTACGTGGTCGTTTTATCGTCCTACTCGAAAGTTTTTGGGGTTTGGGCTGGTTAGTTGCTGCACTCATTTCTTATTTTATTATTCCTAAATTTGGTTGGCACATTGCATTTCTTATGGGTGGCCTCCCACTGATTTATATTTTAGTAATTTGGAAAAAACTCCCTGAATCGATACCTTACCTGATTAACCGTGGACGTGTTGAAGAAGCACATGCATTGGTTCAAAAATTAGAAGCTCAAGCAGGCGTTCAAATTGTTCACCATATTGAAGTCGTGCCTGTAGCAATGCGACAAAAAGTCTCTTTTAAACAACTTTGGAGTGGTCAATTTGCTCGTAGAAGCTTAATGCTTTGGCTGATCTGGTTTGGAATTGTGTATTCCTACTATGGCATCTTTACATGGCTACCGAGTTTATTAGTGAAACAGGGCTATGATATTGTCAAATCATTTGAATATGTATTGCTTATGATTTTGGCTCAGCTACCGGGTTACTTAGCAGCAGCATGGTTTGTAGAGCGTTTAGGTAGAAAAATTACGCTCGCTGCATTTATCGGTTTTTGTGCCTTGTCTGCATATTTCTTTGGACAAGCCGATAGTGTAAATAGCATTATGTTTTGGGGCTGTCTCATGTCATTCTTTAATTTGGGTGCGTGGGGCGTGTTATATACCTATACACCAGAGCAATATCCAGCCAACATTCGGGCTTTTGGTTCAGGCTGGGCATCGGCAATGGGGCGTTTAGGTGGAATTTTGGCACCGATAGTCGTCACTCATATGATGGTTTCCAAGAATGGGTTTAGCCATGTTTTTATGATGTTTACTATTGTTTTACTTTTGGTTGCAGCTGTAATTTTAATATTAGGTGAAGAAACCCAAGGTAAAAGACTAGAATCGATAGGCCTCTAGTTTGCCTAACTTTATAGCAAGTAACTAAAAATATAGAGAGATGAGACATAATTTGACGCTCAGGTGACAGAGTCCCTCTTGTGTCTGTAACATAGCCCACTTAGCATAAGACTCACTTAAAATAACGACTGATTTGGAAGATAAGCTGACTATGACCAGCCTTGCGCATCAAGCGACAGAAAACCGCTCTGTAGCCGAATTTACTGAACAGGCTTACCTGAATTATGCCATGTACGTCATCATGGATCGTGCATTGCCACATATCAGTGATGGCTTAAAGCCTGTACAGCGCCGTATTGTCTACGCCATGAGCGAGTTGGGCTTAAAAAGCAGTGGTAAGCCAAAAAAATCGGCTCGTACTGTGGGTGACGTACTTGGTAAATACCATCCGCATGGTGATTCGGCATGTTATGAAGCCATGGTATTGATGGCTCAGCCATTTAGTTATCGCTATCCTCTAATTGAAGGTCAAGGGAACTGGGGTTCACCAGATGACCCTAAATCGTTTGCAGCGATGCGTTATACCGAGGCAAAACTTTCTGCCTACAGTGAATTATTGCTAAGTGAGTTAGGGCAAGGTACGAGTGAATGGCAAGATAACTTTGATGGTTCTTTAAAAGAACCAATTACCTTGCCGGCACGAGTTCCTAACATTTTGCTTAATGGTACAACTGGTATTGCGGTTGGTATGGCGACCGATATTCCGCCACATAATTTACGTGAAGTGATTAAAGGGACAATTGCCTTAATTCGTAACCCGCAAACATCAGACGAGAAATTAGCCGAATATATTCCAGCGCCGGATTTACCAACCAAAGCTGAAATTATTACTCCGCCTGAAGAATTACTTAAAATCCAGACGACTGGACGTGGTAGTTACCGCATGCGAGCGGTTTACACTATTGAAAAAAATGAAATCGTGATTACCGAATTACCGTATCAGGTATCGGGTTCGAAGGTAATTACTCAAATTGCCGATCAAATGCAGGCTAAAAAGCTGCCTCTAGTGGTGGATGTGCGTGATGAGTCAGATCATGCCAATCCAACACGATTAGTGATTGTACTTCGTTCTAATCGTATTGATGCTGAAGCAGTGATGAGCCACCTATTTGCAACTACGGATTTAGAATCGAGTTATCGTGTTAATTTAAACATGATTGGTGAAGATGGTCGTCCTCAGGTTAAGTCGATTCGACGTATCTTACTTGAGTGGATTGAGATCCGTAAAAAAACAGTTACTCGCCGTTTGGAATATCATTTAAACCGAATTGAAAAACGCCTACATATTTTGGCAGGTCTTTTAATTGCTTATCTCGATATTGATACAGTTATTCGTATTATTCGTGAAGAAGATCAGCCAAAACCTGTACTGATGGAACATTTCAAAATTGATGAGATACAGGCAGAAGCAATTTTAGAACTCAAGTTACGTCATTTAGCAAAACTTGAAGAGATGGAAATCCGTCAAGAGCAGGATGAACTCTCAGCAAAAGCAGCGATTATTCGTGAACAACTCGAAAATCCAGAATCTTTGAAAAATCTGATTATTGGTGAATTAAAGGAAGATGCGAAAAAGTTTGGTGACGAGCGCCGTTCTCCAATCGTGGCGCGTGCTGAAGCTGTTCAGATTAAAGAACAAGATTTAATGCCAGCTGAAGCAGTAACGGTGGTTTTATCTGAAGCTGGATGGATTCGTGCTGCAAAAGGTGCAGATGTTGATGCAGAGAGTTTAAACTATCGTGCTGGCGATCAATATTTAAGTCATGCGGTGGGTAAAACCAATCAACGAATTTATTTCCTTGATGAGACAGGGCGTAGTTACGCCTTGCCTATTAGCAGTCTGCCATCAGCAAGAGGTTTAGGCGAGCCATTAAGTTCGAAACTTGCTCCTGCAAGTGGAGTCGCGTTTATTCAGGTCTATTTAGATGATGAAGAGTCAGAACTCATTGCTGCTAGCTCATCAGGTTATGGATTCAAAACTCAAACCAAACAGTTAGATACTAATGCCAAAGCAGGAAAGACATTCTTGTCGGTTCCTGAAAAATCAAAAGCTTTGCCGTTAGTATCTGCCCAAAACATGACACATTTAGCTGTGCTCAGCTCAGCAGGTCGACTCTTAATTATTGATTTGGCAGAACTGCCAAATTTAAATAAGGGTAAAGGTAATAAGTTGATACAACTTGAAGCAAAAGAGCAGATTTTATCCATGACAACCCTGAACTTAGATGAAATAATTCAGGTGGTTGCAGGTCAACAACATCTAAAACTAAAAGGTGATGATCTACAAAAATACATGGGTAAACGTGCTTCAAAAGGTCACCTCTTACCACGTGGATATCAAAAAGCAAATAAACTGTTGATTCAGAGATAAAGCTAGCGTCGGGCAACATAAATACGCTATATATGGCAACATGTTCAAGCAATGAACTGAACTTGTTGGTATTGAATAACGATTAAAAGGACAGCAATTTGGAGTACGTAATTTGTACTCCATACAAAAAATTTGACAGGGTCAAATTGTCAAAACTTCTGTCTCATAATCTTGTTCGAAAGTGTCATGAATATGCCAATAAGTTTTAAATATGTTCTGGCACCAAGAAGCTAAAGAATAGCTGGGGCATTGAATAACAGTTATTACTAAGGATTACGAATCGGAGATAATGGCATTATGGAAAAAATTTGGTTTGCAGAATACCAAAAGACAGGGATTCCAGAAACAGTAGCATTGCCTGCGGAAAATACCTCACTAGTTGATATTTTTGAGAATAATTTCCAAAAGTTTGGTTCTCGTGATGCTTTTATCTTCATGGATAAGGCAATGTCATTTAACGAGTTAGAACTTGCAAGTCGTAAGTTCGCGACCTATTTGCAAAATTTGGGGTTAGCAAAAGGGACTCGTGTTGCAGTAATGATGCCAAACGTATTGCAATATCCTGTAGTGGCATTAGCTGTTTTGCGTGCGGGCTTAGTTCTAGTGAATGTAAACCCACTTTATACGGCACGTGAGCTTGAGCATCAATTAAATGACTCCGGTGCAGAAGTGCTCGTGATTATCGAAAACTTCGCTAGTGTTTACCAGAGCATTTTAGGTAAAACCCCTGTCAAGCACGTTGTGGTTGCTACAGTAGGGGATATGCTGGGTACGCTTAAAGGTACGTTGGTAAATTTTGTATTACGTAAAGTACGTAAGCAAATTCCTGCTTGGAATATTCCTGGGTACGTTAAATTTAATGCAGCATTAAATAAAGAAAGCCCAAGTAATTATAAGCGCCCGAATTTAACTTTAAGCGATACTGCCGTACTTCAATATACTGGCGGTACTACAGGGGTTTCAAAAGGTGCAGAACTGACACACCGCAATTTAGTCGCAAACCTTTTACAATGTGACGGTATTTTCCAAAGTAAATTTGGTGCTAATGATGGTGCCAAAGGTGACCGCATTGTTTGCGCATTACCGCTTTATCATATTTTTGCGTTCATGGTTTGCGCGATGTACGGTATGTATAAAGGTCAGGCAAATATCTTGATTCCTAACCCACGTGATTTACCTGCCGTGATTAACGAATTACGTAAATATCAGCCATCATTCTTTCCTGCAGTAAATACATTATTTAATGCTTTAGTGAATAATGAAGAGTTTAAACAACTGGACCATAGCAATTTAAAAATGGCGATGGGCGGTGGTATGGCAGTTTTACCTTCTACAGCAGAGGCTTGGAAGAAAATTACTGGTACAACCATTATTGAAGGTTATGGCTTGTCTGAAACTTCTCCAGTCGCAACTGCAAATCCTCCAGCTTCTACTGAATTTAGCGGCACCATTGGTATTCCATTGCCTTTGACAGAAGTTGCTATTTTAGATGATGATGGTAATGAAGTTGCTTTAGGTGAGCAAGGTGAAATCTCGATTCGCGGTCCTCAAGTGATGAAAGGTTATTGGAATCGCCCTGACGAGACAGCTAAGGTCATGACAGCAGATGGTTTTTTCCGTACAGGCGATATTGGCGTTATGGATAGCCGTGGATATGTCAAAATTGTAGATCGTAAAAAAGATATGATTTTGGTTTCTGGTTTTAACGTGTACCCAAGTGAAATCGAAGAAATTATTGCTAAACATCCAAAAGTATTGGAAGTTGCTGCAATTGGTGTTCCAGATGAGAAATCAGGTGAAGTGCCTAAACTCTTTATTGTGAAAAAAGATCAAAGTTTAACGACTGAAGAAATTTTGAGCTTTGCTAAAGAGAACTTAACAGGTTATAAGCGTCCTCGTTATGTTGAGTTTATGGATGAATTACCTAAATCAAACGTAGGCAAAATTTTACGTAAAGACTTACGTAAGCCAGCCTAAAAAGTTAATAAAAAAGCGCCTTAGGGCGCTTTTTTGTTTTTTTATATTTTATGACTTTTCATAAACCAGCGGTCTATATAAGGACGACCTATCCCAATCATTCCAACAAAAACAAGCATTGTGCCCAATTGCAAACGCAGGTGAGTTAAATCGAGCTGGCCATAACTTAAATAATTATCTGCTAGGCAATATAGGGTAATCACAATTAACCAATGCCATAAAGGAAGTCGTTTAATACCGACAGCAATAAAAGTAATTGTTAAAATAACAAAGGTGCCCAGTGTCGATTGCCAATTTAGATTTGCACAAATCACACTCAATAAAAAAGCGACAATAGGAAGTACGATTTTTAATATACGGTCTACCTGAAGTTGATTTTGTTTTTGCTTTTCTAAGACTTCAAACAATTCTTTTTGATCAGATTGTTGCATACATGGCCCTATTAATCAGTGATGACAAGTGATTGCATAAAATTTCAGGTAAAAACGCAATGTTATGATAGCATGATCAACAGTATTTTCAGTGATGGATGGCACTATGCAGGGCATCAGCGGCATTATCTATATTATTTTAGTGGCATGTTTGCTGCCATACGCATTTACCGTAATTGCAAAATTTACAGGTGGTTTTCAGCCCGTCGATAATCAAAACCCGAGAGCTTTTTTGGCTAAAACAACAGGCCTTGCTGCTCGCGCTAATGCCGTACAACAAAATAGCTTTGAAAGCCTACCTTTATTCTTAACTGCTATTTTAATGGCTGAATATATGGTTGTTCCGGAATATTTTATTTTGAGATTAGGTTGGGCATATATTATTTTAAGAGTTATTTATGGTATTTGCTATTTAAGTAATTGGGCAACTTTGCGCTCGATTGTTTGGTTCTTATCTATATTGTGTCCAATCTTCTTACTTGTGGTCACGATTAAACTGACTTGAGTGTCATTCTGTCACCATTCATATCAACTTTCGCGTGTGCCCATTGTATAATCGGCATCATTTTGATGATATCCACGCTATAATCGAGTGGATTTTACATCTGACTTCATAACGAAAGAGTATTGATATGAGTTACAGCAATATCCCAGCAGGTAAAGATGCGCCAAATGACATCTATGTCATCATTGAAATTCCTGCAAATGCAGCACCAATTAAATATGAAATCGATAAAGATTCTGATGCATTGTTTGTAGACCGTTTCATGGGTACAGCAATGTTCTATCCAGCAAACTATGGCTATGTTCCAAATACTTTGTCTGAAGATGGAGACCCATTAGACGTACTTGTTGTAACGCCACATCCTGTTGCTGCTGGTTCAGTCATTCGTTGCCGTCCAGTGGGCAAATTAAACATGGAAGATGACGGTGGTATTGATGCGAAATTAATCGCTGTTCCACACGAAAAATTATCTCCACTTTACAAAGACGTGAAGGAATATACAGATCTTCCTCCGTTATTGATTAGCCAAGTTGAGCATTTCTTCAGTCACTATAAAGATTTAGAACCAGGTAAGTGGGTAAAAATCAGTGGTTGGGAAGGTGCTGATGTTGCTAAAGCCGAAGTATTAAAAGCAATTGAAGCTGCTAAATAAGCTTTAATTTATAAGCTCAGAATGTCTCAATTGATATTTTGAGCTTAATAAAAAACCTACATCTGTTACCAGACGTAGGTTTTTTTATGCTTGATAGATTTGTGAATTAGAATAATTTCACAGGAATATCAAGGAAGATACGCCATTCGTTTGTATCACCGATGTACGCATTAGATTGGTAAGCATCACTTGCACGGTAGTAAGAGTTACGAATACGAAGGCTCGCATCTTTAGCGAAACCACTTTGAACTGTGTATTTCACTTGGTTAAAGAATTCGCGTTCTTCAGCATCATCAGTTAAACCTTTAACTTTGATGTCCCAACCGTATACAAATGCAGTTGTCCAGTTTAGACCAGGTAATACGCCTAACTTACCAAAATCAAGACTGTATTGGATTTGTGCAGATTTTTCATCGTTGCCGATGAAGTCAGACATATAAGAGTTTGGTAAATAAATACTTTGGAAACCATCAGCATTTTGGCCGTAATCATAACCTACGTTACCACTGTTCTGTTGGTAGGCAACCATTACATTATGTGGGCCAGTGTTGTACGCTGTAGAAATTGCCCAAATATTGTTTTTACGGTTAGACTTGTCATCAGTAGTTTCTGAATATGTGATAGCATTTTCATCAAACTTAGTATGATAACCGCTGAAATCATAAGTTAATGAACTGTCATTCGCCAATGGCTGTTTAAAGTTCACATTTACATAATGACGTTCAAGGGCATTTTTGCTGTCTAAACCGTAGTAAGATGCATTTAAATTTTCATCAAACTTATATTTAGCACCCCAAACAATGGCGCGATCAAGCCCATTACCATTTACATCCGCATCGGTATTGATTTGATCAGACATTTGGTCTTTAGTAAATTTACCAGCAACCAATTCAAGATTCTTGATTTCATGGCTGGTTAATAAAGTACCTGTAAAGTATTCAGGAACCATACGTCCAGTATTACTTGCAAGAACAGGTAGGTCGAGTACTTGAGTACCGTAACGCACTGTTGTATTCGAGAAACGTGCTTTAACGTTCGCACCGCCACGAGCCCAGTGATCGTAAGCGGAACCGTCGTTATGTTTAGGAATCATTTGGTTTCCGGCATTTTTATTTTCACCGATTTTAAATGAACCGTCGCCAACAACGCCAACACCAACGCCAACAATACCAGGGGTGAAACCAGAATCGATACTTACAATTGCTGACTGAGCAAATGAGCTAGTATCTTTCGCGCCCTGTTTTTTGTCACGGCTGATATAACCTGTACGGAAGAGAATAGAACCGTTCGCATCTTCAACAAATCCTTTTGCCTCACTTTGCTCGCTTGCCTGAGCTGAGGAAATTATTGCCGCAGAAATGAGAACTGCTAATGTAAGTTTTTGTGCTTTTAGCATATTTAAAGAACCTCATAAAAACGATAAATCCTGTGCCTTGTTATTATTCAGGGCCTAGGATTTCCATCAATTGTATAAGTAATCTATAAAAAAGATATATTTTTGTTGATTTTATTTTATATATGCTATGCAGAAATTGATTAATGTGCTACTGGTTGTTTAATGAATTTGCCATTAGTCTTTTATACTTAATATATTGTTTAAAATAAAAAAAGTAATTTATTTTTTAGTTGATTTTTACCATTTATTTTATATTTAAACTTCAAAAAATAGTTGATTCTTGTGTTCATTTTTTACTCTTTTTTGTTGGATATGTTTACTTTTTAATCTTATCTCACGTTACTTTTTTCACCTCTTTATTTTAAAATCTATCTAAAATGTTACTATATAACATTGTTTTAAAAGTATGATGTACAAAAATAGATCACGAATAATAGGTCAACAGTATATGTCTGCGCTGATCAAACTTAGTGCAAGATGTTGCTTGAATTTTGTGCACTCTTCTTTTTATTTATATTCCTGCTTAAAAAAGACCCAAAATAGTTCATTGGCTTGAACTCAAAAATAAATAAAGGAATTGAGTTAGTAAAAATGCTCATTCAGAGACCATTACAAGCATTGCCTTCAATAAATTTACATACTTTTTATATCTCGAGTCTAAGATTAAATAGAAAATTTATGTGCAACAAATGAATACTCCTTACCTTGTTTAGTAATTTCCGATAAGGTGTTTTTTGTATGTTTGGTATTTTTTCTTTCATAAAAAATCTATTTTATCATCATGTTTTTTATAGATATATTTTTATGAAAAATAAACAAGGATTTCATAATAAAGTGGTTTTGATCT
This sequence comes from Acinetobacter sp. V115_6, assembly GCF_031799025.1. NCBI lineage: Bacteria > Pseudomonadati > Pseudomonadota > Gammaproteobacteria > Moraxellales > Moraxellaceae > Acinetobacter > Acinetobacter sp. V115_6. The sequence continues at coordinate 78,007 of NZ_JAVQNO010000013.1, read as the reverse complement.
CGGAAATTAATGAAGAGCACTTATGACAAATTTGTACTTGGCACAGCAATTGCTAAAGCTCAAGTAACACAATTTGTTTAATTCGTATAAATCGTGCGTTCATTGTGGGGGAGATCAAAATGATGAAATTTGCACTTAAGGCAGTAACTCTTGGTATCTTTGCAGCAGGGTCAACTATGGCTATGGCTGAAGATGCTCCATCTTTTTATGGAATCACGGCAACAGGTAGTGTGGCAGCGACCACAGACTATCGTTTCCGTGGTGTTACCCAATCGTCAAATAACCCGGCTATTCAAGGTGGGTTCACTTTTTCTCATAAGTCAGGTGCCTATGTTGCGCTTTGGGGGTCAAGCGTTGACTTTAATACGCCAGGCGTTTCAACTGAAACAGATATCTCTTTAGGTTATACAAATACATTAAAATTGTCTGATACGCTTGCACCAACTTATGATGTGGGTGTAATTCATTATGGCTATATTGGTTCTGACTCAAAATTTACTAACCCATACAATGGTGATACAGGTTTTGACTTTACCGAGTTTTATGGAAAATTAACGTTTGCTGATTCTTTATTTAAAGGTGATGCACTTAGTGTGGGCGTAAGCTATTCAGATGATTATTGGGGCCACTCTGATGAGTTCTGGTATTTTAATGTAGGTTATTCAGCACCAATAGCTGACACAGGATTTACAGGAATTGCTTCAGTTGGTTATAACAAGCTAAAAAATAAAGACTCTTTACTTGTAGTTGCAGGTGGACCAGGTGAAGATGATAGCTATATCGATTATAAAGTTGGTGTGAATTATAACATCTTGGGTATTGTCGCTGAGCTAGATGTTGTTGGTACAGACATTAGTACTTCTGGTATGACTGATGCTGGTAAGAAACCTTATGACACAGGCTTAGTGTTTAGTTTAACTAAAACATTCTAAGTTTGAATTGTAAAAAAAGCGGGTAAATAAACCCGCTTTTTTATTAGTTTTCTATTTCAGAAAGTAGCTGTTTTAACTGGTTAAGCTCAATATCCGCAGCTTTAGACAGTGGTTTACGTGGTGAACCCGCAGCAACACCTTTTAGTTGTAAACCAGCTTTAATCGTTTTCGGCAAACCACCGTTGACAATAAAGCGTAGTAGAGGAAGCTGCTGATAAAATGACTTCTGGGCTTGTTCTAATTCACCATTTTTTACATGTTCGATAAGTTGTTGAGGTTGTTGATCTAACAGATTTGGTGCTGCTGTACACCAACCACTCGCTCCAGCACATAAAGCTTCTAAAGCTAGAGGGTTGCAGCCGTTATAAAATGGAAGTTCACCTTTTGAGAGTTCTTGAATTTTATGCATACGTTGGATATCACCGCTGCTTTCTTTCACCATCGTAATATTTGCAATGTTGTTAAACATACGCACAATTAACTCTGGAGACATATCAACACCACTGGTCGCGGGGTTGTTATAAATCATAATCGGCAAAGTCGTCGCTTGTGCAATCGATTGATAATACTCAAAAATCTCTTGATTTGTTAGCTTCCAATAAGATACAGGAATCACCATAAGTGCATCTGCACCATAGCTTTGCGCGATCTGCGCTTTTTTGATGGCTTGATCCGTCGTGAGTTCTGAAATTCCAATAATGACAGGTACACGTTTATTAATGCTTTCAATTGAAGTCTTAGCGACTAAGCACCACTCATCCCATTCAAGATAAGCACTTTCACCAGTACTACCCAAAGGTGCAATCGCATCACAGCCATTTTCAATAAGCAAATCGAGCATCTGCTTTAGAACAGGAAGGTTAATGGTGTTGTCATCAGAAAAAGGGGTAACTGGGTAGCCAATAATGCCGTTTAGTTTCATGATTGAGGTCTCTTTTTAAATACAGTCAGAATGTTTTTTCAAAGCTTTACGTGCGTAGTAAGCAAAGTTCACTTTGTTGCGTTTATCGGTAGAAACCCAGTCATGAGCTTCTGTTGCTAAAGCATGAGGGATGGGTTGGATTTGTCCGGCAGACATGGCTAGCAGTTGCAGTTGAGCTGCACGTTCAATTAAAAGCGCCAAGTTGCAGGCTTCTTCAATGGTTTTTCCTGTAACCAGTTGTCCATGGTGAGACAACAAAACAGCACGGTTTTTACCCAAAGCAGAAGAAATCAAAATACCTTCTTCATTGCCCACAGGAACACCCGGCCAGTGGCCTACAAAGGAGCAGTCTTCGTAAAGTGCGCAAACATCCATTTGGGAAATCATGAGTGGAATCTGAAGCATGGAGAGAGCAGCAACATGGGTAGGATGCGTATGGATAATGCAGTTCACTTCTGGATGTTCTTTATAAATCCATGTGTGAAAACGATTGGCTGGGTTTGCCATTCCTTCTTGATTGATGGGTTCTAAATCTTGATTCACCTCAAGTAAATTTGAGGCAGTAATTTCATCAAAACCTAAACCAAAACGTTGGGTAATAAAGGACTCTTTATTTTCACTACGGCAGGTAATTTGGCCTGCTAAACCAGCATCATGGCCATGGTCAAATAAAATACGGCAAGTGAGTGCAAGCTTTTGACGATCAGTTAAATCTGAGTCGCTAATCCACTTTTGCATGTCTTGCTGTGCGTGTTGCATCAGGTCTTGTTTGTTTACAGAAGCAGTCTTCATCTCTTCTCCAGTCCAGTTGACCAAATTAAGTAGGTGAAGGCAGAATAGAAAATAGCTGGATTAATCAATACATCCAGTTTTTATAAGTTATATGGTCCAGATGGGGCGAATATGCTAAGACCTTGGCAAGTACATTTTCGTATCGATGAAAGAGAAGAAAAAACGGTATTTCTAAAACTGACTAACTTGATTAGTCAGGAAATTTTATGTGGCCGTTTAGTGCAGGGTACGATGCTGCCCGGGTCTCGTAGCTTGTCAAAAGAACTAGGAATTAATCGAAAAACCGTACAAGCAGTCTATGAAGAGTTAGAGGCACAAGGATGGCTTGTGACCCGTCCCCGAAAAGGCACATTTGTGGCGGATGTTTTGCCGGAAAAACAGCTTCAAATAGAGCCAGTATCTGAGCGAACAGTTAATGATAAACCAATCACTCAAGAAGTGATTCAACGCCCACATAACGATGGTGTGCCAGATCCACGGCTTATTCCCTACGAACTATTTTCGCGGGCATACCGGCATGCACTGATTAAAATTACGCAAAACCAGTACATGGGATATGGTGACCCACGAGGTATGGTTGAGCTAAGACAGGCTTTACAACAAATGTTGTCAATGGAACGTTTTATGAATGTTGCTGAAGATGAGATTTGTATTGTACGTGGTAGCCAGATGGGAATTTTTCTTGCCTCTCGAGCATTACCTAATCGGCAGGGCGTTATCGTTGTTGAAGAATTATATTATCCATCTGCTTTTAAAGCATTTCAGTCAAATGGCTTTCAAGTGGTTTCTGTTAAATTAGATGAACAAGGTATTGTCATTGAAGATTTAGAACGGATTTTACAAGAGCATTCTGTAGCTGCCATTTATACAACTCCGCATCATCAATATCCTACAACTGTCACAATGCCAATGAATCGTCGTCTTCAACTCTTGGAGCTTTCAAAAAAATGGGGCTTTTATATTATTGAAGACGACTATGACCACGAATTCCACTATGACAGTCGGCCTATGCCACCCTTAGCAAGTTTGCCTCATTCTGAGTTAGTCATTCATGTGGGCTCATTATCAAAGGTCTTTGCACCCGGTATTCGCTTGGGATACGTCGTGGCATCGTCAATAATCATTCAATCGATTACAGAAGATATTCTATTGATTGATCGGCAAGGCAATAACATTACGGAACTTGCTTTAGCAGATTTAATGCAGCGAGGGGAAATCAAGCGGCATATCCGTAAAATGAAAAAAATATATCAACTACGCCGTGACCATGCCTTAGTTGAGTTCCATCGAGTTTTTGCTGAGACTGTTCAGATACAACCACCTGCAGGTGGAATGGCCTTATGGGCGAAATTCCAGAAAGCATTTACTCAAGATCAGCTTATAAAATTAAAAGAACTTAACATTGATACAGAGCATAAGTTTAAACAGGGAGAATGTACTAATCATTGTATCCGTTTTGGTTTTGCAGCTTTATCGGAGAAAGAAATCACTTCTCTAATTGAGACTTTAAATGAAGCTCTTAATAAAAAAACAGCGGACTTATAATCCGCTGTCTATTTTAAGAAAGTTCACTCTAATTCATTTCTACATTTTTGAATCTCTGAGACAAAGGTAAGCAGAAAGGGGGTAATTTGTGACTTATATTTTTCGGTTTGTAGCATCTCGCTAATTTGTTCAGGAGATTTGCCGATGAGAGAAATCCTTAAAAATAAATCTTCAAAGAAATTGCTACTAACAGTCGACAATACTCTTCTTAAAGAAACTAGCATGTCGTCGCCGCGGCTAGATGCATGAACCAGGACTATAGGTATATCTATAATTTCGGTACGGGAAACCATCCAGTCAATTGCATTTTTAAGACCACCCGGAATACAACGGATATATTCAGGACTTGAGATGATAATGCCATCTGAGGCAGAAACAGATTTAATAAATTCTTCCACTACTGTAGGTGTTTTTTTTCCTTCATCATCTGGAGAAAAAATGGGAAGACTGTTAATTTGATCGAAAACTGTCAATTCAATGTCGGACGGTGCTATATCCTTCATTGCTCTTAATAGAGCAGTGTTTGTAGATTCTTTTCTTGCACTACCTGAGATAGCCAAAATTTTCATAGCGTCCTCTTTTTTGCCTTTTTATATATGCATCAATAAATTCTTTAATGAACAACTTATATGCATATTAAAAAAGCGGATACACGATCCGCTGTTTTATCTTAAGAATGATTACCTCGATAAGAGAGTGCTTCTGTAAGATGAGAACTTTGAATGACCTCACTTTGAGCCAAATCGGCAATGGTACGAGCAACTCTTAAAACACGATGATAAGCACGAGCCGACAGATTCAAACGTTGCTGAGCCATTTCAATCATTCGTTGAGAAGTACTATCAAGTACAGCATATTGCTCAAGTTGTTTCGGTGAAAGTGCTTGATTTAAACAATCTTGTCTTTGCATTTGTTGCTCATAAGCATAAATCACACGTTGCCGTACAGTTGTAGAGTCTTCAGCAGGCGTTGGATCTTGCAGTTCCTGAGCTTTTAAAGGAGGTACATCAATATGTAAATCGATACGGTCAAGTAATGGCCCTGATATACGGTTTTGATAGCGCTTAATACTCTCTGGTGAACATTGGCAACGGCTATCTTGATTAAACGCATAACCACATGGGCAAGGGTTCATTGCTGCAATGAGCTGAAAGTTTGCAGGATAGGTAATTTGCCGAGCTGCACGTGAAATAATGATTTCTTTTGATTCAAGTGGCTGACGTAAGACTTCTAGCACTTTTCTGTCAAACTCGGGGATTTCCCTAATAACAATGAAATTACAAATAAATTGTCAAAATTGTTCTAAGTAAGCTGTGTAAAGTTTTTAGTTTATGAGACCGATACCAATATCAGTAGCAAGATATTCAAGAATTTTTCTTTCTAATGGCCACTCACTACAAGTAACATACTTTTTATTTTCTAGAAGCCAATAGACAAACAAAACATAACTTTGCTGATAAAAACTTATAGTAGAGTATCTTGCTTTAATTCGATTTATTAAATACGGATGTTGATTAAGTAGTAGTTCAATATTTTCTATAAGCTCTTCACTAATGAATTTTTCAAAAGCATCAAATACTATTAATGAAGATTTTTGATTATGAGAATGTAAGCCTATTTTAGATAAATATAAAGAATCCAATCTTTCAATAATTTTAAATTCAGTAATTGGCCCCGAATTAAGATCACGTGTTGCTTCAACAAAGAAACTATCAGTTGTTTCAATTAAAGCCATACATTTGGCTACTGTACGGAGTACTGTGGGTTTAATCTTATTTGTTGTTTTATAAACAGCATCATGAGTTAATTCAGCATGTGCATGTTGTAATAAAGTTCTGATCTGAACTTCACAAGGGATGTAAGTGGGTATAGTTATATGATTAAACTTAACTTCATGGCGTGGTCTTAAAATGAAATGCATTGATTGATATGAAAATAATAAAGGATCTTTACTTTTTTCCTCTTCAAAATCACGTGCTATGAAAGTTGTCCATAAATCATTTGATTTAATAATTTCACATATTGAAGCTACATCTTCAGTCAATAAGACTACAAATCGTATTCCTACTTTATCTTCAATTTCATCATAAGGATTTGTATACGGCTTGTTTCGATAATATGCTTTATCAATTAAAGATTTTTGATCTTTTATTCTTACTTTAGGCGATATTTTTAAAAAAATATTTGGGTCAATACCTCTTTCATTTAAAGAATCAAGAATTTGGGAGACAATAAAGTCTCCCCATGCTTTATAGATAGGTTCTTCTGAATTCCATTTTTCTAGAAATGTATTCTCGTTCATTTTTTTATAGTTAACTTGGACTTAATGATAATTTTAGTCCATTCTGGGGTAACACCATTTGCATCAGTCTCACCTTCTATTGTTTCCATTAAAATATCATTTTTAAAAGTATCTGGATCAGCTTCAATTTTAACATTATTACTAAAAGTAACTTTATGAAGTTTTAGCTGATTTTTAATATGCTCGACATCTTTCGTAAATGAGGTAAGCGGAATTTGGCTAGCTTTAAGATGGTTTCTATATTCATCAATAACTTCCTTATCGAAGAAATTTTCTGCAAATTCAATAGGATTAACTAATATAGACTGGCCTAGCTTCAGATAAGTAGTTAACGCATTACTAAGTTCATATTTTTCTTCGGATGTTTTGTTATCTAGATTAAGAATAAAACTTTTAGTAGCGTCATAGAAAAATTTTGTAGTACGTGCACTAGTCTCAGGATAACCACAACCAGCGAAAGTACTATAAAAATATTCAGCGGCTGCTTTACCATCCACCTGGCTAATTTGGTTATCGGATATTAAAACTGACCATTTATCATTAGGATTTGTCGACAAAGGGTCATACTCAGTTTTCTCACAAAAACCAACTGTTTTATAAAGTCTAGAAGAGGGGGTGAGTAAAAGATCTTCAATATGTTTTAAAGATATTTGTCCACCTTCAGTTTTAATTTTTTCGTATCCACTATGAATATCTGCTTTCATGATTCCTAATATTTTTTTATCTTCAATCCCATAGGTCCCAGTGAAAACAACTACAATACCTCCACCAATAGCACGCCCTTTTTCGAATTGAGCTCTGGCTAACTTATGAGCAATATCGAAAGAAGAGTTGATAAAATCATCATCTGTATCATTTATGGCTTTATCAATGAGCGCAGGTAAGCCTTTTTCATCTAAATCAATAATTTGCATAGACACAGCTTTAGAGTCGGAACCTAAGGCCCCAATAACTCGACTATCGAAATCCATTTGTGCTTTTGTATCAAATCTTGTGTATTCAGTACTTTGCTCAGGAGGGGTCATAGTATCGGATGTCTTTTGAAATATTTGATGAATAATAATTCGGTTGACTATTAAATTAGTTAAGGCCATTACTTTTATAACATCCTAATTTAGAAGAATATTTAAAAGTATATTGCCTTATAATAATGCACTATTCAATCAAAAGAAGATATAATAATTCATTCCGATGCGACAGTTTATGTCGTTATATAAATTTTATTAAAAAGTTTCTTTTATGAATAATTTAACTTCTGAATATCAAGATGTTCATCTAAAAAAAATTGAAAAGCAGATTAAATGGTCAATATTTATAGCCATTTTATTAATAGCTTTGGTATTAATAAGTTATTTTTTACATTTTAACGGTGGTTTCCATAAAGACCAAGATAAATGGGGAACATTTGGAGACTTTGTAGGTGGAACCCTTAACCCAGTTTTAGCTGCGTTAGCATTTTATTGGTTAACTTCATCTATCCGATTACAAATTCAGGAGTTACGTGATACGAGAGGGGTTTTAGAAGAAACAGCTAGTCATCAAAGAGAAATTGCTACACTGGAAGGAGAAAACGTACAGACTCAGCAGCGAATTTTAGAGTTACAAACTGCTAGTCTAACAAAGCAACTTCAAGCAGCTGAACAACAGCAACAACAAATAGCAATCCAAAATTTTGAAAATATCTTTTTTGAACTACTTAAGACTAAAAATGATGCAATACAAGATATTTCTTTTCATACAAAAAAATCTTCATTAAATAGTGCAACAGGTTTTGAGTTTATAAAAATTAATGGAAAAGACGCAATTAGCCGTCATTTAAGAGCTTTTAAAGAAACAGATTATGGAAAATGGGAGGATTATTATAATAATAATTTGATAAATTCATTTAGTAGTTATTTTAGAATTTGTTATCAGATAGTTAGATTAATTGATGATAATACAACATTAGCCTCTTTAGAGAGATTTAAAAATAAAGATTATTCAATAAAACAAAAACAATACTTTGATATTTTTAAGGCAACCCTACAGCAATCGGAATTGGAGGCTTTATTCTATAATTGCTTATATAATTATAGAAAATATAAGGAAATATTGGAAAAATATGGAATATTTGAACCTTTAGTTAATATGGGTTCAGAAAAAAGTTTAAGATTTATTAAAGAACATGCTTATATGTATGATATTTCAGCATTTGATAGAAATAAATATTTTTTAAAATATTTTGAAGAAATAAAGAAAATTGATTTGAATATAAATCCTATTAATATCTATTCATCTATTTCATTTTTAGAGAAACAAGGTTTAATTCCTGTCTTCTATCCAGATGGAGTAACAAAAAAATTAGGTGGGAAAGAATTTCCAATAGAATACTCAGATTTTTATAATTTAGTTTTGATGAAGATTAATTTATATAAGAAGACTGTTTCTGGTTATGAATTAGATTTAAAAGTATGCGAAGATATTAATGAATTAAAAATATTTAAGCAGAATGTTGAAGAGTTAAATAATCAGATTAAAATACTTGATGAAATAGATTGCTTGGAAAGTATATTTTATTTGGTAAAGTATTCTATTGATTTTAATGAATACATTGGCTTTAATAAAGGTAAATTAACATCATAAGCTTATATATTTAAAATTACTTTGGTTATATAGGCGAATGGTTTTTAATCAAACGCCTTTATAAGTTCTTTTAAAACATCTACTTGAGTTTTTAATTTTAAATGTTCTTGTTCCTTTTTATGAAGTAATAATTCTATCTGAAATTGTATTACTGGATATTCTTTAAAATATTCCTCAAAATATTGGATTTCCATTTCACTCTTTTGTAGATCTTTTTCTAAGCTTTTAGTTTTAATAAAAATAGATTCGTAAGCGGATTGAAGTTCTTCAGGAAGGTTGAACTTCTTTAATTCGTAGCTTTCGTAAGCAGATGTATATTTTAGAGGAAGTTTTTCCATATCGATGATAAAAAACCTTTTCTCTAGAAGCTGTATAAAAAATTGATATATAAATTCAAAGTTTTCTTCCGTATTTAGATATTTACGATTTTCTATAAATAAAGACCATATTTGAATAAATTCATACTTCTCAAATTTCTTTGCTATAAGAAAACGAATAAAAAGACGCTGTAGAATTTGTCCTTTTGTCATAAATACCACATTGCAAAAACAAAAAAAATATCCCGTTTTGGGATATTTGTTGTGATAGTACACCATCTTGGTCTATGAGCTCAATACATGACCCAAGATATATTGGTTTAATCAAATGTTTAATTTCTATACGTGAGGAAAAAAATATTACTCAGGTAGAATTAGCCTCATTTTTAAGAAAGCCCCAATCTTATATAGCTAAAGTAGAAAACTTTGATAGAAGAATAGATATTTTAGAGTTAAATGATTGGTTAAAAGCTATGGACTCAAAACTTTCTGAGTTCATAGCAATTTCAAATATCGAAAATATTTAATAATTTTATAATTTCTTTTAAGCTGTAAATTCCTCTATTAAGTGATTTGCCAATTTGAAACTTTTTCCACTTGAGACTATTGTTGAAACACATAATGCCGAGCACATAAATCGTCTGTTTGTAGTGGGTGATCTGCATGGCTGTTATGTAGAGTTTATGGCAGAGCTTGAAAAGGTAAAGTTTAATTTCAAAGAGGATTTGGTAATTTCAGTGGGTGATCTAATAGACAGAGGTAAAGAGAGTCTCAGATGCATTGAATTAGTCCAAGAACCTTGGTTTAAAGCAATAAGGGGAAATCATGAGCAAATGTGCTTAGAAGCTTCGTTTGCAGTTGAAATGAAAGATTTTCATTGTAAGCATGGTGGTAAATGGCTCTATGATCTTCCACATAATAAATATTTAGAAGTTTTATCTATTTGCACTAATTTACCTATTATCTTAGAAGTTAAATTTAAAGATAGGATTTATGGTTTCGTACATGCTGATATAAATTCTAATAATTGGGAAGATTTCAAAAGAAGTCTGAAGAATGATAATTATTTTTCTAAGATTACGGATTCTTCATTGCAAACAGCATTGTGGGGTAGAGGGCGAATTAAATCTGATGGGAAGAATAAAAAGTATAAAAATATTAAAGGAATTGATGAAATCTATTTAGGGCATACCGTTGTTAAAGAAAAAATTCAAATTGATAATTGTTACTACATTGATACTGGTGTGGTTTTTGGTTCATATTTAACATTGTTAGAGCTAGGATGTAATAGATAATTTAGGTTGGTTTATGTCTTATTTCCTATATGAAATAAGCTAATTTAAATAGTGTTTTTGCACCTGTAGATGCAGCAGATAATATTTATCGTCAAACTCTCATCTCTCCAGTTAGTTATTGTATAGCAGCATTAGATCTAAAAAATATTTTATTAAATTTCATCTAAAATCATTTATATTTTTTTTAGATAAATTATCTAGTTATCTATGGACTTCTATTTTCTAAGAACATATATTGTTCAGAACGAAAAATACTTTTTAATTTAAATTAATTATTCTTAGGAGGGGAAATGCCTGTTTTTATTAGTTATAGACAAAAAGATAGACAGGTAGCATTTGCTATTTCTGAAAAATTTAGAGCTAATAATATTAAATATTATTTAGATGTAGTTGATGAAGAGTCATTAACTACTGATGATATTACAAGTGTAATAACTAAAAACATTCAAAGATGCACTCATCTAATAGCAGTTATTTCAGCTAATACAAAAGGATCATGGTGGGTACCATTTGAAATTGGAGAGGCTACTATAATTTCTAGACGTATATGTTCTTATGCATATAAAACAGAAGGTGCTCCTCTTCTTAGAAGTACAATAGATATTTATAAAAGCTTTTTACCCGAATATTTACATAAATGGCCAATTCTAGTAAATGAAAGAGATATCGATGCATTTATAAGACAATACAAAAGTGACAAAGAGGAATCTATCACATTGGAAAGTCTTGGATCTATTTCGAGTAGACTTGAAAGTCTATCTGCACGTGGAGCAGATCAATTTCATAAGAACTTAAAGGCCTCACTATAGAGAAATATGTTTTTTAATAATATTTTGATTTAACCTTTAAAATATTTAAATTGAAGCAAAAATATTAGTATTAAGTCATCAATTGGAGTCAATATGTCTGATAAAAAAGTAATTTTCGTTGCCTTTGCAATTGAAGATCAAAATCAACGTGACTTTTTAAAAGGTCAATCTCTTCATCCTCGTACTCCATTTGAGTTTATAGATATGTCTGTAAAAACAGCATACGATACTGATTGGAAGATTAAAGTCAGAACAAGAATTAGAAGATCTGATGGAGTAATTATTCTCGTAAGCAAAAATTCTAAATTATCTAGTGGCCAAAAATGGGAAATTGAATGTGCTAAAGAAGAGAGGAAGCCTATTCTTGGAATTTGGGCTTATTCGAATGATCGAACAAATATAGATGGTATCAATACTAAAGTTTGGTCAGACAGCAATATTAGTTCATTTATTGATTCTATTTAGGTAAAAGAACCATGCGTAAGGCTTTAATCATCGGAATTGATCAGTACTCATCTATTGATTCTTTAAGCGGTTGTGTAAAAGATGCCAATGCGGTGGTTAAAGTATTGGAAAGAAATGCAGATAACAGCACTAATTTTCAAACACCTCGTCTAATCTTAGGATCAAAAGAGACACCCATAGTAAAAAAAAGCATACTAAAGGCCGCAGTAAGAGAATTATTTCAAGGGGAATGTGAGATAGCTCTTTTATATTTTGCTGGTCACGGATATGTAGAGGATACAGGTGGATATCTTTGCGCTGGAGATTGTGAAACGGGAGATGATGGGCTTTCATTACATGAAGTAATGACTTTTGCAAATAGATCTAAGGCTAAAAATCGAGTCATCATATTAGACAGCTGCCATAGTGGTGTAATTGGATCAAACCCGATTGATACATCATTGACAGAGCTAAAGGAAGGTACAACAATTTTAACAGCATCAACGGAGGATCAATATGCTATGGAAAATGGTGATGCATCAGGAGGTGTATTTACAACGTTATTAGTAGATGCTTTAGAAGGTGCCGCAGCTAATTTAGTAGGTGATGTTACACCAGGAAGTATTTATGCTCATATAGACCAATCTTTAGGACCATGGGCTCAACGGCCTGTTTTTAAAACAAATGTTCAAACATTTGTTTCTCTTCGAAAAGCAAAGCCAGCTATAACATTATCTGATTTGCAAGCACTAATAACATATTTCCCTAGTGCTGATTATAAATTTCCTTTAGATCCTTCTTTCGAACCTGAGCGTTTTGAAGAACATAAACTTGATCCTAATATTCTACCTCCTGATCCAGTTAATACACAGATATTCGCATGCTTACAACGATATGTGAAAGTAAATTTGCTCCGTCCTATAGGCGCTGCTCATATGTGGCATGCTGCAATGAATAGTAAGTCATGTGAGTTAACTGTATTAGGTCAACATTATTGGAAATTAGTAAAAAATAGACTTATATAAGGTTAATCTAAATATGAAATTAGAGGACTTTTTGGTAGAGCATCAAGATTTAATAGAAAAACTATCTGCTATAGAACATGAACGTTGGGCGCACTGGCAGCGTTATGTACATTCTAATTGCATAGAAAATTATGACGGCTCTCTAACAATTCCTCGAGAGTTAGTTAAAAAGTGGGAATATCAAATCAATACGGAATATAGATATTTATCAGAAGAAGAAAAAAATAGTGATAGAGAGCAAGTAATGAGATATTTGCCTTTATTATTTCCAATTTATAAAAAGTAAGTATTTTTTATAAAAATTTAAGTTAAATTTAGGCAGGTGGATATGGAACTAATTGATCAAAGTAAACTAGCTTTTTTTATAGCATTTATTCTACCTGGTTTTATTTGTATGCGAGTTTATACTTTACTGTGTCCAACTCAATCTATAGAATTTAATCAAAAGATATTAGATGCTTTAACTTACAGTTGTCTAATTTATGGCTTTAATTTTATATTTATATATTGGATAGAAGAATTAACTAAAGTTTATAGTTTTCCATTTTTATATGGCTTATTTTACTTTTACTTACTTTTTCTTTGCCCTATTTTATTAGCAAACTATTGGCATAAAATAAGAGAGTCAAAATGGTTTCAAAGACGGGCTCCGCATCCTACTCTTTTACCTTGGGATTTTGTTTTTAGTAAAAGAACTGTGTGTTGGGTAATCATAACTTTAAATGACGGAACAAAAATACATGGAAGGTATGGGAAAAATTCATTTGTGTCGAACTATCCGTTAGAGCCCCAAATCTATTTAGATGAATTTTGGAAACCAGATGTAGATGGAGGATTTGATCGAAAATATAATTTGTCAGCAGGAATAATTCTTCTCTCTAAAGATATAAGATCTATAGAGTTCTATGAAGATGAAGATCAAGTAAAATGAAGGAAATTTAAAAGGATATATTGATATGTCAAATAACAGAACTCCAGATGATTTAAATCAAAGAGGGTATAAGCCTCAACCATCTAAACCTAAACCAGATACAAGTCAACCGGGTGGAACAGCAGGCTACACACCACCTCCAATTGTCGATAATATTACTAAACCACCGAGAAAACTATAAATTGTAGGATAGCAATAAGGCTTAATATTAATGAATTTTTAATAAACTCCTCTCAATAAATTTAAGATTATTAAGGGAGGAGTTTTCTTAGTAAATATAAATATTATTATTCATTCACTAAATATTTAATTTTTTCTAAAAAATCATTTTCTGAAATTTTTGAATTGTTGAAATCATTTATTAAATCATTAATATTAGATTTTAAGTAATTAATAGAATTATTTTTCTGAACTTGATCAATAGAATCTGTAAGATTAGTCAATTCAGACATAGCAATATGAATGTAAACATCTAATGAACTTGAATTAGTATGACCTGTCCATTGTAAAACTTGTTGTTTGATTTTTTCATGTGATAATAGCATTTTTGAAAATTCATCAATATTATTAATTTTGTGCTGTAAAATTAAATCTTTAAATTTTTCTGTAATAAATCTATGTCTAAATTGGTGAGCATGAATCGCTGGGGAAATATTGGTTTTTTTTGACCAACTATTTAAATATGTAGTTAATGTATCTGATTTTAATGGATCACCATTTTTGTGAGAAATAAAGAGAAAGTCATGTGTTTGCTTTAAATTTTTTCTCATAATTTTTGTTCGATATTGTCTAATATATCTCATTAAATTATTTAATAAGTTTTGAGGAATAGGTATTTTTCTTATATTTGACCCAACACGTCTCTTTAAGATAAGTATTTCTAATAAAGGAAGATTTCCATTTATAGAGTTTAAATTCGCATCATTAATATTTTCTACTCTTAAGTTAAGAATCTCTGACCTTCGTGCTCCAGTAAATTCTAATAAATCCAATATACATAAATTTCTAAATTTTAAAGCTTGATCTTCAATTTCTGAAACTAATAATCTAATCTTTCTTATATCTACTAATGAAATAGGATTAATAATATTTTTGGGGGAAGTAGGTGGTAGTGAGAGATGAGTGTAATAATTTGGATTTAAAGAATTTCTTCTTAACTTAATTTGAAACTCACTACTAAATCCAATAAAATATTTCAGATTATATAGGTCAGCAATAAAAAATAAGAAATCAACAGATTGCTTAAAAATATTGATGATGTGGCTATCCGTAATTTTCCGTAGCTTTAAAAAAGATATAAATTCATGAATATGGTCATCCGTTAAATCACTGAAATTACTTATATTTTTATGGTTGCTTATAAAGCGAACTAATAGTGATATCCTGATACAATATGTTAGTAAAGTTCCACCATTGAAAGTAGATAAATTTTTTTTAAAGAGATATATCATATAAGAATTTGCTTCAAAACATGGAGTAAATTTTGGATAGTAAATAAAAGGAATATAAGGAGCATTAATAAATATAATAGAATTATTTTTTTGTGAAAAGTGGCTATAAAGATTTGTATTACTTAATAATATATATAATTTTTTATTCATTTATTTCACTTAATATTTTTTTTAATTGATTCTGATGGTATTTAAAATCATTAATGAGTTCAGCATTCTTACTTTTATGTGCATAAACACTTAATTTTTCAACAAGTGTAGTAATAATGCTGTTAAGTAATAAATTATTTTTCATTAAACTGTCTAATAATATTTCTAAATCTTTGTGATTATTATTTTTTTTTGATGAGATAACTTCAGTTTTATAATATTTTAAAGTTTTATATGCTTTTCGTCTCAATAAGTCATATTCTAAATAACTATATTGACTATATTTTTCAATATAAGATTTATGAGTGTTAAGAGAGTAAGAAAAAATTTCACGTTTCTCATCTGAAAAAATTGCAAAATTCTTTTGATTTTTTAATATAGTTAGATATCTCTCTCTATCTTTTATATAATTTTTAGGTAATTCAATTATAGAAAGAAGTAAATTTACTTCATTTTTTATATTTAATTCAATTTTATTCATTCTTGATTAATCTCTAAAATCAATTTGAAATTACGTAATTTTAACTCTGTTTCTTTATGACTAACACTAAAAAACATGGGTTTTAAATCGATTACATGATTTTGAAGTAGAATAAAGCACTTTTCTTCAAAAGACTTTGCATTGACTAAATAGTTTGTATCAATTTTTTCACTATAAGACTCAAGAGCATCTGATTCAGATAAGATATCAATAGAAGTTATATGGAAATATTTTTTTATAATAGGTTCTAATTTTTCGATATTATCAATATATAATTCATGATTTGGAGATAAATTATAATTTTCATAAATATAGCGAGCTTTAACACCTAAAAGTACTTCACCATGCGTATTCTCACTAATATAATTGTAAAGTTGCTCTATATTTGTATGGCCAAGAAATCGACTTAAGCAATCTAATCCATCAAAACTTTTTGACCAAAAAAATAACATGGCAAAAAATCTTCTTAACTGATGTTGACGGATATAAAATCTTTTCATATTGATTTTTCTATTATTTATAATTTTTGTTTGAGTATAGTCGCAAAAATAATCGAGATAATGATTATATGTTGTTTGATTAATAGCTCCAATCTTTAAGTTATGTTTGTTAAATGAATTAATTAATTTAATATCTTCAAGTTTAACTATATTTGCATTTATTAAAGCTTTATTAAAATTTTGTATTTTATATATAAATACCGCTATGGAACAAGGAATGGGCAAGGTGAGATTTTCATTAATATTGTATTTTCCACCAATTCCAGTTTTTCTATTTTTAATGTTTAAATAAAATTGAATGTTTTTATGCTGATCTGGATTGGTATTAGGTGGAAATAAAGAGTGAATTGGATCTAGTAATATAATTTCTGATTGTCTACGTGCCATTATGGTACCAATCACTATACTTAAAGAAGAACATATTAAATAATATGCTTGACACAATCCTATATTTTTTCTCAGATTATTGTGAAAGTTCTCATCTTTTAATATATTCCAATATTTAATTCCTATTTTTTTTGACTTATTTGAAATAAGATTTATAAAATCTCCCGATTTGAAATCTTTTAATGAAAAACTTTTATTATTTAAAACACCTTTATAATATGATAATATTTTTAAAAAGCTTACAAGTATATGGTTTAAATTTTCTTGTAAATAATGAAAAGCATCTTTAAAAGCTTTAAAAACAACTTCTGATGGTAGGGTTGTATATCTTCCCAGTTGGATTTCATCTGCTTCAGATATTATATCTTTTATTCTTATTTGTATTTTTTGATAAGTAATATTTTTAAAATTATGTTCTACTTTTAAAAAAACTGTATTTAAAAGCATAAGAGACGATATGTAGTTTTCAATATTTCTGGTCGACATAAAATTGTTTTGATTTCTTACTGGTACGAAATCGTACTCTTTTCTAGATTTAAGAGGGTGTAATGCTAATTCTTCAATTATAGGAAATCTCATATTTTTATATGCAAAAGAATTTAAAAATAATTTTTTAAAATATCCACTGTTAACATTTATTTTGTTTGATTGCTCTACTTTATATGCCCTTTTTTTGTATAGATAAGCTTTAGATTTTCTTATTTGATAGTCATTTAGATTTAAGGTTCTTTCTCCATTAAATTTTTTATAGGGATACTTCGCTTCAAATTTTTTTAGTTCCTCTTCGGAAATAGATGAGATATTTTGCAATAAATATATTTCTACTTTATTGAAATAGTTGTAAACTCCTATCGCAACGCCATGTTTTGAAATATTAATTAAAATATCTTTGAAAAAATTGCTGTCTATAGCTAAAGTTTTTCTATTTAATAAAGAAATCGATGATGAGTTTAATATTATTGCATCTATAAGAGTTAAAATTCTGTTAATTAGTTGTATTGCTGTATTTGGTTTTAATATTTTTCCACTATTCATCTTAGGTGAAACACTAATTGAAATCCATGTTTTAAAAATATTTAATAATTCTGGAATTTCAGTTAGTTTAACTTTGTCTTCAATTAAGATGTCTTCAAAGTTTATTTTATTAATATATTTTTTGTTTTTGATAAACCAGATATTATCCTCAAAATTACTCTCATATAGCCAATGTGGGCAATAAATATTGTAATTAAATTCATCAATATGTTTTGATAATAATTTCTCAATTTGTCTTTGTGCAGCAAAATTTTGAGTTGTATCTTCTGATTTTAATAGTTTTTTCAATATATCTAACTCAGATATTGTTAGGTTATATATCGTTTTTTCATCATTATCGATATCTTTATTGAAAATCAACATCTTAGAACTCCTTCTATTATTTTAGTATCTATAGGGTTTTTCTTTGCAACTTCATACATTTCGAATATTTTTTCATCTAAATATAAAGCGAAACCATGTACCTTTTCAGATGAAATGCTCAGCTCAATCTGAGAAATGACTAAAACAGCGCATTCATACCATTTGATGAGGTGTTGGTCATATAGCTCATGTAATTTTGACCATTCAATGATTGCTAGAAACCATTGAAGAAGGGGAATAGAAATTGCAAAAATGCCTAAATTATTTTGAGGTGAATTTGTTCTATCATCATTATATTTCCCATACTTTAAATATTCTGGTAAGTCTCCAAAGTGATGGTTTTCAATAAAATCATCTAATGTTTCGGCTGTTACATCTATCGCCTTTAATAAATAGGGGCTACCTTTCATTGCTTCATATATAAGTACGTTTTGATAAATTCTGATCCATCTTTCTGTAAAATAATCCCATAGTGGTGTAGGTAGATAGGCCCCTATAAGCCTTTTATCAATATTTTCGTGGCCAAGCGCTTGTGACATAGCTTGAATAGAGTTCGTTTCTATATATATTTGAACTGCACATGTTGCTCTAAATTTAGTTAAAGAAAAGCTCTTTGCTAAGTTAATTGCATATTCTTGTTCTTGTTTATTTTCCTCTTTATAAATACTTTTTTCACTAAAGAGGTCATGAAAATATTTAAAAGTATTTTTTGTAGTTGGGTTATAAAGTTTATTAATTTTTTTTGGTTTTACAAATATGCTTGTATTTATTAACAACATATATTCATAGTCTGAGTCATTTCTACTTTTTAAGTAGTCTCTGTTTATCGTGGTAATTTTAATCAGATCATCAATAATTTTTTTTGATTTGTCATTTAATAAAATTTTTTGTAAAGATTTATGCCTTTTCCTCCGTTTATGAGAAACTATATAGAAGTTGTTGTTTTCTTTTATATAGCCATAAAATTTATCATTTTTATATAATTTCCATTCAGTAAGCCATGATTCTGTAATTTGTGGGTGTTCTTTCACAAGTAATATTAAGAAAGGGTATATATCCTTTTGACTTAAATTTGGAATTAAGCCATTTATATTAATTTTACTAAATCTGAGACTTTCTAACTTATATTTGCAAGTTAAGTTGTTTTGGTAGAGATGAGCATAAGTATAAAAAATATCATTTAAATTTGAGGGGTTGTAAATGTTATCTAGTAATTTTCCATGTGGTTTTAAATTGTAGTAATTATTATATTTTTCTACTATTTTCTCTGAATATTTGTTGCTTAGTATTGTAATTAAGCTTATATCGTAATTTATTTTTTTAAAAATTCTTTCTTTTGCCATATTGTCTGTGTAAGTAAGAGGAATGTCGAAGATTAATTTATCATTTACTATTTTTCCTGTTTTTACTTTGTGATGGGATTGATTAGTACTAGTTTTAAATTTTGGAGTTGATATTTTACCTATAGGATTTGGAAATAAATCATTTTCAATTAAAAGCATATAAGCATTTACATACTGTCTCCATCTATTGTGAAAGTGTATTAATGAATAATTATTTTTAATATTATCTATTATTAGGATATTGTAAAATTTGTAGAAGGTCTTCTGTGTATTAGAAGAGTTTAAAGACTCCTGAAGGTCTCTTTGATTTTTAAAAGTTTCACAGAAAAGTTTATTGAGTGTGTATAAGCTACTTATTGTTCTGGTAAGAGAGGTATTAATCTGTGTTTCCGCAATTTTTTTTATTATATTATAATATTTATCACAGAATTCAAAGCCAAATTTAATATATATATTTGATAAATTGATATTGTAAATCTTTTTGTTTGAACTTTTTATTGTCCATGGTTTATAAAAATTTAATAATCTTTCATCTACTTTTATTTTGTTGTAGTTTTTAATTTTGTTTTCTAAATCTATAGTTTCTTTTGTTGGTAATATCTGTATATTTGATAAGATTTTTTCTTTAAATATTATTTTTAGTATTTTTAGAAATAAAATGCATATCATGTATTTGGTTTTATTGTTGCTTGAGTAATGATGTTTGTAAATAAAGCAAATAAAATAATCAACATTTTTTTTGATAATTTCTTTGTTTTCTAAAGTTTCTTTTAGGCCTTTATTATCTCTAATATTTATTTTGTGGACTTTTTTAAAAATATAAAATAATTTTAATATTGATCTAATTATTGGTTGCTCGCTGACATTAAAATTGTAAACTTTAATGATTTCTTCTATTTCAAACTGAATTTCTGAAAAGTCGTAGTGGCTAACAATCATAATGTAGTCTTTTTTGTGTATTTTATATTTTTTATTAAATTATCTATATTTTGTCAACAGAATATTTTTTTAAAAAAAGGCATTAGTCAATTATTATTGAATGATTTTAAAAAAAAGGCATTAGTCAATTATTATTAATTAGTTTAAAAAAGGCATTAGTCAATTATTACTTATAATAAATAATTTCTTCATTAATTTTAGTTTAATAACTTATTTTAGGATTTATATTGTGCATATATAATTTTTGAATAATCTTGTCAAAATATGTTGTTGTCACTATTTACTTCAATGTATTGAAAAATATATAAAATTCTCTTTTGCTTAAAATGTTATATTAGGAAAAAGTGCAGTTCATCTAAAAACAAAACCCCTAAATGAGATAAAGTAATTTCACCCGGTTTAGGATGTGAGCCGCCCCCAACTAGTGCAATCGCTGATGCTGTATGGTGGGGCGCTCGGAATGGACGCTGACCAAAGGTATGCGGTGTATTTGAAATAGAATAAATACTCGCGACTTCAAGCGTTTCTTGATTAGAAAGGGGTGGCAAAATTGAAGGAAGACGTGAAGCGAGTAAAGTCTTACCTGTACCTGGTGGTCCTTTAAAGAGCAGCGAGTGCCCGCCTGCGGCGGCAATTTCTAGTGCGCGACGTGGACGTAGCTGACCTTTTACATCTGCCAGATCAAATTTATAAGGCATTTGGTTTGAGGTCGTTGCAGGTTCAATCGAAGATAGTGATTTCATGCCCAAGAAATGATCACAAACTTCTTTTAAATGGCTCACGGGATAACATTCAAGATTCGGTAAATGGCAAATATCCTGACTATTATCGAGAGGTAAAAGCATTTTATGCTTGGCCTGTTGACACGCCATTGCCAAAGTTAAAGTGCCTGACACTGGTCTTACATGGCCATCTAAAGCTAATTCACCAATTAATTCAAAATCTTCGGCACAGTTTTCTGGGAGCTGGCCAGAAGCAATTAAAATACCTATAGCAATAGGTAAATCTAGACGTGATCCATCTTTGGGCAAATCTGCTGGTGCAAGATTAATGGTCAGCCGTTTTGTTGGAAATTGAAAACCACTATTAATAATGGCTGAGCGAACTCGGTCTTTACTTTCTCTTACCGCCGCCTCTGCTAGGCCGACAATAGTAAGAGAAGGTAAGCCTTGACTCACATGTACCTCAACTTCAATCAGAGGTGCATGTAAACCTAAAAGTCCCCGTGTATAAATTTTAGAAAAAGACATCTTATTGTTCCATTATGGTGCTTCATTTTTAATCGTTGTAAAGTATAAATGCGCTACGTTGGTGCTTATTTTTTATTCTTTAAAGTTTCTTCTAACAAACTTACTTGTTTTTGTAGCTCTTCTAAACGTTGATTGGCTGATTGAAGTGCAGTCTTTTGACGGTCGATCTCTTGTTTGGAAACAAGATCCAACTTTTCGACCGCTTCATTTAATAATGCACGTAAATTTTTTTCCAAATCTTTTTTAGGCTCATCAATTTGTTCCAGAATGGCCTGTAGCAAAGTTTCTAGCATGAAATATCCAAAGTGTTGTATTACCTTATGCTTTACAGTTTAACACTGCTTAAGCGCTGGATATAGGTTTCAATTTTTTTAGTGCAAATAGATCATTAAATCAGCATATAACACTACTGAAAATTCATTTTATTTTTGATAGCTCATCTACATCTTGCTCACTAAATAGGTTATAAAGAAAGTTCATGCAAAAGATTCATTTCCCTCAACCTTTGAAATATTGGCATGAAAATTGAACATAAAACCTTACTGGTGAAAAGAAGCCGAAGGAAACAAACATGAAGCTTGTAACTGCAATTGTAAAACCGTTTAAATTGGATGACGTGCGTGAAGCACTCTCTGACATTGGTGTACAAGGGATTACCGTAACTGAAGTTAAAGGTTTTGGTCGTCAAAAAGGGCATACTGAACTCTACCGTGGCGCGGAGTATGTGGTTGATTTCTTACCTAAAGTAAAAATCGAGATTGCGATTAGTGATGAAATGGTCGACGCAGTAATCGAATCAATTACACGTGTCGCAAGCACTGGAAAAATCGGCGATGGTAAGATTTTTGTGACTAACCTGGAACAAGTAATCCGTATCCGTACGGGTGAAACTGGACCGGATGCTGTCTAAATTGGCACAAAGCTTGCTGAGTAGAAAATAACTCGCAAATGAGGTTGGGGGACACGAATGAAAAAAATGCTTATGGCGCTCAGTCTATCAGGCGCTCTTTTGGGTGGTACTGCCGTTTGGGCAGAAGAAGCTGTAACAACGCCAACATCGGAAGTTGCGGCTGCATCAACATCTCCAGCTACTGCAACTACTACTGCAGAAGCACCAGTTGCTGAAACTCCAGCAGCTCCAGCACCGACACCTACGCTTGATACGGGTGATACCTCTTGGATTTTAGTTTCAACCGCATTGGTTCTATTAATGACCATTCCGGGATTGGCATTATTCTATGGCGGTATGGTACGTAAAAAAAATGTACTCAGTACGATGATGTTCAGCCTTTCAGCTGCAATCTTGGTAAGTTTGCTGTGGGTGATTGCTGGTTATTCAATCGCGTTCTCTGGCACAGGTGCATTTTTTGGTGATTTGTCTAAAGCAATGCTAAACGGGGTGGCGTTTGATGCATTGAGTGGGACAATTCCTGAAAGTCTCTTTGTTATTTTCCAAATGACTTTTGCCATTATTACAGTTGCGATCCTTAGCGGTTCTATCGCAGACCGTATGAAGTATTCAGCTTTCATGGTGTTTATTGCAGTTTGGGTGCTCGTTGTTTACGCACCAATTACTCACTGGGTGTGGGCTGCAGATGGCTGGTTATTTAAAGCAGGCGCATTAGATTTTGCTGGTGGTACAGTTGTACATATCAACTCGGGTGTTGCTGGTCTAGTTGCTGCTTACATGCTTGGAAAACGTATTGGCCTTGGCCGCGAATCTATGGCTCCGCATAACCTGACTTTAACTGTAGTGGGTGCAAGCTTACTTTGGGTGGGTTGGTTCGGCTTTAACGGTGGTAGTGCTCTAGGCGCTGGTGCTCGTGCAAGTATGGCAATTTTAGTGACTCAAGTTGCTGCTGCCGCTGCTGCATTCTCTTGGTTAGTTGTTGAACGTATGATTCGTGGCAAAGCATCTGTATTAGGTGGTGCTTCTGGTGCAGTAGCTGGTTTAGTTGTGATTACACCAGCAGCAGGTTTTGTTGGGGTAGGCGGTGCTTTAGTGATGGGCCTTATTGGTGGCGTCGTGTGCTTCTGGGGTATTACAGCACTTAAACGCTTACTTAAAGCCGATGATGCTTTGGATGCGTTTGGTTTGCATGCGGTAGGTGGTATTGTCGGTGCGATTTTAACAGGCGTATTCTACAGTGACGAAATTATTAAAGCAGCTAACGTTGCATTAGCTCCAACATTCGCTGGCCAATTATGGGTACAAGTTGAAGGCGTATTGGCAACCATGGTTTACAGTGGTATTGCGACTTTCGTTATTCTTAAAGTGATTGATCTTGTGATTGGTATTCGTGTTAATGCTGATGATGAACGCATGGGTCTGGATTTAAGCCAACATGGCGAACGTATCGAATAATTCGTAATATATTCCAATCAAAAAAACAGTCTTCGGACTGTTTTTTTGTCTTATAGAATGCTGGTTCTGTAAGTGTAGAAATTTTGCTACACTAGGTCAAAGTAATCGACCCTATAAATCCGCTATGCATTGTCCATTTTGCAACGCCGCAGATAGTAAAGTCATCGATTCACGTTTAGCCGCCGAAGGCTGTCAGATTCGTCGACGTCGTGAGTGTGTAAGTTGCGGTGAACGTTTTACCACTTTTGAAAGCTATGAAGTGGTAATGCCCCGTGTGATCAAATCGAATGGAAAAAATGAACCTTTCGATGAGGCCAAATTACGTCGTTCGTTAATGCATGCTTTGCAAAAACGTCCGGTCACACAAGAGCAGATCGAAACAGTTTTAAGTGATATCCAGTTGCAGATTCGCCGTTTAGGTGAGCGTGATGTGAAATCTAGAACAATTGGCGAAATTGTCATGCAATCTTTATTTGCCCTTGACCATGTTGCTTACGTCCGATTTGCTTCTGTCTATCAAGATTTTCAGGATGTTGAAGCGTTTCGCCGTCAAATAGAGCAAATGCAACAACGTGAACACTAATCATTTGAGATTTTTATGTCTGAGTTGAAACAAGATCAGTATTGGATGCAGCAAGCTATTGAACTTGCCAAACGAGGACTATATTCGACCAAGCCTAATCCAAATGTTGGTTGTGTGATTGTCAAAGATGATCAGTTAGTTGGCCAAGGTTTTCATCCTAAAGCGGGTCAGCCACACGCAGAGGTTTTTGCCTTACGCGAAGCGGGTGAATATGCACAAGGTGCAACAGCTTACGTTACGCTTGAACCATGTGCACATTATGGCAGAACTCCTCCTTGTGCCGAAGCATTGGTGAAAGCCCAAGTTAAAAAAGTAGTGGTTGCTTGTCCTGATCCAAATCCATTGGTGGCGGGTAAGGGTGTTCAGATTTTGGAAAATGCCGGAATTGAAGTAGAAGTTGGCATTTGCGAAGATTTAGCATCAAAACTTAATCAAGGTTTTTTAAAGGCAATGTCTACAGGCATGCCTTATGTACGTTTAAAGGTAGCCTCAAGTTTAGATGGGCGTACTGCAATGGCATCAGGTGAGTCGAAGTGGATTACCGGTTCGGCTGCACGCCAAGATGTACAACATTGGCGTGCCATTTCTGGAGCAGTGATTACAGGTATTGAAACTGTGATTGCAGATGATTGTCAGCTTAATGTGCGTTCACTCAATAATTTTGATATCGAGATGGTTGCTCAGCCAAAACGGGTTGTTTTAGACCGCCAAGGACGTTTGCCACTTAACGCTAAGATCTTAGCGAATCCTGAAACTGTGATGGTAATGGGGCCGTATCGTCAAGAACTTGCTGATTTAGGCGTGATACAATTAGAAATTCAGCCTTTAAAAATGCTGTTACAGACCCTATCTAAGCAACATCAAATTTATGATGTGTTGGTTGAAGCTGGCGCAACATTGTCTACTGCCTTTTTGCAAGAAGGTTTGGTGGATGAATTGATCAGTTATATTGCCCCGACCTTATTGGGGAAAAGTGCAAGGGCCATGTTCAATGCAGAATTTGAATATATGGCAGAGCAACTTCGTTTTACACTTCTTGATGTGACAAAAATTGATCAAGATATACGCTTAAGGTTAATCCCTACGCAAGAGAAAGTATGAATTCAGAGCCTTCGGTTTATCACAAACGTCGTCATGCAGCCCGTACGACAGACGAATATCTTTTCCATCAGCTTGTGCCGTACTTGGGTAACAAGCGCCGATTGCTCCATCTAATTTTAGAAGCCCTTGAAATTACAGGGACACTGAATAGCAAGAAAAAGAATCCACCGATTTTTGCCGATTTCTTTGCCGGCAGTGGCGTTGTATCTCGTTTAGCACGTCAAAATGGTTACCGAGTCATTGCAAACGACTGGGAACCTTATAGTCATGCTTTAAATCATGCGATTTTAGCCTGTGTAGATGCACCTGCTTTTAAAGAACTGGGTGGCTATCAAAAGGCAATCGATTATTTAAATCGCTTACCTGAAGTTAAAGGTTGGGTAACGCATAACCTTTGTCCACGTAACGATGATGTATACGATCCAACTCGTGACCGTTTATTCTTTAAACGCCGTAACGGTATGCGTATCGATGCAATTCGTCAGCAGATTGCAACATGGCAGGCACAAGGTGCAATTAATGATGTAGAGATGAGTGCTTTGCTTGCGCCATTGCTCTATTCAGCTAGTTTTGTCAGTAACACGAGTGGTGTATTTAAAAGCTTCCACCAAGGGTGGGGCGGACGTACTCAAACTGCGTTAGAACGAATTGAATCATTACTTTGGTTAACACCGAGCCGTTTTTGTGAGATTGGTGATCGCAAACGTCCGGCTGCTGAAATGTGGTGTGTAGATTCACAACATCTAGCAAATCAAATGAGTGGTTTTGAGGTTGATGTTGCCTATCTCGATCCACCATATAACCAACACGCATATAGTAGTAATTACCACGTCTTAAATGCATTAACTTTATGGGATCAGGTGGATTTACCTTCACCAGATACCAAAGGTTATAAGAGTGGTATTGATAGAGCATGGCGTAAAGAACGTCCAAGTCCATATAACTCTTCTAAACATGCAAAAGATGCATATGAGAAATTACTTTCAACGATCAATGCACGCTATATTCTGACCAGCTATTCAACTGATGGTAATATCGAGCCGAAAGATTTACTTATGGCCAATCTGGAACGAGGCAAAGTGACCTTGTTAACACAAGATGTTCCGCGTTATCGAGTGAGTAAACAACGACAGTCTGAACGTGCACGCGTGCTTGAGTTTATTGTGATTACTGATACTCATGCTAAGTCAGGACCACCATTACGTCAGTTATTAGGCCAGCTTTACCACTTCGCCGAGCTAGGTGGTGTAGATACCTCAGGTAACAGTACACAGCTCGCACTTTGGTAAGCGCTGCAATTTAAGCAGTGTAAAAAGATTTGGAGATTGAGCCATGTTTACAGGCATTATTGAAAGTTTAGGTAAAGTTGAAAGCCTGCAAAGTGTAGGTGGTGATGTACGTCTACGTATTCAGACTGATCTGGATATGTCTGATGTACATTTGGGTGACTCAATTGCAACCAATGGTATTTGTCTCACAGTGATTGAATGGGGCGATAACTGGTACGCAGCAGATGTTTCCCGTGAAAGTTTAAATCGAACGACTTTAGGTAACTGGAAAGTTGGGCAACGTGTCAATGTTGAAAAGGCAATGTTACCGACAACGCGCTTTGGCGGGCACATTGTAAGTGGTCACGTTGATGGCGTAGGTGAAATTACTGTAGTACGTGAAGACGCTCGTTCAATCTATTATGAAGTTACAGCACCGGCAGAACTTGCTAAATATTTGGCGGAAAAAGGCTCTGTAACCGTTGACGGAATTAGCTTAACGATTAATCACTTGCGTGGAAATATTTTAAGCTTGAATTTGATTCCGCATACTGCAGAACGTACCAATATTGGAACGTGGCAAGTAGGTAGTAAGGTCAACCTTGAAGTCGACGTGTTGGCGCGTTATATCGAGCGTTTATTGCTAGGTGATAAAGCAGCTGAACAAAAAACTGAGTCAAATATTAGTATGACTTTTTTAGCTGAAAATGGTTTTTTAAAATAAAAGCCAGATCATCAAAATAAAAAAACCGGACATATGTTCCGGTTTTTTTATTTTTAAAAAATTAATGCTTGGTGAGTGTAACCGAATGTGTGCCAACCCATGGTTTAGTATGCTGAGTGCGTGTAATTGAAAACTCACCTTTTTCCGACGCTCGTGTCAGCAAGATTGAAAGCGAATTAAAGTCGTTATGACTCATATAAAGTTCTTGTGCTGAAAATGTCCATTGCTCACCCTGATTAAGCTGCTCAAGTTGCTTTGAAATCTGATGCGGAATGTCCATTTCTTACCCTCATTAATTATCTTAAAATCACTACTTTCTATTCTCATAATCAATTGATCTACAAGAATAATATTTATGTCTATTTTGTGACATATAGGTGTCAGTTTTATGACAGAAGAAGTTTTAAAATTTTACTTCTCTATTTTTTCATCAGAAAACTTAGAGTTCTTTAAAATGTATTCAATTTCTTCTTGAGCTGCCGAATGTAGTTTGGCTCGGAAAGCCGTTACTGACTCTTCAATTAAGTTTTCAGCTTCAAGTTCTAAACGAATGCGTAAACTTTCAAGCTCAGATAAGATTTGATCATCGGTGATACTAAGTTTTACGCCAGCAGAGTAATTGACGGCTGGGGTTTCAGGGTTTTTCTGATAACGTGCAGTTTGTTCTGCAACTTCTTGTTCTAAATGACTACGTAATGTCTGTAATGTTTCAGTCTGTTCATTAAACTTGCGAATTTCGTCTGCTTGCAACTCCGCAGCATAAGCAGCTTCTGATGCACGTTTATCAGCAAGTGCTTTTTCTAAAGCGAGTTGACGACGGATACGTGCTTGCTCAATAAGCTCTGCCTTAAGATCCGCGTAAGCTTGTTCAATTTTTTGCTGTGATTCTAACTGCGCTTTTTCGTCATTTAAAACCCAAAGCTGAATAGGGGTTTGTGGTTCTAATAAGTCACAAATACGTGCCAGATCCTGTTGATAGGCATGACGGACAGCTTCAGGCGCATTTAACCATCTTTTTTTAAAATCTTGCCCGACATTTAATGCCACCATGCTTCTCCTTTGTTCAACAGTATTTACATTTTAGCGCGTTATAATTTAAAGGTCCGCGGTTCTATACCCAAACGGCGATACATTTTAAATTTTTCTCGGCCAATTTGCTTGGCTGTTTCATTATTTTCAACAATTTCTATAATGTGGCTAAAATGATCAACTTGTTCAAGTGCATGATTGTTAAAATTAAATACTAACAAGCCTTGTTCAAGCGGTTGTTTAGCCGAAATACATACAGCAGCTTCAGCTTGGTCAATGCCATGCGCAATGAAACTTGCAGGGTCGAAATCCCATAATCTTTCATCAAGAGTTTGTTGTAGCTGCACATCTGGGCAATACCACCAGATTTTAGGATGCTTCTGTAAAATCTTTCGGCATAAACGGCAAGCACTATCGACTTGCCGTTCTTCACTGGTTTCAAACAGATAAAAACTAACTTTAGCCATTCGTATTTACACGATTCGCTAAAAATTGCATGAGTAATGGTACTGGACGACCTGTTGCACCTTTAGCTGGACCAGATAACCACGCTGTTCCTGCTACATCTAAATGAGCCCAACGGTACTCACGTGTAAAGCGCTCAAGGAAACATGCTGCCGTAATCGCACCGCCGTATGGACCGCCGATGTTTGCAATATCAGCAAATGGTGAATCAAGTAATTCTTGATAATCCTCAATCACTGGCATACGCCATACACGGTCAAATGATTGCTCACCTGCTTGCTGGAGTTCAGCTGCTAAAGCATCATCTGGTGAGAACAAACCACTCAGTACTTTACCTAAAGCGACTACACATGCACCAGTTAATGTTGCGATATCAACCACGACTGCTGGATTGAAACGTTTGATATAGGTCAATGTGTCGCACAGTACCAAACGACCTTCCGCATCGGTATTTAAAATTTCAACAGTTTGTCCGCTCATGGTTGTCACAATATCACCTGGGCGAGTTGCTTTACCTGAAGGCATATTTTCTGCAGCTGCAATTGCTCCAACGACATGAATAGGGAGTTTTGCTTCGCATAGCGCACGAATAGTACCTAATACAGAGGCTGCACCGCACATATCGAACTTCATTTCATCCATGCCTAGGCCTGGTTTTAAAGAAATACCGCCTGTATCAAAAGTAACGCCTTTACCAACAAGCACAACAGGCGCTTGATCGATTCCAGCTTGGTATTCGAGTGTTACGATACGACCCGGACGTTCAGATCCTTTGCTGACTGCAAGAAAAGCATACATACCTAAATCAGCCATTTGCTGTTCATTTAAGACAGTTACTTTGAGCAAGTCAGGGAATTCTGCAGCTAAAGCTAATGCTTGTTCTGCCAAATATTCAGGGAAGCAAATGTTGCCTGGACGGTTGCCAAGGTCACGTGCATACGACTGACCAGACTGTACGGCATGCACTAAAGCCAGTTGTTTTTCATCGAGGCTCGTCGTTGAACTAATTAAATCAACCTGTTGTAACACAAATTCATTTTTTTTCGATTTAAACTCATCATAACCATAAGCTGCTTGAGTTAAGCTTAAAGCGAATAAATAATGGTATTCGACAGGTAACGCAGCAATATCAATCGCGATATGCTTAAATTTATTTTGTGTCGATTTGATAATGGTTTGGGCAAGTTTAGCGAGCTTAACCGCCTGAAGTTCGGCTGTTTTTCCTAGGCCAAGTAATTGGCTATGAGGTTGATTTGAAACTTGCCCGAATAAAGGCAGAGTTTCATTGAAGTTGCCTTTGAATTGGGTGGCAGTAAGAACGCTTTCTAGGTTATTGATTTGATATGTGTTGATGTTGCTTTGTAGCTGTTCTGAATCAACTAAAACCCACAAAGATTCATTAGATGTCTGTTCGGGAAAAGTTGTATAAGTTGTAAATTTCATGGCTGCCGTGATTGCCTATAGAAAGTTATGTTGGATTAAAACATTGAAACACTTTCAAGCATAGCGTTGCAATGTGCGGTTTTATATTTTTAACATTCGGGTAAACTAGCACACGTCCCGATTAGCCTTTTGGAAGTATTACTTTGATTATTCGGCGTTATCTCGTCAAGCAAGTTGTCTCTACCTCATTGGTGGTCATTTCTTTACTGACCTTAATCATGATGGGTGGTCGTCTGATCAAATACTTTGGTGTGGCGGCGCAGGGGCGTTTAGATGCCAGTATCTTGTTTAGCATCATTGGATATCGTTTACCTGAATTTCTAACACTCATTTTACCATTGGGTTTTTTCATTGGTTTAATGTTGGTGTTTGGTCGTTTATATGTTGACCATGAAATGGCCGTATTGAATGGTAGTGGTGTAAGCCGTCATCAATTAGCACGATTACTCATTCCAATGACACTTGTTTATATGGTGTTTCAGTCTGTGCTTATGCTCTGGATGACGCCGTGGGGACTACGTGAGTTTGAAAAACTGACAACTACACAAGCTGTCCGGACAGGTTTCGATTTGGTTCGACCAAGAGAGTTTATTTCCTCTGGGCCATATACGATCTATGCAGGTTCATTGTCAGAAGACCGAAAGAATTTGAAGGATATTTTCTTTTATCAGCGCGCTGCTAAAGAAGATAAGCCAGATGTTATGATTTTGGCAAAAGAAGCGACTCGTGTAGAAGTTGCAAATGACACCGCCAATGTCGTTGATCTGGTACAAGGTCGTCGCTATGAAATATTCCCGGGACAACCAAAATATACACAAGCAGAGTTCCAGTCTTATCGTCTACGTTTAGAAAATGACAAAGATGTTAAGTTTGAGAGTGGCGATGTAGAAGCACTATCAACAACAAAACTCTTTTCAAAAACGAATGATCCAGTCATCAGAAGTGAGTTGGGATGGCGTTTATTTGGGCCATTCACCATTGTTATTGCGCTAATGCTCTCAGTGGCATTGTCTGAGGTGAGTCCACGACAAGGCCGTTATTACCGTCTTATTCCGGCGATTTTTATTTTTTCCAGTCTGATCGTATTAATGATTGCAATCAAGACTCGTATTAGTAAAGAAGAACTCGATATTTGGGCTTATCCTGCCGTGTTAGTTGTGTATGGCGTTGCTGCCGCCTTATTCTCACGTAAGCAGAAGTTAGGACCAAAAATCAAGAAACAGATCAAGCGAGTGAAATTATAATGTTAGCACGTCGAATAGTCGCCAAATATGTGACGAAAACCACTGCGCTTGCGATGTTTGGCACCACAGTTGTTTTGTCCATTCTTCAGGTCTTATTTACATATCTTGGTGAGTTGGGTGAGCTCAAACCAGACTATAACGCATGGCAAGCTCTCGTCTATGTCCTGTGGGGAGCTCCTCGCTATCTCTATGAAATTTTACCTATCTCTGCCTTGATTGGTGCTGTGATTGGACTGGGCTCATTGGCAACGAGTAGTGAACTCATTGTTATGCGTTCAGTCGGTGTTAGCTTATGGCGTATTGTTGGTTGGGTTATGCGCTCAGCTTTACTGCTTATTATTTTGTCATTTGCTTTAAGTGAATGGGTTATTCCTTATACCAATGAAAAAGCGCAAAGTGTTAAAAGCCATCGTTCTGTAGCTGCTTTAGGTGAAGTAAAAGGCTATTGGTCACGTGAAGGGCAGCGATTTATCTATATCGACTATGCTAACTCTCAAGGCAATTTAAGAGACATTCAAGTGGTCGACTTTGACCAGAACTATTACTTGCAATCATTAATTAATGCTCAGCAAGGACAGTTTATTAAAAATGGTCAATGGGCTTTGAAAAAAGCTGAACAAATGGACATTTTGGCGGCAGGCAATGCCATCAAAACTGACCATGAAGAACAATCGCTTGCTTTAGCATTACAGCCTAAATATGTGCATATGGTGACTTTAGATCCTGAAGATTTATCGCCAAGCCAACTGATTAGCTTTATGCGTTATATGGATGAATATAGTCAGGTACCAAAGACGTACCAATTGGCTTTCTGGCAAAAAGTTGCTTCGCCATTTTCACTCATCGCATTAGTTCTCGTGGCATGTTCTTTTATTTTTGGACCGTTACGCCAACAATCAATGGGTTTTCGTTTGGTGATCGCATTGTTTATTGGTTTGAGTTTCTATTATTTGCAGGATTTCTTGGGCTATGCGAGCTTGGTTTATTCTCCATCTCCAGCATGGTTTGTGCTCGTGCCTATCTTGTTAATGTTTGGTGCCGGAAGTTATTTGCTTTACCGCGCTCGCTAGTAATAAGTGATATTTATGGTTTTCATCAATCGCGGATATTGGTGAAAGCCATAGGAATAAATAGAGTCTTGACCGAAAATTCGGTAAGATATTGTGACGAAATTGTAGACAAAAGAGAAATTGATTATGACGGATGCAACTGCTGGCAAGATCCCTCACGTTCTGGTCATTATGGATGGTGTTGGACACCGTGAAGCGATTGAAGATAATGCTTTTCTTGCAGCAAAAACACCAAATTTGGCGGCAATGAAAGCCAAGCATCCGAATAGTCTAATTTCTGGTTCAGGTGAAGATGTTGGATTGCCTGATGGGCAAATGGGGAACTCTGAAGTTGGCCATATGAATCTTGGCGCTGGCCGTGTGTTATATCAAGACTTTACCCGTATTACTAAAGATATCCGTACTGGTGACTTTTTTAAACATGAAGTGTTGATCGACGCTGTTGAAAAAGCCAAAGCTGCTGGCGGTGCTGTTCATATTATGGGACTACTTTCAGAAGGTGGCGTCCATTCACATGAAGATCATATTGTGGCGATGTGTGAGCTTGCATTAAAACGCGGTGCAAAAGTTTACTTACACGCGTTCCTTGATGGTCGTGATACACCTCCACGCAGTGCTCAGCCGTCTTTAGAAAAATTAGATGCATTATTTGCTCAATATCCGGGCCAAGGCCGTATCGCAACTATGATTGGTCGCTACTTTGCAATGGATCGTGACAATCGTTGGGATCGCGTTGAGCAAGCTTATCGCTTGTTAACCGAAGGTGAAGCACTTCGTACTGCACAAACCGCAGTTGAAGGGTTGGAATTAGCTTATGCAGCCAACGAAAATGATGAGTTTGTAAAAGCGACTCGTATTGGTGATATTGCTAAAGTTCAAGATGGTGATAGCGTTGTATTTATGAATTTCCGTGCTGACCGAGCTCGTGAAATTACTCGCGCATTTGTAGAGAAAGACTTTGCTGGTTTTGAACGTAAAGTTGTACCGAATCTTTCTAAGTTTGTGATGTTAACGCGTTATCAGGCAAGCATTGATGCACCAGTTGCCTACATGCCAGAAGCCCTCAAAAACTCATTGGGTGAGTATTTATCTTCTTTAGGTAAAACCCAGTTACGTATTGCCGAAACTGAAAAGTATGCACATGTAACATTCTTCTTTAGTGGTGGCCGTGAAGATGAATATCCAGGTGAAAAACGTATTTTAATTCCATCTCCAAACGTTGCGACATATGACCTTAAGCCAGAAATGAGTGCTTATGAAGTCACTGATGAGTTGGTTAAGGCAATTAATTCGGGTGAATACGACTTATTGGTTGTGAACTATGCAAATGGTGATATGGTCGGGCATACAGGTGTATTTGATGCTGCTGTTAAAGCAGTTGAAGCGGTTGATACTTGTTTAGGTCGTGTCTATGAGGCAGTTATGGCGAAAAAAGGCCATATGCTCATTACTGCTGACCATGGTAACGTTGAACAAATGCAAGACTACGAAAGTGGGCAAGTGCATACTCAACATACAACCGAGCTTGTGCCGTTTATCTATGTTGGTCCAACACAAGCAACAATTGCAGAAGGTGGTGTGCTTGCAGACGTAGCACCGACAATTCTCAATTTAATGAAGATTCCTGTTCCTGCCGAAATGCAAGGACGTAATCTGATTACACTATCTGCATAAGTTAAAGGTGATTGGATGCTGCAACACATTAAATATAAAAAACTTATTGTAAGTATGTTGCTGTGTTGCAGCCAATTTGCTTTTGCAGCGCCAGTTGTAAAAGAAAAAATGTCACCTTTGCATTCGGATTCGGAAGAACCGGAACATAGCTATGCAGAGGTGCCGATCGAGTCGATTCAACAGTTTGTGCAAATATATGGAATAGTTCGAGATAACTACGTTGATGTGAAGTCTGACGATGCCTTGTTTCAACAAGCCATAAAAGGATTGGTAAGTGGGTTAGATCGTTATTCGCGTTATTTATCGGCAGAAGAATATCGCCAACTGATTCAATACACAGAGGGTGACCTTGCGTCCGTTGATTTTGCATTAAGCCCTGAATCACATGCTCATAAATGGATGATTCGTGATCTTAAAACCGGTTCTGATTCCTATAAATTAGGTTTGAGAAATGGTCAGACGATTCTCAAAATTGATAACCAAGATTTAAAAAATTTAAACCAAGATCAGGTGCTTGGACTACTTTACGGTTCTATAGGAAGTACACTTCAAGTACAAGCAGAAGAGCTAAACGGAAACATTAACTTAGTCCGTAATAAAAAAATAGAAACCGATATAGAACCTGTAATGCTACATAATCAGGTGCTCGTACTCAAAATTAGAGTATTCCAACAAGACACTGCTAATGAAATTAAAAGATTAATTGAAGAAAATAGCTCCCCACGTTTAAAGGCTGTTTTAATCGATTTGCGAAACAATCCGGGTGGGTTGTTATCGGCAGCAGTTGAATCAGCAGATTTATTTTTAAATAACGGAATTATTGTTTCAACCAAAAGCCGTTCGGAAGGTAACCAGCAGTTTCAGGCTTTGCCCGGTAATGAATTTCAGAATATAAAACTAGGTATATTAATTAATCACCGCTCTGCATCGGCAGCAGAAGTTTTTACTGCGGCCATGAAAGAACACCAGCGTGCTTGGGTGATGGGTGAAAAAAGTTATGGAAAAGGTGTAGTGCAAAAGCTATTTCCTTTGCCAAGTGGGGCGGCTCTACAAATGACGGTCTCACACTACTACACGCCAAATGGCAATATGATTGAAGGTCAGGGTATTCAACCTAACCAGACCTATCCATTACCTGCAGAAATGAAAGAAGACGTATATTTAGAGCGCGTTGCAGATTTATTCCTAAAGAGGAAGTAATTTTTATACTTCCTCTCCCATTTCAGTATCTAAGCCAAACTTTTTGAGTCGATAGCGCAAAGAACGGAAAGTCATTCCTAACTTTTTAGCCGCTAAAGTTCGATTCCAATGCGTCATGTTCAGAGCATTCAGTAAAATATCTTTTTCGATATTTTCTAAGTAGCGTTCTAAACCTTCCATTGGAAATTTTGGGTGAGTCTGAACAGTCGGTGTTTGATTTAGTTGTTTCGTTACGATTTGCGGGCTCACACTACTACTTCTAAGAGGAGGAGCTAAGTGTGTCAAATCAATGCACTCATCATCACTTAAAGTAATAGCTCGTTCAATCATATTTCTTAATTCACGAACATTACCCGGAAAGTCTTGCTGCAATAAGTAAGTTTCAGCGCTCGCCGTTAATTGCTTGCTTGAAATTCCCCATTCCGTACAAACCTTTTGAATAAAATGATTGGCCAATAGCAAAATATCTCCACCACGGTCACGCAGTGGCGGCAGCATAATATCCATAACATGAATACGGAAAAATAAGTCCTGACGGAATTTACCTTGTTGAACTAATAAATCTAAGTCTTGGTGACTCGCACTGATTACTCGAAAATCAACATCAATTTCCTGATCTGAACCTACAGGGCGAATCTTTTTCTCTTGTACTGCCCGAAGCAATTTAACTTGCATACTTAAAGGCAATTCGGCAATTTCATCTAAAAATAAACTGCCGCCGTGTGCCGATAAAATAAGACCTTGTTTGTCTTGGGTTGCTCCAGTAAAACTGCCTTTTTTATGCCCGAAAAGTTCACTTTCCATGAGCTCAGTTGGGATTGCTCCACAGTTAATTGCAATAAATGGTCCTTCACTGCGGTTGCTTAAGCGGTGAATTAGATTAGCAACAACTTCTTTACCCGTACCAGATTCGCCTGTAACAAATACAGGAGCTTGGGAGCGGGCTATTTTTTTAATAGCTGTCCGTAAGTTTTGTATAGGTGGTGAACGGCCAATTAATAAGTCATTTTCTAATATTGTTTCACCGAACTCATGCTCTGGTTTTGGCTGGTTGAGCGCCTTTTTTAACAACTGATCTAAGTGAATTTGGTTAATAGGTTTGCTGACAAAATCAAAAGCTCCCGCTTTTAATGCTGCAATTGCAATATCCATATTGCCGTATGCAGTTAAGACTGCAATGGGAGTGTGGGGGTAAGTTTGAGAAACATGTTGGACCAATTCTAAGCCACTACCGTCAGGTAGATTTAAATCGGTCAAGCACGCATCGTAATGAAACTGAGTAAAGAGCTGTTTGGCCTGTTCAACCCGATAAGCAAGATGTGTCTTAATCCCCATTCGTGCAAGAGTCATTTGCATTAACAGGCACAAATCTTCTTCATCGTCTACAAGCAAAACGAGTGGTTGCTGTTCTGCCATTTCCCCAAAAACCTAATAAAAAATCAATATATTATTGGGCACGCTATTCGGAAGCATGCCCCTTGTTTTTGCTCTACATAAGTGAGCTTTGCATGGTTTGCCTCACAAAAACTATGAGACAAATATAATCCTAAACCAGTTCCATTAATTTCGGTACTAAAAAATGGTTTAAATAATTGAGATATATCACGTTTTGAAACACCTTCACCGTAATCGATCACATCAATATAAATTTTATTTGTTTGTGAATGAATATTGATCAGAACATAGGGAGAGTCGGGTGCATTGTGGCGTAAAGCATTCCTAACAAGGTTAATGAGGACTTGTCTGAGTTGCTTTTCATCAAACAATAGCTTTAAGGATAAATCAGAACTTTTAAGCTGGATCGCGTGTTTAACATCAGATAAATCTTCATCTAATAACGTTTTTATGAAGTCGTTTAGTTCAATCTGGATGGGATATGTTCTTTCACTGCGGGCAAGTCCTAAGGTGTCTTGAACAATACTATCAATGCGTTTGGTTTGTTTGCCAATCATATTCCTTAAAGTATTTTGCTGCTCCACATCACTATCTTTGAGTAATTCATTTGCTTGAACAATGGCTGCAAGAGGATTACGGATCTCATGTGCAATACTGGCTGAGAGTTGTCCTAAAGCGGCAAGTTTGAGTTGTTGAGCTTGCTGATTAATCTGCTGTGCATCTTGTAAGATGAGTAGTGTTAATGCTTGCTGTGGCACCAAAAGATGTTGCACTTTAATATTAATAGAATAAGCCGACAGTCGAGATTCAAAAATAAATCGATCACCTTCTTTTAGGTTGTCAAACTTAAGAATTTCAAATAAGTCAGCATGCCATTTTGCTAAGGGATATTTTTCACTGGCAAATTGAGGTGGAATTCCTAAAAGAGAGCAGGCGGCTGGGTTACTTAAAACAATGTCGTAGTTTTCATCTAGAACTAAATAGCCCTCTTCAATTTGTTCCAAGATATAGCGGTTAATATTTTGTAGTTGATAGAGTTCTATTGATTGATGGAAAGTTAGTGCTTCAAGTAATTTAAAGCGCTGGACCGCAATTTGTCCGATTCCGTGTACTACAAAAAACAAGAAGGCTAATAAAGCACTATTACTAATCGTATTTAAATTATTGTAGTCAAATAAACTGCCAACGAAGCGTTGGTAAATAACCGCAATG
Organism: Acinetobacter sp. V115_6; assembly: GCF_031799025.1. Classification (NCBI taxonomy): domain Bacteria; kingdom Pseudomonadati; phylum Pseudomonadota; class Gammaproteobacteria; order Moraxellales; family Moraxellaceae; genus Acinetobacter; species Acinetobacter sp. V115_6. The sequence continues at coordinate 39,399 of NZ_JAVQNO010000013.1, read as the reverse complement.
ACTGCAAGTAATGTAATGAGTAACGACATTCTTGCGCTAAGTAAAATGGCCGAAGTAAATATGGCAATAACATAGAGCAAGCTGAGTTGAAGATTGGGTTCGCCTACTGAAAATGTCAGTAAACTCAGACAGATAATATCAACTATAAAAAATAAAATGAGCTGCCTAGTTGCCTGAGTAGCAATAAACTTAAAGCATAAAAGTTGAAGAAGGCTTAAGAGCGAATAGCCGAGTAGTGTGTAAGAATATAAAGTGGGTTGTTGTAGACTATTGTCGATTTGAGCATCGGTTAAAACCAAAATAATATTCAGACTAACCGCAATAATAAGGCGATATAAACCATACCACGTGCCCAAACGAAATATCGTATGGGACAAGGATGAGTTTAAGGGAAATTGCATATAAGTCTGATTAAGGCTTGATCAGACCGTAACGAATCGCGAGATGAGTCAGTTTAACGTCACTATCAATGGCTAGCTTTTCAAAAATACGGTAGCGGTAAGTATTCACTGTTTTGACACTTACAAAAAGTTTATCTGCAATTTCTTGAGCGCTAATACAATTTACAACCATCATTGCAACTTGCATTTCTCGTTCAGATAGTGAGTCAAAAGGCGATTGCTGTGTATCGGATAAATAAGAACTTGCTAATTGCTCGGCAATATCGGCGCTGAAGTATTTGCCACCTTGCATCACTTTATTAATTGCGCGAACCATTTCTGTAATTGGAGCACCTTTGGTAATGTAACCTTTAGCTCCTGCTTTAAGCAACAGAGATGGGTAAGGCTCTTCTGCTAAGCCACTGACTGCAATCACTTTTGTATCTGGTGCGGTTTGTAGTAAACGGCGGGTTGTTTCTACGCCACCGATGCCAGGCATGTTGACATCAAGTAGCACAACTTGAGGATGTTTCTGACGAACAATAGCAATTGCTTCTTCACCCGATTCGGCTTGTCCAATGACCTCTACATCGGCATGATCTTCTAACATACGGCAGATACCTGTACGTACAAGTTCATGGTCATCCACAACTAAAACTGTAATCAAGAAGACCTCCTTTCTTTCAAAAAACAAGTTTTTTGTTACATAAAGCAAAATTAGCTTGCAATGGAATGACAAAATTAGCAATCCTATTCTTATATAGTGAGCGAATAGTTGTGCACAATTGTGTCGGTAAAAGCGTTATACCTTATACCTCAAATGTAAGGCATAATTATAGTAAGCGCAAATGTGTATCACCCTGAGTCGAGTATTGTGCCGTGAAAAATTCTAAAAAGTCTTTAATGCATGTGCTAAGCATGTCTATTTTGCTTAGTTTGAGTTCAACAAGCTTTGCAGAACTCGTCAATAACCCGTCCTCAGGGAATAGTGGTACTGCAAGCTTAAATTGGTCTTCAGCTGATGCTAGCCAATTTTTAAATGATGAAGATGACGAACCTACTCCGCAAGGTTCAACATCGGTAACCACAACTTTGCGTGGTGGTAGCGCACCTAAAATTGTAGCATCTGCACCGAAGATTGCTCCAATCCGTGATACGACTGGTTACAATGCCCAGCCGAGTGTAAGCGCTCGAGCTGCACTTGTGATGGACGCGCAAACTGGTGAAGTGCTCTACAGTAAAAATACAAACGCTTCTGTGCCAATTGCCTCTATTACTAAGTTGATGACAGCAGTTGTAACGGCAGATGCCCGTTTAAACATGTCAGAAGAAATTACACTTGAGCAAATCGATTTTGCTGGTGCAAATGGTAAAAACTCAAGTTCAACCTTACGTGTTGGCGACAAGATGAACCGTGCAGAAGTTCTTCTGTTTGCTCTAATGAAATCAGAAAACCCAGCAGCAGCGGCTTTAGCACGTACTTATCCAGGTGGTCGTCCAGCATTCGTCGCTGCAATGAATTCTAAAGCACGTGCTTTAGGCATGAACGCAACCCACTATTATGAGTCAACTGGTTTAGATCCGCGTAATGTATCTTCTGCGCGTGACTTAGGGATTTTGGCAAGTACAGCTTCTCAATATGGCTTGATTCGTCAATTCTCAACTACACCGACTTATGACTTTAACTTGGGTTATCGCGTGTTGAAATCTAACAATACCAATGCTCTAGTACGCAATGGTGGTTGGAATATTAACTTGTCTAAAACTGGATATATTAATGAAGCAGGACGCTGTGTTGTGATGCACACGACTGTAAATTCACGTCCAGCAGTCATTGTATTACTGGGTGAACCAAGTACACAGGCACGTAATAATGATGCAACTAACTTATTGGGTTGGTTAAGTAATTTACCAAAACGTATTTAAGTTCAATATTCTAAAAAACGCTTCTATCAAGAAGCGTTTTTTTTATGGCTATAAAAAAGACATAAAAAACGGCTGTTTAATACAGCCGTTTTTGAAAAATCAGATCTTACATATTAGATAAAATCGAATCTTTTACTTGGTCCATTGTTGCATCAATTGACAACATCACGGCATCAGCACATTGTTTGATTGCAGTGTCAGGATCTTTCAAGCCATTACCTGTTACTGTACATACAATGACAGAACCTTCAGCAATTTTACCCGCTTTAATATCACGGATCGCACCGCCGATAGAAGCTGCAGAAGCTGGCTCAACAAATACGCCTTCATACATAGAAAGTAAGCGTTGAGCTTCTAAAATTTCGCTGTCTTGAAGTTCATCAAACCAGCCTTTAGAGTCACGTACTACAGCTTTTGCATGGTTCCAGCTTTGTGGATTACCAATACGGATTGCCGTTGCAACAGTTTCAGGGCTTTCAACTGGAGCGCCACGTAAGAATGGAGCTGCACCAGAAGCTTGATAACCCACCATTGTTGGTAAACCTTCAGGTTTTGGACCAGTGAATTGATCAGTAGCAGCATCATAAATCACTTGTTCAAACTGATCAGCAGGTTGGTTTGCTACAGCTTCGGTATAACCCATCCAGTGAGCAGTGATGTTACCTGCGTTACCTACAGGTAAGCAGTGGTAATCAGGTGCACGGCCTAAAGCTTCAACGATTTCATAAGCAATAGTCTTTTGACCTTGCAAACGGTAAGGGTTGATTGAGTTTACAATCGTTACAGGCGCTTGATCAGCAACTTCTTTTACAAGACGCATACCATCATCGAAGTTACCACGAATTTGCATAGTGATTGCACCATACATCATCGCTTGTGCCATTTTACCCATCGCAATTTTGCCTTCTGGAATCAAAACAAATGCTTTGATACCTGCACGTGCAGCATAGGCAGCAGCAGCAGCAGAAGTGTTACCAGTAGATGCACAGATAATCGCTTTAGAGCCTTCTTCAACCGCTTTGGTTACAGCCATGGTCATACCACGGTCTTTAAATGAACCAGTTGGGTTTAAACCCTCGTATTTCACATAAATTTCAACATCTTTGCCAATAATACGTGGAATATTCTCAAGTTTAATGAGTGGGGTGTTGCCTTCACCCAAAGAGATAGCACGAGTAGTTGCCGAAACTGGCAAACGGTCACGATAACGATCTACAAGACCAGTATAACGATTGGCATTAGACATGATGGTGTTCCAATTAGAGGTGAAGCGGGAGAGGGAATCTTTCCCTCAACCTGATTAACTATCGAGCGATTCTAAACGAATTCTTACGATTTCGCCACGAATTGCAGGTAATGCTTGAATTTGTGCAAGAGCATCATCCATTTTTGATTCAACGATTGGATCGGTCAGAATCACGATTGGAATAAGGTCTTTTAAACGAGATTGTTGCATGATCGCATCAATACTAATTCCAGCGCGACTTAAGATGGTAGTCACATCTGCAAGTACGCCAGTTTGGTCTTCTGCATTTAAGCGGATGTAATAACCTGTGGTCATTTCTTCACGGCTTAAAATTGGCACATTGGTTAATGCTTCAAAAGCCAACTGAGGAATTGTTCCTGCGCCGTCTTCGGTATAAGAGATGTCACGAACAATATCAATAACATCGGCAACAACCGCAGAAGCTGTAGGACCTGCGCCTGCACCCGCGCCGTAATAGAGTGTTGGACCTACGGCATTAGCTTGAACTAAAACAGCATTTTTAACACCGTTTACATTCGCAATCAGCTGTTCATCTGGAATAAGTGTTGGGTGAACACGTAATTCAATACCTTTTTCAGCACGACGTGCAATACCAAGATGTTTAATGCGGAAACCAAGATCTTCGGCATATTTCACATCTTGCGCAGTGATTTTGCTGATACCTTCGGTATAAACCTTATCAAATTGAAGAGGAATACCAAACGCACAAGACGCTAAAATGGTAAGTTTATGCGCAGCATCGATACCTTCAACGTCAAACGTTGGATCTGCTTCTGCATAACCGAGTTCTTGAGCTTCTTTTAATACATCATCAAATGCACGACCTTTCTCACGCATTTCAGTCAGAATAAAGTTACCTGTACCATTAATAATACCTGCCAACCATTCGATATGGTTTGCAGCAAGACCTTCACGGATCACTTTAATAATTGGAATACCGCCAGCAACTGCTGCTTCATAAGCAATTTGCACAGCATTGTCTTCTGCTGCTTTAAATAATTCATTGCCATGTTCAGCGAGTAATGCTTTGTTTGCAGTCACGACTTGTTTGCCGTGTTTGATCGCTTCCATGATAACTTCGTAAGCAGGGTGGATCCCACCCATAACTTCTACAACTACATCAACGTCTGGTTGACGAACGATGTCAAGTAAATCGGCGCTTTGTTTAATCCCTTCCAATTCAAGATCTGGACGAGGGCGGCGTGTTCCAACGTGGGTAATTTGAATTTCTCGACCGGTGCGACGTTTAATTTCAGCGGCATTTTCTTGTAGTAGTTTAAGGGCTCCTCCACCTACGGTTCCTAGACCGAGTATTGCCAGGCGAACTGGTTTCACGTCACACTCCATTCATCATTTAATCATTTAGTTGAAGCTAGATCATAGCTAAAAAAAACGCCAGACTCTAGCGCTTTTAGTGCTTGTTCAATGAATTAGAGTGCGATGTTTGGAAAAGAAGAGTAGATCAGTCTTTAAACAGAGGTTGTTTAAATATTAATTATTGAAAAAACAAAGCGCTGCAATCACAGCAGCGCTTTTTAAAAGAGATAGATGATTAATCATTCATCAGCTTAAAGGAGATTATTTATCCAGACGTTTAATTAATTCATCAGGTGTTAGGTATCCACCTAAGTACTCGCCATCAACATTGTAAATAGCTGGTGTTCCATTTACACCCATGTTTAAGCCAAGTTGATATTGTTCACGAACAGGGTTTTTACATTGAGCAGGTGGGATATTAATACCTTGTACTGCTTGGTTAAAGGCAGCTTTACGGTCTGCACTACACCATACAGCTTCCATAGTCGGCATAAATTGTTCACCACGTGGCCAAGCGATATAGCGTACCTCAATACCTTTTTCATTAATTTCAGGTAAATGCTCATGTAATTTATGGCAATAAGGACAGCTTGCATCGGTAAACACATAAATCACATGTTTAGCCTTACCACCTTTAGCTGGGTAAACGATCAAATCTTCATTTTTTAAAGCAGCAAGATGCTTCTTGTTTTCTGAAGCTTGAAGATTATCGCCAATATTATGCAGTTCTTTACCGCCTAAACGAATGACATCACCTTGAATCAGGTATTTGCCATCACTGGTTGTATAAATCGACGTCATTCCTTCGAGATTTACCCAATATAAGTTAGGAACTTCAGTAGGCTTGATATCTAAAATTTTGGCGTTAATGTTTGCATTCTTAAATTGTTTTTGCAAAGTTTCAATTAAACGCTGTTTAGCATTGCGTTCAATGATAGTTGAAGCTTCCCCAGTAGCAGGTGCGGTCGCAGTGAGCGCATCTTCTTTTTGTGGTTTGTTTTCTTTAGAACAAGCACTGAATAACAGGCTAGAAGCCAAAGCACAGGCAAGAAACAGTTGAGATCGGGTAAAAGACATAGATAACCCTTATTTCATCAGTATTTATAGTCAGAAGCTGCTAAGCATAACAAAAAATCTAGTGTGTATTGTTAAAACTTTCTTAACCTTTGTGAACGAAATCAATTGATTGTTGGGTGTGTTTCAAATAATAAGTTTTAAATTTTTTAACCTCTAGGATGATGTTTTTCATGCAATTGTTGCATTCTTACTTGGGCTACATGCGTGTAAATTTGAGTGGTTGATAAGTCGCTATGACCCAGTAACATTTGTACTACGCGTAAATCAGCGCCGTGATTGAGCAGGTGTGTTGCAAAGGCATGACGTAAGGTATGAGGTGAAAGTTCAGCTTGAATATTGGCTTGAAGCGCGTAACGCTTAATGGCATACCAGAAGTTCTGACGGCTCATAATTCCGCCGTGTTGAGTTAAAAAGAGGTAGTCAGTAGAGCTTTTATAGAGTTGAGGCCGAGCATCCTGCAAGTAGCGTTCTACCCATTCACAAGCAAATTGGCCTAGCGGGACCAAACGCTCTTTATTACCTTTACCCGTAATTCTTAAATAGCCTTGTTTTAAGTTAATAAGTTCTAGGCGTAAGTTCAGCAGTTCTGAAACACGTAAACCACATGCATAAAGGACTTCAAACATTGCCCGATCACGTAAACCCAGTGCTGTATTAATGTCTGGAGCCTGAATCAGTGCTTCGACATCTTCTTCTGATAGATCTTTGGGTAAAGCTCTGCCAATTTTTGGAGAATGATGGGTTGCTACCGGATTATCGCTTCGTAATTTCTGTTCACGTAAAAATTTGTAAAACTGGCGTAGGGCAGATAAGCAGCGGGCAATCGAGCGTGGGCTTTTTCCAGCTTTAGTCAACTCAATCAAAACATCAGCGATATCGTCACTTGTCCACTCTGGAAGAGCTGATTTTTTATGAAGTTCACTGCATTGAATAAGGTCGGATAAATAAGCATTACGTGTATGTGGACTTACCGTCTGAGCAACGAGATAGTCACGAAAACCTTGTAAAAAGCTTAAATGTTCAGGAATTTGAACAGGGCTTGGAATACGCGGTTTTTTATTCAACATACACTAGATCCTCTAAACCTCTGTACTGTAAAAGAAACTTTAAGGTTTGTCGATTAAACTGAATAAGAAGTGAAATTTAACCTTATTTGGTAATTATTCTCATTTATATGTATACTATTAAAAAAGGTTTAGGATCGGATGCGGTGCGTTTATCAGCTTTAAAAGTGAAGCAAGCGGCGACCATCACCAAAGTGAATCGGATAGAACTAGAGTCCGAGCAGCAAGATTTGGTCGCAATTCGTTTGGAAAGTCTGGGCTTTGTACCGGGCACACGAGTGGAAGTGATTACCAAAGGTATTTTTGGTGGTGATCCGATCTTAATCCAAATTGGCTTTACTCGTTTCGCTTTACGTAAAGCAGAAGCGGAAAAAATTGAAATTCAAGTAGAAGAAGGAGTACCCGCATGAGTGATGCGTTACGTATTGCCCTTGTGGGAAACCCTAACTGTGGTAAAACCTCTCTTTTTAACCATTTAACCGGAACTCGACAAAAAGTTGCAAACTATGCAGGCGTAACGGTCGAGCGTAAGGTTGGTCATTTTCAGTTGCCTTCAGGCCGAGCAGTGCGTGTACTTGATTTGCCGGGTACATATAGCCTTAATGCCACCAGTCCTGATGAAGTAATTACCCGTGACGTGTGTTTGGGTAAGATTGCAGAAGAAGGGCAGCAAGATGCCTTTTTATGTGTGGTTGATGCCACTAACTTAAAATTGCATTTAGGGCTAGTGCTCGAAATGATCGAGTTAGGTCGTCCGATTTTACTTGTACTGAATATGATGGATGAAGCGCGTCGTCGTGGTATCCAAATTAATACTCAAAAGTTGTCTCAACGTTTGGGCGTACCCGTTGTTGAAACAGTGGCTGTTCGTAATGCGGGTATTGAAAATCTATTACATGCCCTTGATCAAGAAAAATATAGTGTGCCACAAACCGAACTAAGTGGTTTAACTGGAACTCATCATCAAAAAATCGATATGATTTTTAAAGATGTAGTTCATTATGTTGATCAGGGAGATAAGCGTACTGATTTTCTAGATCGAATTTTCTTACATCCAGTTTTAGGCCTACTTAGCCTTGCTATTATGATGTTTATTGTGTTCCAAGCAGTTTTTGCATGGGCAGCTCCATTCATGGATGGTATTGAAGGCTTCTTCGGCTGGCTTGGTGAGGTAGTGGGAACTGTGATTACCCAACCTCTACTGCATAGTTTAGTTGTTGACGGAATTATTGCAGGTGCGGGTGGCGTAGTTGTGTTCTTGCCACAAATTTTGATCTTGTTCTTCTTTATTTTAGTACTCGAAGAATCAGGCTATTTACCGCGTGCAGCATTCTTGCTTGATAAATTAATGTTCCAAGCTGGTTTAAGTGGCCGTGCCTTTATTCCTTTACTTTCGAGCTTTGCTTGTGCAGTACCGGGAATTATGGCAACGCGTAGTATTAGTGACCCTCGTGATCGTTTTACGACCATTATGGTTGCGCCTTTAATGACTTGTTCGGCACGTTTACCCGTCTATGCCTTGCTGATTGCTGCTTTCATTCCAGAGAAAATGGTCTGGGGTATTTTTAACCTGCAAGGTTTAGTGCTTTTCGGTCTGTATATGGCTGGTATTGTGAGTGCGCTTTGCGTTTCATTTTTAATGAAATTTTTGCAAAAAGATAAGTCACAGCATGCTTTACTGCTAGAGCTACCAAGTTATCGTTTCCCTGATTTAAAAAGTGTGGGAATCGGTTTATTGGATCGTGCAAAGATCTTCTTGAAACGCGTCGGTGGAATCATTTTTGCGCTCTCTATTTTGCTTTGGTTCTTGTGTACTTTTCCGCAGCCACCAGAAGGGGCGACATTACCTGCCATAGATTATAGTTTTGCAGGTATGCTCGGGCATCTTATACAACCTTTATTTGCTCCAATTGGTTTTAACTGGCAAATCTGTATTGCTTTAATTCCAGCTATGGCAGCTCGTGAAGTGGTAGTTGCGGCATTAGGTACAGTTTATGCCTTGTCTGCAACAGATGATGATGCTGTGGCACAAGGTTTGTCACATCTGATTAGTGCAGATGGAACAGGTTGGTCTTTGGCAACAGGTTTATCGCTTTTAGTGTGGTTCATTTATGCTCCACATTGTTTGGCAACATTGGCAACGGTACGCCGTGAAACAGGTTCATGGAAACATGTTGCAGCTATGACTGCATATCTGTTTGGTTTAGCTTATTTTGCATCGTTTGTTACCTATCAAATTGCTTCCCACTATTGGGGTTAAGGCAATAAAGGAGGTTGTATATGGTTCAATATCTGATTATTGCGGTTTTAGTGATTTGGAGTGCTTTAGTTGTTTTTAAGAAAGTATTTCCAAAAACAGCAAATTCAGTCTTTTCTTCACTCTCTGCATTTTGCGAAAAGCAGGGTTGGGCAACTTTGGCAAAGTGGCTTAAACCGAAAATGACCTTTGGTTGTGCTGGCGGTTGTGGTTGTTCAAGCGAAGATAAACCTACGAATACAGTTCAAGAAATTAAGCCGATTAAATGGCAGTAGATTCAGTATTTCTTGTTTCGTTTAAAAAGCCATCATATTGATGGCTTTTTTACGCACTGACACAAAAAAAGATGAATAAAGTTCAAACTGAAAAAGCATTCAAAACAGCAAAGTGCTAACATTTTTGCCATTCTGTCGATTGATAAATTGTGGGGCAAAAATGTTAATACAACGTGGTGGATTAAAAGTTGTAGCAGGCTTGGGAATATCAGGCGTTTCTGCTGTAAATTTCTTGCATGAACAAGGCTACCAAGTTGCAGTAACAGACTCTCGCCCCACGCCACCAGGGCATGATCAGATTCCAGCTGGCGTTAAAACTAGTTTCGGTCAACTTGACCAAGAATTATTATTACAAGCAGAAGAAATTATTTTAAGTCCAGGCCTTGCACCACAATTACCGGAAATTCAGGCAGCTATTGCTAAGGGTATTTCTGTGGTAGGGGATATTCAATTATTACGCCGTGCAACCGATGTGCCTATTGTGGCGATTACTGGCTCTAATGCGAAAAGTACAGTAACGACTTTAATTGGCTTAATGGCTAAAGATGCGGGTAAGAAAGTTGCTGTAGGTGGCAATCTTGGACGCCCAGCTCTAGATTTATTAAAAGATCAACCTGAGTTAATTGTACTTGAGCTATCAAGTTTTCAGCTAGAAACCACGTCTCACTTAAATGCTGAAGTTGCTGTGGTTCTCAATATGAGTGAAGACCACTTAGATCGTCACGGCAATATGTTGGGTTACCATCAAGCAAAACACCGTATTTTCCAAGGCGTTAAAAAAGTAGTATTTAACCGTGATGATGCTTTAAGTCGTCCTCTTGTTCCAGATACCACGCCAATGCAAAGCTTTGGTTTAAATGCGCCAGATTTAAATCAATATGGTGTTTTAAGAGATGGTGATGGCACGCTTTGGCTTGCGCGTGGTTTACAGCGTTTAATTAAAAGCTCAGATTTATATATTCAAGGCATGCATAATGTAGCAAATGCTTTAGCTTGTCTCGCATTAGGTGAGGCAATAGGCCTGCCTATGGAATCTATGCTTGAAACCTTAAAACAATTTAAAGGCTTAGAGCATCGCTGTGAATATGTAAAGACTGTGCATGATGTACGTTATTACAATGACTCTAAAGGCACTAACGTTGGCGCTACGCTTGCAGCGATTGATGGTTTAGGCGCTGCCATTGAAGTGAAAAAAGGTAAGGTTGCCTTGATTTTAGGTGGGCAAGGTAAAGGACAGGATTTTGGCCCATTACGTTCTTCTATCGAAAAATATGCCAAAGTTGTGGTATTGATTGGTGAGGATGCTCCGGTTATTGAACAAGCAATTCAAGGTGCAACCAAAATTTTACATGCAGCAACGCTTAAAGAAGCTGTAGAGCTGTCTCAACGTGAAACTCAGGCCGAAGATGTGGTGTTGTTATCACCAGCATGTGCAAGTTTTGATATGTTTAAAAGTTATAATGACCGTGGTCAGCAGTTTGTTGCCTGCGTCAATTCGTTGGTTTAAAGAAAACATGATTAGGAATGTAGTATGGCAGGCTTAGCTCAGACCACAATCCAGAAAATCAATCATTGGTATGAACGGATATTGCCTAAATGGCCAGCGGAAGTGACGCCACGTAATGTCCTGATTTTCTGTGTCGTTGCATTGTTGTGTATCGGTTCAGTGATGGTGGCGTCCGCTTCGATGCCCTATGCTGAATATATGCATGAAAACCCATTTCACTATGTGATTCGTCATGGTATTTCGATTGTCGCTGCGGGTGTAGTGGCTTATTTGACCTATCGAATATCACTGAATACGTGGTTTAAAAATACCTTCCCGCTGTGGTTATTAACCATGGTTCTGTTGCTTGCTGCTTTAGTGGTGGGTTCGGAAGTCAACGGTTCTACACGTTGGATTAAGATCGGTGGCTTTACATTGCAGCCAACCGAGGTTGCCAAAGTCATGATGGCAATCTTTACCGCAGACTACGTTGTGCGCCGTGCCAAAGAGGTTCGTACTCATTGGAAAGGCTTATTGCGTTTAAGTGGGGTTATGGCAATCACGGTCGGTTTGATTATTGCTGAGCCTGACTTGGGGGCAACGGTCGTTATTGTCATGATGATGGTTGGGGTGTTCTTTTTAGCGGGTGCGCCGCCAACTCAGTTCTTAATCATGCTTGGTGCGATTGTCACGGGTATCGTGTTTTTGATCTTATTTGAACCATACCGTTTCCAGCGTTTGATTTCGTTTACTGACCCATGGGCAGACCCGTTGGGTGTGGGTTATCAGTTATCAAATGCATTAATGGCTTTTGGCCGTGGTGAATGGTTTGGTACAGGCTTAGGGCACAGTGTACAAAAACTATCTTATTTACCTGAAGCGCATACTGACTTTATGCTGGCAGTGCTAGGTGAAGAGTTTGGTTTTGTGGGTATTTCTATTGTTATTGGCTTGTCTTTCTTGATGCTGGCATGTTGTATCAAAATTGGTCACCGTGCTTTGAAACATCATTACCTTCGTGCAGGCTATTTAGCTTACGGCATTAGTATTATTTTCTTGCTCCAGATTTTGGTAAATGCGGGCATGAATATGGGTTTAATGCCGACGAAAGGTTTGACTTTGCCATTCATTAGTTATGGTGGTACGTCTTTAATGATGTGTGCTGCGATGATTAGCTTAATCTTAAAGATTGATGCATCAACACAAGAAGTCAACCCAGAACGAGAAGAGTCGAACTTTTAATTGAGTATTTAGAAGTTTAAAAAGCCCGATTTGATATCGGGCTTTTTTATTATTTATAGATATGTTCCGCTGAGCTCTTGCCCATGGGGAATCAAATCAACATTCCACTGTGCTACAGCTTGTTTGAGCATCAGTCTAGGTTGATCTAAATCAACGTTGGGTTGTCCCAAGGCCAGTATCGCTTTTTGAAGTAATTCAGGCGCTTTTGATAAATCGAGTGCTTGAGCTAGATTTTGTTTAGAGAGCTTTTGTCCTTGGTTATTCATGGCAAGGGGAAGGTGCATATAGCTTAGTTGAGGATAACCTAGAAGCTGGCTTAACCAGATCTGACGTTCGGTGTTATCTAATAAGTCTGCGCCTCGAACGACATGGGTAATACCTTGTAAATAATCATCCACGACGACCGCAAGTTGATAGTTAATAATCCCATCACGGCGCTTAAGAACAAAATCTCCAAGATCGTGTTGTAGATTGGAGCAATGTACTCCTTGCAATCGGTCATCAAAACAGATCTGCTGATCTTGAACTTTTACCCGAATCGCTTGACCTTGAAAATCAAGATTGAGATCGCGGCAAGTACCTGCATAGATTGCATTTGAACCAAGCATTTTGCGGGTACATTGACATGCATAGATAAGACCTTCTTTTTTGAGTTGGTCTAATACGCTTTCATAAATGTCTAAACGATTTTTTTGAAAGATGATCTCTGCATCAGGTTCGAACTGGAAGGCTTCAAGTGATGTGAGAATATGCTCTTCACTGCCGGGATAAATACGAGGGATATCTGTATCTTCGACACGAACGAGCCATTTGCCTTGATGGGCTTTTGCATCGCAATAGCTGGCAACAGCAGTAATCAGTGATCCAAAATGCAAAGGGCCGGTTGGCGATGGCGCAAACCGACCTGAGTATGAGCAGCGATTAAGCGGAACATTGTTCCGCCGCTGCGCAAGAGAAAAGCTATGCTTTTCTGGCAGGCGATTTAACTGCTGCACAACAGCCGAGTTGTGCTCGGCTGGAGAATTATCAACAGTCACAATTAACCGTTATTTTGCTTCTCTTTGATTTCTGCCAAAGTTTTGCAATCAATACATAACGTTGCAGTTGGACGTGCTTCTAAACGACGTAAGCCGATTTCAATACCACAAGTTTCACAGAAACCGTAGTCTTCATTCTTAATAGCTTCCATAGATTGTTCGATTTTACGAATTAACTTACGTTCACGGTCACGTGTACGTAATTCAATTGCAAATTCTTCTTCTTGGGTAGCACGGTCGTTTACATCTGGCAGTGCAGTTGATTCGTCTTGCATCGTATTTAAAGTACGATCAACTTCAGACATTAATTCAGCTTTCCATGCTTGCAGAATTTGTCGGAAATGCTCGAGCTGTCCTTCAGACATGTACTCTTCATTTTTCTTAGGTTGATAAGGTGCAATACCAAATAAACTTGCAGTTGTGCCTATGTCAGAAGTTTTAGGTTTCACTTTACGTGCACGTTTTGCAGAAGCTTTGTCACCTTCCACTACAACTTCTGTATGTTCATCCAAAACTTGGTTGTGGTTGTCATTCGCCATAATAGGGCATTCCTCATCATACACGTATTATCTATACGCAAAAAATATGGTGATATGCAAGTGTTTTTATAGAAAACCATCGATGGGATTTTCCCATCGGGTCGTCATCATATAGATTTTTCCTGCAAGATGATAGTCATTCCGACCCGTAAATATTTTCAAAACGTGTTTACCCCAGTCATAATTATATATAAGCATATAAGAAATAGGGCTAATAGCCTGAAATATCAGTGTTTATATGGCCTTGAAAATTTTCAAGACGGAAGACTTCGGTTTCAAAACTACCATCGTTTTTTAGACGAATGTAACGATAGCCGGGAGCATTTTGATCTAAAGCAAAATCATTGCTAAAGGGTTTAAACTGCACACTTGTCGAGGGTGTAGAGAAAAATTCGATCCCTTGCCAAGTGTTTATTGAGTCCTGATGAACATGCCCGCAGACTAAAGCTTTTACATTTTTAAACGGCGTTAATGCTGTAAGCAAAGCATTAGAATTTTGTAACTTGTGATGATCAATCCATTTTGACTTCATGGCAAAAGGATGGTGATGACAAGCCAGCAAAATCGGGTTATCTGCATACTCTTCAAGTAAATTCGTTAAGCTGTCTAGCTGTTCTGCTGATAGATGCCCATCAATATGACCTTTAACCGCACTATTTAATAAAATAACCCGCCAGTTTCCTAAACAAATAACTACAGGTTCCTGATGATTCTCTTTATGCAATGGGAAATGGTCAACATTGTCATGATTACCTAAGGTCTGAAAAAAGGGCAGACCAAGCGTTTGCATATATTGAATATAACGTTTGTAGGTAATAGGCGTTGGTGCCTGAGCTAGGTCCCCAGTATGGATAATTGCATCAATTTCAGGATGTTTATTAAGTATCTGTTGCATAATGGCATGAAAGCTTTCTTCAGGATTCATACCCACAAATTCTAAATGCGGATACTCCAATAGGTGGGTATCGGTAATTTGTATAATGACATGGTCTTTTTGTGAAAGTGTTGAGACTTGAAAAGTCACCGTCCTACCTCTTCGGGTTTATTATCGTTTTGCTGTGTTGGGCCAGCCATTGTAATGCCATAATGACAGGAGCATTTCTTAAACGTCCGCTGTCGAGTAGAGTTTGGATTTCACTATAATTAAATAAGTGTAATTGAATATTTTCACCCTCATCATCTACTCCAAATACACCCCCTTCAGCGGGTAATTCAGTTTCAGCAACATAGAGATGAAATAACTCTGAGCAAGCACCAGCTGACGGGTAAAAGCTAAATAGATGCTCTAAATTTTGAACTTCGCAACCTGATTCTTCAAGGCTCTCTCGTCGAATACAACTTTCTGGTGATTCATCACCATCTAACACACCTGCAATTATTTCTAGCTGCCATGGGGAATGATAGTCATCTAAAGCCCCAACACGAAACTGTTCAATCAGTGCAAACTGTTGTTTTTGATCGTTGTAGAGTAGAACACCAGCTGCTTCAGGCCGATGAACGAGTTCACGCTGCAATACATGAGTATATTCAGATTGATTAAATAGACGATGTCGAAGGCTGACTTTTTCAACTTGAATAAAACCACGGAATAGAGATTCACGTGATGTTACTTCGACATCTTTAGATGTATAACTTGGACGTTCAACAATACTCATGATTCGGTCAGGACGAAATCTATTTATTTCATCCTAACCGAGAATCAGGGCTAGGCAAGTGTTTTTTTTGAATATTTACACTTTATGATACAGTTTTTGTCCTTGTTCTTGATAAACCTCTTTCATCGCTTTGAGGCCTTCTTCAACCTCTGAATCGTTATTGGTGAGGTTGTTGGCATAGTCACGTACATTCTGAGTGATTTTCATTGAACAGAATTTTGGACCACACATTGAACAGAAGTGAGCAGATTTATGAGCCTCTTTTGGTAAGGTCTCATCGTGCATACTACGTGCTGTATCAGGGTCTAAACTTAGGTTGAACTGATCATCCCAACGGAACTCAAAACGTGCTTTTGATAAGGCATTATCACGTACCTGTGCACCCGGATGTCCTTTCGCAAGATCGGCGGCATGTGCTGCAAGCTTGTAGGTAATAATCCCGTCTTTAACATCTTTTTTGTTTGGTAGACCCAAATGCTCTTTTGGTGTGACATAGCAAAGCATTGCTGTGCCGTACCAACCAATCATGGCTGCACCAATTGCAGATGTAATGTGGTCATAACCCGGAGCAATATCGGTCGTTAATGGCCCGAGTGTATAGAATGGCGCTTCTTTACACACTTCTAGCTGAAGGTCCATGTTTTCTTTAATCATGTGCATTGGTACGTGACCAGGGCCTTCAATCATGACCTGAACATCATGTTCCCATGCACGGTGAGTAAGCTCACCTAGTGTTTTAAGTTCGCTGAACTGTGCTTCGTCATTTGCATCTTGAATACAGCCAGGACGTAAACCATCACCTAAGCTAAACGAAACGTCATAAGCTTTCATGATTTCACAGATTTCATCGAAATGAGTGTATAGGAAGTTTTCTTCATGATGTGCTAGACACCACTGCGCCATGATTGAACCACCACGAGACACAATACCTGTTAAACGGTTTGCTGTAAGTGGTACATAGCGAAGTAATACACCTGCGTGAATGGTGAAGTAGTCAACACCTTGTTCAGCTTGTTCAATCAGTGTGTCTTTGAAGATTTCCCAAGTCAGGTCCTCTGCAACACCATCAACTTTTTCAAGTGCTTGATAAATCGGTACTGTGCCGATTGGAACAGGTGAGTTACGAATAATCCATTCACGTGTTTCATGAATATTTTTACCTGTCGACAAGTCCATAATGGTGTCGGCACCCCAACGGGTTGCCCACGTCATTTTTGCAACTTCTTCGTCAATTGAAGAACCAAGTGCTGAGTTACCAATATTGGCATTAATTTTAACCAAGAAATTACGACCAATAATCATTGGCTCAAGTTCTGGGTGGTTAATGTTGGCAGGAATGATCGCACGACCTTCAGCAACTTCTTGGCGAACAAATTCAGGTGTAATTTCTTTTAAGTTTTTTGCACCAAAATTCTGTCCAGCATGCTGACGCATATCAACACCTTCACGCTGGCGTTGATTTTCACGAATTGCAATATATTCCATTTCAGGTGTGATGATACCTTGCTTGGCATAGTGCATTTGAGTGACATTTTTGCCTGCTTTAGCACGGCGTGGATTTTGAATATGGGCAAAACGAATATCAGCGGTACGGATGTCTTTTAAACGTTCCTGACCAAATTTTGAGGTCAAGCCAGAAAGTACGTCAGTATCGTTACGTTCTTCAATCCAGTTTTGGCGAACTGAAGGTAAACCTTTGTCTAAATCGATTTGAACATTTGGGTCGGTATAAACACCTGAAGTGTCATATACCATAACAGGAGGATTATGTTCACCGCCAAGACCGGTAGGCGTGTCGGTTAAAGAAATTTCCCGCATTGGAACCTGAATGTCAGGGCGAGAGCCTTCAATATAAACTTTTTTAGAAGCGGGTAAGACGCGGGTTAAATCTTTTGCATCTTGTTCATGTTGTGCTGAAATTTCAGCAGAAGAAAGATTCGTTAACTGGTTCATCACATGATCCTTATGAATAACATCAACGAATCAAGCACGACCAAAAACGATGGCGGATTTATCTTTAACTAGATAAATTTAAGGCTGTAAGTTTTCAGATGGCTTGATTCCTACGCAGGTCTTAACCTGATCAGGTTCAACGGTACTTGTGATCAAACTTGTGTTGCGATAACACGGAATTTACACAATCTCAGCGAGCTATTACTCGCGCTCCGTCAAGCGATTTAAAGACTAACATGTTTTAGGTTGGCTGGCATTGTCAATTTGTATCTATACAAACCGCATCCATATGGCAGTCACGATAGACTTCCGTGTTCCATGGCGAATCAAATTTTAAGAGCTGCTCAAGTTGTTCATGAGTCATCTGATAATTTGATTTTTTATCACCATTTTTATCAGTTAAATCTATTTTAAATTGCTTATTACGCTCATCGATAGGCGTAGCAATAAACTTAAGAAACAGTTGAGCAGGTTTGGCTAAACTCGACTCATTTTGTGTAGAGAGAAACCGAATTTGCTGAAGCGCATCTTTATCAAACCATGTGTTCGGCGCATATTCATCTGACACTGGCGTGTTGTCTAAGCCAAAGAAAATAAAATAACGATATTCATTAAATAGTAGTTTTGCATCATCAATAAAGTGGCTCTTTGGATACTTTTGAATAAACTTTTCCCAAAATAATGCGCGTTCAGTGAGCTCTTTCCATGAAATAGCCAACGCACCATCATTATAAAAAATATCCTGATTGTCTTTCGCCATACGAGTTAAAAACTCTTTTTGGTCCGCAGGTAAGGATTTGGAAAAAATGTCAACTAAATAGCTTGGCTGGCGTCGATAGGTAAACATGCCTTCGCCTTGATAAAGCAGGTCAATGTAGGCTTGGCCTTCATGTTGAAGTAAATATTGATCACGTGGGCTAAGTTGGGCGAAGAGCTTTTTCTGACTTTGAATAACCTTTTTAAGGTCTTGTTTCTGTTCTAAAACGGCATAGCCAAATGCTTCAAAAGCTCTACCTGTTTTTTCAGTGTAGTCTTGTTTTAGAAAACGTTGATACATGGCAGTTGATGCATCAATCAGCTTAAGCTGCTCATGATTTTTTAAAGAAGGAACACAGGTTTTAAGCTTTTCATTAATTTGATTTAAGTCTTCTATTTTGCTGTTTTGATTAATCGTGTGCATAGCTACCATAATTTGTAAGCAGCTACTGTCTTGTTTTTGAGTGGCCTTTTGCTCAGTTGGTTTTTGCTCTTTAGGTACAGCTTGATCTTGCTCTGATGTTTTATTACATCCAGCTAAAAGTAGTGCACCGCACATACTCATTATTAGAACTTTTTTCATCATTGTACTTTTATAGAAATTAATATTGCTCAAATTATAACGCTTAAAAAGATTGCATCATTGTTAGAAATCTTTATTATTAGGTAGGTCGGTCTACTTAAGTAAAAACTATGAATGATAAAACAGCAAGACAGAAAATTCTCGATGCAGCAGCAACCTTATTTTATAACGATGGTATTACTGCAACTGGAATTAACTCAGTTACGGCTAAAGCAGATGTTGCGAAGATGTCGCTTTATAATAATTTTTCTTCAAAAGGTGAGCTTGTCGATGCCTACATTGCTGCACGCCATCAAGAGTGGCTTGATCTCTACCAAAAGCGTTTAGAAAAAATAAAAACAGCTAAAGAAGCCATCTTGGCCGTATTTGATGCCTATCAAGACCATGCGGAATTTGCCTATGAAAAAGGCTTTCGAGGTTGTGGGTTATTGAATGCTGCGGCTGAGTTTCCGGCCAATAGTACAGGGCGTAGTTCTGTAAGGCAGCATAAAGAAGAAGTGGAGGCTATTGTTGCTGAGCATTTAAAAAAATTAATCCCAGAGTTACAGCGCGTTAACTATGTGGCTACGCAGCTTTCTTTTCTTTTAGAGGGTTCTATGGCACGAGCAGGCTTAGAAGGAAACAGCCGTCAACTTCTATTAGCAAAACAAATGGCAGAAGACATTTTAAATAGAGAATGTCCACATGATTAGCCTCATTAAAAATAGTAGCTATGGAGGCACAATTGCAATTTTAGTTGCTTCTGTTTTGTGGGGAACAACAGGTACGGCGGCAGCATTTGCACCGACACTTGGCCCACTTGCTATTGGCGCTGTAGCGATGGGCGGTGGAGGTCTTTTACAAGCTTTGGTTGCATCACGAGCAATACGGGAAAACCGTCAGTTTATAAGGGAAAATCTTTCAATACTGCTTTTAGGCATAGCGGCGGTGGGTATTTATCCCTTGGCTTTTTATTCTTCAATGTATTATGCAGGCATTACGATTGGCACCGTGGTTTCAATTGGTACTGCTCCACTAATCGCAGCAATTTTAGAACGATTCTTTGATCGCAAAGCTTTATCGGCTATCTGGTTTCTAAGTTTTGTGTGCGGTGTGCTTGGGGTAAGTATGTTGTCGATGGGCGAAAGTCATGCGGTTCAAGAGAGTACAAATCAATGGAATAAATTTTTCGGTATTTTTCTTGGGCTGGTCGCTGCTACAACTTATTCGCTTTATTCATGGGCCGCGAAAAGATTAATAGATCGGGGTGTTGCTGCTAAAGCTGCAATGGGTATGATTATGGGCGGTGGAGCGGTTATTTTACTGCCTACTTTGTTGATTACAGGTGGAGGGTTACTACAAAGCTCAACCAATCTACTTGTGGCTGGCTATATGATGCTGATTCCTATGTTTTTTGGTTATTTACTTTTTGGATTTGGTCTAAAAACAGTAAATGCCAGCAAAGCGACAACCTTAACTTTATTTGAACCTTTAGTGGCTGCGATTTTTGCGATTGTTTTGGTTGGCGAGCATGTTTCATGGGTAGGTTGGATAGGCATGTTTTTGATTTTTATTTGTATTTTAATCTTGTCAAAAACTAAGAACGCTTAAAAAACTAAAACTTTTAATGGCTTGAGTTTGATTTGAATTTTTCTTAGTCTTAAAGGCAAGTTTTATCGTTGATTTGAACAATGAAAATAAAATTAATGGTCGCTGTTGGCCTTTGGAGTTTTGCATCTTCGAGTTTTGCTCTAGATTTGGTTGAAGCTTATGAGCGCGCAAAACAAAATGACCCGACGTGGCAAGCCAATCAACAACAATTTGAAGCAGATCAACTGAACTTAGGCTTAGCAACGGGGGCATTATTACCCACTGTCACATTGTCTGGAAACATTACTCGTAATCGACAAACTGTAAAACGTTCAAACTTTCCGGGTGTTGATCAAGAAGGCCTGTCAGATGCTTTGGTAAGTAATACATCAACGACTCGACAAGCCACTCTCACTGCACGTCAGCCATTATTTCGAATGGATGCTTGGGAAGGTTATAAGCAAGTTAAAACTTCGGTTGCCTTAAGTGAAATTACCTTAAGACTGCAAAAACAAGATCATGTTTTAAATGTGGCAGAAGCCTATTTTAATGTGTTGCGTCAGCAGGCACTGAGTGTTGCATACTTACAAGAAGAAAAAGCTTTGCTTGAACAGCTCAATATGATGAATGCTAAACTCAAAGAAGGGTTGGTGGCACGTAGTGATGTAAGTGAAGCAAATGCTCAATATCAAAATGCCAGAGCCAATCGTATTTCAACCAATGTTCAATTACTTTTAGCCCAAGAGCAGCTTTCTGAATATATTGGTTCTTATCAAGATAAACTCGCTGTACTGCGAAGTGATTTTAATTTTCAAAAGCCTTATCCAGCAGAACTTAATGACTGGCTTTCTTTGGCGCAGCAAAAAAACTTAAAGATCCAGCAAGCCCGTTTACAGCAAAGATATAGTGAAGATCAGCGCCGTGTCGAAAAGGCAGCGCTTTATCCTCAAATAGATGCCGTAGCAAGTTATGGCTATACTAAACAAACACCAGAGACGCTCATTTCGACTGACGGAAAATTTGATCAGGTCGGGGTAGAAATGAACTGGAATCTATTTAATGGTGGACGAACCCGAACATCAATTAAAAAAGCCACTGTAGAAGTCAGTAAAGCGCAGGCACAACTTGATGCAGCCATTCGCCGTGCCAATGTCGATGTGAAAAGTGCGTTTATGCAGGTAGACACAGATCAAGCCAAACTTGAAGCAAGAAAGGCTGCAATGGATTCATCTTCTTTAGTTTCTCAAGCTTCAAAAGCGAGTTATAACGAAGGCTTAAAAAGTATGGTTGATGTTTTATTGGCGCAGCGTAATGCTTTTTCTGCAAAACAGGATTATCTTAATGCTCAGTATGACTATTTATTGAATGTGCTTCGTTTAAAAGCTGCGGTAGGCCAGTTAGGTGAAAAGGATCTGGTTGAGCTTAATAGCTGGTTAACTTATCAGTAATTAAATGCTTTTATCTGAAATTTAATTTTGTCATAAAAACTTAATGATTGCTGTGTTTTAATGCTCAATCATTTTATTCCCGCGCCATCATGTTGGAGGCTTCCCTTGAGTCCGAGTAATCCGGTGTTAAGCCATCATATTTCTTCTCAATTTAATGAAGATTTGCAAGATGTAAACACAAAGTTTATGACCATGGGTGGCTTGGTCGAACAGCAGGTTGCAAATGCAATCCATTCTTTACTTGATACCGACGCAAATTTAGCGATTGATGTTCAATTTAAAGATAATGCAGTCAATCAATATGAACGTGATATTGATGAAGGCTTAACGTTGATTTTGGCGCGTCGTCATCCGGCAGCGATTGATTTGCGTATGGTTATTGCCATGAGCAAAGCCAATACTGACCTTGAGCGCATTGGTGATGAAGCAGCGAAAATTGCCCGTATTGCACAAAACCTGTGTGAAGAGGGCGGGTCACCGCGTGGCTACATGGAAACACGTCATATTGGTAACCAAGTTCGTGTCATGATTCATGATGCACTTGACGCTTTTGCACGTTTAGATGCAGATCAAGCTTTACGTGTACTTTTAGCGGATGCTGACATTGACCGTGAATATCAATCAGCAACACGTACATTAATGACCTATATGATTGAAGACCCGCGTCATATTGCTCGTGTAATTAATGTCATGTGGGTTTTACGTTCATTAGAGCGTATTGGCGATCATGCTCGTAACATTGCTGAGCAAGTGATTTATATGGCCAAAGGCTTTGATGCTCGTCATACCAAAATTGAAGAAATTGAAGCTAAAGTCCACGAAAAGTAATCTTGAGCTGAAATATTTAAAGGCCTTGTTTGAAGCAAGGCCTTTTTATTTTTAAAAATAATAGATAAAAAAATGTCCCGAACTTTGGGGGGAAGTTCAGGACAGAAAATCAAGTGCATAAACACGACAGGGATCGTGTTCTTCTTGCTATAGAGTGATATTAAGTTCTTCGCTTTTTGATGTCATGTAGAGTCCTGTGCGCTCTATGTAAGGCTTTTTATGTTTGTGTAAGTTTCACGTAAAAAAAGGCGGATCTATGTATATAGACCCGCCTTTTTAATGATGATTAAGCTAAAACAAACCGATTATTCTGGTTTCCAGCCTTCAGCTTTTTCTACACTTTCATCATTATTGAAGAATTTCTCACGTTGTTCTTCCAGAAACTTTTTAGCTTCTGGTTCAAACACGTTTAAACGCTTTTCATTAATGAGCGTAGTTTGATGCTGTAACCATTCTTGCCATGCTTGTTTAGAAACATTTTCAAAAAAATCTTGGCCTTTAGCACCTGGGAAAGGAGCGAAGTCTAAACCTTCCATTTCCTTTTGATATTTACGGCAAAATACTTGGCGACTCATGTTTTATCCTTAAGCGTATAACTGTTCTAAACGTGCGTGGGCACGCGCAATTGCAGCTTCAACCTGTTTTGGAGAAGTTCCACCAATATGATCACGAGCATTTACAGAAGCTTCTAGAGTTAGGGCTTTGTCAAACACATCTGCTGTAATTAAGTCAGAGAATTGCTGTAATTGCTCAAGTGTGAGTTCAGATAAGTCTTTTTCTTCAGCAACACCTAATGCAACTGCTTTACCTACAATTTCATGCGCATCACGAAATGCAACGCCTTTTTTCACTAGGTAGTCTGCAAGATCGGTTGCAGTCGAGAATCCACGAAGAGCAGCTTCACGCATGATTTCAATATTTGGAACCAATGCAGGAATCATGTCTGCAAATGCCATGAGTGAACCACGAACTGTATCGATTGCATCAAATAAAGGTTCTTTGTCTTCTTGGTTATCTTTGTTGTACGCCAATGGTTGACCTTTCATGAGCGTAAGTAAGCTAATTAAGTCACCAAATACACGGCCAGATTTACCGCGAATAAGTTCTGGAACATCCGGATTTTTCTTCTGTGGCATGATTGAAGAACCAGTACAGAAGCGGTCAGGAATATTCACAAATTTGAACTGTGCAGAAGTCCAAAGAATGAGCTCTTCTGACATACGTGATAAGTGCATCATAATAAGTGCAGCAGCTGCATTAAATTCAATGGCAAAGTCACGGTCAGATACAGCATCAAGAGAGTTTTCAGATACAGCTTCAAACCCTAAAAGTTCTGCTGTATAAGCACGGTCAATCGGATAAGTAGTACCAGCAAGAGCGGCAGATCCAAGTGGCATACGGTTAACACGTTTACGGCAGTCTTGAAGACGTTCAGTGTCACGTACCAACATTTCAAACCATGCTAACAAGTGATGACCAAAAGTTACTGGTTGAGCGGTTTGTAGGTGTGTAAAGCCTGGCATAATTGTATTTACATTTTTAGCAGCCAAGCCTAACAAGCCTTTTTGTAAACGTTCTAATAATTTTAAAATATCATCAATTTCGTCGCGCAGGTAAAGACGAATATCAGTTGCAACCTGATCGTTACGGCTACGGCCAGTGTGTAATTTTTTACCTGTAATGCCAATACGTTGAGTCAAACGTGATTCAATGTTCATGTGAACATCTTCAAGATCGATGCGCCATTCAAAGTTTCCAGCCTCAATTTCTGAGCGAATGGTGCTTAAACCTTCAATAATGTCATCGCGTTCTGCTTCTGTGAGTACGCCAACTTTCGCAAGCATGGTAGCATGCGCAATCGAACCAGCGATGTCTTGTTTATAAAAACGTTGGTCAAACTGAACAGAGGCGGTAAATTCGGCTACAAAAGCGTCCGTCGCTTCAGAAAAACGACCACCCCACATACCTGAGGTTTGGTCTGGGGTTACTGAATTAGGGGGATTTGAAGATGTGGTCATGGTGGCTCAGTAAAATAAAAAAGAGTATATCACTTGCCGAAGCTCAACAAACAAAGTTGTTTCCTACAGCATACCGAAATCAAAATTCCTCCTATTTTTTTACGAAAAGCGGGCGTTGGCAACACTTATTCGAATTAATTATCGCAAGTAATGTTTTGGCACTGGTTCTGGCATTGGCTGAAGCGCAGTCTTGGCAAGCCTTAAGCGGGGGAAGGCTTTTTCAATACATCATTTTTATTAACTGGGTAATATTGTCCTTTTTTGCATTGGTGGAACGCTTTCAAAGTTTTTTTAGCAGCTTGCGTCAAGAATTTGCTTTGGCTATTGGTTTTGTCATGCTGCAAAGTATTGTTGTTTTGACCACTTTAATCAGTAATTTTTTTCAGTTTGGTCTTTTAAATAAACATGCTTTTTTAACGCAGGGCTGGAGTGTTTATTTTACCAATGTACCTTTATATCTAAGCTATGGAATATTACTCGGGGCTTTCTGCTTACGTTATTTATATGTCAGGGAACAATGGTTGCACCAGCAATATGCCGAGTTAAATGCCCGTATTCAGGCCATGCAAGCACGAATTCACCCTCACTTCTTATTTAATAGTTTAAATAATGTGGTGAGTTTAATCGCGATAGATCCAGATAAAGCAGAAAGTATGCTTATTAGTTTGTCGCGTTTATTTCGAGCAAGTTTCCAAGAATTAAAATTGGTGAGTCTGCATGAAGAAATCGAGCTGAGTAAACAATATTTAATGATTGAACAGGTCCGTTTGGGAGAACGTTTAAAAGTAGATTGGAAGATCGAGCTTTCATCTGTGCAATTAAAACAGATCACTATTCCTTTATTGACATTACAACCTTTGTTAGAGAATAGTATTTTTCATGGGGTAGAACCAATGATGGGTAAAGCAACCATAGGGGTATTGGTTGAAATATTGCAAAATCAGGTCAGTATAGTCATTACCAACCCATATACAGACGATACAATAAATTCACGGAAAGGGCATGGAATCGCTCTTGAAAATGTTAAGCAGCGCCTGAAAGCGTATTATGGGAACACCGTTAGATTTCAGGTTTATAAAGGTGAAGCTTTATATACCACTATTATGAGCTATCAATATCAAACAAAATAATAAGTCAGTCAGAGTTAACCATAAAAAAATGGACCAAGTTAACGGTGACAAGGAGGATGAATGAAGGTGCTAATTTGTGATGATGAACCACTTGCAGTGGAGCGTTTATCACGTTTAGTTTCAAAGATGGGACATGAAGTTGTATCAACGGCTCATCATGGACAAGAGGCCTTGGAACAGGCACGGCTTCATCAACCGGATGTAATCTTGCTTGATATTCAAATGCCAGGTATGAATGGGCTTGTCTGTGCAGAACAGTTAAGTCAGCTCAATCCTCGACCAGCTATTGTATTTTGTACCGCCTACGATCAGCATGCATTGGAAGCTTTTAAAGCTCAGGCTCAAGCATATCTTCTTAAACCGATTGATCCGGTTGAGCTTGAGCAAGCTTTAAGTCAGCTAACCCAACTTACTCAAGCGCAGCTCAATGCATTACCGAATTCTGAACTTTTACAAGATTTAAAAACACAGCGTCATCAAATTGCCGCAAAAACCTATCGTGGTGTTGAGCTGATTCCAGTTGAAAATATCTATTACTTTTTAGCCGATCAGAAATATGTCACTGTGAGACATAAAAATGGCAGTGTATTAATAGATGAAACATTAAAAGAGCTTGAAACCGAATTCGCAGATCAGTTCATTCGTATTCATCGAAATGCGTTGGTTGCAGTCGCATATTTAGATGGGTTGGAGCTGATCAGTTCGGGGCAATATCAGGTTAAATTACGCGGTCTTGATGAAAGACTTTCAGTGAGTCGTCGACATTTGTCTACGCTTAGAGAGCGAATTCATCAGCTCTAAATTTAAAAGAGTTATCTTGGACTTGCGAGATTTTACTTGCAATTTTAAGGGATCAAGTTAAGTTTAGGGTGTATTGTTTGACCAGCCCATGCTTGAATTTATGAAAACCTTGAAAATTGCTACACGACAAAGCCCACTTGCTCTTTGGCAGGCAGAACATATTCGTGCCCGTTTAGAGGAGCTTCACCCTGATTTAACGGTGGAACTGGTTAAATTTGTCACGCAGGGCGATAAAATTTTAGATACGCCTTTAGCAAAAATTGGGGGCAAAGGGCTGTTCGTTAAAGAGTTGGAAGCAGCACTTTTAGATGGGCGTGCAGACTTAGCCGTACATTCAATGAAAGATGTCCCAATGGCTTTGCCAGAAGGTTTAACTTTAGCAGTAATTTGTGAGCGTGAAGATCCGTTAGATGCTTTTGTTTCAAATCAGTTTGAAAAATTCGCTGATTTACCACAAGGTGCAAAAGTCGGTACCTCAAGTTTGCGTCGTAAATCTCAGATTTTAAAACAACGTCCTGATTTGCAAATTATTGACTTGCGTGGAAATGTTGGCACACGTTTGGCGAAGCTAGATGAAGGTCAATACGATGCGATTATTCTGGCCAGTGCTGGTTTGAAGCGTTTAGGTTTGTCAGAACGTATCCGTCATTGTTTGACACCAGATATTAGTTTGCCTGCTGTGGGACAAGGTGCATTGGGTTTAGAGTGCCGTGCAGCTGACCAAGATGTATTGGCTTTAATTCAACCTTTATTACACGAAGAAACTGATGTTTGTGTACGTGCTGAACGTGCATTTAATGCCTATCTTGAAGGCGGTTGTCAGGTCCCAATTGCAGGTTATGCCACACTGCAAAATGGTCAAATCCATATCGAAGGTCGTGTTGGAAGCCCTGATGGCCAAACATTATTACGTGCTGAACTAACAGATGAAGCCAATAATGCTCAGCAATTGGGTGAAAACCTTGCTCGAAACTTACTTGATCAAGGTGCTGGCGAGCTATTAAAGGCCCTCTACTAAACCATGCTGTTTATTAATACTCGACCTGATTCGCGTGCAGCTGAATTAACAGAAGCTTTGCAAAATGAAGGTTATCAGGTTGAGTCTTTACCTCTTTTAGAGCTCGTTGCTACCCCATTTTCCGAACACTTACTTCAGCTTTACCAACAATTAGTTAAGGCGCAAGCTATTGTTGTCGTCAGCCCAACTGCTGTTGAATTGGGTATGGAGTATTTAGTAAAAAGCGATTTAAAAATTAGCGACTTAAAACATATTCAGTGGATTGCGGTAGGGCAAGCAACAGCCAATTGTCTAAACGAATATGGAATAGAAGCACATATCCCAGATGTTGAAACTTCTGAAGGAATGTTGAACCTGCCTATTCTGCACAATATGCAACAGACGGGTAGTGTGGCTTTTTGGCGGGGAGAAGGTGGACGCCAATTTATGATGGAGACCTTGCAACAACAAGGAATTCAGATTTTAAATTTTGTTCTATATCATCGGCAATGCCCAGAAACTTCATATTCTACATTCAAACATCTGACACAGAATTCAAATTATAATTTAAATAAATGGCTCGTCTTAATTACCAGTGAAGCGAGCTGGAAATATTGGTTAGAGCTTTGTTCAAAAAATAATGTACAACCTGATGGTGTATATCTGGTTTTAGGACCTCGTCTTTTTCAAATTGTTAAAGAGTATCGCGATCAGCAACAGGCTCATTTTCACATTATTCAACTTGAAAATTTATCGCCTTCGGGGATGATTCATCACATTCAGGCATTATAAGGATTCGTATGAGAAAACTTGTTTCTATCATCATTTTACTGGGCGTAGCTTGGTTGGCTAAGCTCAGTTACGATATGTGGCAAATTTCTCGTACTGTTCCCGAGCTTAAACAAAGTCTGCTGCAATCAGAACAGCACTATGCCAATTTAAATGATCAATTGGTTGCTTTACAGCGACAGTTGCAGAATCAACCCGTAAGTACAGGGAATAAAACGAGTTCAGTAGCTCAACCGGATGCTCCACCGACAGGTATTGCACCTACAGTTTTAATTAAACAAAAGTTAGATTTAATTCAATTTGCGATTGATCAGCAGCAGTTGATTTATGCAGTTGATCAATTAAATCAGTTACAGCAATCGCTTGTACACTATGAAATTGCTCCTGCATTGCAGCATAGCTTGGATCAATCGCTTGAGCAGGATAAACAGGCAGTTCAACAGTTCACTTTGGCTCAAAATCAACGTCATCAATTAATCGATGATTTATTACAGAACATTGATAAGAATATTCAACAAGCCTTAGCCCAGCCTAAACTTGAAATGGATCAATCCGAGACTGTGTCTTGGTGGAAAAAGTGGTTCCGTATAGAAAAAGTAGAAACGCCGTCTATTAATTTAATGAGTCGAAGCGTTGTGCTTAAAGAAGTGCAATTAAGATTGTTGATTGCCGAACAGGCACTCAATCAAGGAAAAATGACTGAGTATCAAAATGAGTTGCAATCTGTGATGCAAAAGTTAGATGAAATGCCTGATGCAACCAGTCAGCAGTTAAAAAAACGTATTGCTAAAGTGGCACATTTATCTATCGTGCCTGTTCCTAAACTCTCTACACTTGGGCTAATCGGCTCATAAGGAGGATATATGAAACACCTCCTGTGGGTTTATTTCGTAATCAGCTTAATACTCTTTGCAGCCCTAGCTTTATTTAGTTATGGCTATGGAATGGGGTATGTCTATATTTACTGGCGACAATTGCAGCTGCAAACAAATGTCTGGGGATTAACTCTTACTTTTGTAGTGATGAGTTTTATTGCTCAACTCTTGTGGCTGTGGATTAAACGTTATTCATCTCGTGAACAAAGAAAAAGTGAAAACATCTTCCAGTTTAAAAACCTTCATCCCTATGAACAATTAGGTATTGTTTGGTTATTAGAAGCGGCCGAAGATCAACGTGTATTTATTGAACGTGTTTTTACTCAATCAGGGCTTTTAAAAAATATTATCGATGCCAAGTTTCTGGTTTTAAGTGGGGATTATTCAAAAGCATTGGCTGCTCTCGATCAATCACCACCGATGGCATTTGAATTGGCAGAGTTACAGCGAATTGAAATCTTTTTAGCCGAAAATGAAGCTGATCGTGCATTAACTCATCTTGAATTTTTATACCAGCATCAGTTATCGCCTTGGTTACAAGAAATAGAAACAGCTTACCAGCAAAGGTTAACGGCTTTATGGGGGCAATTAGCGCTGCAACATCCATGGGTATATTTACGTTCTATGAAATACGGTTTACTAGATGCAGAACACCGTGATTTATGGTTACAGCAGCTTCTTCAGCAATTTGACCAAGCATCTATCGATGACTTACATGCCTTGCAGCAACGTTATTTGGATTTAGAGTCTGAAATACAAACTCGACCTTATAGCAGTAAGTTGTTATGGCTAAAACTATTAGCACGTATGCCAGATATGAGCATGCAGCATGCGGCCTTAACGCTACATTTGTTAAAAGAACAGTTTGACCCAGAAGTGTTTTATCTATGGTTTCAGCAGCAGTTGCTTAAACAAGTTCCAGACTATGCCGATGTTGAAGAAAAAATTATTCAATTTGAAAATCAATATATGAATTTGCCAGTTTTAACCTTTGCAAAATGGCATGTCTATATGGCAACTGGACGTCAAACAGAAGCTGAAACATTATTATCATTATATCCAGATAATATTTTAATGAGCTATTTACGTATTAAGTCCACGCTTAAAGAAGATGATGTGTTAATCAAACAGTTAAATCTAATCTTTGAAAATGATGCAAATTTTTTAAAGTTTAAAATATGAGGTAAAAATGAAAGAACTGTCTGTCTACCCGGTAATATATGAACAGAAAGTAGCGTGGGGAGATATGGACGCTTTTGGTCATGTCAATAATGTACAATATTATCGATATATTGAAAGCTCACGTATTTTATATATGGAAGCAATCAATATATTAACCCCACATTTATATACCGTTGTTGCTTCAAGTCAGTGTAAATATTTAAAGCCTGTTTTTTATCCTGACGTATTGAAAGTTGGTGTTCGCGTGGAAGAGCTCCGTAATAGCGCATTCCGTATGGCTTATATATTGTGGAGTGAAACCCAACAACAAATAGTCGCTACTGGTGAAGCTGTTATGGTATGCGTAGATAAATTAACAGAACGAAAATGTGAAATACCACAGGAAATAAAACAAAAAATTATTGAGCTAGAAAAATCAGTTGGGCATGACTTAATACATTTATCTTAAATAAATATTAATAAAATATATTTCATTTATAATTGGTAATGTAATTAAAAGGTAATTTTTTTGATTATTCTGATGAACACGGCTTTCAAACTATTGCTTATTGAATAGATTATAAATAATATTGGTCTTGATTTTATGTTTTTAAATTTTGTCTGTATTATTTTGAATTGTCTGTAAGACTGGAGTATTTATTAATGAAACCGGATATCAGTGAATTATCTGTTGAAGAGTTAAAACGCTTACAAGAAGAAGCAGAAGCTTTAATTGCAAGTAAAAAAGATCAAGCAATCGAAGATGCTTATAATCAAATTATCGAGATTGCTGAAAATGTAGGTTTCAGTGTTGAACAACTTCTTGAGTTTGGTGCTCAAAAACGTAAGAAAACAACTCGTAAATCTGTTGAGCCTCGTTACCGCAACAAAAACAATGCTGAAGAGACTTGGACTGGTCGCGGTAAACAACCACGCTGGTTAGTTGCTGAAATTGAAAAAGGCGCAAAACTTGAAGATTTCTTAATCTAATCAAATTGCCATTTTTAAAAGCCAAGCAAATTTGCTTGGCTTTTTTATTGATAAAAATATCTCAAAATTTTGCTATAAATATTATTTAAAAAATTGAGTGTTTAAATTGCTCTTTAAATGAATTGTTGAGATCAAATGTGCATTTAGTTCATTAAGCGTCAAGTTTTCATGATTTTGTCATACGTTCAACTTATAGTCTTAATACCGAAGCCAAGCCCGATTGCTTGGTTTTTTTATATGAAGTGAATTGGCGATGTTGAAAAAGTATGCATAATGTCAGACTAGGGAGCTACTCTCAAAATAAGGATGATAATTTGCATGTTGGTAAGGCTGAATGAAGAAAAAGTCTAAGCAATGGAAGTGGTGGTTTTTTGCCCTCATTGCATTTTTAATTTTTATTATTTTACAGATCCCGGCGACGTGGCTTATTTCTAAATTTTCAAAGAATAATCAAACTCTACACAATGTAAGTGGAAATATCTGGCAAGGCCAAGCAGATTGGCGGCGTGGTACTTTGAGAGGCTCGATTCATTGGAAAACTAGACCTCTAGACCTGTTTTTATTAAGGTTCGCTGCTGATGTAGATATCCATAGTGGAAATACCCAATTAGCTGGGGTAATGGGCTATGGTGTGGGGAAAAAAGTAATTGTAAAGGCTATGAATGGTCAGGTTGCACCTGAAACATTAAAACAAATTGTGAATTGGCAATGGCCTGCGAACAGCATCCAGCTGAAAGATATTGAGTTTAATTATAAGAAAGAGCAGGGGTTCGCAGCAGTTGATGGTCAATTACATTGGGGTGGTGGTGCTTTAATTTATAATATCGGTGATCGTCAAGACCGTATGAATATGCCTTCTTTAAATGGGCAATTAACGGATCAAAATGGACAATTACAAGTTGATATACGTGATCAACGCAGTCAAAAAATGGCGAATCTCTTATTAGATGCCAACATGATGCTTGATGTACAGCTTACCCAAAGGTTATTACTCAATATCCCATCTTATGATGGAAAAGCTGGTTTAGATACGTTTGTCATTAGTTCTCGTCAACCCTTAATACAAGGGGGTAACTAATGAAAGTATGGATTGAGAAATTACAGCAATTACAGTGGCAAAAATTAGATCGGTTAAGTGTAGTTGTGTTTGCCTTTTTGGTTTTATGGTTGTGTTGGAAATTAGCTTCATTATTTTGGTGGGTAATTGCCCCTCCTCAAATGATGCAATTTGATCGAGTCGAGTTAGGATCACAGCAGCCGCAAATTCCTAACATTAGTACTTTTTCGCTTTTTAATGAACCTTCAGCCAATGCAGCTCAGGAAAATGTCAACCTAGAATTACAAGGCGTAATGCTAGGTTATCCGAACCGTTTTTCTTCGGCTGTTATTAAACTAGACAATATTGCCGACCGATATCGGGTAGGAGAAACAATCGGTTCTACATCTTATCAGTTGGCAGAAGTTTATTGGGATCACGTAATATTACGTCAAGGTAATGGAAGTACTCGTGAACTCCAATTTAAAGGTTTGCCAAACGGTTTATATCAACCTATGACGCCAGATGCTTCACAGCCAACTGCTACTGCGCCTCAGTCATCGGCACCTGTTAATACGACTCAAGAGGCGTTAGGACAGGCTATTCAGCAAATGCAAGGCAACCGTGAACAATATCTGCGTGACATGGGCGTTAGTGGGAACTCTGGTGAAGGTTTTGAAGTTACAGAACGTACACCCACTGCGCTTCGAAATAAGTTAGGTTTAAGGCCGGGTGATCGGATTGTTTCTTTAAACGGTCAAACGGTTGGGCAGGGACAAACGGATGTGCAGTTACTTGAACAGGCTCGTCGAGCTGGGCAAGTGAAAATAGAAATAAAACGTGGTGATCAAGTGATGACCATACAACAAAATTTTTAGTGATAACACGTCACCATAAGAGTTAGGAATTATCGCAAGTTATGGCTTTATTGAATCATCAACGTCCACTTTGGGCATTACTTGCAGCAGCCCCATTGATTGCGACAGTGAGCAGCAGTGTCTATGCCCAAACATGGAAGATCAATTTACGTGATGCTGACTTAACTGCATTTATTAATGAAGTGGCAGATATTACGGGTAAAAACTTTGCAGTAGATCCACGAGTACGTGGTAACGTCACAGTAATATCGAATAAACCTCTTAATAAAAATGAAGTTTACGACCTATTCCTTGGGGTCTTAAATGTGAATGGAGTAGTGGCAATTCCTTCGGGTAACACCATTAAGTTGGTTCCAGATAGCAATGTTAAAAATTCGGGAATTCCTTACGACTCGCGAAATAAATTGCGTGGTGATCAGATTGTTACCCGCGTCATTTGGCTTGAAAACACCAATCCTAATGATTTAATTCCAGCACTTCGTCCATTAATGCCGCAATTTGCACATATGGCTGCAATTGCAGGGACTAATGCGCTGATTGTTTCGGACCGTGCGGCAAATATTTATCAACTTGAAAATATTATTCGTAATTTAGATGGTACTGGCCAGAATGATATTGAGGCAATAAGCCTTCAGTCGAGCCAAGCTGAAGAAATTATTACTCAACTGGAAGCAATGAGTGCTACGGGAGCATCGAAAGATTTTAACGGTGCCCGTATCCGTATTATTGCAGACAACCGAACCAATCGTATTTTAGTTAAGGGTGATCCTGAAACGCGTAAGCGTATTCGCCACATGATTGAAATGCTGGATGTGCCTTCGGCCGACCGTTTAGGTGGTTTAAAAGTTTTTCGATTGAAATATGCAAGTGCAAAAAATTTATCTGAGATTTTGCAAGGCCTCGTAACAGGACAAGCTGTTTCTTCGTCAAATAGTAATAACAGTTCTTCTAATTCATCGAATCCGATCAATAATTTGATGGGTAATAACCAGAATTCTAGTTCAAATACCTCTGGTTCAAATGGTAGTTCAATTTCTACGCCATCTATTAATTTAAATGGTAATTCGAACAATAATAATCAGAATAATATCTCTAGCTTTAGCCAAAATGGGGTAAGCATTATTGCGGATAATGCCCAAAACTCGTTAGTGGTTAAGGCAGATCCTCAATTAATGCGCGAAATTGAATCTGCTATTCAGCAGCTTGATGTTCGTCGTCAGCAAGTTCTGATTGAAGCTGCGATTATTGAGGTTTCAGGTAAAGATGCCGATCAATTAGGGGTGCAATGGGCACTTGGTGACATTAATAGTGGTATTGGTCTAATTAACTTTACCAATGCAGGTTCAAGTCTGGCTTCATTGGCAGCAGGTTATTTAACTGGCGGTGCTTCTGGTTTGGGAAGTGCAATTGGAGCCGGTAGTTCAATTGCATTAGGGAAGTATAAAGAGGGTGCGGATGGTTCTCGCCAGCTTTATGGAGCTTTAATTCAAGCTTTAAAAGAGAATACAGCTTCTAATTTATTGTCTACCCCCTCTATTGTAACGATGGACAATGAAGAAGCTTATATTGTTGTCGGTCAAAACGTTCCATTTGTAACAGGATCGGTCACTACAAACAGTACGGGGATCAACCCATACACCACGGTTGAGCGTAAAGATGTGGGGGTGACATTAAAAGTTATACCTCACATAGGTGAAAATGGCACAGTTCGACTTGAAATTGAACAAGAAGTTTCAAATGTTCAGGCGAGTAAGGGGCAGGCTGCCGATTTGATTACAAACAAACGTGCTATAAAAACAGCTGTATTGGCTGAGCATGGACAGACAGTAGTCTTGGGTGGCTTAGTATCTGATGATGTTGAATTTAACCGTCAAGGTATTCCTGGGTTAAGCAGTATTCCATACTTAGGTAGATTATTCCGCTCGGATACTCGAAGTAATGTGAAGCGTAACCTTCTTGTTTTTATCCACCCAACAATTGTGGGTGATGCAAATGATGTGCGCCGTTTGTCTCAGCAGCGCTATAGCCAGCTTTATAGCTTGCAATTGGCTATGGATAAAAACGGCAATTTTGCAAAACTGCCTGAGCAGGTTGATGATGTCTACAATCAAAAGATGACACCACCTAGTATTGCCTCTCAGCCGAAAAACTATCAACAAGTTCCTTCAGGTGGAAAAACCTCGACGGTAACTACACCTGTAGCCGTAGAGCCAGCACTGCAAAAGCAAACTTTACAGTTACCTGATCCTGAAGTTAATCGTACTAAAAATACAGTAACAACAACGACACTGCGCCCAAGCACAGCACAGTAGTAGCATGTTATGATTGATAAAAAATGAATAGGACATACGCATGACTTGGAAACTACAAGCAATTACTGGTGAAATTACTGGCCAAGAAATTAATGTTGATCGTGATATGTTGGTAGGGCGTCATCAAGATGCTGATGTATTGTTACAAGCTGCTGAAATTTCACGTCGCCATGCTGCATTGCTTCTAAAAGATCAAGCGCTATGGGTGCAAGACCTGAATTCATCGAATGGCACATTTGTAAACGATATTCGTATTGAGCAAGAAAAGCAGTTGCATGATGGTGATATTGTTCAGTTTGCTAGTTTTAAATTTTCTGTACTAGCACCTGCACAGGCAATCACGGAATTACCTGAAATTGAAGCCGAACCTGTAAATACGACATCCTCTCCAGATTTAAGCGATCAAGGAATGCCGAGCCTTGCAGAGCGTGCCGCAGAAGTAGAAGTTCGTCGCGATGGTATGCCGCAGAATATTTCTATTCCAAAACCTGCGCCTATTCCCGAAGGTGTGGATGTCAATGTAAAACAACCATCACCTGTGACTTTTGATGAGCCTGTTTCTCGAGTTGCCGAAGAAAAAGAGCAACAAAAGAATGCCTCAGTTGGTTTAATCACTATTATTATTTTAGTAATTTTAGCTGTATTGGCATGGTTATTCTTTAAATAATCCGTTGCTGCTTTTACAATCAAGGCATGCTAAACGCATGCCTTTTTAATTTTGAGTAGAAAAAAGATGTCTGTTGCACAACTAAGTAAGCGCGATTTAATTTTATTTGATCTAGATGGGACGTTGGTTGATTCTGCTGCTGATTTGTATCGGTCTATGAATTTAAGTTTAGAGGCGCTAAGTTGGCCATTGGTAACAGAAGTTCAAATACGAGAATGGGTGGGTAAAGGAGCTTCAAAACTCTGTGAAAGTGTTCTGCTTCATATTTTTGGAAAATTAGATCCTGAACAACATAAAGTCTTATTACAAAAATTTATTGATATATATAGTGTAGAACTCTGTGTAAATACTCAAATTTATCCTGGTGTAACCGAGTTTTTAAAACATTGTAAAACTTTGAATATACAAATGGCATGCGTTACCAATAAGCCTGTACAACTTGCTCAAGGTTTGCTTGATGCTTTACAGCTCTCTCCATATTTTCAAGTCGTACTTGGTGGGGATAGTTTACCTGAGAGAAAGCCTCATCCATTGCCATTATTGCATTGCATGCAAAGCCTAAAAATATCTGCTTCACAATCATTAATGATTGGCGATTCAAGTAATGATATTGAGGCTGCGCGTCGTGCTGGAATTGATTGTATTGTGGTTAGCTATGGCTATAATCATGGAGAAAATATCTATGATTGCCAACCTCAGCAAGTTGTTGATAGTCTTGCTGAGTTAATTATCTAATGAATGAAATGGAGATCAGAATGAATAAGCGTATGGTTTTTCGATGGCGTGTCTAAACCGAATCTAGAAAAACACACTTTTAAATCGAAACCATATTAGAGAAAATTCATGACAACATTAGCGCAATTTGAGCAACTCAAGGCTGCTGGTTACAACACGATTCCAGTTTATCGCCAACGCTTAGCAGATACAGAAACCCCTTTATCTGTTTTCGCTCGTTTTAAAGACCACACGCAAGCTTATTTATTTGAGTCCGTCGAAGGTGGCGAAAATTGGGCGCGCTATTCTATGATTGGTTTAGGTGAGTCGACGGTTTTCTCATGTAATGCAGGTGTTCTGTCTATACAACATGCTGATGGTTCAATTACTCAACAAGATTGCCAAGACCCATTTCAGTATATTCGTGAATTTCAGAAGCAATTTAAAGTGCCATCTGCTGAGCTCTTGCCAAACTTACCAAGTTTTACTGGCGGATTAGTGGGTTATTTAGGCTATGATGCAGTCCGTTATATCGAGCCACGTTTAAAGAATGTTCCTACAGCTGACCCAATTACATTGCCGGATTTATGGTTAATGCTATCAAAGACAGTCATTGTCTTTGATAACCTTAAAGATACTTTATTTTTAATTGTTCATGCGGATGCAGAGCAGAGTAATGCTTATGAAGACGCTCAACAAAAATTAGATCAATTAGAGCAATTGTTAGCTACCCCAGTTAGTTTGCAAGCTAAGCCGCATACACCTCCACATTTTGAATCAATTACTGGTAAAGCGAAATTCTTAGAGACAGTCGAAAAAGTTAAAGAATATATACGTGCTGGTGATGTGATGCAGGTTGTTCCGGGACAGCGTATGGTTTCTGATTTCGATGGGGAGGCTTTACAGGTTTATCGTGCTTTACGTCATTTGAACCCATCGCCTTATTTATTCTTGGTACAAGGGCAAACGATTACTGATAAAAAGCCATTCCATATTGTAGGGTCATCGCCAGAAATTCTTTCTCGTTTAGAAAATGGCATTGCGACAGTGCGTCCTCTTGCAGGTACCAGACCACGTGGAAAAACTAAAGAAGAAGACCTTGCTTTAGAAAAAGACTTACTTTCTGATGAAAAAGAAATCGCAGAGCATTTAATGTTGATTGACCTTGGTCGAAATGACGTTGGGCGAGTTTCTAAAATTGGTAAGGTCCAAGTGACTGATCAAATGGTGATTGAGCGCTATTCGCATGTCATGCACATTGTCTCAAATGTACAAGGTGAAGTTCGTGATGATATCGATGCACTAGATGTATTCAAAGCAACTTTCCCTGCAGGTACTTTATCGGGTGCACCAAAAATCCGTGCAATGGAAATTATTGATGAAGTTGAGCCTGTGAAAAGAGGTATCTTTGGCGGGGCAGTGGGATATTTAGGATGGCACGGCGAAATGGATATGTCGATTGCAATCCGTACTTGTGTTATTCGAAATAAAAAGGTCTATGTACAGGCTGGAGCAGGCTTGGTAGCGGACTCAAATCCTGAATCTGAATGGAATGAAACGCAAATAAAAGCTCGCGCAGTGATCAAAGCGGTTGAATTATCATCAAACGGATTGATTTTATGAGTTTTTAGCGGTTTTTTTAAAAAAACCGCTTGCATCGTTTGGAAGTTTTGCTAAACTGCACACCGTTCCGATACGAAACGTACGAAACACTAAGAAGAGCCGGCATAGCTCAGTTGGTAGAGCAACTGACTTGTAATCAGTAGGTCCACAGTTCGAATCCGTGTGCCGGCACCATCTTAAAGGTGTGTAGTTGTGAAGTAAAGAACAACACTGAAATAAGTGTGATATGGTGAGATTCCCGAGCGGTCAAAGGGGGCGGACTGTAACTCCGCTACGAAAGTTTCGAAGGTTCGAATCCTTCTCTCACCACCATTAACTTCGATTGAAGTGGTATATATACCAACACAGTGCGGGAGTAGCTCAGTTGGTAGAGCGGCAGCCTTCCAAGCTGCATGTCGCGAGTTCGATCCTCGTCTCCCGCTCCATCGAAGGATAATCGCTCTTATAGCTCAGTGGTAGAGCACTCCCTTGGTAAGGGAGAGGTCTCGAGTTCAAATCTCGATAAGAGCTCCAGATACAGTTTAGTAGATTTTCTACAAAGATTTAAAAAGCAGGCTTATTAGTCTGCTTTTCAAGTATTGGGTGTTTGATTTTTTAGGCGATATGTCGATGCTGAGTTTTTGCTCAGAATTGTGTTCGACGTAAACGAGGACTATAAACATGGCTAAGGCTAAGTTTGAACGTAATAAGCCACACGTAAACGTGGGCACAATCGGTCACGTTGACCATGGTAAAACAACTTTAACTGC
>NZ_JAVQNO010000012.1:0-143407 GCF_031799025.1 Acinetobacter sp. V115_6 | reverse complement strand
TGGGCGCTGACGGGATCGAACCGCCGACATTCTGCTTGTAAGGCAGACGCTCTACCAACTGAGCTAAGCGCCCTTAACGTCTTCATCGTTTGTGAGGTGCATTATAGAGAATCTTTAACAGGTGTCAAACGCTTTTCGACAACTTTTCAAAAAAATGCGAATGAATGATTAAAAATAAGTCATTATTAAGTAAAAAACAATTTTTTGTATTTTATTTAAGCACTTATTTTAATATTTTGATCATTCAGCTAATTAAATAAGAATTTTTAAAATCTTATTTTAGGTTAAAGATTGCTCAGACAAATAAACCAATGCATCTTCAGCGACTAAATCAAACAACTCAATAATTTCCTCATTACGCATTCGAATACATCCATGTGACATGGGAACACCCATCGGTTCTTTATCAGGTGTGCCATGAATATAGATATAACGCTGCATGGTGTCATGTCCTTCGCCTTTATTAAAGCCTTCTTCTAAGCCATCTAACCAAAGAATACGTGACAATATCCAATCTCTTTCAGGGAATTGTGCTGCTAGTTCACTACTATAGACCTCCCCTGTTGGCTTACGTGCAATAAAAACCGCATTTTGAGGAGATTGTGCACCAATTTTTTTTGCAACCCTATGCCATCCACGTGGAGTCCTACCAGTATTCTCTTGCTCACCGATTCCGTTCTTTCCGGTAGAAATGACATAAAACTTATTATGTTTAGGCAAAGTTAATGTTTGATTTGCTAAATCGATGAGGACATCTGCTTCTTCGAGCTTAAATTGAGACATTGAACTTATTCTCTTATATCAACTCAAATACTTTGAGTTTAAGTAAAAATTTATATGAAGAACTTGTCTTGCGCCAAAATTAAAAGATTATCAATCTTTTAATTTTGGCTCAGGGCGTAGCCATAACCAAACTGCAACGATGAACAGGGTAGTATCAGTAAAAACCTTGACCCAAAGCGGTGCTGAAGTAAATAGCATTATAAGGCCACTGATTGCCATCATTATGCTTGCAATCCATTTGGCTTTACGTGGTACTGTACCATTGGCTCGCCAATCACGTAATGTTGGGCCATATTTGGGATGGTTTAACAACCAATCATCCATTTGTGGCCATCCCTTTGAAGCTGCCCATGCAGCCAGAATCAAAAACACTGTTGTGGGCATACCTGGTAAAATTGCTCCAATAATGCCTAGCGTGATAAAAATCACGACCAAAGAGCGCCAGAACAATGTTCGCATATATAAACCTTAACCTGCTGTTAGCGTTAGTATAAAGTGTTTTTCTAATATTGTTTGTTGATCCCTTATGAAATTAGGATGAATTACTCCGAGTATTAAATATATGAATATTGCCTCAGTGAAAACTTCCTATTTCGAACCATGGCTTCAATTTCAGCATCCTATCGTGCGACAGCTAGCTTTTTGTATTGCTAGTCCAAATTTACTTTGCCAATTACCAAAAAGTTTTTCTATACAACACGACTTTAAGCTGCACCCAACCGAAGTATGGGAAGAGCATTTCCAAAATTATTTACCACGGTTAAAAGAGCTCGATCAGTCACCAGAGCCTTTAATCCAGTTTTTATCTCAACTTAAAAGTACACGTTTAGGTTTACGGTTTGAGAATTTACTTTGGTTCTGGCTACAAGAGGATAATTATCATCCTTACCAACTGTTAGGTCATAGTATTCAAAAAATTGATGGAGCAAAAACTTTAGGTGAGCTAGATTTTTTAATTTTAAATAAAGAAACTCAACAAATTGAACATTGGGAAGTCGCGTTAAAATACTATTTGGGCGAGGCAGACTTACATTTAGAACAATGGATTGGATTAAACCGTCAAGATACTTTAAGCAAGAAACTTTATCATTTTACGAATAAGCAATTTCAATTTTCTGAGGCATTAAATTTTAGGATTCAACAACGTTTTGCGGTTTTAAAAGGACAACTCTACCTGCCACTTCAGTTAAATTCTCAAAAGTCGCTACCAGACTGGATAAATTTAAAGCGTCGTTTGGGATATTGGGGGACTACCATTCCCCATTCTTCTTTTTATCGATTGGAAAGACACGAATGGTTGTGTCCAAATAAAGAGCAGACTTCAAATCCTGCACATTGGTGGACAGACGGTCTATATTGTAAAAATAGTGAAGAGGTTTTGTTTTATATGTTTAGACATCTTTCGTACTTAAACATTAAGCCTCACCTGCAAAAATTAAGCTAATTAACAATAAGTTTTAAGCTTCTAGAAACATTTTATAACGTTTTTACTATTAAACAGTCATGTTTCTTTTTCCGTTTGTTTTTTAATCTAAATTTACTTCATTATTAAATTTAAACGGAGAAAATGATGAAAAAAGTTTTAGCTGCGTCTGTAATGGTTGCTGTTATTTTAACAGGGTGTAATACGTTTAAAGGTTTTGGGCAAGATGTTTCTAAAGCAGGTGATGCTGTAACAAATACTGCTGAAAAAACACAAGATAAAATGTAAGTTAGAGTTGTTACTTCAAAAACCTTATCATTCCGATAAGGTTTTTTTATTTTTACGTACCCATCCCCTAGAGATTCGCCTATTATATCGGACTATATTTCACCTGATCAGCACGCAATTTTCGGTATGAACCATTCAGACACTCTCTCGCTTAGCTTAGAACTGTTACAACAACCTTCTGTTACTCCTATTGATCATACATGCCAAACCATCATGGCAGACCGTTTAGCCAAAATTGGTTTTCATATTGAACCAATGCGTTTTGGTGAAGTTGACAATCTTTGGGCGCGTCGCGGAACTGAAGAACCTGTATTTTGTTTTGCCGGTCATACTGACGTAGTTCCGACAGGTAAGTTAGAAGCATGGAATTCAGATCCGTTTGTACCTGAAATTCGCGATGGAAAATTATATGGTCGTGGTTCGGCCGATATGAAAACAGCACTTGCAGCTATGGTCGTTGCATCTGAACGTTTTGTCGCAAAACATCCTGATCATAAAGGTTCAATTGCTTTTCTAATTACTTCTGATGAAGAAGGCCCTGCTATTAACGGTACGGTTAAAGTGATTGAGACTCTTGAAAAACGTAACGAAAAGATGACATGGTGTTTGGTAGGCGAACCTTCTAGTACCCATAAATTGGGTGATATTGTTAAAAATGGTCGTCGTGGTTCACTTAATGCCGTATTAAAAGTTCAAGGTAAGCAAGGTCATGTGGCTTACCCACATTTGGCGCGTAATCCGATTCATGAAGCATCACCAGCTTTAGCAGAACTGTGCCAAACTATTTGGGATAATGGAAATGAATATTTCCCAGCAACATCATTTCAGATTTCAAATATTCATGCTGGCACTGGCGCAACAAATGTCATTCCTGGTGCACTAGAAGTTACTTTTAACTTCCGTTATTCAACAGAAGTAACAGCAGAACAACTTAAACAACGTGTGCATGAGATTTTAGATAAACACGGTTTACAGTACGAAATCGTTTGGAATCTTTCTGGTTTACCATTCCTAACACCTGTGGGTGAACTCGTTAATGCAGCGCAAACTGCTATTTTGAACGTAACGGGTATTG
Organism: Acinetobacter sp. V115_6; assembly: GCF_031799025.1. Lineage (NCBI taxonomy): Bacteria > Pseudomonadati > Pseudomonadota > Gammaproteobacteria > Moraxellales > Moraxellaceae > Acinetobacter > Acinetobacter sp. V115_6. The sequence continues at coordinate 139,838 of NZ_JAVQNO010000012.1, read as the reverse complement.
AAACTGAGCTTTCAACGAGTGGTGGTACTTCTGATGGTCGTTTTATTGCTCCAACAGGCGCACAGGTATTGGAATTAGGTGTTCTAAACGCAACAATTCATCAAATTAACGAACATGTTGATGTACAAGACCTTGATCCACTAACTGATATTTATGAGCAAATTTTGGAAAATTTATTAGCTAAGTAAAAGTTAAGATCTAACGAATTGAAAAAGCGCCCTTTTGGGGGCGTTTTTATATTTAAAGTATCAATACATTCTTTTAAAATTTTAAAGATTATTTATATTCAATAAACTAGAAAATTAGTTTTAATAGAAATAGCTTAAAAAGCTGCTTTTGAATTCTTATCTATCCATTGCAATATAGTTGGCCAGACTTCTTTAGCAGCATTTTGGCTAAGTACAATTCGACTATGAGAATAATTTTCCAAGTTACTATTGGAATAGCCAAATTCTCGAAATATATTATTTTCATTTTCAAAAGCTTGCAAATATTTATAGCATCCTTTAGCAGGGGCAATAAATTTATCGCCAGTCCCGCAAATAGAATATATTGGAACTCTAATAGAGCTCATAAATTTTTTATAATCTATATCTTTAAATTCACTTATAAAATTTTCCTTTAAGTTCCAATTAAACCATGGACGCATCGTGTAATAAGTTTCATTTATTCGCCCCAACTTAAATTTATTAGCAGGAATCTGACCTAGACCTTTTACAACTAATTTTGCAGAAAACAATTTAATAAAATCAAAGGAATTATTTACTGCTCCAAATGCTTGGCAAGCAACAAAAGTAATACTTTGAATATTTTTTAAATATTCAGGATAATTAATTAAGAACATGGTTAAGCATAGCCCTCCACCACTGTGTGTTACACAGTGCAAGGAGGTTATATTAAAATGATGGCGAATGTAATGAAATGCAGTTTTATATTCATATAATGCAACAGTTTCAAAATTAAATGGTATATCTGTTTTTGGGCTAGTACCATGCCCTCGCCACTCTAAAATAAAACAAATACAACCATGATTTGCCAAATAATCTGCAATGCCTATACAAACAGTTTTATCCGAAAATGCACCATGAGATAAGAAAATTGCTTCTTTTTTTATTAGAGAATTATTTCTTTTAGAAATTTCCCATAAAGCAAATTCACCATGATCATCTGTTTTTAAAATATGTAGCTCTTTATGAATTGACATTTATTTTCTGCTATAGAAGATTTTATTCTAGGTTATTTCGCTATGATTAATATAATAAAATTAGGCTCATCCTTTAACTATAATTTCAATTTATCTCCTTTTAAAATTTAGTATGAGGCTTTATTAAAAGTAAATATGGGTAATTTCTTATATTTTAGCATTTGGAATACATATAAAATATAAATTTACGATATAAATAAAGCAAGCACTTCAATGATTTTTTAAACAAATAAATTTATATTCTATAAAAGAATTTCATCTATTTTTGATAAAAAAAGGAACTCAAAATGAGTTCCTTTTTTAGATATTTTATAGATGAAGTGAATTTTGAATATATTGCAAATTAGGAACATGGTAGCGTTGATTGTCCATACGAACGTATTTAAATACAGTTGAGTGCTGTAAAGACTCTTGTATATCTTCATTTTCATCTACGACTTCAGAAATACGCAGACGAACTGAAACTGGCATCGATTTACACACAAGTGCAAAACGTTGACTAATGTCTTCGCTTTCAATGACTAAAGCTACTGCTCGAGAATCTATTTCGTTGTGAACCGAATAAACAGGGAGTTTTACATCATGCCATTCAATACGCTTGATACCGTTTTTAACATCCATAGCAGATAACACTATATTTTGCGGCAATAGCATCGGCACTTGCTGATGACACTCGATAATATATGCATCAATAAAACCAGTTGAGACAGTAATTAAATGCTGAAGCTCTTGCTGGTCCATTTCATTAATTAAGGATGTACTTATATTACTTTTCATTAGGCAAGTCCTCCTTCAAATGTCATGAATAACGCATCAATATTGTGAAGTAAGTCTTCTTCTTGGAAAGGTTTACCCATGTATTGGTTAACACCTAAAGTAAATGCTCGTTCACGGTGTTTTTCACCAGTTCGTGATGTAATCATAATCACTGGCATATCTTGATGTAGATCATGATGTCGAACGAGGTTAAGTACCTCAAAGCCATCCATTCGCGGCATTTCAATATCAAGTAACATGAGATCTGGTTTAATATTTTCCAACTGCTCAATGGCATCAACCCCATCTTTAGCTGTAACTACATCATAGCCCTGACGTTCAAGTAAGCGAGACGTCACCTTACGTACAGTTACCGAGTCATCTACAATCATGATAAGACGTCGCTCGTCAGACTCGCGTTTTCTATAAATAGTTTCATTAAGCGATTTATGTGGGCGAGTAGATTGAATTTGGCGAGCAATATTTTGTCCATCTAAAATTAGACAAACTTGGCCATCACCTAAAATAGTTGCTCCTGCAATCGCACCAATGCTAGAGAATTGTTGTCCTATTGGCTTAACTACAATCTGTGCGCGTGAGCCAATCAGTTGGTCAATTAATAATGCGACGGTTTGTCCATTATTTGCCTTAATCATTAATACTGGTAATGAATACATCATTCCACTTAAGCGCGGAATTGGTTGATTACCAACAAACTCAGATAAATAACGTAATGGATAACGCTTATTTTCAAATTCAAAGAGCTCTTGTGCACTTCCGAAATATTGTTCTAATGATGCTGGTGAAACTCGTACAATTCGATCAATCTGAGCCAATGGAATTGCAAATTGCTGATCAGCAACTTTAACCATTAAAGCATCACTAACAGCTACTGTCGTTGGAACACGTATGGTAAAGACAGTTCCCTGCCCGTATACAGAGTCGACACTCACATGGCCACCTAAGGCCTTAATATCACTTTGCACGACATCCAGCCCTACACCACGACCTGAAATCTGAGTGACTTGATCGGCTGTACTTAAACCAGGATGGAAAATCAGCTGTAAAATATCTTGATGTTCTAATACTTGCTCTGGATTAATCAAACCAGACATTAACGCCTTTTGACGAACCTTCTCGATATCAATACCTTGCCCATCATCCTTAAATGTAACTACAACATCTGTACCTTGACGATGAATATTGAGTTCAATACGTCCCGTTTCTGGTTTCTGTGCTTGCTCACGTTGCGCACGGTCTTCTAGTCCATGGTCAATTGCGTTTCTAAGCATGTGCTCAAGTGGCGTAACCAAACGTTCTAACATTGTCCGGTCCAGCTCGCCTTCTGTATTATTAACAAAAAGCTCTGCTGGTCGATTTAACGCGGTAGAAGTCTGCCTCACAATTCTTTGCAGACGAGGCAACAATCGAGAAAATGGTACTAAGCGTGTTCGCATAAGACCTTCTTGAATTTCAGCCTGAATACGCGATTGCTGTACCAATAAACCTTCAGTGTCTCTGATCTTTTCAGATAATGTATTTTTAAAATCTACTAAATCTGATGCAGACTCGGCAAGAGACTTTGATAACTGATTTAATGAAGAATATTGGTCCATCTCTAAAGGATCAAATTCCGTATAACGTGAGTTCTCAATACCGTGTTTTGCAATAATTTGGGTTTCTAATTCGCCTTCCATTCGACGCAACTGATCTGCAAGTCGCTGAATAGCCAATTCCATTTCCGCTAAGGTATGACCAAATTGGCTTAAATCCATTTCAATTCGCGAACGGTTAATCGAATTTTCACCAGACAGATCAATCATTTTTTCAATTAAATCTGCCGAGACTCGAATCATCTCATTATTTTGATCAAGGCGTTGTGCTTGTTCCCACTCACCCATCATTGGCGGTGGTTCTGTACCGTCACCTTGCACAAAACTCATTACAGGTTCCGTGCTGAATAGATCAGTTCTAGTTAACTTACTAGGAATTTGAATTGCTGTTTCAATGAACTGGATATTTTCCAGACTTTGTTGTAAACCATCGAAGTGTTGATAATTTTGTTTAAAAATTGCCTCTTTTAACCAGACAATTGCACTCTCTAATAAGTTGTCATAAATATTTGAGCTGAAATGATGAAGCGCAAATTGTTCAAAAGCATTCTCAAGTTGATAAGCAATCGCTTGCACGGTTTCAAGTCCCAACATACGGGAACCGCCTTTCAAGCTGTGCACTGCCCTTTGTAGTTGAAGCAAGATACTACGGTTAGTACGTTGCTCGAACCATTGTTTTAATAGATGATCGGCCATTTCTAATAGTTCGGCCGCTTCCTCCATAAACGTCTGCTCGACAACAGTATTAATATCTTGATCTGGGATACTCTCTGTATGATTGTGATCAGCATAAAGAACGTGTAATTCGGTTTGCTCAACAAGTTGATTATTAGACTTAGCAATCTGCTCAGAACCAGAAGTTAACTCACTGAGGTTTAACGCCGTATTATTTATCGCTTCTTGTTGTAATACTTCAAAATTTAATTCAGGTATAACATACGTTTCAGGTTCTGTTTTGCTCTCTTTAATATGAGAATCAAATACCTGACCTGCATTTTTAAGTGCTTGAATAGTATGAGAAGCAGCATAATCTAGGTGCTGTTCACGCACTATTTGAAGACGGTCAGCCAAGTCATCTTGAACTAGTCGAATAAAATCAATGAGAGCAGACGAAGCTATCAACTGTTTTTGAATTAAACGCTCATAAATACTTTCTAACTCATGTGCAATTAAACCAATATAAGTTGCCTGAATCATATTTGCCCCACCTTTTAAGGTATGCAAATAACGCATCAGATTATTGAGAGCGGCAAAGTTTTCTTGATCATCAACCCAAAGATTAAGATCTGTATCCATTCCCTCAAGCAACTCATCGGCTTCTTCAAGAAAAATATCTAAAAGATCTGGATCAAAATGACGGTTTACATGCTCAGACGAAATAAATTGTCGATCTAGTTGTACACTCTGCCCTATGGTGACCTGATCAGTGAATACATTTTCTATCAGAGGATCATTCGCTGTTTGTTCAACTTCAGCATTAAACAATGGTTCAAAAACGTCTTGATGAGTTTCTAAAGATTCGGAATTAAGATTTGGAATATATTGAGTATATAGTTTTAGCTCGTCCAAGACATTTTGGTGTTGCTCAATGATACTTACTCTTTGTCCTGCGGCTAATGCATCAAATAACTGAATTAATTGTTGGTGCGCTTTTTGATAAATTTCAAAAACATAATCTGATTGCAATAAATCAGGTCGATCAAGCAATATGTCGTAGCTTTCTTTCAACTGGTTAGTATATTCATATAAACCAATCATTGCCTGCGACTGAGTGTGTTGCAGCAAAACATCTGCTTGTTCACTTAAACGTTCAAGATAATGAGGAAACTCTGTACGTATTCCCTTCTCAAAGTCTAATTCCGCATCAAGTAATTCAGCAACATTTAGCTGTAATAGCTGAGACACTAAACCATGTGGCGGCATGAGTGGGCTTGAATGCTCTCCATGCTGCTCCATGTAAGTATCCCAAACCTGATTAAATTTTTGTAGATCAGATTCCAATTGCTCAGTAGAGCAATGTGCAGCCAATAGATCTAAACTATTTCGAATAAACTGACGATAATCACGGAGTAATGAAACTTCTTCTGAATGAGAAGAAAGCTCTTCTTGTAATAGTATTTTAAATAAATGCTCAACTTTGGTACTAGCTTCAAAGATTGGTTCTACATGAGCCATGGCAGAGCTGCCACGTAATGTATGTAACGCACGTATTAGAGCATTATAACTTTCATGCTGATGTATTTCTTTTTCCAAAAACTGATCAATTGTCGCTAAGTGCTCTTCTGCTTCTTCCATAAATAAAATTAAGGTTTCAGCAAGAGTCTGTTCAGTTTCTATAGCAACTTCTGGAGTCAAAATAGTTAAAACTTCTGTAGATTCTGGTTCTAAGTCATTCGCTTCTAAACCAGTTTGAGTTTCAGCAGTAAGAATATCTGATAATAAAAGTTCGTCTAACGCGGGTTCTATACTTTGCTGTTGCTGTAATTGTTGTCCCAATAAAATTAGGGGCCTAAAGTCTAAGGTATGATCTTTTTTAGATTTGAAGTCATCTACTAACTTAAAGAAATAGAACTTAAATACCAACTGAACATATTGTTGGATGTCAGGAGTTAATCCGAGACTCTGATTGATTACCCGATTAAGCGTATCTTCTACAGTCCAAGCAAGCTCAGCAGAAGATTTGGCACCAATCATTCGCCCAGAACCTTTCAATGTATGAAAATGACGGCGGATTTCAGTAAGCGTAGCAATATTTTCAGATTGCATCCATTCGTGAATCAAAGATTGTAATTCAACAAAAATTTCTTCAATTTCTTCGATAAATATTTCAAGAAATTCATCGTCTTGTTGAGAGTAGCTATCTTCCGGTAGCATCATTGCTTCAGTTAAAGTTTTTAATATTTCTTTCATAGCAAAGGCTTCTTTTGCTTGTCTCCCAAATGGAGAAAAACGACAGAGTCAACACCAGAAAAATAGCTGTTTCCCCAATATTTATCTGGTGTTGTTAATACTTTTTAGAAGAATAGCGGTACTGAAACAGCTATTCTCATCCCTAATTTAATCAGGTAATTTAAAGTCCGTTACCGATTCACGTAATGACTCGGCCATGTTTGCTAATTCAGAAACAGAGCGCGCTGTATCGAAAGTTGCAGTGGTCGTTTGTGAAGTAATTTCTTGCACGACTGTCATAGTGGTCGCAATGTGGCTGGCAGATGCAGATTGAAGTTTTGCTGCATCAGAAATGCTGGCAATTAAGTTTGCCAAGTCACCCGATACTTTTTGAATTTCATCCAAGGCAATACCCGCGTCTTTTGCCAAGTTTGCACCACGCACAACTTCAGTGGTGGTTTGTTCCATCGAAATAACAGCTTCATTTGTATCAGTCTGAATTGTTTTAACCAGAGTTTCGATCTGTTTAGTTGCCGATGCAGAACGCTCTGCAAGACGCTGTACTTCGTCAGCAACTACAGCGAAACCACGGCCTGCTTCACCAGCCATAGATGCTTGAATTGCTGCGTTTAATGCAAGAATGTTAGTTTGGTCGGCAATATCGTTAATGAGCGATACGATGTTACCAATTTCTTGTGAAGACTCACCCAATCGCTTAATACGTTTAGACGTTTCTTGAATCTGTTCACGGATTGTGTCCATACCTTCAATTGAACGGTTTACCACTTGCGCACCATTAGAGGCAATTTGTACCGAACGCTCTGCTACCTCAGCAGACTCAGATGCATTTGAAGATACTTGGTCAATCGATTGCGCCATTTCATTCATTGCTGTTGATGCACCAGCAATTTCTTGAGCCTGATGCTCAGACGCCTCTGCTAATTGGTTCGTAATACTCTGCGTATCTTGCGTATAGCGAGCAACTTCTTGAGAGGTTTCATGAATACGGGATACAAGGTCACGTAGTTGGTCAATCGCAAAGTTAATCGAGTCGGCAATCGCTCCCGTAAAATCCTCAGATACGGTTGCATATGAACGTAAGTCACCATCTGCAAGATCGGCGATTTCATCAAGTAAACGTAAAATCGCGTTTTGGTTACGGTCATATTCGTCTTGTAATCGAGTAACACGTTGTTTATCCATCACACTACGTAATGTGATCAATTTAAATACTGAGAAGATTAAGCCTGCTAAAGAACTGATTAGCACCGCGCCTAACAATAAAGTAAGCCAGTTCTTTCTTGCTACATCAGATAAATGCCCCAAGTTATCTAACATCACATCTGATTTAGAGAAGATCTGAGAAGATGCCTGACGAACATTGACAATCTGGTTACCATTTTTTAATACCGTGGTAGCAGCAGATTTTAAGACTTTGTCATATTCAGATTTAATACTTTCTAATGATTCACGTAAAGCCGGATCTGCAATACGATCAACACCCAATTCAGCATTACCATTAAGTTCAGCATTTAAATACGTACCAAACGTATCAATGTCTACACCAAAATCGCTAGTCGATACATTACCATCGGTACCACTTAATACCGAGTTAATAGAACGTAAAATACGTTCGGCAATAAATACCTGGTTTTTAGCAATAATTACCTGACTACTTGGCAAACCTTGACGCGCCATTTGGTCAACCATCAAGTTATATTCTGCCTGAATCTCAGGAACGGTTTCGCTAATAGAGATGTTAGTGTCATATAGCTGGTTAAGGACTTTTTGATGTGCTGAAATCAAATCGATGTTTTTTGAAAGTTCAGTCCACATAACTTGAACTTTTTGATATTCATCAGTCGACTTACCGTGAATATTTTCAATCTCAAGTAAGTTTTCATTAAAGTCTTTTTGAGACTGCTGTAGCTTGGTGATTGCCTCTTGAGAGCCAGACTCAGTTGCTTCAGTTGCTTGTTTAGAAATCGTTTGAGATAACAAACGTAACTCACCGAGACTTCGAATTAACTGGTTATGACGTGGAACGTTATAGAACAGATAGGCTAGAGAAACTAATGCAAGAACAAAACATAAAAGTGCTGCATATAGGATTGGCTTGGACTTTTCACTTTCCCCAAATAAACTGGCAAACTGCTCAATTTTTGACTGGATTGTTGCAATAAAATTGACACCCGATTTTTCGGACGTAACCCGACTACTGCCTTTCTTTTTAAGCTTAAAGCCCATAGCTTTTCCCCAGAAAAATACTCTGTTTTCACAGCGTAAAAATTAGTTTATAAATTTTGTCGATGCATTCATGTAATGTGGGTTTTGCAATAAACGACTAAATAAAAAGACATGCCAATGCTGGTTATGTTGATGAAAATAACCTTGGCAATATTCTTTTAGATTTTCCTCTAAGTCTAAGCTTTGAGAAAAAAAACTTTTTTTATTAAAGTGCTGAATCCCCAAAACCTGATCCACGACCAACCCCACATACTGGTCGCGATGGCTAATACACAATACTTTTTGAGTTGACGAAAATGAACTTCGTTGCCCTAAAATAAAATGCGCCAAATCAGACACTGAAAGTAATCTTCCTCGAATATTTGCCAATCCCTTTACCCAACTTTGGGTATTTGGAACTGGTGTATATTTTGGCGGATAGATTACTTCTGACACTTCCCCAAGTGGTGCGACGAAGTATTGCCCTCTCATTTCAAAAGCAATTCCTGACCATCGCTGTGCTTCATTTTGAATTGAAGCGTAATTCTTATTACCCCGTTTAGACAAACGAAGTAACTCGATAAATCCATTCGCTGCCATACTCGATCCTATAAAACGGGTACAAAATGCCCGTTATTTATGTTTTTATGGATGGATGAGTTAATTTAGAAATTGTTTAATTACATCGATCAATTGATTTTCTTCGATTGGCTTAATCAAATAATCGATCGCACCTTGACGCTTGCCCCATACACGGTCAGTTGCCTGATCTTTAGTACTCACAATAACAACAGGGATATGCTTAGTGTCTTCATCACGAGTAATCTGACGTGTTGCCTGAAAACCATTTACACCAGGCATTACAACATCCATCAACACAAGATCTGGTTGCTCTGCTTTTGCAAGAGTTACACCATCTGCACCATTTGATGCTTCAAGCACGTCATAACCATGTTTGGTTAGGATTTCTTTAAAACGAAAAGTTTCTGTTGGTGAATCATCTACAATGAGAATACGTGCCATTTTTTTGCCCTCAAATTATTGTTTATGAACTTACATGATTACGAATCGCGTTTAACAATTCATCTTTGCTAAAAGGTTTCGTCAAGTATTCATCTGAACCTACCACACGCCCTTTTGCCTGATCAAATAAACCATCTTTACTAGAGAGCATGATAACGGGAATGTTCTGATAATTTTGAGAGTTTTTTATCAAAGCACAAGTTTGATAACCATCTAAACGAGGCATCATGATATCGACAAAAACAATATCCGGATTTGCTTCTGCAATTTTGGACAAAGCTTCAAATCCATCCACAGCAGTAATGACTTCACAGCCTTCGCGCTGTAATAAGGTTTCTGCTGTACGGCGAATGGTTTTTGAGTCATCAATCACCATTACTTTCAGATTTTGGAATGCATCTTCCATTTAATCTTCCATCCCCATAAAAATAAAATATAAATGCAATTTAACTTAAATTTGTTTTTACACATTTATACGCATTTTTAACATATCTCACCTTCTATTTTCAATGAGGCATTTTTGTCTACTTTCTCATTTATAAACAATAACTTTTAACCTCATCACACTTTAATTAAAATTATCATTTTTTTTATAATGACTATATTTTTATTCAGCTAAATAATAATTAATATAATGAAGATTAAATATTTAAAAATAAGCGACTTAGCTATCTTTTTTGGGGATTTTCAATGAATGACAGGATGAAATATGCCTTTTACAGGAACTGTTTGTCTGTATCTATAGGCATTATTTCCTTCGGATCACTCTTTTTCTTACCCTCTAGTGTTGCTATTGCCGATACGCCTAAAGCGGTTTGGTATCGTTATTATGATCAACATGGTATTGCCAATATTAGTACATCGGTCACACCTGCTCATATTCGTTATGGTTATGAAGCTCTAGATCGTAATATGCAAGTGATAAAAAGAAACCATTCTTATAATGCTGAAGCTGATTTAAATCAATCAAGTCAACGGGCATTATTGGCGCGACATAAAGAACAAGATATCAAATTAAAAAAAGCTTATAGCAATAGTAAGACAGCTTCGATTAAAAGAGATCAGGCATTAGTGTCTATAAAAAAGCAAATTAATTATCAACAGGAACAACTTAATCAATTACAACAAGACAAAATTTTATTTAAGCGTCAGGAAATGGAGTATTTCAGAAAAGGAGAACCGATTCCTGAGCGTCATAAGGCGTTGATTGAAAACAATCTAAATAATATTAATCGGGTTAAACAAACACTTGAAACACTTTCCAAGACCTATAACCGAACAAACAATGAGTATGAAAATATTATCGATCGTTTAAAAAAGCTTGAATAACTGCAAAGGTTTATCAAGAATAGGGGCAAAATAAAATTTGAATTATAGGATGATGCTGTATGCACACAATGCATCTCACCCCTTCTACTTTTTTTAAACTGAGTATTATTAGTTTATGTTTAATTTTAGCTGCATGTAATCAGCAAGAAACAACCCAAATCTCAGCCTCAGCTCCTGTAAAAATTGAGCTTATTCCTCAAGACCTTATTGCAGTTAAAGAAGGAGCTCTTGACTCTCAAACTGCATTTACAGGAACTATTCGAGCGGTTCAGCAAAGTTCCATTCAGGCACAAGTAAGCGCAACAGCGACGAATGTCACTGCAAATGTGGGTCAACAGGTACAAAAGGGTCAAGTTCTGGTCAGATTGAATAATCAGGACAATGTTGCACGATTAGCGCAAGCACGCGCCAACCTTGCATCGGCTCAGTCACAAGCTGAACTTGCTCGTAATTTGATGAACCGAAAACAAAGATTATTTAATCAAGGTTTTATTGCTCGTGTCGAGTTTGAACAAAGTCAGGTTGACTATAAAGGCCAGCTTGAAAGTGTAAAAGCACAACAAGCCAATGTTGATATTGCTAAAAAAGCGGATCACGACGGAATTATTACTAGTCCAATTTCAGGTGTGATTACTAAACGCCAAGTTGAACCAGGCCAAACTGTTTCAGTTGGACAAACACTATTTGAAATCGTAAATCCAGATCAACTTGAAATACAAGCCAAGTTGCCAATTGAACAGCAATCTGCGCTTAAGATCGGTAGTAACATTCAATATCAAATTCAGGGCAATTCAAAACAATTAAATGCTACGCTTACTCGCATTTCACCTGTTGCCGATCAAGATAGTCGACAAATTGAGTTCTTTGCTGCTCCTAAAGAAAAAATTGACTCGTTAAGTATTGGAGCTTTCATTAATGGAAACATTTTGCGCAATGACACTCATCAAGGCCAAACTATTCCTTTAGACAGTATTCAAAATATACAACATGATCCTTTTGTATGGGTAATACGCAATCACACCATTCAAAAAGTTAAAATTCGGGTGGTTGAACAGCGTTATAACGACAATATTGCTTTAGTCGAAGGTTTACAAAGCACAGATCTGGTCAGCCGTATTCAATTTGAAGATTCCGACATTAATAAAAAAGTGACGGTTACAACCGACAAAAATAAATAAGGTAGCAAATAGCGTATGTGGTTTACTCGAATCAGTGTGAAATACCCCGTTTTTACCATTATGATGATGCTCAGCTTAATGGTACTCGGGTTGGCCTCTTGGAAACGTATGACTGTCGAAGAGTTTCCAAATATAGATTTCCCATTCGTAGTAGTCACCACACAATATGCGGGTGCGTCACCTGAGGCTGTGGAGTCAGATATAACAAAAAAACTTGAAGATCAAATCAATACAATTTCAGGAATTAAACAGATTACTTCACGCTCAAGTGAAGGCCTTTCAATGGTGATTGCCGAGTTTAATCTTGATACTTCTTCGGCGATTGCAGCACAAGATGTTCGTGACAAAATTGCACCCGTCACAGCGCAGTTCCGTGATGAAATTGATACACCGATTGTGCAACGCTATGACCCCTCTTCTAGCCCAATCATGTCAGTCGTATTTGAATCAAACAGCATGAGTTTGGCGCAATTAAGTTCGTATGTAGATAAAAAAATCGTACCTCAGCTTAAAACGGTTTCGGGTGTCGGTAATGTGAATTTATTGGGCGACGCTAAACGGCAAATACGAATAAAGGTTATTCCTGCACAATTGCAAAGCTACGGCATTGGTATTGATCAGGTCATTAACACGCTAAAAAATGAAAATATTGAAGTGCCTGCAGGGACCTTACAGCAAAAAAATTCTGAACTGGTTGTACAGATTCAATCAAAAGTTATTCATCCCCTTGCATTTGGTGATTTGGTCATTGCCAATAAAAATGGTTCACCCATTTTTTTAAAGCAAGTGGCAACTGTTGAGGACACACAAGCCGAACTAAAATCGAGTGCCTTTTATAATGGAAGAACTGCGGTCTCAGTCGATATCTTAAAAAGTTCCGATGCCAATGTAATTAAAGTCGTCGATCAGACTTATCAAACGTTAGAAAAATTAAAAGATCAAATGCCTGCGGGTTTAGATTACAAAGTCGTAGCTGATAGCTCTAAAGGTATTCGCGCTTCAATCAAAGATGTTGTTCGAACCATTATTGAAGGTGCTGCTTTAGCAGTTCTTATTGTTTTACTCTTTCTAGGCTCTTTCCGCTCTACAGTTATTACCGGTTTAACCTTACCTATTACTTTGCTCGGAACCTTAACTTTTATTTGGGCTTTCGGGTTTAGCATTAACATGATGACGCTGTTAGCACTATCGCTCAGTATTGGTTTACTTATTGATGATGCAATTGTAGTTCGGGAAAATATTGTCAGACATACTGAACTTGGCAAAGACCACGTAACTGCAGCTCTTGAAGGGACAAAAGAAATTGGTTTAGCCGTACTCGCAACTACACTTACCATTGTGGCAGTATTTCTACCTGTTGCCTTTATGGGTGGTCTGATTGGACGTTTCTTTTATCAGTTCGGTGTAACAGTCAGTACAGCTGTTCTAATTTCAATGTTTATTAGTTTTACGCTCGATCCAATGCTTTCTGCTCATTGGAAAGATCCTGTAAAGAAAAAAGATAATTGGCTACAACGGTTTTTTAACCATATTTCTAAAATACTAGATCGGCTTACCCATGTTTATGAAAAGCTATTAAAACTTGCTCTACGCTTCCGTTTAATCACGGTTATTGTTGCAATCGCTTCATTATTTGCTGCATTAGGACTATCGAAACTGATTGGGACCGAATTTGTACCTACACCAGATAAGGGTGAAGTGCGCATTCAGTTCGAGACTCCTGTAGATTCTTCTTTAGAATATACCCAAGCAAAATTACATCAGGTCGATCAAATTATTAGACAATTCCCTGATGTCGTTTCTACTTATGGTGTAGTGAACAGTGAAGTAGACTCTGGTAAAAACCATGCCGGTTTAGGAGTGACCTTAAAGCCAAAACAAGAACGTAGCTCAGATCTAAATACACTCAATAATGAGTTCCGTGATCGTTTGCAAACTGTAGCGGGTATTCGAGTGACTTCTGTTGCCGCAGCACAAGACTCTGTATCTGGCGGTCAGAAACCAATCATGATTTCGATTAAAGGATCTGACCTAAATGAACTACAAAAAATTTCAGATCGCTTTATTGCAGAAATGGAAAAAATTAAAGGCGTAGTTGATTTAGAAAGTTCATTGAAAGAACCTAAACCTACTTTGGGTGTTCATATTAATCGCGTGCTGGCAAGTGATTTGGGCTTATCTGTTTCCCAAATTGCGAATGCCATTCGACCATTAATTGCGGGCGATAATATCACCACTTGGGAAGACCGTGATGGTGAAACTTATGATGTGAATTTACGTTTAAATGAAAATAAACGTATGCTTCCGCAAGATGTGCAAAATTTATATATCAACTCTAATAAAACCAATGCAGCTGGACAAAATATATTAGTTCCATTGAGTGCCGTCGCAACGACCGAAGAAAAGCTTGGGGCTTCGCAAATTAACCGACGTGATCTTGAACGTGAGGTTCTTATTGAGGCAAATACCTCAGGTCGCCCTAGTGGCGATATTGGTCAAGACATCGACAAAATGCAAAAAGCATTTAAGTTACCTGCAGGTTATACATTCGATACTCAAGGGGCAAACGCCGATATGGCTGAATCTGCGGGATACGCATTAACAGCCATTACCCTATCGATTGTATTCATTTATATCGTGCTAGGTTCTCAGTTTAATAGCTTTATTCATCCCGCAGCAATTATGGCCTCTTTACCTTTGTCATTGATTGGTGTTTTTCTTGCCCTATTCTTGTTCCAAAGCACGCTAAATCTGTTTTCGATTATTGGTATTATCATGCTGATGGGGCTTGTCACTAAAAATGCGATTTTGCTGATCGATTTTATTAAGAAAGCGATGGATCAGGGTGTGAGCCGTTATGACGCTATTTTACAAGCTGGTAAGACCCGTTTACGTCCAATTTTGATGACAACAAGCGCTATGGTGATGGGGATGGTTCCATTAGCTTTAGGTCTCGGCGAAGGTGGTGAACAAAGCGCACCAATGGCTCATGCAGTTATTGGTGGTGTGATTACCTCTACCCTGTTGACTCTTGTGGTTGTACCCGTCATTTTCACTTATCTGGATGACTTGAAAAACTTTATGCTGCGTCAAACACGACGATTCATGTCATAATGCAGCGATTATCGTATAATCTGCGTTTTTATAACGCTTAACTTTTAGGACTTTTTCCATGCGCGCAAGCCGCTTTTTATTTGCAACGTTGAGAGAAACCCCAAATGATGCTGAAGTGATTTCACACCAGCTCATGTTACGTGCGGGGATGATTCGTAAATTGGCATCTGGTTTATATACATGGCTGCCGATGGGAACACGTGTGCTTAAAAAAGTAGATGCGATTGTTCGTGAAGAAATGAACCGTTCAGGCGCGATGGAAGTATTCATGCCCGTGACTCAACCCGCAAGTCTTTGGGAAGAATCAGGTCGATATGAACAATATGGCCCTGAGTTATTACGTTTTAAAGATCGTCATACGAACCCATTCGTACTTGGGCCAACGCATGAAGAAGTTATTACAGATATGGCGCGTAACGAATTAAAAAGTTATAAGCAGCTCCCTGTAAACTTCTATCAAATTCAAACCAAATTCCGTGATGAAATTCGACCACGTTTTGGTGTAATGCGTTCACGTGAGTTCATCATGAAAGATGCTTATTCTTTCCATGCAACTCAAGAGTCATTACAAGAAACTTATGATGTGATGTACGACACTTATAGTCGTATTTTCACTCGTTTAGGTTTAAATTTCCGCCCAGTACAAGCAGATACAGGTTCTATTGGTGGTTCAGCTTCACACGAATTCCACGTATTGGCTGCAAGTGGTGAAGATGACATCGCGTTTTCAACTGAATCTGATTATGCGGCAAACGTTGAAATGGCTGAGGCTGTTTTAGTGGGTGAACGTGCAGCACCGACACAAGAATTTAAATTGGTTGAAACACCAAACCAAAAAACGATT
The DNA here is from genome assembly GCF_031799025.1 of Acinetobacter sp. V115_6. Classification (NCBI taxonomy): domain Bacteria; kingdom Pseudomonadati; phylum Pseudomonadota; class Gammaproteobacteria; order Moraxellales; family Moraxellaceae; genus Acinetobacter; species Acinetobacter sp. V115_6. The sequence goes on along the minus strand of NZ_JAVQNO010000012.1, from coordinate 123,662 downwards.
GATGATGTTTGCCAATTCTTAAAGGCTGATCCAAAGCAATCTGTTAAAGCTTTATTGGTTCAAGGCGTTGCTGATGAAAAAGGTAATGTTCCTGTCGTTGCTCTATTTGTACGTGGCGACCACGAACTTAATGAGATTAAAGCTGAGAAGCATCCTTTAGTTGCTGCGCCTCTTACTTTTGCAACTGAAGAACAACTTCAAGCATTTGGTTTAACTGCTGGCTTTACAGGTCCACAAGGTTTAGTCGAAAAAGGCTTAACTGTAATTGTTGATCGTGCTGCATCTGTTCTTTCTGACTTCGTTGCTGGTGCAAATGAAGCGGATAAACATGCGGTTGGCGTAAACTGGGAACGTGATGCACAAATTAGCGAAGTTTTTGACCTACGTAATGTGGTTGAAGGCGATCCATCTCCAGATGGCAAAGGCACACTACAAATTAAACGCGGTATTGAAGTAGGTCATATTTTCCAGCTTGGTACTAAATACTCTGAAGCTTTGGGCTGTAAAGTTCTAGGTGAAGATGGCAAACCATTTACAGTAACCATGGGATGCTACGGTATTGGTGTAACACGTGTTGTTGCAGCTGCAATTGAACAAAACTACGATGACAAAGGTATTATCTGGCCTCAAGCCATTGCACCTTTTGAAATTGCAATTGTTCCAATGAATGCGCACAAATCACCACGTACTCTTGAAGCAGCAGAGTCTCTTTATGCAGAACTTCAAGCTCAAGGTTTTGATGTGTTACTTGATGATCGTAACGAACGTCCAGGTGTTAAATTCTCTGACCTTGAATTGATGGGTATTCCACACCGTATTGTAATTGGTGAAAAAGGTTTGGATGCTGGTACTTTTGAATACAAAGGCCGCCGCGATGCTGAAGCGAGTAATTTAACTAAAGAAGAGCTTTTAGCTAAATTAGTGCGTTAATAAATACATAAATAAAAAAGCAGCTTTTAGAAGCTGCTTTTTTATTTCAATTTTTATGCTTGAACAGTTAAATCCTTGATAGTCGTAGATGAACCATTATTTTTAACCGACTCAATTCCTTTATCACGTGAAGCTTCGCTCGCATAGAACTGGCTCGTGCCAATAATCTGATGATTTGCAGCTTTTAAATTGAAATAAGGTTTCCCATTCTTTGCAGTTAAACGCTCATATCGGGCATCATCACCACTGTTTTTCTGAATTGACTCAATACCATTTACAGCAGAAGCTTTTGCCTTATATAGCTCACTATTTAAAATAGGTTCACCATTTCCTGCCTTTAAGATAAAGCGATATTGTCCATCACTCGCTTGTGAAATTTCGTACCATCCTGCCATAAAAACCTCATTTTTTTGTTGGTGTGGGTATGACTTTCGTTATTATTCTGGACGAAAGTTATTTGTTATTAATGACAATATAAAGGCGTAAATATCCCTTGAACAGCCCATTTTTTATACTTTTTCGTAATAAAATTATAATGATGTTAGGAAATTAAAAAGCAGAGATATAGACATATATCTCTGCTGAAATGTAATAATAATTAACAGTTTAAGCTTTTTTTACAAATTCAGATTTTAGTTTCATCTGACCAATACCATCAATTTTGCAATCAATATTGTGGCCATCACTTGCATCTGGAACTAAACGAATCGTTTTTACCTTTGTCCCTACTTTAACGACTGAAGATGAACCTTTAATTTTTAAGTCTTTAATTACAGTGACGCTATCACCATCTGCCAAGACATTTCCATTTGTATCTTTAATAATTTCTTGTTCTTCAGTTGCTGATGCTTCTCCTTCTTTCCACTCATGTGAACATTCAGGACAAATCAATAAGTCGCCATCTTGGTAAGTATATTCTGATTGGCATTTTGGGCAGTTTGGCAAAGACATGAAAAAAATCTCAAAAAGTATATTATGCGAGATATGACTCATTTTTTAAAGTTTTAAATAAGAGACTTTTACCAAAAAAAAATTTATATATTCATTTTAAGTTTTACTTAATAAATATTCTTTCAAAATAATTGCATGGTTATTTTCAACATCTTTTGCTGAATATAAAAGCGTAACTGTATGTTTTGCTGCGATGTGTTGTAGCTCTTCAACTGCGGAATTGGTCTCAAGCTCTTTTAAATAGCGCTGTTTAAACTCATGCCAATGATCTGGTGTTGCAGCATGAAACCATTTTCTAAGTTCGGTCGATGGTGCTATTTCTTTTAGCCACAAATCCAAGTGGGCATTCTCCTTACTAATTCCCCTACTCCATAAACGGTCAACCAAAATTCGTTTTCCATCACTAGGCTCAGCATTTTCATAAATTCTTTTAATATGTATATCCATCGTTTTTCTCTGCATATTGTTTATATTTTGGAGTTATAAAATTATTCTATATTTTATTCATTTAGAATAAAGCTCAAAAAGAAAAAGTGAGCAGAAATAAATCTACTCACTTTTCTATGTGACTCTAAAAATAACTTTTTATTGATCGGGAATTTCAGCTTCAATCAATAAAGTAAGCAAAGATAGGGACTCTTGCCAACCTAAGTAGCAGGCTTCCACAGGAATAACTTCAGGTATTCCTTCTTGCGTAATATGCATTTCTGTACCTACCAATACGCTTTTTAATGTAATAGTAACCTGCATAGTCCCGGGTAAATTTGGGTCATCGAATTGATCGTTGTAGCGAATTAGTTCATTTGGAACTAATTCCACATATGTTCCGCCAAAAGCATGGGTTGAACCTGTTGAAAAATTGGTAAAACTCATTTTGTATGAGCCACCAACATTTGCATCAAAACTATGAACTTTCGCAGTAAAACCGTGGGGCGGTAACCACTTGACTAAAGCATCTGGATCTAAAAATGCACGATAGACTCGCTCGGCTGGTGCCTTAAATACGCGATGAAATTTCACTGTACCTGTTGCCATCATATTCTCCTTATTTTAATTTCCTTAAAATTATTGAAATTATGGCTATTAGCTTAAACCTTCCGATTTATCCGAACGTATATTTTTGGTGTTTTTTTGAACAAAAAAGCCAACTTAAGGACAAACTCAAATTACGAAAACTATGGCTGATTTTTTAGTAAAAATGGAGCAAAATAGTCAGCAATCATAAAGAAACATATTGAATTTGAGATTAATCATGAGTCTGCTCGCTTTCTCCTCATATGCTTTAAACGGTGTAGATGCACAAAAGTTTTTACAAGGCCAAGTTACTGTAGATACTGAACGTTTAGCTGAAAATGAAACTCGCTATACAGCTATTTGTGATCTTAAAGGTCGTATTCACTTTGGCTTATGGCTAAAGAAGATTAATCCTGAAAGTTTTGAAATTGTAGTTACTCAAGATCAAGCTGAAGAGTTTGCCAAGCATATTAAAAAGTATGGCGCCTTTTCAAAAATGACCTTAAGTGAACAAGGCGCTGTGTTCCCAAAAGTTGTGAATCATCAAACTGAATTCACTACTGCTGAAACTGATATTTCAGAATGGCAAAAACAAGCCATTATGACTGGTCAAGCTTGGATTACACAGGCTACTGAACATGAATTTCAGCCCCAAGAATTGCGTTTACATCAACGTGAAGGCGTCAATTACGACAAAGGCTGTTACCTAGGTCAGGAAATTGTGGCGCGTCTTTGGTTTAAAGCAAAACCAAAACACTGGTTACATCTTGTGCAAGGTACAGGTGAAGCACCTGCTTCAGCAACTCAATTAAATAACGATGTTGAAGTCGTCAATAGTATTGCAAATAATGAAGGCTATCTTGCTTTAGTTGTAGCTAAACCTGCTGCTCTTCAAGAGTTAGGGCTTCAAGTTCTTGAGTTACCAGAAGCTTTAAGTGGCGACGTAGCAAGACCACAATAATCACTTTTATTAGTTCAAACTGCCCACTGCTAAGTTAGTGGGCTTTTTTATAGATACAAAATACTAATGATTTCATTAGATTAGAACATCAATTTTTTAAGCTTTATATGCCATCATTAGCCGTGTTGAAATTAAAGAGAAAAAAGATGAAAACTAAACTTGCTACACTCATGTTGAGTCTAGCTATTTTCGGTTCTGCTCATGCTGATGTTAAAACACTTGAACAAAATCTTAAGACGAATTATCCGGATTTGCCTATAAAAGGTGTTTATCAATCACCTGTACAAGGCATTTATGAAGTCTATACAAGCGGCCGCATTGTTTATACTAATCAAGAGGCGAAGTACTTTTTTGTTGGTAATTTAGTCGACATTAAACAACAAAAAAATATGACAGAAGAACGTATTGCCGAATTGGGTAAGATTGACGTTAAAAGTTTGCCATTAAACCAGGCGATTAAATATGTAAAAGGTAAAGGCGAACGTACGCTCTATGTCTTTAGTGACCCAGATTGCCCATATTGCCAGCGCCTAGAACAAAATATGGTTGGGGTTGATAACGTAACCGTATATGTGTTCCTTTATCCTCTTACTAGTTTGCATCCAAATGCTGAAAAAGTTTCAAATCAAATCTGGTGTTCAAAAAATCCGGCAGAAGCTTGGACAAACTATATGCTTAATCGCAAATTGCCGACTAATAGCAAAAGTTGCTCAAGCCCAATTCAGAAAAATATTGCTTTAGGTCAAAAATTAAATATCGATGGAACACCTACCTTGTTCTTACAAGATGGCCAAAGACTCTCTGGCGTACCAACTGATGCCAAGCAAATTGAAGCATTACTTCAGTCAGCAAAATAATAATATTACCCACTCCATTATATGAATGTGAGTGGGTATTTTTTCTCCACAATTTGCCCAAAGTGCAGTGCTTTATATACAAATAGGCTGTTTACTTTCAGCAATCAATATTTATGATGAGAAATTGAAACTCTTTCATGCATCGATGGAATGATGTAGCTACGAAGTAAAAGGTTAAAAAGAAATGAAGAAATTACTAATCGCAAGCCTAATCACCCTTTCAAGTGCATCAATTTTTGCGGCTGATAACACAGCGACTGCTGCTAAAACCGATGTTTTTAAACAAGCTGAACAACTCTACGCAGCAAAAAACTACTCCGCTGCATTTCAAGAAATGCAACGCCTCGCCCAAACAGGTAATGCCCAAGCTATCTATAACTTAGGCTATATGACTCAAATGGGCCAAGGTACAGCAAAAGACTCTTCTAAAGCTCTTAAATATTATGAGGATGCTTCAAATAAGGGTTATGCTCAAGCGAGTTACACACTTGCACAAATTTATGAGACTGGTGAATTAGGGGTTGCCAAAGACAGCAACAAATTCAGTCAATATGTTCAAAAGGCATCGGCTCAAGGTTCTGATGATGCAACTGTGAAAATTGCGACAATTTTATTTGCTCAGAAAAAACCGCAGTCACATCAAATTGCCCTTCAAAAATTGGCGCCTTTAATTCGAAAAGGTAACTACCCTGCTATTCAGGTCAAAGCACTCTATGACATTAGCCAAGGTGTTGAAAATAAAAATCCTTTAATGAAACGCCAAGGTATCGAAGCTTTACAGTCAATTGCGCAAAAAGGCTATGCGCCTGCGTCGATGGCTTTAGCAACCATGATGGCGAATGGCAATATCATTCCGCAAAATCTACCGCAGGCTAAAAAGATCTTTATTGAACTCGCCAATCAAAATGTGCCTAACGCTAAAGAGTCTTTAGCCTCGGTTGATAAGATTATTGCAGAAAAGAGCAAACAGGCTGCAAATGCTCCCGCACAGCCAGCACCGAAAAAATAATAAATGATGAGCCCCCTTATGGGGCTTTTCTTTTACCACCACAGAGCAATAAGCCAGCTCACCCCAATAAAACCGACAATTGTACTAATCATAAGCGGTGTTAACGCTTTTTCATTTAAGCCATAGGCTTGTCCAAAAATTCCGAAAGCAATCGGCATTGGTAAAGCAGCGATTAATGTTCCTGCGTAAAGCATTTCACGGCTTACATTTGGAGTTATTAAAAAAAGTGTAAAAATAACAGATGGCATTAGCACAACTTTAAATGTCGCTAACAAAACACTTTCTATGTTTACCGTTGTTATTCCAATACCTACTAAACTTCCGCCAATTGCAAACAAGGCCAAAGGCGAAGCAGTACGCCCAAGTAACTCTAAAGATTGGTCAAGCGTTGCAGGAAGATTAACATCTAAAAGAATGCATCCCATCCCAACCAAAATAGCGATAATGACAGGGTTCTTGAGTAAGTTTAAAAAAGTCTGTTTTAACAGCGGTAAAAGATTTTGCTGTTGATGTAAACCAGCTTCGGCCAAAATGAGCATCAGCGCCACAATCAATAAATTCTCAATGATGAGTGTTAAAGAAATATAGATCGCAGCGTGATTACCTATCAACATGGTTAGAATAGCTGTTCCCATAAATCCAGTATTGGACATAGATGCCCCCATCGATATGACGGCGCTATGGGTTAAGCTATTTTTAAAATATTTTCTATAGAGAATAAAAGCAAAGAAAAATAAAATTAAAGACCCGCCACCATAAGCAAGAAAATAAGCTGGGTGCCAAATGTCTTGTAAGTTTTTATTTGCCAATGAGTGAATTAAAAAAGCCGGTAAGGAAATTTTAATTACAAATGCGCTAAGAGCCCTGATCTGTTCAGGTGTTACCAATTTGATGAGAACACAAACATAGCCCATCAATAGCAATATCAAGATAGGTAAAATAACCTGAAAAACCACTGACCGTCCTCACTTAGCGAAAGAAGAATGGGCAAAGATGACTTTGCCCAATACAATTAAAAAGAGTTAAAAAGCTGTTTTAATCCATGAGGTTGGCAACGTAAATACTGAGGTGCAATTTTAACTTCTGCACCTAAAGCTGCTGCTGCATGCCAAGGCCATCTTGGGTCATATAGCATTGCACGAGCAAGACCAATAGCATCAGCTTGCTGGTTTTCCAAAATTTGTTCAGCATGTTCTGGCTCAGTAATTAACCCCACAGCAATAACGGGAATAGACACATGCTTTTTGACTTGCTCAGCAAATGGAACTTGGTAACCGGCCCCAATCGTAATAGATTGATGCTCATGCAAACCACCACTAGACACATGCACGTAGGCTGCGCCCAATTGCTCTAAAGCTTTTGATAAACCCACTGTAGATTCAACATCCCAATGCTCGATACTCTCCAACCAATCGGTCGCAGACAGCCTAACACCAACAGGATAACCTTCTGGTACAGCGAGTTTAATTGCCTGAAGAACTTCAAGGGTCATACGCATACGGTTTTCTAAAGAACCGCCATATTCATCAGTACGCTGATTGGCAATTGGCGATAAGAATTGATGTAGTAAATAACCATGCGCGGCATGAACTTCAATCAACTCAAATCCAGCTTCAACCGCACGTTTTGCAGCCGCTGCAAAGTCTTGTTGAACTTGTTTAATCTCAGCAATAGTCAAAGCATGGGGCGCTGCATCATGGACCGAAAAGGTACTTTCACTTGGTGCAACCGTTTGCCAACCATGAGGCTGATCTTTTGCAATCTGACCTTTACCTAACCACGGCTTTTCAGTAGATGCTTTACGCCCTGCATGTGCTAACTGAATTCCAAATGGCATCGGTGAAAGTGTATGAACCTTAGCTAACAACGTTTTAATTTTGTCACGTTGTTGATCATTCCAAAGCCCAAGGTCAGCATAGCTAATCCGACCTTCAGGTTGTACAGCAGTCGCCTCAACAATACAAAGTCCTGCGCCAGACAATGCATAATTCGCCCATTGCTGTTCATGCCAATAGGTAATTTCACCGGCATCTGTTGCCGAATATTGGCACATCGGAGCAATTACAATTCTATTGACCAGTTGTAGTGAACCAAAGTTAACCGTTTCAAATAATTTTGCCATTTTTAATTCCTAGAATTGCTTAATTACACGTAAACCTGCACTCCAGTTACGTCCATCCGCTGGTTCAAAGTAGCGTCCATTACCATCATTTACGATCACTGAACCTGCATAGTTTTTATCAAATAGGTTATCTACACGGGCAAAACTATTCACTTTCCAGTCGCCCATTACCCATGCATAACCCACATTAGCTGAGGTTACACTGTAGCTTGGCGCTGCGTCACTGTTGGTATCATTCACGTATACTTTATCCATATACTGTATATCTACACCACCATAGAGCCCGTGCGATGGTTGCCAAGCCAAAGAGGCATAAGCTTGGTTTTTAGCAATTCCTGGAATGGCATTTCCTGATGTAATTGCTGAAGCGAGAACTTTGCCGTCTTGACCAAGCTTTTCAGGAACACTTGCATCAAAAGTTGCATCTAAATATGTATAGCTTGCAGTCGCAGTTAAATCTCGCCACAACTTTTTATTCCATGCAAACTCTACACCTTCACGTAAGGTTTTATCTGCATTACGGAATGTTGAACGCCCATCTAAGCTTCCAGCTGAAACAATATCATTCTTAGTTTTTGTTTGGAAAACTGCTAACGTAAAATCACCTAAATGGTTTTGTGACTTTAAGCCTGTTTCATAGGTATCGCTTGTGGATGGTTTTAAATCAAAGTTAAAACCTGACTTTGAAGTATCAGTCTGATAAGCCATTTCAGTAAAAGTTGGTGTTTCAAAGCCTTTGGCATAACTCACATAGGCCAGGAGTTTAGGTAAAATTTGCCAACTTAAAGCAGCAGAAGGTAAAACTTTATCGTAATCTATTTTGCCACTATCATCACCGTTAACAGTGCCATACTCATCAGGCCTTGAAGTAAAATGATCTTTTGACTTGTAATGGACATTGCTATAACGCACACCCGTATCTAAACGCCATGTTGGTAAAAACTGCCATGAAGCTTGTAAATACGGGTCAATATTCCATAAAGTATTATCTTCATCACGGCGTAAATTACCTTTGACACCATAAATACCATCCGCATTAAAATTTTCAAAACCTTTACGATCTTCATCCATTGCATCGAGTGCAACCCCGATACTTACAGTGGTATTTGGTAGTAGTTCTTTTCCTGTCCAACGGAAATCAGCACCATAATAATTACGTTCAAAATCAATGACTCCGCCAGCATGCTTAGGGCTCTTTTGACCTGTATAAACTGGCTTGCCATTTTCCACTACTACCTGTCCTTGTGGGATAGATTGATATTGAGTAACTTGGCGATTGCCTAAATATGCCATGGCATAGAGTTCATTTTTATCGTTAATCGGCTTAAACCAAGTTATACCTGTTTGAGTTTGTTCAATATCTTTGCGCGCGTTAAACCCCATTTTTTTTACATAAGGAGCAATCTGTTTTGGGTTTGCTTGCCAATCCTTACGCTCCAACCCCATTGGATCGTCTGCATGAATTTTTACATAGTTGGTTACCCAGTTGATTTTACTACCATCATCAAGATTCCAACTGAGCTTTGCATTATTTAGCACTTTTTCTGCACCGCTATGTTCTCGGTAACCATCAGTATCGAAGTATGATGAACTAATAACATAACTTGGTTCATTCGCGCCCTTTGCTCCACCTTGTAGCACAAGTCCTGCTCGGCTTTTATCGTGGCTGCCTCCCGAATAGCTCAGCTCAATTGAATCTTTGCCTTGCCCTTCTTTAGTAGAAGTTAAAATCGTCCCACCCGATGAGTTTCCATAAAGTGAAGAAAAAGGTCCTGTTAGAACTTCAACATGGTCCAAACTACTTAAATCGATATTAGACGTTTGGCCTTGTCCATCTGGCATTGTTGCAGGAATCCCGTCTACATAAAGGCGAATACCACGGACACCAAAAGTAGAACGTGCACCAAAACCACGCATAGAGAGCTGTAAATCTTGGGCATAATTTTCACGATTACGAATCTGTAAACTCGGTACACCTTTCACAACTTCGGTTAAATTTACTTGTGAAGAAGTATCAACTTTAGGTGCATCTATCCGAAAAACCGAAGCCGGCGTCTGCAAATAGGTTGTATCGGTACGGGTTGCTTCCACATGTAATGTTGGCAATACAGTTACGTCTTGTGTTAAATCTTCTGCCCAAACAAGTGGGCTAGAAATACAGCCCATACTCATCAAAATACAGTAATGAAGTCGGTCTAAGCGTAATAAGGACATGCTTATTTCCTTTATTTATATTGTAGTTATGATAACAAAAAGCAGTGTCTTGTCTGGATATTGAATTCGATCTGCATTGTTGTAAATCTGGAACACTCTTCATCAATATCTAAAAATTTATTTCCAGATTAAAATTATCGACTCAAAGATGGATGATCTTTCCAGCAATATCGTTCAGGCCAATGTTTTGCTTCTTCGGCATAATCAATTCCAATACGTGGCGTTAGCACTACTTCTGGTTGCGTTGATGCCGCTTCAACCCATAGTCCAGATTCCTCTCCTAAGGTTTGTCCTTTTAAAGTCCGATCAATACCCAAATAGCGTGTCAATTTGCCAGGTCCAGCTAAAAGCTTATAGTCTTTTTTGGTTGAAGCACCATTTAAAAATGCAGAACGAATCATTACCCCTTCAGGCACACCTTCTGTCTGAGTAATGAGGTTGAGCATTTCATACATGCCATAAATTAAGTAAACATAAATCGTACCGCCAGAGCGATACATTACATCTGTTCGTGCGGTACGTTTGTCAGTGTAGCTATGGCAGGCTTTATCGCGAACGCCCAAATAAGCTTCTGTTTCACTAATTGTACAGCGGATCACTTGGCCATCAGGTTGTCGCTTACACAATACGCAGCCGATTAAATCATAAGCTACTTCTGAGGTTTCACGTTGAAACCAGCTTAATGGTAAAATATCTGACATAGTAATCTCTGAAATATTACATACCACACGTTATACTTGATTAATCCAGTATATCTGTTAATTCTGCGAGTTGGCATGCCTGAGTTACCCGAAGTCGAAACCACTAAAACTAGTTTATTTCCATTATTGAATCAAAAAGTTCTAAGTGTTGAAGTACGCAATCCTAGCTTACGCTGGCCTATACCAGATGATGTTCAGAAACTTGTTGGACAACGTCTCATTGGGTTAAATCGACGTTCAAAATATATTTTGGCAGAGTTTGAACAAGATCAAATGCTTTGGCATTTGGGCATGTCAGGAAGCTTTCGTCTAACCGAGCCAAATGACGAACTGAGAAAGCATGACCATCTAATTATTCAATTTGAAGATCAGCAATTACGTTACCATGACCCACGTCGTTTTGGCTGTATTCTTTGGCTTAACCCACAAACTCAAGGCAAACTTATAGATACTTTAGGGCCTGAACCTTTAAGTGACGACTTTCATGCAGAATATCTAGCTTCCAAACTCAAAAATAAATCTGTCGGCATAAAAATTGCACTCATGGATAATCATGTAGTCGTCGGTGTAGGCAATATTTATGCAACTGAAAGTTTGTTTAATGTTGGTATTCACCCAGCACAGCCCGTTGGTGACTTAAGCATGCAACAAATTGAGAAACTTGTTGTCGAGATTAAGCGCATTTTAAAGTCGGCAATTGATTTAGGTGGCTCGACATTACGAGACTACAGCAATGCCATGGGAGAAAATGGTTATTTTCAGCAAACCTTGCTCGCGTATGGTCGTGCTGGAGAAATGTGCGTTAACTGTGAAACCACATTAGAAAACTTAAAACTTGGTCAGCGTGCCAGCGTATTTTGCCCACAGTGCCAACCGCTTAAAAAGCTGAGAAAGCCTTAATTTTTTGGAGGAAGACAACATGCAAACAGCAATTGTCCGACATATTTTAGTCAAAGATAAAGACTTAGCTGAGCAGCTAAAAAAGAAGTTACAAAGTGGCGCTGACTTTGCCAAACTTGCCAAGCAATACTCTACCTGTAATTCGGCAAAACGTGGTGGTGAACTTGGTGAAGTCAAAAAAGGGCAATTGGTGCCCGTCATCGACAAAGTTGTTTTTACAGCTGCTGAACGTGTGTTACAAGGTCCGATCAAAAGTCAGTTTGGCTATCATCTTTTAGAAGTTAAATTCAGAATGGGTAGCTTAAGATAAGCCCCCTCACAAGTTAATTTAAATTCATAAACAATAGCCCAGTTACTCAATAAAAGAGGCCATTACCGACCTCTTTTATTTTTTAAATTTACCACCAATATTCTAGTTGCATGCCAAAATTTGACCCATGTCCTGTGTTATAAAAATCACTATCAGGATATAAACGATCTCTCAAATTTTGTTCATCCTTGTTCCAAAAAGCATAGGTGTAATACAACCGAAGTTCAGGTCTGTCGTAAAATCCTGTTCCTTTTAGTGACCAAGTTGGTGCAATAGTCAATTTTGTTAGACTTCGATTTTGATCATTGTTATCTATCTGGTCATAGCCAATTTCGGTCGATATTTTAAAATGGTCTTGTACAACATAAGCCATTCGGGAGCCTATCGAAAACCATTCGCTATCATTCTGATTCTTAAATTTATCTTTTTGATATATAAATTGAGCCTGTCCATTGAAAACTTTATTTTCAGATTCCCAATCTAAAACTTCAATGAATCTTAAAGAAGAATTATCTCGGTCCAACTCAGGGTTGCCAGTATAACTTAGTCCTATACCTGTTCCTTCGCCATATTGCAAAGCAACTGTATTCTTACCATTTAAGACATCGGAAGTTATATTCTGCAATGTTAAGGCCCAACCTGTATGATCTGCATCAATAATAGATAAGCCTGTATTGAGTTTATTTGTACCATTTAGCTGAATGTCTTTTATGGTAAAGTCATGTCTATTAATATATTTTTTCTGAAATACATTATCTTTTCTAGAGAAAACATAGCTTAATGACAGATCATTAATTTTATAATTATCGATCCCGAACCCTGTTCCGCTTTGGTTCCAATAGAATAAATCAGACATATGAATATCATTTCGATTATAAAATCTTCTGCCTAACCAAAGATTTGCTCCATTTAAATAAGAAATATTTTTCCAATCTAGATAGATCTGGTTTAAGCGCGTATAGCCATCGTCACCACTAAAACTTAAACTTTGACCATACTGGTTATAAAATTGAAGCATTCCATTAATACTAATCTCAGAATTATCATTCAATTTTAGAAGATTCTGTTTGGCAAATAGCTCCGCATATTGTTCACATTCATTTCCAAGACGGTATTTTGAAGGTGCGCCAGTGAGCTGAAAACATTCTTGTAATTCCCCGCTATCTGTAACTCCTATACCTGTACGTACATATCCTCCAATTTCAGTAGCGAAAGTAATTTGCGATATGGCATAAAACGTAGTTCCAATAATCCAAGGAGACTTCTTCATTTAAAATTCCTTTTTAAGTGTGAGTTTTCCACACTCACTTATATTCCAAGCAAGGTTGGATAAAAGGACTAATGGTTATTAGAAAGAAAACGAAGACTATTTGATTGATTTGAAAAGGCTCAAACAAGAGCCTCTATATATTATTTTAAAAATTAGATCTAAAAGAAAAAAATTGAGTTCGTGAAGTCAGCTTTCGTATTTAAATATTTTTAGCATGAGCATTCATTTGATATGTCCAAGCTTTAACAGTTTCCCCTGATTCAAGCATTACATCTACTATAACTCGTTCATATTGAAAGCCTTCAAAGTCATCAAGCATCTGCCAGTTTTCAGCAAGTTTTTCTGTGCTAAACAAATAGCCCTCTACCCAATCTGCTTCCGAATCTAACTCAAGCGCTTTTAACCCTTTGTCTGGCCCCCAATCTAAAATATGAATCACACCTCTTACACTGGCTTTGGTCCAACTACCGCCAATTTGTTCGAGAATATGAGCATTTGCTTTATTCGGACATAAAGTGCCATACACAAAAAGCTGATTCATTAATTTATATACCTTTTACAATATGCTGAGTTGAAATTCTCTCTACTGGCAATGTTACCAATAGTTTTAGTACAACATAAAATACTAAGTAATAAAAAACGGTACTCAAGGCACCGTTTTTTATTTCAAATCTTATTAAGCTTGCTTTTTTAACTCATCACGAATTTCACGCAACAATTGAATGTCTTCTGGAGTTGCAGCTGGAGCCTCTGGCTCTTCTTTATTACGGCGAAGTTTATTTAATAATTTCACCATTAAGAACACAACCCACGCCAGAATAATAAAGTTAATTAAAATGGTGAGGAAATTACCATAAGTTAAAACATTAATACCTGCTTTTTGCAAAGCATCTAAAGATTGTAAGTTATTAGGGTTTGCACCTAATACAATGAATTTTTGTGAAAAATCAACACCACCGCCAGTAATTACAGTGATAAGTGGCATGATAATATCTTTTACTAAAGAGTCCACGATTTTGCCAAAAGCACCACCAATAATCACACCAATGGCTAAATCCATCATATTGCCTTTAACGGCAAATTCTTTAAATTCTTGAATAATACTCATCTAAACATCTCCAGATGTCGGGGGCAGAAACACGTCATATTTTTCTTTTTCATTGGCATCTTATCGAATTAGATAGTTCTCGCCATGATATTGATAATTTAATATTTTTATCAAAAAAAGAAAGCTATTTCACACTTTAACAACATATTCGTTTACAAGAAAAATATGATTTTAAGCTTACTTTAATTTCAAATATAACGATTAAAAAAACCGCTAAATTAATTTAGCGGTTTTTTCTTTTTCAATTAAGAAAAATTATTTATCACGGTTACGTTTACGTTCATTTTCAGTCAAATAACGCTTACGGATACGGATTGATTTAGGTGTTACTTCAACTAATTCGTCGTCTTCAATGAATTCAAGCGCTTGTTCAAGCGTATATTCAATTGCAGGTACTAAAGTTAAAGCATCATCTGTACCAGATGCACGAACGTTAGTTAATTGTTTCGCTTTAGTCGGGTTTACAACCATATCGTCTGAACGAGAGTTAATACCCACGATCATACCTTCGTAAACTTCTAACTGTGGTTTAGCGAATAAACGACCACGGTCTTGTAAACTGAACAATGCATAGCCCAAGCAAGTACCTTGAACCATAGAGATCAATACACCGTTTTGACGTTTCGCAACAGTACCTTGTTTAACAGGACCATAATGCGAGAAGCTTGAAGTCATGATCCCTGTACCAGAAGTCATGGTCAAGAATTCAGAACGGAAACCGATCAAACCACGTGAAGGTACAGTTGCTTCAATACGGATACGGCCTTTACCGTCAACTTCCATATTGGTCATCTCGCCTTTACGGTGACCCATTTGTTCCATTACAGCACCTTGATGCTGTTCTTCAACGTCAAAAGTTACGTTTTCGTAAGGCTCTTGTCTTTCACCATCAATTTCTTTGATGATTACTTGTGGACGAGATACGCCCATTTCGAAGCCTTCACGACGCATGTTTTCAATTAAAACTGAAAGATGAAGTTCACCACGGCCAGATACTTTGAAACGGTCTGGACTGTCAGTATCTTCAACACGTAAAGCTACGTTATGAATTAATTCGCGATCAAGACGTTCACGGATATTACGTGAAGTTACGAACTTACCTTCTTTACCAGCAAACGGAGAGTTGTTTACTTGGAAAGTCATAGATACTGTAGGTTCATCTACAGATAAAGCTGGTAATGCTTCAACATTTTTCGGATCACAAATCGTGTCAGAAATGTTAAGTGCGTCGATACCAGTAATACATACGATATCACCAGCAGATGCTGATTCAACATCAATACGCTCTAAACCATGGTAACCCATGATTTTTAAGATACGACCGTTACGTGTATTGCCTTCTTTGTCAATTACAGTAACAGGAGTATTTAATTTTACGGAACCACGTTGAATACGACCAACACCGATAACACCTACGAAGCTGTTATAGTCAAGTGATGAAATCTGCATTTGGAATGGACCATCAACATCAACTGCTGGTGGTTCAACGATGTCTACAATCGTTTCGAACAACGGAGTCATGTCTTCTGCAAGTTCTTCTGGAGCAGGACCCGCTACACCACGTAAACCTGATGCATAAACGATTGGGAAATCTAATTGCTCATCAGTTGCGCCAAGGTTATCAAATAAATCAAATACTTGATCAATAACCCAATCTGGACGCGCACTTGGTTTGTCAACTTTGTTGATAATAACAATTGGTTTTAAACCACGAGCAAAGGCTTTTTGTGTCACAAAGCGAGTTTGTGGCATTGGGCCTTCTTGAGAGTCAACTAAAAGTAATACGCAGTCAACCATCGACATAACACGTTCTACTTCACCACCGAAGTCGGCGTGTCCCGGGGTATCCACGATGTTGATACGGTAAGTTGTATCAGTACGTTTATCTAACCAAGTAATAGAAGTGTTCTTTGCAAGAATGGTAATACCACGTTCACTTTCAAGCGCATTTGAGTCCATGACACGCTCAATCTCGCCTGCTCGTTCACCGAGAGCACCAGATTGCTGAAGTAGTTTATCGACAAGTGTGGTTTTCCCGTGGTCGACGTGCGCAATAATTGCGATATTACGGAGATTTTTGATATCTGACATGAAAATTCGAAACGCCTGAAATTTGAGGGCAAATTATACAGAAAAACACTACTCTTGAGTAGTGACAGTTTATTGACATTGACAAAAAAAATTTCCAATAGCTTGTATTTCGTTTTGTAAAGATAGGTATCTCGATTAGAATAGCGCCAATTTGCGAAATTGCGGCGGACCTACACCCATGTCCAATCAACACTCTCAAGACCATCTTGACCTTGTTTATGGCTTAGATGATCGACCAAAACCCCTGATCGCTTTTTTAGCAGCTTTCCAGCATTTGCTTGCGATTATTGTACCAATTGTTACACCTGGGCTTCTAATTTGTTTAGCTTTAGGTGTATCACGCACTGAAACCAACATGATTTTATCGATGTCTTTGGTGATTTCAGGTATTGCTACGTTCCTACAATGTAAAAAAGTTGGCCCATTTGGTGCTGGCCTTCTGATTGTACAAGGCACAAGCTTTAACTTTATTGGTCCAATTATTGGTATTGGTAGTGCAATGGTTGCCGCAGGGATTCCTGTAAACCAGGTTATGGCTGCAATTTTTGGTGTAGTAATTGCTGGCTCCTTTATTGAAATGGGTGTTTCGCAAATTCTTCCATGGGTAAAAAGACTAATTACTCCTTTGGTGACTGGAATTGTTGTTTTATTAATTGGCTTAACGCTTATTAAGGAAGGCTTGATTAGTATGGGTGGTGGCTACCAAGCCATGCAAGACCATACTTTTGCAAGTGCAGACAACCTTATTATGTCATGCACCGTACTTGCTATTATTATTGTGCTAAACCGTATCCAAGTGGTGTGGATTAAAAGCTCAGCAATTTTAATTGCTTTAGTGATTGGTTACATTCTTGCAGGATTTATGGGTTACCTAGATTTCTCAGGCATTAAAGATGCGCCTCTTGTGCAGATTCCAACACCGATGCACTTTGGTTTAAGCTTTTCTTGGGGCTTATTCATTCCAATGGCTTTTATTTATTTAGTCACATCTTTAGAAGCGATTGGTGACGTTACTGCGACCAGTAAACTTTCAAACCAACCCGTTAATGGCCCTGAATGGATGAAGCGTATTAAAGGTGGCGTTTTAGTGAATGGCGCGAACTCTTTACTCGCAGGCTTATTTAACACTTTCCCTAGTTCTGTTTTTGCTCAAAATAATGGTGTAATTCAACTCACTGGTGTCGCTAGTCGTTATGTGGGTATCTGGATTGCTGCTTTACTTATTTTATTAGGTTTATTTCCAGCAGTAGCCGGTGTAATACAAGCAGTTCCTCAAGCGGTTTTAGGTGGTGCAGTGATGGTCATGTTCGGTGCCGTGGCAGCATCAGGTATTAACATCCTCTCATCGATTCATTTAGATCGCCGAGCACTTTTAATTATCGCAATTTCACTTGCATTAGGTTTAGGTGTTGCTCAAGTTCCTCAAATTTTGGAACACCTACCAGAATTATTTAAAAATATTTTTAGCTCTGGCGTAGCGACAGGTGGTATAGCAGCATTAATTTTAAATGTTGTACTCCCTGAAACACACAAATAACTATTTTTTAATTTTGATTACTGCCCAGTTTCCACTGGGCATTCTTCTTCATGAGAGATGTACATGGATCCTAGAAGTGAAGTGGTATTAAGACAACAAGACTATTTAAAAGGTAGAATCTTGTTAATTAATGCACCGAATGATGCCTTAGTCAGTCAATTACCTACTGAGGTTGATGCGTCAGTCTGGACATGGAACTATGCCGACTACCAGAGCTTTATAAATAGTGGAACAAATGCGCATTTCTCAGTTGAGTTTCCATTACAAGAATTCGATCAAGCGATCATTTTTGTTCCCAAATCTAAAGAACTGTTAAATTACATACTGCATGTCGTAATGAGCAATCTTAAAACTGCTCAGTCTGTTTTTTTAGTCGGTGAGAAAAAAGGTGGTGTTGAACGCGCTGCCAAACAATTACAAAGCTTCGGCAAAGTACTTAAACTTGATAGTGCACGTCACTGTCAGCTATGGCACTTAAAAATTGAAAAAACAGAACAAATTAAACCTCTCGAAAGTTGGCTTAAAACTTACAATGTTCATGTTAATGAACAAGAGCTTACGATTTGTGCCCTTCCCGGTGTATTTAGCCAAAATCATCTAGATGTCGGAACAGCTGTTTTACTCCCTTATCTTAATCAGGTGAAATCAGGTAGAATTGCCGACTTCGGGTGTGGTGCTGGAATTATCAGTTGCTATTTGGCAAAAATAAATTCAAGTAATATTATTCATGCCCTAGATATTGATGCTTTCGCTTTACGGTCAACGGAAATGACTTTTAGTCGAAATGGAATAGGGTCAGACCAGTTGAGATTGCAGCCTGTCACAGGTATTGCAGACGCTCCAACAGAACTCGATGCCATTGTCAGTAATCCCCCTTTCCATCAAGGTATTCATACCAACTATGATGCAAGTGAAGGACTCTGCCAAAACGCTAAAAAACATTTAAAGGCATCAGGTGAGCTATGGATTGTAGCAAACCGTTTTTTAAACTATCCGATCTTAATTGAGAAGCACTTTGGTCAGTGCCAGATTAAAACTGATCATCAAGGCTTTAAGGTGTTATATGCCTGTGCATAACAAACTATGTAAGGAATCTCCATGAGCGAAACACATGCTCCTGAAAAACTCCAGCGTAAGCTTGGGGCTCGTCATCTGAATATGATCGCCATTGGTGGTTCCATTGGTACAGGCCTCTTCCTTGCTTCTGGATCAACCATTGCAAATGCTGGTCCTGGTGGAGCGCTACTCGCCTATTCACTTATTGGCATTATGATTTACTTCTTAATGACCAGCTTAGGTGAGCTTGCAACTCATACACCAACATCCGGTGCCTTTTTTACTTACGGCAGTCGTTATGTTGAAGAAGGTTTTGGTTTCGCTCTAGGTTGGAACTATTGGTATAACTGGGCCATCACAGTTGCATTCGAACTTGTTGCGGTCCAGTTCATTATGAAGTTCTGGTTCCCTGATATTCCGGGGTTCTATTGGAGTGCTCTATTCCTTGCCGTTATTTTTATGATTAACGCAATGACAGTAAAGGGATTTGGCGAAAGCGAATTCTGGTTCTCAATGGTAAAAGTGATTGCGATTGTTGCATTCATTATTATTGGCTTAGCCATGATCATCAAGATTATGCTAACTCCTGGTGTTGCAACATTCGGGAACTGGACTTACAAAGAGGCACCTTTTGTAGGTGGTTTACAAGCCATGATTGGTGTGGCAATGATTGCCGGATTCTCTTTCCAAGGAACTGAAATGGTTGGGGTTGCTGCTGGCGAATCAAAAGATCCAAAGAAGACAATTCCACTTGCAATCAAACAGATTTTCTGGCGAATCTTATTATTCTATATCCTATGTATTTTCATTATCGGCACTCTGATTGCCTATGATGATCCAAATTTATTGCAAGCAGCTGCCACTGAAGATATCGCACTTTCTCCGTTTACATTGCTTTATGAAAGAGTAGGCTTTGCTTTCGCTGCGGGGTTAATGAATGCTGTCATTCTTACCGCTATTTTATCAGCAGGTAATTCAGGCATGTATTCTTCAACTCGCATGTTGTTTAAAATGGCTCAAGAAGGCCGTGCACCAAAGTGGTTTGCAAAACTCGATGGTCGTGGCGTTCCGATGAATGCACTCTATGCCACCACATTTATTGCCGCTTTTTGCTTCTTGACGACTTTTATTGGAGAAAAGCAAGTATTTAACTGGCTACTCAATATGTCTGGTATGTGTGGTTTCATTGTTTGGTTAGGAATTGCGATTTCACACTATCGCTTCCGTAAAGGATATATTGCTCAAGGCTATAAATTAGAAGATTTAGCATATCGTGCCAAGTTTTTCCCATTTGCACCTTGGTTTGCATTTATTCTCTGTTCAATCATCATCTTAGGGCAGAACTATCAAGCCATTTTAGGTGGAAAAATCGATTGGTTAGGCTTACTTTCAACTTATATTAGCTTGCCATTGTTCTTGATCATTTGGTTAGGTTATAAGTTGAAAAATAAAACCAAATTGATCTCTTACGATCAAATGAACGTCAAACCTGAGCAAGATTAAAACTCGTCATTAAAGTAAATCAAAGATCAAAAGCTTGATCTTTGATTTAAAAAGCGTAAAATGCCGTTCAGATTTTCAACGGCACTTTTAAATAAGGAGGACATCATGCCATTAGTACAAGGTAAAACAGATTAAATAATTTGGCACGATGTCAGCTCACGGACAAGTGTACAAATTCACACCACTTGTCCGAATGCTTAAACTTAGAACCTAGCATTCGCTAGGTTTTTTTATGCCTATTCGGACGGAAAAATAAGAGAAAAATTATGGGCATACAAAAAATATTAAACGAAGAGGCACTCTATGGTGTCCCTGTTAAAATTTTCACTCAAGATATAGATAGTGAAAGTGTCGAACAACTCAAGAAAATGGCTCAGCTGCAATTCATCTATTCTCACATTGCAGTTATGCCTGATGTGCATGTGGGTAAAGGCGCTACTGTAGGTAGTGTTATTCCAACCAAACACGCCATTATTCCTGCTGCTGTAGGAGTTGATATTGGATGTGGGATGAATGCAATTCGCTTGAGTTTAAAGGCTTCACAATTACCTGATAACTTAAGTCGTTTGCGTGATGCGATCGAACGTAAAGTCCCTGTTGGCTTTGCTTTGCATAAACAAGTCAAAGCGAAAGCTTCTAGCATTATTCCACTTGAAAAACGCTTAGAACCAATTATCAAAAAGCATCCTGGTCTTGTCCGAATGCTTCGACAATTTGATGCAACATGGCAAAAGCAACTTGGTACTTTAGGTGGTGGCAATCACTTTATAGAATTATGTATTGATGAAAATCAAGACATATGGGTGATGCTGCATTCAGGTAGCAGAGGACTGGGTAACGTCATTGGTACTTACTTTATTGAACTTGCCAAGAAAGAAGCACAACATCGCTTTGGCCATGTTCCAGATAAAGACTTAAGTTATTTTGCTGAAGGCTCAAAAAGTTTTGATGATTATGTAGAAGCTGTAGAGTGGGCACAAGAATATGCTTTTGAAAATCGCAAAGAGATGATGCGATTAATTTTAGAAGCGATCCGCCCTCTTCTACCTTCTTTTCAAATGACAAAAGAAGCGATTAATTGTCATCATAATTATGTAAGCCGTGAAACACATTTTGGCGAAAATCTATTGATTACCCGAAAAGGTGCAATTAGAGCAGGCTTAGATGAGTTAGGTATTATTCCAGGTTCAATGGGAGCACGATCTTATATCGTTAAAGGCAAAGCAAATCCTGAATCATTTTGTTCTTGTTCTCATGGCGCTGGTCGCAAGATGAGCAGAAGTAAAGCAAAAGTTCTTTTTAATCAGCAAGATCTTATTGAACAAACCCAAGGTATTGAATGCCGTAAAGACAATGGCGTTGTCGATGAAATTCCAAGCGCCTATAAAGACATTGATGAAGTCATGGCCAATCAGTCAGATCTCATTGAAGTCGTTCATACCCTAAAGCAAGTTTTATGTATTAAAGGTTAAAGCATGAAAATTAAAGAAGTGCCAAAGATCAAAGTCCGTAATCAAGTAGCTCTATCCCCTTTACTTCACAAAGGTGGTATGCACGAAACGGAAAAACCTCGTGCTCAACATCGCAGAGATAGACAAGACACTAAACAGCAATTGAAGAAAGGTAATTGGTAACTAATTTAAACCAAGATCGAAAGTCATTATTAAGGAGACACAGAAATGGCTAAATATTTTAAAAATCGCCATAAAAAAAGCGACTCTAACGAGTCGCTTTTTTACTGTTCAAGAACTCAAATTATTGAGCTTGTTGACCAGGTTGAACTACTACAGTACGGCTACCAGTGATTGTCGCGAATACACGACGGTTCATAGCACGACCTTCTTTAGTCTTGTTGTCAGCAATCGGTTGATCCCAAGCGAAACCTTGAGTAGACAAACGAGATGCATCAACGTTGTATTCGTTTACAAGAGCTGATTTAACAGAGTTAGCACGGGCTAAAGATAAACGTTCGTTCAACTTACGTGGACCAGTGTTATCTGTGTGACCTTCGATACGTGCAGTAGCGTTAGGGTATTCAGTTAACTTCTCAGCAACTTTAGCGATTTCTGGCTTGTATTGGTCTTTGATGTTTGATTTGTTAGTATCAAAGAACACACGAAGTTCCATGTTAAGGTCTTCAGTCAACTCTTGTGGTTGTGGAGCAACTGGAGTTGGTTCAACTGGAGCAACTTCTACTACAGGAGCAGCAGGCTTCAAGTGACCACCAAGAACTACGTTTAAACCAGCAAGAGCTGTATAACGCCAGTATTTTTCGTCAAAATCATAAGTACCACGAGCTTCTGTACGAAGTGATAGTGCGTCGTTCAAACGGTAGAAAGCACCAACACCGGCATTACCGATAGTGTCTTTCTTGTCTTCATAGATACCATCAAACTCAGTTTTAGTTTGACCTGCACCTAATAATACATACGGCTTGAATTTGCTGTCGTAGTTCTTAGTGATTAAGTCTGAAGTTGCGTAGAAGTTACCAGCAATAGTTTTTTGCTTATATTCAGAACCAGCTACGCCAGTACCTTCAAGATCGCCTTTAACTTGGTTATATTCAGCTTCAAAACCTAACCAAGGAGTTAACTCAACACCTAGTGCAGCACCAACGAATAAATCATCTTGTAATTCAGCATGACTTGTTAATTTATCGTTGTTGTGGTCACTATCCTGCCAAGTATAACCTACTAGTAAAGGAGTAACAGTTACGCCCGCATTAGCAGCAGCTAATGGAGCAGCGACAAGCATAGCAAGTGCAATACGACTCAATTTCATGGATATCCTCCAGAGATAACAATTGTTGTTCAAGCTCAGCCTAAATTTATTGGCCCCTGAGATATTTTCACCCCAGTATTATTTTTAAGCTATTCACATTTGAATCATACAAACACTTGATAGACTTTCCAAGTGCTTGATAATTTTAATCAAGTAAATTATTGACAAAATTACTTACAATTTCCGTTGTAATTCGGTAATTTTTCACTCAACTAGCAAATATGAACAACTTCTTTCTTTCGCTTACGGTGATTTTACCAGTATTCTAGCATCCTGATAACCTTTATTTAATTTTGTGTTTCCTCACTATAAAAATCATTATAAATCATTGATAGAAAGCATAAAATCAAAATATTTCTTTATATATTAAGGAATTTTAATGTTTAAAACTCCCGGTTTCACGTTGTTGGAACTCACTATAACGCTCGCAATTCTTATGATCATGGTCACTATAGCGCTTCCTTTATATCATCAATTTATGGCTTCTGTAGAATTAAAAAATTCGTCTCGACTACTCACAATTCATATACAAAAAGCCAAATACGACGCAATTCTACGACATAAGAGTGTCGTACTTTGCCCAAGTGTTGATTTGTCTACATGTAATAGTAACTGGGATACAAGTCTTATAAGCTTTGTAGACACGAATCAGAATCTACAAAGAGAAAACAATGAAGAAGTATTAACCAATGTTGAACTTGCTCATCGCTACGGTTCTTTAAAATTTCAAAAGTTTGGAAAAAAACTAAATAGTATTGTATTTCAGGGCGACACAGGACTTCCACGCGAATCTAACGGCACTTTTACTTACTGTTCTTATAACCAGCTTAAAAACTTTAAATTAATTCTCAGCAAAATGGGACACACCCGTTTAGAAGACCTTAAAAATTGTTAGAACTCTACAGTCTAATGCAGAAGATATCTCTCTTTGATTTTTGCAATATACTGCCTAGGTTTTAAACATTTCTTATTTTGAGATTAAGAACAATCGGAGATTACAACAATGACTGACATCGTAATTGTAAATGGTGCTCGTACTGCCATGGGTGGTTTTCAAGGATCACTATCAGGACTTACAGCGCCTGAATTAGGTGCTGTAACGATTAAAGAAGCAATCGCACGAGCAGGTTTACAACCTACTGATGTCGAAGAAGTCATTATGGGTTGTGTACTGCCTGCAGGCCTAAAACAAGGTCCAGCACGTCAAGCGATGCGTAAAGCTGGCTTACCAGACTCTACAAGTGCAGTAACGATTAACAAGCTTTGTGGTTCTGGCATGAAAGCTGTTATGCAAGCCGCTGATATGATTAAAGCAGGTAGTGCTGAAGTTGTTGTTGCTGGTGGCATGGAGTCTATGACAAATGCACCTTATGTTTTACCAAAAGCACGAGCTGGCTACCGCATGGGCCATGGCGAAATTAAAGATCATATGTTCTTTGATGGGCTTGAAGATGCTGAAACTGGGCGTTTAATGGGTTCTTTTGCTCAAGATATGGCAAATACTCGTGGCTATACACGTGAGCAAATGGATGACTTTGCGATTCGCTCTTTGAAACGTGCTCAAACAGCAATTACTGAAGGTTATTTCAAAGACGAAATCGTTCCAGTTACCGTACCTAGTCGTAAAGGTGATGTCATTGTTGATCAGGATGAACAACCTTTAAATGCCAAGATTGACAAGATTCCTTCACTCAAACCAGCTTTTGCAAAAGACGGTACGATTACCGCCGCAAATGCAAGTTCTATTTCGGATGGTGCGTCTGCATTAGTATTAACTTCAAGTGAAGTTGCAGCACAGCGTGGTTTGCAACCGCTTGCAAAAATTATCGCGACAGCGTCAAACTCTCAGCATCCTTCAGAATTTACGATCGCTCCAGTTGGTGCTATTGAAAAAGTTCTTAAAAAAGCGGGATGGAATGCTCAAGACGTCGATCTTTGGGAAATCAACGAAGCTTTTGCTATGGTTACTATGTGCCCAATTGATGATTTCAAACTTGATGCAGAGAAAGTAAATATCAATGGTGGTGCTTGTGCACTAGGTCACC
Organism: Acinetobacter sp. V115_6; assembly: GCF_031799025.1. Classification (NCBI taxonomy): domain Bacteria; kingdom Pseudomonadati; phylum Pseudomonadota; class Gammaproteobacteria; order Moraxellales; family Moraxellaceae; genus Acinetobacter; species Acinetobacter sp. V115_6. Next base: position 98,302 of record NZ_JAVQNO010000012.1, on the reverse strand, counting down.
CTGTAGGTTCTACGGGCTCTCGTATTATTCTTACACTTATTCATGCACTGAAACGTACTGGCGGTAAAAAAGGTATTGCTGCACTCTGTATTGGTGGTGGTGAGGCAACAGCAGTTGCAATTGAACTCATTTAATCCAAATTCGAAAATCCCACTTCGGTGGGATTTTTTATGAAAAAACTACAAAAAATGACCCACAAAATCACTTTTAAGTTTTAACTTATTCCTTTAAACGAAAACAACAATGGACAATAACAATGCAACTCAATCACTATCTCAATTTCCAAGGTCAAGCAGAACAAGCCTTTAACTTTTATAAATCAGTATTTGGTGGTGAATTCGGTATGTTAAGCCGTTATGGTGATATGCCAGCGCCTGAGGGTGTGACGTTATCGGAAGCCGACAAAAATCTGGTTCTACATGTTTCTTTACCGATTAATGAGTACACTGTGCTTATGGCCTCAGATACAAATGATCAGTTTTGTGCCCCTAACAGCGTTTTTACCCAAGGAAATAATCACTACATCTCAATCAACCTTGAAAAAGATGAGCACGAAAAAGCAAAACAACTTTTTGATGCTTTATCTGTTAATGGGCAAATTGAAATGCCTTTAGAAAAAACGTTCTGGGGCGCATTGTACGGTGCTTTTACCGATCAGTTCGGTATAAAGTGGATGGTTAACTGCCAGCTCGATACCTAATATGTTCAATATTTAGCCCTTATAGAGATACTTAATATTTCTATAAGGGCTTTAAACATCGATATTGGAATATTGTGCAATAATCATTAAACCTACAGTAATAAAACCAATTCCCACCCATCCTGCCATATCAATATTCTGACCAAGAAAAATCTTTGCCAAAAAAGCTGTTGCTAATACACCTATCCCAGACCAAAGTACATATAAGATTCCAGCTTGCATATATTTCAAAGCAATAGCAGCGCATGCAAAAGAAATAATATACAAAACCAGAGCAATGCCTTGAGCTGTTTTATTGACTAAGCCATTCCCCTTAGCAGAATAAAATGTTGAGAGTACATCTGTCGCAATAGCAAAAAGTAGCCACCAAGCACCAGGATTTATTTTTGAAATTAAACCAAACATTGTTGTTCTTCAGTTGAGTCATTTAAAAATTATTCATAAAAAAAGCTGAACCTGAGTTCAGCCTTTATATTTAAAAACTATTTAAGCGCCAGTTTGATAACTTGCTTGCGGTACGGCTGTTGAGGCTTGGTATGGGTTGGTAAAGTCTTGCAAACCAGCTGCCGCTTCTTGCACATCTTTACCTTCTTTAATCACAAAACTATCAAAACCTGAACGTTTTAAATAGTTTAAGACATCCTTAAACACATCACCAGTTGCACGCAACTCACCTTGAAAACCTTGACGACGTAGTAGTGCAGCGAATGAATAACCACGACCATCACCAAAACCCGCGAACTCAATGAAGATTGCATCAAGTTCATTTAATGGAAATGTGTGCTCTTCAGGTGAATCATTTACAGTCACATACAAAGCTTTTTTGCCTTGAACGTTAGCTAATTGATCGAGTTGAGCTGTTGTTACAACAACATCACCTTGGGGAATAACACCATCTTCAGCAATGATTTGATAAGTATTATCTGTAATCGTGCCATCTTTATAAAGCACTGGTAGAGCTGTATTAAGCATATGCACGCTCCTTAAATGGTTGAATTCCTACACGGCGATATGTATCAACAAAACGCTCACCTTCAGTACGTAGATCAAGATAAGTATTCAATACTTCTTCAATGACATCTGGCACTGCATCTGCTGCAAATGATGGGCCTAAGATGTCACCGATCGATGCATCATGATCAGAATTACCACCTAATGTAATTTGGTAGAATTCAGCACCTTTCTTATCTACACCTAAAATACCGATGTTACCTACGTGGTGGTGACCACAAGCATTCATACAACCAGAAATATTTAGATCTAAATGACCAAGATCATAAACTTTGTCTAAGTCATCAAAACGACGTGTAATTGCTTCAGCAATTGGAATTGATTTCGCATTTGCAAGTGAACAGAAATCACCGCCTGGGCAACTAATGATATCGGTAATAAAGCCGATATGTGCACGCGCCATATTTTGTTGTTCAAGCGCTTGCCATACATCAAACAAATCTTTTTGAGGCACATCTGCCAAAGCAATGTTTTGCTCATGAGTCGTGCGAAGTTCGCCGAAAGTATATTTATCAGCAAGGTCTGCAATAAAATTCATTTCTTCGGTGGTCATATCACCTGGCGCAATACCTGCGCGTTTTAGAGAAATCGTAACAATACGATAGCCCTTCACTTTATGCGCATGCGTGTTGATGTTGAACCACTGTTTGAATTTTGGATGTTCAGCAAATAAAGCTGTAAAGTCTTCATCTGCCAAATCTTGATAATCAAACGGGGTGAATTCTTCATCCAGTTTTTTCAAGATTTCTGGCTGAATCTTCAATGCTTCACGTGTATGTTCAAATTCAGCTTCAACTTTCTGTGCAAACACTTCAGGAGTTAATGCTTTAACTAGAATTTTGATACGTGCTTTATATTTGTTATCACGACGGCCATGCAAGTTATAAACACGTAAAACCGCTTCTAAGTAAGCAATTAAATCTTCACGTGGTAAAAACTCACGAATCACACTACCAATGATTGGAGTACGGCCTAAACCACCACCAGCCATAATTTTGTAGCCGATCTCGCCTGCTTCATTACGCACGATATAAACACCAATATCGTGGAATGCAGTTGCCGCACGATCTTTTTCTTCAAGTGCAGAAACAGCGATTTTGAACTTACGTGGCAAGAATGCAAATTCTGGGTGGAATGTACTCCACTGACGAATCAACTCACATGTTGGACGTGGGTCTGCAATTTCACCAGCAACCACACCTGCATATTGGTCAGTTGTGGTGTTACGAATACAGTTACCACTGGTTTGAATGGCATGCATTTGTACAGTTGCAAGTTCAGCCAAAATATCTGGCACATCTTCAAGCGCAGGCCAGTTCAACTGGATGTTCTGACGTGTAGATACATGTGCATAACCACGGTCATAAGCAGTTGAAACTTCAGCAACTTTACGTAATTGTTTAGAATTCATTAAGCCATACGGCACAGCTATACGCAGCATAGGCGCATAACGTTGCACATATAAACCATTTTGCAAACGTAATGGACGATATTCGTCTTCAGAAAGTTTGCCAGCTAAATAGCGTTCTGTTTGATCACGGAACTGAGCAACTCGTTCATTAACCAGCTGCTGGTCGAAATCGGTATATAAATACATGGCGTATGGCTAGTAGATTCATTATTAAGGCGGATAGCATAGCGAGCTTTTATTCATCAATAAAATGCTTTTTTTGCATATTTAATAACGGTTTTATTGATAAGCTTTAATATAAATCGACATAAAAAAAGCCCGGATAAATCCAGGCCCTTTCTATAAAAGCTTTTTATTTGTTATCTGGTAAGGCATAAGCCACTAAATAGTCGCCCATTTTCGTACCAAATGAACCATGACCACCAGCCATGATCACAACATATTGCTTACCATTGATTTCATAAGTCATTGGTGTTGCTTGTCCACCTGCTGGTAAACGCGCTTCCCAAAGTTTCTTACCGTTAGTAACGTTAAACGCACGTAAGTAGTTATCTTGAGTTGCACCAACAAACATGACATTACCGGCAGTAGAAATTGAACCACCTAAACCAGGCACACCAATTTTCACAGCTGGTAACTGGAACAAGTTCGGCAAGCTGTCACGGATTGTACCAATACGTTTTTTCCATACCACTTCATGAGTTTTCAAATCAACGCCAGCTACATAGCCCCAAGCCGGTTGTTTACAAGGTAAACCAAGCGGAGATAAGAATGCGCTAATTTCAACACCATACGGTACGCCGTACATCGGTTGTACGCCCTGCTCAGTTCCCGCACCTTTTGCAGTTTGTGCACGGTTTGGATCAGCAGGAATTAAACGACTGACGAATGGCAGACCAATCGGGTTCATTACAGCAACCTGACGATCAGGGTTAACTGACATACCGCCCCATTCAAACACACCTAAGTTACCAGGGAAAACTAAAGTACCGTTTTCAGATGGTGGCGTATAAATACCATCGTAATTTAGACGTTTGAAAGATACACGACACATGAGCTGATCAAGCATAGTGGCACCCCACATGTCTTTATCAGTCAATTTATCTTGTGGCGCCAAGTTCAAGTCAGAGAATGGCTGAGTTTTTGAATAGAACTCACCTTTAGTTTGTGGTCCACGTTTAACTGTTTGTGGAACTGGTTTCTCAGTTACAGGAACAATCGGTTGACCATTACGGCGATCAAGCACAAAGGCATTACCTGTTTTCGTCAATACATAGATTGCAGGAACAGTTTGGCCAGCTTTATTTTTGATATCAGCTAAAGATGGTTGTGATGGTACATCCATATCCCATAAATCGTGATGGGTTGTCTGGAAGTTCCACACTAATTTACCAGTAGAAGCATTAATCGCTAACATTGAGTTTGCATAACGCTCTTTCAGCTCGGTACGGTCACCACCCCAGATATCTGGTGTACCTACACCTGTTGGTACATAAACAATATCAAGTTTGGCATCGTATGCTAAAGGTGCCCACGCATTTGGTGAGTTGTGAACAAAAGTAGTACCTTCGCCCGGCATTGCATTTGGATCTGCTGCGCCAGTATCAAATACCCAAAGAAGTTTACCAGTGTTAACGTCGTATCCACGAATCACACCAGATGGCTCTTTATTTGAGTAGTTATCTGTTACAGAACCCGCAATAACAACAGTTGAACCAGTCACGATACCAGGAGATGTTGGGTTGTAACCGCCTGGATAAGCATATGGCATAAACTCTTGTAAGTTCACTTGACCATTTTGACCAAAGTCAGTACATGCTTTACCAGTGTCAGCATTTACAGCCACTAAACGGCCATCGTTGACTGGTACAAATACCTTACGTGGACATTGTGTAGAGCTAGATTTCTTGCTTTGAAGACTCGTTGCAAACTCAGTTGTATTGTTTGCATCGTAATACATCACACCACGACAAGTTAAATGCTGGAACGATTTATCCGTTTTAAGTTTCGGATCAAAACGCCATTTTTCTTTACCTGTAGCAGGATCAATCGCAATTAACTGCTGGTGAGCTGTACAGATAAACATGTTGTTACCGATTTTAATCGGTGTAACCTGATTGGTCGTTTCGCCAGAGTCGTTATCTGTCTTAAGATCGCCAGTACGTAAAGTCCAAGCAACTTTCAAGTCTTTTACGTTTTGATCATTGATCTGTTTCAATGGAGAATAACGCACGCCTGCTTGAGTACGACCATAAGCTGGCCAATCACTTTCAGCAACACCAGGCACGGCTTGAGCTGTTTCTGGTTGAGGCGTTTTGATTTCACCATTAATTTCTTGCGGATCATTGAAGATAGAATAAACCATCAACACGATTGCAATTGCTAAAGTTGAAGATAAGGCAACTTTACTTGATCCAAGGTTGTTGATTCCACGAGTTACAGCCGGAACCAATAACCATAAACCAAGAATACCTAAAATATCTAAACGTGGTGCAAGCGCCCAAAAGTCTGTTCCAACTTCCCAGACACTCCAGATAATAGTTCCTAGCATTAATGCAGCATAAACCCACAAAGCAGTAGAAGCACGCTTGTAGAGTTGCCATGCAACAATGAGGAGTAATACTCCAGCTATAATGTAGTAAATTGAACCGCCTAGTGTAGCGAGCCAAATACCTCCAATTAACAGGAATAACGCCAGTAACCCAATAATAATTACGGTAAAAGTCGTTAAACCTGATCTTGAAGTAGGTTGATTCATAAACCACCTCTTATCAATCATCATTTTTATAGGAAAGATGTGCCAAGAACCTTATAGAAAAATGGCATCACCAATACATCTAAAACAAATTCAGGCATCAAGAAAAAACGGAAGGTCAGGATAATTCAATCAATGAGTTAGCCCTCGACAATCCGTTTTTCGGAGTAATTACGCTTAGAATGCAGTTGAGAATTTAATACCGCCAACCCAAGTGTTATCACCATTTTTTAATGCACCAACATGACGAACATATTGCACATTTGGACGAATAGTTAACCAGTTAGTGGCATGAATACCGTAGTAAAGCTCGGTATTGTATTCAGTGTCATATTCTTTAGTTTGAACATCGTTCCAATCATCATTGATATGGATACGAGCAACACCGAGTGCCAACTCATCTTGAGGACGTTGATTGAGCAAACCTTTATAGACCAAGCCTACATTTTGCATGTTATCAATTTTGTTGGTATCAGAGTCGTGGAAAGTCAGGTTCACAAAACCTGTCAAACCGCGATCAGTTTGATCAGCAGGCTGGAATAATTTTTGTTTTGCAGTTACCCACACCCCTTGTTTATGAGATGTTTGAGCCTTATTCGTGATTTCTTCAGCGTCAGCAGTGCTGTAGTAATAACCTAAACGGTATTCACCAGCCATACTTTGAACACCTAATTTAGGTGACCAAACCACTTCAGCAGGAATAATTGCACCGTGAGAACCATCAGTACTTAAGTTAAAACCTTTACCTCGGTCCAGATTTTCCGGGTTGTATTCATATACACCAACTTGCGTATATAAGTCAGGTTGCAAGTTATATTTAACACGCATTGCCCATTGGCTTACTGGCCAGTTATACCACTGATCGCCCACCCAGTTACCGACTTGCGAACCACAAAGTGCCAAGTTCTGGAAATCACAGTCAAAACTATTAAAGTCTTCACCTTCACCAAAACGACCTACTTTAACGTCTAATTTTTGATCCATGAATTTTTTCTTAATCCACAAATCTGTTAAACGCCAAGTTTGCTCACGCCCCCACACTTCTTGCACCGAGCTTAAGTGCCCTGCTAAAGCTGGTGAATGTTCAGAAAGCGACTGCCCATCACGATATGTTAATGTGATTTGAGCTTCAGTATCTTGCCAACCTAAAATTTTATTTAGGTCAAAATGAGTTCCTAGTGCAAGTTGCCCCGTATAAGCACTACCATGCGTAGACGTATTTTTTGAATCTAAAATACCGGCATATTCGCCGGTATATCCAAAAGAAAAATCATAACCTTGTGCTTGTAACGCGGTGCGTTGACCGTTCCAATCACCCAACATCCAAGGACTATTTGGGTCGAATGCAGCAGCAGCTTGTGCATGCTGTATAAAAAGAGTAATTGATAAAACGGATAAACAGGAAGCCATCAAGGATTTATGTGTTTTCATGTTTACATACCTTTTATGTCTTTGTTTATAAAGGGTACGCTAATTTTATGTAAAGAAATTATTCAAAATGTTAATCGATTGATTAATCTAATAATAATCTTAATACACATTGTATGAAAAATGGCCCCAGCTCTTTACCACTGCCCTTCACCAAGTTTTTGACCTATAAAGGAATATCTCATTTTCGATCTTGAAAACTTAATTGGACAAGCCAATTGTGGTTCTGTATCCACTGTATTATTTTGCAAAGGTACATCCACAATCCATCCACGTTCTTGTGCTAAAGGCGAGTTTAAGGACTCAGTTAGGCTTAAAACAGGTTCTACACACACATCAAGATTTGCAAAAATTTCATGCCATTCTTTAAATGATTTCGTTTTAATTTTCTCTTGAATAGCTTGTTTAACTTCCTGTCGGTCTTCGACATCTAAGGAAGCACCTTTTTGTAATAATAAAGGCAAATCAAGCGCCACTGATAAACCAGACATAAATTGTGGCTCAAGACTACCTATTGAAAGATAACGACCATCTTGAGTCATATAATAGTCATAAAAAATACCGCCATTGAGCATGCCATGCTCTGGAGCCTGTTCAACTTGTGCCGCAAGTGTAGCGGATGCGGCCATACTATTGAGGCTAGCAACACAATCGGTCATGGAAATATCAATATATTGTCCCATTCCACTACGTCCACGTTCGACAACCGCAGCTAAAATTGCAATGACAGCATGAAGTGAACCACCTGCAATGTCTGCAACTTGAATACCGAGTGGTGGTGGACCACTGTCTTGTCGGCCGCTATATCCAGCAATACCTGCTAAAGCTAAATAGTTAATGTCATGCCCAGCTCTGTCTTTATAGCTCCCTGTTTGTCCATAACCTGTAATTGAACAATAAATGAGACGTGGGTTAATTTCGGCAAGTGTCGCGTAGTCTAAACCGAGACGACGCATAACATCAGGTCGGAACTGCTCTATGACAATATCAAACTCAGAAATTTTGGCTTTAATCAGATCAATACTCGCTTTATCTTTTAAATCCAGAACAATCGACTGTTTATTTCGGTTTAAATAACTATGTGCTGTTGCTTGACCATTTGCATATGGTGGCATGATTCGGATTAGATCTGGTCGTGATGGAGATTCGATATGGATGACTTCTGCTCCCATATCGGCCAGATACATTGTGGCAAAAGGTCCAGGTAAGAGCGTCGAGAAATCGAGAACTTTAAGTCCATTTAATGCTGTCGTCATCGTATTTTTAACCACTATTATTCGAATTTTCTTTTATATTAGTTAAGCAAATATACTAAAACAATGTCATGTTCAGCCATTTACCTTGATCATTTCGGCAATTTAACATGTAAAAAGTGCTTTTACTCTGTTGTAAATCGCCAATTTATTTTTTTAGACGGTCATTTAGGTCAATTTAAAGTGAACATCAAAGAGACTGAAGGATTCAATATGAGTCGCGATACGATTAGCATCCACTTCGTGAATGCGGCTTTGACAGGCGTAAAACGCCTTGGCATGGATGTTGAAATGCTCCTTTCACATGTGGGTATTGAAGCGGAATTATTACGTCAACCTAAAGCTCGAATCTCACCAGAACAATACACTCGTTTTATAAAAATGTTGTGGATGGTCACACAGGATGAACACGTTGGATTTGACGTACAACCGCGTCGTCTGGGCACTTTTGCCATTATGTGTCAATTGATTATTCACGCAAAAACATTAGGTCAAGCCCTTGAACTGTCATCTCAATTCTACAAATTATTTGGCGATGAATGGTCGGTAACACTAGAACGTGACAAACACGAAGCACGTCTCGTTCCTCTTATTCCAAAAACTTTAGATCCAGATCATTTCATTACTGAAAGTATGCTCATGATTTGGCACGGTCTAGCATCATGGTTGATTGAACGCCGTTTACCATTAGAACGTGTTCATTTTAGCTATCCACGTCCTGCTCATGCAGATGAATATGATGCACTATTTTTTGCACCAGTTATGCAGTTTGATACACCGCGTACTGAAATTACCTTTGCAGCTGATTATCTTGATTTGCCAATCCGCCAAGATGAGAAAACGCTAGAAGAATTCTTAAAAGCAGCTCCTGCTCAGCTTTTAGTAAAATTCAAAAACACCAACTCGCTAACTTCTCGTATTCGTGAAGTACTCAAAAGCCAAATTGGTGAAGAAATGCCAACGCTTAATGACGTTGCATCAATGTTATATTTATCTCCTCAAACCTTACGCCGCCGCTTAGCTGCCGAAGGTAAAAGCTACCAAGGCGTAAAAGATGCTTTACGCCGAGATGCTGCGATTCACTTGTTACTCAACCCTGAGTTAACACTTGAAGATGTTGCCCAACAAGTTGGCTTTAGTGAAACCAGTACTTTCCACCGTGCATTTAAAAAGTGGACGGGTGTAACCCCTGGCCTATATCGCCAGCTACATGGTTATCACTAATTCTTAAATCTATTTAGCTTCACATTTAGCCCAAGTTCAACTTGGGCTTTTTTGTATTTCTATTGGCAAAAATCATCACCTGACTGGTGCGCTTATCGTCATTGCGTTGCCTTTTAAAACCAGTACACTCAAAACACAACAAAGTTTAAGTAATAAAAAAGGAACTGTTATGAGCGAGGCTTATATTATTGATGCCATTCGCACCCCACGCGGAAAAGGAAAAAAAGATGGCTCTCTTTACGAAGTAAAACCAATTACCTTACTTACCACCTTATTAAATGAATTACAGCAGCGCCATCAAATCGATACGTCTAAAGTCGATGACATTGTTTTGGGCTGCGTAACACCAATTGGCGATCAAGGTGGTGATATTGCAAAAACAGCAGCGATTGCAGCAGGTTGGAATGATGATGTTGCTGGGGTACAAATCAATCGCTTTTGTGCATCAGGTTTAGAAGCAGTCAATATGGCAGCCATGAAAGTTCGCTCTGGTTGGGAAGATTTAGTGGTTGCTGGTGGCGTTGAATCAATGTCACGCATTCCAATGGGTTCCGATGGCGGACCGTGGGCGTTAGACCCTGAAACAAACCTTAAATCATCATTTGTTCCGCAAGGTATTGGGGCCGACCTCATTGCAACCTTAGATGGCTATAGCCGTGAAGATGTTGATAATTTCGCAGTGAAGTCACAACAAAAAGCTGCAGCAGCTCAATCAAATGGTTATTTCGACCAATCTGTCGTACCAGTCAAAGATCACGCAGGTGTGGTGATTTTAGAAAAAGATGAATTTATTAAAGGTAATACCACACTCGAAGGTCTAACGAAGCTCAACCCAAGTTTTGAAATGATGGGGCAAATGGGCTTTGATGCACTGGCTTTACAAAAATATCCAGAAGCACAAAAAATCACTCATGTTCACCATGCTGGTAACTCATCAGGCATTGTCGATGGAGCAGCTGTAGTTTTATTAGCTTCTGAAAAAGCGGTAAAAGAACAAAATTTAAAACCACGGGCTAAAGTTTTAGCGACCGCACTGGTTGGTACTGACCCAACCATTATGCTGACTGGCCCTGCGCCTGCTGCACGTAAAGCTTTAGAAAAAGCTGGGCTTACGATTGATGATATTGACCTATTTGAAGTCAACGAGGCATTTGCAGCAGTTGTTATGCGTTTTATTAATGAGCTCAATGTCCCTACTGAAAAAGTCAACGTAAATGGTGGTGCGATTGCTTTAGGTCATCCATTAGGTGCAACAGGTGCCATGATTTTAGGCGCTTTACTTGATGAGCTTGAACGACAAGATAAAAAGCGCGGTTTAGCGACGCTCTGTGTTGGCGGTGGGATGGGTATTGCCACCATTATTGAACGCGTATAAAAATTAGGGATATAAAAGATGAGTGCAATTCAATACGGAAAAAATGCCGACAATATTGTCATTTTAACGCTTGATTCAACTGGTCAATCTGCGAACACCATGAATGCCGAGTTCCGTGACTCGCTCGATGAGGCAACTCAGAAACTTAAAGCAGAAACAGAACTTTCAGGTGTTATTTTCCGCTCAGCTAAAAAAACTTTCTTTGCAGGCGGCGATCTAGATGAACTAATTCAAGTTCAGCCTGAACATGCGACTGACTTTTTCAATATGGTTGAAAAGCTAAAAGGTCATTTACGTACAATTGAAACGCTAGGCATTCCAGTCGTTGCAGCATTAAATGGCACTGCACTTGGCGGTGGTTGGGAAATCGCATTAAGTTGCCATCACCGTATCGCGATTAATGACCCTAAAAGTAAATTTGGTCTACCAGAAGTTACTTTAGGTTTACTACCAGGCGGTGGTGGTATTGTGCGTATGGTACGCCTACTTGGGCTTCAAAATGCGTTCCCATTTTTAATGGAAGGCAAACAGTTCGGTGTTGATAAAGCAAAATCTTTAGGCTTAATTCATGACACTGCCGAAAATGAACAAGAACTTTTAGATAAAGCAATTGCTTGGATCAAGGCCAATCCAAAATCTCAGCAGCCATTTGATGTGAAGGGTTATAAAATTCCGGGTGGCGATCCAAAAACTCCAGCAGTTGCACAAGTTCTTGCAATTGCACCAGCCATGTTAAAAGACAAAACCAAAGGTTGTTACCCTGCCCCTGAAGCAATTATGGCTGCCGCAGTTGAAGGTGCACAAGTTGATGTCTATACTGCACTGCGTATTGAGTCTCGCTACTTTACTCAGCTTACAACAGGTCAAATTTCTAAAAATATGATCGGCACTTTCTGGCATGGTCTAAATGCAATTAAGTCTGGTGCTAGTCGTCCTGCCGACGTTCCAAAATGGCAAGCGACTAAAGTGGGTGTATTGGGTGCAGGCATGATGGGTGCAGGTATTGCTTATTCAACAGCCATTAAAGGCATTCCTGTTATCCTTAAAGATGTATCTGTTGAAAATGCTGAGAAAGGTAAAGCTTACTCACAAAAGCTCTTAGATAAACGTGTTTCACAAGGCCGCATGACCGCAGAAAAACGTGATCAGATTTTATCTCTCATCACGGCGACAGCTTCCGCTCAAGATCTTCAAGGTTGTGATTTAATTATTGAAGCGGTATTTGAAAATCAAGAACTCAAAGCTAAAGTCACTCAAGAAGCCGAGCAATATCTAGCGCCTAACGGTGTGATGGCATCAAACACCTCAACCCTGCCAATTACAGGTTTAGCTCAGGCAAGTAAGGATGATAAAGCTTTTATCGGTCTGCATTTCTTTAGCCCTGTCGACAAAATGCAGTTGGTTGAAATTATTAAAGGTAAAAACACCTCCGCAGAGACGCTTGCCAAAGCTTACGACTTTGTACAACAAATTGGAAAAACACCGATTGTTGTTAATGATAGCCGTGGTTTCTTTACCAGTCGTGTGTTTGGTACATTCATTCAAGAAGGTATGCGCTTGCTTGCCGAAGGTGTCCACCCAGCGCGTATTGAAATGGCTGCACTGAAAGCGGGTATGCCAGTTGGCCCCCTCGCTATTCAAGATGAAGTATCTTTAACATTAACCGAACATGTTGCCAGTGAAGCACGCAAAGCTCTACAAGCCGAAGGAAAAGATTTACCTAAAACTTCTGTAGATGAAGTGGTTCACACCATGATTCATGAGTTAAACCGTAAAGGTAAAGCTGCTGGAGCTGGTTTTTATGAATACCCTGAAAATGGTAAAAAGCATCTATGGGAAGGCTTAAACCGCTGGAAAAAAGATCATGATATTTCTGAACAAGATATGATTGATCGCATTCTGTTTGTACAGGCCTTAGATACTTTACGTTGTTATGAAGAAGGCGTATTAGAGTCTGTAATTGATGCCAATGTCGGTTCTATCTTTGGGATTGGTTATGCACCTTGGACTGGAGGAGCAATTCAATTCCTAAATCAATATGGTACTGATAAAGCCCAAAAACGCGCCGAAGAATTGGCTGCCAAATATGGTGAACGTTTTACACCACCAGCTTTACTAAAAACCAAAGCTGAGCAGAAACAAGATATTCAGTAACTTAGTCCTATTGAATATTTAAAAAACTGCATAAACCTTACCCATATAAATATATTTTATTTATATGGGTTTTTCTTTATGACCTTTAAGATTTCAGCCCCCTGCCTAAATATGCTATAAATAGACTTCATTTTTGTGCTTCTACAGCACATTCGAGAAATTCTTATGTCCGATAAAAATTCTTCCGAGTCAGCAATTTTAGGCTGGAAATTTGTTCTGATCGTTGGTGTTTTAAGTGCAATTTTCCTTGGCTTTTTTTATTTAGCAATGAGTAATGAACCTGACTATATGCCAGGTGCACAGCGCAAAGCACAACAAGAGCAAATGCAGCAAAAGGCTGAGCACTCTACAGAGCAACACGCTCAACATAGTGACAACATGCCTGAAATGGATATGCAAGAACATAAGCAATCAACTCAGTAATCAGATATTTTTCAAATGACAGATTTTTCCCGCAACGCACTGGTTGTAGAGGGTGGAGGCATGCGTGGTGCCTTTACCAGTGGTGTACTTGACGCGTTTTTACAACAACAGTTCAACCCATTCGATTTATATGTTGGTGTGTCGTCTGGTTCAACTAATGTCGCCAACTACCTAGCAGGCCAGCAAGGCCGCACGCTAACATTTTATATTGATCATTCACTGCGTCCTGAATTTATCGATTACAAACGCTTTTTTAAAGGCGGCGACTTACTTGATTTAAAATGGATGTGGGAAATTGGTGAAAAAGAACATCCACTTGATCAACAGAGTCTTTTTGCCAAAAATCCTGATTTTTATATGGTGTTGACGCATGCCAAAACAGGTCATGCAGAATATCTTCGTGCGGGTAAAGACAATTTACTCAATGCGCTTCGTGCTTCTAGCTCAATTCCAGTTTTAACGCGTCATCCCGTCGATATTATGGGTGAACCTTATTTTGATGGTGGTGTTGCAGATGCCCTACCCGTTCGCTGGACGGCTCAGCAAAGTGGCGTCAAAAAACTGTTAGTTTTACGTACTCGTCCGAAAAACTATTTCAAAGCAAGTAGTCGAGGTGATCAATTCCTCGCAAAATATGCGTTTAAATATCATTATGGTTTCGCTAGTAGCTTGCGTAGCCGCTGTGCTCGTTATAACGCTTCGGTCGATTTTGTTCGTGGTGAAAATCCAGACCAGCAAATTTTAGAAGTGTGTCCACCGCCTCTTAAAAATATGGCTGGCCGTTTAACTACCAATCCAAAAAAGCTTCGCTACAGTTATGAAGTCGGTTTAGAAACTGGCTTACAGGCCATCGAAAGTTGGAATGCAATGAAATAAATTAAAATTGAGATTTCTAAAAAGAAGTCTCAATTTAACTTCAAAACCATATCAATATGTGGAATGCCACAGTCTTGGTAAACTTCACCTTGTACTTTAAAGCCTAAAGCTTCGTAAAAAGCGGTCACATAGGTTTGCGCTGAAAGCTTTAAGTAAGGCAGCTTATGACGACGTGCATAGTCAATAATATGCTGCATTAAAATTTTACCAATACCCTGCTTTCGATAAGGCATTAAAACAGCAACACGCCCTACGCTATGCTGCGGCAACAAACGTGCTGTAGCGATAGGCTGCTCTTTGTCATAGACAATAAAATGTAGAACTGTGGCATCCAAGTCGTCCCATTCATCTTCAGGTGCAATTCCCTGTTCTTGGATAAAGACTTGTTCACGGATGTATTTGGCATCTTGCTCAAGCTGTTCCCAACCACCCTCTACAATTTTATACATCCATTCACCGTCCTAGCACTTACAGCCGATATTTTCGATCGGCAACTGATCTTGCAATAATAATTCCAACGTTTGTTTTTTAATTCCGTACATTTCTTTCAATGCTTGGATTTGAGCCATAATCTTGGTGTCAGGCTGTGAAACGTTTTTGCGTTTTGTCGCCAAAATCATTTTATTTTTGCTGGTATGTTCAAGCGATACAAACTCAAAAACTTTGGTTTCATAACCATACGCTTTTAAAAGTAAAGCACGTAAAGTGTCAGTCAACATCTCGGCTTGTTGTCCAGCATGAATACCAAACTGTAGCATTGGTTGTAAAACTTCTGGGCTATGTAATTGAGGGCGTAACTCTTTGTGGCAACATGGCGCACACATAATCATCGAAGCGTTTAAACGGATTCCAGTATGAATAGCAAAATCTGTCGCAATATCACATGCGTGTAAGGCAATCATTACATCCAGCTTTTCCGGTTGATAACTACGAACGTCACCTTCAAAAAAGTCTAAGTGGTTAAAATGCACTTTGTCTGCAACATTCTGGCAAAACTCAACCAGATTCGGGCGCAATTCAACACCAGTAATCAACGGTGTTTTTTGCTGCTCTTGCAAATAATCATATAACGCAAAAGTTAAATAACCTTTCCCCGAGCCAAAATCGACAATGCGTAACTCTTGTTGAGATGCATCAATCTGTTCATAGGCACTCGCAAAAATTTCGATAAATTTATTAATCTGTTTCCATTTACGAGCCATGCTTGGAATAACTTGGGCTTTCTCATCAGTAATACCCAGCTCTTTTAAAAATGCATTCCCTTGCTGTACATAGCGCTGCTTTTCACGGTCATGCGCCTGAACCGTTTGTGTCGCATTTACTGCCTGTTTTTTACCCATATTTAATATGGCTTTTTTCTTATTTTTTTTAAGTTGAATTTCTTGAGTAGTCGAAAATAAGTTTGCTTGCTTACACTGAGTGATTAATTGCTCAATCTGCTGCAAGCCCTCTTGAAATGAATAGTTTTTAGTCATATCTTGAGTCGTGTGATGGTATAGAGCTGAAAGCTGTTTTTGTCCATGTAGCTCTACAACGCGGAAAGTGATTTTTTCCAGCTGCGCCAGCTCTCCCTTATATTGGCTCAAGATCAAACGTTCAAAAGCTTGTTGGTCAAGCATTTGCTTGATTTCATGAAAGAATTGCTGTTCTTGCTCAAAGGAGAAAACCGACACGGATATACCTGAAAAATGAAGACTCATATAAAATAGAAGTTTAAAGGGTCTAGGATTAAAAATAAAATAACTTTACGACTGTTTTGTATTTCTATACATTTGTATTTTTAATCAAAAAAATTAAAGTTATGAGTAAATCTGTGTTGGAAACTTACGATCCAAAAGAAGAACTATTTAATGCCTATAGTCATGGTGCTGGCGTTGTTATGGCGGTTGTAGCTTCTATCTTTTTAATTATAAAGGGATCTTATCTTTCCACTGCTCAATGGGTGGGCTTATGGGTATATTCATTTAGCCTAATTTTAGTTTTTACCAGTTCTACACTCTATCATTTTGCTCAAACACAAAACCTACGCTACTGGTATAAAAAACTCGACCATACTGCTATTTATTATTTAATTGCTGGAACATATACCCCGTTCTTAAGCATTGCTATACCTACACAAAAAGCTCATATTTTACTTATTGCTCTCTGGAGCATTGCTGCAATTGGTACACTTTTCAAGTTAGTTTTTATTCATCGTTTTCAGAAAATTTCGCTACTTGCTTATGTTCTTATGGGGTGGCTTGCTGTATTTGTTATGGATGATATGCGCACCTATCTGAGTAAAGACGCGTTGATTTTGTTAATTATTGGCGGATTAGCTTATACGGTTGGAGCATTGTTTTACGCGTTAAAAAAGGTAAGATATACCCATGCGATCTGGCATATTTTTGTGCTTTTAGGTGCAGGGGCACATTTTCTTGCAATCTATTGGTACGTAGTTTAGTCCATTTTTCACTCATATTCAGTGATCCTGAAAGAGTCATGGATGATGTTCTTTCACGCTATTCTTTGAGAAAAATACGTCTTTAAAAAGAATAGTCATTAAAAATAAATTTTAACGGATATAAGGACTTATATGGAGTCAACCTCTGCGACTGCTGCTCCTGTAGTAGCCACTAATTCAAAAACACGAGTTTTGTTTGCAAGCTTAGTCGGTACAACTATTGAGTTCTTCGACTTTTATATCTATGCAACAGCTGCCGTGATTATCTTTCCTCACCTATTTTTCCCTGCTAGTAGTGGCAGTGCCGCAGTCTTACAATCTCTGGCAACCTTTGCAATTGCCTTTATTGCTCGTCCTATCGGTGCCGCATTATTTGGCCATCTAGGAGATCGTATTGGGCGAAAAGCAACTTTAGTTGCAGCTTTACTGACTATGGGTATTTCAACTGTATGTATTGGTTTGCTTCCAACCTATGCCCAAATCGGGATTGTCGCACCATTACTATTAGCTGTTTGTCGTTTAGGACAAGGCTTAGGCCTAGGCGGTGAATGGAGCGGTGCAGTATTATTAGCGACTGAAAATGCCCCAGAAGGAAAAAGAGCATGGTACGGCATGTTTCCGCAGCTAGGTGCCCCAATTGGCTTTATTTTGGCAACAGGTTCATTCTTACTATTAAGCGCAGTTATTCCTGAGCAAGCATTCATGCAATGGGGCTGGCGTATTCCATTCATTGCCAGTGCTGTATTGGTTATTGTTGGCTTATATATCCGTTTAAAACTTCATGAAACTCCAGCTTTCCAGAAAGTCTTAGATAAGCAAAAAGAAGTTAATATTCCATTTAAAGAAGTTTTAACCAAACATACCGGTAAGCTTATTCTTGGTACAGTTGCAGCAATCTGTACCTTTGTTGTGTTCTATCTTACTACCGTATTTGCCTTAAACTGGGGAACCACTAAACTGGGTTATGCGCGTGGTGAATTCTTAGAACTTCAACTCTTTGCCACCCTTTGCTTCGCCGCATTCATTCCTTTATCGGCTATTTTTGCAGAAAAATTTGGTCGTAAAACAACTTCTATTGGCGTTTGTATTGCTGCTGCGATTTTCGGCTTGTTTTTCTCTAGTATGTTAGAGTCTGGAAATACCTTAATCGTATTCCTTTTCTTATGTACTGGCTTAGCAATTATGGGCTTAACATATGGTCCAATTGGTACAGTTCTTTCTGAACTTTTCCCAACTTCAGTTCGATATACAGGTTCAGCATTAACTTTTAACTTGGCTGGTATTTTTGGTGCATCTTTTGCCCCACTCATTGCGACTAAACTTGCTGAAACTTATGGTTTATATGCGGTTGGTTATTATCTTACTGCTGCATCACTTTTATCACTTATCGCATTCTTACTCATTCGTGAAACAAAAAATGATGATGTAAATAATCAGATTTAAAGTTTTAAAGACACCCCCATAAAAAAGCCAGTTCAATTTGAACTGGCTTTTTTTATACGTAAATGAATTAATTCATTGATGCAGGATTTGCTGGAGCAACACTATTTGTTGCAGCTGACGTTGTCACATTGCTTGCTGCAACTGCCGCTGGTCCTGCTACAGCTGCTTCACCGATTAAAGCAACTTTTGCTTTTTCTTGGCTTTTTGCAGAGAGAGCTGGGTTACTTGCCACAATACGATTAATATTTGCTGAGTTTGCTGGAGCAATCGCAGTAGTTTGTAAAATAATTGGGCGATTACCTGTGTTACCCAACGTATAGCGAATACCTGTACGTGGACTAATCACTGTAGTATTTTCTTGCTTCACTACAGCTTGAGCCGAAGTTGGGCCTTTTGCTGCAAGTACTTTATCAACCGTTGTCGTTTGAGGGGCTGAAGTTGCTTCTGCTGCAAAAACAAAACTTGGTACAGCAAGAACAGTTAAAAATAAAGGTTGTAATACTTTTTTCATTGTCTTTCCAACATACACTCTGGATGAGAAGTAAATAGCATTTAATGCTTAAAACTGCAAACATTATTCACAGGCTTACTACAAACATAAAAAAAGCAGAACAATTGTTCTGCTTTTTTTGTGAAGGCAGATTAGATCTTACCGTGACATTGCTTATATTTTAGTCCTGAACCACATGGGCATGGTGCATTACGGCTTTCTGGAACAGGGAAAGCTTGCTGTTCAGCAGACTCGTTCATGGTTTCTTGAGAAAGTGTAACTTCACCAGTTAAACCATCTACATCATCATGTTCAAAAGAAAGCTTCATTGATTCAGCTTGCTGCTGCTGTTGAGCTTCCATTTCTGCAAGTTCTTCTGGTGTTGGGATATGTACACGAGACAAATCAGTCACAACATCAGTTTTAATAATACCCAACATGTTTACGAACAGGTTGAAAGCTTCTTTCTTATATTCCTGTTCAGGGTTCTTTTGCGCATAGCCACGTAAGTGAATACCTTGGCGCAAATAATCCATTGCAGCCAAGTGATCTTTCCAATGGCGATCAAGAGAGTTTAAAACGAAATGGCGCTCAAGCATTGCTGCTGATTCATCACCCATTTGAGCGCGGCGCTGACGATAACGTTCAATTACTTCATCACTAATACGCTCAACCAAACCTTCTTCATCTAAACGACGATCTTGGTCTAACCATTCCTGAACTGGCAGCTCAATACCTAAATCAATACGTAAAGCATTTTCTAAACCTTCCACATCCCACTGGTCATGAATTGACTCTGGTGGAATAAAGTTGGCAATCATGCCTTGCATCACTTCACGATGCATTTCTTCAACGTATTCTTTTAAGGTGTTTTCAGCTAATACTTCATCACGTTGTGAGTAAATGATCTTACGCTGTTCATTATTCACATCATCGTATTTCAATAAGTTTTTACGAATATCAAAGTTACGTGCTTCAACTTTACGCTGAGCATTCTCAATCGAACGGCTCACCATTTTATGTTCAATCGCTTCGTCTTCTTTCAAACCCATCGCGCGCATCATACCAACGACACGGTCGCCTGCGAAAATACGCATCAGATCATCTTCAAGAGATAAATAGAAACGAGAAACACCAGGGTCACCCTGACGACCGGCACGACCACGTAACTGGTTGTCAATACGACGTGATTCATGGCGTTCAGAACCAATGATATGCAAACCACCTGCTTGCAATACATCTTCGTGGTCTTGTTCCCATTGTGCTTTTAGACGTGCTTCATCTTCTGCAGTTGGGTTTTCAAGTTTGGCAAGCTTAGCTTTCCAGTTACCACCCAAGATAATATCCGTACCACGACCAGCCATGTTAGTTGCAATCGTTACTGCATTCGGGCTACCCGCTTGAGCAATAATGTCAGCTTCACGCTCATGTTGTTTTGCGTTCAAAACTTCATGATGAATACCAGCTTGCATTAACTTAGAAGATAAAATTTCGCTGGCTTCAATGGTTGCTGTACCAATCAGAATAGGAGCAACACCCTGCTGACGAATATTCATAATTTCTTGAATAATCGCGTTATATTTGCCGTTACGGTTTAAATAAATTAAATCGTTTTGGTCGTTACGAATCATTGGACGGTGAGTTGGAATAATCACAACATCAAGACCGTAAATTTCTTTCATTTCCGCAGCTTCAGTATCAGCAGTACCTGTCATACCTGAAAGCTTTTTATAGAGACGGAAATAGTTCTGGAATGTTGTTGTCGCTAAAGTTTGGTTTTCAGGCTGAATTTCTAAGCCTTCTTTTGCTTCAACAGCTTGATGCAAACCTTCTGACCAACGACGACCCGGCATCGTACGACCCGTATGTTCATCGACAATAACCACTTCACCATCATGAATAATATAGTGAACATCACGTTGGAATAGGAAATGCGCACGAATAGCAGCAGATACATGGTGAACAAGGTTCAGGTTTGTTGCTGAATATAAGCTTTCGCCTTCAGCCAACAAGCCCATCTGAATAAGTTCTTGTTCAACAGTTTCATAACCAACCTCGGTCATTTCAACTGAACGCTGCTTTTCATCAATCCAGAAATGCCCACCATCTGCAACTTTTTCTTCTTTTTGCGGATGTAATTTAGGAGGAATCGTATTGATTGCAGAATACAGATGCGAAGAGTCTTCACTTTGACCAGAAATAATTAATGGTGTACGAGCCTCGTCAATTAAGATGGAGTCAACTTCATCGATAATGGCATAGTGCAAACCACGTTGTTTCTTTTCTGCTAAAGAAAACACCATGTTGTCACGTAAATAGTCAAAACCGAATTCGTTATTGGTACCGTAAGTAATATCTGCAAGATAAGCTTCCGCTTTTTCTGACGGACCTTGCATTGAATAAATCGTACCAATTGATAGACCCAAAAATTCAAATAATGGGCGGTTCAACTCGGCATCACGCTGTGCCAAATAATCGTTTACAGTAATGACATGTACACCTTGGCCACTCAAAGCGTTTAAATAACACGCCAGAGTACCCATAAGGGTTTTACCTTCACCAGTACGCATCTCGGCAATCTTACCTTCATGTAAGGTAATACCACCAATTAACTGAACGTCATAGTGACGCATACCCATCACACGCTTAGCAGCTTCACGACAAACTGCAAACGCTTCTGGAAGTAATTTATCTAAACTTTCGCCATTATTATAACGTTGTTTGAATTCTGGAGTTTTTGCAGATAAGTCTGCATCGCTTAAAGCTGATATCGTCGGCTCGAGCGCATTGATTTGCTCAACAATTTTGCGCATGCGTTTGAGTTCACGCTCATTTTTTGTACCGAAGATACCTCCGATCAGACTTGCCAACATGGATAAACTCTCTAAATCTTGCTTGGTCAAATGAATAAACTTTTTCTCAGTCGTTTATTATGGTGCCAGAAATTTGAAGTACAAGGGGTTTGCACAAAACCCCTAAAAAAAATCTGATAGTTAGACGAATGGTTTTTCACTCATCTAATCTCCCCTTAATGTGCCGAGCACCAAAAACACACCATTAACGCTCATCGATTAAGCATAACTTCCGAGAAATCTAATTTAGCAAATTTACCTTAAAGTTACATTGATTAAGCACTTAAAATAATGAGTTTTAGTCATATATATTTACACTTATATAAAAAGTTCATAATAAAATACAAAAACAATAATTTTAATCATAAAGTAAATGCTGCATATTCATTCAATCGAATAACAAATTATGAGCAATTGAGGAAAGATCATGACACTACGATTAGGAGATACTGCTCCCGATTTTCAACAAGAATCGAGTGAAGGCACAATTAATTTTTATGATTTTTTAGGGGATAGTTGGGGAATCTTATTTTCACATCCAGCCGACTATACTCCCGTATGTACAACTGAATTAGGTTATACAGCAAAATTAAAAGATGAATTTACGAAGCGTAATGTTAAAGCGATTGCTTTATCTGTAGACGATGTAGAGTCGCACAAGGGCTGGATCAACGATATTAATGAAACACAAAACACAACTGTAAACTTTCCAATCATTGCAGATAAAGATCGTAAAGTATCTGAGCTCTATGGCTTCATTCACCCTAATGCCAGCGAAACACTGACGGTACGCTCATTAGTGATTATTGATCCTAACAAAAAAGTTCGCTTAATCATTACCTACCCTGCTTCGACGGGCCGAAATTTTAATGAAGTCTTACGTGTTGTGGATTCATTACAATTAACAGATAAGCATAAAGTCGCTACGCCTGCGAACTGGCAGCAAGGTGAAGATGTCGTTATTGTGCCATCACTTAAAGATGAAGAAGAAATTAAACAACGTTTCCCTAAAGGTTATACGGCTGTTAAACCTTATTTACGCCTCACGCCACAGCCTGAAAGCAATAAAACCGACTAAAGGTTTTATTGCTTGCAAGACAAACGCAGTGCGTAGGCAAACATTTGAAAAGTTGACTACAAGATAAGCGAAGCGCGTAGGAACACTTAGATTAAATATCACACCCGAAAAAGTCATCCATAGTGATGGCTTTTTTATTTATGTATTGAATACTCATGGTTTTTATTGCTCAGATCAGTTATAACTCGAAACGATTTGGTAAAAAAATAAAAATCATGATCTATAAAATTCATCATTTAAAGTGTGGCAGCATGTGCCCGGTCTGTGCCCCCTTATTTGGACAAAAAGGCTTCCGAGCTGAAGTAATCTGTCATTGTCTTTTAGTTGAAACTGATCGAGGCTTAGTGCTTATCGATACTGGCTTTGGCTTGCAAGATTACTTACATATGAAGCAACGCCTAGGCTCATTAGTTAAACGCTTAGGCAATATTGAGCATAATCTTGAATTTAGTGCGATCCAACAAATCCAAAAGCTCGGGTTTAGTCCCAAAGATATACAGCATATTTTTGTCACTCATCTTGATTTCGACCATGCTGGTGGTATCTCAGATTTTCCTCATGCCACAGTTCATGTTTTAGCAGCAGAATACAACGCTGCCCAACTTCCAAATTTTAAAGGCAAACTTCGCTATAGAACCAATCAATATAAAGATCATCGGTATTGGAACTTCGTTGAATATCAAAAAGGTGAAGCATGGTTCAACCTCGAAAAAGTTAAAGGTTTTCCGCTGTTTCAAGATGAAATTTTAATGATACCGCTGTTAGGACATACAGCTGGACATTGCGGGATTGCCATAAAGCAACAAAATCAATGGGTATTATTTTGTGGAGATGCCTACTACTCACACCTAGAGTTAAACCCTAAAAATAAATTAAGATCACTTGATCTGGTGGAAAAAACATTTGCAGAAGACAATCAAAAGCGTCTTTTTAATCTCAAGCGTTTACAGCATTTAGCTCAACATGAACCCACGATTGAAATAATTTGTGCTCACGACCCTGATGAGCTTAAACGGTATCAAACATGAAGAAATTATCGCTCCTTACACTTGTCATCTGTATAAGTTTACAAGGATGTATGCAGCACGAAAGTATCGCCCATGAGCATCGACCACAAGATTGGGGAAGCTTAGTTTCTCAGACTCATAACTTTTATCAAATTAGTAATGATGTTTATCGCAGTGAACAACCTGATACAGCAATGATTTCTGAATTAAAGAATCATCAAATTGGAACGATCATTAATTTAAGAGCCAAAGACGCAGATAGTTTAGTTTTTAAAAATGAAAATTTTAATCTTGTACATATTCCTATCAACACTTGGGCAATTGACCGACAAGATCTTTTAGAAGTCATGCAACAAATCAAAATTGCCAAGCAGAATGATCAGCGCGTTTTATTGCACTGCTACCATGGTTCAGATCGTACAGGGGCCAGCGTTGCCATGTATCGCATTATTTTTGAAAATTGGGCAATTAATGATGCGGTTAAGGAAATGAAACAAGGGGGTTACGGTTATCATATTATTTGGAAGAACATTGACCGATTATTTACCCCTGAAAATGTAAGATGGATTCAACAACAACTGTCGAATCCATCTTAATGACATCTTGAGTAGAATTTTTACTCTGGTTAACGTTGGTCTAACGGTACCCAGTCAATTACCCAAGCTGATTTCATATTTAAGCTTGAATCAGAAGTAATTTTCTTACGAGCAGCATCTGCGGTATCACGGTCTTTTGCAGGACCAACCATAATACGAATTCCCTTACTGGTTGGGCTTGTAGTGACCTTGTAGCCTTTAGCTCGTAATTTAGAAACAACGGCATCTGCATTTGCTTGGTTAGCAGCCAAAGCGACTTGAACCATCCACTTTTTATCGCCATTTTCAAGCAGTTCACGTGCTTTTTCAGCTTCAGCTTTTTTCTCAGCTTCAGCTTTTCGTTTAGCATCAGAGGCTTTTTTATCAGCTTCTGCTTGTCGTTTGGCTTCAGCAGCTTTTTTGTCTGCTTCTGCTTGGCGTTTCGCTTCTGCAGCCTTTTTATCAGCTTCTGCCTGTCGTTTAGCTTCAGCTGCTTTCCTGTCTGCTTCTGCTTGACGTTTTGCTTCAGTTGCTTTTTTGTCTGCTTCTGCTTGACGCTTAGCATCAGTCGCTTTCTTGTCTGCTTCTGCTTGGCGTTTTGCTTCAGCAGCTTTTTTGTCTGTATCTATTTTTGAAGTATCAGTTGTTTTATTCACCGTATTAGCTTGCTGGTTTTTAGCTTTCGCCTCACCCACTAACTCCGGTGGAATATTATCTGAACTTTCTTGAGCCGCTGTACGGCGCGCATTAATCGCAGCGTACTCTGCTGCAGCTTTACGAGCAGCATCAGCTTCAGCTTGCTGCTGCATTGCTAAGAACTCAGCTGCACGTGCTTCTTGTTCAGCAACGGCCTTTTCACGTGCACGACGCTGTTCTTCTAGCAAACGTTTTTCAGTTTCAACATCAACCGCAAGAGGTTGTAGTTGTACCATTTGCCCTTCAGTTGTCTGTTTTGGTTTAGTTTGAGTTTTTGGCGATGTGGATGCGGATGGTTGAGCTTCAACCTGTTTTATTTCCTCATTTCCTTTTAGAAGTAATGCTGCCAATAAAACACCACCTCCTAGTAAAACAACGCCACCCATCCAGCGTTGTTTGTTATTCATTGACATTCTTCCAAATACTCCCAAATCGCTTCTAAAGTATGAAACGAACCACAGGCCAAAATCAGCTGATTGTTATTTGTTTGCTCAAGCGCTGATTTAAAAGCCTCTTTGATATTGCCATATTGTTGTACTGTCTGGCCTTGCAAGGCATCATTGAGTTGCTGAATCGGTGCAGCACGCGGCACATTCAATTCAGCAATTTTCCAATGTAAAACAGTAGGTTTCAATAAATCGACTACTGATTTTATATCTTTATCTGCCAGCATTGAAAATACTGCGACAACTTCTGTGTACTGTTTATTGTATTCTAAGAAATTTCGCAATTGCTTTAACAAAAATTCAACACCATGTGGATTGTGCCCAGCATCAAAAATGACCGTCTTCCCATCTACTTGACGCTGTTCAAAACGCCCTGCTAAGCGAGCAGATTGAATACCTTTTTCTAATGCTGACTGAGAAATCTCAAGTCCGCTATTTAAAATGGCCGCAACTGCTCCTGCAATATTTTCAATCGCTAATGTACCTAAAGGAAGTTTTAAAGTGGTTCCTTCTGAAGCAAAGTACCAGTTTTGTCCATCTTCTGCGAGCTTATAAAAATAATCACGATTAACGGTATATAAGTCTGCTTGTGAACTTTGTGCTTTATCTTGAATTGCTTGCGGTAATTGTTGCTCACCAGCGAAGATAACCGGAATATGTGGACGAATAATGCCTGCTTTTTCAAAAGCAATTTTTTCAATGGTATCGCCTAACCAGTCTATGTGATCTAGGCCAATATTAGTAATCACTGCAATGTCGGGATCAATCACATTGACGACATCTAAACGCCCGCCCAAACCGACTTCGAGCACCCATACATCACATTGTTGTTGTTTAAAAATAACAAAAGCAGCCAAAGTGGTTGCTTCAAAAAAAGATAAGCTTAAATCACAATCGCGACGAGCCTGATCGACTTGAACAAAAGCATCAATCAGACTTTGATCATCGACTTCAACTCCACCTAGTTTAACTCGCTCATTAAAGCGATAGATATGCGGTGACTGATATAACCCAACTTTATAACCCTGTGCGTTTAATATCGCAGCCAGTGTGGTTGTGGTTGAGCCTTTACCATTCGTTCCGGCTACTGTAAAAACTTTAGCATTAGGCTGAGTTACACCCAGCTTTTCTGCAACAGGAATTACACGTTCCAGACCAAGATCTATCCCTGTAACGTGAACATGGCTCCAATAATTGAGCCATGTATCTAAAGAGTCTATTGAAAGTGGAGCTTGTTGGTTCAAGGTAAGTTCATCAATTTCGATACAAGTCGAGATACAGTATCACGTAAAGCATGACGATGAACAATCTGATCGATTACACCATGATCAAGCAAATATTCAGCACGTTGGAACGGTTCTTCAAGAGTTTCACGTACAGTCTGCTCAATTACACGTTTACCAGCAAAGCCAATCATTGCTTTAGGTTCAGCAATATGAATATCACCCAACATTGCTAAAGAAGCTGTTACACCACCATACACAGGATGTGTTAACACAACGATATATGGTAAGCCAGCATCTTTTAATTTTTGAATCGCAGCAGAAGTGCGCGCCATTTGCATAAGCGATAACATACCTTCTTGCATACGCGCGCCGCCAGAAGCTGCGAAACAGATTAATGGCTGACGTTTTGCAATTGCAAGCTCGGCAGCCTGTACAAAACGGTCACCTACAACTGTACCCATTGAGCCGCCCATAAAGTCGAACTCAAAAGCACATGCAATCATATCTACGCCATTTAAGTTACCTTGCATGGCAATTAACGCTTCCGTTTCACCAGTTTTGCTTTGCGCTTCACGCATACGATCTGGATACGGTTTAGAGTCAACAAACTTTAATGGATCTTTTGCAGTAAATTCTTGACCCAATTCAGTTACAACATTATCGAAGAACCAGTTCAAGCGGTCACGAGCTTTCATTCGTAAGTGTTCATCACATTGCGGACAAACATATGCATTGAAAGATATTGCTGTACGTGTCACTAGTGCATGACATTCAGGACATTCAATCGTTGGCTCAGTAAATGTTGCTTTGAGAATTTGTTGCTCATCTGCGACTTCAATACCTGGAACCGGACGTTTTGTCCATGGTGTCGAAGGGCTAAGAACTTTCCCTGGTTTCACTTCTTGATTCATACTAACTCATCGAGCGCTGCTCGAAGCTCCTTGACTTTACTCACCGTCTGTTCAACAGCGTCATCCGCTGCCAACGTTGCAAAATTTTTAACGAAAGCACTACCTACAATCACGGCATCAGCAACATTACCCATTGCTTTTGCTGAAGCGGCATCACTAATACCAAAACCAACACCCACTGGAATATCAGTGGCATTTTTGATTTTTTGAATACGTGCAGCAGCTTCTGCCGTATCAAGTGTTGCTGCTCCAGTTACACCTTTCAGTGAAACATAGTAGATAAAACCACCTGCCTGATTAGTCACATGTTGAATGCGTTGATCTGTAGAAGTTGGCGCAAGTAAGAAAATTTGGTCCATATCATGTTGTTTCAACACAGCACCAAACTCTTTTGACTCTTCTGGTGGTAAATCCACAAGTAATAAGCCATCTACACCACATTGTTTCGCATGAGAAACAAACTTCTCGTAACCAATCACTTCAACCGGATTCAGATAACCCATTAAAACAACAGGTGTTTCCTGATCCTGCTCACGGAACTCTTTTACCATGTTGAGTGCATCCAACGTGTTAGTCCCTGCTGCAAGCGCACGTTCAGCTGCAAGCGCAATTACCGGACCATCAGCCATTGGATCTGAAAATGGTAAACCAAGCTCAATGACATCTACTCCTGCTGCAACCATTTTATGCAGTAACGGAACCGTTACTTGTGGCTGTGGATCACCCGCCATAACATAAGATACAAGCGCTTTACGTTGTTGGGACTTAAGCTTTTCAAAACGGGTGGCAAGACGTGACATAGGGTTGTGCTTTCCTTGAATTATTTAAAATTGAGGAGTTGTTTGTAGAAATACAAGAACATCGCATTTTAACGCTATTTTTTGTCCATTGAACAGGTCTAACGTTATGGCGATATTCGATTGTATGATTCATACAACCCATGGTGTACATTTATCAATATTTTGAAACTTTTCTCAATGATCAAAGCTTCCTATTTTCGAGCCATTATTAGATCGCCATCAGATCAAAAAACAATCACGCAAAACTTATTTCTCAATATTTTTATTGGCGAGTTGTAATTCCCTTTTCCGCATGAGTAAAGTTTGTCCTGTCAAATTTTTATGAGCCCGTGCAAGTGCCGACTGATCCGAATATCCCAGCTGTTCAGCAATTAAAGTGAGGCTTGCATTTTGGTTGAGTAATATCTCACAACGTCTCATACGCTCTGCATCTAAAATTAATTTAAATGAAGTGTTTAATGACTGTAGCTGGCGTTGTAAGCTTCTTACTGAAATATTCAACTCAATAGCAATATCTTCTATTTTTGGCGCTTGCTGTCTTTGCTTAAAATATTCATGCACGATCCAATGTATTTGCTGAGCTAAATCTGTTTGTATTTTACGCTGAGCTAACGCCTCTTCTGCCTGTTTCACCAAAAGTTGCATTAAGGTCGGGTCTGCATGTTGAGGGCGAATACTTAGTCCCTCACTTGCAAAAGTTAATGCATAGTAAGGTTTTCCAAATGATAATTTGCATTGAAAGAAACGCTGATAGTGCACTAACGGACCACGTGCGCTGTGCACAAACTCAACTTGTTGCAAGAGAAAATCATGCAGTGGGGCTATTTGTTTAGCAAGTTGTACCATAGCTGCCAAGGTCAATTCACAAAGTATGATATTACTGTCATCAACCAACGGCCAATACAAACGAATTTTAGAAGCATCTTGCTCGATTTGCATAGGCACGACTTGCTCACCGTCAATCACCAGACGGTGAAACTTCATGATATATTCAAGAACCTCTGCAAAGCTACCACTTCGGGATGCCATATAGCCCAATACACCAAAATTGGCAGGTGTAATACAAGTTGCCATTTCCAAAGCTAAATTGGAAACTTGTAGTCGAGATTCGGTCAGCTCTAAAAGCTCAAGAAAAAAAGTTAAAGGTGATTGAGCATCGATAGATGCAGATAAAATGTTTTGAACTTGGCGAACTTGAACATCTGTTAGATTTAATGCCTGCCAGTCCATCCCCTTTTCTTTTAAGTAAGTATTCCAAAGGTAAAAATAACCATTTGAAATCGTAAATTCCTGCATGGCGCATCCTTTTTTTACTGCCACCTTGTCGTAAACTGTATAAAAATTGGCAATAACTGTCAAAACAAAGCCGACCAGTCGCGACATACTAGTGAACAAGTTAGATGCGAGAAATAAAAATATGAACGCACATGTTTCTTATCAGGTCGATCCAGTGGTTCGTAAAGATCTAGATTTTCATTTAAACGAAGCACCTCGCTTTTGGTTTAATAATGATCCTTTTTTGACTCGTATGTTCGATGCACTCAGCTTAACCTTTCCAGATGGAGAGCGTTATTTTATCGAATGTGTTCGTATGTTCCGTGACAAAATTGATGATCCAGAACTACAAAGACGAGTTGTGGACTTTATTAAACAAGAAGCCCAACACGGTATTGCTCATGACAAAATGAATCAGATCATGAAAGAGCAAGGCATGCCCGTTGACCAGTTCACAACCACCCTCAAAAGGATTTTCCGTTTTGAACTGACAAAACGCTCACCTCAATACAACATTGCCATGACTGCTGCTGCCGAACATTTAACAGCTTTAATGGCAGAAACGTTTTATAGCAACAAAAAAACATTGGAAAATGCGCATCCGTATGTTCGAGCGCTGTTTGCATGGCATGCCATTGAAGAGATGGAGCATCGAGATGTTGCATTTGATGTAATGAAACAAGTCGGTGAAGTACCAGAGTCAACACGTCGCTTTGTATTAGTTGCTACAACAGTATTGATGTTTGGTTTTACGCTTTATCGCACCAATGTCATGTTGAAATGTGATGGTTTTAGTTCTAGAGAAAGACTGTTGATGACACTTAAAGGTTTGCCTTGGTTTTTCGGTAAAAATGGCACATTAACAGCCATGAAAAGCCAATATCTAGACTGGTTTAAAAAAGATTTTCATCCAAGTCAGCATCCGGTAATTCGTCAATATCCTGTTTGGATTGAAACACTCGAAAAGACAAATGACCCAATTGCAGCTGGCGAAGCATTTTGGCAAGCAGGTTTATAACCTGCTTGTTACCATTTTGCATAATGTTGTTCTAGTAAACCATATTGCTCATTGCAAGTGATTATATCGGTTGCCTCATGCTCAATCGTGCCACTAATTTTAGCTTGCCACTGATTGAACTGGCTTCCAATCATTCTTAAATTAATATTTTCGTATCTACACCAACCAATATGGATTTGCAGATTAAGCTTTTGATCTAGAGAACTAATTTGCCAAAGTTCATCATTTACTTTTTCAAATAAAACATCAGTTAATGGAAATAAAACCCCATTAATCCATAAACAGTTTTCATTACCAAAACTTTCATTAACACCAGAAGCTAAATTTAAACCAATACGCCGCCCTTGCTCATCCCAGAAATTACATGAAAGCCAGAACCAAGCCGTTTCAGGTCGCAAAAAACCACAAGTATCGTCTAAAGATGCAAAAGTCTTTTCATCAAATTGTACAACTTGGTTTTGTTTATTAATAAACATCCCTTCTACACCCAGCGTCGTCTGCTTTTGAGTATAGGTCCAACCATTAATTCCTGTCGGTGTACACAAACTTAATATATCGGTGCCAGCACAAAAAATCCGAGCACTGAGTTTAATCTCACCATATTTAGTGACTCGAATGTACCGCACACCATTCGCATGCTGAATATCAAATTGATAAGGCGATTTAGAAAAATAGCTTTGATTAAACAACGGCTGTTCATCAAGATAGGTTTTATGCCCTAAAGGCCGAATCGCATTCCATTCAATGACCTGCTGGGTTTCATGATCATAAATATAGAAAAAACCATGACCGACCCAGCCGATATCTGCAATTGCTAGACCAATACTATAGTGTTTATGTTGAATGCCACAGAATTTAAATTTCTTGTATTTTAATTGCTTACGCCAGCCTTTTAAGACCTTACCATAAGGGGTTTTATAAATATAATGTTGTACATGAATGGTTGACGGTACAGATTCAAAACGCCCATAACGAGGCTGTCCATTTTCTTGAATTAAATCCATTTACCCACTTCCATATGAATATTAGATTTCAAATGACCTATACCACAGTCAAATACGTATTTTCCCAAACTGTTGCAGCAAAATCGCCTTTTATTAAATGAATATAGCGCCCTGCTACACAATCTATCGCTAAGCAGTCATCAATATCAATGACTCGATCTGTATGCGCTTTTTGCCACTGTTGATCTATAAATTGTTTACCCAATTGTTTTGCAATAACGGCATTGGGTGCAACAACAAACTCATACCGATGGAACTCACCGAACTCATGAGCATTATATCCGCCCAGATTAATTAAATATAATTTTAAATCATCTGGTTTGGGTGCTGCATCTGTAAAATGAATTTGATAATTTTTCCCTTGAGAGTAAACACCAGAGAGCTTGGCCCAAGCATCAATATGTAATCCTTGAGCCTCACCAAACCAAACCTGTTTAAGTTGAGGATAAACTTCTTCCAAAGTATCTCCTACAGCCATGACAACATCATGAACTTCTGTATTTGCGCGTGCATGACGCCCACCCAACATTACCATAAACAGACTTGGCATTTTTATTCCCGCTTACATCTCAACCATTTCTACGCCATCAATGCGTGCAACAGTCATTAAATCTTTATCACCACGGCCTGAAACAGTCGCAATAATAATCTGATCTTTAGACATCGTTGGTGCAAGCTTAGAGACATAAGCCATGGCATGTGAGCTTTCAAGAGCAGGAATAATTCCTTCAATTTTGGTTAAATCACGGAAACCTTGTAGAGCCTCTGTATCGTTAATCGGCACATACTCAACACGCTTCATATCTTTCAAGAAGCTGTGTTCAGGACCAACACCCGGATAATCTAAGCCTGCTGAGATACTATGTGTTTCGATAATCTGACCTTGTTCATCACTCATCAAGTAAGTACGGTTACCATGTAACACGCCAACGTGACCTGCATTTAACGGCGCAGAGTGTTTACCAGTTTCAATACCAAAACCAGCAGCTTCAACACCATACATTTTTACATTGGCATCGTTTAAAAACGGATAGAACAAGCCCATTGCATTTGAACCGCCACCGACACAAGCAACCAATGCATCTGGTAAGCGACCCGCTTGTTCCAAAATCTGTTTACGCGCTTCACGCCCAATAATTGACTGGAAATCACGTACAAGTTGTGGGTATGGGTGAGGACCTGCCACCGTACCAATCACATAGTAAGTACTATCAACATTGGTTACCCAGTCACGCATCGCTTCGTTCATGGCATCTTTAAGCGTTTTTGAGCCACTTTGCACCGGCACAACAGTCGCGCCCAATAAACGCATACGATAAACGTTCATCGCTTGACGCTTAACGTCTTCAGCACCCATGTAAACAACACATTCAAGGCCCAAACGCGCTGCAATTGTTGCAGTTGCCACACCATGCTGCCCTGCACCAGTCTCGGCAATAATACGTTTTTTACCAGAAAGCTTTGCCAATAGCGCCTGACCAATCGTGTTGTTTACCTTATGTGAGCCTGTATGGTTCAAGTCTTCACGTTTAAGGTAAATTTGTGCACCACCTAACTCTTTTGACCATCGCTCAGCATAATAAAGTGGACTAGGACGACCTACATAGTAGGCGAGATCGCGGTCGAATTCTGCCAGAAACTGTTCATCATTTTTCATGCGGGAATAGAGATTTTCTAAATCTTCTAATGCCGCCATTAGAGTTTCTGACACAAAACGTCCGCCATGGATACCGAAATGCCCTGCAGCATCTGGGTACTGTGTATAGTCAATCACATTGTTTTGCTGATCCACGTTGGACTCCTTGCATAAATCGTTCAATGAGTTGTTGGTCTTTTATACCTTTTGCGGACTCTACGCCTCCGCTCACATCTACTGCAAAAGCACCGGTAGTATGAATAGCGTCAATGACATTGTCAGGGGTTAAACCACCTGCCAAGATTAGTGGAATATCAAGTTTTGGAAATTTAGACCAGTCAAACTGATGTCCTGTGCCTCCTTTAAGCTCAGGATGCCACGCATCGAGCAAGACAGCACTGGCTCCAGCCGCCTGATATTTTTGAATTTCAGCAATAACATCAAGGTCAGGCTTAACCTGAATCGCTTTATACCAGCGACGCTTACAATGGCGAGCTATCTCCTGACATTGTGCTGGAGTTTCGTCGCCATGTAGTTGTAATACATCTAGGGGAACACAATCAAGTACTGACTGAATCTCAGTAGCACTTGCATTCACAAACAAACCAACAAGTTGTACATAAGGAGGAATAAGTTTAACTAGTTCTTGTGCCTGCTCGAGTGTGACATGTCTTGGACTTGGTGGAAAAAATACAAAACCAATTGCATCAGCTCCAGCCACAACTACTGACTGAACATCTTGAATGCGAGTAATTCCACAGATTTTTGCTCGTGTACGTTTTTGGTTTGATTGGCTCATGATCTGCCTAAACTACAACCATTTCTTAAAATAAGCGCCATTGTAATGCAATTTTTGTCCCTTGCGTAAAAGTTCTCTGGGAATTGCTCCAAATGACATTGTATGAAGTAAATCGCCACTTTATACTGCGTAAAATTGGAAGCAAGTGTAAGCAATTCATGCTTTAGGGAAGCTGGTGAAAGTCCGGCACTGCCCCCGCAACGGTAACAATGTAAAGCATATTTTTTAAGTCGTTCTCGACTTACACCACTGCAGTAATGTGGGAAGGTGAATATGTCCATAACATACATATGGCGCTGAAGTCCGGAGACCTACTTGTTTCATCTATCTACCCGATCATTCACGTGGGGTGAATGTATGGAGCATGTTATGTCTAAGTCTTTTCAACCTACTCGTCTGGTAGGGGCTATCGCTATTGCGATGGGGTTTTCACCTGTTATTTTTGCTGAAGATACAACGAATGTAACTCAGCTTGATCCAATTGTAGTGACTGCCACTCGTTCAGAAGAAAAAATTAAAAATGTACCCGCTCGTATCTCAATTATTGAGCCACAGATACTTGAACAATCACCAATCGCAGAGCTACCACACTTACTTATGAGTGATGCCTCTATTGATATGATGCAATATGGTGGTTACGGGCAAGCGGCATCTATCTTTACACGTGGTACAAATTCAACCCATACACTAGTACTTCGTGATGGTGTTCGTTTAAATACAGGTTCTGCTGGCTCTGCATCATTGGCTTTTATTGACACAACAGATATTAAACAAATTGAAGTATTAAAAGGGCCAGCATCTGTTTTATATGGTACAGATGCTATTGGAGGGGTAGTACAACTAATTTCAAAAACCCCTGAGAAAACTGGTGCTTTCATCACTGGTGAAATAGGTGAACAAAATACTTATAAATCTGTGGTCGGTGCTGATCTCGCTGAAAATGGATTCTATGCACAAATTCGTGGACAACGTTTAGAATCTGATGGTACTCAAGTTACAGACTTTAAAAATGCTAATGTAAAAACTGGATCTTATGATCAAAAAGGATTTAGTACAAAAATTGGTGTTGAAAAAGAACAGTATGCTGCCTCTGTAGACTATTCACAAAACCAAGGTAATTCTGTATATGTCCAATCCATTCAAGACGCCAATTATACTTTACTAGGATTAAAGAATGTATCTCAAGATTTTAAGAATGAGATCATTAATATTAAAGGTCGTGTAAACATTAATGATAACGTATCAGTGAATGCGCGCTTATCACAATTTAAAGATGACTTAAAACAAAATGACTCACACGATGCTATCTATAACACAACAAAAGAAGCTGAACTTTATAGCAAGTGGCAATTTACACCAAATCAGAATATTTTAGCAGGCGTTGCAACTAAAAATATAAAGTCTGATGTCCTTTCAGGTACTGCTCCCTATGAAGTTGATTATAATAAAGAGGTCGACAGTACGGGCTATTTCGTACAGCATCAATATCAATCCAATAAACTCCACACCCAATTAGGTTTACGTGTAGAGGATCACGAAACATTTGGCACTCATACTGTTGGACAAGCCGCTGTTCGCTATCAAGTTTTACCTACTACAAGTATTTATACTAATATCGGTACAGCATTTCGTGCACCAACCAACAATGATCTTTATGCACTTAATTGGGGGGGAAATCCTAATTTAAAGCCTGAAGAAAGTGTTTCTTATGAAATTGGTTTAGATCAAAAAATTACTGATCAGTTAAGTTTAGGATTATCTGCATATCGTAATGAAGTTGATGATTTAATTACATTTGTTACAGATCCAATTACATATGAAGGCAGATTATACAATGTCAAAAAAGCAACCTTTACAGGTGGTGAATTCAATCTAAATTGGGTAAATGATGAATTATTTACTCACCTGTCTTATGCATACGTTCAGCCTAAAGATAAAGAGACAGATCAAGATTTAAGTCGTCGTTCACGTCAAAGTCTGACGCTGACTGCTGGTTTACAAAACGAAGTTTATGGCATAAGCACGTCACTTTCTGCAAAATCTAGACCTAAAAATAGTGCAATCTCAGGCTATGCTACTGTCGATGTGAATGCATTTTGGAATGTGAATCCCAATATAAAACTATTTACAAACATCCAAAATATTGGTGATGTTCAATATGAGACTACAGCTTATGGTAGCGGTTACTATTACATTAATGGTGGCCGCCAAGCTTCTGTTGGAGTCACTTTCCGTTATTAATTTCTCACTCCAACTATAAAAATATTTTCTTAACTCCAGTTTCGGGGTAATGTTCTGACCGACATTATCCCTTTTTTATGTTCAGGATATCCATCATGGGACACCGTTTAAGCAAGATCTATACACGTACAGGCGACTCAGGCACCACTGGTTTAGGCGATGGTTCTCGTGTTGCCAAGGATGACTTACGAGTAGCCGCGCTTGGTGATGTTGATGAACTCAATGCCATTATTGGGGTACTTCGTGCTCAAATCACAGATAGCCAAGTAACTGATAAGGCCACTTGGGATAAAAGCTTAAGTTTGATTCAACATTGGCTATTCGACTTAGGTGGAGAAGTTTGTATTCCAAATTACCATCTACTCCAGCCCGTTTGTATTGAATTTCTTGAAAAAGAAATTGACCGTATGAATGAAGATTTGCCTATGTTGAAAGAATTCATTCTACCGTCTGGCACTTTATCGTGCAGTTACGCTCATCAAGCTCGTGCCGTTTGTCGTCGTGCAGAACGATCGCTCATGTCAGTACAAACTCGTGATCAAAATATTCAAGCTACAGCACTCCAACTTTTAAACCGTCTATCTGACTGGTTATTTGTCGCATCGCGTGCTTTACAGCGTGCCGAAGGCGGGCAAGAAGTGCTTTGGCAAAAAAATATTAATGAGATTATTTAAAAATAGATTAGATTAAACATGGTCTCTGCTCTTTTTTAAAGAGACCATAATCAAAAGATTTCATAGAAGAAAATTATGCGCATTATTGGTCATCGTGGTGCACGCCGAGAAGCTCCTGAAAATACACTTGGTGGGTTTCAGCACATAAAAAATTTAGGTATTCGTGGTGTCGAATTCGATATTCGTCAGCTTCAAGACCAAGAGTTAGTTGTTATTCATGATGACAATTTTTTGCGTACAGCCGGAGTCGATCAAATTGTAGAGCAATCGACTTTGGCTCAAGCGTTATCATTTGACCATCGTCAAAACTGGCCTGACTGGCCAAATTCAGAGCCAACACCTACACTCACAGCCGTTTTAAACTTACTTGATAACTTCGATCATATTGAAGTTGAAGTTAAAGCTGTAAGAGATATGGCGTTGGCCGAAAAACTCGTTCAAAAGCTTGAGACGGAATTACAGGGCTTTGAAAAAGTCGTCACCATCACAAGTTTTGACCTTCAAATTCTAACAGCCTTACGCGATATCAACTCTCAATTTAAACGCGGATTGTTAGTTGAACTTCCTGTTGGAGCAACGGCAATTGAACTCGCGCATCAATATGGTTGCGGTCATATTGGTTGGCACGACCAACTGGCAACAGATGAAATGATTCAATTATCACTTCAAGCTGGTTTGAACATTAGTGTGTGGACAGTCAATGATGTAGAAAGAGCAAAAAGGCTGCGTGATTTAGAGATTCAGGGCTTAATTACAGATATTCCAACTACGATGTTAGAAGCCCTATAAATATAAAAAAGGTGGTAAAACCACCTTTTATTTCTTTTGTGCCTGAATGAGGCGCTGACCACTCTGGTCAAGTAGATATAGCGTATTACCTACGAGTTGGAAGCGTTGAATACGTTGCAAAGCATCTACCAGCTCTGCTTCTTGAGCCAAAGCACCATCACAACTTGAATGACCTGCATTTACTTGCATATCAAGTTTTTGCTGGCTGAAATTAAAGGTGTAACGGCCAAAAACAGCATTACAGCCAGTATGTCCCGATACTGTTTTGACTGCTGAGTTCAGTGAAAGGGTTGGCCATTGGTTAAAAAATTTTGCCTTATGACCACTGATCTGAGTGATCTGCCAATCAATATCTTGAATGCCATCTGGACTCACTCGCTTTTTTACAATAGGGGTTTGAGTCTGATGAACTGTTCTTTTTGTTTGAACTTTTTTCGTAGTTTGTTCGGGTGCACTTTGACATGCGGCTAATACAAGACTGATTGTGACCAAGACACACTTCAATGATAATTTTCTTGAAATATCAATGCTGTTCTTTTTTTTCAATCGTTGTACGTTCATTAAACAACTTCTCCTGCTTGAAAAACTCTTTGACATAGTTTAATTCTGTTACGGTTCTTTCAATACATCTGTACAATAATGCTAGTGATTCTCACTAAGCACGTGCTAATATGAAGGATAGAATAGCAATATATCTTGATGATTGGTTTTGCTATGTCGTTTTGTCTTTGTACCTTGTTTCACAAGGATTCTAGGAGCGCTGCCGGATATGACTTCCGCCCCACTCAAAGCCCCAATTAACTGGACCGCTAGCATTACCTTAATTGGTTTACCAATTCTTGCCGCAATCATAATCCCGATTTATGCGTATTATTATGATTTTAGTGTAAGCGCATGGGTAAGCTTATTTTTTCTTTTAGCTCTAAGTAGTATGGGGATTACTGCTGGTTACCATCGCCTTTGGGCTCACCGAGCTTATGAAGCGTCGTTACCGCTTAAAATTCTTTTAATGATCGGTGGAACATTTGCCGTGCAAAATAGTATTTTGTTCTGGGCATCTGGTCACCGTACTCACCATCGACATGTTGATGATGTTGATGAAGATCCGTATTCGATTGAGCGTGGTTTTTGGTATGCCCATATGGGTTGGATGATCCGCGATCATTCACCATCTGAGCCAGACTTTAAAAATGCACCAGACCTACTCAATGATAAATTGGTCATGTTCCAGCATAAATATTACGCGCTACTTGTAGTTGCAGTTCATGTTGGTATTTTAGGTTTAATCGGTTGGGCAACTGGCGACCTATGGGGTGTAGTCCTTTTAGGTGGTTTGTTACGTTTAATCATTAGCCATCAAGTTACATTCTTTATTAACTCGCTTTGCCATATGTTTGGTAAACGTCCTTATACAGACGAAAACTCAGCACGTGATAATTTCTGGTTAGCCATTGCCACTTGGGGCGAGGGTTACCACAACTATCACCATATCTTCCAATACGACTATCGTAATGGTGTGAAATGGTGGCAATATGACCCAACAAAATGGTTAATCTGGTCATGTTCTAAAATTGGTTTAGCTAAAAATTTACGTCGTATTCCAAGCTTTAATATTAAAAAAGCAGAACTGGCGATGAAATTTAAATACGCTGAACAAGACCTCGCTATTTATGGTCATGATGTAAATGCAGACATTACTCAAATGAAGCAACGTATTGCACAAGAGTACGAAGCATTTACACACACATTAAATGATTGGGCAAAACTTAAAGAACAAGAGTTACAAGCGAAAAAAGCAGCAATGGCTGAAAAGATTCATAGAATGGATCATAAGCTTAAAGTTGATTTCCAATTGCTTGAACACCGTTTAAGTCATCACCGCGAATGCTTAGAAACACTTATGCGTAGTGTTAAAAAGAATACCAACGTGGTGTCAGACTAAAATAAATTCTGATCTAAAATAGCTCTTTCGGGAGCTATTTTTATGCCTGCTTTTTAACTGTGTTATAGTGAAATTCGCTCTCTCTATTTTGCTAAGCCTATGCAGTTTAATCCGCTCTACCCTTCACTTCCGTCTAAATTATTTCATGTTCAGCAGCCATCACCCTTACGTGGTGCAAAAGCAGGACATTTTAACAGTGCTTTGGCTGATGAACTGCAATGGTCAGAAGACGATAAAAATGCATGGGTTGAGATCTGTAGTGGACAGCGTACATTCCCTGAATTTCCGTCTCTTGCGATGGTCTATGCTGGCCACCAATTCGGACAATGGGCAGGACAACTCGGCGATGGACGTGGCTTACTCATTGCGCAAATACTAAATACAAAGGGCCAAACCATCGACCTTCATCTCAAAGGTGCAGGTCCTACGCCTTATTCAAGAATGGGAGATGGGCGAGCAGTATTACGTTCTGTGGTCCGTGAATATTTAGCAGGACATGCTTTAAATGCTTTAGGCGTCGCATCTAGTCATGCAGTCGGTTTTACAACCTCGACTCAAGGCGTACAGCGTGAAAAATTAGAGTTAGGCGCAATGCTACTTAGAACATCTGAATGTCATATTCGTTTAGGACACTTCGAATGGATTAATCAATATGCGCCTGAATTGCTACCAGAATTCACTCAAAAATGTATTGAATGGCATTATCCAGAATGCTTAGAAACTGAAAATCCAATTTTATCCTTTGCCAAAAAGGTAGTTGAACGGACTGCAATTATGATTGCGAAATGGCAATTGGTTGGGTTTGCTCATGGCGTTATGAATACCGATAACTTAAATATTACAGGTTCAACACTCGATTTTGGTCCATATGGCTTTATGGAGCGTTTTCGCCCGAACTGGATCAACAACCACTCAGATTATCAAGGTCGTTATACTTACCAAAATCAACCAAGTATAGGCCATTGGAACTTATGGACGTGGCTAAACAACTTAATTCCTCTCGCTGAACCTGAACAAAAAGATAAGTTTAAAGAAGAGTTAGCACGTTGCTTAGAACAATTTGAACCAATCTTTTTAGAACACTATGGACAAGGTTTATGTCAAAAAATGGGACTTCCCCATTTCCACAAAGACAGCCTTGATTGTAGTTTTGCGTTTTTAAGAATCTTACAAACTGAACAACTCGATTACACTCAAAGTTTTATTCGTCTTCAAAATAAAGAATATAAAACTCTACGAGATGATTGCCTTGATATTCGACAGTTTGATGAGTTTCTTAGCCAATATCAAAGTATTCGTGAACATCAAGATACTGATGAACTTGATGCAAATATGCAAAAAGCAAATCCGATTTATATTTTACGTAATCATATGGCACAGCGTGCTATTGAAGCAGCTGAACGAGATGATTTTAGTGAAGTAGATCGTTTATTTAAGCTACTTAAT
Organism: Acinetobacter sp. V115_6; assembly: GCF_031799025.1. NCBI lineage: Bacteria > Pseudomonadati > Pseudomonadota > Gammaproteobacteria > Moraxellales > Moraxellaceae > Acinetobacter > Acinetobacter sp. V115_6. The sequence continues at coordinate 56,901 of NZ_JAVQNO010000012.1, read as the reverse complement.
CACCCATACACAAGACAACCAGAGCTTGAGCAACCACAAGACTTAGGACCATTACCAAGTGATGTTCCAGATGTAGCAGTAAGCTGTTCATCTTAATATTAAAAAACTAAACTCTCTTAAGTCATTCTCAACACTTAAGAGAGTTCATTGAGTATAAAAAATAATATATGAAAATTAGACCTATCATTATTTGTACACTTCTTATAGTTCCACTCGGAATCGCTTTTTATAAATATGAAAAATTTTTACCGACTTTTACCTCATCCCATAAAGCGCTTTCAAGTAAAGAGATCTTGGAACTAATCAAGACAAAGCCCGTCACCTCAATTGAAGTGTTTAAAAACCAACGCCTACTTCTGCTCAAGAGTAATCAGGACGTGATTCGGCAATATCCGATTCGTCTCGGCTTTAATCCCAAAGGACATAAACACTTTGAAAATGATGGTAGAACACCTGAAGGGATTTATTCTATAGATTGGCGAAACTCACAAAGTGCTTACTATAAATCTTTGCATATTTCCTATCCCAATGCGAAAGATATTGCTTATGCCAAGCAACATCATCAACCAACAGGAGGAGATATCATGATTCATGGATCTGTTCCGAAATCATTACTCTCGATGCCTTTTAGCTCGACTTATATGCCCCATAAGGATTGGACGTTAGGATGTATCGCGGTTAGAAATGTAGATATAGATGAAATTTGGCAATTGGTACCCAATCAAACCAAGATTATAATTTATCCATAAAATCTTTAAAACTATCCACATTTTCTGTGGATAACATTGTGGTTATCCACAGAATAACTTTTATGAAGACTTACTCTTCAGGATATTCGAAGCGATAACCTACACCATAAACTGCTTGAATCCACTCATGGCGGTTACCAGTTTCTGCTGCTTCACTAATTTTTCGGCGCAAGTTTTTGATATGGCTGTCAATCACACGATCGGCAACATCAAAGCTATCTGGATTAATATGATCCAATAATTGTGCACGTGAATAAACTTGCCCCACATGCTCTAAAAATAGCTCAAGTAAGCGAAATTCGGTTGGCGTTAAGCTCAACGATTTTTGTTGATACCAAATTCTTTGTTGTGCTTTATCAATTCGGAAAGAATCATTTTGCTCAGGCTCTGCTTTACGCTCTAAACGGCGTAGCACAGCTTGTACACGAGCCACCAACTCTTTTGGGCTAAATGGTTTACATACGTAATCATCAGCGCCCATGTTAAGACCTAATACTCGGTCAATTTCTTCGGTACGGGCAGTGACCATAATAATCGGTAAATCTGACTGTTCACGAACTTTACGGCAAATCGTTAAACCATCCATTCGTGGAACCATTAAGTCCAGAATCATCAAATTTGGTTTACGTTGCTGGAAACTTGCATAGGCATCTTGACCATCATGAAACATACTTACTTCAAAACCGGCAGCTTCAAGATAATCACGCACCAAATGCGCTAATTCGACTTCATCTTCAACCAACATCACATGTTTCATGAGATATTTTCCCTTTTATATTTAACTCTGCTTTTTAAAAGTAAGTACACAGCGTAAACCACCTAATGGTGAATGTTCAAAACTGAGTGTACCACCAAGCGCCTGCGCAATCTTACAAGACAAAGCTAAGCCCAGCCCTGTTCCACCTGTACTACGCGTACGCGAATCATCTACGCGATAGAAACGTTCACCTAAACGGTTTAACTGCTCATCACTTAAACCATAAGGACTATCATCGACATACAAAGTCCACTCTTGAGGATTCTGACTTGTATGAATATGAATTTTGCCACCTGTTTCTGTGTAACGAATACTATTACTAATTAAATTAACAATAATCTGTTTAAACCGGTCACGGTCTAATAATAGCGGAGAACTTGTTCCTTCAACCTGAATTTCGAGACCAGCCTGCTCAAGTTTTGGTTTAAAGTTTTCAACTTCTTGTAGTACCACTTCCCATGGATTAACAGAACTCAAATAACACTTAAGCTGCTGGGCATCTGCCTGTGCCAAGTCTGCAAGGTCTTGGGTCAATTTTTTCAGACTTGAAACCTGACGCATCATTGCATCTAAATGTTCAGGTGTGGCTTTTCGAATCCCGTCTTGCATGGCTTCAATTTGTGCTTGCAATACAGCCAAAGGCGTTTTTAATTCATGGGAAGTATCTGCCACCCATTGACGTCGTGACTCTTCATGCTGATGTAAAATCTCTGCCAAATGGTTCAACTGGGTTGATAAATCACCTAGCTCATCATTTCGCTTAATGACCACTTGGTGTTGATAATTTCCTTTGGTTAATTCATTGGTTGCATTTAATAAACGCTGAATTGGCTTTTTAAAATAAGTCGCCATTAACAGTGCTGCAACTAAACTTGATAGTAAGGTTAAAGCATAGATTAAGAGTAAATAACGCTTTTGATTACTAAAGAAATTAATACTCAAAGCGTCTTCTTTATCTAAAACAGGCTTTAAACCTAAATATCCCACGACTTTATTATTTAAAATAATTGGGCGAAATGACATCTGATCTGATGAAGGCGGTTCACCTACCACAAACTGGTGCTGTGCATCATATAGAGATAAACGCGAACTCAATCCTAAACGGTCTGGTAAAGCAATAAAACGTTTCTTGCCATTTTGGGTTTCAATATCTTTTAAGCTTCCCTTCTTTGATTTATTTTTATCATCACTTGGGCGAAACTGATTTGCGCTTAAAGGGAATCTTAGCCCTTCAAAGGGTTGATACTGGGAAGGTAAATTTTGCTCGAGTGCTCTTAATTCCTCATCACTAAAAATAGTATTTTTATTGGTCGGTGCAACTTGCGGTGAAATATTAATAAGGGCATGTTCATCGAAAGAATGCTGTTGTATTGCAATGTCATATTGACGACGGAGCCACCACTGCGAGAGACGATCGTAGTCATCGGGAGCCGCAGTTCCTTCGATTTGTAAAATCTGTGCCTGAATCGCATTCCCCCAATCATGGTACACCGTGTAGACATCGCCCAGATTGGTAATGAGGCGGTCTAGTTTCTGCATTTCAACGTCAGCCACATATTTGGCAAAGTTCTTTTGCATTGTCCAGTGCAAAACGCTCAAGCTTGCAGTCGCAATAAGTAATGTGGTGAGCAAGACTGTCAAAAATAACCGTAATGCAATGGGAACACGTAGAACGTTCAAAAGCACTCTCTCATTTTTACCCTATATTTTGCATTGTAACCAACAACGAAAAGAAAAACTCTCCATTGTTTCTACATCTTTATTATCTAATCTTTAAGCCATCAGAAAACACAACATTAAAGGGCTTTAAATATGAAAATGACGGCAAAAATTGCATTATTCAGTGCGGCAATTGTAACAATGGGAAGTTTGGCTGCGTGTCAATCGACAACTCAACCACCTAAACCAGAGCATGGAATGATGCAAGATGGCCCACGTGAGGGGCACCACCGTATGAAGCACCGTGAATTTACTCCAGAACAAAAAGCTGCATGGGAACAGCACCGCGCAGAACGTAAAGCTCGCTTTGAACAAATTCAAAAAGCATGTGATGGTAAGGCCAATGGACAACCCGTAAGTGTTCAAGTTGGGGATAAGACACTTGAAGGTACTTGTAACCTTCGTTTTGAACCAAAACGCCCTCAACCACCTGTTAATGCCCCTGTTCCTGCACCAGTTCAAGCAAAATAATTCTAAAAATCATAAAACAAAAGGCGCCTATAGGCGCCTTTTGTTTATACATAAGTGTTTACGATTTTGACTATTTGTATCATATAAACATAACCAAAAGTATTTACACTCAAAGCACTTACATAGTTTCAGCTTTTTTTTCTTGACTTTGCAGTCACAAAGTAAAGGTCCTGAGGTGCTTGTACAGTTATGCAAGTTGTTGCACGATGTAATAGTCCAAGGTGCCTCATGGCACATTATCATAGATTAAGATTATAACTCTGGTTTCACCAGTATTGAGGAACCCGATATGCCACAATACAAAGCGCCCTTACGTGATATGCAATTCGTTTTGCATGAATTATTAAATGCTGAAGAACACTATGCAAAATTACCTGATTTCCAAGGTAACGTAAGCCGTGAATTGGTTGATCAATATTTAGAAGCTGCGGCGGACTTCTGTGAAAATGAGCTTTCTCCTTTAAACCAAGTTGGCGACCGCGAAGGTTGTACTTGGAATGATGGCGTAGTTACCACTCCAACAGGTTTTAAAGAAGCTTATCAAAAATATATTGAACTTGGCTTTCCGTCTTTATCAGCAGAAGAACAATACGGTGGTCAGGCATTACCTAACTCTTTAGGTATCGCAATTTCTGAAATGGTAGGTAGCTCTAACTGGGCATGGGGCATGTACCCAGGCTTGTCTCACGGAGCTGTACGTACATTAGAGCATCACGGTTCTGATGAACAAAAAAATACTTATTTACCAAACCTTGTTTCAGGTGTTTGGACAGGTACGATGTGCTTAACTGAGTCTCATGCAGGTTCAGACTTGGGTATTATCCGTACTAAAGCAGAACCAAATGCTGATGGTAGCTATGCAATCTCTGGCGAGAAAATCTTTATCTCTGCTGGTGAACATGACATGGCTGAGAACATCATCCATATCGTTCTTGCTCGCCTACCTGGTGCACCAAAAGGTACTAAAGGTATCTCATTATTCATCGTTCCTAAATTCAATGTAAATGCAGATGGATCTATTGGCGAACGTAATGCGGTACGTTGTGGTTCTATCGAACACAAAATGGGTATTCATGGTAACGCAACTTGTGTCATTAACTTTGACCAAGCTAAAGGTTACTTGATTGGACCTGAAAACCGTGGTTTGAACTGTATGTTCACCTTCATGAACACAGCACGTATTGGTACTGCTGTTCAAGGTTTAGCAGCGTCTGAATCATCTTTCCAAGGTGCGTTAACTTACGCGAAAGAACGTTTAGCAATGCGTTCACTTTCTGGTCCTAAAGCTCCAGAAAAAGAAGCAGATCCAATTATCGTTCACCCTGCTGTTCGTAACATGCTTTTAACTCAAAAAGCTTTTGCTGAAGGCGGTCGTGCTCTTGTTTACTTACTTGCTCAATACGCAGATATCGTTGAAAAAGGCGAAACTGAAGAAGAGCGTAAGTTTGCTGACAACATCTTGTCTTTATTGACTCCAATTGCAAAAGCATTCTTAACTGAAACAGGTTCTGAATCTGCTAAGCACGGTGTACAAGTCTTCGGTGGTCATGGCTTTATTTCTGAGCATGGCATGGAGCAAATCGTACGTGATACACGTATTGCTTGCTTATACGAAGGTACAACTGAAATTCAAGCACTTGATTTGTTAGGTCGTAAAGTATTGCAAACTCAAGGTGCAATGCTACGTGACTTCACTAAGATCATCCATAAATTCGTAGAAGCAAACAAAGACAACGCTGCTATGAAAGAATTTGTTGAACCGCTTGCGGCGCTTAACAAAGAATGGGGCGATCTTACTATGCAAATCGGTATGCGTGCGATGCAAAACCCAGATGAAGTCGGTGCTGCTGCTGTAGATTACCTCTACTTCGCAGGTTATATCACTTTAGCTTACCTATGGGCTCGTATGGCGCTTGTAGCACAAGAGAAATTAGCAGAAGGTACAACCGATGTTGACTTCTACAATGCGAAAGTAACTACTGCTCGTTTCTACTTCAAGAAAATCTTGCCACGTGTACGTTCTCACGTAGATGTGATCGCTGGTGGTCTAGATCCATTAATGTCATTAGACGCTGAACATTTCGCTTTCTAACCATAGTTAGTTGCGATATGCAATGTTAAAAAACAAAAAAGGACTGCTCAGTTTTGACGGTCCTTTTTTTATAAAATCAATGATAAATTTACACTTTAAATTCCATATCCATTTCGTTTTACAGGATATCTAGCACAGGCCAATGTGCACAAAAAAGGTGAACGATTATGCCAATTTACAATGCTCCTTTAGCTGATATGAAATTCATCTTAAATGATGTATTTAAAGCAGAACAATTTTGGCAGTCTAATGAGAAACTCGCTCATGTAGATGCTGCAACAGCTGAAGCAATTTTAGAAGAAATGGCTAAATTTGCTCAGAACGTGACTCATCCATTAAACCGTACTGGTGATGAAGAAGGTGCTCGCTATGAAAACGGCGAAGTATTCACACCAGCTGGTTTTAAAGATGCATTTCGTCAATATGCAGAAGGTGGTTGGATTGGCCTAGGTGCCGATGAAGAATGGGGCGGTCAAGGCATGCCAAAAATGCTCACCGTTCTTTCTGATGAAATGTTATTTGCGACTAACCCATCTTTCATGCTTTACCCGCTACTTTCAGTGGGTGCAGGTATGGCTTTAAGCAGCTACGCATCTCAAGAACAAAAAGAAACTTATTTACCTAAGATTTATTCAGGTGAATGGTCAGGTACCATGTGCTTAACTGAGCCACATGCAGGTACTGACTTAGGGATTATCAAAACCAAAGCAGAACGTAATGAAGACGGTACATATAACATTACCGGTACTAAAATCTTCATCACTGGTGGTGACAACGATTTAGCAGAAAACATCATTCACTTGGTACTTGCTAAAACTCCAGATGCCCCTGCTGGTTCACGTGGTATCTCGTTATTTATCGTACCAAAATACCTTGTAAATGAAGATGGTTCTTTAGGCGACCGTAACCATGTTGGCCCAGGTTCTATTGAACATAAAATGGGTATCAAAGCATCTGCAACTTGTGTAATGAACTTTGATGGAGCTAAAGGTTACCTCGTTGGTAAAGAAAACGAAGGCCTTGCTGCAATGTTCGTTATGATGAACTACGAACGTTTATCAATGGGTATTCAAGGTTTAGGCGCTTCTGAATTTGCTTATCAAAATGCTGCTCAATACGCGACTGACCGTTTACAAGGCCGCAGTGCAGCTGGTGTTCAATCGCCAAATAAACCTGCTGACAGCATTTTAGTGCATGGTGATGTACGTCGTATGTTGTTAAATGTGCGTGCAAATAATGAAGCATCTCGTGCATTTGCAGTCTATGTAGGTCAACAACTCGATATCACTAAATTCTCAACTGATGCAGCGGCAGTGAAAAAAGCCAATGACCGTGTTGCGCTTTTAACTCCAATTGCAAAAGCTTACCTCACAGATACCGCATTCCAAGCAACTTTAGATGCTCAAATGGTATTCGGTGGTCACGGTTACATCCGTGAATGGGGTATGGAACAATGTATTCGTGATCTTCGTATTGCTCAAATCTACGAAGGAACCAACGGCGTTCAGTCTCAAGATTTAATTGGTCGTAAAACCATTAAGTGTGGCGGCGCTTTCATTGCTGAATACATCACTGAAATTCGTGACTTTGCAAATGATTTAGACACTGATTTGAACTTCATTAAAGATGCAACTTTAGATGCTGCAACTGAAATCGAAGCAATCACTCAGTTTATTATTGAGCAAGCTGCTGAAAATGTAGAGTTCCCGAACTCAGCTGCGGTTGATTATTTACATGCGGTTGGTTTACTCAGCTTCTCATATATGTTTGCAAAAATTGCTGCCGCTGCTAAAGATAAGTCTGGTGATTTCTATCAGAACAAACTTGCTTTGGCTCAGTACTTTGTTGAACGTATCTTGCCAGATATTGATGCGCGTATTGCTAAAATCAAAGCTGGTTCTGACTTAATTATGAGCTTTAGTGAAGATTACTTTACAAATCAAGCTTAATTAAGTTCTTTATAAAAAACGCCTGAATAATCAGGCGTTTTTTTATTTCTAATCATAAAAGATAGATAACTTTTAAGTTTTTAATTTCTCGACCAAGAAGTCAGCTGTAATATTGACACTGGGTAAAAGCCCTCGTCTTGTCAACATCAATAAACTTGTCGTTACGCTACCAGCAGACCAGTCTGGCAAAACATGAATTAAGCTACCCTCAGATAGTTCATTCATACAAAAAGTTTCAGGTAAAAGCGTAATACCCAATCCCCTTTTTGCAGCCCCCTTTAAGATCTCCGACTCATTTGCTACAAAGCGGATGTTTGGACGTACTATCTCTTTCTGACCATTTATATTTTGAAAATGCCATGGATTCATTTGCAATTCAGGCCATAAGCCTTCGTGTTTAAGCAAATCTTCTGGTGTATGTATAGGAGCCGATTTCATTAAGTAGGTAGGCGCTACAACAGCAATGATTTTATCATTTTTAAGCACACGTTGAATTAATCCAGAATCCGGCAATGGTTGAAAATGACTACGGATCACAATATCAAAGTTTTCACTCATAACATCAACGTAACGATCAGTTACCTCTACTTGTAATAACAGCTTAGGATAACGTTCTGCAAGTTCAGGCAAACAATCAGATAGAAGATACTGAGCAATGGGTACAGAAGCACTGAGCCTGACTACACCACTTGGCTCTTGTTGTTGTATTAATAAATTTTCTTCTGCGTAACGAAACTCATCTACTGCATTTTTGGCATGTTGATAAAACAGTTTTCCTGATTCGCTTAAGACAAAACTACGTGAACTACGATGAATTAACGTTAAGCCCAGCTTATTTTCTAATATTGCAACACGCTTACTAATAGTTGATTTAGGTAAATTGAGCTGTTTAGCTGCGGCAGAAAATCCTTGATGCTCTACAGCAACAACAAAGAGATAAACATCATTCAAGTTTTGTCTAAGTAGCATTCTTCAATGTCCATATATGTAGACAATAAGTTTCATAATACATGACTACTAGAAACTTTTCTGTCGACTTATGATGATTTTACACATCAAAAAAGAGTAATCATCATGTCAACTTTCACTTTATTTTATGGCGTCCCTTCTGGCTGCTCATTTGGTTCAATTGTTGCCTTGGAATGGTCAGGTTTACCTTATCAACTCTGTAGAATTGAGATGCCAGCTCAATGCAACACCGAGGAATATCGCAGAATTAATCCAATGGGTGAAACGCCTGCACTGCTCTACGATAATGGTAAAGTTTTAACGGAAAGCATGGCTATCTTGAACCATGTCATGGCAAAAAGCCTGAATGCGGCTTTTCATTATGAACAAGGAACAGAACAATTTAATCTCTTTAATCAGAAACTAGCTTTTTTGAATACGACTTTATTCAATGCATTTAGCCCTCTCTGGTATAGCCTTGAACACTCGTCCTCAGAAAGTAATAAACAAGCATTACGTGAATATGGAGCAGCCCAAGTTAAAAGAGCATTTACAGCTTTAGAGAATAGCCTGATAAATCAAACTTGGTTAATGGGCGATCAATTGTCTTTTGTGGACGGATACTACGCAGGTATCGCACGATGGTTGAAATATCATAATGTTATTGATATTGATGAATTTCCAAACTGCAAACGTCTTTATGAACAATTACAAAATGAGGCGGCGGTTAAATTTGCACATGCAATTGAACAAGAACAATCCGTAAAGAGTATAGGCAACTTTTTAGGCCATATTGTATTTGAAGATGTCATTCAAGAATATAAAAATTTGAAATAGTCTTTGTATTTATAGTGGATATCGCCTTACTACCTGAGTTGAATTAAATCTTCATAAAATCGCCTGAATAATCAGGCGTTTTTTATTTTGTATTTACTATTTCCATTGGCACAAAATTTGTTTAATTTCTAAACATTACGAAGTGAACAAAAGATCTTATTATGCCTGATCCTAAAAAATACGAACGAATACTCGACCGTTTCGGACATTACGCCGTAGAAGCCTTCCATTATTTAGCCTTATTTATTATCGGGTGTATGGTGGCATGGTCAGCAGCCAATACGGTTTTTGAAATTCTGACCGTCAAAAAGTATGCTTCAATTGATGATATTTTATTATTATTTATTTACTTAGAGCTTGGAGCAATGGTTGGAATTTACTTTAAAACCAATCACATGCCTGTACGATTTCTTATTTATGTTGCGATTACGGCCTTAACCCGTCTACTCATTTCAGATATTCAACATGATCATAAAGCAGATATTGATCAAGTCATTATTACAGGCTCAATTTTGATTTTAGCCTTATCTATTTTAGTCGTTCGATTTGCTTCATGGCACTACCCATCAGTGATGAAAGAGAAACATGCAAAAACTCCTAATAATTTGAAAACCCCTCAACCGCAAGATGACGAGTTGGCATAAAAAAAGGCCTCAATATCGAGGCCTTTTTATTTTTACATTTAACGAACTCGGTAAATGTTGTGTCTTGAGTCTACTAATAAGTATTGATTAGGGGTTTTAACCCAGTGGTATCCACGTGGTGGCGCGTATAAACGGTGCGCTCTCCAGTCCGAAACATAATAGCGGCTATGGCGATATTGAGCAGGAATACGTTCACCACGTTTAAAAGCAACATAGTTACCATAATGCTTACCACGATCAGCATTTGACCAAACTGGCGCTCGGTGATCATTACGATAATCATGACGGCGGTCATCACGATGCTCATATCGATCATAGTTTTTACCATGGTCATTGTTCCAACGGTGTCCAGAATCGGCCATCGCGGTAGCTGATATACCTAACATTAATGTCGAAAGTACAAGAACGATTGGCTTTTTCATGGCCTATTTCCTTTTAATCTTGATATGAAGCTAGATTAAAAGAGACTCAAGGAGAAACCATGAATAAAACCGCTTTGATTGCTAAACTTTGTAATGACTATAAAGAAAATATGAAGAATCTGTATCTGTGCTACCATTAGCATTTTTCAAACTAGGTCAATTGCTGTGTCTGAAATCAGTTTTGAGCGTCTTCATCAATTTTTTTGCAAAGTTCCAAGTGTACAAGAAGCCCGTATTATGGCTCATGGAGCAGATGGCGAACATGCTTGGTGGTTTAAGTTCAGTATTGACGTAGAGCATGCACTTGCATGGCAAACAGTTCAAGAATTAGGTCATGTTTTAAATTATCTATCGACAAATGAACGCCTACCCACATTATTCTTCCCTGTTTCACCGCCACCTTACATGAATGGTGAAGCCAAAGATTTTTTATCATGGATTATTCAATGTAACCATCCTGAATTTTCTCCCGATGTGGTCTGTGATTGGCTTGAAGCGCGTTTGCCAAATCCTGTTGACGACGAGTCGCAGTGGAAAATTAAGACGGATTTGAGTGAAATCGAAAAACTTGATGATAAAGCGTTGGATCAATTGATTCCGCCAGCGCCTTAAAATATTCAAAGTTTTACTCTCTATTTTTAATTAGCACGACGGGGTCTTACCGCTTTAAGTTCCACTTGTAGTAGCTAATTCGTTACTTTGGTTTCGCCCAAAGTAACCAAAAGCATTTGTCATCCACAAAACCTGTTCACTGTTTTCGTTTATCTAATTTTATTGCAAAAACAATTTAATCGCAGATTTTGGGCAGGTTGTGGATGACTCTAGGCACAGCCATTTTTTAGGAAACTCCAAAGATAGTGATTAAAAAGTCGATAACCCTGACCATTCCATAAAACGGTAAATCCAATACTTCACTTTAGACTCATCTGCATACTTCGCGTAATCCACGCTCATCTGTCTATCTTTTAGGTTTGACCACGAGGTATTGAAGTAATCTTGCGCATCTTTAAAAACTTGATCTTGAACTTTGCCAATGACCAACATATCCGTTTCAAGGTTGTAATTTTTTAAATTACGGGCCGTAAAGTTGGCAGATCCTACAATCAACTCAGCGTGTTGGGCATTATATTTCAAGATCATTTTGCTATGGTTCTGCTCGCCATGTGTATCACACCAACGGATTGGAATGCCCGCAGCGTGTAGCTCTGAAGCCACCTGACGGTTTGGAATACCATTCTTTTGTCGACCAAATGCATCTTTATTCGGATCTAGTAAAACACGAACAATAACGCCTCGTTCTTGAGCATTTTTTAGCGCTTGAATAATCTTGCGTTCAGATAAATAGAACATACTTAAATCAAGATGCTCTTTCGGCTTCGCTGAATTAATCAATTTCAATACAGATTGATAAATTGCGCCTTCAGTTAACACCTGCACTTGAGGCTTGCTAACGTCTTTTTCAAAGTCACCTAAAATGAGCGATGGAGAGCTACTGCCTGACATTTGTGCAACTGCAGCTTCAGTTTGAAGAACATCAGCAGCTGTTGCCCCTGTTACAACCAACGCGACATTAGAGTGTCTAGAACTACCATCGTGTGGATTTGCTGAGGTCACCAATGACTTCCAACCAGCATCGGTATCGACCACAACAGTCTTACGGTGATTGGCCTTAAAATTAAATAAGTTTAGATAGCTGCGCAGTGTAATTTTTTCATCACCGAATGGATTCGGTAACCAGCCCTTTTCAGGGTTATTGCCAATATTTTGACAGCAGATGTACCAGAACCCAGACCAAAACGGGTTAGAAGCACGCAAAGGGGCTAAATTCGTTTCAATCACATCAACACCTGCTTGACGTAACTGACGGTAGTGTTCAGGGCTGATACCACCGTATACCGAGTTAATCGGGTCGGTAATCATAACGATCTGAATTTGGCGATTTTGTCTTTTCTTACTTACTAATGCATCGGTTAACTCTTGCATTAACGGTCTTTGCTTGATTTTCGAGTCACCCACTTCTGAATTAAACAAGAACATATCCACCACAATCGTGGTTTTTGCCTCATCAATCATTTTCAAGATTTCATCAAAAATATGCTGGTCAACCTGCTGTTGCCCTTTTGCATCAAGATAAGTTTTATCAGCTAAAAATTTGACATCGGCATGTCTAAGCTTGCCACTAAAGTTAATCCCTTGTGGTAATGGTTTTACTGTGTGGTAAATCGCCGATGCAAGATATGCAATAGCAACAACGCAAAGTAATACCGCCATATAACGACGCCCTGACCAATTTATTTTTTGATGAATTCGTTGAAAAATACGCATAAAAAAGACCTAACTTGATGCTTTCAAATTAGGTCTTTTGGATTGATTTTTCAAGTTTAGTTTCGTGTTAAAGCCTTAAAAACTAAAATCAACACCCACCGTAAAATTACGTCCAACTTGTGGAATATTTGATAAGAATGAAGCATGTTGATAAACCGTGTCATCTAACAGGTTGTTCGCTTTCATATAAACACGATAATCTGTTTTTGCACCATACTGCCCAGAATATGCCACACCAAGATTGAGCATGTTATAGCCTTCAGTTTCGGTCTCGTAAGCTGCGATCTTATCTTGGTTAAAGACATGGTAGTACTCGGCAGAACCACTAAAGCCATCGCCAAAGTCTGCATCAACTTTAGTACCTAAACGTCCCGCTGGAATACGTGGAGCATTACCCTCTGCATCAATTTTACCGCGTACATAGTCACCAAAAGCACTGATCTTGTACATTGGGGTAATTTGATAACCAATTTCACCCTCGGCACCATAGAAACGAGCTTTATCTTGAGTGTATTGAACTAAACGGAAGTCTTTATAACGGTCAAGGGTTTGTGCATAGATGTAGTCATCAAACCAGTTATGGTACACATGAAGATGATAATCAAGTTTGTCATTATCAAAATGCAAACCTAACTCAACATTATTCGATTTTTCCTTACTGAGTTGATCATTTCCTAACTCATAAGTATTCGTCGCAAAATGTCCACCATTTGCATATAACTCTTGAGCTAAAGGCAAACGCTCTTGATGTGAAGCGACAAAAGAAAGTTTATAGTTCGGTGCAAACTCCCAATTCGCAGCACCTGCGTAAGAGAATGCCGAACCATCAAAATCCTGTTTAGAGTTGTCGTCTACATCAATTTCTTGCTGATCTGCACGGGCAGAAAGCTCAAAATGTACGTCTTTCCATTGTTTATGTTCTAAAGCAAATAAACTCCACTTTTTGGTAGTGGTCGGGGCCATAAATGCTTCTTCGCCAGTTAAATCTAATTTCTGTTGACCTAACTGTGCACCAATTACCCCTTCCCAACTTGCAATCGGGTTATGCACCAACTCAATACGTCCATCATAACCTTTGTTTTGGAATCGGGTTGCAATTGCTCCCTCTTCAATTTCATCATGCTGATAGTCAGTATAGCTCGCTTGCGCACGTAACTTTTGGAAGCCTGCAAATGGATCATTTAACTCGGTTTTAAAATCGTAACGCTCAGATTTTAAATCAATCCATGGGCCGCCATGCTCGTGCTCATGTTCTTCATGCTCATGATCGTGAGCTTCTTCACCCTCTTCATGTTCATGGTCTCCACAATGCAAATGCGGTCTTCCACCTAGATGAGCGCTACAACTTTCGTACTCATGGCTATGCCCCGGTAAGCCATACTGGTCTCTGCGGTTGCTATAAGAAATACCCGTATAACCACGGTCATAAATCCAAGATAGACCAACATTAACCGAGTCACCCTGCGCAAAAGTATTGTCTACACGGCGCTCTTTTTCACCTTCATGAATATAATTGGGAGCAATATAATTATTCGCATCACGAGTTAACCCCTCAACACGTAAAGCAACTTGGCTGCCCAAGCCAACAGTTACGCCAGCGCTCGCCAGTTTTTCATCACTTCCAGTGTTGTAACGTAAGCCAACTTGTCCTTCATAACCATTTTCAGGCATTTGCGTAGGGATCTTGTTATCAATGACGTTAACTAAACCACCGACGGTCCCCGCACCAAACAGTAAAGTTGAAGGGCCGCGAATTACTTCGACTTGTTTCGCAAGCACAGGATCTACAGTAACAGCATGGTCAGGAGACAACGTCGAGACATCAATATTTTCTGATGAATTTTGAAGTACTTTAACGCGTGGTCCATCTTGTCCACGAATCACTGGACGACTCGAACCAGCCCCAAATTGATTCGCGTAAATTCCCACTTCACTACTGAGTGCATCCCCAATGGTAGCAGCGCCTTGCGACAGATGCTTTTGATCAACAACAGTATCTGCCACAGCAAAATCTTGTGAAGTTTGCTCAAGTGGATGAGCCTTAATTCGGATAGTTTCTAGCTTTTCAACATTTTCACTTTCTGCTGCAAACGAAGGTACGGATATGACAGCTAAAATGGATAAGGTCAAAATATTTTTATAGAACAACATGAGGTGATTCTCTGATCGCTACGCCTTTTGTTTTGTTATATTATAACATTTCAGTCTTTTTGCAATAAAAAACATTTCTAATCGGCTGATTCGTTAGACTGGGCAATTAAATGATGTGAGTAATCTCTGTTTTATAATGCCTTTTACAATCTCTCATGCCGTTATAGCACCCCCTCTTTCAAAGCTTAGCCGAAACACTTTACCAGTTGCAGCTCTAGCAATTGGAAGTATGACACCCGATCTTTACCGCTTATTTACAGTTCACGCCAGCATATTGACACATCAATGGAAAGGCCTGATTTATCCCAACCTTACTTTAGGCCTCATTTTTTGTGCTATTTGGTACTTTCTATATCGACCTGTAATTTACCGTTTTTTCGGTATTCAGCATGATCTTGGCCTCAACTCTTTAAAACGTATTTTTTTATTTTTGGTTGGAACATTACTCGCGCTTATTTTAGGGATTGCCACTCATTTAATTTGGGATGGCCTAACACATTCTGACTTTCGGACTTTTATATTTAAAGATGTATTAGCGACCACAGTTCATCTTTTGGGACACCCTTATCCCTTACATCGTCTTTTACAGCTAGGCTCCTCTGCTCTTGCGCTACCTTTTATTGCTTGGATGTGTGTTCATTATTATCAGCGCTATAAACAACACTGGAAAGTAAACTATAAAATTAAAATTTTCGCATGGTGTCTGTTAATTCTATCTACAGTGTTAGGTTTATTCTCTTTTTGGGATTATGCCCGCTACATTCCTCATGAAGTTTGGCATGTCGATACCTATTATTTCACTGGTCGTTCTATTAATGAATTTATGCAAGGCTGGCTAAGTACCTTTAGCTTAGGATGCTTACTATTCTTGGTTTTAGATCGGCAAAAAAGAATGGGGTGAATACTTAAAGTTGCTGCCAAATTGCTCATTTTCAGCTTAATTTCTGCGGTTTTTTGATCTAGTTCTTGTGGCAAACCATCCAACAAGGCATAATCGAAAACTTACTTTTTTGACGGTGCGCGGTTTACGCATCCGTCCTTTCAGCCAATATAGTTTGGATAATCTTCATCATGATGCGAACTCATTACTGTGGCTCTTTAACTGAAGCCCAAATCGACCAGACCGTTACACTATGCGGTTGGGTACATCGTCGCCGTGACCATGGCGGTGTTATTTTCCTTGATATGCGTGACCGTGATGGTCTCGTTCAAGTGGTTATTGACCCAGATACTCCAGAAGCATTTGCAACAGCAGATAAAGCACGTTCTGAATATGTATTAAAAATTACAGGTCGTGTTCGTCGCCGTTATGAAGGTACTGAAAACCAAAATATGGTGAGTGGTCAAATCGAAGTTTTAGGCAAAGAAATCGAAGTTCTTGCTGCTTCTGAAACTCCGCCATTCCCGTTAAATGATGACACAATTAACGTGTCAGAAGAACACCGTTTAAAATATCGTTTCTTGGACATCCGTCGTCCAGAAATGTTAGATCGCTTACGTTTCCGTTCTAAAGTAACTAACTTGATCCGTAATTATTTAGACGATCACGGTTTCTTAGACGTTGAAACTCCGATTTTAACCCGTGCAACTCCTGAAGGCGCACGTGACTATTTAGTACCAAGTCGTGTACAAAATGGTAGCTTCTACGCACTTCCACAATCACCGCAATTGTTTAAACAATTATTGATGGTGGGTGGTATTGATCGTTACTACCAAATCGCGAAATGTTTCCGTGATGAAGACTTACGTGCTGACCGTCAGCCAGAATTCACTCAAATCGACATTGAAACATCGTTCTTAAACGACGATGAAATCATGGATTTGATGGAAGGCATGACTGTTAAATTATTTAACGACTTGCTTGGCGTAAAATTTGAAAAATTCCGCCGTATGCCATATAGCGAAGCAATGCGTGACTATGCATCTGACAAACCAGATTTGCGTATTCCGTTGAAACTCGTTGACGTTGCAGACTTAATGCAAGAAGTAGAGTTCAAAGTATTCGCTGGCCCTGCAAAAGATCCTAAAGGTCGTATTGTTGCTTTACGTGTTCCAGGTGCAGCATCATTGCCACGTAGTGCAATTGATGAATACACCAAATTCGTTGGCATCTATGGGGCTAAAGGTTTAGCGTACATTAAAGTTAATGAACTCGCTAAAGGAATTGAAGGTCTTCAATCTCCAATCGTGAAATTCATTGAACCGATTGTACTTGAGCTGCTGGAACGTGTTGGCGCGCAAGATGGCGATATTGTATTCTTCGGTGCTGATAAAGCTAAAGTTGTAAATGACGCAATGGGTGCGCTTCGTGTCAAGATTGGTCACGACTTGAACCTTTCAACTTGTGAGTGGGCTCCACTTTGGGTTGTTGACTTCCCAATGTTTGAAGAAACTGACGATGGTAAATGGACTTCTGTTCACCACCCATTCACGCTACCTAAATCTAGCGTAGAAGACGTGAAGAGCAATCCAGGTGAAGCACTTTCTGTTGCTTACGACATGGTATTGAATGGTACTGAAGTTGGCGGTGGTTCACTTCGTATTTACACATTAGAAATGCAAAAAGCGATTTTTGAAGCGCTTGGTATTTCTGATGAAGAAGCAGAAGAGAAATTCAGCTTCTTACTTAACGCGCTTCGTTATGGTGCTCCTCCTCACGGTGGTTTGGCATTTGGTCTTGACCGTTTAGTTATGCTTATGACTGGCGCGACTTCAATTCGTGACGTTATTGCGTTCCCGAAAACTAAGACTGCTGAATGTCCACTTACTCAAGCACCTGCTCCTGTTGAAGCAAACCAGCTTCGTGACTTGGGTATCCGCTTACGTGAAAAGCCAAAAGCTGAAGAATCTAAATAATTTTTATATTTTCCATGAAAAAACCCTGCTTATGCAGGGTTTTTTTTATTAAGAAAAATTTAATGAGACATTTCTTTTTCAAAGCTTGAAAGCGTATTAAATTTTTGTTCAAAAATTTGAATAACTTCTGTTTTTAGTTTTTCAAAATCGACCACTTGTTCATCGTCATTTAGACAAATTTGTGGAAGCCGTTCACTTTTAATAATCTGATTAATTTCGGGGAGATTTTGCAGTCTTAAATTAAAATTTTGGCCGCGCTCAAATATATTTACAGGATAAAAACGGGCTGAACATAACTGCCATAACCTAAACAAATATTGGTTAACGTCTAAAGGCTGTCTAAAGCGATGACTTGATACTTCTTTTAAATAACTCTCTTCAGTTTGCCAAACTTCTTCAAACACTGATTTCAAAAATGGTTGAGGCAAATGAGTACTATAAAAGCTCGAAAATTTTCGGTTATATAAACTTAAAAAATTCCCCCAATTATTACTCATAGAGTAGCGATGATTAAAAAGTGCATAGGGATTGTTATGAAATAATTTCCGCTTATCAAAATACTTATTAATGATTGCGGCATCAGTCAATGCAACTGCGCCTAAAAAGTTCTCTTCACCCACGACCATTAAAGGTTGTAGCTGAATACCATCACAAGGTAAACCATTTTTAAAAAAGAACTCTGGCTCTAAAGAGCTGTTAATAAAAGTGTCATCATTAAAATAGACAAAGTGTTCTGCTAAGCCTTCTATTTTATGAATATTGATTTCGATGGCATGTGAGTTAAAGGTCGGTAAACAGGCTGGTTCTATAATTTGATCATGGGTAACTAGATTTAACTTAGGGTGATTCTTGACTAAAAACTCTGGGAAATGACCACAGGTCACAAGATGAATTTTTCTAACCCAAGGACAAAATTTTTCAACAGATCTAAACCAAAAATGAAGATTATTCCAGTCACGATAGCGACATTGGTCAGCGAGTTCATCGATCTTAGTTTTAGTTTCTTTGGATTTATAATATAGATATTGTTGCTGCCATTTCGTATCGGTTGAGTCCACCCAAATCATTACAAAATCTATAGGCTGCATCAAACATATATCCAAATAAATTCAGCAATTTACTAGATAAAATTCGATAAAAATCGGATACCAAGTTTATTAATGTTAATAAAACTTCATAATTTATCCATAATTTTACTTTTTCTACAGAATTTGCTTAATTAAGACTCTATTGAGATGGTAGTAGGCAAATGGCATAATACCCCCACTCTTTCTTTTCTCCCTTGGTAATTCATTATGGCAATGCGTCCTGACGTTCGTCGACATGCTTTAGTCGTGATTGTATTCTCTCTCGCACAATGGTTTTTCATGCGCTATATTCTTGCAAATGAATTATTTAATATGACTACAAATCAACGAATTTTATTTTTCTGTGTAAGTAGCTTGGTTGGTGCATTGCTTATATTTGTTGCATTGATTTATATGGTTTTAAAAGGAAATGCGGATAAAAATTAATATCCGCATCCCACATAAAATTTAGAAAATCTTAAATTTATTTCCCAATATAATTATCACATAATTGAATCAGTTCCGGATGTCTGTCATGTTGATGGACAATAGGAATGATTTCTTGATTGCGATTGATAATAAATCCCTGATCATTAACTGCAATTTGATCTATTGGGTATAACCCTAGGGTTACAATAATGGATTCAAATGGCTGACAGCATGTTACATCAGCTAAATTATTAGTAATTAATAATTTATTATGCATAGCTTGATCATAAATTCTTTCAGACATTTTTTGATATGGCTGTTTGCAGAATTCTTCGATCATCTTATTGATATAGACTCTAATTGATTCATGATCACCAATAGTGACACCTGAACAAGAAACTTGCTCATCTTTTGCAAGATTATAAAAGTCCTCACCGTATGCATCCAAGATCCATTTTTTATTATATTGCTCAGTACCTATGGTAAAATTTGGATTTTCCATCCCAACCAATAGTCCTTTGCCAAGATTTTTGAAAGGGTTACTTTGGAAAAAAACATCTCGAACATCGCTCAGCAATACATGTGATGCATCAGGATGGCTTTCTACAATTTCCTTATATTCAAAGAAACGGCTCACATGCGGATAACCTGTGATTTTAAGTGCTTTTATTTTTGAATCAGCGTTTTCTTCATTTACAGTTAAGCCAATAATTTTCTTAAGAATATTTTTTACAAACTTGAATTTATAAACACCTGAATATTTTGACTTTGATTTAAATTTTCCAATAGTTGAAACTTTAAATTCAATTTTAAAATTTTTGATATCTGAAAATGCATTAACAAATTCTGTCATTTGCTCTTTATATATAATTAAAGCCAATATGCCATCAAAGTTTGCTTTTTCCAAAGAATATACAAAAGAAGAGATGAGGTCAGCATCATATCCAGTAGCTGACCCGATAATAATATTTTTTTGCTTAATCATAAAATTATCAATAAAACCCATAAAAATGACTAAATTATATATTTATTAAGTATATATTTCTTTAGTTTAACTCTTAAGTAACGTAATAAATCACTATCATCTTGAGAAAGAGGCGTCACTAGACTCCTTTCCTTTTCTAAGTAACTTAATGCATCATTATTTTCAATAATTGGGTGATCGAATAAAAAGCTGACATAGAAACTAAAATCCCCTCGCCCAACAAGGTCCTGCCAATGATCATAAATTTTTATCGGTTGATGATAATCAACCAACATTTGAGCCATTTTACGATCTACAACATAGGCATAAGCATAGGCAAGTTTTTCAAGATAGTCGTAATCAACTTTTAAGACTTTTTGGTTATACAATTCTTCGGGTAAAAATTTTCCACGAACACGATTGCATATTTTCATTTGAATACCGCCCAAGCTTAAGAAAAAGCAAGGACCTAAACTCAAAGAATGAATGTGTTTTTCTAAATCTTGGAAATCAATTTCAAAACGTTCGATCACATCATCTTCAAAAATAATTGCATATTCTTCATCAGAGCTTAAAAAATCTTTTAATGCAGCTATATGTGACATTGCACAACCAAGCTCACCTGGTGTCATCGGTTTCTTCTTACCTGCTACACCCTGTTGAAAATACTCACTAACACTTAAATTTTTTCCTATAACCCCAAATTGCTTAAATTCATCGCGATATTTGTAAAATGTTGCTTGAGAGTACAACTTTTTTAAACGTTCACTATTAGCAGATTCAATACTGATTAAATATTTTTTCATTTCATTCAAATGTTAAAATGAGTCAGGGATAGTCTATCTAATTATAGTTATATCGAGTGTAAAATTTAATGCTAAATCGCCTAATCCAAAAAAAATGGTACAAGTACCAACAAGCAAAAAAAGCGAAAACTTTTGACTCCCATTGGTATATGCGTTTTGGCTGGTTAGAGCAACCTTTTACTACACTTGAGCAATTAGATTCACTCTTTGAGATACATTCCCCTAGAAAGTTTACATTTGCAGATAGCTTTTATGCTTATGAAAATGAGCGTCATTTCATTTTTTTTGAAGAAGTCGATGACCAGCATCCAGTAGGTTTTCTTTCTGTTTTAGAAGTCTTTAAAAATGGCACCTACACACCACCAGAGACAATCTTAAAGCTCGACTATCACCTTTCTTATCCTTGTGTATTTAAGTTAGAAGACACTTGGTACATGATCCCAGAGACTTCTGCCAACAAGACGATTGAACTTTGGAAATGTGCTGAATTTCCACTGAAATGGGAAAAGCATTCTAATCTGATTGAGAATATCGAAGCAGTCGATAGCACCCCTTTTTACCATGAGGGCTTATGGTATCTTTTTACTTCAACGCGTCGTGATTGTAAGAAATTTGGTGACCGTTTAGACCTGTTCTTTACCGAAGATATTTTAAATCCGAACTGGCAAGAGCACCCAATGAATCCAGTGTGCCGAGGCAGTCAACAGTTCCGTATGGCAGGCAAACCTTTTATTTATAAAGGGCAGCTGGTTCGACCAAGCCAAGATTCTTTAAAGCGGTATGGCGGCAATATCGAATTAAAAGCGATTACTCAGCTTAGCCCAACAGCTTATGAAGAAAAATTACTAGAAGTAGTTTTACCAGACTGGAATCAAGCAGATGACGGTTGCCATACTATTAATGTCGAAGATAACTTCGTAGTACTTGATGCCATCCGCCTTACGCCAAAAAATAATTAAGTCTTCAGCAGGCCTTTATAAATATTAAGCGTCTGCTCAGCCATGGCTGGTACAGTGAGTTCAGCCTTGGCCCTTGCATACAAAGGGCTAAAGTCGTTTTGAGCCTCAGGTTGCAGTGCATATTCAATCGCTTTTGCTAAACCTTGTGCATCTCCAATTTCTGCTAGATATTGCTCTGGCAACCACTCAACCACACCGTTTACTTTGGTTGAAGCCATTGCTTTATCGGCCTGTAAAGCTTCGACCATAACAAGTGGAAAACCCTCACGGTCTGATGATAAAACTACAATATCAGCCAGTTGCACCAGATCACGCGCATCAGTTCTAAACCCAAGAAAAGCGACCCGATTTTGCATATTCAATTCGCTGACTTGTTTTTCCAAACTTGCTCGAAGTGAACCGTCACCAATAATCCATAAATTGGCATCGATCTGTTGCATCGACTCAATCAATAAACTGATATTTTTTACTGGTTCTAAACGCCCAATACACATAACAACTTTTTTGCTTGTGTCTAGCTCAGCAAAATCTTTTTGAATCGATTGAAGTAACTTTTCTTTATCTTCAACTGTAAGTACGGGTTGAGGATATACACCGTTATAAACCACGTGTGCTTTAGACTCAGGAATACCTTGCGTTAGTGCTTGGCTCACTGCAATAACCGCATCACCAGCTAAATAAGCAGATTTATTCTTTTTGGTACCATGTACTGTTGTCACAAATTTTGGGCCAGATAAAAATGGCTTAATGCGGGCAATCAGCTCAGCAGCCTTTCCTGCTTGTGCATGAACAATAGCAGGTTGAATTTGCTGAATAAGATTTTTAAGTTGCCAAAGTAAAAAAATATTCCAACGGCTACGCGCAAAATCGACAGCATGAAAATGTACTTGTTGGCTAAACTTGTCTACATAGCAAGGATGTGCAATCACATGTACTTCATGGTTTAAAGCAAGCTCATTAACAAGGTTAAAAGTGTGCTGCTCTAATCCACCAACTCCACCACTCGTTGCCAATACCTGAACAATTTTCATAGCTTGCCTACTTATTTTTATCTTTATTCATGGTTTGTTCAAAAAGCTTAGCTTCTTTTAGAAATGCATAAAATGCATTAATCATACTATTTACGAAACCACGCCAACCATTTAAGAAGCTACGGCGAATAAAATAAGACTTCATAAAAGTCACAGGCATCACTAAAACCAATTTAGCAACGCTCGGAGACTTTCCTTTTTGGTATTTCTCTAATGCTTTTAAGTTGGAATATTGGTTATTTTTTTCGACCTTAACGAAAATACTCGACTCACCATAATGATAAATATCATGTTGAGCACGCTGAGATTCACCATCTACAATCACATTTTCATGAACTTTATTAGCAAGGTCATAATGCCCTTTAGACTTGCGGAAAAAACGTACCTTTGCATGTTTTTTAGTATGTTTGCTGTTTGGAACACCTAAGAACACATCATTAATTGGTGTGATTAATGCATCAAGCTTGTTCTGTTGAATGGTCTCAACAATCTCTTGCTTTAACTCGTTAGATAAAACTTCATCGCCATCTAGGTTCAGCACCCAATCATTTCGGCATTTTTCTAAAGCTAAACTTTTTTGCCCAGCGTAACCTTGCCAGTCTTGATGAGAAATTTGCGTATTTTCAAAGTGCTGAGCAATTTCATAAGTATTATCAGTACTGCCAGAGTCTAAAATAATAACTTCATCAAATTCACTAACACTTTGCAAAGTTCGCTCTAACCAAGCACCACAGTTTAAAGTGACGATATAGACACTACATGGAATTTTATTCATAACTTATAACGTCCTTTAGCAAGGGCGATACGCATCTGTAAAGCATTCATGGCGCCATGCGTGCTAACACGTGGAATATTAAATTGGTTATCTGCTTCATACGCTTCGATTTTTTTACGTGTCGATACTGCGTTTTTAAAGCCAATTTCTTGCGCCATTTTCTGGTGCTTTTCATTAAAACGGCCAAATGGATAAGCAAAGCTCGGACATTTGCCAACTAATGCTTCAACATCACGCTTAGACTGAAGCATTTCGTCAAAAGCGGTTTGATCGTCAAGCTTAAGTAAGTTCACATGATGTTGGGTATGTGCACCGAACTCAATTAAACCAGAATTCGCCATTTCATGAATTTGCTCATGAGTAAGCTTTTCGATGCCTTCAATTTGAGTTGCCAAATAAATCGTTGCTTTTGCGTTATATTTTTTAAGTAATGGATAAGCATAGAGATAATTATCCATAAATCCATCATCAAAACTTAAAGCAACGACATTCTTTTGATTACGATATTGCTCAAGCTCAGAAACAAAGCAAAAAGTAGTCCCCTTCCGCGTCAACAACTGTAAGAGTTGTTCAAACTTTTCAGGTGGCATGTTCATACCAGAGGCTGCATCTTTAGGGGTAACCTGATGCAACATCACAATGCGAGGTAGTTTACTCGAACGGAACGGAAGCCAGAATGTATAATTACCCAGCACATATAACAGTGCAGCAAGTACTAATAGGCCCACCGCAACGTACAAAAACCACATCATGCATAAACCTCATGTGACCATTCATAATCTTCTGAAAGGGGCTGCTTAAATGTTACCTCAACCATAAACTGGGTGATGCGTTTAGCATTGAAAGATTTACGTGTTTTCTCCCAGCCCTCTTTCGCTATTTTTTCAGCCTGTTCTGGATTTTGATCAAAGAATTGGATCTTCTTGGCCAAGTCAAACTGATCATCAAAGTAAACCACTTCCTGCTCAGTATAGAGCTTCTCAAAGCCCGGAATTCTTGGGCTAAAAGTGAGTAAACCATTACCAGTCAGCTGTACAATACGGTCAGAACTATACAAGGTTACATCATTACGGCGTGAGTAATTAAGTCCCATTTTTGTTTCAGATAGAACTTTATAATACGCTTTACCATAAACACCCGGTTGTTCAAAACAACCATAATATTGATAGTTCACATGGCCTTGTTGCAAAGCATCTGCCAAATCTTTTAAGAACTTCTCACGCTCAGGTTCTTTATAAACCACGCCACAAAAAATAAAGGTCTTATCCGTATTAGCATTTGAAAATTGCTGTAGTGTTTCTACATTACGGTGACCGACATTTGGCAAATAGGCCACACTTAAATGGGGTTGCTTTAACTTTTGTAGATATTCACCACCTGTTGTACAGAAAATAGCATCTAAATACGGAGAGAATGCTTTAACAAAGTCGAGTTTGTTTTCAAGATAAAGCGGGTCAACATACCAAAATGCAATTTTAGTATTTGGATAAGATTCTTTAATTTGTCTTAGAACATCTGGACTCATTAAGTCACTATGCCCAATCAGTACCAAGTCTGGCTCAATATTATTAACGACTTTTAGGACTTCTTTATTAGCCCAATTGGCACCCAGTTTTTTTGTTTTAAAAATGGTGCCCATTCGAGCCATATCGCGAAAACTAAAATCATAAACGAAATGGCCATTTTCAATTAATCCGGCAGAAATTTTACGGTCTGTGCAGTAAAAATGGGCGCCTTGTTTATTAAAGCCAAAATTTGCAATATGCAATATTTTCATTTATTTACTCAAAATAAAAATTTTAATTTTTTGATAAAAGATATGTTGCCACACGGTCTGCTTCTTTAAAAGCATAAGGTTGTGGTAACTGTACAACACAAGTCTGCTGTGAAATTAATTTTGTTTCTAACATTTGATCAACTGAGTGCGTAATCCGGTCGTCTTTCAAACGGTCCATTGCCATCACCCCGACTCGACAACCCGCAGTAAGGGCCTCAAAAATCATAGAGACGCTGTCTTCTGTTACCCAGACAGCTTCTGCTTTTTGCATTTCCTCGAAAATCCAGCCTTGGGGTGTTTGATCAACTGGAAATATGCGTAAATGCTGGGCAAAACTTTGTTGTCTTAAAATATCGACAAACTCTGCTGGGGTTCGACGTGAAGTGGTCAGAATAATTTCAGCGTCTGGATTATTCTCAACAATTTTTTGAACACTGGTTAATACTTTATATTGGTTCCATTGATGTCGTTTAGATGAACCACCTAAAGCAATTAAAATTCGGTCTTTTTGATGGCAGTTTTCATTACGGATGGGGTTTAATGCACCACGCGTGACAATCACATGGCTATCGGCGTGAATACCGTCATGCTCTGGAATAACAGCATAGTCAAAGCAACCTATAGGTAAACTCGGCTTCATTAGAATAATCGTTTTAGCCTTTTTGAAAATTTTACCGAGTAACCAAACACGAAAATGTGTGTGGCTTCCCACCCCAAATACAAAATCAGGCGCTTGTTTAAACAAAGATTTTTTTGAAGAGAAAAGTGCCTGAATCAGAGAAATAATAGGTAAATCAGAAATTAGGACCTCTTCAAAAGTTGTTTCTGGCTGTTGTCTTTGCATTGCCTGAAACAAGCCTAATGCTTGTGAGCGGTGTCCTGCCTTTCCATCAGACACATAGACAATATGCATAGAAGCTCCCTTAGCCAAAAAATAAAAAGGCGAAACCTATGTTCGCCTTTTTATGTTAACGGATTAACTTATTTTACGTAAGTTAACCAGTGTTCATATTTCGGATTTCTACCTTGAACCGCATCAAAGTAAGTTTTTTGGATTTCAGTGGTAATTGGGCCACGAGTACCCGAACCGATTTGACGGTCATCGTATTCACGAATTGGTGTTACTTCAGCAGCAGTACCTGTGAAGAATGCTTCGTCTGCAATATAGAATTCGTCACGTGTAATACGGCGCTCAACAACTTGGTAACCAAGATCTCTAGCGATTGTCATTACAGTTTGACGTGTAATACCATCAAGCGCACCACCAGCGATATCTGGAGTGTGTAAAACGCCATCTTTAATTAAGAATACGTTTTCACCTGAACCTTGGCATACATAACCTTGAGGGTCCATTAACATTGCTTCATCGTAACCAGAATGTGCAACTTCTTGGTGAGCAAGAATTGACAACGTGTAGTTACCAGATGCTTTTGCTTTACACATCGTCACGTTTGGATGATGGTGAGTAAATGATGACGTTTTAACGCGAATACCTTTAGCCATCGCTTCATCACCAAGGTATGCACCCCACGCCCATGCAGCAACAGCGGCATGAATCGTGTTATTTGTTGCTGCAATACCTAGTTTCTCTGAACCGATCCAGATCAACGGGCGTAAATAGCAAGAAGCTAATTTATTTTCACGAACAACATCAATTTGTGCTTGTTCAAGGGTTGCTTGATCATACGGCACTTTCATTTGATAAATTTTTGCTGAATTTAACAAACGTTTTGTGTGGTCTTGAAGACGGAAAATGGCAGTACCTTTAGGCGTTTCATAAGCACGAACACCCTCAAATACGCCCATACTGTAGTGTAATGTATGGGTTAAAACGTGAATCTTTGCATCACGCCAATCAATTAATTTTCCATCTTGCCAAATAAAACCATCACGATCAGCCAAATTCATGGAACACTCCAAATTGTTATAAAATCATTCACTATCCAACTCAACCGAAGCGGTTGGGTCTATTAATCTTTGCCATAAATTGCAAACGACCGCACGGGTACTACGCCAGTCCGCTGCGCTGACTTGCATGGATTGATTTGCAAGGGCTAAACGGTGGCTTTCGGCACGTTCACTAAGATAGGCTCGAATTAATGCTGTGGCATCTTCACTGGATAAGCAGTCTGCTTTAGCAGCATCTTCTAATATTCTTACATTATCAGAATAATGGGCGAGATCGGGTTTCGTCCCGCTCCATGCAAGTACAGCATACTGTGCCATAAATTCGATATCGACGATACCACCTGCGTCCTGTTTTAAATGAAAAATACCATGTTTTTTTTGTTCAGAAGACGAACCTAGGTGGTCTTTCATTTTCTGACGCATTTTCAACACTTCTTCACGAACATAAGCCTCATCTCTAGATTGAGTCAATATCTCGCGGCGAAATATTTCAAATTTCTGGCAGAGCGCTTCATCGCCAGCAATAGAGCGTGCTCGAACTAATGCCTGATGCTCCCAAAGCCATGCACTTTTCAACTGATAGTGCTCATAGGCTTTCAGACTCGTTACCAGTAAACCTGCCTCACCTGAAGGTCTTAAGCGTGTATCAATTTCATAGACACGGCCATCAAGGGTTTGAGTAGTCATGAGTGACATAAACTTTTGAGCGACACGCATAGCAAACTCAAAGCCACTAATTGACTTGGTTCCATCAGTATCTGCTTGTTCATCTAGATAGTGAATAAAGACAAGGTCTAAGTCAGAACCATAGCCCAGTTCAATCCCCCCCACTTTGCCATACCCAATGACAGCAAAAGCTTTATAGTCGAGTGAGCAGCGTTTCCCATCAACGTCCTTTGGGTACCCATGACGCTTCGCCACTGTCTGATAAGCTAAATGTAGGGTTGCATTAACACTCACTTCAGCAATATCAGTTAATGCATCAGATACTTTCATTAATGGGCTTTCAGCTAAGACATCACTTGCCGCAACAGTGAGTACATTGCTCTTTTTAAACAGGCGAAGTGCTCGCATCTGATCTTCGACCTGATCAATCTCAATACGAAGCAATTGCTGACGTAATGAGTCTTCTAAGTCCTTACGTTTTGGTAACTCAAAATCCATCGATAAGAACTCATCCAGCAGTACTGGATATTGCGTTAGCTCTTCACAAATCCACGGACTCACCGTCGCCATTTTCACTAAGCGTTGCAGTGCCCCCTTACTTTCAATCAACATCACCAAATACACGGTTCGACGCATGACTGATTCAATCAATGGCATTAAGCGCAACAGTGCAGTTTGTGGTTGTTCTGATTGCAAGATGGCTTCAATTAAATGAGGCCAGAAGGTTTTTAAACGCTGCACAGCATTTGAAGGAAGTTTTTTAAGTGCATGACCATGCCAAAACTCATGAATCAGATTTTTCGCATTGTCATCCAACACTTCATCTAACTGCTGCTCTAACTGTCCAAAGTTTTCAGTTGCGGCATTTGAACTAGTATCTTCAATGAGTTGCTTAAATTGAACTTTTACTTTTTGACGTTTCTCATTAAGAACATCAAGAAACTCATTCCAGCTAGCGAAATCTAAGGTATCAATAATGCGTTGTCTTAAGTCCAATTCTTCTGGTAATAATTGGGTTTGCTGATCGTTGAGCGCTTGAATTGCATGTTCAACACGGCGTAAAAATAGGTAAGCATCTTCAAGTTCTAATACAGCTTGTCTTTCTAACAAACCTGCTTCACCAATGTGCTCAAGACTAACTAAACATTGACGGTCTTGTAACTCACGTTTAGACCCACCATAAATAAGCTGAAAGACCTGAACAATAAACTCAATTTCGCGAATACCACCCGCTCCGAGTTTAATATCATCCTCAATATGACGACGTAAGACTTCGCGCTCAATCATCGCTTTCATATCACGCATGGCAGCAAAAGCGGTGTAATCGACATAACGACGAAATACAAAAGGACGTGTCATTTCCAATAAGTCTTGTCCTTCTTTTCCCCCAGTGACAACGCGCGCTTTAATCCAAGCATAGCGCTCCCACTCACGGCCATGTTGACTTAAATATTTTTCTAAAGCTGCATGACTAATCGCTAATGCCGAGCCATCCCCCCAAGGACGTAAGCGCATATCAACTCGAAATACAAAACCATCGGCAGTAATGTGTTCAAGCAAATAAATGAGTTTTTGTCCCCACAAAATACAGAACTGCTGTACATCAATACATTTGCGACCATCGGTTTCACCTTGCTCATCAAAGGCAAAAATTAAGTCGATATCACTCGATAAGTTAAGCTCTTGAGCACCAAGCTTACCCATGGCAACAACAATCAAATCTTGAACTTTGCCAGAGTAACTCACAGGTTCACCATGTTTCGCCACAAGTGCTACACGCGCAAAATCTTTTGCTGCACAAATGCTGGCATCGGCAAAATCAGAAAGTTCACGAGTGAGTGTGACAACATCGGTCAATTGATTGGCATCCTGCCAAATCCAGCGGAACATTAAACGGCTACGTAAAATGCGCATTCCGCGCATCCAAAGCGTTTCATCACCAATCCCATCTAGCGTGGTCTGTACAAACTGGTAAATCTGTTCGGTCGAGAGCGGTGCAGTAAATTGATCTATTTGATAATCTTGTTCTAAAACAGCTTGATGCAAACCTAAAACTTGTTCTGCGTACTGACTGGCACGCAATGTTTTTTGTAACTGCTCCGCATTCATATAAAAAGCTCTTTTCCTCGTACTCTGTTTTTAGTTATAGCAGTTCGAGTAGTGGAAGGAAAAGGGATTAGACTAATTTTGCTTCTGATGAAGAATGATGTTCGGTATGTACTTCATGACTTTCTTGAGCTGAAGGTAATAGAACTTTAAATGTCGTTCCTACCCCTTCTTTAGAATCAACAGTAATTTGCCCCTGATTAATCTCGACAAAACGCTTGCAAAGACTCAAACCCAAACCAGCACCTTTTTCCCCTGCAGTGCCTTTAAAGCTAGCAGTAATACGTGGATGGAATAAATTTGCCATTTGTTGTTCGGTCATGCCTAGACCTGTGTCTCGAACAGTAATTTCTACATTTGTATCCGCTTGTTGAGCTTCAATAAAGACTTTGCCTGATCCATTAACATCGGTAAATTTCAGCGCATTTGACACCAAGTTTTGAATTACAGAGGTCATCATATTGATATCGGCGTAGATGTTTAAATCATCCGGAACACCATTCACCAGTTCAATATTTTTCTTTAAAGCTAATGTGTGCAGTACATCGCAAACGATATTGCTGACTTGTCTAAGCTTAAAATTAATTGGGTGATAAACAAAACGCCCTCCCTCGGCCATCGCCCATGTTAGTAAGCTTTCAAGCAAGTTATAGGTCGATTGTGAGGTGTCATATAAATAGTCTGCAATATTTTGAATACTAGATTCATCTAAAGTTTCACGCTCTTTAGCGAGTACCTCAGAAAATCCGAGCAATCCATGAAAAGGCGCACGTAAGTCATGCGAAATAATCGAGAAAAATTTTGTTTTACTCGAATTAAGTGCCACTTGTTGCTCGTATAATTCATTTAACTCTTCGTAGTTAAACTTCAACTCGACTTGTTGCATAAAACTAGAACAATAATCGAGCAATAATTGAATATCATCATCTTCAAACGTTGCCGCATCGTCATCAAAAAAGACAGCAAAACCCATTGAGGTTTTATCAGGGTGTAAAAGATGCACGGCCAATGCCCTGCTGCACTCAATATTTAATTCTTTTAAATAGTTGATTAAATTTTGATATGAAGGATGTAAGTGATTAATGGTCTGTTGTTTGGCGAAGCACTGTTTTAAATGCTTTGATGGTTTAAACGAGATTGCCGTCATGCCTTCAGGGCAACGGTGCCAAAAGTAGGGTTCCTGATTAAAAGTCAATAAGGCTTTTTTACAATTCAAAAGACGAAGACTAAACCGGAAAAATTGCTCGATGTAGTTCTGCTCGGCGTTTAATCCAAGCAACAGAGATATCCTACAAGCACTTAACTGCTCAACCTGATTTAGTTCTAAACGTTGGAATGTCATTGCCCGCCTCACAGATTATGTCGTTTTTGGTCGGAACCGCTCTCAATAAATGTACTTATAATCATTATGATCTACTACAAACTTTAACACAGTACATTAAAAGAGCAACGTTCTTTTCAAAATAGAAATGTGAAGTTTCAATTAAAGATTTCCAGATACATAAAGTGGGTATGCTTGAGGAAAATACAACAAATATTTGAAGGTAAACAGTTGTAAGATGTTAGAAATGCGAGTTCAGAATACTCGTAAAAGATGGTCAAAAAATATTATTTTGAGCACGAGGTTAGATTCTTACTCAGTTCCGCTTTTATCAAACGTGTTTGGTATTTAAACAAGAACTTCTTGAGCTTAAAAATGAAAGATTTTTATAAACTCTAAATTTATAGCTAGAAATTCGAGTCCGACCCTCGGGATCAAATACTCATTTCATAATTTCTTAAGCTCTATCCACTTTTTATACCTAACAAAAAACCCCTAAGCCGTTAACTTAAGGGTTTTCGTAGAATCATAAGATTCTGAATATGGTCCCGAGGGTCGGACTCGAACCGACACGTCATCTCTGACAGCGGATTTTGAGTCCGCCGCGTCTACCAATTTCACCACCTCGGGAGAGGAAGTATGTTTGTGTTGCGTATATTAGCGCGTTTGTAAAACTTGTCAAACCCTAAGTGAATATTATCGTTCACTTTTAGATCATTTAAACATTTTTCATGATTTAGGTCAGAAGCACAGCCATAAAAAAGCGAAAAAGTTTATACTAGGCCCAATTTTTGTGGTGTTTTTTCTCAAATATGCAACTGTCTGACTTTTCCTTTGAATTACCTGATGAACTTATTGCCCGTTACCCTCTTGAATCACGCAGTGCTTCGCGGTTGTTGCACTTAGACTCAAAGGGTCAATATCACGATCACATGTTCACAGACATTATCGATCTGTTCGAAGAAGGTGATTTGTTGGTGCTTAATGACACCAAAGTCATGAAAGCTCGACTTAAAGGAAAACGCTCTACAGGCGGTGCGATTGAGATTTTAGTTGAGCGTATGCTAAACCACACCACAGCGTATTGTCATATCAAATCTAGCAACTCACCTAAAGCAGGTGCCGAGCTTTTTGTTGGTGCAGATAATATTCCTGTGATTGTACGTGGCCGTCACGAAAACTTATTTGTGGTTGAGTTTTCACAGCACATCTTGCCTGTACTTGAGCAATATGGTCAGTTACCTATTCCGCCTTACTTTAATCGTGAAGCAGAAGAAATTGACACTGAACGCTATCAAACTGTTTTCCATAATCCTGAAAAAATTGCCAGTGTTGCCGCTCCTACTGCGAGCTTGCACTTTGACGAAGAGTTACTAGCAAAGTTAGAGCAAAAAAATGTTCAAAAATCTTTTGTGACTTTACACGTCGGTGCTGGCACATTTATGCCAGTTCGTACTGATGACATTACCAATCATGTCATGCATAGTGAATGGTGTGATGTTCCTCAAGAAACTATTGATTTAATTTTGGCGACTAAAGCACGCGGCAATAAAGTGATTGCCATTGGTACAACCGCGACACGTGCTTTAGAAAGTGCAGCTCAAGCTCATGGCGGTAGAATTGCAGCTTGGACGGGCGACACACAAATCTTTATCTATCCGGGCTATGAGTTCTGCATCGTGGACCGTTTAATTACCAACTTCCATTTACCAGAGTCTACCCTGCTCATGTTGGTATCAGCGCTATCAAATCGAGACAACATTTTAGCTGCCTACGAACATGCAGTTAAAAGCCGCTACCGTTTCTTTAGCTATGGCGATGCAATGCTGATTGATAAGCTAGAAGTTTAAAAATTAAAGCTGGGTTAAATTTATAAGCTCATTTAAAGTTTAATCCAGCTGACCCAACTACAATTTCGACTAATAATAAAATTTATGAAACTGCTTTTTCAAAAAATTCAAAGTACCTTTGATAATCAAAATACACATAACAAAATCACTTTAAGAAATATTGAGGCGTTAAGAAATTTACTTAACCAGCAATTACCTCCCGAAATACTTATTCATTCATTAAAAAATTGGACAGGCACCCAACAACTTGATATTCGAAATTATATTTTTTGGAATGCTACAATTTTCGCCTTAGTTTGTATGGCCTTAGGCTTTTTGATTTCGATTTACTTCTTCCCTTTTGCCATTCTTGCGATTTTTTATGGTTTTTACCATAGAGCATCGACGGCCGAACTGATTTGCCTACTTCAAGATATCCAAATTTATTATTATGAACATAAATATAATTTCAAATTTGCAACTGAAGATAACCTAACAAAAGAAGGAACATCCGCTTCAGACTTTCCTTTGTTTAAGTTAGGCAATCAACAAAATTCAGTTTTAACTGCAATACACGGCAAGTGGCAAGTAAGAGAAACAATTCATCCCTATAAAATCTTTAGATACCATTATATCAATCGAGAGATGGCCTATAATTCAAAAGGTAAATGGGAACTAAAAGATGTTAGCTATAATTTATACGGCGTCATTTTAGAGAATTTTCCAGTTCGCGGAGTCAGTATTTCAAGTCAACAGAAAAAGGCTTGTCGCTTAGGTGTAGCTTGGGAATCAAGTGATATCCGTTTTAATCAAAAATATCAACAGAGCGGAATTAATGAGTTGGATTTAGTAAAGTTTCTAAGCCCTGACCGTTTGTTATTATTAGAAAAAATGTTGGAAGATTTTCCTGGGGATTTCTATGTACACCCTGAAACATCTGCATTATGTTGGCTCTGTAATGTAAATCTTTTACGCCAGCAAAGTTTATATGGCGCTAGTGTACGCGAGCTTGCCGAATGTCTTACAACACTTTTAATGCCAGAGTTTGAGCAATTTGCAAATAAATTGCAGCATTTCATTAATGAAACTCAAATGCCGAAATCATAAAAGTAATTATTTATAACTTATTTCTATTTATCTCTTTCAATTTAAAAGATAATCTAAAAATAGCACTTTATGATAATGACCTCATTACTTCCATGCCAATTGATACCTTACAAGAAGCTCTGCATATAAGACGTAAGAAAAATACACAGGTTTTTCGCAATATTGCTCGACTTTGGGATGCTGGACAAAAGTCACAAACAGATCAAGAGCTCTTAAATGCGTTACATCCATGGCGTGAAGATCCTAACCTTCGTTTTGTTAATGTATTACCGTATTTGTTAGGTATTTGCAGTATTACGACTTTACTATTTGGATACTTTTTTCATCCTCATATTCAATATATTTTGAGCCTCTTATGGGCATTTTTAACTGGTTTTCTGGCCTATTTGCTCTATGAACCGCAAAAACCTCTAAGCGAAGTCATTCACTATTTAGAAGAACGTATCACCACTTTACGTTATGGATTACGGTTTCAACAGTTACCGGCCTATCTTCCTATTCAATCTCAACCAATTTTAGTCTTAAGCAAATTAAAGCAACACTTTCCACTGTTTAATCGGGGTAATGAATCTAATGAAATTACTCAGTTTGCTTCCACTACGTGGGATGATGGAATTACGGAACATCAAGTTCTGCTATTCAAATATCACTATGTAAATAATTTACCCATTCTTCAAAATCAAGATAGTGATAAAAAAATAGTTAAAGAGATCCATAGAGATCTATGGGGCGCTTTTATATTTCAAATACCTGCATTAGGTATTGCTATAAGTAACCAACGTTCTCGTTTTTTTACTCCCTACAGCAGTAAATGGCAAAGTAGCGATATTTTAATTAACCAAGAACTTAATATTTTCGGGGTTAATCAACACCAGTTAGCCAAAGAAGTCAGTCCGAGTTTAACTTTAAAATTAAATGATTTTTTTCAGCACTTTAAAGGTGATTTAATTTATCATCATGAAGAGCAAATTTTGTGTTATCTCGGTGAACAAGATCTTTTTCAGACCACCAGCAAGCAAATTGAAATTCATGATGTTTCAACATTACGTGGACACTTACGTACCATGACTATGCCGCAATATGAAAAATTTCAGCAATTAATGCTTAATTTAATTAAATAAATCTCTCGTAGCGCTGAACTGGCAACTTATCAAAAAATAAGAAGTTAAAAGGCTCAATGAGAGAATAAAAATAAGAGGAGTGAAAATGACAGGTTTATTTATTTTCTTGGGGATATTCGTCGTACTGATTGTCTGGGGCGTTCACATCCGTAACACCATCGTACGTTACTTTAATGCGACTAAAAGAGCTTGGGCTGAAGTTGCCAATTTCGAGCGTCAAAAAGTAAAGACCTTGGAATCTCTCGAATCAACGCTCAATCAATATACCCAATTTGAAAAATCGACATTAGAAAAGGTTACTCAATTACGTCAACAAATTCTTAATTTAAATGTGAATAACACTGATATTTCTCAGCTACAACAGATCGAGAAAATGAGCCAAGAACTTATTCGAAGCTTAAACGTTGTGGTTGAAAATTATCCAGAGCTTAAAGCTGATTCACTCTATAGCAAAATGATGGATGATATTCAGGAACAAAATGAAAATGTTGGTGCAGCAATTAGCATTTTTAACCGTAATGTCGAGCTGTTCAACAACCAGATTGAAGTATTCCCTAATAATCTCATTAACACCTTAACTTTATCCAAGAAAGCGATTCGCCCTTTTAAGGATAATCTTGTTAATGAGAATTTTGACTATAAACCTAATTTTTAATAGGAAGAAAATAGTCTCCAAGTTATCGGAAATTTATCTATTTTATAACCAGCTACATTTAGTAGTAGAACTACGTCGCAGAATCAAGGAAAATAGCCCTCTTTTTAGCAGCGAACTGTTTCTTCGCCTCTGCTCGTGTTCAGGATTTTTAGATGAAGTTTGAAAAATTAGGTCAGTCGGGGCGCGCCCGTCGTGGTCGTTTAACTTTAGAACATGGTGTTGTTGAAACACCTGTTTTTATGCCAGTGGGGACTTACGGCACAGTCAAAGGCATGTTACCTCGTGACATCGAAGACATTCAGGCACAAATTATTTTAGGAAATACGTTCCATCTATATTTGCGCCCGGGTCTTGAAGTGATTAAAGAACACGGCGGCCTGCATGACTTTATTAAATGGAATAAGCCAATTTTGACTGACTCTGGCGGTTTCCAAGTTTTTAGTCTTGGCGCAATGCGCAAAATCAAAGAGGAAGGTGTTACTTTCCGCTCACCGATTGATGGTTCAAAAGTATTTTTATCTCCTGAAATTTCTATGGAAATTCAGCAGGTATTGAACTCTGACATCGTGATGATTTTTGATGAATGTACACCTTATCCTGCGACACATGAAGAAGCTCAAAAATCATTGCAGCTTTCTTTACGCTGGGCAAAACGTTGTAAAACCCATCATCATGATGAGCTCAAGAATCACAATGCGTTATTTGGCATTATTCAAGGTGGCATGTATGAAGACTTACGCGATGAGTCTTTAAATGGCTTACTTGAAATCGGATTTGATGGCTACGCAATTGGCGGTTTATCGGTAGGTGAACCTAAAGAAGAGATGATCAAAGTTTTAGATTATCTACCAAATAAAATGCCACATGACAAACCACGTTATTTAATGGGCGTTGGTAAACCAGAAGATATCGTTGAAGCAGTGCGCCGCGGTGTCGATATGTTTGACTGTGTAATGCCGACTCGTAATGCTCGAAACGGTCATTATTTTGTCACTGATGGTCTGGTACGTATTCGTAATAGTAAATATCGCCATGATCAGAGCCCGCTCGATCCACATTGCGATTGTTACACTTGTAAGAACTTTACCCGTGCTTATCTATTCCACCTTGAAAAATGTGGAGAAATGTTAGCATCTATGCTCGGTACTATTCATAACTTACGTTATTACCAACGTTTGACTGAAGGTATGCGTGATGCATTAGACAATGGCACATTTGACGAATTTGTTCAGGACTTTTATGCCCGTCGTGGTTTAGAAGTTCCGCCATGTCCGGTTGATGAATAAGCCAGATTTGCGCTCAACCTCAAGACAAGGTAAATTGCAAAACGAATTAGGATTATGTCAGTTATCTGACTCATATTTTTAACTTTAGGAAATCAAAATGAGCTTTTTAATTTCTGCTGCTCATGCAGCACCAGCAGCTGGCCCAACTAATGGTATTTTGCCAAACATCTTGATGATTGTTGTATTCGTTGCAATCTTTTATTTCTTAATTTGGCGCCCTCAAGCAAAACGCGCTAAAGAACACCGTTCTTTAATCGAGAGCTTAGGTGTTGGTAGTGAAGTTGTTTTCGCTGGCGGTTTAATGGGCAAAGTAACCAAAATTGAAGGTGACTATGCAGTTGTTGAACTTAGCCGTGGTGTAGAAGTAAAAATTCAGCGTGCCAGCGTAATTTCAGTATTACCTGAAGGCACTCTAAATAACCTTTAATCATAAAACAGTCGTGCTTTAGCACGGCTTTTTCATTTAAGAAGAAAGCGAATGCGTTACCCTGCATGGAAATATTTACTGATTCTGGTTGTTCTGGTAATCAGTACATTATACGCACTGCCGAGTCTATATCCGGATGAGCCCGCTGTTCAAATTTCCGGTGCCAAAGCTGGTACCCAAATTGATCAAAGTGTGGTGAAAAAAGCAGAGCAAATTTTAAAAACAGCAAATATTGCGAGCCATGACAATACTTTTACAAATAATGCTGCCCTATTGCGTGTGAGTTCATCTGAAGCGCAGTTAAAGGCAAAAGAAGTATTACGTCGTGACTTAGGTGATGAATATGTTGTCGCCCTAAACCTTGCACCAACCACACCGGAATGGCTGCAAAAGATTGGGGCAAAACCAATGAAACTTGGTTTGGACTTACGTGGTGGTGTCCACTTCTTGCTTGAAGTAGATATGGACAAAGCCGTTGCCCAACGTATGGAAACCTCTGCCACCGATTTGCGTCGTCAGTTCCGTGAAAACAAGATCAAATTTAACAGTCTTGCATTAACGAATAATGTGATCACTGTTCAATTTGCTGACAATGCTGACCGTGATGCAGCAATGGATTTTTTACGTCGTAATGGGAATGAATATACCCAACAGGCATTAGCAAGCTCTACAGGTTCTACTTTAAAGCTTACTTATACCGATGTACGTCGCCAAGAAATTCAGTCATATGCGGTAAATCAGAACTTAACAACATTACGTAATCGTATTAACGAACTTGGTGTTGCAGAAGCATTGGTACAAAGTCAGGGTAGCAACCGTATTGTTGTTGAATTACCGGGTGTACAAGATACAGCTGAAGCTAAACGTGTTTTAGGACGTACTGCGAACCTCGAATTCCGTTTAGTTTCTGACTTAAATGATCAATATATCGATCCATATACCGGTAAATATAATGGTCAACCTTTACCTCCGGGCACAGAAGTTTTTGCTTATGAGTCTCTAGATAGCGGCCGTCAACTCTTGTTGCAACGTAACCGAATCTTGACTGGTGAGCGTGTTCAAAATGCAAGCTCTGGCTTTAGTCAGGACTCTGGCGGTGCCGAAGTAAATATTACGCTCGACAGTGCTGGCGGTAAGCTGATGTCCGATGCAACCCGTAATGCTGTTGGTAAACGCATGGCGGTATTGTTCATCGAGAACAAGCAAAAAATTAACTATGTCACAGATCCAAAAACTGGTGCACAAACAGAAGTTCGTACGCCATACACTGAATCTGTAGTTATTAACGCTGCAACAGTTCAAGCTGTTTTAGGTTCGACTTTCCGTATTACTGGTTTAAGTTCTCCTCAAGAAGCATCTGAACTTGCATTAATGCTTCGTGCTGGTGCTTTGGCTGCACCAATGTACTTTGTTGAAGAGCGTGTAGTTGGTCCAAGCCTTGGTCAAGAAAACATTGATAAAGGTGTATTGTCTACTCAAATCGGCTTCTTGCTCGTTGCAATCTGGATGGTGGTCTTCTTCCGTCTATTCGGTTTAATCGCGAACTTTGCTCTTGTGTTTAACTTGGCAATGATTTTAACCGTAATGTCATGGATTGGAGCTTCCCTCACCTTACCAGGTATTGCCGGTATCGTTATTACCATTGGTATGGCGGTCGATGCCAACGTATTGATATGTGAGCGTATCCGAGAAGAAATGCTCTGGGGGGCCTCACCAAAACAGGCCATTGTGGCCGGTTATGATCGAGCCTATAACACCATTTTTGACTCGAACTTAACCACGTTCCTTGTTGCATTCATTTTGTTTGCAATTGGTACAGGCCCAATCAAAGGTTTCGCCGTGACATTAATGATCGGTATTATTTGTTCGATGTTTACTGCAATTACAGTAACTCGTGCAATCGTACAAATCATTTATGGCAAACGTCGTAATTTGAAAAAGTTGAGCATTTAAGGAGATCGATGATGACTAAAGTGACTCAACAAGATTCAAAACAATATGGTCGTCCGGATGATGCAAAAATCATCCCGTTCATGAAGATTGCCAAACCTGCAGCGATCTTCTCGATCCTTATTACTTTGGCAAGTATTTTCTTTATTGCGACTAAAGGTCTTAACCTCGGTTTGGACTTTACAGGTGGTGTTTCAGCTGAGCTTAACTATGCTCAACCAGCCAATCAGTCTGAAGTTATTCAGGCACTCGATAAAGCTGGTTTTAAAGATGCTGTAGTACAAACCTTAGGTAGTAATAAAGACTTACTTGTGCGCATGCCAGTACAAGAAGTTAAGGTTGAAGACCTTAATAACGCGATCACTAAGGCTGTACAATTACCAAATAATGCTGCTGAAGTTCATAAAGTGGACTCTGTAGGTGGTCAGGTAGGTAACGAACTCTATGTTCGTTCTGCTGGCGCGGTTGCGCTTGCACTTATCTTAATGTTGATCTACGTAACCATCCGCTTTGAGTTCAAACTCGCGATGGGTGCCGTAATGTCTTTATTCCACGACATCATCATTATTATTGGTGCTTTTGCATTATTTCAATGGCCATTTGACCTTACAGTGTTAGCTGCGGTACTTGCTGTTATTGGTTTCTCGCTTAACGATAACATTGTAGTGTCAGACCGTATTCGTGAAAATTTCCGTAAGATTCGCGGTGCGACTCCTCGTGAAATCGTCGATATTGCGTTAACTGAGACTTTACGTCGTACCATTCATACATCAATGACTTTATTGCTGGTTGTACTAGCAATGATGTTCTTAGGTGGTGATGGTCTACACTGGTTCTCTGTGGCAATGTTTGTTGGTGTATTTGTCGGTACTTATTCTTCGATTTATATCGGTACTGCATTTGCATTATGGCGTGGTCTTAACCGTCAAGACTTCATTGTTCAGGTTAAGCCTGAATTTGAGGATGAAATTCCTTAAGCTGTCTAAAACAAGACAAATAAAAAAACCGCGAATGAATCGCGGTTTTTTTATTTGATTCAAAAATTATTTACGGCGTAATGCATCCGAAATAGCTTCAACCAATTGTTGAGAAATTTCCTGTTTAGATGCTTTCTCCAACTCACGCTTTTTCATGTGATAGCTTTCAGCAAAGAAAACTGTCATCGCATTCTCATCAGAAGCAAATCCAATATCAGCACGTGATACATCGTTACACGCAATCATGTCTAATTTTTTAGCAACAAGTTTACCTGCAGCATATTCTTCAACATTTTGCGTTTCGGCTGCAAAGCCCACCATAAATGGACGTTTTTCCTGACCTGCGATTGTTGCCACAATATCTGGATTTTTGACAAGGGAAACATTCAACTCATCCCCTGCTTTTTTAATTTTATGCTCAGCAACTTCTGCTACGCGATAGTCTGCGACTGCGGCAGTGGCAATAAAAATATCGCAGCCTGTTTCTAGTGAACTCATACTGACGTCAAGCATTTGTCGTGCTGAGGCAACATTTACACGTTGAACACCATTTGGCGTATCTAAACTTACAGGTCCAGCAATCAGAGTCACTTGCGCGCCAGCAGCATAACAGGCAGCGGCTAAAGCAAAGCCCATTTTTCCAGTACTATGGTTTGAGATATAACGGACAGGGTCAATCGCTTCACGTGTCGGCCCAGCAGTAATAACTACACGCTTACCTGCCAACAGTCCAAATTTCTCAGCGATGGCACGTTGAGCTTGATGGAAATAGCCAGCGACTTGGCGAGCAATTTCTTCTGGCTCAGGCATACGGCCTAAGCCAACATCACCACATGCCTGCTCACCCGCATCCGGCATAATTACATGTACGCCATCTTCGACCAAGGTTTGCAAATTACGTTGTGTAGCTTTAGCAGCCCACATTTGCTGATTCATCGCCGGAGCTACCCAAACAGGAGATTTTGTTGCCAAAAAAACTGTACTGAGTAAATCATCTGCCAAACCATTCGCAAATTTAGCCAATGTGTCACAACTTGCAGGTGCGACTAGTAATAAATCAGCCCAACGTGCTAATTCAATATGACCCATACCCGCTTCAGCCGCAGGGTCTAGAAGTTCAGTATGAACAGGATTACCAGAAAGAGCCTGAAAAGTTAGTGGTGTAATAAATGCCTGAGCACCATGTGTCA
The DNA here is from genome assembly GCF_031799025.1 of Acinetobacter sp. V115_6. Taxonomy (NCBI): domain Bacteria; kingdom Pseudomonadati; phylum Pseudomonadota; class Gammaproteobacteria; order Moraxellales; family Moraxellaceae; genus Acinetobacter; species Acinetobacter sp. V115_6. Next base: position 14,630 of record NZ_JAVQNO010000012.1, on the reverse strand, counting down.
TCACTACTCGCACGTCAAAGCCATAATCTTTGAGGCGGCGGACTAAGATGGCACTTTTATAGGCAGCAATTCCGCCAGTAACAGCTAAAACAATGTTTTTATGAGGAATAACGCTTAGATCAAAGCTCACGAACAGGATACCTTTCTGTTGCAGTGGCGCTCACAATAGCATTAAATACGCGCAGACCCAAGATTGATTGGGCAAACAAAATAAAATTTTAAGCGAATAATGCTGGGGAATATGAATACTTCTATTAAAAATTGGCCTGAACAAGAACGGCCAAGAGAACGGTTATTACAACAAGGTCCACAAAGTTTATCAGATGCTGAGCTACTCGCGATTTTTCTTCGCTCAGGTTCACGGCAATATTCAGCAGTCGAGTTATCTCGTTTACTCATTCAGCACTTCGGTAATCTTAATGCCGTGTTTGATGCCTCATTTAGTGAGTTAACTCAATTTAATGGCATTGGGGCAACGAAATATTCACAATTACTGGCAGTCAAAGAACTTGGACGGCGTTATCTCGATCATCATTTCCAGACAAATAATCTCAGCTTTCATTCATCAGATTTAGTTTTGGATTATCTGCGCTATGAATTAAAAGGCGAAAAACAAGAGGTCTTTGCGGTTTTGTGTCTAGATCCCGAATTAAGAAAGCTTCATTTTAAAAAGCTATTCTTTGGTTCAGTTCAGCATTGCGCAGTTTCGGTCAATCAAACCCTACGCTACGCCTTACAGCAACATGCTTGTCAGCTCGTTATTGCACATAATCATCCCTTTGGTTCTCCACAACCGTCTTCCGAAGATATTGCCTTAACTCAGCAACTTGAACAGGCTTGTCAGCTTGTCGAAATTCGTCTGCTTGACCACTTTATTATCTCACCAGAAGGGAGCTTTTCCTTTGCTGAACAACAACTGCTCAACCCAGCAACAATATCAGTTCAATGATATTGACAAAGTACTACTAAGCCTAGAAGATCAAAACAAAAATAGCGACGTTTAAAATAAAATGATTGTTCGGGAACAGCCTAGTATTTTCAAAGTATTATTCTCTTGGCGAGGCACAATTTTACCCAAAATTTTGCCATCCCTAGGCGTTGTGATGCTGATCTCGGCAATCATTGGTGGAGTCGAATACATCAATCTTTATCGCTTTCCAGAGATTCCTTTGGTTGGCTTCACGCTCATTGGTGTCGTACTTTCAATCTTCCTAGGATTTAAAAATACTGCGTGTTATGACCGTTGGTGGGAGGCCCGAAAATTATGGGGTGTTCTAATTGCAACTTCACGCCATTTTGACCGTGACTGCCGTATTTTAACTCAAGCTCGCCGCGAGCGCGTTATTCAACATGTGATTGTTTTTGCTAATGTATTGCGTGACCGTTTACGTCGTCAGACGGCGAACCCAACTGAGTTGATTCAAACCAGTGGTATGAGTCAGCAAGCTCTCACTCAACTCTACCAACAAAATAATGCCCCTCAGTACACGCTCAGTCTCATTCACTGGGAATTGTTGCAGGCACTTAAAGAAGGTGAAATTTCTGACATCATCTATGCACAAATGAATAAGAATGTTGCCGACTTAAGTGTCGTACAAACTGGCTGTGACCGAATTGCCAATACACCTATTCCATTTGCTTATTCAGTTTTACTTAACCGCACAGTTTATTTTTTCTGTTTTATGTTGCCGTTTAGTCTGGGTTCATTGCTTGGATTAGCAACACCTTTACTCGTCGGAATTTTGGCATACACATTTTTGGGTCTGGATGCTCTAAGCTCTGAAATTGAAGAGCCTTTCGGTACGCAAAGTAATGACTTACCGCTAGATGCAATGGTACGTAGTATCGAGATTGAGCTATTAGGGACGCTCGGTAAACCTACTCCACCACCCATTCAGGCTCAAGATAACAACTTACTGTAAAGAGTTTAAACAAAACGTTCCCAAATCCCATGCTGCTTATCAGTGGGTTTAGGTGTATTTCCTAGTTTAATCCATGGCATATTTTCACCATGAAAATCACTGCCAATTGAAACTGCCAACTGATATTGTTCAATCATTCGATCAATCATTTGGCGAGTAGATAGAGGTTCCATTGGTGGAGGTAACTCAATTGCGTCTCCACCTGAAGTTGCGAACAATTCGATTAAATAACGAACGTTGGTTGCAGATAAATCATAACGCGTCGGATGTGCTAATACTGCGAATCCTTTACTTTGATGAATCACATCAATAGTTTCTTTTAAGCCTAGTCCTTCAAACTTTACAAAAGCACGTTTTCCTTCTTTTAAGAAACGATCAAATGCTTGTTGAGGACGAGTTACGACATTTTTCTCGACCAATGTTTTAGCAATATGAGTTCTTGTTACCCTATCCGCCTGATTTTCTACTTTGGCAAGAACATCATCATAAATCTGAAAACCAATACATTTTTCTAATAGCTCACAAATCACTTTAGCTCTTTGCGCTCTAATTCTTTTTTGTTGTTCTAATGCTTCTAAAATTGGTGCTTCATCTTGCATATTTAAAGCAACAATATGTACACCATAACTCTTCTTAGTGGTTGGGCGCGACCACTGACTAGAAATCTCTGCACCAGAAATAATATTTAAATCATGACCTTGTGCAGCAATTTTTGCACGCTGCAACCCATCCATTGTATCGTGGTCAGTCAAAGCCAACGTATGCAAGTTTACATCAATAGCAGCTTGCACCAGCAATTCCGGAGACAAAGTTCCATCAGAAATATTGCTATGTGTATGTAAATCTATGCCTTGCATCTTTTATACTATGCCATTCGCCAAACCTGATCAGATACTCTAACATGAAAGCACTTCTGGACTTTGTTCCATTAATTATTTTCTTCTATTTATATAAAACAGTTGATCCAACTGACACCCAGCATCCTTTACTGAAACTGATCGGGTCTGCTGGTGGTGCCGATAATAATAATATTCTTGTAGCGACGACTGGCTTAATTATTTCAATGCTTGTGGTATATGGTGCCCTATTCGTTTTCCAAAAATTCCGTCTTGATAAACAACAGTGGTTTGTATTGTTTATGACTGTCATTTTTGGTGGTATCACCCTCATGTTAAGTGACGATTTCTATATTCGTCTCAAAGCTGCGATTTTAAATTTAGTTTTCGCAGGCGCATTCTTGGTTTCACCTTGGTTTGGTAAAGACCGTAAACCGCTCATTCAACGCTTATTTGACCCTATTTTAGATTTGAGTGAAAAAGGTTGGAAAAATCTCAATTTCGCTTGGGCTGCGATGTTTGTCGTGATGTCTTGTCTGCATGTATTCTTCGCATTTTTATTTCACGGTGGAAAATATTGGGGCGAATTTACTGCATTTGGTGACATGATCGTGATGTTTTCATTTATCATTATTCAGTTCATTATTTTACGCAAACATTTTAAGTCACCAGACGCTTAATGTGCTTCCAGATTGATTATAGAGATACGATTACATGCCTTTTTTTGTTCTAAGCTGTACCGATAACGAAGGAACTTTAGAAAAACGCTTGGCAGTACGCCCTCAGCATATCGAACGCTTACAAAAACTCGATGATGAAGGCCGCCTTGTTACAGCGGGTGCTATGCCAAAAGATCCTAATGATCCGCAAGCAGGCTTCTATGGTAGCACCATGATTGTTGAATTCGACAGTCGCGAAGCATTAGATGAATGGTTAAAAGAAGAACCATTTCTTAAAGAAGGCATTTATGCTCACGTTGATGTAAAACCGTTTAATAAAGCATTTCCAAAAGGGTAATCGCATGCAGCTTGCAATCAAAAGCTTTCTTGGCTTGTGTTTGATATGTTCAACTGCTGGAGCAGTTGAACCTGCTGCGACACCAGCAACTCCTTCCCCAAGTGCGCCTTCAACTCAAGCCGCTAAACCAGCTCCAACATCTGCAACTGGAGTCAAAACAGCAGCGATGACAGCATCAACTGCAACACAACCACTTACAGCAGAACAGCTCGCAAAGAACAAGCAACAGCAAGACGCAAAAATCAAAGCCTTAGTTCAAGATCAAGCATCTCGCTTAAAACAGCTAGAACATGCCAACCTTGAAGCATTGGCTCAGAACCAAGAGTTACAGCTAAAAAATGATAATCTCTCTGTTCAGGTTCAAGTCTTACAAAGTGAACGAAGTGCGCAAATGTTTTTATATGGTGCTGTTACCTTAGCGGGTGGTGTATTGCTAGGTTTCTTTATTGCTAGTTATATTCATACAAAACGTCGACGCCAGTGGTAATACCAAGCGATCTATTAAATTCAATGAACGTATCAAACCGTATCCAAACAGCAGAGCTGGACTGGGAATTTGTCGATGGTATCGAGATTCCCATTTCTAAACAATTTGGTGATGTCTACTTTTCTAAAGATAATGGCCTATTTGAAACACGACATGTTTTTCTAAATGGTAACGACTTATCAGAACGATTAGCCAATCTAAAAGATTTTGAATATTTCAGTGTAGGAGAAACCGGTTTTGGTACAGGTTTAAATATTCTTGCACTCTGGCAACTTTGGCAACAAGTTCGCCCTAATAATCAAAGCCATTTACACGCAATTAGCGTTGAAAAGTTTCCATTAAGTAAAGCTGATCTTATTCGCGCTTTAAATGTCTGGGATGAACTTAAACCGCTTGCAGAGCAGTTAATTGAACAATATCCCCTGCCTATTGCCGGATGTCATCGTTTAACTTTCCCTAAAGAACGTTTTAGCATCGATTTATGGCTTGGAGATGCGCAAGAAATTTTTCCAAGCATGGCTAAAACTAAAGCTGTGAATGCCTGGTTTTTAGATGGCTTTGCACCGTCTTGCAACCCAGACATGTGGGAACAAAATGTTTTAAACAATATTGTCCGTCTTTCAGGTTATGGCACTACATTTGCCTCTTTTAGTGTTGCTGGCATTCTAAAACGTGGACTAAAAGCACATGGTATTGATATTTCTCGTCCACGTGGTTTTGGCCATAAACGAGAAATGCTCAAAGCAGTCTGGAATCTGCCTGAATCTGATGAAGGTTCCTTAGAATTAGGGCAAACTCACGCATTGGCTACAGAGCAACAGCATATTGCGATTATAGGGGCTGGTGTAGCAGGTTTAAGCACGGCGTGGGCATTTGCAACACGTGGCCACCAAGTGACCTTATACGAGCAAAACAATGCATTATCGGGTGCCTCTGGAAACCCTTTGGCATTACTTAATCCGAAACTATGCCCAATTGAACAAAGTCATGAACACCTCATGACCTTAAGTTGGCAACATGCTTTAAATTTTTATAAAAATTTTAATGCATTCCGTCCACTTCAAATTCAACAAATTGCATTGAAAAATGCAGAAGAACTTCTCGATTTGGTAAATCAGTATCCAGCAGAAGTTGTTACCCACTCAACGAACTTACTTGAAACTGATTATTCAAGCATATTACTAACTGAGGCTGGTTCCGTTTCACCACATCAATTACGTGATGAAATTTTGCAGCATCCATATATCAATCTCAAAATTGCCCATGTCACAGCACTTGTTTCTTCTGAAAATAAAGTTCAATTGCAAACCAATAATCAAATTATTGCAGAAGCAGATCACGTCGTTGTGTGCTGTGCTCGAGAAAGTGCTGCCTTATTTGACAGCTATCCGCAGTTAAAACCAATACGTGGACAAGTGAGCTGGGTTGATAATACGTTTGCTCCTCTGCCTTTAAATGAAGCGTATAGCTATGGCGGCTATTGCATGCAACTTGATGCTTCACAAATGATTTTAGGTGCGTCTTTCTACCCAAATCGTGAAGATCAAGATGTACTTCCCGAAGACCATGTGCATAACTTTGAATTAATCCACAGTGTATTCCCTGAATATGCTGAAAAGTTACCATTACCTTCGACATGGCAAGGCCGTGCATCTATACGGGCTCAAAGCTTGGATTATTTTCCTCTGGTTGGAAAAATGCAGGAGAATAGCCGAATTGCTACTTTTGCTGGGCTTGGCTCTAAAGGCTTCTTATTTGCACCCCTGTGCAGTGAAATCTTAGTTGCTCAAATATTAGGAGAAGCTTGCCCGGTACCGGACCGCCTATTACAAAAATTGAATCCTCAACGGTTTCAAAAGAAAGTGAAACCTAAAAAGCCTTATTTTAAACCGCAATAATTCACTTCAATAAAAAAGCACCCGAAGGTGCTTTTTTTTATGCGCCCTGCTCTAGAGGCAAGCCGGCATCACGAGCTGCACGTGTCCCGCCCATCAGCACGACATATTCACGCGAGGCATCCAATCCTTCTAGTTTCTCAGCTGCACGAGGAGCTTTGCTACCACCACCACATAAAATATAAATCGGCTGACCCGCAGAGACCTGGTTCAAAATATCAGCATTCAAATCATTAATTGGGCGATTCACCGCACCTTTAACATGCCCTTCTGCATAAGCATTAGTATCACGGACATCCCAGATAACAGCATTTTCTGGGAACTCAAATGTTGTAATTTCTTGTTTACGGATCATTGTGCACTCCTTTGATGTAAACAACACTTGGCAAATGAAGAAAACCCTCTTAGCATCTCAAATATTCTTTCCCTTTGTAAAGGTCTAAACTATGCCTTCTTTCGATATTGTCTCTGAATTAGAGTTATTTGAAGTTAATCATGCTGTACAAAACACACAAAAAGAGATTGCCACACGCTTTGACTTTCGTGGTCACGATGTTTCTATCGAATTAAATGAAAAAAATAAAGAAATCAAAATCAGTACAGAAAGTGATTTCCAGTGTGAACAAGTTTATAACATGTTAGAAAATCATTTTTATAAACGAAAAATTGATGTTCAAGCACTTGATCCACAAAAAGCCTCTGCTTCAGGCAAAAATTTTGTACAAATCATTAAACTTAAAGATGGTCTTGACTCTGATACTGCAAAAAAAATTAATAAAGCCATTAAAGAAAGTGGCGTTAAAGTGCAATCTTCTATTCAAGGCGACAAAATTCGTGTAACTGATAAAAAGCGTGACACTTTACAACAAGTTATGACTTTTTTACGTGAACAACAATTCGGTGTGCCATTACAGTTTAATAACTTTAAAGATTAATATCTTGTCGGCCATTTAAAGCTAAGGTAATCCCATGTCTCAATCCAACCGTCTATCAAAACTGGTAAAAGCAACTTCAAAATTCCCTAAAGGTATTCGGAGCACGCTTTGGAGCAAGGCGTTTGGTCGTATCGTGCCAATGGTGGGTACAGCAAACATCCGCTATCTGGAAGTAGACTCAAACCACGTTACTGTCCGTTTAGATAACCAAAAAAATATGCAGAATCATATTAAAGGCGTCCACGCTGCGGCTATGGCGCTTTTAGCAGAAACTGCAACGGGTTTTCTAACCGGTTTACATATTCCTGATAATCGAATTTTATTAATCAAATCATTACATGTAGATTATTTAAAAGTGGTTGAAGGCGGTTTGACTGCTACAGCGACATTGTCTGCTGAACAACAAAAGTTTATTGCAGATAATGAGAAAGGTGAACTTGTGATTCCTGTTACTGTGATTGATGACGCAGGCAATGAGCCAATTCAATGTCAAATGCTGTGGGCATGGTTACCTAAACGTAAGAAATAATAACTAATCTAAAGTATTTTTAGATGGTTATTTACCTCAAGATATAAAAATTATTTTTGTATCTTGAGGTCAAAATGAAAAAAATACTGATTCTTTCCTCTTTATTTACTAGTTTAATATTTACAACAATAAGTTCTCACGCGACTGAACCTCACATTAAAACCAGTAAAGTAACTTCGGCTAAATCAGAAGCTATTGATCAAGTAAGTGCTCAAAACAAAAGAATAGTGACCGACTTTTATGAAGGTGTCTTTTTAAAACATAAAGTCAAAGAATATGCAGACCGCTATATTGGTCAACAATACATTCAGCACAATCCTAATGTTCCAGATGGGAAAGCACCTTTTGTTAATTTTTTCACTGAAAAATTCCAAAAAAATCCGCAAGCTAAAAATGAGATTAAACGTGCAATTGCTGAAGGTAATCTTGTCGTTTTACATGTTCATTCGACGGAAAACGAAAAAGATCGAGGAAGAGCGATTGTTGATATATTCCGTGTTGAAAATGGAAAAATCGTAGAGCATTGGGATGTGATACAAAATATTCCTGAGCAAAGCAAAAATACAAATACGATGTTTTAATTTCTAAAAAATAGTTTTTCTTTTGAATAAAAATTAAAGCCTGAATACGGATATTCAGGCTTTCTAATTCTTATTGAGTTTCTAAAAACTTTTGTTTCGCTTCTTCAGGTATTTGACGCTTATTACCTTTGACATCTACTGCTACGAAGGTAAACACTCCCTCTGTAATGCGTATTGGCTCACGAGAGTCATCATGACTATCCCAAACTTCAATTTGCATCTGAATAGAAGTATTTCCAACTTTTAAGATTTTGGTATAGCAACTAATGACAAAGCCAACTTTTACCGGAACCAAAAAGGTCATTTGATTAATAGAAATCGTAGCACAGCGACCACGACTGAAACGTTCTGCGTGAATTGCTCCAGCCAAGTCCATTTGTGACACAATCCATCCACCAAATACATCACCACTCCAGTTTGTATCTGCTGGCATGGCAATCGTTTGTAAGGATAAAATTCCTTCTGGTTTGGTATAAGCTTCTGACACCTTAGCTCCCGAAATTCGTTTGAAGTTGTTGATCGAGCCACTGTTGCAATTCAGGCGCACGTAATGCACCGCTAATACGCGCGACCTCTGTCGTTTTATTCATTAAGACAAGTGTCGGAATACTTCTCACATGAAAAGCTTGGCTCAAGCGAGGAGATTCTTCGGTATCAATCTTGGCAAAGATAACGCCTGGATTCTGTTTTGCGACCTGCGCAAAATGTGGAGCCATCATTTTACAAGGTCCGCACCATTCTGCCCATAAGTCTATAAGAATAGGTAGATCACTATTCGTGATGTAGTTACTAAAATTTTGCTCATTTAGCTCAATAGGGGCAAGCGGTAGTAATGGCTGATGACATTGCCCACAGCTTGGTTGCTCCGGAAGTTTTTCTTCCGGAACTCGGTTTTTAGCACCACACGATGCACATACAATAATCATTTACATCACTCCTATATGCTGATGTAAAAATTCTAATTGGGTTGTCACTGCTTTTTCAAACCATGAACCGTGATAGATATCAAAATGTTTCATATCCCATTCATGATAACTCACAAAAGGCGCAATATTTGTGGCAGCTTCACGGCTTGACTCAATAGGAATAAGTGAATCTTTTTGAGCAGCAATAAATAAAACAGGAATATTAATCTGGCGCACAACTTGAATTGGACGGTAGCGCATCAGATTAAAGAAGACACGAGCTGGGACTTCCCCACTCCAATAATAATCAGGATTTACAATCGATAAATAGCCATAATAACTATCTGCGGTAGGCATAAAGCATAGGTTATGTTGATCAACAACAGGTAATCGCTTTGGATTAAGCCCCATCTTTGATCCCATATAATCCTGACTCGATAGCTTTAATGCTTGCGGATAGCGCTGCAAAGGATAGAGCTTGGCAGTTTCAGCGCCATCTACATAAGGAATTTGTACTAAAACCGCTTGAATATTCTTTAACTCAGAAGCTAGGCTTAGTGCATATCCCCCACTTAAAGAAGTTCCCCAAAGCACAATCCTTCGGTTATCTACGAGTTTAGAAGTCGAAGCATACTGAATCACCGTCTTCCAATCTTCTAATTGTGAATTGATTGAGACCATTTCTCTAGGCTTGCCAGTACTTCCGCCCCAATATCTGTAATCAAATAAAATAACAGCGTAACCTGCTTGTGCAAATCGCTGTGCATATTGAATAAGTTTAAATTGACGCAATCCAGCAAAACCATGCGCCATGATAATTACCGCAGATTTATTATTTGTTTTTGGAATATAAAAGTCAGCTGCGATCATTTCCTGATCACATGGAACATATAAAGGCTCAACCGTATAAGCGTGCATATGTGCTCCGTGGCATTATGGTCAAAGTAATGAATTTACAAAAAACATCCTGATCGCCTTTTAAAAATCTAGAGCTGTTCTATGACATAAGTTTTATCTATGTAGGAACAACGTTTTAGTGTCTTGTATCTCAGGTTAAGCTTAATGCTATGATACAGCATAAGAGGTTTTGTTAAATTTTGGAGTGACGAAATGTCAGATAATGTTGGTTTCGCAGGTCAAATTGGTCCAGAACACGTTGGCCAAGTTGTAGAAAAAGGATTTAAATCTATTATTAATAACCGACCAGATATGGAAGGCGGCCCAGAACAACCTACAAGCGCTCAGATTGAAGAAGCTGCACGTCAGGTAGGCTTAGACTATGTGTATCAACCTGTTGTAGCTGGACAAATTACTGAACTAGATGTACGTACTTTTGCTAATCATTATAATGAATTGCCAAAACCTGTGCTGATGTTCTGCCGCACAGGAAACCGTTCAAATAATCTATATCAATTAGCGAAACAAATGGATTTGTTAGACGATTAAATTATTGAATGAGCCAACGAGAAGCTCTATTTTTCCTAAAAAGTAGAGCTTTTATTAATAAAAAGAAAATATACAACTGTATCAATTCAACAGATATATAAATAATTTTCAGCTAAAGTATTCAAATCACATTAAATTTCTCAGTTCTCTTATGAATAAACTTATATTTTTATTGGTCAGTTGTCTTATTCTTAGTGCATGCTCATCTATGCAGGTCCGACCTACCATAGGAGTTAGTATGGGAACACAACTCTAAAAAAAGAAGCAGCTTAAATGCTGCTTCTTTTTATATTAATTACCATTTGAACAATTTGGATCTATTCCATATGGGCTTTCTATATTTGGCCCATTAAGATCAGTAAGATTAACATCTTTCGATAAATAACCTAAAGTTAAAGATGTAGATCCTTTAATTAAACTTCCCGAAACTGTAGATTTAGCAGTTAACTGAACAGTTAACCATGATGCATAAATTTTAGGATATTGAATTTTAAGATCAAAACGTCCATTTGCATCTGTCGTATATTTATTATTGGTTGCAGCGGTACCTGCACTGTTGATATACGATACAACTTGGACTGTAGAATTTTCTTTAAGCGGCTTTAATTGATTAATAACGTCCCCATTCACATTTACAGCTTGGACTGGTGATGTACAGGCTGTTCTAATAACAGGAAGATATTCATCTGGTTTACCATCAGTTGGATTAGAAGTATCAACAAACCCATATCGCCCCTTATAATACGCAAGAGCATTAACGCCCATGACTACATCTTGATTGGGTATCGGTTTACCATCCACATCAGTCACTTGTACTGAAATATTTTTATAGTAGTAGACTCCATCACTTGAATCTTCCATTGTGGTCGGATTATATGCTACGGCAATAGCGCCTACTGCTACTGGTACATCAGAATTAACCACATCAAGTTTATAAGTATAAATTTTTGTAGATTGGCCAAAGTTTGCTTCTAAAACAAGATCATCTGTTACGAACTGAGCAGCACTATATGATGAAGTTCTTTGATTTTCACTAAAAGATAAAGTATAGGTGATCTGACCATTTGCATCAGTTTGTGTCGAATTAGGAGTAAATTTGACACCATTTAAAACCGAATTTTTAACTTTAAGTGTAATCGCTTGGTTTGCTAAAGTTGCACCATTTGCATCTACAGCTGTTAATGTGACGGTTGTTTGATCACCTCTAACATTTAGAGAGGTTTTTGTAGCATCAAACAATACAATACTCATAGTATCAGCTTCGACAGTACTGTTGCTACCTGTTACTGTCACTGTCTGTTCTTGAGTAAGTGTACCATTATTCGTAGAGACTTTTAATTTAAAACCATTTTTCACCAACTCATTTATCGAACTCGATGTTTTTGGTGTTTTTATAATGTATATAGCATTACCTGCCGCATCAGTAGTTTGAGTAGATACGCCTTCTATAGATACGTTATTTGTTGGATCATCTAATTCCAAAGTGACATTAGCACCAGCAACACCGCCTTTATTCTTATCTAAAGCTCTAACAGTAACAGTTAAAGTATCATTCGTTGCAGCAACTGATAATTTATCTAGTTCTATCTTTAAAGCTGTAGCAGTCGCTTGCTGAGATCCGCTATTATTACTTCCAGATGATGAGTTACTATTTGATGAACCATTTTGGTAATAGCCATCACCGCCTCCCCCGCCACAACTTGCTAACATAATTGACACAGCAATAGCCGACAACTTTAAGGTAAGTTGTTTTTTATACATACTTTTCATTTCCCCAATCTTTCCTAAAGGTATAAGATTTTTTAATTATTTATATTATTAGTGTAATCATATTCACCATACTCTGTAAACATAAATTACATTGTGTTTTATTATGTAACTTATTAAGTGAAAAACTTATAGATATTGGAATTTATAATGTTCGATATTATTATCATTGGCGTAGGTACTGCTGGTATTAGCGCATACAAAGAAGCCGTTAAACATACCAACAATATTTTAATTATAAATGATGGACCATGGGATACCACTTGTGCCCGTGTAGGCTGTATGCCAAGTAAAGTTCTCATCTCTACAGCAAACCGTATGTTTGACATTCAAAATGCTCAAGAGGTTGCTTTAGATGTATCTGCAAATATTAATACTGATCAAGTGATGCAGCATGTACAAACTTTACGTAACAGATTTACACAAGCAACTTTAAAAGATGTAGATCAATGGCCGACTGAGCATAAAATTTCTGGCAAAGCATATTTTATTGATGCACAAACTGTAGAAGTTAACGGAAAACGGTATAAATCAAAAAGTTTTATTCTGGCTGTTGGTTCAACTCCTAATTATGATCAAATTTGGAAGCAAGAATTAGGAAACCGGCTTATAACAACAGACCAAATATTTGAGTTAAAAACACTTCCTAAATCTATTGCTGTAATTGGTAGTGGTGTGATCGCTCTTGAGATCGCACAAGCTATGCATCGTCTAGGTGTAGAAACAACAATCTTCGCTCGCAGTAAACGAATTGGAATCCTAACTAGTTCTAGACTTCAACAGCTTGCTCAAAAAGAGCTAGGAAAAGAATTAACAATTCTATTCGAGACTTTACCGAATGAAGTTAAATGCAGTCAGGAAAACGCTGTATTAACTTACCAATTTGATGAAACAGAGAAAACTCTCGAAGTTGAATATGTTTTAGCTGCAACCGGCCGTACAAGTTTAATTGATACTTTAAAACTAGAAAATATTGATAATTCATTCAAAGATATTAAGTTATTACCTGTAAATGCTAAAACTAAGCAGCTAGATACATATCCAATTTTTGTTGTCGGTGACGCTTACACCTCAACACCACTACAACATGAAGCAGCTCATGAAGGTAAAAAAGTTGTTTATAACTGCTTAAATTATCCGCAGGTAAACTCAGTTAAGACACTTACTCCATTAGGAATTGTCTTTAGTCATCCTGAAATGGCGATCGTAGGTCAAAGTTATAAGCAATTAAAAGATGAAGGTATAGATTTTATTACAGGCGAAGCCTCTTATGAACGACAAGGAAGAGCTATAGTTCTTGGAAAAAATAAAGGTGCTATTGAAGTTTATATAGAACGAAAAAGCCAAAAGCTTCTAGGTGCTGAGCTATTTACAGAAGCAACTGAACATATGGCCCATTTATTAAGCTGGATAATCGGTGAAGAATTAACGCTAAATGATATTCTAGAGAAACCCTTTTATCATCCGACTTTAGAAGAAGGTCTTCGCACTGCTCTAAAGCATGCGCGTAGACAACTGAAATAATCGATTTTAGAAGAGCTCTTTATTAATAAAAATTGGCTCTTCTCTACTTCACATTGCTTTAATTAATTCATTTGATGGGAAATAACCGCAACTAATGAAGCATTCTTTTCAGATGAACTAGTATATATCCATGTTTCTAAAGCCTTCCCATTTTTAGAAATAATATAATTTGTTGTGGTCAAATTCTTATCTTTATATACTTCTTTTTTATAAGTTAGGCCCGTAGATTCTGGAGGTAGCCAGCTTTCTAAATTCTTCTGAATTTCAGTTGAATTTCCTTTATTTATAAATAATGAACATACGCCATTATCGAGTTGAGTAATAACAAATTTTCCTTCAGAGGAACTTATCATCCAAGCATGACCATTATAATCTTTTAAAAAATGCGCAGCATATTCATCAGGCATTTGAATAAATCCCATATTTTTTGCTTGTTTATTTATTAATTCAGGGTTTCCTCTAGAACTTACACAAATATTTAAAAAGGCTTTTGTACTATACAAACTTTTCACAGTTTCATTAGCATATATAGAACTACAACTGAGTATTGTAGACAATATGAAGGAAAATATTTTAAATTCTGAAAATTTCATGATTAATACTCTTATTATTATTTTAAATAATGTGATTTATATCATAATTCATTCTAAAGTTACTTGGGGATTTAGATTTTTTTAGCGCATAAAGAAACACCCCCATTCATTGGAATGGGGGTGTTTAGAATAATGAGCTGGCGATGACTTACTCTCACATGGGTAACCCCACACTACCATCAGCGCTAAGAGG
>NZ_JAVQNO010000020.1:0-159103 GCF_031799025.1 Acinetobacter sp. V115_6 | reverse complement strand
TTAGGGGCGTCGCCAAGTGGTAAGGCACCGGGTTTTGATCTCGGCATCCGTTGGTTCGAATCCAGCCGCCCCTGCCATTCTCTTATTTTAAAGACAGACTTAATTGCTATGCTTTTTGTTGATTAATCTTGACATTGCATTGCAAAAATATTAAAGTTCTGCCGCATTAGGGGCGTCGCCAAGTGGTAAGGCACCGGGTTTTGATCTCGGCATCCGTTGGTTCGAATCCAGCCGCCCCTGCCATCTATTTCATTACATACCAACCGCCAAGGGTGCTTCATGCCCAATCTTGTCGTTTTTAGTGGAAATGCTCATCCACAGTTCGCTCAAAAAGTCGTAAGTCACTTACATATCCCTCTAGGTGCTGCATCAGTCGGTCACTTTTCTGATGGAGAAATTTCAGTAGAAATTACTGAAAATGTTCGTGGTAAAGACGTATTTATCGTTCAGCCTACTTGTGCCCCTACCAATGATAACCTTATGGAAATCTTGGTTATGGCAGATGCTTTGCGTCGTGCAAGTGCTGGTCGTATTACCGCTGTTATCCCTTATTTTGGTTATGCTCGCCAAGACCGTCGTCCACGTTCTGCACGTGTGCCGATTACAGCTAAAGTTGTCGCAGACATGCTTACCACTGTTGGTATTGACCGTGTCGTGATGATCGACTTACATGCTGACCAAATTCAAGGTTTCTTCGATATTCCAGTCGACAACATCTACGGTACTCCTGCTTTGCTTGCTGACTTACGTCAACAACAACATGACAACCTTATGGTGGTTTCTCCTGACGTTGGTGGTGTAGTACGTGCTCGTGCTGTTGCCAAACAGATGGGTGACATTGATTTAGCAATTATTGATAAACGTCGTCAAAAAGCCAATGAGTCGCAAGTTATGCACTTAATTGGTGACGTAAAAGATCGTGATTGCGTTATCGTAGACGATATGGTCGATACTGCCGGTACATTGTGTAAAGCAGCTGATGCGCTTAAGCAATTTGGTGCACGTCGTGTAGTTGCATACGCAACTCACCCTGTACTATCAGGTAAGGCTATTGAAAACTTACGTAATTCAGTTATTGATGAACTGGTTGTGACTGATACCATTCCTCTTTCTGAAGAAGCATTGACCTTAGGCAAGATCCGTCAGGTTTCTGTTGCTAGCATGGTTGCTGAAACGATTCGTCGTATTAATAACGAAGAGTCTATCAGTGCAATGTTCGATAGTTTATAATATTGCAGCTTTTTATAAACCCTAGCCTTGGCTGGGGTTTTCTATCACTAAACTGGTCGCAAGTTTAGTCTTTTAAACTTTAATGAGGATTTACTCATGGCAAACTTCGTATTAAACGCTCAAGCGCGTGCTGAAGACAAACAAGGGAAAGGTGCGAGCCGCCGCCTTCGTCGCGAAGCTTTAATTCCAGCTATCATTTATGGTGGCAACGCTGAGCCTGTAACTGTTACTTTAGAACTTCGTGAGCTTGTAAAAGCTTTAGAAAGCAATGCTTTCTTTGAAGAAGTTGTAGAAATCAAAGTGGGCGACAAAGTTGAAAACGTTAAAATCCAAGCGTTACAACGTCACCCATCTAAAAACACTCCTATGCACGCTGACTTCAAACGCGCATAAGTGTTTAAAGGCGTAGATTAGTGTCAAATATTTCGCTAATTGTTGGTTTGGGCAATCCTGGTTCAGAATATGCCCAAACCCGCCATAATGCAGGTTTTTGGTTCATTGAACAGCTTGCAGACAAATATGGCATTACATTAAAAAATGATCCGAAATTTCACGGAATCAGTGGACGTGGTAATATAGAAGGACACGATGTCCGTCTACTTCTACCCACTACATTTATGAACCGTTCTGGACAAAGTGTAGTTCCATTTGCAAAATTTTATCAAATTGCTCCCGAAGCAATTTTGATTGCTCATGATGAACTTGATATGAACCCAGGTGTAATTCGTCTTAAAACAGGCGGTGGACACGGTGGTCATAACGGTTTACGTGACATTGTCCCTCATATTGGTCCAAATTTTCACCGTTTACGTATTGGTATCGGACATCCTGGCTCGAAAGAGAAAGTTTCAGGTCACGTACTTGGAAAAGCACCAAGTAGTGAACAAAGTCTGATGGATGCAGCAATTGATCATGCCCTTTCTAAAGTGAAGCTACTTGTTCAAGGACAAGTTCCACAGGCCATGAATCAAATTAATGCATATAAACCCACTTAAATTGTTGAACAATCATGCTTGCTATCTTGCTTTTTTAGGAGCAAAATGCGCATCAGCCACTTTGCCAACCGCAAAAGCTAAAGATTTCACCATAAGATCTACATCTTAGGTCTACTCAGGAGACGCTAGCCATGCTATCTCGTTTATTAAAATGCAAAATTCACCGTGCAGTTGTAACCCATGCTGAACTTCACTATGAAGGTTCTTGTGCAATTGATGGCGTATTGATGGACTTAGCTGGTATTCGTGAATATGAAGAAATTCATGTTTGGAATGTAACCAATGGCAAACGCTTCACAACTTATGCGATTCGTGGTGAAGATAACTCTGGAATTATTTCAGTAAACGGCGGTGCTGCACATCAAGCAGACGTTGGCGATTTAGTAATTATTGCTACATTTGGTGATTTTACTGAAGCTGAAGCAAATATTCATAAACCACGTTTGGTATATGCTAATCCAAATAATACAGTCAACCACACAGCGAATTGCATTCCTGTTCAAGTTGCCTAATTTATTTTAAGAATAAAAAGCCCGCATTGACGGGCTTTTATTATTTTATAAATCCTTAATAGTTCCTTCCCACCAGTTCTTTTGTTTTTCACAATTTAATGGTTGAAGCTGCTCTCCTCGTAATTCGAACAATATCGCCTCTCCTTCAGGATTTACCTTAAATTCAGCATATTTGGCTTTTTCATAACATTGAGCCAAGCCTTCTGCAAACAAGAAACTGCGAGAGGCAGGATATAAAGCCTCCAAACGATTTTCAGGATTTTTTAAAATTAACCTCTGCCCAGCAAATGAATTATTGATATCTAAAATGGTACGAACTACGCGATTTTGTGAATCCAAAATAACTTTTGCGGGAACGGAAAAGCGATTAAAAATCACCTGTTCCAGAGCCTCACCTTCACTTCCTGCAAGAGCTTTAAGAGATTGTAAATGTAATTCATAAGCCAGTGCCATATAGTCACCTTGTAAAATTGAACGAGGGTCAACTGGCTTAAGCTCAATAAAAATACTTTTACTATGGTGCAAATGCCATTCGTTTTTCGCCACTAAACCTGCAAAAAATAATAGCGTGATAACAGCAAGAATAAGAGAAAAATACTTTTTCATTCTTTCTCTCCTTTAACAAGATCATTTTTATTTTCACGTTGAAGTAACCAAGACAGAGCCAACAAAACAATGCCCGAAATAAAAATAGATGCACTCTTAGCTAGAAAAGTTATTTGTAGGTTGTAATAGAGCTGCCAGAACACAAAAACGAATACAGTTAAGCTCACTCCATACACAATATAATCTTTCTTTTTTAATGCCCACGTTAAAATAATAAGCAGGATGAAAATTTCAAAATATCCCAACACAATAAGTAACACACCAAATATTAAAAAGGCGCAAAAAGTGAGTGTATTAAGTTGTCGATATAAATGAAGAACACTAAAGCAAAGTAACCAAACAACAGGTAGCAAATATAAAACCCATAACTGCTGATCTATCGAATTTTCTGGTACCAACCCCATAAAAGTATCGAAAAAAGAAGCTACAAGAATTACGACCAGCACGCATAAAAAAATACTACGCTCATATAGTGCTATTGATTCCCTCTTAGATAAGAGCACCAAACTAAAAACCAAGTAACTAAGCAAAGTTAAATTTAAATAAGTCTGAGTAGAATGTATTGACCACAATGAATGGTCCAGTTGTAGCAAATAGATAAAAGCTATGCCATACGTAGCAAGCATTTGAATTAAAATGAAGAACCAATGTGGTTTAAGAAAATAACTAATACATAGAATAAAAATCTGTGCAATTAAAACCCATAGAATTTGATCTGTTTCTGAACCAAGATGAAACAAGAAAGCGGTCTGCCCACTGATAAACAAACAATAGGCAAATTGCCGAAAGAAATAGCTTTGTGATTTCTTTAAAAGAATAAACGCCAATCCAACAAAAATAACTCCAATAACTAAAGAAATAGCCTCCCAAAACACCAGCGTAAAAGCTGCAAGTGCCAAGCCAGCAAGCCAAGCACCAATTGCCAATGGAATGACATAAAAGCGGCTTTGACGAAAAATTTTTATTAAAAGATAGCTGATCAGCGCAAACCAAATAAAAATAATGCCTGCAATCAATAAAAATATGAACTCATTAGAGTCTTTAAATAGGTTATTAATCCCATCTACAAGCCATATCGTTGCAGTCACACCAAGAACAGCTGCCATCAAACTAGCACATAGCTGATCATCTTTTTTGAAGAAATAATAAAAAACGACTATTCCGGAAAAGAAGGCAGAAATCAGATAAGGAATATTCTCATTCGATAAATATTGAATCATTCCAATAATCGAAATAACGGCGAACCAAGCGATAAAGACAAATCGTAAAGCACGATATTTCTTTATACATACCCAAAACTCAATAAGGCTTAATAAATTTAGAGCGATTAAATATAAATAAGGAAACTTTTCAGACCAGAAAGTCTGTTTAAAAAATAAAAAAAGTGTGAGTTGGCTGGTAATAAAAATTAAAGCAAAGATTCCAATATTCGGCCGATATAACCACGGCAGTAAAAGCAATGTCCAAATTAAAAAAAGCAAATAACTGTCTGCACCAGTTTGATAAACCTGTCCAATTACAGCCAAGCTTAAACCTATCATCAAACCACTAACGCTATGTAAGGTCTGCCTAACCCCATCACTTAATGTATCTTTTATGCTGAACCAAGCTGTAACAACTAATATAACGGGCGGGATCGCGAGTTGAATACTGTTTGGAAGCATAAACCAGTTGGCAGCAATTAAATAAAGGATACTTACTGCCATAAATACATAACTGAAAATATGGAGATGCTGAATAAATGAGCTATTGGTTAGAGGATAATAGTCTCTTATCTGCATGAAACACCTATTTTATTTATAATTTTCTATAAAAAACATAGCATTCCATTTTCATATCAACAAGTAAGCTCTTGTTAAAAAGCCTATTTCGATTTATGAAAATGCTTATTCATAAAGAAACTTAGCATTCTATAAAAGCATCTAGCCAATTCTATCAAGCGCGCTATAATAAAACCCATCGCTTCAGGGCGGGGTGCAATTCCCCACCGGTGGTAAAGTTAATTTTTATAAATAGATTAACAAGCCCACGAGCTTAAATTGTGTAATTTGAGCAGATTTGGTGAAACTCCAAAGCCGACGGTATAGTCCGGATGAAAGAAGACGACGAACTGGGATAAATCCGTTTTATTTCAGTGCCAGCCTGTTTTTACATCAGTCCTGAAATGTTCAACCGTATTTTTTACGAGAGCGTTTCATTATGTCTAGCTTAATTCAACCAGAACTTTTTTTCTCAGCCCTCTCTCCTGCTGAGCAACGCATTCAACAAGCATTAGAAGATATCCGTCAAGGCAAGCCTGTCTTGGTTATGGACGACTTTGATCGCGAAAATGAAGCAGATTTAATTGTTGCAGCCGAAACTTTAACGGTAGAAACAATGGCACGTATGATTCGTGATGGCTCAGGTATCGTATGTTTATGCCTTACAGAAGAGCTAGCAGACCATCTAGAACTACCACCAATGGTTTCTCAAAACTCTAGTCAGTTTCATACCGCTTTTACAGTGACCATTGAGGCAGCTCAAGGCGTTACCACTGGTGTTTCTGCTAAAGACCGTGTAACAACTATTCAAACTGCTATTAAAGATGGCGCTGTTGCAAGTGACTTAAATCGTCCGGGTCACGTTTTCCCATTACGTGCACGTAATGGTGGAGTCCTTACTCGTCGAGGTCATACCGAGGGAACAATTGATCTAGCAAGATTAGCCGGTTTAAAACCTGCTGGTGTGTTATGTGAATTAACCAATCCAGATGGCACGATGGCATCGGGCATTCAAGTTTTAGCATATGCTCAAACTCATCACTTAACGGTGATTACGATTGAAGAACTTGTTCAATACCGCCAGCAACACGGTATTTAAATAAAAAAGGTTTGGCTTTAGATCAAAGCCAAACCTTCAAATTAAAATTTAATAATATTTAAGAAACTTTCTTTTGTGCTGCCAGTTCTTCAACATAGTCCAAAAGCTCAGAAAACTGCTTAATCATTGCTTTTGGCTGTGCTTGAGCAAGTTCCTCTGCTGTTCCGTAACCATAAGTCACCGCTACCGCCTCAATACCGTTATGACGAGCACCCAAAACGTCATATTGGCGGTCACCGACCATTAAACACTCTTCTGGGTTTAATTGCTCATGTTCCAAAATATAATGGATAAGGTCAGCTTTATTAGTCCGCTGACCCGTTAACTCACTCCCATAGATATGTACAAAGTATTGACTTAATTCAAAATGATCCAAGATACGTTTTGCATAAATCGTTGGTTTAGCAGTTGCGACAAATAAACGATATCCTTCTTTTTTTAAAGCGCTAAGCGTTTTGGCAACAGATGGATACACTTCATTTTCGAACAGGCCAACCACCGAAAAACGCTCGCGATAAGCAAGTAAAGCTTGTTCAGCTAAAGCATCATCTTGAGTAGCTAATAATTTTGCGAGTGATGGCTTTAATGGTGGGCCAATTGTCCAGTCAATATCTAAATCGGCAGCCAATGGATAGCCTAATTTCTCCATTGCATAGCGAATTGAAGTATGGATTCCAACTTTTGGGTCTGTTAAGGTTCCATCTAAATCAATCAAAATATGTTTTATAGCCATTCAATCATTAACCCAGTAAAGTATTTAATTCAATTGGTCGAGAGTTTAATCAAACTCTCTTATACTAACGTAAATTTAAATTGAAAAGGAAATAACCGTGCGTCCAACCGTACTTTGTTTCTCGGGTTTAGACCCTTCAGGTGGTGCAGGTTTACAAGCCGATATCGAAGCAATTGGACAAAGTGGTGCCCATGCAGCAATTGCATGTACTGCCCTCACCATTCAGAACTCACAACAAGTATTTGGCTTTGAAGCAACCTCAAAAGAACTCTTATTAGCACAAGCAAATGCAGTTGTAGGTGACTTACCCATTAAATGTGTTAAGTCAGGCATGCTTGGCACAACAGATAATATTGCGGCACTAGCTGAATTTTTACGTGCTCATCCTGACTATCAATATGTACTTGATCCTGTTTTAGTCGCAAACAGTGGCGGCTCTTTAGGTGATCAGGCAACTCTCGTTAAAGCGTTCGTTGAACTTATTCCTCTAGCCACAATTATTACTCCAAATACCGTTGAATTACGTGCTCTAACAGGTATTACTGATTTAGATCAAGCCACTCAAAAGCTTTTTGAAATGGGTGCTAAAGCTGTTCTAGTGAAAGGTGGACATGAAGATACACCAAATTATATTAAAAATAGTTTATATATCGATGGTGAACTAGCAGCGAGTAGTAGCTGTCCTCGCCTTGAAGGTGAATATCACGGTTCAGGTTGTTCTTTAGCTAGCTTTATCGCTGGCCGTTTAGCTTTAGGTGATTCTTTAAAAATTGCAGTACAGCATGCTGAAACATGGTTATTCGGTGTTTTAAAAAATGCAGACACCCCTGTACCAAACGGACAAAAGATTCCAAAGCGTTTTTAAAAGCACAAAAAAGGCGCTTAAAGCGCCTTTTTTATTAATCTTAATTATTGAGGAATACGTAAAACTTGTCCTGGGAAAATCTCATCAGGATCTTTTAACATTGGTTTATTTGCTTCAAAGATTTTTGGATATTGATTTGCATCACCGTAAACTTCTTTCGCAATTTTTGAAAGGTTGTCACCAGATTTCACTGTATAAAATTTACTTTCTGGTTCAGGAGTTGCCACTGTCATCTGGTCATCTACTTGTGCCACATGATCAATGTTTCCAACAATAAGAATAATTTTCTCTTTATCTGCTTGGCTTTTTACCTGCCCTTTAATAATTGCAGTATCAGTAGTACCGTTATAGGTTACAGATAAGCCTTCTACCCCTAAGCCCAAACTTTTAATTAAACCTAATAATTTATTTGCAACTTCTTGTGCAGAAGGTTCTGCTGGTGTTGCTGGAGCTGGTTGTGGTTCTGCGGGTGCGGTATTTTTCTTACCAATACCTTTTACAAAATCAAAAAGACCCATCTTTTAGTCCTCATATTATTGTTTATAGTAAAGTCATTAAACTGACCTTTATTGTTATACTTCAAAAAAGTTATACCTCTGCTATCAATTGAGGTTGATCTTGTAAAAATATGTATCTCTTAAATTTTTTCTAAAATAAAAAAAGCCACCTTACGGTGGCCTTCTTTTTATTCAGCAATATGCGAATTAACCAAGTTTTTTAGTTACATAGTCAATTGCAGATTGAACTGTAGTGATTTCGTTAGAATCTTCATCAGGGATAGTGATGTCGAAGTCGTTTTCGAAAGACATAACAAGTTCAACTAAATCTAAAGAGTCAGCACCTAAGTCATCCATAAAAGATGCTTCGTTTTTAATCTCTTCAGCTTTAAGACCAAGTTGTTCTGCAACCGCTTGTTTAACGCGTTGTTCGATATCGCTCACAGGAATTCTCCTCATTGCTTGTGGCGTTTAATTTGCCACTAGTTTAATTGAATATAAAAATTTTTAAAAGTTTATACATCGGCGTTAGGCCATGTATAAACCACCATTTACATGTAATACCGTACCAGTAATGTAACCTGCTTTATCACTTGCAAGGAAACTCACCGCATTTGCGATATCTTGTGGCTCACCTAAGCGATTTAAAGCCACTTGATCACTCATTTTTTTGCGAATGTCTTCACTAAGTGCATCTGTCATTTCTGTTGCAATAAAACCTGGCGCCACACTGTTTACAGTAATTTGGCGGCTACCCATCTCTTTTGCAAGGCTACGGCTGAATGCTTCAATACCTGCTTTAGCAGCAGAATAGTTCGCTTGGCCTGGGTTTGCAAAATGAGCTACAACAGAACTGATATTAATAATTCGACCAAAACGTGCCTTCGTCATACCCTTAAGCACACGTTTAGATAAACGATAAACTGCTTTAAGGTGAATGTTGAGAATGTCATCCCAATCATCTTCAGACATACGAAGCAACAAATTGTCTTTCGTAATACCTGCATTGTTAACTAGAACAAGTACAGGACCATAGTTCTGTTCAATATGAGAAACAACTGCTTCAATCTCATCGAGATTACGCACGTCGAGCGCCAAACCTGCACCTTGTTCACCAAAGCTATCACTTAACTTTTGTGCACCAGATTCAGAAGTCGCAGTACCTACAACAAAATAACCGTCTTGAATAAGTTGCTGGGCAATGGCAGCGCCAATACCCCGACTCGCGCCCGTTACTAATGCAACTTTGCGTTCTTGTGTCATGCAATTTTTCCTTCTGCCACTAAAACAGCATTTAGGGCATCTTCCATTTTGCTCTTACTATCAATAGAAAAAGCTTTTTCAATATTTGGTAAACGCTTTGCGAGGTTACTCAATACTGTACCTGGACCACACTCAACAATGTATTGAATACCTTGGTCTTGTAGAGACTGCATGGTACGTGTCCATTGTACTGATTGGTACAATTGTGCAGTTAATGCCTGACGCAATTGAGCAACATCGGTAGCTATTCCCGCGTTGACATTTTGTATTACAGGAATGGTAGGTAGCTCAATGGCAGTTTGTTCCAAAGCTTCTGCAAATTTCTCAGCGGCAGGTTTCATCAACGAACAATGAGAAGGAACTGACACTGGTAAAGCAATTGCTTTAGCTGACTGCTCTTTTGCCAAAGCCATAACTTCTTGTACAGAAGCTGTACTTCCTGCAATCACAACTTGACCTTGTGAATTATAGTTTGCAGCTTCTACAGAACCTTCACCTGATGCACTCACGGTTTGACAAAGTTCAACCACTTTCTCATCAGCCAAGCCAAGGATTGCAGCCATAGCCCCTTGACCCTGAGGTACAGCACTTTGCATGAGCTTGCCACGCAAGTTAACTAATTTAACTGCATCCGCCAAGCTCATAGAGCCTGCAGCTACCAATGCACTGTATTCACCTAGTGAATGTCCTGCAAGGTATTTAGGTGCCAGACCACCTAAATCAAGCCATACACGCCATAAAGCGATACTGGCAGTTAATAACACAGGTTGGGTATTTTCTGTTTGGTCGAGACCTTCGCCACTTTGCGCAATATGCCAAAGATCAAATCCAAGAGCATCTGAAGCTTCTGCAAAAGTTTGCCCGACCCCACTAAACTGTTCTGCTAGTTCAGCAAGCATACCGACTTTTTGTGAACCTTGACCAGGAAACACAAATGCAGTTTTTGTGGCTAAAGCTACTTGTTCAAGACGTTTAGCAGACATAAGAAATCCTTTTTTGGGTTTTCACTCATTTCTGGAGCGGAAATTTAACATGTTATTTATATATTTATAATTGCGAAAAACAACAAAAAAAGGGAGCTTTCGCTCCCATTTTTTCTATACTTAAGCATCACGCTTAATGCATATCATGCAATTATTCAGCATCAGCTGCTTTAGCGAATAATTGACGACCACGGTAGAAACCGTCTTTAGTCACGTGGTGACGACGATGAGTTTCACCAGTTGCTTGGTCTACTGTTAATGCATTCTCGGTTAAAGCGTCATGTGAACGGCGCATGTCACGGCGAGAGCGACTTTTACGGTTTTGCTGAACGGCCATGATGGCTCCTTACAAAGATCGAAAAAATGGATCAGAACAAATTCAGTTGTCTTATCTCACAATTATAACACAAATTATGAGTTAAGTTTACCCTTCAAACCTGCCAAAACATCAAACGGATTATCCCGCTTTTCTTCGACAACATTCTGAATGGTAGGTTGATGTTTATGTTCACAAGCATCATGCTTGGGAGATAAAGGCATCAACAATAACAGTTCATCTTCTAGTAATGCGAGTAAGTTAATCGAGGCAGGCGTATCATAATCGCCTTTCGTCGAAGACTCACTTTCACCTAAAACGATGAAATCAGCATCCTCATCCAAGCGCTCTATCAGTGACTCATCATCCACTAATGCAATATGGAAGTCCAAGACAAGAGGCATTTCAACAGGTTCCAAACAACGTTGGCACTCCATTGGAACTTTCGTGTCCATGTGACCGTCCATCCACACAATGCGATGATATGCATCCATTGATAGCTTACAGTCTATGTTGATCAATTGGTTATCAATTGATCCAACAGCTTCACGAGCGATACGAGCAAAGCGAGACAAGGGCAGTTGACCTGACCATGTAAAGCCTTGTTCAGCCCATTTAAACGGCTCAATCTGTGCCGGAAAGGTATTTGCTGACATAATTAAGGCGGCAATTCTACAAATTCATCGGTACTCTGTCAAAGATTAAGATACAATTTTGCACTTCTTTAGACAGAACTCGGGGTAAATTAAGCAATGCACCTGTTGCAGCCGCAACCTGAAGTTAACACTTCATTACTCGTTTGCACCCATTCAACTCATCAGAACACTCTTGTACCTGACCTAGTGCAACTCTCACCATGGTCAAGCTCAAAATCGGAGTCTGAGCAAGTTGATTGGCTTATTTTACACTTTAATCACTGGTTTTCCCACCATAATGTGACATTAGTTCGTGGTGATTTTGAACCTGAATATTTCCCAGCGACAAATAAAGAACCAGCCAAGATCCAATTTGCTCACGGTTTCTTTAATAGTGCTTTGCATGAAATTAGTCACTGGACTATTGCTGGTGAAAAAAGACGTCTATTACCAGATTTAGGTTATTGGTATGCACCTGAT
The DNA here is from genome assembly GCF_031799025.1 of Acinetobacter sp. V115_6. NCBI lineage: Bacteria > Pseudomonadati > Pseudomonadota > Gammaproteobacteria > Moraxellales > Moraxellaceae > Acinetobacter > Acinetobacter sp. V115_6. The sequence continues at coordinate 147,129 of NZ_JAVQNO010000020.1, read as the reverse complement.
GGTCGCACCCAAGAGCAGCAAAGTTTATTTGAACAAGTAGAAATTAAGCCTCAAGCAATTGAATGGTTATTTGCGCAATCTTTTGGCCGAAAATTTAGAGTTTCACTCGATAACCTTACAGGTGATGGCGGAGATGGCAAACTATTTAAAGATAACGTTTATGCTCAAGTGCAACGTTACTTTTCGGGTGAAACTAAGTTGCCACGTGATGCAGCAGCATTTATTGGTTTTATTTGCCAATGTACACGTTCGGGTACACCTTTACAATTAAATGAATTTAAACGTGAACTCCTTGATTAATTGACAAAAAAGCTACGTTAATTGCTTGCCTAGGCCATTTAAAAAGCCTAATAATTATTTTTAACACTGGCGTGATGGAGTCTCTAAAATATGATGCATTTACATGTACATCCTGAAAATCCACAGCAACGCCTCATTGCCCAAGCGGTTGAACGTATCCGAGCAGGAGATGTTGTGGTCTACCCTACCGATGCTGCCTATGCGATTGGCTGTCAAATCGGTAATAAAAATGCCATGGAACGCATTGCACAGATTCGTGGCTTAGGGCCTAAACATCAATATGCCATTATGTGCTGTGACTTATCTGATATTGCAACTTATGCAAAAGTTGATAATGCGACATATCGTTTATTGAAAGCGAATACACCGGCTATTACTACGTTCATTTTACCTGCAACAAGTGAAGTTCCTCGTAGATTGATGCACCCTAAGAAGAAAACAATTGGCTTACGTATTCCGAGTAACCCGATTTGTCAGGCTTTATTACAAGAACTTGGCGAGCCCCTACTCACCAGTACATTAATTTTACCAGGCCAAGAAGACCCCCTAGATGATCCTTACGATATTGAAAATCAGTTAGATAAACGAATTGATGTATTTATTGACGGAGGTTTTGGTACCTTAACAAGTACAAGTATTGTTGATTTATCGGGCGAACATCCTGAAATTATCCGCCGTGGTGTTGGCGATGTAAGTGCTTTTGAATAAGCACTTACTTTTTTACCAATAGTTTAAAAAAAAGTATTATCACTCAAAAAAATACTCTTTATTTATTTTGGATTTTTTTTACACTTTAGTCGTTAAGTAATTTATTAAAAGACACAATTCATTTAGAATGATTTTCACTATCTGCTGTTCTTCTACTTACAGCTGTCTAGGACTTGAATAACAAGTCTCATGCTTTTGAAAATTCGCGTGGCTTATAATCGTAATGAATCAATCACTTCATCAATCCATGGAAGACGCTCCACACATCCGTGTTTTAGATGAGTGGCATGACAAAATTCCAGAAGATCTCTATATACCTCCAGCTGCATTTGAGATTTTGCTCGAGCGGTTTGAAGGTCCATTAGATTTTTTAATTTATCTGATTCAGAAAAACGGTTTCGATTTAATTCAACTCGATATTGCTCCTATAGCGACTCAATATTTGGCCTATATGGATAGCATGAAATCTTTAAATATCGAGTTGACAGCAGATTATATGGTGATGGCTGCTTTATTAGCTGACTTGAAGTCTCGCCTACTTCTACCAAAACCTACAATTATAAGCATTGAAAAAGATCCTAAGCAGGAGCTTATTGATCGTCTTGAAACCTATCTACGCATTAAGCAAGCAGCTGAGCGTTTAGGCCAAATGCCAATTCTCGAGCGCGATACATTTAGTGCCAATGTAAGCTTGGGACACATCTCACCTGTTTATGAAGGTTACGATATTTCTGCGCTACATGATGCGTTGTTCTGTGTATTTAATCGCCCCGAACCTATTACCCATGTTGTCGCTCAAGAACCTGTTTTACTCGAAGAACGTATTGCATATATTGAAGAGAAATTAGAGTCTGGTGACGTGTTAAGTTTTAAAGAATTACTCAATCCCCAGCAAGGCCGTATGGGAATGGTTGTTACATTTATGGCAGTTTTAGAATTGACTCGCCAACAGAAAATTAAAATTATTGCCACTGGTATTGAAGCCCCGTTAGCAATTCAAGGATCTTCAATATGAGTAGTTTTGAACAAAATAATAGTGATTTGTCATTAGCTGACATACATCATGAAGTCTTATTACAGCTTGAAGCAATTATCTTTGCCAGTGAAGCGCCTGTTTCAATTGCCCGCTTAAAAGAAGCATTTAACAATCAATATAATAAACAACAGCTTCGTCAACTTTTGCAACAGCTCGCGCTATTGCAACATGGTCGGTCTATTGAGCTGATTGAAACAGCACAAGGGTTTCGCTTTCAGGTAAGATCTAAATATCGTAGTATTATTGCGCAAATTTGGCCAGAGCGACCAACAAAACTGTCGCCTTCATTACTAGAAACCCTGGCTGTCATTGCTTATCATCAACCGGTTACCCGAGCTGATATTGAACAAATTCGTGGTGTATCTAATAATAGTCAGATTCTTAGAACACTATTTGACTGGAACTGGATTAAAGAAGCCGGTTTTAGAGATTTACCCGGAAGACCTGCGTTGCTAATTACAACGCCTCAGTTTCTGAATGCTTTTGGTCTAGCCTCTCTAGGCCAATTGCCTCCCCTACAGAACGCCAAGGAAGCCTTTATGGCTCTCGATGCAAATGCACCGAAATCATAAAGAGGTGGACTGTTGATCATTATGTCTAAGGTTGTGCTGTCATGAGTGAAAAATTGCAAAAAGTATTAGCGCGAATCGGATTAGGTTCCCGCCGATATATGGAAGAGGTTATTGCCGCAGGACGCGTGAGTGTAAACGGTCGTGTTGCCCAAGTGGGTGAGCGCATTGAACCAGGCGATGAATTACGCATTGATGGCCGTAAAGTTCAGTTTCAGATTGAAGACGAAATTCGTCGTCGTGTACTGATTTATTATAAGCCTGAGGGTGAAATCTGTTCACGTAATGATCCTGAAAAACGCCCAACCGTATTTGATCATTTACCACAAATTGCCAATGACCGCTGGGTAATGGTAGGTCGTCTGGATATTAACAGTACTGGTTTATTACTATTCACAAATGATGGTGAACTTGCTAACCGCTTAATGCACCCATCTAATGAAATCGAACGTGAATACGCTGTTCGAGTAATGGGTGAAGTAACGCCAAAACTACGCCAAAACATGGTCAACGGAGTAGAGCTCGAAGATGGCCCTGCCAAATTCGAATCATTCTCTGAAATTGGTGGTGAAGGTATTAACCGCTGGTACCAAGTTGTAGTAAAAGAAGGTCGTAACCGCGAAGTACGTCGTATTTTTGAATCGCAAGATCTTAAAGTAAGCCGTTTATTACGTACACGCTACGGCACAGTTATTTTACCGCGCGAATTACGTACTGGTCGTTGGATGGAACTCGACAAAACTGACATCGACAACTTAGCAAAATCAGTTGAGTTAAAACCACGTCAAGGTACAGGTTTATTTGGTATGGCAAAACGCCGTACTGATCGTATGACTGAAAAACCAATGGCAGCACGTCGTGGCGGTTACTTACGTCAACAACGTCGTGATGATGAAAAAGAAGCGCCAACTAACACGGGCAACCAACGTAAAGCGACTGGTTTTAACCGTGGTTCAAAGAAATTCTAAACATTCATAAGATGTAAAAAAACCGCTCAAATTTGAGCGGTTTTTTATAGTTTGTTTAACTTAATTCATTTTTGCCAATTCGATCCATTTAGCTTCAGGAAAATGAATAGCTAAATAATCTTTCAAATAATTTGAAGTATCTTGAGAAATTAATGGATCTTTTGATTCATCTTTTAGGTTATAAACCAAGGCATGCAACTTCAGCCCACGAGACTTAAGTGCTTCAAGACTAAGCAAAGTATGGTTAATACTTCCTAAACGACCTGATGTTACTAAAATAACGGGAAACTGGTGCTGAGCGACATAATCAATGGTAAGCAAACTAGTGGTTAATGGCACCATTAAGCCTCCGGCACCTTCCAACAATACGATTTCAAAACGCTCTGCCAATGTTTGGGTCGCATCTTCAATTTTTTGAAAATCAATTTCTCGGTTATCAAGACGTGTTGCAAGATGAGGTGAAGCAGGATAACTGAAGATTTCAGGCATGGTTAGCTTGTCATGATCTTCTTGAAACCAGCCCTGCCCCATAATTTCACGATGTTTTTCAATATCCTCAGAAATATCAGCGTTACCTGTTTGAATGAGTTTTTGGGTAATCACTTTTTTACCCTGCTCAGTCCATAATTTTGCTAAGAAACCTGTCGCGTAGGTTTTACCAATTTCGGTATCAATCCCACTCACAAAATAGATCTGGGCACTCATTTACTTCATTCTCCGGGCAATACAATAAATCGGATGATACGTTAGGGAATATCCTTCAGCATGCTTAAACAGCTCATAATCTTGATAAAACTGTTGTAAAGTTTGCTTAGTCCAACGATGCTGCGCCGTTGCTGTTACACCCGTTGCTTTTAAATGCTTTAACACGTCTTTAGGTGAATCGAAATAGAGTTGAGTTTCTGATTCTGACAAATACAAAATCTCAAAACCAGCCTTAATTAAGGCACTATTCCAATTTTCAACTGACCAGTAACTTAAACCCTGTCCTGTTAATTCTTTAATCTCTAATAAGTTTTTATAGCCAAATGTTGAAAAGCATAACCAACCTCGCTCAGTTAAAGCCTCATTACAACGTTCGAGCAAGTGCGGTAAATCTTGCATCCACTGTAAAGCTGAACCTGAAACAATCATATCGAGCTGCTGGGGAAAATCTAAAGTTTCAACATCCCCAATCAACCATTTTAAATTTTCTTGATGACTAAAGTGCTGCTGCACATCTGCATATAGATCATTCAAAATTAACTCTTCAAACTGAAAAGATGTAGCAAGAAGACGAGTTAAATTGCCAGAACCACAACCAATTTCAAAGACACGCGACATCGTAGTCGGACAAAACTGTTGAACTAAACCTGTTAAATTTTGGCAAATCTGTTTTTGAACAATTGCATGCTCTGAATAGCTTTGCCCTGCTTTGGCAAAACGCTGGGCAACCAAGTTTTTATTCAAACTCACAGAAAACTCACCAATTCTTCAAGTTCATGTTGCTGCACCATTGACGTTAAAGAAATACGCAAACGCGAACTGTTTTTAGGTACTGTTGGCGGACGCACAGGCATGGCATAAAAACCACTTTCCTGAACGTATTTCGCTTTATCGATCGCAGCCTGACTCTCCCCAACAATGACTGGAATAATATGACTGGTGGATGGGCTATCGTAGCCCTTTTGCACAACAGCTTGTTGAAGATATTGGCTAATATTTTTTAAGTGTTCACGCTGAGATTGAGCGACTAATACTTTTTGAAAAATAAAGTTTGCCCATGCCATAACAATTGGAGGCTGTGCAGTACTAAAAATAAGTGGGCGCATTTTATTAATGAGATAATCTTTAATTATTGGATCACAAATAATGTAACCCCCGACCGCCGCTAATGCTTTGCCTAATGTACCGACCAGAAAATCAATTTCTTGAATGACATTATATTGTTCAGCACATCCTAGGCCTTGCTGACCACGAACACCAATTGAATGCGCTTCATCGACATATAACATAGTTTTAGCAAAACGTTTTTTTAGCTGAACTAAAGCGGCTAAATCCTTCTCATCGCCGTCCATACTAAAAATACTTTCTGTGACCACAATGATTCGCTCAATCTTGTCATCATTATGATATTTTTGGAGGAGTTGTTCCAAATGCTGTAAATCATTATGTCGATAACGCACATACTGAGCGCCAGATAAACGTATACCGTCAATCATACTGGCATGAACTAACTTATCCGCCAATATTAAAGTTTTACTATCGGCAACAGCTGGCAAAATACCAATATTCATATGGTAGCCACTATTAAATAATAGTGCCGCTCGACCACCAAATGCTTGGCTTAGGCTATTTTCTAATTGTTCATATTCATCAAAATTGCCCGTTAATAGACGTGAAGATGATGAACTAAAATAGCTACGCTCGATTGGAAAGCTATCTAAAAACTCTTGACGAAGATTGATATCAGCAGCCAACCCAAGATAATCATTTGAAGCTAAGTTGAGCATCGTTTTATTTTGAATCGTAATAAAACGTCCGTGCTGCACATTTTGGGTAAATTGTCTAAAGTTACCTTGTTGCTTTAACTCATCCAATTCGGCAGAAAAATGATCAAGCAATGACATCTTAATTCGCTCCCTGCATCGTTTGAACAACTTCAGCCAACTGTTCGAGCAAATCGCTTAACTCTTGATGCGTGATGACATACGGTGGCATCACATAAACCAATTTTCCAAAAGGACGGATCCAGATTCCGCGGTCTACAAATTGTTGCTGTAAAGTTTTCATATCAACATTAAAGGTGAGTTCTACTACACCAATTGCACCCAGCACTCGCACATCGGCAACATAATCAAGCTGACTTAAAGGCTTTAAATATTGGCTAAGCTGTTGTTCAATTCGCTCAATATTAGCTTGCCAATCTTGCTCAATTAATAATTGGGTACTTTTTAAAGCGACCGCGCAAGCAAGTGGATTGGCCATAAAAGTTGGGCCGTGCATAAATACTCCAGCCTCACCGCGACTAATGGTTTCTGCAACATGCTTTGTCGTTAAGGTAGCAGATAACGTCATATAGCCGCCTGTTAGCCCTTTACCTATGCACATAATGTCTGGCTCAACTTGTGCATGTTCCCAAGCAAAAAGCTTACCCGTGCGACCAAAACCAGTCGCAATTTCATCAAAAATTAATAACAGATTATATTGTTCACAAAGTGCTTTCGCCTGACGTAAATATTCAGGATGATAAAAACGCATCCCCCCTGCACCTTGAACAATCGGCTCAATAATCAGTGCAGCAAGGTTTTCATGATTTTGCTGAATAGCTTGCTCTAGCTCAGCAATATCTTCTTGATTCCACTCTTCATGAAATTTGGTTTGCGGAGCTGCTACAAAAAGACGGTTCGGTAAACTTGTACCAAAAATTTGATGCATGCCTGTAACCGGATCACAAACAGACATCGCATTCCATGTATCACCGTGATAACCAGAACGTGTAGTAATAAAATTTGTTTTTTGTGGTTGGCCTTGTGCTGTCCAGAATTGCACAGCCATTTTCAAAGCAACTTCAACGGCTACCGAACCTGAATCTGCATAGAAAATTTTATCGAGATTCGGTGGAGTAATTTTTAAAAGAATTTTTCCAAGTTCAATTGCAGGATCATGAGTTAACCCCCCAAACATGATATGCGACATGTTCTGTAATTGATCCGTGACTGCCTGATTGAGTTTAGGGTGGTTATAGCCGTGAATTGCACACCACCATGACGACATCCCATCAATTAAAGTTGTACCATCATCTAACTCAATCGTTGCCGCATAGGCACGTTTAACTTTAAATGTTGGTAAAGGTTGGGTCATTGAGGTATATGGATGCCAAATATGTTCCAAATCAAAATTATCGGTCATCCTCTATACCCTTTAACAACAATTAAATCTTTCATTTAGCACATGTTAAACCTGTTAAGAATGAAAGAAAATTGCGAGATCAACCAAAGCTTATTAACTTTGCTGATGAATTGTTAAAAATTGGCAGATTTCTTCAATTGTTCGGTCCACTTCTAGATATGGAAAAGCATGAGTAGCGCCTTCTAACACTTTATAATTCATGTTTTCTGTCGTGATATCTTTGAAATTTTCAATAATTTTGCAAGGAATGACATTATCTTGCTCGGCAAACACATGAAGCTGCGGACCTAGATAGTTTTTTAAGTTATCTACCAAATTTAGTTGTTCAAGCATTTGCAAACCCACTGATAGCAATTCAATTGAAGGCGGATTTGCTATATTTTGTATGCTTACCCAATCTTGTTTGGCCTGAGATGAACCGAGTGTAATTAAATAATAAAAACGCTTTAAAGTGGCTTGCGGGTTTTGAAAAAAAGAAGCTTTAAATTGACTAAACACATCAGCAGGCATAGCAGTTTGCCAATGAGGGTGTACAACAAAACAAGGATTTGAAGCGAGTGTAATTAACGTTTTAGTTTGACCTGTTTGCTCATAAAAAGTATTAACCAATTGAGTTGCTAACTGCCCACCTAAAGACCAGCCTATCACCACATCAACCTCGGCAACTAAATCAAGCTGGATACAATAGTTACCATCTAAAATATTAAAAATATTAATAAGTTGTGTTTGATAGCCAGCTTTTTCAAGTTGCAATTTAAGAGACTGCAAAGGCTCCACTCCTACTCCCCAACCTGTAATTAATAAAATTTTATTTTGTAACTTCATATGCCTGCTCAAAGCCGATTTTATAAGGATTATATAATAATATCGATTTAAAATATCTTTTAAAATCAACATAAAAATTAGATTTCAAAAAGTAAAATCAACTATTTATGAGTATTTAATATTCTGAAATATATTGATAAACAAGACCTGCATTATTCATAGTAGACATACAAAAATTTAATTATCTAAACATTGAAGCCAATCAAAAAACAACATACTCCACACTTCGCCTATAAATCCATTATGCAATGTAATTAATGTTAATACTTATGTTTTTTTATTAAAAGAAATGACTCATCAATTCATTTTAATGCTAGAAGATTAATTATTGATCAAAAAGTATTAGGAAGGCTAATATGAACAGTCAAAACACAATATCTGATGGGAGAGAAAAAAATACATCTTTTGTTACACCCAACGATATTATAAATAACTTATCTTTCGATAAAGATTACTGCTTATTTTTGGATATTGATGGCACACTAGCCCCATTTCAAATTAATCCTGAGCGTAGTTTTATTCCACAGACTACATTAGAAGTTATAAAAAAAATTACTAAATTAAATATACCTATTATTGCTGTAACAGGTCGTGATGTAGATACAGCAAGCAAACTACTACATCCTATTGAAGTTCCAATTGCTGGTTTACATGGTTTAGATATTTATTTTGATTCAGGAAATTATATTCGGCCTGATTTAAGCAGTATTAATTTCAAAAAATTAAAAAAAGATATTATGAAATCTTGTGAGAAATACCCTGAATTATTAATTGAGGATAAAGGATATTCTATTGCCTTACATTATCGTAAAAACCCTAACTTAGAAAATAATGCTATTAATATTATGCAGCAAATTAATCTCAACTATTCCCACTTAAAAATAAATAGAGGAAAATTTGTTGTTGAATTAATTCCAAACCAAGCTGATAAAGGTAGAGCAATTGAGACTATATTAAATCACCTTAATTTACCCTGTGTATTACCTATTTTTATAGGGGATGATTTAACAGATGAATCTGGTTTTACTTATATTAATCAGCAATCTGGCCTTAGTATTAAAGTAGGTCCAGGCGAAACACAAGCTAAATATAGATTAAAAGATATTGATAATGTCGCGGATTTTCTTCTTTTATTTCAAAACAAAATAAAAAGCTTATATGTCAAAAATAGCCAAAATCAGAATGGAGAAAAATTATGTCTAAATTAATCGTATTATCGAACAGAATAAGTATGCCATCGGGTAAAGCTTCGGCAGGTGGTCTTGCTGTAGCTGTACAAGATGCACTAAATGATAGTAACGGCATCTGGTTAGGCTGGAATGGGCAGCAAATTACCGATAGTGAAGCGCCAGAATTTGAGCAGGCTTATTCTCAAGGAATTGACTACATTACCTGTCCCCTCACTCATCAGCAATATGCCCAATATTATTGTGGTTTTGCTAACAAAGTTTTGTGGCCAGCAATGCATCATAGAGATGATCTAATTGAATATGATGCAGAAGAATATAAGACGTATCAAAAGGTTAATCGCTTATTTGCTCAAAAGCTAAAAGAGCTTGCTCAGCCTGAAGATCTTATTTGGGTACACGATTACCACTTTTTTAGTGTGGCTCGCTATTGCCGTGAATTAGGCATGCAAAACAAAATTGGTTTCTTCTTACATATTCCTTTTGCCAGTCTAAATATTTGGCACAAAATTCCGGTAGCCCGTGAGTTAATTCAAGACTTGAGTCAATATGATGTTATTGGCTTACAAACTCAGATTGACCAAAATGCCTGCATGCAGACTTGTCTGAATTTACTCGAAGCTCAAAAAATTCAAAGCAACAGTATTAGCTACAAAAAACGTCAAATATTAATTAAATCGTACCCAATTGGTGTTCAGCCTGAACTTATACAAAAGCAAGCCCAACAAGATTTGGCAACCTCTTCGGTGTTTAATTTTGAAGAAATACCACGTCAAAAGACAATTATTGGAGTTGATCGCATTGATTATTCAAAAGGTTTACTTGAAAGATTTAATGCATTTGCAACCTTTTTGGAAACCAGCCCCGAATATCATGGCCTAGTTCGACATCTTCAAGTGGCAATTCCTTCTCGTACCGATATTCCAGCTTATCAACGCTTATACCAACGTTTTAAAACCAAGCTAGAGTTAATTAACGAAGAGTTTGCACATGAAGACTGGAGACCTGTAGATTGCTGCTATGACACAGTACAACACCATAATCTCATGCATATTTATCGCCATGCAGATATTTGCTGGATTAGTTCACTACGTGATGGTATGAATCTAGTGGCTAAAGAGTATATTGCGGCACAAGACCCAGAAAATCCAGGTGTGCTCATTTTATCTAAATATGCTGGTGCTGCTGAACAGATGTCTCAAGCCTTGATTGTTGATCCGCAAGATAGAGCGGCAATGATGGATGCTTTAAAAATGGCTTTAGAAATGTCTAAAACTGAGCGTATTAATCGTTATCAACAATTGATAGAGGGATTAACATCATCTGATCTTACCAATTGGCGAAACAATTTCTTGGATGATTTAGAAAAGACACCAACTTTACTAATGAAGCCTCAGCGCTTATTACAAGATAATTATCAATCTATTTATCAGGTTCTATAAATCTAAATAAAAGAACCTCGAGAAATTTAATTTCTCGAGGTTCGCTATTTGATGATTATTGTTTATAAATTAATTTGTCTTTACTAATGTAAAACGGTTAAGTAAAGCAATAATAAATAGTAATACAGCTACTCCTGTTAAAACCGTACTTAAACCAGTCCATTCTCCAATTAAACCGATTAAAGCTGGTCCACTTAATGAACCTGTATAGGCAATTGTTGATACTAAAGAAAGTGCTGCTGCTTTAGGCATATTGTTTTGTCGACCAACACGCGAAAACATCACGGGTACAATATTAGAACAACCTAATCCTAACAGTGCATAACCCAATACAACCACTTGCCACACTGGTGCGGTTACAATAACAGCCATACCAATAGCAGCACCAATCGCACTATAAGTCACAATATTTTTTTCACCCCATTGCTTAAGCAAGATATGACCTGCAAAACGACCAGTCGTCATGCTAAGCGCAAAGAAAGTGTAAGCTAAACCAGCAAAAGCAGGATTAAGCTGATATTTACTTGTTAAATAAATACCACCCCAGTCCATTGCTGCACCTTCTGATAAAAAGGCGATAAAACACATCATGCCAATAAGCAGAATAATGCCATCAGGACGATAAAGTTTTTTGGGCGCTTGAGTGGTATCTTCATGTGGCTTTTCGTCCTGTTCAAAAGACGTTAAACAAGATGGAATCGCAACACCACCAATAACAAGCAAAATCATAACGACTGATAAAGTACTCATTAAGGGTGAAAGACCTACTGCCAATAATGCTGTCACAAGCATAGCGCCTGTTAAGCCACCAAGACTGCACATTCCATGGAAGCTAGACATAAGAGCTCTCACACTATGTTTTTCAACAACTACTGCTTGTAAATTGATAGCTACTCCAAGACATCCTGCTGCCGATCCAAAAATAAACAATGCTACAGCCATCGTCACAATGCTGCTCCACATCGTAAGGCTAGGCAATAAAACCATTAACAGCATCAATGCCAAAGCAATTAACGGACGACATCCCCAGCGCTTTACTAAAGCACCAGTCGCAGGCATAGCAATCATTGAACCAATACCCATACACAGCAAAAGTAAACCAAAATCGGCATGATTTAGGTTTAAACGCTGCTGTGCAAAAGGAATAAGAGGTGCCCAAGCTGCAGTCGCAAAACCTAAGCTAAAAAAGCTTAGTCGTGTTGCAAGACGCTGTGTGCTTAGGAGAGTAGCTGTATCTAAAACAGCAGGTTTGGTAAATAACATATTTCGCGAACTCACCATAAAATCATTGGCGATCCATACCAACCGATTTTCCATAGAAAAACCCTTGCCTCATTAAATTTCTAGGCAAGGGTTTTGTTGGCGAAATTATAAACAATTTCATAAAAAAAACAGGGGGTGTGATACAATTTTTCTGACTTTTTTGTAACTGCCAAAGCCTTATATAGTAAGGCTTTGAATATCTTCAATTTGACAAAATCAACATCTAAGTTAAGACTTCATTTTATTAAAATGAGCCAATAAAAAACCCAGCCTTAGCTGGGTTTTTTATTAAATTTGAGATTGAATATAGTTTTGCAAGCCAATCAACTCAATTAAACGTAATTGCTTTTCTAACCAGTATGTATGGTCTTCTTCAGTATCTGATAATTGTTGACGCAACATATCACGGCTAATGTAATCGCCCTTCTCTTCGCAAAGTTTGATACCTGTCGCTAACTTTTCACGAACATGATATTCAAGCGCCAAATCAGCTTTTAAACAAGATACAACGTCTGTACCAACATTGATATCTTCACGGTGCATGTTTGGTTTAGCACCTAAAAACAATACACGGCGAATGATCGCATCAGCATGAGAAGCTTCTTCTTGCATCTCATGATCAATACGTTCATAAATTTTATTTAAACCCCAATCTTCATACATACGAGAATGGATTAGATATTGATCACGGGCAGCCAATTCTCCGCCAATGAGCATATTTAAATAGTCTATGACTTCTGGATTGCCACGCATAATAAATCTCCTATCGTATGAGAACTATTATGGGCAATCTTAAAAGTGATTGCAAAACAAAAAATGGTTAAGTTTATGATTTTTATCAAATTAAAATGAGAAACATACGCATTTGCAGTTTAAGTTATTTAAATTTCCTCTGCAAAAAGAAACGCTTGTCCAATTTATAAGTTCAGACAAGCGTTAAAATATGGCTCAAACCATCAATTTATAAATTTGTAACTAAAATCAATGGTTCTTATTTCGGTAGATCTATTCGCTTAAAGTCTGCCCGTAGCTCGCCATAAGTGATAAGAAATCAGTCTCATTCATAACAGCAATACCTAGTTTTGCTGCTTTTTCTAATTTCGAACCAGCCTTCTCACCCGCAACAACACATTTGGTTTTACTCGATACACTACCGCTTACACGCGCACCTAATGCTTGTAGCATTTGAGTTGCCTGATCACGGGTCATTTGCTCTAATGTGCCCGTTAACACCCAGCTTTCACCATTTAATGGCTGGCGTGTTGGTGCAGTCGGTGCATCCCAATGAATTCCTGCGGCAATTAAGCGATCAAGCACTTCAATGTTGTGCGGTGCCAAGAAAAAGTCAGCAATCCACTCGGCAGTAATATCACCAACATCTGGCGTTTTCTTTAAAGCTTCAACATCAGCAGCTTTAAGCGCTTCTAAAGTTTGAAAAGTATTGGCTAACATTCTAGCTGTGGTTTCGCCTACCCCACGTATTCCTAAAGCATAAATAAAACGCGCAAGCGTTGTCTTCTTACTGGCTTCAATGGCATCAATCAGATTTTGTACCGATTTCTCACCCATTTTTTCAATCCCGAGCAAAGTTTCTCGGTGCTCATGCAAATGGTAAATATCGGCAACATCTTTGAGCAAATCGAGGTGTAATAAAGACTCTACCCAACGATCGCCTAGACCTTCAATATCTAGAGCTTTACGTGATACGAAGTGACGAATCGCTTCAATACGCTGTGCAGCACAATACAATCCGCCAGAACAACGTGCTAAAGCTTCCCCTTCAGGCATTACAACTGGTGAAGCACAAACAGGACAGTTTTCAGGTAAATGTACAATTTCGGCATCAACAGGACGGAACTCTGGCCAGACTTTTTCTACTTTAGGAATAACATCGCCTGTACGATAAACACTCACCGTGTCACCAACACGTACATCTAGGCGATGGATTTCACCAATGTTGTGTAAAGTTACATTGGAAACCGTAACTCCCCCTACGAACACAGGGTTTAAACGCGCTACTGGAGTCAAAGTACCTGTACGCCCTACTTGCCAATCAATCTGATCAACTGTAGTTAATGCAGCTTGTGCAGGGAATTTATAAGCAGTTGCCCAACGTGGTTCACGACTTAAAAAACCAAGTTGCTGCTGTTGCTTTAAGTCATCAACCTTTACAACCATCCCATCAATTTCAACTTGTAAATCTGAACGTTCTTGCTGAATTTGCTCATAACGTTGCTGTACTTCTTGAATTGAATTACACAGATATTGACGTTCAGCAATTTCAAATCCAAGTTTTGTGAGCCATTGCAGGCTGTCATGCATGGTAGTTAAGCCATGATTAGGTTCACATTGCGCGATGCCGTAAGCATAAAATGCTAAAGGTCGAGCCGCAGCAATATTAGGATCGAGTTGTCTTAAACTACCAGCTGCAGCATTACGCGGATTTGCAAATGTTTTATCGCCTTTGGCTTCCTGTTCGGCATTGAGTTTTTCAAAACCGGACTTTGGCATAAGTACTTCACCACGAACTTCCAGCAAATGTGGAATTTCAAAGTGATCTGAATGTAACACTTTAGGCAAATTACGAATCGTTTTAACGTTCTGGGTAATGTCCTCCCCAGTTTCTCCGTCACCCCGTGTAACGCCACGTACTAATAGGCCATTTTCATACCAGAGAGAAATCGCAAGACCATCAAGTTTTAGTTCGACTTCGTATTGTACTTTTTGATTAGGTAAACGCTCTTCAACACGACGTGCAAATGCAAACAAGTCTTCTTGATTAAAAACGTTCCCCAAAGAAAGCATCGGAACTACATGAGTCACACTTTGAAATTTAGAGAGTGCTTGTCCCCCTACTTTTGTAGTTGGTGAATCTGATTGAACAAGATCAGGATATTGCTCTTCTAAAGCTTTTAACTGGTGAAATAAATGATCATATTCACTGTCCGAGATTGTCGGCTGATCCATGACATAGTAGGCATGGTTATGCTTTGCAATCAGTTGAATAAGCTGACGCATCTGTTCGATCACGGAAGTTGTTGCCATTATGTTATTCACCATAAAAAAGGGTGGAAATTTCTCCACCCTGAGCTGCGACTAGATATGTTGCAATTATCGCAACGAACGTAAAAAATTAAAACTAGGCGGTCGCCTGTGCCGGACGATAATCAATCACATGATGACGCCAGTGCTCTTTTAACTGTGGCGTAAATTCAAGATTATTCTCATCGTAAACTTTGCCATCAATTTCGCGAGCAATTAAACCTGCAATACTCGCCATCATGTCAAAACCAGTCACGGCTTTACTATTTGGAAGCGCAAGGAAAAATGCTAACCCTTGAACTTGTTCAGTAGATAGAGTTTCAAGATCAAAACCAGCTGGTCCATTGTCTGTCATACGCAATACAGAGAACATGAGTACACTCGGCTCATCGGTATTTTCATAACGATGGAAGCACGACATTTCGCCGTAGCGTAAACCATATTTCAACAGCACTTTAAGCGCTTTATCGCCAGACAATGCACGACGAGGGTTTGGATAAACATTTAGCGCAATAATCTGTTCAGCCATCGCTAATGCACTTTCATCATCATAACGTTGCTGTTCATGTAAATGCACATCCAGAATATTACTCTCGCCTTCAAACTCAGCAATTTCGGCAGTTTCAATATTCGGATTTAAACTCAACTCAGGCTCAGTTTTTTCGCTTTCAGCTTCCAGATTTTCTTTTGCTAAAGCTTCAGCTTCCGGTTTAACAGAAACTGTATCAACCAACTCAACTGAACCATCTTTATGAATGGCAGAGCTTGGTACTGTTTCTTGAGATTTAATTTCTTCTACAGAAGCGTTTTCAACAACTGATTGAGTTTGTTCGGCTTGAATTGCTTTAGCGGGTTCTACGGTCTCAATTTCTGACTGTTTTGTTTCAGGTACTTGTGACGGCGCAGCTTCGCTTAAAGTCGGTTCTACTCGCTCTGCACTAGTAACCGCTACAGATACAGCTTCAGTTTTCTCAAGCTGGTCTCTCACGTGCCTAGGTATAACCGGTTGATTACTATCAGGATTAATATGCAAATCACTGTCTAATGAGGGTTCAGCATGGTTTGGCTTTTTTAAAATCATTTTTAAGCCAATTAGCATAATTATAATGGCAACAACGATGCCAATAATCGTATTGATTTCCATTCTATGACTCCGAAACTAACCCGTATTCTTTTGCCTGTTCTAGATCGACAGTGACTAATTTTGATGTACCCGGTTCAGGCATGGTCACACCCAACAAATCAGTTGCCATGGTCATCGCCAGCTTATTATGTGTAATGTAAATGAATTGTACATGTTCAGAAAGCTCTTTTACCAAATTACAATATCTCTGAACATTCGCATCATCAAGTGGTGCGTCCACTTCATCTAATACGCAAAACGGTGCCGGATTTAATCTAAAAATCGCAAATACTAATGCTAACGCTGTTAAAGCCTTTTCTCCACCAGAAAGTAATGCTAGAGAACTATTTTTCTTACCCGGTGGCCTTGCCATCAGTTTAACACCAGATTGCCAGTCATCTTCAAGACTTAAACTCGCCTCACCACCATTAAAAACCTTTGGAAACAGGTTTTGCAACTCTTGATTGATCTGATCAAAAGTTGTCATAAACAGCTTACGGGTTTCTTGGTCAATGCTTTTCATCGCATCTTTTAATTGAGTTACCGTATTTTCCAAATCTTGAATCTGGTGACTCAGCTCATCAAAACGCTGAGAAACTTCTTCAAACTCTTGTGAAGCGGCAAGGTTAACCGCTCCAATTTTTTCAAACTGTTTCTGTACTTTTTCCAGTTTTTGCTGGTGCTCGGCTAAATCTATTTGTAAGCCTTTTTGGAGTTCGGCATTTAGCTCTTTAAGCTGCTCTTGATAATGCTCACGATCTGACTTGGCTGCTTGCCATGCCAACCGTTTCGCTTCAAGTTGTTCTCTGAGCTGCTCATCTTTTTGTTGATATTGATGACGCTGATCGGTCAAAGTCTGCTGTTTTTCCTGCACACTATTGAGTTCAAGCTGCCATTCATTCCAGTTCTTTTGCAACTTTTCAGTTTGAGCAAATTGTTGCTGAAACTCTGACTCAAGATTCGGTAGCTCTAATTGAATAGGGTCAACAAACTTTTTCGCTTGCTCCATTTGAACATTAATTTGCTGATATTGGCTTTGCAAGAATGAGATATCTTTTTCAAGCAACTCAATCTGTTGAGTAGTCTGCGTACTATTACGGCGTAAAATTTCACGTTCTTGTTGCTGATGTTGCAGGGCGTGTTGCTGCTCGTCTAGCTGTTCTGTTAATTCTTCTACCCGAAATTGCAAAGTTTTATAGTCAGGTAAAATAGTTTCGAGCTTAATTGCTAATGCATGCAAATCAATTTCAAGATCGTCTTTTTGCATTGCATCTTCTTCAAGCTGCATGTCTAACTGACCAAGTTGATCTTTTAATTGCTGTTTTTGCAGTAAAAATGCTTGTGCCGCGGTTTGTTGTTTGGCAATTTGCACATCAAGCTGTTGTAAGTCTTTTTGCTTTTGTTTCACAACTTGCTGTTTGTGCTGCACACCTGACTGTAAGTGCGCTAACTCATCTTTTTGCTGAACTACGATTTGATCTAGTGTTTGTAATTGAGGTTGCTGCTTTTCAAGAGCTTGTTCAATTTCGTCTAGACGAATACGGTGGCTCAGCATACCTTGTGCACTTTGGCTTTCGTCATCATACATAAGAGCAATCACCCAATCTTGCCCGACATGATAACCATCTAAAGTCAGAATAGACTGACCATGTTGCAATTGCTTTTGCTCATTTAAAGCTTGAGTCAAATCTTGTGCAATCGCTACGTTCGAAAAGATTGATAGCTGTGGCGATGCAATCCACTCATTCAAACAAGCCAAGTTCCCGTTAAATTTACTTGTTTGCTCTGAAGGTTTTAACTGACGAGCAAGTCCTTCTTGAAAGACTTGTTCTG
Organism: Acinetobacter sp. V115_6; assembly: GCF_031799025.1. Lineage (NCBI taxonomy): Bacteria > Pseudomonadati > Pseudomonadota > Gammaproteobacteria > Moraxellales > Moraxellaceae > Acinetobacter > Acinetobacter sp. V115_6. The sequence continues at coordinate 128,942 of NZ_JAVQNO010000020.1, read as the reverse complement.
TCTCAAGAATATGAGCTTGTAACCATTTTGCTAAAAACTTCTCAACAATCTGCGCATGCGGTTTGCCTTGCTCTGTTAACTCTAGAGCCTGTATTAAACGTAACGTATCTTGGTTTTGCTTTGGACTTTGTTTAGCAACAAGCTGGCTTAAGTTTTTCTGCTCTGATAGTAAAACTTGGATTTCTGTTTTCAGTATTTGCTGCTGGTTTTTATTTGCCTGATGCGCTTGTTGAGCTTGTTTAATATGCTGCACATACTGCTCAATTTCAGTTTCAAGCGTCGAAATTTCACTACACAACTGTTGTTGCAGTTGCTCAAGCTCACCCTGCTCATCTTCATGAACATGCGATTGAATTTGATTTGCTTGATGCTGCAAAGTTTCTTTTTGCTGCTCAATGCGCTGAACATTTTTACCCAACTGTTCAATTTGAGCTGACATCTGCATTTTTTGCTGCTGTTGTTTTTCAACTTGAGCTTTTATTTGTTCAAACTGTTGTTGTGCTTGTTTTTGCTGAGATTGTAAATCAGCAAAGTTTTGTTCAGCCTCCGTCGCTGTATGCTCAACTCCAGCTAAAGCTTCTGTTTGTTCTTCTAGCTGATTATTCAGTGTTTCGAGTTGCAATTCAGAAAGCTGTAAACGTTCTTTAGTTTGGAATCTTTGCTGCTCTAACTGAACGAGAGTGGTACTATTTTGCTGGTATAGACTCTGTTTTTGTTCAAGAGTCATTTTCAGCTCAGATAGTTTCTTTTCAGCTTGTTGCCATTCTTGTTGTAGCGGTGAAGATTGCTGAATAAGTCGCTGAAACAAAGCACTGGTTGCTTCTAAATCATGTTCAATCGTGCTTAATTCTGAGCGAACCAATTTAAAGGTTTCACCCAATTCATTCATTTGAACGGTATATTCTTGTTGTAGGCGTACACTTTTCTCTGCCTGAAAAGATAAAATTTCAATTTTAAGCGTACGAATCTGGCTTTCTAAAGTTTTATATTGAACCGCTGCTTCCGACTGACGTTTAAGCGTCTTAAGCTGCGATTTTAACTCTAGTGCAATATCATCTAAGCGTGAAAGGTTTTGCTCTGTATGTTCAAGATGCTGCAAAGTTTCACGGCGACGAGCCTGATAACGAGAAACACCCGCGGCTTCCTCAATGAACACACGCATTTCTTCAGGCTTGGCATCAACCAAGCGGTTAATCATGCCTTGCTCAATGACCGCATAAGAGCGTGGTCCTAAGCCTGTTCCCAAGAAAATATCGGTAATATCACGGCGGCGACAACGTGTACCATTCAAGAAATATTCTGATTTACCTTCACGGGTCACCTGACGGCGAACGGCTAACTCATTATAAGCATTATACGATCCGCCCAACTTTCCATAAGTATTATCAAAGCGTAGCTCAACACTGGCCACACCAACGGGTTTACGCTTGGAAGTCCCCGTAAAAATAACATCTTGCATGCTACCACCACGGAGCTGACGAGCGTTTGACTCACCCATCACCCAGCGGATTGCATCGATTACATTGGATTTGCCACAACCATTTGGACCAACCACTGCTGTGCGGTTAGCCTTAAAATTTAAGGTTGTACTATCTGCAAAAGATTTAAAGCCGGAAAGTTTTAAACTGCTTAAACGCATAATGCCCTAACTAGCGGCGTGAGCGTCTTGCCCAAGCCAATTCAATCTGTTTCATTCGTGTCAGCGATTCCAACACAAGGTTACGTAAGTGTCGACAAAAATCTTCCATAAATAAAGCGGCTTGTTGTGATTTTCGGATTAAAATTGCATCAGTCACGAGTTTAAATAATGCAAATGCTTCTTGTAGTTCCCGCTTAGAGGTATTTAAGGTCAAAAAATAACTACGACGTAATGAAGGTAATAACTCTTTATAAAATTTCATTAGATAAGGATTACCCACCATATCTTGCTGTTCAGCTAAATATTGGAACACCCCATCATAAAATTTTTCGATATCACCTGCTTTGACATGCTCAAGAAGTTGCTCTAATAACAACTGTAATTGATCTGCTTCATGCGCACGCCATGTTTCGCTCATGCGTTGTACAATATGCCCCAGTAACATCATATTTGTATCAAACAACGCTTTAACTTGTTGTGCAGACATTTCTGAAACAATTGCCCCACGGCGTGGAAATATCTCAATTAAATGAGTACGCTCTAATAATAACAATGCTTCACGAACTGATCCTCGGCTAACGTCAAGTTCTTTGGCAATACGTAGTTCTTGAATACGTTCGCCTTCTACTAGCTCGCCACTAATGATCTGTTCGCTAATATATTTGACAATTTGCTCAGAAAGACTTTCTGTGTCTTCGAGATTCATAAATCACCCGCTACTTTTTATATGCATTAATCCATGCTTTTCTTTCGCATCCTTGTTTTTAACTGATCCCATCGATTAAAAACTATGTCATTGTCTGACAATTTTATTGCATTTTAAGCCAACTCATTTAAAAACAACACCAAAATCAGATGAATAAAAGCTTGGAACGCTCTTATATTTTATAAATAAAAAAAGCTCGAATTCCTAAAAATTCAAGCTCTTACACCGCAGTCTTATAAATTTGAGATTTTAGTCTCTAGTGCATAATGCCTTTATAAATAAAATAACTACCCACCACGACTAACAAACAAGCAAAGCATTTTTTTAACATCTGCGGCGACAACGCATGAGCAACCTTTGCTCCAAACTTCGCCGTGACAAAACTCATGACACTAATGCCAATAAAAGCATAGATATGCACATAACCAATCGTGTTAGGCACTGAGATTTGTTCTTTTGCACCAAACCACATAAAGCCAATCGCTCCAGCAACCGCAATTGGTAAACCGCAAGCGGCAGAAGTCGCGACTGCTTTTTGCATGACCACGCCATGACGGTTTAAATATGGAACGGTTAAACTTCCTCCCCCAATTCCAAAAATTGCAGAGGCAATACCAATGCCTCCACCCGCCATGAATTGCATAGGGGTTGAAGGGAGCTGACGCGTTGGATCAACAACTACATGTGCTCCTTTAAACATCCGATAAGCCATCACAACCGCAAAAATACCAATAAGAAGTTGCAAATGTTGGCCAGACATCAGGTCGGCAATACCCGCCCCTAAAAATGAGCCCAACACCAGTCCAGGCGCTAAATGACGAAAAACAGGCCAAAGTACTGCACCCTTTTTATGATGAGCTGAAACAGAACTAAAAGACGTCACAATAATGGTTGCAAGCGATGTTCCGACTGCAATATGCATGATTACCGCGGGATCGTAGTGCAATTGGGTAAAAACGACATAGAGGATTGGTACAATAATTAGTCCGCCACCAACTCCAAACAATCCGGCAGTAAAACCAGCAATTGCGCCAATGAGTAAATATATGATTAACTCCATAAATGTTTTACCACTCTGCTCATATTCAACATGGATTTAGAGACTCGCCAACTACAACAACTTTTAAGCGCAAAAAACCAGCTTCCAGAAGTGGTTTTATTAAAAGCAACCACAACTTCGACCAATGATGATATTCGTGAAATTGCCCAAAAAGGCATTACAACGGGCTTGGTTTGCAGTGCTCAACAAACTCAAGGGCGAGGTCAACATCAACGGCAATGGATTTCACCTGAAGGAAACATTTATTTAAGCACATTGGTGCAAACTCGAACACCCTTAGATGGTCGCTTAGCACTTGAAGTTGCTCTGAATATTTTGCAAATCCCGCAGTTACAAGCGCTGAATTTGCAAGTGAAATGGCCAAATGATTTGTATAGTACGCATGGAAAATGGGGTGGAATTTTGGTCGAACCGCTTTCCCAGCATCAAGCTATTGTGGGCGTAGGCATTAATTTAAAAACACCACCAGTGACTGATAGTGACCAACCAATTACCTCTTTAGAGGATTTAGGTCTAGAGCAAATGGGTCGTCTTGAGTTAATTTCAGAGCTTTATGTTGCTATTCAAAATGCTGCTCGCTGGTTTGATCATGGCTGCTACAATTTAGCGGGACGTTTTAACCATCATGCGGCATGGATTAATCAGCTAGTTCAGTTTGAACATAGTCAGGGACTGGTACATGGTCGTTTTGTTGGAATCTCTAATGAAGGTGCAGTAATTATTGAAACTCCAGAACCACAGCAGTTTTATCAAGGTCGTTTAAGACCACACACAACTCAGTAAATAGGTGTTTTCTCCATGAAAAGTTTATGGCTTGATATCGGAAACACTCGTTTAAAATACTGGATTACTGAAAATCAGCAAATTATTGAACATGCAGCTGAGCTACATTTGCAGTCTCCTGCCGATTTATTACTTGGGTTAATCCAACACTTTAAACATCAAGGTCTACATCGCATTGGAATTTCTTCGGTACTTGATACCGAGAATAATCAACGCATTCAGCAGATTTTAAAATGGCTTGAAATTCCAGTAGTTTTTGCGAAAGTTCACTCTGAATATGCAGGTTTACAGTGTGGTTATGAAGTTCCGAGTCAGCTCGGAATTGACCGCTGGTTACAAGTACTCGCTGTAGCTCAAGCAGATGAAAACTATTGTATTATTGGTTGTGGTACAGCGCTCACAATTGACCTAACCCAAGGTAAACAGCATTTAGGAGGTTACATCCTGCCTAATTTGTATTTGCAGCGAGATGCTCTTATTCAAAATACCAAGGGTATTAAAATTCCAGACTCAGCTTTTGATAACCTAAATCCGGGCAATAACACTGTAGATGCAGTACATCACGGTATTTTATTAGGCCTCATTAGTACCATTGAAAATATTATGCAGCAATCTCCTAAAAAGCTGCTGCTAACTGGTGGCGATGCAACACTATTTGCCAAGTTCTTACAAAAATATAAGCCTGTTGTGGAAACCGACCTTTTACTCAAAGGACTACAGCAATATATTGCTCATTATCCTAAAGACTAAAATACACAACAAAATAAAAGGCGCTATATGCGCCTTTTATTTTATGGATTTACTTCTTTTGGTCATTATTACCAAAGAGTGGGCCCATTCCGCCACCGCCGCCGCCAAATTGCTTTTGCATATTGCCTAATGAACGCATCATTTTGCTCATACCAGATGGATTCGCAAATTTCTTCATCATTTTAGCCATTTGCGCTTGTTGCTTAATGAGTTTGTTCACTTCAGCAACATCCATACCACAACCTGCCGCAATACGTTTTTTACGACTTGGGTTCATCAGGTCTGGATTACGGCGCTCTTTAACAGTCATTGACTGGATAATCGCTTCCATCTTCTTGACTTGTTTTTCAGGGTTCGCTTGCTCAATCGCTTGCTGAATTCCTGCACCGCTCATGCCGGGCAACTTGTCTAAGAAGCCCATCATGCCGCCCATTTTTTTCATTTGCTCAAATTGCATCAGCATATCTTCAAAGTTGAAGCTACCGCCTTTTTGCAATTTTTTCGCCATTTTTTCGGCTTTTTCTTTGTCGATTTTACGTTCAACTTCTTCGACTAAAGAAAGTACGTCACCCATGCCTAAAATACGTTGAGCAACACGATCCGGATGGAATGGTTCTAAGGCATCAAGCTTCTCGCCCATACCCAAGAACTTGATTGGCTTACCAGTAATCGCACGCACAGAAAGCGCTGCACCACCACGTGCATCACCATCAGTTTTAGTAAGAATCACACCGGTAAGTGCTAAAGCATCATTAAATGCTTTTGCTGTATTTGCAGCATCCTGACCTGTCATGGCATCAACCACAAACAAAGTTTCAGTCGGCTTAACTGCTGCATGCAATTCTTTAATTTCATCCATCATGTCTGCATCGACATGTAGACGGCCTGCCGTATCGACAATCAACACATCAGCAAACTGGATTTTTGCCTGTTCAATTGCACGATTAACAATATCAATTGGCTTTTCAGAAGGATCTGAAGGAATAAAGCCTGCACCAACTTCATTTGAAACAGTTTCTAACTGTTTAATCGCTGCCGGACGGTAAACGTCGGCAGAGACAGTCATTACTTTTTTCTTTTGACGTTCTTTTAAGAAACGTGCCAGCTTGGCAGCAGTTGTGGTTTTACCTGCACCTTGTAAACCAGCAAGTAATACTACAACAGGAGGTTTCGCACTTAAATCAAGTGTTTCATTCGCCTCACCCATCATCTTGGTGAGTTCGTCATAGACAATTTTTACAAATGCCTGGCCTGGTGATAACTGAGTCATCACTTCTTGGCCCAATGCCTCTTCCTTAACTTTCGCGATAAATTCACGAGTTACAGGTAACGCGACATCGGCTTCAAGAAGTGCCATACGTACTTCACGTAAGGTATCTTTAATATTGTCTTCGGTCAGCTGCCCTGAGCCAGTAACATTTCTTAAACTCTGTGTGAGTCGTTCTGTTAAGGTATCAAACATTGCAAAATCCGCTTAAAATGGCTAGTTGCAAAAAAATCTTTCTCGAAATAGAAAATTTATGCATAGAATGCTATAGGATACTTTAGTTCGCAGCGAATTTATATCTTATATAGATGAATTAATCCTGAAAAAGGTTTGACATGATTAGCCTCCCCTTGGTTTATACAATTTTGGCACTCATCGCATATACCACTTCTTTCTGGTATCTGTTTATTCGTTTAATGTCAAAACGTGAACCAAACTCATGGTTATTTGCTTTTGTTACTATCTTGGCATTAGTACTGCACGGCACAGTTTTATGCGATGCCATGCTTACACCAGCGGGAATTAACTACGATGTATTTAACCTGATGTCTTTTACATCAGGGCTTATGTTATTGTTAAGCTTAATTTTTAGTACTTTTCGCCCTATTCTGCCGTTAAATTTGTTAGGCATTCCTGTCGCAGCTATTGGTCTTATTTTAGGGTTTGCCTTTAGTCGACCAAATCAATTTATTGAACAGCATTCGTTAGGACTTGATACTCATATCATTCTTTCGCTTTCTGCCTATGCAGTTTTACTGATGGCAACCATACATGCGATCTTGATGTGGTTCCAAAATCGTGAACTCAAAAAGAAACAAAAAAAACGTTTCTGGGTCAACTTACTCCCGCCAATTCAGGCGATGGAATCTTTATTATTTGACCTAATCATTACTGGTTTTATTTTATTAACGATTGCGCTTACATTTGGTTTTTTAACAATTGATAGCTTCTTTGCTCAGCATCTCGCTCATAAAACCGTATTTAGTATTATTTCTTGGTTTATCTATGGCTCATTACTGATCGGCCATTACAAACTTGGCTGGAGAGGCCAAAAAGCAATTCGTTTTACCTTAATGGGTTTTGTACTTTTAGCGATTGGATTTATCGGCAGTAAATTTGTACTTGAGATGATCTTAGGGCGCTAGAGAAATTAAAATTTAATCGATACTAGACAGCGTTATACATATCCCGTATAACGCTGTTTTCGTTTTACTCAGGTGACACAGACTGTGAAACTCATACTCGCTCCAATGGAAGGTTTAACTGACCCGATCATGCGGGATACACTCACATCTGTTGGTGATTTCGACTGGTGTGTGACCGAATTTATTCGCGTTACAGACAGTATTTTGCCAGACCACATCTATTATAGTTTTTGTCCTGAACTAAAAAATGACGGTAAAACGGCAGCCGGTACACCTGTTCATGTTCAATTCCTAGGTAATAACCCAGATATGCTGGCAGCAAATGCAACAAAAGTTGTTGAATTGGGTGCACCTGCAATCGACCTTAATTTTGGTTGCCCTGCAAAAACCGTTAATCGACATCGTGGTGGTTCAGTCCTTCTTGATGAACCAGACGTGGTACATCTGCTGATTAAAGCAGTGAGAGATGCTGTACCTGCTCATATTCCTGTTTCAGCAAAAATGCGTTTAGGTTACCTCGATGAAAACCATACAATGGAAAATGCCCACGCTGTCGAAGATGCAGGTGCAAGCTGGTTAACTGTACACGCTCGAACTAAAGCAGATGGCTATACACCACCAGCTTATTGGGAAAAAATTCTACCTATTAAAGAAGCTTTAAAAATTAATGTCATTGCTAACGGTGAAATCTGGACCAATGCTGATGCTAGAGCCTGTCAGCAACAATCTGGCTGTGAAGACTTAATGATTGGCCGTGGTGCGGTAACGACTCCAGATTTAACCCAATGCATTCGCCAAAATATGGATGAAGCATTATTTAGTTGGGAACAACTCGTTGACTTACAAATTCGCTTTTTAAACGGTCAAGCAAAAACAGAAATTGGGATGGTTGGTCGTTATAAGCAGTGGTTAGGCATGATGACCAAAGCCTATCCTCAAGCGAAAGAATTATGGGATCAAGTGAAACGTATTAAAGCTTTAGATGAAATTGTTCAACAATTAGAACACACCAGATCAGATACTATTTAACTCGGCATAACCTTTTAAAAAAGAGGACAATTGTTTTCACAACTGCCCTCTTTCGTATTTCAGGTTAAGCTATTATTCTTTTTTAAAAGCCGCTTACTTTCATTTTAAAGTCAGTTACAGAAACGCCAGTGACACCAAAACTCCCCATAGAACCATTAGGTAAATTATTAAACGTTGTTGTATTTTGAGTACCCATATTCCCTAAAGTGACATTATTAAGTGAAGCATCAAATTTACTAGATGCGCCTGTATTCCCAAAAGTTAATCCAGTTGGTTCAACACCTGCATAAAAACCATCTAACACAAAACCAGTTGAGGTATTTGTTCCTGCAAACTTAAACCCAAATGTAGCACCTGTATTATCGGACACTAAAGTAATTGGACAACCCGTAGCAGCAGAACAAATAGACTGAATTGCTCCACCAAATTTAACCATAACGGATTGGGCAGCATGACCCAGTTGAATATTTAAGCGGGGTTTATTGGTTGATAAAAAGTTAATATCTAGATTTCCAGTAGAGCGAATGATTTCTTTTACACCCGTATTTACTGTCGTTCCCGAACTAAAAATTGATTTTGGTGCATAACTTGTTAATGCATAATCGGATGGGCTAGATAAAGATGTACTTGGGGCTAAATAAACTGAAAAAGGTAGAAGTCGAATTCCGTTTACATCATTCCCCATAGATATAGCTAAATTTAAAAAAGGATTTCCACCCCCAGCATCGGTATCCATTGCAATATTAAAAGAAGGATTACCCGATACAGCGGCTTTAATAAACTCTATACCAGGAACTGGGTTAGTAGAGTTTCCAGCAATGACAAAACCAGCTTTACTGTTATAAGAAGTTGAAGCAATACCATTAGTATCAATAAGTGCGACTTGATTAAATTTAACTTTATCGGCCTGAATTCCTAAAGTTAAGCCATTTTGACCCGTCGCTGCTGCAAGGCTTTGATCATCCAAAGGTTGCATTGCAAAAACACTTGAACTACTGGCAAGTAGCAGCCAAAACCCTATATTTTTATTCTTCATGTCGCTCTAATCCTTAAGAGACAAACGCTTATTATTTGTTCAGACTATCAGAATAATATTCAAGTACAAAGCAATTATCTCTATAACCCGACGAATGCAAATCCAATCACACTAAAATAAAATTTATATAAAAAAGTGACGATAATTGTCACTTTTATTTATTAGTTAAAGGCCCCATTTCTAGGCACAATACTGAAGCTACTATTTAAACGTCCACCCGTAATTGCAAGCTCACCTAAACGTGCTCCCGCTCCTGTTGAAGGCGGATAGAAATTAATATCTTTAACACGTAATGCACCGTCAATACTCTTATCAGGGTTAAAATAAACCGCCGTATTTACGCCAACTTTACCTAAACCACTTGTTGTATCTTTACCCACAACCAAAGCACTATTAAACGCTAGCTTTCCTGTAATATTATCAAAACCAATTGCAGAACCATCAATCGGATCACTAATTTGAACCGTATTTCCAGTTGCTGTCGCAGGCACTGTGAAATCGCCGAGTACAGTTAAGGCACTACCATCTGCAATTGAACTATTTGGCACAATTGATAAGTTAAGATCGCCACCTAAACGGAGTTTTAGACCAAATAACACATCATTATTTTTGGCAAAATTATCAATAGGTGAAGTACATGAACCCGTCGCTGGACAAGTTTTATATTTAGCCCCTGGTAAATAACCAGCTGCAATTTCCATTGATAAAGCAAGTAGCATCTCTTTTAAACTAATATTAAGACTGCCATTTTCTAAACCAATACTTCCATTGCCTTTGAGGAACATATCAATATTACGTAAGCCCATGTAATAATCAGTAGGACTACCACCATTATTAGCATTTGGAGAACCATCAATTAATAAAATTGAGGTTGTTTTAGTTCCAGTCGTATCACGTCCCGTAGTTCCAGCAGCAATACCAAAACCTAAACGCGAAGTGGTTCCAGATGCAGCTACAGCATTTCGAATAGGCTTACCATTTGCATCTTTGGTATAGTAATAGGCACTATTTGCTGGTGCATCTAAACCATATACAGCAGCGTTAGCATTTAAATTATAAAAAGGTAATGCTAAGCCCCACTGGTTATTTGCACCATTGTCTGCAAACTGATTGGCAGCAGCAACATTTGCACTTGTCGTAAAACGACCGCGTCTTGAAAATGCTTGAAACTCTGCTCCACGCATCGCAAGAATTAAGCTAAACGGATTAGTCACCGTATCACGGTGAATATTATGCTGATAATCAGCAGCTGTCGTTAAAGTGCCAGATCCTAAACGAATTGCATTTAAAGTCGCGTTGTTTGGCATTAATAATGTTTTTGTATCAGCAAGATTTAAATAAATATTTCCGCTGTCAAAATAACCGCGTGTAGCTGAGTTAAGACCTGTTAAATTACCAAATTCGAAACCATAGGCATTCAGACCTGCCCCACCAATTTCTAAAGTGGTTGCTTTGCCATCTGAGCCCAACATTGAGTCATTGTCTTTAGTGAATTCACCTTTCATACGAAAGGCAATCCCAGAATTACCTAAAATACTATTACTTGAGCCCGTACCCGTAGCGGTATTTGCAGTGCCTAAAGTGGTGGTGTCCGCCGTACCATCCATGCCACGGACTTGTAAATAACTATTTACCATACGTCCGCTAGCACCTAAACGAATCAAACCTTTCGCATTTTGGGGACTATTGGTTGCATCTAAAGCATAAGGGTTAGTTTTATCTACATTAGAACTTAACATGACCTCAATATTCAGGCCTGAATTAGTTACTTTTCCACTACTGTCAACATAAGTACCCGCAGTTAAACCAGAAGCTGAATCTGCTACACGGTTAAAATCAACATAACCATAGGTACTATTCGGTGTTTGCCCTACACCAGCGACATTAGTTCCAGTATTTGTCTGTAAAACTACGCCACGAGTTGGGTCAATCAACATTGCCCCTTTCCCAACAAAATTAAAGTTAAAATTTCTTAAAATTAACTGATTTAGCTGACTACGAGCATCTAATTGCCCTAAATAAATATTGGCATTATTAATACCAAGCGTCATGCTCGACTGACTATTTGCATTAAATAGACCATCTTGGGTTGTAAGTGCCAAATTTAGAGGAGAAGTTGTTTGAATAGCCAACTGCCCCATTGTCGGTGAGCAAGTAGCAGAATTATTACATACTTTAAAACTATTTACAGTAATGAGTGATGGACTGCTTTGCATAGAAAAGTCGAGTCCAGTTTTACCCGTAGTTGCATTGCTCCCTACATCTAACCGATAATTTGTACTTAAAGGTTGACTAGATGCATTACTTTTTTGAACTTTTATCCCGCCCGCTTGTGCTCTTAAGACCTGATCAGCACTACTAGGTGTACCTGCATGATCATCCCAGTAAGCATTATCAATATTGATTTCATTAAACGTCGTTTGAATCGAAATTCCATCTTGTCCATTAACAGCACTTAAATCAGCATCTGTTAAAGCTTCTAAAGCAAAAACATGTCCGCTCACTAACAACATGCTGGTTGTTAATGCGTTTAAAATAAACTTTGAGCTGTGATTTTCTTTATTTTTTTTCATCACTTCAGTTCCTTTGAAATCTACATTAACCCTTAACAACGAGGATGGCTGCCATCACAGCTAAAGACCATGACTTTTCCTTGGATAGCCAAATTCCCATTCATCATCAAGCCCATAAAGCCAGTTTCACGTCCATGGTCATACGCCGATGGTGTTGCAGTAGCAACTTGCTGGTTTGCACTATTAGCAGTGGCCGCATAAGTTGGCTTTTTGAAATATGCATAATCATACATATTTGCACTCGACCCTTGCGCTGTTGTTGAGCTGGTAAAGTTATCTTGCTCAATTGATAAAGCATTAAAACCAAAGTTACGAATTAAAATTGGCTGTGCCGCACTAAAACTAAGCTGAATAGCAGGCTTAATCATTTCAGTATTATTTTTATCCAAATACTTTAAATCAGCGCCATCCAAACCCATCTTTTGAATATTTAAAGTACCTTGTACGCCTTTAAATACAAGCCAAAGTTTATTACCACTATCACTATTTTCGGCCCAACCACTTGGTTTGGTCGAATCTGCTTGTACAAAACGCTTATTAATTGCCAAGCCAATATGGCAAAACTCTACGTTCTCACAGACACCTCCACTACCATTGTCAAATACACCGTTAGCTGTCTGGTTTAAATTAAGCATTAAAGATAAATCAGCACCCGCCTGACCATTAATCGCCTGTAATGCTTCATTATCTAAAGTTTGTAGCTCTGCATGAGTGACCGTTGCACAAAGAGCGAGGATTAAAGCAGTTATTTTTTTCATATCACTCTCCTCCTCTTATAGGCCTTTAGTTGTAAGTTTCAAGTGCTGGATTAAAACACCGTCAATGACAGCAGACCCCAGGTTATTTATTGGGCTAGAATTTATAACAGGTGTGGGCGCCTGATTTAATGTTGGAAAAGTTGTACCTGTCATTCCATTATTAGCGCCAATTAAATTATTTACTTCATTATTTGCTGCAGTTAACCAAACAGCTGATGAGTTTGCCCAAACACGGTTTGCAATTGAACCATACATAGGTGTAGTTCCAGAAGTGCTACTACAACCAATAGTTGGAGAACATGTAGCATCAGCAGGCTTTGTTGTTGGAGCTAAAATTGCCCAAGGTGTTGAGCCATTATTATATTCCCACTGATATAAATATCCTGTTGTACCAGCACCACAAATAAATAGAGTACAACTATAAGACTGAACCCACGTCTGAGTATTTACTCCACGTTGTTTATAATGTACTTCAGTCATCTGATTTGAATAAGTTGTTCGTGAAACCGTACCTGAATTTAACTTACCAAACGAAATACCTACTGCTCCTTCATCGGTTGAAGCTCTTAGAGTTTTTCCGCCATCCTCACTAAAGGCAGTACCAATGGTAATACTACTGTGTGTTGCATTATAGCCTTGATAATTTTTACCGCCTAAAGTTAGTTGGTTACCACATTGATAAACGTTACAAGTTGAGCCTTTATAAGAGGTATCCACACCGCTATAGTCAGTATAAATTTGTTTATAAATTTCTGGTTTATTCGCAATACGGGCAATTTCTAAACTAAAGTTTTTACCATCAGAACCTAAAATCAAAGGCTGGTACAAAGTACCTAATACAAGATTTATATTTGGGTTATAAAGGTAAACTCCCTCGTTAGCATCAAAAGTGGGTGCTACGCCACCATTAATTGCAGGTGTGATAAGGTTTCCACTATCGCTCGTTTCACGTGTACTCAAACGTAAAACTCCAGCATTCGATAAACCTGAAGCATCCCACGTTTTTGTGGCAGTTTTACTATCTGTACGTGTACGTTTTTCTACATAATAGCGGCATCCCGCTGAGGTACCAAAACTTCCTGTTCCTCCATTATTACAATCACCTGTTGTGCTTGTACTTAATGTTGAATTAGCACCTGCATGAATAAGAGTCCACGGAGTAGTAGTAGATCCCTCAGTTAGAGAACTTGTAGTAATAGCCTTAACATCCTTGCTGTCTCCGCTATTCAAACGTATAACTCCGGCAACCCCCAAAGTATTATTATAAAAAGGGCTCATTCCACCAGCAGATGTTGCTCCGCCTAATGTTTGGAAAAGCTGTAAACGGCTGCCATTTAAGCTAAAGTTATTCCACACTCCTTGTAAACGAAGACGGTTTGCACGAGTTGCATCAGTACTTGTACCAATTAAACCATTTGAGTCGCCATAATTAAATTGATCTGCTGCTCCATTTATTTTATTCGGATTTCGAACAAAGATATCGGACCATAGACCTAGTTTCAACTTATAAGCATCTATACCAGCCGTATCTTTTGTTCCAATCTCATATAAAGGTGCTTCCAAAGCTAGATAGGTTAATTGACAAGTAGGATCAGTCGCACCTGTACAATTATTTGCACTAAAATTCGGTACTGAATTTTCAGTTGCAACTTTAAATATCCAAGGGTTAACAGCTGTACCCCAGCTTGATATTGCTGCTGCTGTCTCAGTAGAAGCTATACGTGTATTAGTATTATTATCAGATTTGGATAAAGCAAGGCCATAAAGATAAATATCAGCTTTACCCACTGCACGGTCACCTGAATCAACCGAACCGTTTTTATTGGTGTCTGCCGAAGTCATACTTAATGGACCTACAGGTACATAATTGATATAACCCGTATCTTTAGTGCGGTCAGTTAAAATTTGGTTTGTAGTTTCATTCGCTCCAGCTCCACGAAATACCATATAAGTATTCTGTGGCAAGATAGCAATACCTTCCCCAGTGGTTTCACTTAAACCTGCATCAGAAAGTTCTTCAAGAGCAAAACTTGGCTGACTTATACAAAAGCCAATTAAACTTGCCAGAACGGTTTTTTGAAACCTTACCGTATAATTAAGTGTAGTCATCTTGACCTTCCTGTTTTATACGATGCCGCGCACCATATTTATTTTTCTTTAACAATCCTTGATGCTAGGTGAATTTTTCCTTTTCTCCCTAGACTAGAAGGCAAATCCAAATAGATATTGCCAACCCTTCCACATTTCCATTATGCGCAATATTTGCACGAATGCAAAAAAAAGAGCTTAAAAACTTACTTTTCCGATGAATGTAAAATTTAAAACTATGCATTCATACTTAGCAGAATTTTAAACTTCCGTAGCAGTTTGGAGCAAAAGACTGATTAGCTAATTGTAAATTCTGTAATTCTAGTACTGCTGGTCTCGCGTTTGATAAATCCCTTGTCCCAACATTAAAATCACCACCAATACAATTTACAGCCAAGAAACCACAGTTTAATGGATTCTGGGTTAATTCTTTACTCACTTCAGTAAGTGCATCTCTAATAGTATCTGTTTTAATAACGACACTATTAGTCGGGTCAATTCGACCAATATCTATTGGATTTGATAACTCTAGCCACCAACCACGCATTGCTGTTGATACTGTTCCAGGCCAACGTATATCTTGTCCCTGCATCGATAATGATAATGGACTACCACTCAAATCAATTTTATGGATATAACCTAAATTTTCTAACAACGGTACTGTTACAGGTAAATTATTAATGGTCCCACGAAGATTACCATTTAACGTAATTCCCCCAAGGATATCAACATCAGCTGCCAGTGTACCCGACAAATCAATACCATTGACTATAGCAGAGGCTAATAAATTTACACTGCTCATCCGGTGTCCGGATACAATTGATTGTGGTAATGATAACTGTGCTTTTTGGGTAGGGGACAGTGTTATATCATAAGACTTAGTCTGGAAATCAAGATTAAATCCTGCTCCTAATGCAATTTCACCTCTAGCTTTACCTGTAATTGCTTGGTTAACACCACAACCCGAAGGAGATGGATATACGCCGCAAGCAGGACTACCTGTTTGCGTGATGCGTGCAGCCTCAACAGTCGCCGCACCTACTTGGGGTGCTACTACCATATAACCACTTAAACTATTAATACCATTTGGTGTAGCTGAGTTTTCTGTGCCAATAGTTAAAAGCCCTTCAACTGCTTCAGCACTCAAGCGAATACCAGCTACTTCACGAGTTGATGCACTATTTGGGTTCTTTATTGCCAATTCGAAAAAAGGGTTTGTCAGTTTAGCATCGCTTGCTACCCGGCCCTCGCGTGTATCTGCTACACCACTTAAACTAACATTATCAAAATCAATATCACAGCCGCCCGCACCATTTACCCCACCACAACCTAACTGCAGTTTACGAATATTGGCATTAATTTCTAACTCGGCCTCTAAACCTAATTTATAAAATCCTACATTACTACTGCTATCACGCAATTTTTCCAGATTTGCCGAATCATTAGGTGCAATATAAGACATACTCATCAAGGCTTGGCCCCGAGTTGCTGATAGTTCCGAATCTGACATAGGGACTAGTGTAGAAGCAGCGTAAGCTGAAGAAAAACATAAGCTTCCAAGTGTCAAAAGTGCTACTCGAAGAGACGTAAACTGTCGCATGGCCGACCTCCGTATCCGTGGGGGCATAATCCTGTTTAATTTCTTTTTATTTGGCCTATCTGCATTTGATAAATATTTAACTAAACATTATCAAAGAGAGCCTATATCAACTACATTTGCTTTTAAATTCTGTGATACAGCACAAAAAAAACAAATCAATTATTGATCATTTTATATCATTTTTTACAAAAGGAAACTGTCGTTTATCATAATTCCGATAAACGCTTCTCAAAAAAATTTTATTTATAAAATTGGGCCACCTAAGTGACCCATTATTTTTAAAATCTTTTCATCGAGGAAAGATTAAGTTTTAGGAAGCGTAACACCTGTTTGACCTTGGTATTTACCACCACGGTCTTTATAGGAGGTTTCACATACTTCATCACTTTCAAAGAATAGCATTTGTGCTACGCCTTCCCCAGCATAAATACGTGCAGGTAAATTTGTTGTATTTGAAAATTCTAACGTAACGTGACCTTCCCATTCAGGCTCTAATGGAGTCACATTTACAATAATACCACAACGAGCGTAGGTCGATTTACCCAAACACACTGTTAACACATTGCGAGGTATACGGAAATATTCAATTGTACGCGCTAGGGCAAATGAGTTTGGCGGAATAATACAAACATCAGACTCAATATCGATAAAACTTTTGTCATCAAAATTCTTTGGATCGACAATTGCAGAATGTACGTTTGTAAAAACTTTGAATTCACGGGCACAGCGTACATCATAACCATAGCTAGAGACCCCGTAGGAAATCAACTTTTCACCATTTTCATCAAAACGGACTTGATTCTCTGCATAAGGTTCAATCATGCCGTGTTTTTCGCTCATTTCGCGAATCCAACGATCAGACTTAATAGCCATGTATTTTCTATCCAAAAGGTAATTTCATTGATTCCGACGTACTTTAACTTAAAAAACCAATTATGAAAACAACGCAGAGCTACTCAAATAAATAAGAATAGCTCAGCGGTACATTTAAAGGTTTAGTAAAGCAGAATAACTAATTGGAATTGAAAAGCTGACCAATACAAGTGAAGCTGTTTTTTGCAAGTTAGTTTGATTTAACCAACCCACTTTCTTAGAAGCTAAAACCGATCCCAAGAAAATCCAAAACAATGCAATTGGGGTAATAAGCGCTAAATAAGCCATCATATGAATTAAATAAATATGAAAATTACTCCATGCACCTACTGGGAAAATTGCTGAGGCAAATAGTAATGCTTTTGGGTTTAATAAAGTGGCGCAGAATAACTCACGAGCACGAATCGTTGGCTGATTTAATTCAACTTCTTGATTTGCCGTATGCCATAACTTGATGGCTAAGAAAATAATATAGCAAGCGCTCAATAGCTTTAGAATAGGCGGCAGCATTGGTAGTGTGCTAGACACTTTTCCAATCAGCATTCCCCATGCAGAAATAGAGATGACATAACCTAAAACTTCTGCTGGAATAAGTTTTACTGACTTCCTTAAACCCACTTGTACCCCAGAAGAAGCTAGTAAGGTATTGGTTGGACCAGGAGTAAGTAAAATTGTGGCTACTAAGCCAATAAAAAGCCATGAAATCATTGAATGACCTCACAATATAGTCATCTCAGATTAATAGATATCCTGTTACAAGGCAAAAGGTAATTGTAAGACAAAATTTTTAAAATTATTTTTACCATCTCAATAAAATTTATAAAAACAAATACTTATAAAATTAATTCAAAAAGTAGAGAAGAAAACTTTACGGTCAGTTGTGACGCTTTTCAAATAGATTACGCATTAAGTAACATAAGTATTTTTATTTTAAGTCTATTTTTCCATCAAAAGTCTTTATAATAAAAAATATATAGTAATGGTAAGTTTAAATTTTAAGCTTTTAATAAGTTTCAATTCTTATATTATTTCTGATTTTTTATATAGAGCACCGCGCTCTACTACTTTAATGATTATGGCAAAGCACTTTTTTCAATCTTGGCTTCCCTCCCCCGAGAAAGTTTCGAATATGAAATTTCTAAGGATTTTTGGTCAAAAGACCCTTAATCCTGTGCTTTGGTATGTCAATCGAAAATCAATTACCCGAGCTGTTTTTGTCGGAACTTTTTTTGGTTTACTCCCTATTCCTTTTCACAGTGTATTTATTGTGATGGCGGTCTTACTATTCGAAGTAAATTTACCTATTAGCTTAATGCTCGCTTGGTTAAGTAACCCGCTTACATTAGTTCCTATTCTATATATTGGTTTTTGGTTCGGTGCACACATTTTTCATGTACATATGATTAACAAACAAATGTTGCTAGGTGTATTGCATCAGATTTCTCGTTGGATTACTCATTTCGGCCATGGCCACATTGATTTTAGTCTTGCGAAAATCTTGATGACTGGACTTGTTGTAGAAGCTTTTGTATTTGCTGTCATTTTATATATATGTACAGAAATTTTCTGGCGCTGGATGGTCGTTAAAAACTGGAAAAATAGACATCGTCAAAAGAAGCAAGAAGAGATTTTATAAAAGCTTCACTCTTCTTGCTTAAGTTTAAATCATTATTTTGGCAGTTTTGATTTCATATATTCTTCGGCCACATTAAGCACATATTCTTGGCAAGCCTCTCCTGTACCAGGGTCATAAGCTCCATTATTGGTAATATTATTAGATAAGATTCGAATGCCCAGGAAAGGTACGTTAAATTGACTTGCAATTTGTGCAACAGAAGCCGCTTCCATTTCTTCAACAGAAGTACCATAACGTTGATGGAAAAATTGAATACGATCTAGCTCATTATTCCAGACATCTGCTGAACCAATCGTTCCTTCAACCACATCACCTTTATCATAACGGACTTTATGTGCTGCCATTAACAACTCTTGGTCACCTTCAAATTTGCGTATTGCAATCGGTTCTGGATTTGATTCTTGAGTTGGCAAAACATCAAAAGCCTCAACCCATGTGAGTGAGTCTGAACCACCGCCCACTGGCTGTTTAGGTGTTCTAAATGCACCAATATTGGTTGTATATTTTCCTAAAACAATATCGTAAACGTGCAAATCAGGATCATGTCCACCTGAAGTTCCCTGATTAATGATCGCAATCGGTTTATAACGCTCAATCGCTAGAGCAGTTGCTGCAGCAGAGTTACTCATACCCATGCGAGTTTTAGAAATAATCATTGGATAACCGTTATAGGTACCCTTCCAGAATTTCCACCCACCAATTTCTTCAATAGTCTTATTCTCTAATTTTGAAGCCATTCTTTCCGATTCTACTGGCAAAGCACCCTGAATAATGATCGGCTGTAACTTCTGTTTTTGTTCCTGAACTGTTGGTGTTTGTGAAGCAGATGAGTTGTCATCGTTACATCCAACTAAAAATAAAGCGCTACATAAACTGATTACGCCCAAACTATACTTAAATTGCATTTTTTAACCTTTCTTTTTAAAAAGTGTAAGGTAGCAATCTACATGCCAATTTCAAGTTCAGCTTTGTTATTAGGATTCAGTAATTTAATTTTTTATTTTAATCAGATGATAAAAAAACCCGACTTAAAGCCGGGTTTTAATAAATTAGAAAATACGCTTATCATCACGTGTGCGTTGAGGGATTTTTTCAATCTGCTGCCAAACTGCTTTAGCAATCTCAATATAACTATCAGCCGCATCATCCATTGCCACAACGCTCGGTTTACCCTGATCAGCATGTTCACGTATTTGAGCATTTAGAGGCAAACGGCCTAACAATGGAATATGGTATTGCTCGGAAAGCTTATCACCACCACCGATACCAAAAATTTGCTCTTCATGACCACAGTTTGAACAAATATGAGTCGACATGTTTTCGACAACACCTAATACTGGAATACCAACTTTATTAAATAACTCAATTCCTTTGGTGGCATCAAGCAAGGCAACATTTTGTGGAGTAGTCACAATGATTGAGCCTGTAACCGGAATACGCTGTGCAAGCGTAAGCTGAATATCACCAGTACCTGGTGGCATATCAATCATGAGTACATCTAAATCAGGCCAAAGTGTTTGATTAAACAATTGCATTAGAGCGCCTGTTGCCTTTGGTCCACGCCATGCAACAGGTGTGTTGTTATCACCAGTTAAATGTCCAATAGAAAGCACAGCCATACCATAAGCATCTAAAGGTACAAAATTTTCACTTTCAATAAGTGGAGTTTTGCCAGCGTTTCCTAGCATTGTGGGAATACTTGGACCATAGATGTCAGCATCTAATACCCCAACCTTAAGCCCCATCTTTTGCAAGGCAAGCGCTAAATTAACCGTAGTTGTCGATTTACCAACACCCCCCTTTCCTGATGAAACTAAAATAACATTCTTAATGCGAGGGTGAAGTGGAACATCTCTTTGTTGCGGAGCGGCTTTTTGAATCGGTGGATTATTTGGATCTGGTTCTGATTTAGGTGAGGCGTCAAGTACAGGAGGTAAATTTAAACTTTCTTGTGTAGGGCGCTTTTGTTGAACCACGTGTAAATTAAGTTCTTCAATACCGCACTTTTCTAATGCACCCGCTAAATCATCATGGATTTGCTGCAAATGCTCTTTTTCATCAGCAAATGTATTAATCGTAAGTTGTAATACACGACCCTGAACTTGAAGCTGACTAATGCGCTCCTTTAAAGCATCTTTCGAATGCGGTAATAAATAATTTTGGAGTACGGTTTGGATTTCATCTTCTTTCACCTCTTGTGCGGGTGAAAAAACGGACTTTAATGAAGAAAGCCAAGACATATTGTTTACTCCAAAAACAGATCATTACAGCTTAATGGAGATAGTGTAACAGTATTGCTCCGCACTCGCTCACCTTGGGATGAATAATTACTAACTTCAGATCTCATCTTTTAGGTAAGGAGTGCAGATTTTAGTTTAAATCAGCTTATTCAGCAGAATCATGGTTCCTTAATTTATTGAGTTTATCGGTCGCAGTTTTCTTCAACTCATCAAGTTTTGCGGTTGCTTGCGTTTTCAACTCATCCAATTTTGTAGCAGCCTCTTCCTTTAATCCCGCAGCTTTGGCTTTAGCATCGTCAAGTTTATGAGCTGCTTCTGTACGCAAGTGATCAAACTTATCTTGTAGACTATGCTGAGCATCCTCAAGTTTACCTTTTAAATCAGTTGCTTTTTCTTCAAGAGCCTCTTTACCAGAAGCTTGTTTCTCTTTTACATTTTCCTTTAAATCGTCCAAAGCTTTTTCGCCTTGTACTTTCGCATCAGCCGCTTTTGCCTTTAATTGGTCTACCTTATCTTCAACTGCTTCTTTACCAGCAGCTTGCTTCTCTTTTACATTTTCCTTTAAATCGTCCAAAGCTTTTTCACCTTGTACTTTTGCATCAGCCGCTTTTGCCTTTAATTCATCTAATTTATTTTCTGTAGTCATCGTTGTTATCCTCATAGTTAATTAAAAAATTACCTGAATAAGTTATTAGTTATACATCGTTATGGCTTATTTTCTGACCGTAACTGCAATTTGAAACAAAGACAATACAGGAAGATTCAAATATTTTTTGATTTGTTTATCTGTTCTAAAGAGAAACCATGCCTGACCAAAATCCATTTTAATAGAAATCGCTTATGCCAAGCTGGAGATTATTAATCTTTGCTTATCTCCCTGCATCAGTTAAAATCTTCCACCTTATAAATACGAATGAGAGAATGAAATCCGTGCGTAAAATTTTAGTCACTAATGCCCTCCCTTATGCTAATGGTCCAATTCATATGGGTCATTTACTCGGTTACATCCAGGCAGATATCTGGGTTCGTGCCATGCGAGCAATGGGTCATGATGTGACTTATGTATGTGCGGATGATGCTCACGGTACAGCAATTATGCTACGTGCCGAAGCAAACGGTATTAGCCCAGAAGAGCAAATTGCGAATGTTCAAAAAGAACACATCCGTGATTTTGACGGTTTTGGCGTACATTTCGATCACTACGATTCAACGCATAGCGATGCAAACAAAGCACGTTCAACAGATATCTATATTAAAAACCGTGAAGCTGGAAATATTGCAGTTCGCCCTGTAACTCAGTTATTTGACCCAGAAAAAGGGATGTTCTTGTCTGACCGTTTCATTAAGGGTACATGCCCAAAATGTAAGTCAGAAGATCAATACGGCGACTCATGTGAAGTGTGCGGTACAACTTACAATGCAACTGAGTTACTTAACCCGCGCTCGACTTTAAGTGGTGCAACACCAGTTGAAAAATCATCAGATCACTATTTCTTCAAGCTTCCAAACTTCTCTGAATATTTACAAAAATGGACGCGTGATGAAGGTCGTTTACCTCTTTCGATTGCAAACAAGTTAGATGAATGGTTTGAAGCTGGTTTAGCAGACTGGGATATTTCTCGTGATGCACCATATTTTGGTTTCGAAATTCCAGATGCACCAAATAAATATTTCTACGTATGGGTAGATGCCCCAATTGGTTATATGTCTAGTTTTGAAAACTACATCAAAACTAAACGCCCAGATTTAAACTTTGATGATTTCTGGAAAAAAGACAGCCAAAACGATGTTTATCATTTTATTGGGAAAGACATTGTTTATTTCCATGCTTTATTCTGGCCTGCAATGCTTGAAGGTGCGAACTATCGCACTCCAACTGGTCTTTTTGTAAATGGTTTCTTGACTGTAAATGGACAAAAAATGTCTAAGTCACGTGGTACTTTCATTAAGGCCGAGACGTATTTACAGCATTTAAACCCAGAATATCTACGTTACTACTTTGCATCTAAACTTTCAGATAAAGTTGAAGACTCTGACTTAAATCTTGATGACTTTGTTCAGAAAGTAAATTCAGACTTAGTCGGTAAAGTCGTTAATATTGCTAGTCGCTGTGCGAAATTCATTAACAGCAGTTTTAACAATACGTTATCTGCTAGCTGTACAGAAACTGAGTTAGTACAAAGTTTTATTGATGCTGGCGATTCAATCGCTGCTGCATATGAAGCACGTGAATTCTCTACGGCGATCCGTGAAATTATGGCGCTAGCTGACCGTGCAAACCAATATATTGATGAGAAAAAGCCTTGGGCACTTGCTAAACAAGAAGGTCAAGAACAACAGGTTCTTGATGTATGTTCTGTGGGTATCAACTTATTCCGTCAACTCGCAGTGTACTTGGCTCCAGTTCTGCCAACTTTAGCTCAACAAGTTCAAGATTTCTTAAAACTTGAAGGCTTCAATTTCGAGTCACGCAAACAAATTCTTGTAGGCCATGAGATTGCGCAGTTCCAACCGCTTATGCAGCGTGTTGATCCAAAAGCTGTTGCAGCTATGGTTGATGCTTCTAAAGAGTCTTTAGGTGCTCCTGCTCCAGAAGCAACAAAAGCGGCAGCGAAAAAAGACAAAGCAGCTGAGAAAAAAGCAGCGCCTACTCCAGCAGTGGGTGAAGCTGAAATTATCGGTATTGAAGATTTCTTAAAAGTTGACTTACGTGTTGCTCAGGTCGTTGAAGCAGGTACAGTTGAAGGTTCAGATAAATTACTTCAATTGACATTAGATGTTGGTGAAGCTGAACCACGCAATGTATTTAGTGGCATTCGTAGCCAATACGCACCAGAAGACCTAAAAGGTAAATTGGTTGTTATGGTTGCTAACCTTGCACCACGTAAAATGCGTTTTGGTATTTCAAACGGCATGGTACTTGCTGCTGGAAATGGTGAAGGTATTTTCATTATTTCTCCAGACAGCGGTGCGAAACCTGGCGATAAAGTTTCTTAATCTGCTTTCAAAAAAAGCTCCCTAAATTGGGAGCTTTTTTATTTTTAAGGGCTTTGAATAGGTTTAAAAGAGGCTTACTAAATTAGGACCACGGCCACCCTTCGCAAGGGTTATTAAATAAAACGTGTATATTTCCCAACTCTTCATTTGTTAAATAGCCATTCTTATTTTCATCTAAATAATGAAATAGCTCTGTCTGTTTGTTTTCACCTTGAAAACGCTTATCACTCGGCCAGTTATAAGGATAAAAGTCTTCAACCCGTTGAAATTCTTTTTGGCTATACATGCCATCATGATTTAAATCATATTTTTCCTGAAAAAGCTCCAAATCTAAAGAAGCAGGCTCACATGCACTTACCATATTCAAAACACAGTAAGTTGCACATCCAGCAAGTAACCTAATAGTTAGATTGCTCATGATTATTCACTTGTATATCGGAAATTTTATAATCCTTTTCATGAACCGGAGTACCCACAATACTCATGGTCCGCTCATTTTCTGGCTGTTGCTTGCTCATTGTTCTCATCTCACATCCTGTAGTTAAGATGAGAAAAACTACAGAAATGCTCACCATTAGTTTTTTCATAACGTGATCCTCATTTCTTTTTGTTTTATTTATTAAGTTACCACTTTTAAAGTGTTTAAGTGCTAAAAAAGATATTTCAATTTGTATATATTTTACGCAAAAATAAAGCCAGACTATAAATAGCTGGCTTTGGATTTTGTAGATATTTTAATTAAAGAATAATCATTTGAAGAAAATTAATTTTAAACCCAATAAAGTCACAATACTTCCAGCAACTCTATCCACCCCTGTTTTTGCTTTCAGATACATTTTTCGAGGCTTCTCTGAAGAGAGCAGCATTGCCACACATGAGTACCAACCAGCATCAATCATAAAACAAATCACTGGTAATGCGACGTAGTAATAATTTGGAATTTCTTTTGGCAACAAAGCAGTAAATACACTCGCTAGCACGACTGCGATTTTTGGATTACTTAACTGGGTAATTAAGCCATATCGATATGCCTGCTTATAGGTCATTTTCGATTTGCCATCGTTTTCCATCGCAATTGGTTCTTTAGCATGTTTAATAATTTTAAAAGCCAGCCAAAGTAAATATAGACCACCACCAATTTTTAAAATTAGATAAGCAGAAGGCACCGCCAATAAAACTGCTTGCAATCCCATAACTGCTAATAGACCAAAAAGCGCTGCACCTGTCCCCGTCCCTAAAGCGGTAAACAACCCATGTTTACGTGATTTAGAAATTGAATTTTGTGCAACATAAATAAAGCTTGGCCCAGGACTTATTGCTCCAAGCATCAATGCCATCGCAATTGAAAAAAGAGGAATAAGGGACTCAAACATTGTATTGACCTAGCATCACGCAATTGCGCGGTATTCTAACAGCTTTTTATGACACATATAAAAATGGCGAAGATATAAATGATGAAAATTGAATTTTCATGTTTTTACAATTTAGATCTTCACAACGGACAAAAATGTCCGTTAAATATATAACCTTTCGAACTCCCCAAACCGATGACATGAGTAAACGTCAAAAAATTGCTGCCCATAATCGGGATGAATTACTCAATGCAGCCGAAGAATGTTTTCGCATTCATGGTATTAATGTTCCCTTACAAGTTGTGATTGACCACGCTGGTGTAGGCAGAGCGACGTTCTATCGTAATTTTTGTGATCGAAAAGCTTTAATTAGTGCACTTTTAGAACGCGCGATTACACAGCTAGAGCAAAAAGCAGCTCATTTTCAACAATTCGAAGATGGTTTATTTCGTTTAATTGAAGGACATATTGGGCAACTTCCCAAGCTCGCAATTTTGCAAGATTTTTGGAGAGTGATTGATCGGCAAGATCCAATTATGTTAAAAATTTATGAACGGCGAAATAATGCACTTAACCCACTGATTGAAAATGCGATAGAACAAAAATTGTGCCGAGCTGATCTGACCGCCGATGACTATGCAATGGTCACAGCAATGTTGGGTTCTTCATTTCAAGGACATGAGCCAGAAGAACAGACTCGCTTAGCAAAACGAGCAATTGAATTACTATTTCATGGTATTCAAATACAAAAAATTCGAGGGATAGAATGAGTAAAACGCCTCGTTACTTAGAAACACCACCCGACTGGACCCCAGAAGAGCAACCGACTTTACCTGGTTCACCAGCAGCTATTGCACACTCTGTACCTAAGCGGTTTATTTACTTTTTTATTGGTTTATTTATCGCCCTTTCGGCAAGCTTAAGTAATGGTTTTATTACGGCAAATTTACCTTTAATCCAAGGTGAGTATGGACTAACTCCTTCCGAAGCGGCTTGGTTGCCTGCTGCTTATGTCATGGCAAATGTCAGTTCAAACCTGATTTTATTTAAAGCCCGGCAACAGTATGGCCTGAGAGTATTTTCGGAAATAGGACTCGTGATTTTTATTGCAGTTCTGGTATTGCATATTTTTGTGCATACCTATGAAATGGCCCTATTTGCGCGGGTTGTAGCTGGTTTAGCTGGTGCGCCATTAAGCTCTTTAGGTATGTATTACACCATGCAAGCTTTTAAAAAAGCAGACATGGCAAAAGGTATATATATTGCCTTTGGTTTTCAGCAACTTGGCGTACCATTAGCTTGGATTATTTCTCCATTTCTTGTAAATACAGACAGTTGGTCTGTTCTATATACCTTTGAGCTCGGCTTAGCACTTTGTTGTTTAGCCATGGTCGTTTCATTGAAATTACCGCGAAGCTTAAGAATTTATGTTTTTGAGAAGCAGGATTTCTTTACATTTGCTTTATTGGCTCCAGGTTTTGCCTGCTTGTGTATTGTGCTCACGCAAGGTCCAATTTTATGGTGGTTTAACAGCGAATGGCTCGCTTACGTCTTAATTGCAGGTTTTAGTTTAGTTGTTTTGGGGTTGCTCTATGAGCACTATCGCGCCAATCCATTAATTATGACACGCTGGTTAGGTGCCGCTTCGACCCTACGCTTCATTTTTGGTGCCTTTGCCATTCGACTTTTAATGTCAGAACAAAGCTACGCAGCTGTTAATTTCTTAAAAACCATGGGAATGGGTCCTGACCAATTTGTTCCACTCTATGTGGTCATATTAGTGGGGATTTTAAGCGGAACACTTTTTAGCGCACTGACTTTTTCACGCGAACGGATTATCTTCCACTTACTTTTTGCAGAATTTTTAATTTTAGTGGCCTGTGGACTAGATTATCACCTAACTAGTGATGTTCGACCTGTGAATTTCTTTGCAAGTCAGTTTTTAGTCGGCTTTGCAGGTGGTTTATTTATTGGGCCATTGCTCCTGATTGGCTTTGCGCAAACTTTGGCTAAAGGTCCTTCGTATGTGGTGACTTTTATTGTGCTGTTCTCTGCAACTCAAACATTTGGCGGCCTTGTTGGGTCTTCATTCTTCTCGACCTATCAACAACACCGTACACAAAACTATCAAGTCGAGATTATTAAAGATTTAGAACAAGCAGATCCTCTAGTTGCTCAAAGGCTCTCGACCTATCAACGCAGTGCATCAGTTACGACTACTGACCCAGCATTACAAACAGCCCAATCCATGCGCTCACTTAATCAAGTGGTCACTCGTGAAGCGCAAGTGCGTGCCTACAATGACGTTATTGCATTGAACGGTATTTTTGCTATCGCCCTACTCTTGTGGGGTGGATTTAATATTGCACGTAGTAAATATCTACAACGCAGAGGAATTAGCCGTCCTTAATGGCTTCTTTATTGATGAAATAGA
This sequence comes from Acinetobacter sp. V115_6, assembly GCF_031799025.1. Taxonomy (NCBI): domain Bacteria; kingdom Pseudomonadati; phylum Pseudomonadota; class Gammaproteobacteria; order Moraxellales; family Moraxellaceae; genus Acinetobacter; species Acinetobacter sp. V115_6. Next base: position 100,976 of record NZ_JAVQNO010000020.1, on the reverse strand, counting down.
AATTGAGATTGATATATGTCAGATGATCAAAACAAACCAGAACAAGCTCCACCTCAAGCAGCTCCCGCTCCATCTAACGAACCTGCACCTGCGAGCAAACTAATTCCAACAAAACGCTCAACTTTATTATGGATGCTAGTTGTGCTCATTGTTGGTATTTTAGTGATTTTGTGGGCATGGAGAATCGGACCCTTCGCAACGAGCGTTCAGCAAACTGACAATAGTTATGTTAAAGGTAAAACAACGATTTTATCGTCGCAAATTAATGGCTATGTTAAAGATGTATTAGTTAAGGACTTTGACCACGTTAAAAAGGGTCAAGTATTAATGCATATTGATGCAACCACCTACGACCAAAAAGTAACGCAAGCGGCTTCTGGAGTTGAACAAGCTAAAAATACTTTAGCCAATCAGACACAGTCTATTGCTCAAAAACAAGCTGATATTGTGGCTGCACAAGCAAAAGTAGATCAAGTTAAAGCTCAATATGAACTTTCTTTAGCACAGCTTAGACGATATCAACAGTTAGGTAATAGTGGAGCAGCTTCTAAATCTGAGCAAGATAAAGCCGCAGCAGATGCTGAAAATAACCTTGCAGCACTGAAGCAGGCAGAAGCCAATGTTTTAGTTGCCAAAGAAGCACTTAAAACGGCGCAGGTCGCGGAAGCTGGCTTAGAAGCACAAGTTTCAAGTGCTAAGGCACAACTAGATCAGGCACAAACTACCAAAGACTATAGTGTCATTGTTGCTCCAATGGATGGACAACTTGGTGAGGTGAACCCTCGTGTTGGGCAATATGTAGCAGCAGGGTCACAATTACTCTATCTGATTCCACAGCAAACTTGGGTGATTGCCAACTTTAAAGAAACCCAAATTGCCAATATGCGGATTGGTCAAAAAGCATGGTTCACAGTCGATGCGATGAAACACAAAAAATTTACAGGGCATGTTGAGCAGATCTCACCTGCTGCGGGTTCTGAGTTCAGTGTATTAAAGCCTGACAATGCAACAGGAAACTTTACCAAAGTGGTTCAAAGAATTGCCGTACGCATTACCATTGATCCAAATCAAGAAGGAATAGAACACTTACGCCCTGGCATGTCAGTGATTACTTCTGTCGATACAAGTTCGTAAACAGCTTTTTAAAGCTCTATTTAAAAAGCTACAATGTGATCAATCATTATTTTTCTCAATTTCTAATGTTTGATCACATTGCCCAACCTGTTTCCTATCAGCATATTGAACTCCCCTCTTTAGTTCATCTCGACATTAAGCGATTAGATTTAGTTCATCCTCAAATTTCGGGCAATAAATTTTTCAAACTAAAATACAATCTGCTTGTCGCAAAACAACAAGGTTTATCGAGCATTTTGACTTTTGGTGGCGCTTATTCCAACCATATTGCCGCGACTGCCTATGCCGCTCATCTTTTTGGCTTAAGAAGTATTGGAATTATTCGTGGTGAAGAGTTAGCTGACAAACCTCTGAATCCAACCTTAGCAAAAGCTCAAAGTTTAGGAATGCATCTAAATTTTGTCTCACGCAATGAATATCGCTTACGAGAAGATGCAAACTATCTTCAACAGTTACACCATCAATTTCCTGAAACTTTCATTATTCCTGAAGGCGGTACCAATGAACTGGCAGTTCAAGGTTGTCAGGAAATTATCAGTCAAAGCGATTTGCAAAACTATGATGTGATTTGTTGTGCAGTAGGAACTGGCGGAACGATTTCGGGTCTTATTGAAAGGAGTTCAGCCGATCAAAAAGTCTTAGGATTTTCGGCTTTAAAAGGTGACTTTTTACAACAAGAAATTCGGCAGTGGACCAAAAAACAGAACTGGTCTGTGACAGATGCATACTGCTGTGGTGGGTATGCAAAAACTTCACCCGAGTTATTGGCGTTTATAGAAAGTTTTGAAGAGCAGCATGCGGTACCACTTGAACCGATCTATACGGGAAAGATGATGTTTGGTCTGTTTGATCTTATAAAGAATAATTACTTTTCTGAAGGTACTCGCATTCTGGCAATTCATTCTGGTGGTTTACAGGCAGATATAAGAAATAAAACACATCAATAACTTATTAGCTTTTAGTACACATTACTCCGCATAACAGTAAATGTCTTTAGCATGACTAAGGCTCGGCATGATAGTATATGCCCCTTTTAAATTTTCACGATTAATCGAGAATCTCTTATGTCTAACAGTCATGTTGATGTCATTGTCTTAGGTGCAGGTGCTTCTGGACTCATGTTGGCTGCACATGCTGCTAAACGAGGGCGCTCGGTTTTAATTTTAGAAAAAGCCAATAAAATTGGTAAAAAGATTTTAATGTCGGGCGGTGGCAAGTGTAACTTTACCAACCTGTATGTAGAGCCTGACAACTATATTTCTCATAATTCGCACTTCGTTATTTCTGCCCTGTCACGTTATAGCAACTGGGACTTTATCGGTTTGGTATGTGATTATAAAATTGCTTATGAAGAACGAAAACACGGGCAATTATTCACGCTAAACGGCGCTAAAGAAATTTTAGAGATGCTAGTGAATGAATGTAATAAAACCAATAATGTTGATATCCAAACTCAATGTGAAGCTGTACAGATTGATCCATTAGAAAAAGGCGGTTTTACTGTACACACAAACCAAGGCCGATTTAGCTGTGAGTCATTAGTGGTTGCTACAGGTGGTTTATCCATTCCAACTTTGGGTGGTTCTGGATTTGGCTATGAACTGGCACAAAAATTTGGACATACGGTTTTCCCAACTCGCGCAGGGTTAGTCCCATTTACTTTTTCAGATCATATTAAAGAAGTCACTACACGCCTAAGTGGTAATGCTTTAGATGTGACTCTAAGTAACTCGAAGAATAGCTTTACTGAAGCATTATTGTTTACGCATCGTGGTTTGAGTGGTCCAAGTTCTTTACAGCTTTCAAACTATTGGAATACGGGTGAAAGTTTTAAAATTGACTTTTTCCCGAGCCAAGATTTAGCAAATTATTTAAAAGACAAAAAGAAAGCCCAACCTAAAGTTTTATTGCGTACTCTTCTGAATGAATTTACGGCAAAAAGTATTGTACAAGAGTTACAACAACTTATATGGCCTGAACAGAGCGAGACAGCAATTGGTAATATCAGTGATGCACAGCTAGATCATATTGCTGAGCAACTACATGGTTTTGCCGTCAAACCTTCAGGCACAGAAGGCTATCGTACTGCCGAAGTTACTTTAGGTGGAGTTGATACAAGTGAAGTATCTTCCAAAACCATGGAAAGTAAAAAGCAGAAAGGACTGTTTTTTATTGGGGAAGTACTTGATGTGACTGGCCATTTAGGAGGTTATAACTTCCAATGGGCTTGGTCTTCCGCTTATGCAGCAGCACAATACGTTTAACTGATGAATAAGCTAATTTGAGGCTTTCGAATCATTAGATGATTTTTCAGAATTACGTGTATGAGTTGTTGCCTGTTTTGATGAATTAGATTTATTAAACACAAATTTATAAGCACTTGCTAAAAAACCTACGGTAATTCCCGCAATGACAATCGGTGCTAAAAAACGACCTGGTTTCTTCATCGTATTTTCCTCACTTATTTCTTTTTATAATGGCCCAAAAAAAGTTCGACCACTCAATATAGAGTGGTCGAACTTATCACAAAAATCAAAGATTTTTTGTACGGTTTATCTGAAAATTAGTTTTACTTACTAAATTTCGTCATTTTCTCCAGTAGATCCAAACGGTTTATTTACTGGTGGTTCTGCTGGATTTACTTGTGCAGAATCAGCAGGTTTTGCATCAGATGAAACCGTTGATGGTGAGGTAGTAGTCGTTGGTGCAACTGTAGATGTTGACGAACTCGTAGTTGCAGATGAGCTACCAGTAGATGGACTGCTTGTGGTCGTAGTAGAAGGTGGTTGATACAGAGGATTTGGTTCATTAGCTTCTTTTTTAGCTTTATCTAACAAATCACTCAACAGTCTTTCTGCTGGTTGGCGACCACCCAAACCAAATGCAAGAGCGAAAGCAACTGCAACTGCGCCTAGAGTCAAACCAAATGCAAGGTTAACGATCGAATCTGCAATACCCATCGCTCTTAAACCAAGCGCAAGTACGAGACCAATAATTAACACACGAACTAAACTACCTAACCAACGCGAGCTATTATATTCGCCGCGTTGAACCACGTTCGCCACAACATTGGCAAGCCAGAAACCAATAACCAAGATTACAGCGCCCAATAGAATGTTTGCACCGAAATGGATAAACATTGCGATTAGACCACTTATTTGATCGAAACCAAGACGATCCGCAGCTTCAGAAACTGCAAACAGCATCGTAAAGAATACAATTAACCAGCCAACTGCATTAGAAACTTTCGTTTGACCTAAAAAGCGTTGTACATCTAACTTTGCAGGAATTTCATCAACACCTGTACCTGCAATTAATTCAGCGACTAAGCGGCCAACAAAACGAGAAACAATATAAGCAACTAGTAGAATTAAACCAGCAGCAATAATGTTTGGAATCGCCTGCAAGATTTCATTAAGCATTGCTGTTGCTGGCTGAGAAATTGTCTCAATACCTAAAGCTTCAAACGCCACAATCAATGTGGTAATAATGATGATTGCGAAAACAAACGAACCTAAGAATTTGCCTACGTTAGAGCTTTTGAAAAGACCAATTTTTTCAGCTTGAGCCTGAACACCTAAGCTATTTACTAAACCTTCAACAATACCGCGTACAATTTTTGCCAAGATATAACCAACAAAAACGATAACACCAGCAATAAAGATATTTGGTAAGAATGCTACAGCATCATTTACCATATTTTGAACTGGAATCAGTAAGCCTGTTAATCCTAGTATTGAAAGAACAATCGGAAGGAAAAGTAACAATACAAGCCAGTAAAGAATTTCACCAATATTCTGGCTAATTCCACCTACACCCACTTCACTGCTTAACTTATCATCGAGTTGAGTTCGGGATAAAACATTGGTCACCCCCGCTCGCACCAGTCGAGCAACGATCCAACCAATAAAACCCACCACAACAGCAGCAATAATATTTGGAATATAGACGAGTACCTGATTCACCATATTACTGAACGGGCCACTTACTCCACTAATGTTAAGTACATTGAGAGCTGCGACCACAGCTAAGATTAGAATAAACCAGAATACGACTTTTGAAATAAGACCTTCTATGTTTGGAGCACGCCCAGTTGCTGAAGATAATTTTGCATTGGTATTTACTTTTTGCAGAAGTTTTTTTACACCTGCCGCAACTAATAAAGCGATTATCCAGCCAACCAGTAAGATGACGATTGCAGCTAAAATAGGATGAAACTGATCCCAGTAATACATCGCATCAAACTGAGCGCCGCGAGGCCCATCAAAAAATTCATTCATATTGTTATGTCCTCAATTGTTATGTTCTTTTCAGTGCCATCAATTATGAAAAACACCATTCGTTGTTAAAAATGACGATAAATGCGGTCTATCTCACCTTATGTTTTGAGTATTTTCTAATCAACACACTTCTGCATAAATACAACAAATTGATGCAAAAGGTTGCCAAAAAAGCCTTTAGGTCACATCCCAAAGGCTTTCTATCAAGATATACTGGTTGGCTTATTACCCTTTATAGATATTCAAATCTGAAGTACTCTTAATGACATGCGGTATGGCCTCATGTTGAAAAGCGGCTTCTTCTTTAGGTGTTTTGCTGTGATCAGCAACCATGTAGACGATGAGTGCAATAAGAAAAAGCCCAACAATAATTAAAATGTAAACTGGCAATCTTCTTTTTTTCGCAGTTTCTTCAGGACTCGTCACATGAGGTGGTTTTGAAAAATCATGCATCTTCTTTCCCCTCTTCTTTTATCATTAACTTTATAATCATCATAGCAATTTGGTTTGTTGCATTGTGTGAAAAAGCATTATGCTAAGGTGTCTGTGGTTGCAAAACTCTACTATTAAAATAGTAAAAACAGTATAAAATTTAGGCAAAAATATTTAGCCATTAAAAAATAATGAGAAGTTATGCTCGAGCTTCTTTAATGTTCTATTTGTAATACAATATGTTTTAGCGCTTACTTTTTATAAAATAGGCTATAATAAGCCCCCTTGTTTTAAAGCTGCTCTATTTTATGATGTATCGTCAGCAAAACGTAACACTTGATCTCGACACTGACGTCACACATCAATGTTATATACATCAGACGAGAGACGAACATCTCATTGGTATTATTGAATTTAATAAACCAAGTTATGAACTTAAATGGGGTGATTTAGAGTATTTTCGTCGCCGTACTGAAGAATTTTCCGTCATGCCATTTCCTGACTGCATTAATGCCATGATTGTTGATATTCGTAATATCAATATTTTTCTAGACAATGATGTTCCGATTTTACCTTGGCGCTTACTAGAAGAAGACTGTCCTGTTCGCTTAGTCGTTCCACAAGATCGTTTGGAACATTATGCAGGTCTTTTTGAGCCAACTTGGCTTTCAACCGATGTAGATAGCGCAATTTCAGAAATTCGCGAATTTATGGATATGTTTGTCCACTAATAAACATATCCATAAAATTAATTATAAAGTTGTTTTCACCGCAATTTATTACCAGTAATTTTCTACCGCAATATTTCCCTCACCTCGACGATTCATCGTCAAACCACGGCGCTTTAAAGCCTCTTTAGTGTCATCTACCATTTGCGGATTTCCGCAAAGCATGACGTGGCTTGTGGCAGGATTCAGCTCTATACCAGCAGATTTTTCTAATTCACCATTTTCAATCAGAATCGGCAAACGATCATGCAATAGCGCAGATGGATCTCTAGTAATAATCGGAATAAATTTAAATCCGTTATGTCCTTCCCCAAAAGTTTCAGCAATCTCTTGAATACGATCAACGTAAGCTAACTCAGCTGCGGTACGGACACTGTAAACCAAATTAATTTTTTGATATTTAGACCATGTATCGAAGTCTTGTAGCATCGATAAAAATGGAGCTAATCCTGTACCCGTTGCCAATAACCATAAATCATGCGGTAAAGGTTGTTGATAGCGAGCTAAAGTCAAATAGCCATAAGGTATTTTTTCTAAATAAAGCTCATCTCCTACCTTTAAATGTTGAAGATTTGACGTAAATGCACCGTCTGGTACCACAATCGAAAAAAACTCAAGCGTTTCATCAAATGGTGATGAAACTACCGAATAAGCACGAACAACAAGTTCCTCTCCAACTTTTAGCCCAATACGTGCGAATTGCCCAGCAGTAAATTTAAAATGTGCAGGGCGGGTCATGGTGAAACTGAAAAGAGTTGGAGTCCAGCGGTGTACAGATAAAACTTTTTCTACGCTAAATTTTTCAATTGACATGATTTCAACGTGGCATGAAATAGTGCGCTCATGTTAGCATGACAGCCGAAATAATGAATACTTTTAAACGTTAAGGCTTTTTAAACATGCGCATGACATTACGCCAGTTGGCTGTTTTTGTAGCAGTCGCTCAAGAAGGAACTGTCACCAAAGCGAGTGATGCGGTCAGACTGACGCAAAGTGCAGCAAGTATGGCTTTAGCCGATTTAGAGGATGGTCTTGGTGCACCTCTATTTGATCGTTTAGGTAAACGATTACAGCTTAATGATTTAGGTCGTTTTCTATTGCCTCAAGCATTAGAAATATTAGGTCGCTGTGAAGCTTTTGAGCAAGCTGCAAAAGGTGAATTGCAAAGCATTGATTTACGTATTGGGGCCACTTTAACGATTAGTGATTACCTCATGCCAGATTTAATGGCAAACTTTTTACAGCATCACCCTAAAGCGCATTTGCAATTACAAGTGGGCAATACACGCCAAATGATTGAAGCAGTCAATCAATTCCAACTTGATTTAGCTTTAATTGAAGGCTCATGTCACTTACCTCAACTCCAATGTATTCATTGGCGTGATGATGAGCTTGCAGTTTGCTGCGCCCCAAATCACCCGTTAGCACGTTTAAATAGGCCTCTAACAGCGCATGATTTTCTTCAAGTCGAATGGATTTTACGTGAAGAAGGCTCAGGAACTCGTGAAGTATTTGATAATGCGATATTGCAAGATCTGCCAGACGCGAATATTCGCTTAACCCTAGGTCACAATGAAGCAATTTTAAAAATCGTTGCTGGTGGTTTAGGTATGTCATGTATTTCTAAACTTGCCATTGAACCCTTAATTGAAAAGGGACAATTAGTAATTTTAGATACACCATTCTGGCAGCTTACGCGTCCGCTTTATATGCTGGTACACCGTCAAAAGTATCAAGGTCCAGGCCTCAAAGCATTCTTACAATTCTGTGAAGATCAGGTTTAAAACCTGATCTTTTCATTGATTAGCGTCGAAAATTTGATAGCAATTCGCTTGTGATCGCTTTATTGTGATCCGCAATTTTATTTTTCTTGGTTTTCGCAGGATTCGGGTCAACACGCTCAATTTTAATCGCTTTAAATTTGCCCTGATTATCTGCAGCAAGAAATCTCACTTTTTCATTTCTTTTCGGTTCGCCCTCTGATGCAGGGAAATCAGAAATATGAAAGAAAATATCTCCTTCAGTGGTCTCAATAAAACCAAACCCTTTATCAGCGTTATATTGTTTTACCCTTCCAGTATAAAACTCTTGCTTCATGATCTTTCCCCTACTTTTCCAATCCAGTCATTGCAATAAATAAAAAAGAGACTCACGATCCCGTTTTTAAAATTATACGGTTGAATGAAGTCTCTTTTTAATGCTATTTCAAAAAATTAATCTTTTTGTACACTACCAAAAATTTTATCGCCAGCATCACCCAAGCCAGGAACAATATAACCTTGTTCATTTAAGCCATTATCAATAGATGCTGTATAAATCTGTACATCCGGATGAGCTGCTTCAACTTTAGCAACACCTTCAGGAGCAGCAACCAACACCATAACACGGATATCTTTACAACCACTTGCCTTTAACACATCAATAGCAGCAACTAAAGAATTACCTGTTGCCAACATTGGGTCAATAATCATCGCAAGACGATTAGCGACATCTGGAACTAATTTTTTGTAATACGTACGAACTTCTAGTGTTTCTTCATTACGCTCAAGACCTAAAACACTCACCTTTGCGCTTGGAATCAGATTAAGTACACCATCCAACATACCAATTCCGGCACGTAAAATCGGTACAATCGTTATTTTCTTACCAGCAATACGCTGTGTAGTAACAGTTCCAGCCCATCCATCAATTTCACAATCCACAACTGGCAAATCTTTTGTTGCTTCATACGTCAATAACATAGTCACTTCCTGAGCAAGCTCACGGAAGTTCTTAGTACTGATATCAGCACGACGTAACAAACCTAATTTATGACGAATAAGTGGGTGACGAATTTCTTGAATGGCCACAGATGTTACCTAAAAATATAAAAACGTATTTATTATAATCTTTTTTTAACGCTCAATAAAAAAAAGCCTCCAGATTTGGAGGCTTTTTTGTACACCAGAATTACTGTTGTGAAAGCATGAAATGTAATGGCGATAAAATTTCTGCTTTTAATGCCAAATTAATCATTGGATCTGGGTAAACACCCAAAATAATAACTAATGCAGCAGCAGCTAATACCATTAAACCACCCACTTTTTGTCCCCAATGAGCATCTGCATCAATACGAGGAGTTTCTGGTGGTGTCATATACATTACAACCATCACACGTAAGTAATAGTACAAACCGATACCACTACCCACAATAATCATTGCAGCTAAGAACCAGTGTTGAGTTGTTACAGCAGCCATTACCACCAAGAACTTACCAATGAAGCCTGCTGTTAATGGAATACCAGCCAAAGACAACATCATGACTGTTAAAGTTGCTGTAAGTACTGGACGGCGCCAGAACAAACCACGGTAGTCTGCAAGGCTTTGTGCTTCATCTACGTTGTTATATGGGCTAGACATTAATGCTACCGCACCAAAGGCACCGATAGTAGTTAATACATAAGACACCACATATACAGTTACGCTACCCAAGCTCGCATAAGTCATGCTAATTAAAGCAATTAACAAATAACCAAAGTGAGCAATAGATGAATAACCAAGAATACGTTTTAAGTTAACTTGACGAACAGCGAGTAAGTTACCAACTAAAATCGACAATACAGCAATGATCGTCAAAATAGTTACTAACGAGTTCACCATCATTGCGCCTGAAGCAAGCATGTAACGCACGAACAAACCAATTGTTGCAACTTTAGCAGCAGTCGCTAAGAAAGTTGCCATTGGCGCTGGTGCACCTGCATATACATCCGGTGTCCATTTATGGAACGGCGCAAGCGATAATTTAAATGCAACAGCAAAGATAATAAGTGCTAAACCTAATAACACCATTGGCTGTTTGATTGCTTCAAATAATGCCTGTACAGAATCATAGAATGAAAGCGAACCTGTATATGCATAGATATATGCCATACCCATCAACAACATTGCAGAAGCTGTCGCTGAAAGTACAAGGTATTTAATACCCGCTTCAAGTGAGTTACTGCGTTGATAAGTATAAGCAAGTAAGCCATATACAGGAATCGACATTAACTCAAGGCTAATGAAGAACGATGCATAGTGAGAGCTTGCAACCATCAACATTGCACCTGCTACTGAAGCAAGTAACAAAAGATATAACTCTTCGCGGTTGTCTTTATAAGTTTCGATGTAAGCATGAGACAAAGTACAACATGCCAATGCCGCAATCAAAATCATAAATTGATAGAACATGGTAAATGGATCAACCATAAACATGCCCATCACATTTGCCGGTACAAACTTACCGCCAAATACTGCAAATAAAATATAAAGTGCAGCAAGGTTTAAACCGACAACAGAGGCTGTTGCGATTAAATTATGATTACGCTTAATTGAAATTAACAGCATGACGACGATTGTTGTCAAAGCAACAATCATCACCGGAGCTAAAGGCATAAGCGTAGAGAATGATACTGTGAAGTTCATGATTATTGGATCTCCACATGGTCAAGTTGAGTAGCTGTTTGCTGAACAGTTTCAACGACTTCTTGTACTGGCACATAACTATTGACCAACCACTGCATGCTTGAATGAGATACATCCAAGAATGTTTGTGGGTAGATACCAAGCCAAACGAGACCAATTGCACAAATCATCAAAATACCAACTTCACGAGCAGATAAGTCTTTCAATGGACTAGTGTAATGTTGCTTTTGTTCAGGATTTGGTTCACCAAATAAAGCACGGTGAATCAAGATCAAGCCATATAAACCTGCAAATACAAGGCTGATAGAAGCAAGAATCGTGAAGACAGGATATTTATTAAATGAACCCATCAAAATCAGGAATTCACCAATAAAGTTACCTAAACCTGGTACACCTACAAGAGCAGCAACGAAGAACATCAAGAAAAATGGCAAGTACTGAAGCTGGCCACGAAGACCACCCATTAAACGTAAATCACGTGTATGTAAACGTTCGTAGATTTGACCAGACATAATGAACAATGCAGCTGATGACAAACCATGTGCCAACATCATGATCATTAGACCTTGGAAGGTCAAAATATTACCTGCATAGATTGCAAGTAAGATAAAGCCCATGTGTGAAATCGACGTATACGCAAGTAAACGTTTCATGTCAGTTTGCTGGTAAGCACACCATGCGCCGTAGAAAATACCAATCAAACCAAAAATAATCGCAATGTCTGCAAACTGTGCAGAGGCTGTCGGGAAGAATGGAATAACAAAACGAAGCAAGCCGTACGCAGCTGTTTTAATCAAGATACCCGCTAAGTCTACAGAACCCGCTGTAGGTGCTTGAGCATGTGCATCTGGTAACCAACCGTGTAATGGGAATACTGGTAACTTCACCGCAAAACCGATGAAGAAACAGATCATGAAACCGTACGCTAAGCCTGCAGGTAAATGGTTAGCTACAGCTAATAAATAGTTGTAATCAAAACCGATCATGCCTGTCATCATGTAGCCATAAACTACAAGACCTAGGATACCGATTAACATCACTAGACCAGCAATCTGCGTGTAAAGGAAGAACTTAGTTGCAGCGTAAACACGTGAACGACCATTTGAACCTTTATGACCCCATAACGCAATCAAGAAGTAGATTGGTACAAGCATCATCTCCCAGAAGAAGAAGAACAAGAACAAGTCAATCGCTAAGAATACACCGATAACGCCACCTAAACTCCATAATAGGTTTAAGTGGAAGAAACCAACGTTCTTTTGAATCTCACCCCATGAACAACCAACAGCAAGTACACCAAGTAACGCTGTTAATAACACCATGAGTAAAGATAAACCATCCACAGCTAAGTGAATGCCAATACCGAGTGATTGAATCCACGGTAAATAGAACTCAGCAGACCAAGTTGGGATTTTAGAACCCAACTCGTAGCTATAAGTTCCACTTTGCCAAAGTGCAAGACCTAAGCCCAAAGTAATGAGCATACCAATTAAGGCAATCCAGCGTGGCAAAGTTTTGTCGAGCTTATCGACTAACCAACAAATAAAACCGGCAATGAACGGAACAAGGATCAGCGCGGGTAAAATTAAATTGTTTTCCATTTTATTTCCCCACTACCTGAATAACGATCAAGATCATCAATAACACCACTACACCGAGTGACATGCTTGATGCGTATTCACGCAATGAACCTGTTTGACGTGAGCTTGTAAAACTATTTCCGCCTTTCACGAGTGCAGGAAGAACTAACCACAAACCGTCAATCGGATCACGGCCAAAGATTTTGGCGAAGAATAAATAAGGTTTAACAAAAACGATGTCATACAATGCATCAAAACCAAAAGCGGTACGGCAAATATGTGCCAAACCTGAACCCAAACTTGTTTGAGCGAATGATTTCACTGCACCATAAGCAAATGTAAATAATGCTATACCAACAACAAGACCAACTAGTGCAATACCTACTGCTAAGTGCTCTGCCCCATGCATGCCTTCTACAAATTGTTCAGCGACATGGAATTCAGGGATTTTTGCAGTATTCAGAATACCTGCTACCGGTGCTTTTAATACCGCACCAACAAAAGTAGACAATACAGCTAAAATACCCAATGGAGCCCAGTAAGTTGCTCCTTTAATTTCATGGTAAGGCGTATTTTCTTGACCAAAGAATACAACCCAGATTAAACGGAATGTATAGATTGAAGTCAGGAATGCACCTGCTACACCCACCCAATATAAGGTGTGGTATAAAGCAACTGATTGACCTTGTACCCAAACTTCACCAAGAATCGCATCTTTAGAGAAGAAGCCAATAGTCAAGAATGGAATCGCTGCTAATGCACCGCCACCAATCGCGAAACAAGCAAACAGGAATTTGTTACGTTTGAACAAACCACCCATTTTGAAAATGTTTTGCTCGTGGTGATAAGCCAGAATAACCGCACCAGAAGACAAGAATAATAATGCCTTAAAGAATGCGTGAGCCAACATGTGGAACAAGCCAGCTTGATAAGCTTCCGCACCTACAGCCATAAACATATAACCCAACTGACTCATTGTTGAGTAAGCCAAGATACGTTTGATGTCTGTTTGTACAAGTGCAGCAAAACCTGCAACTAACAAAGTTACCGCACCTGTTACTGAAATGAATTGCATCACTTCAGGAGCAAGTTCAAATACGCTGAATAGACGACAGCATAAGTACACACCAGCCGTTACCATTGTTGCAGCGTGGATTAATGCAGAAACAGGTGTTGGACCTGCCATCGCATCTGCCAACCATGTTTGCAATGGAATTTGAGCAGACTTACCAGCAGCACCCAAGAACAACATTAATGCAGTCCAAATTGTAAGTGACGAACTCTTCGTCATTACTTCAGCTGCGTGTTCAACGATGTATTGAGTATTAAGCGTACCAAATTGTTGGTAAAGCAAGAATAAAGCAATAAGCAAGAATACGTCACCAACGCGGGTCACTGTAAACGCTTTGATCGCTGCCCAACCATTTGCAGGGTTTGCATAATAGAAACCGATTAGCAAGTAAGAGCAAAGACCTACGCCTTCCCAACCCAAGAATAACAACGCCAAGTTGTCACCCAATACAAGCACAAGCATGCTTGCAACAAACAGGTTGAAATAAGAGAAGAAACGCGCATACCCCTCTTCACCACGCATGTACCATGATGCAAAGATATGGATTAAGAAACCAACACCCGTGATCATGCCCATCATGAGTAAAGATAAGCCATCTAAATGTAAGCTAATGCCCGGCGCAAAACCGCCAACATTGAACCATGTCCACAAGTTTTGAACAAAAACTTGCTGACCACTCGTGGTAAATGCCATTCCAGCAATGAGTGCAAATAATGCAGATAAACCTACAGAACCTACACCAATAACAGCTGCAACATTTTCAGAGAGTTTGTCTCGTCCTGCCGCCAATAAAATAAAACCGATTAGCGGAAATAATACTGTTAGATATAAATAACTCATCCGCGCATCTCACTAGCAGCATCCACATCCAAATGATGGAAGCGATGATAGAACTGAAGGACAATCGCAAGACCGATACATGCCTCTGCTGCTGCAAGGGTCAAAATCAGGATGAACATCACTTGTCCATCTGGTTGTGCCCATACGCTACCCGCAAGAACAAATGCCAATGCTGCAGCATTCATCATGATTTCAAGGCTCATTAACATAAATAATAGGTTGCGTCGCACCATTACACCGTAAAAACCGAGTGCAAAAAGGATGGTTGCAACAATCAAACCATGTTCTAAAGGAATCTGGCCCATTATTCTTTTTCCTCTTCTGCACCTGGTTCACGTTTACCTAAGTGGTATGCTGCAACAAGGGCTGCTAGCAATAACATCGCGGCAACTTCAACCAATAATAAATAGTGAGTAAAGAGTGCTTGACCAACTACTTTTGGTCCAATCACTTGTGCCCCAAGCGGTGCTGAAATAGTAGTGTATTCACCACCAAGCATCCAAACTAAAAGCAAGCCGAGCAAGAAACTCATGAGTGCTGGATATGCCCAAGCATCTGAAGAAAGCCATTTACGTTCTTGTTCAACGGTGTGTTGACCTAAGTTAAGCATCATCACCACGAAGACAAACAGAACCATAATTGCTCCGGCATAAACGATGATTTCAAGAGCACCCGCAAAAGGTGCCCCCACGATCATGAAAATACCAGCAACAGCAAGCAATGAAACAATTAGACTAAGTAGAGCGTGTACAGGGTTCGTGTTAGTCACTACACGAACCGTAGAAACAATGGCCACGAGTGCCATCAAATAAAACGGCCACATCATGGTAATAGACTCCGTACATCGATTGGTGCACTTTCTTTTTGTGCTTGACCTTTCTCTTTACCGTTAATTGCCATACCCGTTACACGGTAGAAGTTGTAATCTGGGTATTTGCCTGGACCTGAAATGAGTAAGTTTTCTTTCTCATAAACAAGGTCTTGACGTACATATTCGCCTAACTCGAAGTCTGGTGTGAGCTGAATCGCAGTTGTTGGACAAGCTTCTTCACACATACCGCAGAAAATACAACGCGAGAAGTTGATACGGAAAAACTCTGGGTACCAACGACCATCTTCTGTTTCTGCTTTTTGTAGTGAGATACAGCCAACCGGACATGCAACTGCACATAGGTTACATGCTACGCAACGCTCTTCCCCATCAGGGTCACGCGTTAATACAATACGACCACGAAAGCGTGGCGGCACAATCTGTTCAGCCGGAACTTCTGGATATAAAATCGTGTCACGTTTACGCGTTGCATGGCTAAACACCATGAGTAACGTACGTACAATTGATCCGAATCCAGCTAGAAATTTATACATTTTGTACTCCCTGCTGTCCTAGGCCTGATTCATCAGAATCACAGCACCAGTCACTAACAAGTTGACCAACGCCAATGGCAAACAAATTTTCCAACCAAAGTTCATGACTTGGTCATAACGTGGACGCATTAAAGAACCACGTGCCAATACAAACATCATTACAAAGAATGCTGTTTTAATCACAAACCAGAATACTGGTGGAACAAATGGAATTTCTAAATTGAATGGCGCTAACCAGCCACCAAAGAATAAAGTCACGATCAATGCAGAGATCAGTACCACGTTGACATACTCAGCAACGAAGAACATACCCCATTTCATACCGCCATATTCAACATGGTAACCTTCTGCCAATTCTTGCTCTGCTTCTGGTTGGTCAAATGGATGACGGTGAGTTACCGCAACACCAGCAACTACGAAAATCAAGAAACCTAAGAATTGCGGAATGACAAACCAAACATCACGTTGTGCTTCAACAATTTCACGAAGGTTAAATGAGCCTGCAATTGCAACTACACCCATCAATGAAATACCCAAGAACACTTCATAAGAAATGGTTTGAGCTGCTGAACGTAAACCACCAAGTAATGAGTATTTGTTATTTGATGCCCAGCCACCAAATAAAACTGCGTAGACAGCAATACCAGCCATTGCCATGAAGAACAATAAACCGATACTCATGTCGGCAACACCCAGTGAAGGACTCACAGGGATCACCATGAATGAAAGAACCGCTGTTGCCATTGCAACAGCTGGTGCTAAACGGAATGTAAGTTTGTCAGCAAATTTTGGGGTCCAGTCTTCTTTGAACATGATCTTGAGCATGTCGGCAACGATCTGGAACATACCGCCAGGACCAACACGGTTTGGACCATAACGGTCTTGCCACCAAGCAAGTAAACGACGCTCAATAAAAGACATCAATGCTGCAACTAAAACAACAACAAGCAAAATTACAACTGCTTGAACGACAGCGTAAGCAATCGGCCAGTTCTCAGCCCAAAGTGGCGTTTGACGTATAATTTCTTGATTCATGAATTACACTCCTAAAGCCACTGAAACAGGCTCGGCTAGTGACACCATTGGTGCTAAACCAACTGGGTAACCAATATAACCTGTAGGTAAATATTCAATTACTTGTACAGGCAAGCTTACAGTCGTTTCGCCTGCTTTTACTGTAATGCGTTGACCTTCTTGAAGGTTTAAACGAGTTGCATCTTGTTCGCCCACTGCAAACACAGCTTCAGGAATACGAGTTTCCATTGCAGGTGTTTTAATCGTGAATTCACCAGAACCAAAAATATGATGCATTGGTACTAAGCGGAAACTTTCAGGGTTTGCAACTACTGGCACTGGAGCAACGTAGCTACGTGCAGGACGTTTTGCCAAGCGATCGAATAAACGAACACCAGAATCACCACCTTTTAAGTGACCACCGACTTCATCTTGGTATTTATTCCAAGATTGTGGAGAGTTCCAACCCGGAGCCCATGCAAATGGTACTAATGATGATGCTTTTTGCGGACCGACATAACCTTCCATTGAGAATGTTAATGCTGAATCTGGATCAGTAGGCTGTTTAGGTTCATGAACCGATAACGGCGCACGCATTGCTGTACGACCCGAATAACGACGTGGTTCACGCGCGATTTTCAAGCCATGTACACGGTAACCTGCATCAGGTGCAACGTCTTGGATAGCTTCAAGTACTGGTACATTTTTTACGATGCTTTCAATTACATCATCAAGTAATGTCCAATCTACAGCCTTACCTTTAATGCCAGTTTCAATGGCATGTAACCAACGCCATGATTCTTTAATTGCATATTCAGGTTTGTAGTAGCTTGGATCGTAAACTTGATAGAAACGCTGTGCACGGCCTTCTTGACTTACAACAGTACCATCACCCTCTGCAAAGCTTGCTGCTGAAAGAACGATATCAGCCTGTTTCACAGTTTCAGTTTCACTGTGATCAAGCACGATTACTGTTTCAGCTTTATCTAATGCAGCTTGTACTTGGGCAGCTGGTAAGCGACGGAACAAGTCATTTTCAACAATAACAAGTGTGTCGTAATCTTGAGCAAATGCTTGTTCAAGGCTTAAACCACCGAACAATGCTAAGCCCATAGAGTTCACTTCAGGAACTACAAGACTTAAACCAGCTTTAGAACCTAGGTTCTGAGTCAACTGTGCTGCAGCTTCCATAATAGAAGCATCTTGCAAGCTTGTACCCGCAATAATTAATGGTTTGTTTGCTGCTTTTAGAGTGTCAGCAATGGTTTGAGCAAATGCTTTTGCATCTTCATCTAAACCACTTACAACTTCACCATTCACTGCTGCAGCAACTGCAAAGCCTAAACGTGCGATGTCATTTGGAGAAGCAACTACTTCACCAGTTGCAACGTCAGCAAGACGAGTTTGAGTTGCAGCTAAAATGTAAACCGGAGATTTTGCTTCTTGACCAATACGTTGTACAGGCTCAGCTAACCAATCTGGTGTACGTGTTTTTGCAGCCATTTCACGTGCTTTGTTTTTCGCAGCTTGGCGAACAGACAATGCCATGCGAGGTGCAGTTTGAGTTAGGTCTTCACCTAAGATCAGAACAGCATCGTAGCTTTCAATTTCACGCATGTTCGGGTTGTAAATACCCTCGGTTTGCATGATAGATGCAGCAAGTTCAACAAGCTTTTGCTCTTTTTGTGCAATACCAGTTGAATAATTTGCCTGACCTACAAGCTCACGTAATGCGTAGTTCGATTCCAAGCTTGCGCGAGGAGAGCCAATACCCAAAACTTTCTTGCCTTGAAGCTTAGCAATCGCTTGATCTAGAGCTTGATCGACAGAAACAGTTGCAACAGTTTCACCATTACGGAACTGAGGCTGACGTGGACGGTCTGCACGGTTTACATAACCTGTACCAAAACGACCTTTGTCACAAAGGAAGTACTGGTTAACCGAACCATTAAAACGGTTTTCTACGCGACGGATTTCACCATAACGCTCACCCGGAGAAATGTTACAGCCAGAAGAGCAGCCTTGACACACGCTTGGTGCATACTGCATGTCCCACTTACGGTTATAACGCTCTGAATGAGTCTTATCAGTGAATACACCTGTTGGACATACTTCAGTCAAGTTACCAGAGAATTCAGACTCTAAAGTACCTGATTCCGGACGACCAAAGTAAACACGAGATGCATTCGCATATACGCCAAAATCTGTACCGCCCGCATAGTCTTTGTAGTAACGAACACAACGGTAACAAGCAATACAGCGGTTCATTTCATGCGCAATGAATGAGCCGAGTTCTTGGTTGTAATGCGTACGTTTTGTAAAACGATAGCGACGACGGTCATGACCCGTCATTACAGTCATATCTTGTAAATGACAGTGACCACCCTCTTCACAAACTGGACAGTCGTGTGGGTGGTTGGTCATCAAAAATTCAACAATGGATGCACGGAAATCCGTTGCTTCTTTGTCTTCAATTGAGATATAGGTATTGTCAGATGCTGGTGTCATGCAAGACATGACCAAACGACCACGCGTATCTTCTGGATTCGCATATTGCGTAACAGCACATTGACGGCAAGAACCAACCGAACCTAAGGATGGATGCCAACAAAAATATGGGATGTCGATGCCCAGACTCAAACATGCTTGTAGCAAGTTTTCCGAGCCGTTGACTTCATACGATTTTCCATCGACATGAATTGTAGCCATAGTCGAATTCCTTAAGCTTGTTCTACGTTGCTGGTTTGCACGACAGGACGATTCGTCACTTTCGCTTCAAACTCACCACGGAAATGTTTGAGTGCGCCCATAAGCGGCTCCATCGCACCTGGTGCGTGGGCACAGAAAGTTTTACCAATCCATAATTTACGAGTTAGTTCTTGTAAATGGTCGATATCTTCTTTCTTGCCTTCGCCTGCTTCAAGTGCTTTAAGCGCTTTAACAGCCCATGGCAAACCATCACGACATGGTGTACAGAAACCACATGATTCACGCGCAAAGAACTCTTCTAAGTTACGAGTGAGCGATACCATGCATTGGGTTTCATCTACCACCATTAACAAACATGTTCCCAAACGAGAACCTGCTTTCATAATCGTGTCTGCATCCATTGGTAAATCAATGGTATCTGCTGGTAAAAAGTCAGTTGAAGCACCACCTGGTAACCATGCTTTGAGCTTTAAGCCCTCACGCATACCACCTGCATGATCTTCAATTACTTCACGTGCAGTTGTACCAAATGGCAATTCCCAAAGACCCGGGAATTTAACTTTACCCGATGCACCATAAATTTTAGTACCTGGATCTTTTGATTTACCCGCTGACAAGCCGATATACCACTCTGGTCCACGAAGCATAATTGCTGGCAAGTTGTTATAAGTTTCAACGTTGTTCACAATCGTCGGACGGCCCCATGCTCCTGCAACTTGCGGGAACGGTGGCTTAGTACGTGGGTTTGCACGACGGCCTTCAAGCGAGTTAATCAATGCAGTTTCTTCACCACAGATATAACGCCCTGCACCCGTATGTACATGCAGATCAAAATTCCAGCCAGAACCTAAGATGTTTTCGCCTAAATAACCTTTAGCACGAATCTGTTCTAACGCTTCATTTAGATATTGAGCAGCCTCGATGTATTCACCACGGATAAAGATATAACCTTGAGTTGCTTCTAAGGTATAACCCGCAATTAACATCCCTTCGATCAATTGATGTGGAAGTTTTTCCATCAACAAACGGTCTTTAAAGGTACCCGGTTCCATTTCGTCGGCATTACAGATCAAGTAACGTGGACCACCATCATTTGGTGCCATCAATGACCATTTAATACCCGCTGGGAAACCCGCACCACCACGACCTTTTACAGTTGCAGCTTTAATGACATCTAACACTTCAGCAGGTTTCATGCCTAAAGCTTTTTTAAAGCCAGCATAGCCTTCTAGTGCTTCGTAATCATCAGCACTACGTACCGCTTCTTGTTTGCTTAAACGCCAAGTGAGCGGATGAGTTTCCGGATTACCGTCGCCATAAATTGGTTTTGGTTCAGTATTCATACATACTTCTCCAATAACTGTTTAATTGATGTCACTTCGACTAAACCGTGAGTATCTTCATCAATCATTAAAGTTGGGCCTTTGTCGCAGTTGCCTAGGCAGCAAATTGGAAGCAATGTAAAACGACCATCTGGTGTCGTTTGACCATACTGAATTCCTAATTCACGCTGGAATGCTTCAGCAAGAGTTTCTGCACCCATTAAGAAGCAAGCAATTGAGTCACAAAGCAAAATTACGTGACGACCTACCGGATGGCGATAGATACGGTTGTAAAATGTTGCAACTCCTTCCAAATCAGCAACACTCATCGACAACAACTGTGCGATGGCATTCATTTGAGCGTCATCTACCCAACCATTACGGCGTTGTACACACTTCAATGCATCCAAAGAGGCTGCACGAGGGTATGGATAGTGACCAATGTGATGTTCGATTTCGTGAATTTCTTCCGCAGTCAAAATCCCTTCGACATTCACACGTGGTTTTTTATCAGTCAAAATCATCATTATGTGTTACCTCTTAGCGATCCACGTCAGCCATAACCACGTCAATGGTCGCCAGATAAATGATTAAGTCAGATACTAAACTTCCGTTAATCACTGAAGGCATTTGCTGTAAGTGAGTAAACGTCGGTGTACGAATACGAGTACGATAACTCATGGTCGCTTTATCTGAAGTCAAGTAATAAGTACTTGCACCTTTAACCACTTCAGTCATAAATGATGACTCGCCCGCTGGCATGACAGGACCCCATGAAACGCTCAAGAAGTGCGTAATCAAGGTTTCAATATCTTGTAATGTCTTATCTTTCGGTGGTGGAACAGCCAATGGATGATCCGCTTTGTATGGACCAGAAGGCATGTTATCCAAGCACTGTTGAATAATTTTTAGCGACTCGGTAATTTCACGGAAGTGAACAAGCACACGTGCATATGCATCGCCTTCATACTCAACCGGCACATCAAAATCGAAGTTTTCATAGCCGCTGTATGGACGATATTTACGTACGTCAAAATCGATACCTGTTGCACGTAAACCAGTACCAGTTACACCCCATGCGAGTGCAGATTTGGCATCGTATTGTGCAACATTACGCGTACGTCCAATAAACACAGAGTTTTTCAATGCCGCTGTGTAATATTCGTTTAAGCGTTTAGGCATCCACTCTAGCAATTCTTTAACAAGCTTTTGCCAGTTGTTTGGAAGATCGTGTGCTGTACCACCAATACGGAACCATGCTGGATGCATACGGTAACCCGTGATTGCTTCAACAATGTCATACACTTTTTGACGGTCTGCGAACATATAGAATACTGGTGTCATACCACCGGCATCCTGAATTGCCGTACCACAGAATAACAAGTGGTTATTAATACGGAACAACTCGTTCAACATGACACGAATCACTTGCGCACGCTCAGGAACTTTAATGCCTGCCATTTGCTCTACAGCCATCACATACGGCATGTTTTGAGCACAACCACCTAAGTAGTCAACACGGTCAGTATAAGGAATGAAAGAATGCCATGTTTGACGTTCAGCCATCTTTTCCACACCACGGTGGTGATAACCGATATCAGGTACACAGTCCTTCACTTCTTCGCCATCTAACTGCAATACAACACGGAACGCACCATGTGCAGATGGATGGTTAGGACCCAAGTTCAAGAACATGAAGTCTTCATCAGCGTTACCACGCTTAAGACCCCAGTCTTCAGGTACAAAACGTAAGTGCTCTTGTTCAAAGTCTTGTTTCGCTTTGTCTTGCATGTACGGCGTATATTCTGTCGCACGTGCTGAGTATTCTTTACGAAGCGGATGACCTTCCCAATAGGTTGGCAACAAAATACGACGGAGCATTGGATGCCCTTCGAAATTGATACCGAACATATCGTAAGCTTCACGTTCATACCAGTTGGCATTTGGCCAGATATTTGTCGCTGTTGGAATGTTTAGATCATTTTCGTTCAAGGCAACCTTGATACGAATGTCACTATTACGCTCAAGCGATAATAAATGATAGAACACAGTGAAGTCAGATGCTGGTAAACCATCACGATGAACACGTAAACGTTCATCCATCGCAGATAAGTCAAACAGCATTACATACGGACGTTCCACTTTACGCAGGAACATAAGGACTTCTTGCACGCGTGCGCGCTCGACCCAGACTGTTGGAAACTCTTCAAAAGTCGCCTGCACGTAAAAGTTCTCACCAAATTTGGTTTTGAGCTCTTCTACGATTGCAAATGCTGGGCGTGAATCAACTGCTGTTGACTCTGGCATAGCAATGTCAGTTTCAGCCATTGGCTTGGCTTCCTATTTAATACAAATTCTGTCAATTTTCTCGATGAACATATCAGTTAGATATGTCAAAACACCGTCAAAAAATTATTTAATCTCATCCATAGAGCGTAAGTTTTTAACGGCAATACGCTCAGCATTCTTACGGTCACGTTCTGGCATCATCTTTGGCTTATATACTGGCTGAAGATCATCACCGATCACGGCAGAAAGCGGGCGTCGCTCTAATTGAATCTGGTCTTGTAAAAGCATTAAAGCTTGAATTAATGCTTCAGGACGAGGCGGACAACCTGGGACGTACACGTCAACAGGAATAATTTTGTCTACACCTTGTACTACTGAATAGATGTCGTACATACCTCCAGAGTTTGCACAAGCACCCATCGAGATGACCCATTTAGGCTCTAACATCTGTTCATACAGACGCTGAATAACTGGTGCCATTTTTACGAAACAGGTACCTGCAACAATCATCAAGTCAGCCTGACGAGGTGAAGCACGGATAACCTCTGCACCGAAACGTGACAAGTCATGCACACCGGTTAAGGTCGTTGCATATTCGACGTAACAACATGAGGTACCAAAGTTAAATGGCCATAAAGAGTTTTTACGTCCCCAGTTTACTGCTGTATGCAAGACATCCTCTAAACGAGTCATGAATACGTTTTTATTCACTTCCTCTTCAAGCGGATCCGTCACAATTTGACGTTCTTGCAATGGGTATTGATCAGCATCCGGATTCGCGCGGGTCAGAGTATATTTCATCCCGACTTACTCCTTTTCAGATGACAATGCAGGTGTAGTTTTTGACTTAACACGACCTGATGATTGAGCTGGAATCTGGCCTGTAGGGTCAGTTACGAGCTCTTCAATAGAATTAAAGCGTGTAATTTCAGCAATGTTCATTGTTGGTGAACCGATTTTAACCGCCTCACCTGCTGATTTACGGCGATCTGCTGGTGACCAACTTAAAGCACCTACAGAGAAGGCATAAACAAGCGCAATCAATAAATCAACGACAAAGATCACTACAGTGGTATATCCCAACCACCCTACTTCACGCACAGAAGTAGACCATGCATAGAGGTAAAGTGCCTCTAAGTCGAAGACAACAAAGAAAATTGCAACTAAATAGAACTTTGCAGACAGGCGAATGCGAGCGCCACCAGCACTCACGACACCTGATTCAAACTGCTCTTGCTTAGCACGTCCCCACGATTTTCCCCCGAGGAGTAAGGGAACTGTGAGCATAAAGACGCAAAGAAATGTAACGCCGATCACGAAGGCGATAATCGCCCAGTCGTATGGAGTAATGGCACTCATGCGGGGATAACTCCTGGCAGGCCTATTATTTAACAAAGAATGTATGTATTGGCCTTCAAATACACCAAACACAAAATTAATCCCGCCAATTGTACCTGATTTCTAATTTCCCATGCTAGTTGAAGCGTCTTAGTCTTTCGGATGATTTTCTAGACAAAACTATTCTTCTATGTGTTGTAAGGGGGGTTTCACAGCACATAATCGGTTTAACTAATAGTTTTTTTATTTATGATGATTTTTTTCATTTTTTAATTTTAGAATATTTACACAGTTGAAGCGCTTATTAACTTTTTATAACTTACTTTTTTATAATATTAGTTTGTTTTTTATTGTATTCAGCTTCTCCTCTGAATTATGATGAATGTTTAATCATGCATAATATTTTATTACTCTTGGATAAGAGTATTTATCATTAAGGGCAGCTGATGCCATACTCACTTCGTGAATTTTCATTTCTCTCCTTTTTAAAATTTTTTCTCCTATTTAGCTTCATTATTGCGACATGTTGTTTCATTGGCATTGCATCTCGCCCTTTAAGTTTTCTTGCATTCTTTTGGCCTGCCAATTCGGTTTTGCTCGGATTGCTTATTCGTTTTCCAATCACACGCCGACCAAGCGCATTTTTAGGTGCCTATATAGGATATGTGATTGCTGACTTATTTCAGGGCACTCCATTTGCTCTCACACTTGTTTTAACAACATCAAACTTTCTTTATGTTGTTACTACATTTGCGCTCTATATGTTTTTTAATCAACATATTAAGGCGGCCTATCGCGGTTATTCCTACCTTTTTTTATTTGGATTATGCGGAATAGGTAGCGTAGTAGGTGCATTGTTTGCAGCAACTTTCGTGCCTATGTTTAATACCAAATTTATGATTGGTGGCTTGTTGGATGAGTTTGGTTACTGGTTCACTTCAGAACTGCAAAATGCCTTGCTTCTTTTACCTATCATATTGAACATTCCTCAATATAGTCAGGTTAAGCATTACTTTTCAAGAAATCGTGGCCTACAACCAACCGACCTTTTACCTTTTGGCGCTGTGCTTATTTCGATTGCTGCTAGCTATTATGACTCTGGCCCGGGTTCGCTGCTCTACCCGATTGCTGCACTGATCTGGTGTGCTATTCGCTACAAACCTATTGTTGTTGCACTCATTACTAGCTTTACCAGTGCTTATATTATTTATCATGTCTCTGGACATTACCTTTTGCTCTATCCAAACGAATATTTCAGCAATACGATCTCAATCCGAATTGGGTTAATTATGATGACGATTGCCCCACTTACGGTTTCTAGTATTAGTGTTTTGCATTCAGAGTTAATCCAAAAACTTCAACATGCCATTGCACATGATGAACTAACTTCAAGTCTGACTCGACGCCAGTTTTTACAGTCGGTCAGATTACTTCAAGAAAAAGTACAAAAAGAAAATAAGACCTCAGCTTTTTTCATGCTTGATGTCGACCACTTTAAGCAAGTTAACGACAACTATGGTCATCAAATCGGTGATCGAGCGCTACAAACTTGTGTCACTACGATTCAAAATATTTTACATCCTCATGATTTATTAGGTCGCTTTGGAGGTGAAGAGTTTGCCATTTTTATTGCAGATACCACCAAGGAAAGTGCATTTGAACTGGCTGAACAAATTCGAATTAAAATTAGTCAGCAACCGATTTATATTTATGGAAAATTACCAATTTTTATACAGGTGAGTATTGGCATAAGCTTATATTCCCCATCTTCCCATCGAGCTATTGAAAGTTTATTTAAAGAAGCAGATGACGCTTTATATCAAGCAAAACGCCAAGGACGTAATCGAGTATTTATATCTTTATAACTTTTTCATTTCATCATCTAGTGTAATGAATTTTATACAATAACCTGTGTTTTGCCATGTATGCTAATAGCAGATAATAAGGAGAAAAATGCATGACTCTAGAATATACGCATAAACCAAACTACTACTTGTTTGCACAATTACTGGTGCGACATATAGAAAGCTATATTCACAAACATCCAGATGCCAACAATGCAATTTTTGACTTGCGGGATGTCTATGAAATATTTAGACAGGATTTTGCGTCAACCACAACAAACCTAGAAGGTATTTTGCATATTGCAGATGAATATAAAATAGAAACACTTAATGGAGATCAACCTCTTATTCAAAAATACCAGATTGATGCAAAAAACAATTCGTTACTGATCGATTTTAATTCCGATGCGTTAACCAGCTTAAGAAGCGGAAAACCTATTTTGGAACCAGATGCGACTCAACTATAAATAGATCAATAAAAAAGCACCTTATGAAGGTGCTTTTTTATTGGCTTTTAAAGGAGGCTGTTTAAAGCGTTTTGCTGGCCATGTCATGATAAAACGAGCGCCACCCAAGGTTGGGCTTTCATCCACTTTAATTTCACCGCCAAACCAATAGGCAATACGGCTTACGATAGACAATCCTAAACCATAACCGCCCGACGCACGCGTACGGCTATCGTCTAGACGGGCAAAAGCTTCAAATACTCTTTTACGGTCTTGTTCAGGAATACCTGCGCCATCATCTTCAACACAAACAAAGGCCATGCCATCGCTGTGGATACCACCGGTAATCCGAACTTTATTATCACAATAACGAACCGCATTACCCACCAAGTTTTGAACAACGCGATGTAAGTAACGACGCTCAGCATCTACTTTTACATAAAGTGGAGGAGCAACAAGTTCAATTTCTTTTTGCGTTTTTAAGGCTTCGGTTTCGACCGCAACCTGATCTAACACATCAAATAAAGTAATTTCATCAAAATCTAGTGAAGGTGTACCCTGCTCTAGTTTTGCATAAGTCATGATCTCATCAATTAAAGTATTGAGTGCCTCAATATCTTTATCAATCATGTCGACCTGATGCATACGATGATTATAGTCA
This sequence comes from Acinetobacter sp. V115_6, assembly GCF_031799025.1. Lineage (NCBI taxonomy): Bacteria > Pseudomonadati > Pseudomonadota > Gammaproteobacteria > Moraxellales > Moraxellaceae > Acinetobacter > Acinetobacter sp. V115_6. The sequence goes on along the minus strand of NZ_JAVQNO010000020.1, from coordinate 73,479 downwards.
TCTTCTTCCGCCAACATCTCTGTACCAAAGCGAATACGGGCAACAGGTGTTCTAAGCTCATGAGATACCGCTCTCATTAACTCACGCTGAGCCTCGATTAAACGCTGAATATGATCAGACATGTTGTTATAACTTGATGCCAAGTTTGCCATTTCGTCACTTCCTTCAATAGGAACACGCAATGACAAATCACCAGACTTCATACGGTTTAATGCATAACGTACTTGGCGAATCTTACGCTCAAGTGGCAAGATCAACCCATAGACACCTAGACTCAGCAAAAATAAGCTAAATAAGGTAATCCCTGCTGAAAGCTGCAAAGGCATCCAGTTAAACATCGGAACTGGTCCAAGCACGAGAACCCGTGTAGGCTGATTCGGAATTGGAGAGACGATTGAAATGGTTGTACCGCGGACTGTTGCACTGTCTTTGTACAACATGACGCTTTGGTCTTGGCGTAACCGACCAATTTGTTCAGAGTCCAGATTAACGTCTTGAATATTGTAGATATTAATTGGGTAAGAGAAATGCTTTTGAATCTTGGCAAGATATTCTTGTTCTTGCCCCGGATAAAACATTAGATAATCCAGTACAAAAATAGGGAGAGCCTTCATTTGGCGCTCAGTAATTTTGTCGACTTTTATAGATAAAAAGTGCTGAGGATCATCACGTAAGCCAATAATGATATACGCAATACTATTACTGGCATCGTAACGGACAACAGATTTTTGAGCTTCGATTCGTTTTTTCTCGGTACGAGATAACTCAACCTTACTTGCATCAGTATAATAAATTGGAAGTTCCAATAAATCTGACGCATCTGAAACCCAGTCTATTTTCTGTTGTTTCCCCGGTTGTCGAGCGACTCCCTCACTAATGACATAAGAGATACCATCAGTTAAAGATTCTCGGTATTCTTGTGCCCGTTGATAATTGATAATTTGTACAAGCAAATAACCAAAGACAGCCACCAAAACAACAAGAATTACCAGTCCCGCATATATTCGCAGGAATATACTGTGTTTAAACACTCGACCAACCTTATAGGAAGTTTATTCAGATCTTATAACCCATTGGTTTCTTTAACGAACAAGTAACCTTTACTACGTACTGTTTTAATACGCTTTGGATTTTCAGGATCATCACCAATTTTTGGACGAATACGTGAAATACGGACGTCGATTGAACGGTCCTGACCATCGTATTCGATACCACGTAAACGTTCGAAGATATCTTCACGCGATAAGATACGACCAGCATTTGATGCAAGCAACCATAATAGGTCATATTCTGCGCTAGTGAAGTCAACAAGTTCACCATTTAGCGTTACAGAACGACCGCCATTATCAATTACAAGGTCATCGAACTCGATACGTTGAGCAACTTCATCTTCTACAGTTTTATCTGTGCGACGTAATAGTGCACGGATACGCGCTAAAAGAACACGTGGTTGAACCGGTTTAGCAACATAGTCATCTGCGCCCATTTCCAAACCAAGTACCTGATCCATGTCTTCTGTACGTGCAGTCAACATCAGAATCGGTTGATGGTAATGTGGACGAACTTCACGGCAAACTGTTAAGCCATCGGCACCCGGCAACATGACATCCAAAACTACTAGATCTGGTTGTTCACTAATAATACGACGAATTGCACGGTTACCATCAGTTTCTACACCAACTTCTAAACCGTTGCGAATTAAATATTCTTGAGTTAATCGCGCTAAGCGCTCGTCATCTTCAACGATCAGAATCTTTGGTAACTTTTCTTCTTGGCTCATATCATTGCCCCTATAAATCTCGTTTCATGCATCTTAAAAATCTTGCAGATACATTCGTTTATCATTTGCAATATACACACGTTTACATTGTAAACAAGTAGGCGTTCACCAAACTGATACATGACCATCGTATTTTGTTGCATTTTATTAGCCTTTGAATTTTCACGTGTTTTTAAGATTTATTTATTGTTATTAAATTTCATATTCTATTCATATTTCCAATGTATGAATATTAAACAAATTATTTCTCTGTTTAGTTTAAATTTATTTAAGTGTTTGTTTTTTGAGTTATCCACAAAGTTATCTATAAGTGTTTTTTAACAGCTTTGCTATGCTATCTCCCATCAAATCATACAGATAAAAAATTACTAAAAAGTCAAGATTGATCTGCTATGAAAAATCCCGTATCTTGTGTTGAAAATAAACTTTAACTACTAAGTCTTGTGTTTATCCCTCAAATATCGTGGCATGTTTTTTGCTCGGTTCAAACGGTCTATGAACATAACAAAAGTGACAATGGAGCTATGCTGGCATGAGCGTAATTACTTCGACTCCCGGTCAAATTCAGGTGATTAAGCGCACTGGAGATGTTGCTGCATTTGATGCAGAGAAAATTTCAGTTGCGATTGGTAAAGCTTTTCTTGCTGTGGAAGGTCAACAGAGTTCGGATTCTAGCCGTATTCATGACCGTATTACCCAGTTGACGGAAATGGTCTTAAATACTTTTACTCGCCGTTTACCATCGGGCGGTACGATCCATATTGAAGAAATTCAAGATCAAGTAGAACTTGCTTTAATGCGTACTGGGGAACAAAAGGTTGCCCGCGCTTATGTGATTTACCGTGAACAACGTGCTAGCGCTCGTCAGCAAACGAACTCAAACCACCACCCTACTTTACAAGTTACCGACACAAACGGTCAGCTTCAGCCACTTGATTTAAGTGCATTGCAAGCAACTGTTTCTAAGGCAGCTGAAGGTTTGGAAGGTATTGACGTTCAAGCCATTGTCGATGAAACCGTTAAAAACTTATATAACGGCGTAAAAGAAAGTGATATTGCCACAACAATGATGATGGCAACACGTACCCGTATTGAACAAGAACCAAACTACACTTACGTGACTGCACGTTTGCTTTGTAACGAATTAGTGAGCACTGGTTTAACGTTCTTAGGCTTATCAACAGACACACCTGAAAACAATGCACTTGAAGCATTCTTGAAAAAAGGTGTTGAGCTTGATTTGCTTTCACCTGACTTGCTTGACTTCGACTTAGAAAAATTATCAGCAGCAATTCAGCCAGAACGTTCTAATCAGTTTACCTATTTAGGCTTACAGACTTTATTTGACCGTTACTTCATTCACTCAAACGGCGTTCGCTTCGAATTACCACAATTATTCTTCATGCGTGTGTCGATGGGTCTTGCACTCAATGAGCAAGATAAAGAAGAGCGTGCAATTGAGTTCTATAACTTATTGTCTAGCTTCGACTACATGGCTTCTACGCCTACCCTGTTTAACTCAGGTACATTACGTCCACAGCTTTCAAGTTGTTACTTAACAACAATTGGCGATGACCTTTATGACATTTATGGCGCAATGCGTGACAACGCGATGCTGTCTAAATGGGCTGGCGGTTTAGGTAATGACTGGACACCTGTACGTGCCTTGAACTCTTATATTAAAGGTACTAACGGTAAGTCTCAGGGTGTTGTTCCATTCTTGAAAGTTGCGAACGATACAGCTGTTGCAGTAAACCAAGGTGGTAAGCGTAAAGGTGCTGTGTGTGCATACCTAGAAACTTGGCACTTAGACATCGAAGAGTTCTTAGAGCTTCGTAAAAATACGGGTGATGACCGTCGCCGTACTCACGACATGAACACTGCGAACTGGGTTCCAGACTTGTTTATGCAACGTGTATTTGAAGATGGTGAATGGACATTATTTACCCCTTCTGAAACTCCAGACTTACACGACTTAACTGGTGCTGAATTTGCTGAGCGTTATGCTTACTATGAGTCTGTAGCGAAAGAAACCAACATGCTACACAAGAAAGTACGTGCTAAAGACTTATGGCGCAAAATGCTTTCTATGTTGTTTGAAACTGGTCACCCATGGATCACATTCAAAGATGTATGTAACTTACGTTCACCACAACAACACGTTGGTGTAGTTCACTCATCTAACCTATGTACTGAAATTACCTTGAACACAAATCAAGACGAAATTGCAGTATGTAACTTAGGTTCGATCAACCTTGTACAACACGTTCAAGGTGGTGTGTTAGACCGTGAGAAATTAGCTCGCACAATTAAAACAGCTGTACGTATGCTCGATAACGTGATCGACATTAACTACTACGCTGTACCACAAGCCAAAAACTCGAACTTGAAACACCGCCCTGTGGGTATGGGTATCATGGGCTTCCAAGATGCTCTATATGAAATGGGTATTGCTTACGGTTCAGACGCTGCTGTTGATTTTGCTGATGAATCAATGGAAGTAATTAGCTACTACGCGATTGAAACTTCAAGCAACTTGGCTGTTGAACGTGGTGCTTACTCAACATTCAAAGGTTCATTGTGGGATCAAGGTATCCTTCCAATCGACTCTTTAGAAATTGTTGCGAAGTCTCGTCCAGAGCGCATGTTCGAAGTTGACCGTACTCAACGTTTAGACTGGGACACTTTACGTGCCAAAGTTCAAAAAGACGGTATGCGTAACTCAAACGTGATGGCGATTGCTCCAACTGCAACCATCTCTAACATTTGTGGTGTTTCTCAATCTATTGAGCCAACATTCCAAAACTTATATGTGAAATCTAACTTGTCTGGTGAGTTCACTGTTATTAACCCATACCTTGTTCGTGCATTAAAAGAACGTGGTCTTTGGGACACAGTAATGGTTAACGACCTTAAACACTTTGAAGGTTCAGTACAAAAAATTGCTCGTATTCCTGAAGAATTAAAAGCAATCTTTGCTACTGCGTTTGAAGTAGATACACGTTGGATCGTTGATGCTGCATCACGCCGTCAAAAATGGATTGATCAAGCTCAGTCGCTTAACCTTTACATCTCTGGTGCAAATGGTAAGAAACTTGACATCACTTATAAGATGGCATGGTTACGTGGTCTTAAGACGACTTATTACCTCCGAGCTTTAGGTGCAACTTCTGCTGAAAAATCTACAATCAACACAGGTGCTTTAAACGCAGTTAAACCTGCAACTGTTGAAGCCGCGGCGGTTGCTGCCCCTGTTGTAGAAGCGAAGAAACCAGAAGCAGCAGTTGAGGAAGAAGGCTTTACTCAAGCAGCTCCAGTACCAATGGCTTGTTCAATCGATAACCCTGATTGTGAAGCTTGCCAATAACATTTAATAAGATTGCTCTTTTTCACTAAAGAGCAATCTTAAAAGAGGTAAAGATTATGCTTTCTCATCTCAGCCATAACTATATGCTTGGTGTTGGAGTTTTAATCTTTGCCTTTATTTTCTTTTATATGCCGATGGTTTACGCATTTATCACAATACGTAAGCAACAGCGTAAACAAAATAAGTTGTAGGGAGTAGAGACCAAAGGCCCAAAATTTGGTCATGCATCAATAAAACTTAATTTTGTTTACACATTAAAAGCGTATAGTAGGGACATCTTCGTTTAAGAGATGTCAAATATAGATATATACAACGAAGAGAGAACAAAAATGTCTATCCTTAGTTGGGACGATTTTGAAGATGATTCGCAAAAACCGACTACACCTGAACACAAGTCTGCGCCCGTCCAATCGGAAAAAGCGTCAGATTCGCAGAATGTATCTACTGCGCAGCCATCATCGCCGAGCGTGGCAGCTCCACAATCCGCTGGAACCCATTCCGTGCGACCAACAGTTGCCTCCGATACAGTGGCTAGAGCCGCTCAAGCCTTAGAACACTTAGACGTTGCCCCTGGCCTTGAAGAGCTAGAAATGGGTGCTCAACGTGTTCAAGTTGACGACAAAGCCATGATTAACTGTCGTGCGGACTTGAACCAACTTGTTCCATTTAAATATGAATGGGCTTGGCAGAAATATCTTGACGGGTGTGCAAACCACTGGATGCCTCAAGAAGTTAACATGAACCATGACATCGCGCTTTGGAAGTCTGAAAATGGCTTGACCGAAGATGAGCGTACTATTGTTATGCGTTCTTTAGGTTTCTTCTCGACCGCAGACTCTTTGGTTGCAAACAACTTAGTATTGGCGATTTACCGTCATATTACTAACCCTGAATGCCGTCAGTACATCTTGCGTCAAGCGTTTGAAGAAGCAATTCACACTCACGCTTACCAATACTGTATCGAATCTTTAGGTATGGACGAAGGCGAAGTCTTCAACATGTACCGCGAAGTTCCATCTGTTGCACGTAAAGCAGCTTGGGGCTTGAAATATACTCAATCTTTAACTGATCCTAATTTCCACACAGGTACACCTGAAAACGACCAACGCTTACTTCGTAACTTGATCGCATTCTACTGTGTACTTGAAGGGATCTTCTTCTACTGTGGCTTTACTCAAATTTTGAGTATGGGTCGTCGTAACAAGATGAACGGTGTTGCTGAGCAATTCCAATACATCTTACGTGATGAATCTATGCACTTGAACTTTGGTATCGACATGATTAACCAAATCAAGATTGAGAACCCTCACCTTTGGACTGCTGAGTTCCAACAAGAAGTGGTTCAAATGATTGTTGAAGGTACGATGCTTGAAATCGAATATGCACGTGACACGATGCCACGCGGTGTATTGGGTATGAACGCAAGCATGATGGAAGAATATTTGAAATTCATCTGTAACCGCCGTTTATCTCAGTTAGGTTTACCAGAGCAATTTGCTGGTGTAACCAACCCATTTGCGTGGATGTCTGAGATGATGGACTTACGTAAAGAGAAGAACTTCTTTGAAACGCGCGTAACTGACTACCAAACTGGTGGTGCGTTAAGCTGGTAAGTTTAAGCGTTCTTCCTCAAGGTAATTTGAGGCTATAAAAAATCCGACTATATGTCGGATTTTTTATACTTATTTAAGATAATTATTAATATTAATTGAATCAGATTAGCTTATAAGAGATACATTATGCATATAAAGTATTTAATAATTTTTAGCGTCATAAGTTTGTGTACCTTAAATATTGCAGGCTGCTCAAAACCACTTTCACCACAGAATAATAACCAAAGTGAATCAAGCCAATTATATGAACAAGGTGGTAAATACTTCTTAGGAAAAGATGTTCCAAAAGATTATCAAAAAGCTTTTTCTTATTTCCAAATGGCGGCTGAAAAAGGCTTACCTATTGCACAAAATGATTTAGCAGGAATGTATTCCAAAGGAATTGGTACGTCGAAAAATAAAGAAAAAGCTTACTATTGGTATGAGAAAGCTGCTAAAAATAATTTTCCAGAAGCTCAATACAATATGGGGCTTATGTATGATAATGGCTATTATGTAAGTAAGAATAGATCTAAAGCCTTAGAATTCTATAAATTATCTGCTAATCAAGGTTATGCTAAAGCTCAATATAATTTAGCAAATGCTTATCTTTCAGGAGATGGTGTACAAAAAGATATTAATTTAGCTTTAGAATTATATGAAAAAGCTGCAAGACAAAATCTTTCTGAAGCTCAATATAATTTAGCAAATATTTATTCAGATGGTAGCTTAGTTAAACAAGATAATGAAAAAGCTTTGAAGCTATATACACAACTAGCTGAGAAAGGTATACCTGAAGCTCAGAACAATCTAGCCTATATGTATGCTAATGTTTTCTCAGATTATGAAAAAGCAAAATTTTGGTTCAAAAAAGCTGCCGATAATGGCTATGAACCCGCGAAAGAGGCTTTAGAACAGTTTCAGTAAACTACAATGTATTTTAGTTAGAGAAAAAGGGTGCCAAGAGCAACCCTTTTTATATCTATATACTCATAAAACGGTGATCTTTAATACAAATCTAAATACCCAAACACAACCCTTTCAACTCGCTGCTGTAAAGAGAAGAAGTTCTCTAGAACACGCAAGAAGTCATAATTTCTTAAATATAATCAATCTTTACCCGAGTACAAAACTGAGCCAACTAAAACCGCTTGTCCTGCAATACTGACATGTAATATTGAATCTGTTTTCTCAACTGTCACTAAAACTCGCCCAGGTCTTTGCATTACGAGACCTTGATAGCCCCAATAGCTAACTTTCTGATCACAATCAATTAAATCATAGTGAACAAGGTACGCTCCCGCTGGACCATTTGCATTACCAGTTACAGGATCTTCATTAATACCGATCGCAGGCGCAAACATTCGACCATAAGTAATAGGTTCTTGCCTACTCCCTTCCAACACAAAGGGGAAAAAACCATTACAACCTATTGCAGTACTCATAGCTTTCAATTTTTCATTATTCGGAGTTAATCCATCAAGCGTACTTCTGCTCAGCATGGGCACCATTACCTTGGAATGCCCCGTTGTGACAACTTGTATTGGTAAATCCGCAAAATCACTTTCACTCACACCCAGTGCGCTTGCAAGTTCACTCCGTTGACTCGCATTAAAAGGTGGTAAAAACTCTACGCGACCTTGAGTCATTTTCAGCAATAACGCTTCTGGGCTTCCAAATATTGAAACGGGTAAATGTCCTGCCCCCGTTTTTGCGATTAATGGGTAGTCTGATTGGTGGCCTGTAGTTGCACGTAAAAAATGAGTAGCGATCGTCGCATGTCCACAGATCGGGACTTCATTTGTTGGCGTAAAATATCGAACATGTATGTCATGGCTTTGATCTTTAGGTGACAAAACAAAGGCAGTTTCTGAATACCCTGCGAATGCAGCAATATCTTGCATCTCTTGAGTTGAAAGATGGTCAGCATCTAAAACAACCCCTGCTCGATTTCCTGTATTTGGTTGGGTGGTAAATGCATCAACCACATAAATGGTTGTCATGGCAGAACTCCTCTGTTGTTAATATTTTGATCTCAGAAATAGCTCCTGCCATAACCAGAAAATCTTATTTAATTGAAGCAATGCATGTCGCAGCTCTAAAAGGTTTATAGTCGCCTCATATAATGAGTTTTGAGGCCTTGTAGTGATTGTTTGAATTGTATAAATCTAAACATCGGGGATACTATAGTTTTTATTGCAAACACATTTTCTAAATATGGAAAGGTATGAACTGGGACGATACTAAAATTTTGTTAGCTATTGGGCGAACTGGCGGGTTGAGCCGCAGTGCAAAATTGCTTGGTATTAGTGTTTCTACCGTACATCGCAGAGCCGTTCAACTGGAGAAAAGCCTCAATGCGGTTCTTTTTTCCCGAGACAATGATGGCTATACACTCACCCACGTTGGAAAACATTTTTTTGCTTTGGCTGAAAAAGCTGAAGAGCATTTAATAGCGATGGAACGTTACAATGATCAAGGTCAACAATCATTGTTCCGCATTGCTTTACCTGAGTTAATTGGGCAGCAGTTGCTTCAATCAAAGCTAACAGCGTTGCAATTGAAGCATCCAGATTTACAATTAGAAATCTCAACGAGTGCCGTTCCTGTTGATTTTTCCCGACGGGAAGCTGACATTATTCTTCGACTTGTTCGCCCAGAAAGCGGGCGTTACATTATTCGACGCCTTGGCCAACTAGAATATGGTCTTTATTGTAGTAAAGATTATTTTGCCAGTTTCACAGAGCATGCTGAAACGGCTGATGATTTACTGAATCATCGTATAATCGGTTGGGACAGAAGCCTTCAATATACGTTCTTAGCACAATGGATGTGTGAACTCACCCAAGATGCAGCCCCTGCTTTGTCTTTTGATAACATGCACTCGCAACTACGAGCAGTCATTGAAGGACAAGGAATTACAGCTCTGCCTTGTTTTGTTGCACAGGCTTCTGGTTTAGCACCCATACTACCTAAGCAAACTTTAAAACAAGATGTGTGGCTAATGCGTCATTTAGATACGAAGGATAGTGACTATTCAACGTTGATTAGCGAAACAATTGAAAAAGAACTACAAGAATATCTGTTGTGATAAGAATTAGCTTTTATTCTGATATTTAAAAGCTTTTAAAAGTAATATTAAAACGACCACCACTAGCCAGATTAAAATTAAATATCTCATCAATAAGGTGGGGAACATAACCCAATTCCACCAAGAAGCAATTTTTTCTTCACTTGTTGAAAAATTAATTACACTACCTTTTTCATCTTCAAAGCGAACACTACTAGCTACAATTTTATTACCATCAAGAAATATTGAAGGATAAGGAAAAAAACTTCCTTCTACTTTAAGCAATTTTCTAGGTCTATATAATTCACAAAATGAACCATTCTCATTTTTAAAATATGCACAATTAATAAAAATTTTTTTATTTCTCCTTTTTATTATCAGTGATGTCATTCGCCCATGTTTAATATTAAATTCAGGTTCATAAACAATAAAATCCTCTTTTTTAGGAGTAAAAACTATACTTGGGTTAAGAGCACAAAGCAGTACAATCACACAGAAACTTAAGGAAAGGACAAGAACAAAATTTTTATAAATATACGAATATAATTAAAAAAATGGATCAATCACCTCAGCTGATATCCATATTTTAAGTTTATAAATCACACCTATCCCCACTATAAAACAACAATAAAGAACATCACAGATAAAAGAATCCCTGTTAAAAATGGTATAAACTTAGCTATATTCTTATTTTCCTTAAAAAACTTGCTTACTATAAAAATAAGAAAACAAATCAAATATAAAACATTATCATTTAAAGAAGATAAATCATCAAAATAGTTTATTCCTTTGCTTCGTTTAGCAAGTAGATAAAACATAAAAATAGAGTAACCCGCCAAACCTAAGAAAATTGAGGTAAATGCGCTTACCTCTGCTTTACTCATAATTTCATCTTTCATAAATTCCCCAATAAAAAATATAATTATTTAATAAAATAAAAAAAGCTATTTTATAGCAAAATCAATAATCTTTAATATAACTCTAAATACCCAAATACAGCCTTTTCAACTCGCTGCTGTAAATGGTTTAAATCACTTCCCCCTGCTATGCCTGCCGCGTTAATCATTCCTTTGCTTAAAGCAATTACATCTTGTGCAGCTAACTGTGCATGTGAAATACCTGAGCGTATAAACAGATCAGAAATTATGTTTTCAAGTTCGTGTTGAAGTTCACTTTCCTCAATGTCTTTTCCAATGATTTCAGAAGCAAACTCTAGTGTTCGTGCCAACTGCGGACGGCTCAATTGATGTTGCACAGCAGCGTGTATGATGAGTTTTAATTTTTCTTTTAGGTCTGTAGCGTCATTTTGCTCTATGGCTTCAACAATACGATTTGAAAGCTCAGCCCGCTCACGTCGAATTAATTCAACGATTAAAGCATCTTTAGATGGAAAGTACTGATATAGGCTTCCAATGCTTACGCCAGCAAGTTCAGCCACGGCATTTGTGTTAAATCCAGCAAAGCCTAAAGACTCCAAAATGCGAGCAGCCGCCTCTAAAATAGCTTCAAATGTAGCCACTGACCGTGCTTGACGTGGGCGTTTACGTGGGTCTGGGAGGGTTTCTGACATGGGCCGAAATGCGAGTATTTAATGTGAGTAATCACTCATATACTGACTGAGTCATGTTGATCTGACAAGTAAATGCAGTCTTTTCAATTGAACTAAAACTCGGCCCAGTCATGGAGTGGTTATGTCCAGAACCTATACTTTTTTTATTCATTTAAGAGCTTTGCCTGCTTGGTTGGCTTTAGCTCGTGAAAAGCGGGCTGAGTTTAGTACACAGAAGCTTGAACCTATTTTTGCGAAGTACCCAACTGTAAAAGTTCGGTGGTATGACGTTGAAGCGTTTAGCACTAAAGCCAGTGATATTGCTGTGTTTGAGACCACATCTCTACAAGATTATTATTTTGTGATTGATGCGATTCGAGACTCTGAATTTTGTACAGTTCCCTACTTTGAGTTTGTAGAGATTATTCCTGCAATTGAAGATGGGTATGTGGAGTATGAAGAAAGTTTCCTGTAAACGGGTATAACTTTTTATCAAATCAGTGATGCACAAGCCAGTAATTTTATGGCTATGCCTAAGGTAATAGCCATCGTAAAATCTAGATTTATTTCGAATTTTTTATCTCTATTTAATATAGCTATTCTTTTTAAAAACTTGTTGGAAACTTAAAGGAATATTTTGTGTATTAGGGATATGCCCAAAGAAATGCTCATCTTTTGTTTGGAAAAAGACATCAAAGCTTTGACTCATAAATGGATCGACTTCACTTTGTTTTTGATAAATTGGTTTAAGCCTATTGATATAATAATTGATCCAATCAACTTGATTTGAAAAATAAGAATAATCTTTAAGGTCAAAATATAGGCTATTCAAGTTATCCGCAATCAATTCTACATTTGGATGAAACAACCAAATAATAATCTCCATAGGAGAAACTTTTTTCAGCGTATGCTGAGATGTTTTATCAAATCTTTCAATTTTATATAATTGCGCACCAGATTGACTATAACTAGTGCAAAGTAGTTTTCCATTATGAACTTGATCAAGGTTTTGACCTAACTCTAAAGAACGGATTCTCTTAGAAATATCTAGACATTCAGGTAAAGTTATTAATTTAGATTTTGCTATATTTTTAAATATATCAACTGATTGCTGAACCACTCTTGATTCGCCAGTACCAGTAATAATACCTTGCTCCCAAGCGTATAACTTCGAGTAATGTGTAGTAGAAAGCTCCACATCTAAGGTTTCATTTACAGTTACTCTTTTATTGTCAACTGCAACAATAATGCTATCGTTTAATTGAATAGCTAAGATGAAAGTCATATTTTACGTAAAATAACGAGACATTTGATATACATTTATTTTAGGCTATATCTATGCAAAGTTCTGAATATTTTTTATAAAAATTGAGGTTATTGATGGCTGGTGGTTCTCAAATTATTATTAATAAAGATGGTATTACCCTGATTACACCAGGAAAATTTGAGCCGAAAGCTGGACAACACCTTTTTAAAGGCGGTGAAAAAGCTAACTATTCTTTACCTGAAATTCCTAATATTCAGCTTCCTTTCAGTAATAAATTAGATGTTTATAATTTATTCCCTGATATATCTAATATTGAATATTCTGTTTTACATTCAAATGGGCAAGTAAAAACTGGTTTCCTTGACCAGTATGGTAGGACTGGACGCATCAAATCTAATGAAAAAGAAAAGATTAAAGTTCTGATCGGAGGCGATGACTGGCATTATTATATCGACAAACTAGGTGGAACTAAGAATGATGAAACATATATAAAATTCTTAGATTTCTTAGGGAATCCAATAAGTAATTTAGAGTTCCAAATCACTAATGACAACAATAAATTAATAACATCTTGTCGAACTGACCAAAATGGAGAAGCGAAATTTAGTAGCCCTAATGATGACTTTCCTATTTTATCTATTAAAAACTTTATAGACCAAACATATAAACCTATGATGCGTATTGAAAATAATTTTGTTCGAGAAATTATTTTAATTAGTCCTAAAATATTAAAAGAAATAGAATTATTGCCTGAAACAGAAGAAAAGGGCGATTATTTAAGAAGTAATTATTCGGAATAAGCGTAATTAGGAGAATTGACTGATGAGTGATGGAAATCAAAAAGTAAATCAAAATGGTAGACCTATTTATTTATTCTCGCCAAGCCAAAAAGAAGCTGCTAGTACAGCACAAGATACTTCAACGTATATTGGCGTGTTAACTAACTCAACTAAACTGATCGAGAAAAATAACTTTTCCTGGGGACTTCTACACTCAAAAAATACTCCTCCTTTTAGTTTAGAACGTATTAAAAAGGCTACTAGTGCAAGTATGTATTATCACAAGCCCGAGAATACAGGAAATCAGGTATTTAGAGGAAATCGTTACATAGGTGTATCCAATGTAGGAGAAGTGGCAAACAAATTTGATAAAATGGGTGGAAGGCTAGGAAAAGGTGGTGATATTGCAGAAATTGGAATATTAACCAGAGAACGTGATTCTAAAGGATTAGTTGTGAAAGCAGCAACAATGGCTGGTTCAACTTATGGGGAAAATCGAGGATTAGCGCTAGCTGGTAGAATATGTCCCAAATTAGCAAAAGGTTCTCCACAAAAGGCAGTGCTTGTTGGTGGGTCATGTTTTGGAACACTATTTTTTTTAGGAAACAAGGCTGGGGATGCCGCTGGTAAAGTAATAGGCGGATCAAAAGTTGGACAAAAACTTGGTGAATCTCAAGCGGCAGTCACTATTGTTAATGGGTTAGCAGATGCAGCAGACTTAATGGAAGCACAAGAAAAAGCAACTGCTGAAGCAGAAAGACAAAGACAGCTTGAAAAAGATCCTATGTTAGAATGGCACATAATGGGAGCTGATTAATTATTAATCGGGACTAAAGATGAAATCGAAATTATTGATTATTGCTGGGTGTTTAATTTTATCTAATAGTTTTTTACTATCTGGATGTGCCAAGCAACCCTCGTCACAAAATCTTGTACAAGAAAAACCTTCAGAAGCTCTGAGATTATATGAAGAAGGTCAAAAATATTTTTTAGGTAAAGATGTTAAGCAGAATTATCAAAAAGCTTTAGAATTATTTCAAAAAGCATCTGATCAAGGATTAGCTGAGGCACAAAATGATCTGGGGGGAATGTATTTCGAAGGTCTAGGAACAACTCAAGATTATCAAAAAGCTTTTAAATATTTTGATAGTGCAGCTAACCAAAAATTAGCAGCAGCCCAATATAACCTTGGACTCATGTATGATAAAGGTCTCTATATTCAAAAAGATAGAAAAAAAGCCCTAGAGCTTTATGAATTATCAACTGAACAAGGCTACGCTAAGGCTCAATATAATTTAGGTAATGCTTACGCCAATGGAGATGGTGTTCCACAAAATAATAAGAAAGCTTTAGAACTTTTCTCAAAAGCAGCGCAGCAAAACCTTCCTCAAGCATCCTATAATTTAGGTAATATGTATGCAGATGGTGAAGGGGTTACCCAAGATAATAAGAGAGCTTTAGAGTATTTTACTAAAGCAGCTCAGCAAGGCTTTCCTCAAGCACAATATAATTTAGCTTATATGTATGAAAATATTTTCCCTGATTTGGAAAAGGCTAAATTTTGGTATATGGAAGCCTCAAAAAACCATATCCCTGAAGCTGATCAAGCATTAGAAAGGTTATCTTCGGTTAAATAACATATAAATACTATAAAGAGTAACAATCGCAAGTAAGGTTAATAGAATTCCTTGTATTTCTGAGAAGAAAATACTTAACCAAGATAATCTATAGTTAAATTCTTTATTTGAAAGAAATAACTTAGATGTATTAGGGGAATTCTTATTTATTAATAATTTTATTGTCTGGTCTTTTATAGCCTTATTAAAAATCTCTTTATTTTTTTCTTTAAAAAAATCGCAACGTTCAAAAATATATGTTTTATATATTCTATAAAAAATTTCGTCTTGTTGAAGATAGCTTTTATTTCCATAATTATATTGATATGAAACTGCTAGATTTGCCATTTTGTCCCCGCCTCGTCCCCAAGGACTTGAGCACTTAATTTTATAATTTAAGATCTGAAATTTTTCTAGCTGTATCCAATTTGGATGAGTTACATTAAAGATTTTTAATTTAGCAGCAGGAATGCTTGTGCAAAAAAATATTACAACAAGTAAAAATAGCACAAGATAGAGGCCAATATAGAAAAATTTATTCATGACTCAAAACTATAATAGATTAATTTTTAGCAAATGACAGATAATTATATACTATTAACATACAAATTAGTCCTCTATTATTTTTTAGAAGTCACCATCAAATATACAATTAATCCAATTAAGACCAAAAATATTAACTGAATTTCTAAAACAAGGTTTATCATCCAAGAGTTTCTAAATGATAAACCTTTTTTTGTTATTAATATTTTCGATTTTTTTGTGTCTGGTGAAATAAAAACTTTTATTTCATTCTTTTTCTTTATCTCATTAAATATAGATACATTTTGGTCTTTCATCTCATCACAATTCTCAGAAATAAACAATCTATATACAACCAAAAAATCTTTTTCTTCTGATTTATAAACTTTATTTTGATATGTATATTGATACCTTATATCTCCACGAGCACTTCTATCCATTCCTCGTCGCCAATACTTTCTTTTACAATAAACGTTATAATCTAAAATTTCATAATCTTTTATCTCAATCCAGTCAGGATGAAATAATTTAAAAACTTTTGATTGTAGGTTAAAAGATGAAGTTACAACTAATAAAATAAGAAAAACAGCTAGTAAGGATAAAATAATTTTTATAAATAATTTCATTATTGATATATCCCAACCTAAATAATGACCCTCAAATTAATATATAAAATAATATATAAACATATTTTATAAACCCTTAGCGGGTAAATATTAGCATAAAAATAAAATTTTATTGAATAACCTTAAGTATAGTCACCGTATACTATTTTATTATTTTCCCTCCCCCAAAACCTCTCCAACACCACATTTCTTTCATCCAAACTGTTAGAGCTTAAAACCTGTAGCAGCAAACCATCTATAAGGTTTAAAACCATATCTGCATCGAATTTAAAAGCACGGGTTTCACAGCTAAAAATCAGGTCAAAAAGTTCCCGATGTAACCATTTTCGGTATTCAACTGCCATACGGTAGGCCTGCGGGTACAGTAGTTTTATTTCAAAAACTGCTTTAAGCAGCAAATGGTACAGACTGTTTAAATTGGTATGTAAGACAATAATTTCTTTAAGTTTATCTTTTTGGGTGTAGTAACGGCTTGAGTAAATAATGGAGAGCACTTCTTCTTTGAGTAGGCTTTTTTGAAAGGCGATGCACATTTCAATTAGGCGTTCTTTGGAGTTGAAGTAGTTGTAAAACGTGGCTTTCGGTATTTTGGCTTCTTTGATAATCAGGTCTACCCCTGCATTATGGAACCCATGCGTGGTAAAGAGTTGGATGGCAGTTTGAACCACCTGTAATTTTTTGGAAGATATTTCTAAAGTTGGCATAGTTTTACCGTTATAAATTCTTGTTGTTTCTAAATGAGATAAAAAGCCTGTGCCCTTTTGGGAGAAAAAAAGGCACAGCAAAGCCGCAAGACGGTGCTTGGCACATCTCAAGTTTTATTGTTGATATAAGTTTTTAGTCGTGACGAGCTAAAGCTTTAAAACGTATTTTCAATTAAACAGTTTTAAAGATGAGCTAAACGATATTGGAATAAAAGGCTTGGCAATGGTTGCCAATAAAATAGAAATGTTGCGCATGAGCGACTCCTTAGGTAAAAGAAGTCCTACCGCATTACTGTCAAATAATGGTGGTAGAACGAAAGAGGGTTGACAGACTGAACCTAAGAATCAGCACACCCGAGGGTGTCCCCCTTCCGTCCTACCGCAACAAAAAGGGGGACGAACGAGTCTACATTAAAAAAACAAATTTTTTCAATGTCTTAGGTTCTGGCCTGTCAAAGCCAACTGGCAATGTAGGCCAGCACGCAAAGCATAATCTGAGAGTTTAGAGGTGTCAATGTAGCTTTTATGACAAGTATTTAAATTTCTTATTGTTTTTCATTAGATTAACTTAATTATTATTTTATATATTATATTTAATTGTATTTTTAAATTAAGTGAAGCGATCCATGCTTACTCATTTCTATCTTTTAACTTTTAATTTGAAACAACAAAATGGAAAGTGAGATTAGACAATCTCGGTCTGCCCCACTTGGTGATAAGCACGGTTAAAATAAACCAAACTTTGGTCATGTTGGCTTTGTTTAATCGCCACAATCGGACATATAAAAATCGTGTGTGTGCCGACTTGTTGAATTTGCTCAATCTCACAATCGAAACTCACCAAAGCATCATCTAACACAGGCGAACCTGTTTCTAACTCAATCCATGCGCCATGTTTAAAGCGCTCTTCTGGTGTGAGTTTAGATGAAAATGCTTTTGAAATATGTTCGTGATGCGCGCCTAACACATTCACAGTTAAGATTTTGTTATCTAGGAAATGTGCATGTGAACTCGCAGATTGGTTCATACACACCAATAATGTCGGAGGTGTGTCGGTCACACTACAAACAGCAGAGGCAGTAAATCCAAAACGGCCAGACATGCCTGCCGTGGTCACAACACTAACTGCACTTGTGAGTAAAGACATTGCATTTCTAAAGTCTGTTGCTTGAACCATGACATTATTCCTAAATTGAACCGTACCTTGTCCTGTGTGTTTGCTATACCGCCCAACTCCATCAGGAAGGTACTTTATCAACATGAGTCCTGATTAGAACTACATGTAGTAAGTAAAATGAGGGTTACTTGTTTGATTATCAACTGCCATCAAAAAAGTAACCCTTTATACCACTTATTGGGAAATATTAAGCAGTAAGATCATAACCCGTCAGTTCTCGGCGAACGATTTCTGCACCTGCACTCAAAGCATTTAACTTGCCACGTGCCACTTCACGAGAAAGAGGCGCCATACCGCAGTTTGTGCACGGGTAAAGCTTGTCAGAGTCTACAAACTGAAGCGCTTTACGTAGTGTGTTGGCTACTTCTTCTGGTGTTTCGATCTGGTTAGATGCCACATCAATTGCACCGACCATGACTTTTTTACCACGAATGAGTTCAAGTAAATCGATAGGCACATGTGAGTTGTGACATTCTAACGAGATGATATCAATATTAGACGTTTGAAGTTTCGGGAAAGCTTCTTCGTACTGGCGCCATTCAGAACCGAGTGTCTTTTTCCAGTCAGTGTTGGCTTTAATGCCGTAACCGTAGCAAATGTGGACCGCAGTTTCACATTTTAGACCTTCAATTGCACGTTCTAAAGTCGCGATGCCCCAGTCATTTACTTCGTCAAAGAATACGTTAAATGCAGGTTCATCAAACTGAATAATATCTACACCAGCAGCTTCTAGCTCACGCGCTTCTTGGTTCAAGATTTTGGCAAATTCCCAAGCAAGTTTTTCACGGCTCTTGTAGTGACCATCGTAAAGCGTATCAATCATAGTCATTGGGCCAGGTAATGCCCACTTAATTGGTTGATTGGTTTGCTGACGTAAAAACTTCGCATCTTCAACAAACACAGGCTTTTGACGAGACACCGCACCTACAACAGATGGCACGCTTGCATCGTAACGGTCACGAATACGAACTGTTTCGCGCTTCTCAAAATCTACGCCATTTAAGTGTTCAATAAACGTGGTCACAAAGTGTTGGCGGGTTTGTTCGCCATCGCTCACAATATCGATGCCAGCAAGTTGTTGTTCGTGCAACGCTAAACGTAACGCGTCTTTTTTACCTTCAACTAAGCCTTCATTTTCAAGTTTCCAAGGCGACCAAAGCTTTTCAGGTTCTGCAAGCCAAGACGGTTTTGGTAAGCTGCCAGCAGTTGAAGTTGGTAATAATTTTTTCATGATCAATGACCCGTATGTTGATTAATTAGGAGCGTAATTAGCAGACCACTGCTCAAGAATCGCTTGGTATGGTTTGATAAATTGCTCTTCAACAAACTTCCCCTGCTCAATAGCCAGACGGCTACGTTCTTCACGGTCATACACAATTCGAGTAAGTGAATAATCTTCATGTTTCAAGCTTGGTTGATAAGATTTTCCAGCCACTGAATTTGCGTTGTAAATTTCAGGACGGTAAATCTTTTGGAATGTTTCCATCGTACTAATGGTACTAATCAACTCAAGGTTGGTGTAATCACTCAACAAATCGCCTGTAAAATAGAACGCTAACGGCGCAACGCTATTTGGCGGCATGAAGTAGCGAACTTTTAAGCCCATTTTTTGGAAATATTCATCAGTGAGTGAATAGTCTTCTTGCTTGTACTCAACACCTAAAACAGGATGTTCGTTTTCAGTACGGTGGTATTCTTTAGTCGTCGAAACGCTTAGGCAAATCACAGGCGCCTTTTTAAAGTTGGCTTTGTAAGTTTCAGAGTTAATAAAGCTCTTAAACAAGTTACCGTGCAATTCACCAAACTTTTCTGGCGTGCTAAACGTAGACTTGTTTTTGTTGTGATCTAACAACAGCACACTAAAGTCATAGTCACGTACATAAGACGAGAAGTTGTTACCTACAATACCTTCGATGCGTTCATTGGTTTTCTTATCAACGATATTGGTTTTCAATATTTCGATTAAAGGAAGCCCGCTGGTACGGTTTTCGGCATCAATGTTCATTTCAACTGAGATGATTTCAAGTTCAACGCCATAGCGGTCACCTTTAGGGTTGTCCCAATGAGCTAAGGCATTGAAACGATTGTCGATCATCTGCAATGTATTACGCAAATTCTCTTCGCGGCTCATCCCTCTTGCCAAGTTAGCAAAGTTGGTTGTAATACGTGTATTGTCTGCTGGACGATAGTTCTCATCGAAACAAATACTCTTAATCGTAAATGTAAATTCTTTACTCATTGTGATCAGTACCCTAATTTCTGAGATAAAACCTAAATAAAAACTTTTTGCTCTTTTTAAACTTTCCAGACTTGTCAGATTTGTGCCTTATGGTCTTATCAAAGTGAATAACTGGAGCGCTTCAGAGCATGAATAGATTTATACCGCAATCAGAACATGAATAAAAATGATTTAGTCTCATTACAAACTGAGTGAAATTCATGTTTAGAGTTTAATAAATAAGTATGAAGTTAAATATTTTTCATCTTAGAGAATGTTAGACAGTAGAAATTCAATATACGGCGCTCAAGCAGCGCTTTAATCGTTTTTAATATTAATTATTATTTTCAAATACTTAATAGTAAAAATTTAAGTTAAAAAGAATCGACCTAAAGTAATGTGTGCTGACTTTCATTCATCTCTGTTTTTAGCCATTCTAAAAATATGGTTTTACGTGAATCTTCCTCAAAAGCGCCATGAGAAAGTAAAAAATAAGCTGAATTATCTTGCACAACAGGTGAAATTTTTTGCAGTAAGTTCCACTCAAGCTCTTTTTCAATCATATAAATTGAGATGACTGTCGCGCCAAGTCCAGCCAAACAACCTTCTAAACATAGATAAAAATGTTCGAGTTCAACTTTGGTGTAGCCTTTTAACCTCTGCTTTAACTCAGCAATGCGACTCGTACTTTTGAAAAAATTTGGTCTAGAAGTTGAAATGAGTAAGTCGTTTGTTTCCGATGGCTTGGTTGCTTGAACTAGAGCAATATATTCATCGGCAATCTTTTCGCTATAGATATGCTCTCCCCAATCAAAGTCATTTCGGCGAATCGCGATATCAATATTATCTTTTTCAAAATCGACCACGCCGCCTGCGGTAAGTAACACAATCTCAAAATCATGCCCAAGCTTTTTAAATTTTGATAACCGCGGTATGAGCCATTTCATGGAAAGAGTCGGTTCACACGACAAGACCAGTTGCTTGTTGTGAGTTTTAGGCTGACTTAGCTGGATTAAACATTCATCGAGTTGACCAAAAACCTGATGGCAACAACTCATTAAAATTTCGCCCTGCTCGGTCATCACAAGTGTTTTGTTTTTTCGCTCGAATAAAGCCGTATTTAAAGCTTCTTCTAAATTATAAATTTGTTTACTGACTGCACTTTGCGTCACAAATAATTTCTTTGCAGCTAAAGTGACGCTGCCATACTTCGCCACAAAATAGAAAAATTTTAATGAATTCAGCGATATTCTTTCAATCATTCCAAAAACTCATAGATATATAGTCGTTTTTATCGATTTCTATTTCTAGGTTTCTGTTCAAAATAAAAATCATCTTTATTAAACCCCATTTTAGATGATGAAAAATATATTAGATATCTATATCTATCTTCATAAATGTAAAGCCCCTATCTTTCTCACGAAAAGAATAATAGCTTTCAGTAAAACAGCTCTCCTCTCAAATACATTCCAAAAAGTACAGATCAACCCCCTCGTTTTCAGTGAGAGCACAAGATAATGGCAGAGTTTATTGCGGTTATTCTCATTACGATTTTGGCGGTGGTTAGCCCCGGCGCTGACTTCGCGATCGTTACGAAAAATAGTTACTTGTACGGCAGAAAAATAGGTGTGTTCACTTCACTCGGAATATCGCTTGGCGTGTTGGTACATGTAACCTATACACTTGTAGCCGTTGCCTTTGTGATGACTTATACGCCACAAATTTTGAATATTGTTAAGTATATTGGCGCACTTTATCTGATCTATATTGGCTATAAAACCTTTACTCAAAAACCAGTTTTAGACACTGCTGCTTTAAATTCTATAGGTACTTTGCAAGCCATAAAATATGGCTTTTTTACCAACGCCCTGAACCCTAAAACCACGCTATTTGTGATTAGCACCTATACGCAAATTGTGAGTTTAACCACGCCTAAAACCATACTTTTGGCTTATGGCTTTTTTATGTCTTTGGCCCATTTTGTATGGTTTTCACTGGTGGCGGTGCTGTTTTCATCCATGCTACTGAGACAGAAAATGTTAGCCAAGCAAGTACAGATTAATAAGGTGATTGGCTCAATTTTATGTGTGTTAGGTGTGATTTTGCTTTTTACTAAGTTTCAGTAGAGACACTTGATTTTTAAGAGACTGTAGAGTATGGACTGAGTCCTGTGTACAGAACTCAGTCCATTCAAGCGAGTTAAGAATCTATTTTTTAAGTATTCGATTCAGATAAATCATTTACATTCCAACGATTTGCTCTTTTAAATGTTCCAACATCGTTAAACCGAACACCCATATCACGCATGACTTTATGGGCAACGGGCGCAGTCATTTGTCGAATGTAGAATGGTTCTTTCACCACAAAATGATGGATGGCATGCGTCGAACCAAAGTTAAAGCAAAAGAGTTGGAACGGCATCATCCACCACGGTGTTAACACTTGCGTTTGTTGAATCACATTGCCTAATTCAACATCACCATAGTAATGCATGTTGCTTGTCACAAAGTGCAGGCAGAAGGTGCGCAGCACATTTGGCGCAATCCACACCACAGTCAAAACATTAATCACATGCATAACATTTAGGGTTGTAGCTGACCATGCGATCGGTGCATTTGCCAAGCTTGAAATCATATCAACTGCATGAAAACCTAAAAAGATATACCACAGCGACCAGTGAATAATTCCTAGCGGAAAATAAGCCATAAATGCACGTTTAAAAATTACTTTTCTAACCGTCCAATTGCTTGCAGAAATAATACGAAACAAGACCGCCAAGCCGTTATCACCAATCGCGATGAGTCGACGTATGCTCCACTGCTCTCCGTTGGTTAAAGCTCTTTCTTCTAAATCGACTTCGGTGCCTGAATTTTTATGATGGTTAAAATGCAGCTCACGACGTTTCCACGGGTTAATGGTACTTGGTCGAGCTAACCAGACTAAGCCCATCATTAAATGATGTGCCCATGGTTTCTTTCTAAAATACATCCAGTGAATCAGGTCATGCTCTAACTCATGGGTGAGCGATGCAAAAAAAGCAATAATCGGAATTGCAAACCAAGCTGAAAGTTGATGATTTATATAGAGCACGGCAGTCGCTATCATGCCGACCAAAGATATAAATAGAATCATCGCCCCAATAGCATTTTGATGGTTCAAAATAGGATGGCGTTTGCGTAAAGCCACGCCTTCTGCTGTTACTACTTTTTTAATATGTTCCGTTTTTTCGCTATCGGTCATTCCGGCAGGATTTTTATAAATATAGGTCATCCGTTATTCCTCAGTTTTTCATGCCCCTACTTTATTTAGATCGCCCTAAGTGTGCTTAGCTCGAAACGCCAATCTATTGGCTATGGATGCCAAAATAAAAAGATTCAAAATAAACAAAAGATTTTTTAGTTTTGAATCTTTTATACTGTTCAGAGGAATATGAATCACAAGTTATAGGACATAACATGCCACAGACAGCAACGGCACTGGCTAGCTGGGTAAAAGCGATTCAAAAGGCGCTTGAAAAAGCCGGTGTTGATAGTCAACCTTTATTAGAACAAGCAGGTTTAGATATTCAGGCTCTGAGTAATCCTGATGCACGATATTCATTAAAACAAACAGCAAATTTATGGAAATTAGCAGTTCAGAAAACTCAAGATTCATGTTTTGGCCTTAAAGTTGCCAGCCAAGTCAATCAAAATACTTTTCATGTGTTAGGACATTCACTGATTACCAGCACCACCCTAAAAGAGATGTTTCTAAGAATTATTCGTTATTTTCGTGTGGTTACAGATATTCCAGAGCTAGAGTTTTATGGGCAAGGAAATAATCATTATTTCGTTATTCATGTTCCCGACGAAGTTCAGCCCGAATCAATAGATGCATTTATTTCCGTTTTTATTCGCTCGAGTCGTGCTTTACAAGGATCTGTTTTTTCGCCCTTACGCATTGAACTTAGACGTTCAGAACCTGAAGATTTAGAAACATTCCAGAGTATTTTAAAAGCTCCGATCGTTTTTAATGCACCCAAAGATATGATTGTGTTTGATACGGCAACCATAGAACAACCACTAGAAGGTGCAAATCCAACCCTCACCCAAGAATATGATGAAATTATTAATCGTTATCTGGCACGGCTCGATAAAGAAAATATATTGGCACGAGTGAAAGTAAAATTAATTGAAAAATTATCTACAGGTGATTTTCAACAACAAGACGTTGCAAAAAGTCTGGGCTTAAGCATACGGAGTCTGCAACGCAAACTTTCTGCCGAAAACACCTCTTATAGTGAGTTACTTGATCAGACTCGGCATGAACTCGCCTTATCGTATATTAAAAACTCAAACCATAATATTACTGAGATTGCTTATATTCTTGGCTTTACCGATGTAAGTAGTTTTACCCGTGCGTTTCGCCGCTGGACCGATTTATCACCTATCCATTATCGAGAAAAATATCTGGCTTGCTCTTAACTTTTGAAAACTTAGATAAAAAAGATGCATGTAAGTGCATCTTTTTTTTATGAGTAATTTATTTTTTAGTAAGTAGTTCTAGCATCGAAACTGTAGTGACTTTAGCACCCACTGGCAAAGCTTTTAAGTCAACAATGTAGTTTGGACTATGTGGAATATAAGGCACAGGTTTGCCTTGTTTGACTGCATTTGCAAACACAACAGGGTCTGCCACACCAATAAACATAAAGTTAAAAGGAATGTCTTTTTGGTCGCCTAACAAATGATGAACATCTTCTGACCCCATAACCGCAGGATACTCAGTTAGAACATGTTTATCTCCCAATAGTGCTTTTAAAGGCCCATTTAAACGTGCTGAAAATTCTTTATTGTTAATTACAGGTGTGCTTGAACCTTTAAAAGTAAAGGTCGGCATTTGGTCTTTACCCATCCCCTGCATTTGAGACGCGCCTTCACTCATAGACTTAATGTTATTTAACATGGTTTCACGCACTTTTGGATCAAACCAGCGCAAGTTCATTTTGACCAAAGCAGTAGAAGGAATCACGTTATTCGAGTTTCCAGCCTGAATTGAACCTATCGATAATACTGCCGCTTGCTGCGGATCAACTGCGTTACCCATAATGGTTTGATATTGATTTACTGCATTGGCCGCCATGCTAATTGGGTTTTTGGTGAGCATTGGTAGTGAACCATGCCCACCCACACCTTTAAATAAAACATCAAGCTGATCGGTTCCCGCCATACGTGGCCCCGGTGCATTGATGACCACGCCCACAGGTGCAGGTGTGGTATGCACTGCAAAGAAATAATCAGGTTTTGGCAAGTTATATTTTGTCCATAAGCCATCGGTCACCATAGCTTTTGCACCTGTGATCGGCTCTTCGGCAGGTTGCGCGACTAAAATAATAGTTCCGCTCCATTCCTTTTTTAAAGCGACTAATGTTTTTGCCATGCTGAGCATCCATGTCACATGTGCATCATGACCGCACATATGTGCTACAGGTGTTTCAGTTCCATCATCAAGTTTTACACGCACTTTACTCGCGTATGGTAAACCAGTCGCTTCTTCAACAGTGTTGGCATCCATATCGGCACGGTACATTACTGTTGGTCCTTCACCATTTTTTAAAATGCCGACCACGCCTGTTTTGGCTATTCCCGTTTTAACGTCAAAACCCAGTGACTTAAGTTCTTTGGCAACAATTGCTGAAGTACGCGTTTCCATAAACCCAAGTTCAGGGTGTTCATGAATGTCTTTATAGACCTTATTTAACCACTCTGTTTGCCCATCAATAATGGTTAACGCTTTTTGCGAAACCGCCGGCAAAGTTGTTGGACTTGCTTCCGCATGAAGGAGAGTTCCATAACCTGCAATGAAAGTCGATAATCCTAAAAATAGGCTGTTTTTAAAAAATTTGTTCATTATGTATGAAGCTCCGTTTTAATAATCTTTGCAGTTAATTAATAATTATTTTGTTTTTAGCTAAATCTTTCTTTTCTAATTGATTTAATAAGGTACCAAATAAAGTGGCCATTATGTACATCAATATTGAATACACAGCTGCTGGCATTGCTGCATCCGAACTTGACATCACAGTTAAAGCAATCGTTAAAGCCAAGGTACTGTTATGAATGCCAATTTCAAATGCACATGCTTTGGCTTGAAAGCTGTTAATGCCAAATAAACGTGGCAACCAATATCCAATCGCAAGACTACAAACACAGAAAAGTAAGGTTGCTCCGCCAACGAGTCCAATGTAATCGAGAAGTTTTTGATAGTCTTTAGCAATCGCGAGCGCAATAATAAAAAGTAAAAATACAATGGCGAACACACGAACGGGTTTATTTAACTTTTCTGCAAATTTTGGTGAGAAATGTCTAATCAACATTCCAATGATGACTGGAAATAAAATAATAACAAATACTTGAATTATTTTAGAAAACTGCAATCCAACGTGTTGTTCACTTGCCACAAAATGTAGTAATGCGAAGTTCACAATCAAGGGCAGTGTAAAAGCAGCGAGCACTGAATTTATCGCCGTTAAAGTAATATTAAGGGCAATATCGCCCTTATATAAATAGCTAAATAAATTTGCAGTGGCCCCGCCTGGTGAAGCTGCAAGTAACATTAGCCCAACAGCAATCATTGGTGGTAAAGCAAAGACCTTACAAATCATGAAAGCAATAGCTACTAAAATAATGAGCTGACAAAACAAAGCAATAAATACGGCTTTGGGATGCTGGCGAACACGCTTAAAATCCTTGAGAGTCAATTCCAACCCCATACCTGCCATGATAATCGCCAAGGCTATGGGTAAGAATACGGTAATTACCAATGAATCCATTCTCTATTTCCTCTTTTAATTTTTGTATTGTTTAGAATTTATATCCAATTTTTAAGCCATAGCTGACTGAGTGGTTATCCTTAAACTCACCTACATAATAGTCACTACCCGCCTGTGCGCCAAGCTGAGCTTTTGCATCGCCTAACCAAAAATATTTAATACCACCAGAAATAAAGTATTGCGATGTCGGGCTATATTGAGCACCCACGCCCAAGTTGTAATATCCCTTGCTTGGGCCACCCGTTGACACTTTATCACCTGCTCCCGAGTCCCATCCAACCGACACAGAACCTAACCATTTAGGTGAAAAGCGTTGTCCAACCCCCAAATTTAAAGACCATTGGTCGTCATAATAACGAACCAAATTAAAACCTTCTGGACGGCTTGGCGTTGATAGTACGCCAACAACTTTTGAGATCTCACCGAAGCGATAAGGTTGCAAAGCAAGATCACTCCAATTTACCCAGCGTAAACCACCAAACAGTAACGTTCCCTGACGAAGTCCGGTCTGGAACTCTAAATTCACTGAATCAGGAGATTTAAATTTTGTTGTACCTGTATCTTCTTGTTCTGGCAAATTGGCAATAATCTGGTTTAAGTAAGCTTTCTTTTGTGAAGTCATCTGACCAATAGAAATCATGTAGTCTAGATGCTGATTAACTAAATCACGACCTTGTTGAGTGCTTAACATATCAATGAGTGGGGCATTTTCAGTCGCGTTTAATTTGTGAGTAATGGCTGAACGGTAGGTTAATGAGACTTTCACAGCTTTTTCCGGAATCTGGTAGGCAAGTCCTGCTAACCATCCCAAGTCACCTACAGTTTTGGTGTGAAAGTCATAGCCGTTGTAAAGACTAAATACATTACCTCTTAATTCAACCTGACTTTTAAAGGTTTGATAGACTGGCCCCGCATAAAGATTCCAGTTTTTTGTGGGTTGATACCCCAAAATAAAGCTTAAATTTTGTATATCAAATTCTGATTTTGCATTTCCTGTAGGAGCCTGACCAGAAGTAGCATTGGCAAGTCCTGCTGTTGTAATGCTGGGTAACATAACCGTGTCTTTTGGCGTGGCAACAAAGCCATTTAGGCCTGAATATTCTGTGTCGGCACCAAATGGTTGATCGTAAAGCAAGCCAAATGAATACTGCGGTGCTAACTGTAATTTTAAAGCTGCGGTAGGTCGATAATCGGTGTTGGCTATATCTGAAATTGAATGATGTGACGGGTTTGTGCCCGACTCTACACCACTTAAATTGGCATCTGTGATTCCTAAACTTGCTTCAAAATAGTTACCCGGTTGTAAAAATGCCGCTACAGACTGCCCTGTTTTATCAAATGCAGCCGCATGTAAGGTGCTTATGCAAATTGAAGTTATTCCTAAGATCAATATTTTTTTATTCACAACAAAACTCATGGATCCATCCTGGATATTTTTTATTTTGATTCCTCACTTTATGTAGATTTGAATGCTTCTGCTTAGCTCCAAACGCCAATGAGTTGACCGTAGATGCCATATTGAAAAGTTATGGTTTGTGTAGCGGTAAGCACAACAAAGTTTTTATATTAAAAAAGGGCTTACTTTTTAGATTTAAAAAACAATCGCAGACTGTATTGATAAAAAAAGCGTGTAGTGAGAATTACGAAAATTAATCTTGAAAGTTGGAAAGAAACGACGATGGGTACTGCGAGTCCGAGAGCTTTAGCCATCAGTGACATTTCTGCGATGCCTCCGGGTGAAAGCCCCAAAATCAAGATTTGTTTTTCTGTATGACTTAAATTAACCAGTAATAAAGCAACGCTGATCGATAACGCTAAAGCCAATAAATTGAATATCAGTGTGATTCCAATAAATTTTTTATTTTTCCTTAAAAAGCTAAATGGAAATTTGCTGCCTAGTGACCAGCCAATACAGACTTGACCAAAGGCAGTAAACCACTCAGGCAATTTCATCTGAAGTATTCCACAAAATGACAATAACCCAATAATGGCGAGTGACCCCAAAATCCAAGCATTCAAAAGATTAAAAAATTGAAAAACCTTACCCACAAACAGAGCCAGACAAAACAGCAATACAACCTGAAAAAAGCTAAATTGATCCGACACTGGTATCTTTAAACCAGTCCATTCGACATGAAAATAAAGCTCCATAAAAATTGGAACCAGCACAACCAAAATCACAATTCTCAAACTATGGGCAGCAACGACTTTATCGACTTGAGCTTGATATCGTTCTGCAATATTCACCATTTCACTGGCGCTACCAATCGCAGAAGAAAACCATGCAGTTGCCCAATCCAAGGCATTAACTCGATATTGCAATCCAGCCAGCAACGTACCCAATACAAGTGACCATGCCAAACCTATGAGGATAAAGCCCCAATATGCTGCCACTGCCTGTACCAAAGCTGGTGAAAAGTATAGGCCTAAAGCCATACCGATAATGACCTGCCCTATGCGTCGCCACTGGGGATCACAGGCAAGTGGATGACCAACACTACCGAACAATAAAGCCGTCAATAAAGGTCCAAGCAACCAAGGCAAGGGAATATGCAAATATTTGGCAATTAAAGCTCCGACCAGAGCAATTGCTAATCCTTTGAGATTTGAGCTTATTTTTTCCATAATTCAGAGCAATAATAGCCAACCAATGCTGACTATTATTGCTGTCCTATTAAGCTTGTTGCTTTTTGATAAACAAGTATTTACGAACGATTGGCAAGATCAATAATAATCCTGACATGATCCAAAGTCCTATACTAATGTTACTGCTCCATAAGACATCAAGTTCCCCTTGAGAAATTGAAAGTGCACGGCGCAGATTCGATTCCATTAATTCGCCAAGTACAAAACCTAAGATTAATGGAGCTAAAGGAAAATCAAATTTTCTAAGAATATATCCACATACACCTAAGCCCATACATAACAGCAAGTCAAAGATATTGCTATGAATAGCATACACACCAACAAAACTCACGCTTGCGATGATCGGGATCAAAATATAATTAGGAATACTCAACATGCGGGCAAAGAAGCCTACCAATGGCAAGTTTAATACCAACAGAATGATATTGCCTACCATAAGCGATGCAATCAGCGACCATACCAGTACAGGTTGCTGAACAAATAACTGTGGACCTGGTGCGATGTTGTACATAAGCAATGCGCCCATCATGACCGCAGTCGTCCCCGAACCCGGTACACCTAGTGTCAACATGGGTACAAATGAACCACAAGCCGCTGCGTTATTCGCACTTTCTGGTGCAGCAAGCCCACGTAAATCACCTTTACCAAACTTGCTACTATCTTTTGCCATTTTTCGTTCAGTGGTATAGGCCATCGCACTTGCAACGGTTGCACCTGCTCCTGGAAGAATACCCAAGAAGAAACCAATCACTGAACTGCGGATAATAGCAACTAACGAGAAAAAGAACTCTTTAAGATTAAAAAGAGAACGCTTTCCTTGTTTTAAGGCAACTTGACCAATTGTCGTGCGTTCGAGCATTAATAGGATTTCGCTTACACTAAATAGGCCAATAACCAAAGTTGTGAATGCAATTCCGTCACTTAAACCGACACTGTTAAAGGTAAAGCGATATACACCTGTAATTGCATCCATCCCTACAGTTGAAAGTGCTAGGCCCATGAGTGCCATAATTAAGGTTTTAAAAGGCTGCGTACTGACCAGACCAGTTAAACAAACAATTGCAAAGACCATCAGAGCAAAATATTCAGCAGGTCCAAACGCAATTGCCCATTTCGCCAATATAGGTGCAAACAATACAATCCCAATAAAGGCAACAGTACTTCCAACAAAGGAACTGACCGATGACAAAGACAATGCAATTCCTGCCTTACCTTGCTGTGCCAATGGATAACCATCTAACGTGGTCATAATGGCCCCAGCATCTCCGGGTACGTTTAACAGAATCGCTGAAATACGCCCACCATATTCACAGCCCAAATAAACTGCTGCCAATAAAATCAAGGCACTATCTACAGGTAAACCCAAAGCGTAAGCAAACGGCAATAAAATTGCCACACCATTAATTGGGCCTAAACCCGGTAATAAGCCAACAATCGTTCCAATAAATGCGCCAATCAAAGCAATTAAAAGATTCTGCGGCTGCAAGGCAACCTCAAACCCCATCATTAAAAAACTTAATACATCCATATCGGGTCATCCTTAACCAAAAAATCCAAGTGGTAACGGCACATCCAAGAAACGGTCAAACATATAGTAGGTACTCATGCTCAGTACCAAACCTGTCACCAAAACCGGTATGGTTTTGCCATGGAAAAGTTTGCCCACTGCAATGGTCATCAACAGGGTTGCAACAATAAAGCCGAGCCATTCAAAAACTAATGCATATAGCGTTAAAGCCACCACACACAACACTAACTTAACGACTAGATGTTTTGTCCATCCCAATTCCACGGGTTCAAACATAATGGCCGGTCGAATAGTGAGATACGCTGCACTCGCTGTAATTAAGCCCATTAATAAAATAGGAAAAGCTTTAGGGCCCACTGGATCGTAGGAAATTGGGGCTTCAAAATTGCTCGCATAAATCAACAAAAATAACCCACAAACCGTAATAATGGCGGTAAGAATCCGTTCAGATTTCATCATCTATCCTCAGAAAAAAACTGAGCTGAAAAATAGCTTCTCAACCCAGCCGATTTGTTATTGTGATAATTTATATTCTTGCGATAACTGCCGCATTTCCGCGGTCTGTTTATAAACATAAGCTTTGAGTTCTTCACCTGTCAGCTGAAATGGGAGTAGATCCTGATTTTCACGGACTGCGTTAAATTTCTGGTTAGCCATCATTTTATCGAAGGCATTTTTCCACCAACCATAAGCTTCATCACTGACCTTAGGTCCCATATAGAAACCACGGATCACCGGCCACTCAATGTCATAGCCTTGCTCTTTTGCAGTAGGTAATTTTGAGAACTTCCCGTCTAAACGCTTGTTAGCAAAAACTGCCAATACCCGAATATCACCAGACTCTAGGTATGAACTGACTTCACTAATATTGCCGACCCCAACTTGAATATGCTGCCCCAGTAATGAAGTCAGCACTTCCCCACCGCCTTCAAGTGCAACAAATCTTAAATCGGCAGGACTAATACCTGCTTTTTTTGCCAACATTGCTGTTTGCATCCAGTCTTGACCACCCACACTTCCGGCACCACCAAAGCTAAGTGCTTTTGGATTTTCTCTGAGTGCTTTCATCAAGTCATCAAGGTTTTTCAATGGTGAGTCTTTATGTACCGAAACCAGACCATAATCGACGGCGACGCCAGACAACCATTTCACATCTTTTTCAGTGAAGTGTCCGAATTTTCCTTGTGCTAAGTTCAAAAGTGAACCAGTGGAAAATGCAACCACAGCATTATTATTCGCAGGGTCACTGTTTACGATTTTGTTATAGGCTACGGCACCTACCCCACCCGGCATATAGGTTACGCGTATTGGATCTTTGAGCTGGTCTGTTTGTTTAAAGCCAGATTGAATCAATTTACAGGTCATATCAAACCCGCCACCCGGCTTAGCTGGGGCTATACATTCCGGACGTTTTGGCTGACCCGCCTCTTTAGAAGCATTTCCTGAACCACACCCAGCCATTGTCACACTGACGCATGTTAATGCGAGTAAAGTTAAATTTTTCATGTTACATACATCCTTATAACGTTTTGCTCTATTCATATTTTGATTTTTACCAATCTCCATAATCGACCTCCTTGGCACGATCATGCTTATCGGTTTTTAGTTTTGGTCTTATGTTTTGAAATGCACTTTTTCACAGCGAATTTCAGTAATGCAGCGTTACTAAAAAAATTACGAATCAATCGACTGAAAGAAATAGCTAAGGAGAGGGAAAGTTAGGACAATCACCAGATCTATAATGAGAATTAAAACCTTTGCAAAAATATCTAAAAATGCTTTGGTTAAATAATACTGATGAATAACAACAAGATAGTAAAAACTTAATCTATTGAGTTGTCTTTTGCATATCCATGCAATGGGTAACGTTAATATTTAAATAAATAAACCTGTTTACCCAATCTTCCCTTCTGATCAAATGAGCTAAATACTCATATATTTTTCCAATAGTTATTGAATCAGTTACTCTTCTTCATCATTTGAAAATCCATCATATTTTTTAATGCATCATGCATTTAATGTGCTCCTTTTTTCATTTGAAAAGATTAAAGCACAGATCAAGAAAACATCGTGATACCAATAAATTAAAGGGGGCATTAGTAAAATTAAATAGGTTAAAATTCTAAGAAAAGGGAATGTGAAAGACTGAAAATCTAGCGGTAAATTTATCGTAATAATAAATAAAAGTTAGAGGAGAAATTTTAATATTAAAGTTGAAAAAGATCGTTTTTATTGTTTTTAGAATATCAAATTAAAGATCTTTTTTATGGATTGCTGTTAATATTAAAGCACATGATAGATTTCCCAATCCTTCATATCTGTACAAATTAAATCAAGGATGATGAGCGAACACATTTATTATGGAAATCAAACAAATAAAATATTTTTTAACTGTGGTTGAAGCAGGTAGTATTGGTAAAGCTGCCCAAAAACTCGATGTGGGTGCTTCTGCTATTAGCCAGCAAATTAGTAAATTAGAACAAGAGCTAAGCATTCGCCTATTACAGCGTAATGCCTTTGGGGTCACCCCTACTCCAGCAGGACTCGCCTTTTTAAAACATTCTCAACTTATTTTACGTCAAGTAAACTTCGCGGTAGATGCTGCTCATTCTGCACGACTGTCTGGACATGTCAGCCTTGGCTTTCCACCGACCATTACGGCTTTGATTGGCATCCCTTTAATGAAACTAATGTCTGAACGTTACCCAGATATTCGTTTAGAAATTGTGGAAACGCTATCAGGCAATCTAATTCAGTCTATTAACTCGCGTCAGCTCGATATCGCGATTATTTTTACCAATGAAATTGATAAGCAGTGGTCAATACAGCCTTTGGTACGCGAGCAAATGTATTTAATGGCACGCAAGGAAGTGCTAGAAGAATATGGCCTTGCCGAATGCATCAAAAGTGGCGTTATTCAGTCTCAACAAATTGGAGACCTTCCTTTAGTACTACCACGTCAGCGCCATAGCTTAAGAAAGTTGCTTGAGCACAAGATTGGTCAGCTTAATGTCGTCTATGAAATTGATGGCCTACACTTACTCATGGATAGTCTAATTCACCTCGACCTTGCCAGCGTCCGCCCAGGTAGCGCTTGTCTGCAAGAGTACAAACATAAGCTTCAATTACTCAAGTTAGTAGACCCTGAAGTTGAACGAATCAATTACTTGGTAAGCCTTGCCGAAGAAGAATTATCACCTGCCGCACTTGCCGCAAAGTCAGCCATTAAGGCTTGCGTGAAAGATTTGATTCAAAACCAGATTTGGCCATGTTCGGAAATTATTTTATAAAGAGTCATTAATTTTATTAAATACCTAATTAATTTTGCCCTCTCACTCCCTCCTGCTTTTTGAGATTACATTTTCGTCCGAATGATAAGTGGTTTTCTGCTTATCGAAATATAGATGTGTAGTTTGAACTGGAAACAAGGCATCACATTTTCTGCAAAGGACCTCGCTAAATCTCATCTCTAACCCATTTGCTCTTTAGATTTATTGATTGAATCAATTTAGGTCCAGCCTCGAAAATCGTGAATGTTTCCATTTTGTCAGGCCAAGGAGGTCTCCAATGGATGTCGTGAATAACCGTAGGGCTACTTTTAAAAAAATATTAAATGTAACGAGTGGCAACTTTTTAGAGCAGTACGACTTTTTTCTTTTTGGTTTCTATGCCACTTATATCGCGGCAAAATTTTTCCACTCTGAAAATGAATATGTCTCTTTAATGATGACATTTACCGTATTTGCTGCGGGTTTTCTTATGCGTCCTCTCGGCGCTATTTTCTTGGGCGCTTATGTCGACAGAGTTGGTCGACGTAAAGGTCTTATTGTTACTTTAAGTCTTATGGCCATCGGAACCATCTTAATTACCTTTGTACCGGGTTACGAAACCATAGGTATTATTGCTCCGATTTTGGTGGTGATTGGACGTCTATTACAAGGCTTCTCGGCAGGTGTTGAATCTGGCGGTGTGTCGATTTATCTCGCAGAGATTGCAACAGATAAAAATCGTGGATTTATCACAAGCTGGCAGTCTGGCAGTCAACAAGTTGCTGTTGTGTTTGCTGCGTTACTTGGCTACTGGCTCAACACCATTTTAACTACTGCTCAAGTGGGTGAATGGGGCTGGCGTATTCCGTTCTTAATCGGTTGTTTGATTATTCCGTTAATCTTCTTGTTCCGTCGTACTTTAGAGGAAACTGAAGACTTTAAAGCGCAAAAGACTCATCCATCGACCAAAGAAATTTTCAGCACACTGGCAAGCAACTGGCGCATCGTCCTTGCAGGCATGATGATGAGTGCAATGACGACGACCACTTTCTACTTTATTACGGTTTACACTACAGTGTATGCAAAACGTACTTTAGAAATGTCAGTAACAGATAGCCTTTTAGCAACTGTGTTTGTTGGTTTGTCTAATTTCTTCTGGTTACCAATGGGTGGTTTGCTTTCAGACAAAATTGGCCGCCGTCCAGTACTAGTCGGTATTACTACACTTGCTCTCTTTACAAGTTATCCGGTTTTAAGTTGGTTAGTGAACAACATTAGCTTCTCAAACCTTCTAATTACGCTTGCTTACTTCTCGTTCTTCTTTGGTATGTACAACGGAACCATGGTCGCAACCCTTGCAGAAGTGATGCCGAAACGTGTACGTACAGTTGGTTTCTCTTTAGCGTTCAGCCTTGCAGCCGCTATTTTTGGTGGTATGACCCCAATGGCTTGTACCTTCCTTGTCGAAAACACAGGCAACCCAAGTACCCCTGCTTTCTGGCTCATGCTTGCTGCGGTCTGTAGCCTCATCTCAAGCTTGTATCTATGCCGTGGTTCTAAACAGAAAAATACTGATGCGATTGCTGAACCTGCAAAAATTAGCGCTTAAAACAACAACTATTTAACCTGAAATTTTAATGAACAGTACGGCAGATCTTACGTCTCCGTACTGTGTTCTCCTGTCATTAAAGCGAGATATTATGAAAAAGTCCCCTATCTTCATGACCATTTGCCTAGCTGGTGCTGGCTTAGGCTCAACTCTTGCTAACGCAGATACAATCGAAGTGATTAGCTCAGGTGGTTTTTATTCATCTATGGAAAAACTCATTCCATTATTTGAAAAACAAACAGGCCATACCGTACATCTCTCATCTGGTTCATCAATGGGTGCATCACCAACTGCAATTCCAAATCGACTCGATCGTGGTGAACGTTTTGACGTGGTGGTCTTGGCTGCTCCTGAACTGAGCAAGCTCGCAGAAAAGGGTTATGTAGACCCAAATTCACAAAGTGCTTTAGTGAACTCAAGCATTGGCATGGCTGTGCCTAAAGGGGCACCAAAGCCAGATATTAGTTCTGCAGAAAAATTTGAAAAAGTTTTATTAAATGCCAAGCATATCGGCTATTCAGCAAGTGCGAGCGGTACGCATCTTGAAAAAGATGTTTTCCCAAGCTTCCCGCCTGTCGAGTACAAAGTAATTTCGAGTAAGGCAGAAAAAGTAGTTGGTGACCGCGTTGCAAAACGTATCGCCGAAGGCCAGTTTGATATTGGTTTCCAGCAAATTAGTGAAATCAAACCTTTTACTGGCAAATATGGTCAAGTTGAATTAGTCGGTCCAATTCCTGCACCGTATCAAAAAGTGACGGTATTTGCGGCAGGCATTGGTAAAAACTCGGAACATGCAAAAGTCGCAAAAGAGTTAATTAAATTTGTGAAATCGCCACAAGCAACACAAATTATTGAAGAACAGGGTCTTGAGCAAGTTAAAGAATAAAAGCTCTAAAAGGCAATATCTTGAGGTGATGTTGCCTTTTCTCTTTTAGTGGTTTACTCAAAGCAATAGAACAAAATCTATAGCGATAAACCAGTGTAGAATTAATCCATAAAGGTTAATGTAGTATTTGCCGTGGAACTCAAACAATTAAAGTATTTTATTGCAGTGATCGAGTCAGGAAGCTTGGGTAAAGCTGCAAAAAATCTCGATATTGGAACTTCTGCATTAAGCCAGCAAATCTCAAAATTAGAAAGCGAGCTTTCTATTCGCCTTTTACAACGTACCGCTTTGGGTACGGTTCCCACCCCTGCGGGTTTAGCTTTTTTTCAACAAGTGCAACTGGCGCTTAGACACCTAGACCATGCCGTAGACTCTGCGCATTCTTCACGTTTAAGTGGTCACGTCACCGTCGGTTTTTCACCAAGTGTTGCGGCTGTTATTGGCACGCACTTTTTAAAACTCATGAGAAATCGTTATCCCGATATTAAAGTCCGTTTAATTGAAGGGTTATCGGGTGATCTCAAAGCCTTGGTTAATGCAAGGCAGCTCGATGTTGCCATCATCTTTAGTGACGATGTCGACCCACAGTGGGCCATACAGCCTTTAGTCAAAGAACAGATGTTTTTAATCTCGCCTAAAGAAGTGTTGAGTCAGTACCACCTTGAAAGCTGTATCGATACTCAGACCATTACTCATTCGCAGCTTAAAGAACTTCCCCTGATTTTACCGAGTCAACGACATGGGCTGCGCTTGTTGCTCGAACAGAAAATTCATCAACTTAAAGTGACCTATGAAATTGATGGGCTGCATTTGTTAATGGAAAGCATTAGTCAACTCGAAATGGCAACCATTCAACCTGCGGGTGCATCGTTAAACTCAAGGCAAGACTTGTGTTTGCTACGCGTTGTAGAACCTGCCATTGAGCGTATTAACTATTTAATTAGTCTCTCTGAAGAAGAACTCTCCCCAGCTACTTTAGCTACGAAAGTGGTGATTCGTGCCTGTGTAGCAAACTTGATTAATGAAAAGCGCTGGCCCGGTGCGAAACTCATAAACACTTAAGCTATTAGTGTTTATTTTTACTAAACACCCATTCAAGCCTAGCCTCTCACTTCATCTTCCCTTTTAAAGCTACATTAGCCCTAGCTGAGAAAGGGAGAAATCCATGCATGATGTGATTGTAATTGGTGGTGGGAATGCCGCACTGTGTGCCGCGCTCACGGCAAAAGAAAGTGGCGCTTCTGTACTGGTAATAGAAGCAGCGCCCAAAGAGTGGCGTGGTGGTAACTCACAACACACTCGTAACCTCCGTTGCATGCATGACGCTCCTCAAGATGTATTGGTTGACGCCTATCCCGAAGAAGAATATTGGCAAGACCTACTTAAAGTGACTGCGGGGAAAACCAATGAACATTTAGCTCGTCTGGTCATTCGTAGCACAGCGACTTGTCGTGACTGGATGCGTAAACATGGTGTGAATTTTCAGCCACCGCTATCGGGTGCTTTGCATGTTGCACGTACCAATGCATTTTTTATGGGTGGTGGTAAAGCCCTCATTAATGCGTATTACCGTAGTGCCCAAGAACTTGGTATCGAAATTTTATACAACACAAAAATTAAAGATCTAAAGTTAAACCAAGGACATTTTGAAGCTGCAATTGCGGAAGATGGTCATGTGTTTAAAGCGAAAAGCTGTGTATTGGCCGCAGGTGGTTTTGAGTCAAATCTGGAATGGTTAAGAGAAGCATGGGGACAAAATGAAAATGGCGAATGGCCTGCCGATAATTTCATTATTCGCGGAACCCGCTTTAATCAGGGCAACTTGCTTAAATTTATGATAGATCAAGGCGCCGATATTATTGGTGACCCATCACAATCACATTGCGTCGCCGTAGACGCACGCGCACCATTATATGATGGTGGTATTTGTACTCGCATTGACTGCGTTTCTTTGGGTATTGTGGTCAATAACAAAGCTGAACGTTTTTACGATGAAGGTGAAGACTTCTGGCCAAAACGTTATGCGATTTGGGGCCGCCTTGTAGCTAAACAACCTCAGCAAATTGCTTATTCGATTATTGATTCAAAAGCCATTGGTCGCTTTATGCCACCTGTATTTGCTGGTGTAAAAGCAAATAGCATTCAAGAGTTAGCCGAAAAAATCGGGCTAGATGCCAAAACCTTATGCCATACCGTAGAAGAATTTAATCAAGCCTGTGTGCAAGGCACCTTTAATCATACCGTTTTAGATGACTGCACCACCGAAAATATTGTTCCGAACAAAACCCACTGGGCCGTTCCTCTCGACCAGCCACCCTTCTATGCCTATGCCCTTAAACCCGGCATTACCTTTACCTATTTAGGTTTAAAAGTCGAAGACGATGCTGCTGTGCGTTTTAACAATAAGCCAAGCCGTAACCTATTTGTCGCAGGTGAAATGATGGCAGGTAACGTACTTGGTCAGGGCTATACCGCAGGTGTCGGCATGTCAATCGGAACGACATTTGGACGCATTGCCGGAAAAAATGCCGCCCACTATGCACTTTCACAAGGAGTTGAACATGAATGCTAATAGCAAAGCCCTAATTCCAGTTGTTCAGCT
Organism: Acinetobacter sp. V115_6; assembly: GCF_031799025.1. Lineage (NCBI taxonomy): Bacteria > Pseudomonadati > Pseudomonadota > Gammaproteobacteria > Moraxellales > Moraxellaceae > Acinetobacter > Acinetobacter sp. V115_6. The sequence goes on along the minus strand of NZ_JAVQNO010000020.1, from coordinate 33,861 downwards.
CTCTGACCATGAGCAAGAAGTCCAAAGAGCTCTACAGATTTGTAATGCTTGTCGCTACTGTGAGTCTTTTTGTGCTGTATTTGCGGCCATGACCAAACGTCTTGAGTTTAACCAAGCCGATATTCATTACCTCGCAAACCTGTGCCATAACTGTGGTGCTTGTTTACACGCTTGCCAATATGCGCCACCGCATGAGTTTGGCGTCAACATTCCAAAAGCGATGGCACAAGTACGTTTAGAAACTTACCAAGAGTTTGCGACCCCTCAGCCTTTAGGTCGACTTTATAAATCTGTGGGTATTCCTTTTGTCTCGGCGTTAACACTTATTTTCTTTTTTTGCATGTTAGCTGTGGTGTGGTACAAAGGTACCGACCTGTTTGCAGGCTATCAAGGTAATTTCTATGCGATTTTCCCGCATAACTTTTTAGCTCTATTATTTGGAGCGACCTTTACAGTTGCAATTGTTCTGCTCGGCATTGGAATTAGCAAATTCTGGCGACAAACTTCTAAAGTCATTCATGGCAAAGTTGAGAAACCCGATCTGGTTCAAGCTACCCAAAATGTATTAACCCTTAAATATTTAGATGGTGGACATGGCAAAGGCTGTAATGAGCAAGATGACCGTTACACACAAATCCGCCGTGTGTTCCATCACCTGACGTTTTATGGCTTTATGCTATGCTTTGCAGCTACAGGTGTAGCGACTTTATATCATTATTTTCTTGACCTACATGCACCTTATCCTTACCTAAGCTTGCCTGTGATTTTAGGCACTTTAGGTGGAATTGGCTTAGTTGTCGGGCCTGCTGGCTTACTCTATTTAAATCTTAAACGCCATCCGTTGCATGGTGACCGTGAGCAAAAACCTGTAGATCGAGGCTTTATTTTCCTTCTACTTATCGTTAGCGCTTCAGGGCTAGCACTCATGGCATTTCGCAATACCCCTTACATGGCACTTTTACTGATTTTCCATTTAGCCACTGTCATGACTTTCTTTATTACCATGCCATTTGGAAAGTTCGCACATGGTTTTTACCGCAGTGCTTCTTTACTCAAATTTGCTATCGAAGAGCGTATTTCGAAGAAGTCATAATTTCATTCAAAAGTATTCACTATCTTGGCATAGTGAATACTTTTATTATTTTTAAGCTCAAAATATTTCATACCCCACCTACTTTTTACTATTTAAAATTCCTAAGCCATACATCGGCCACTTCGTACTCGCTTTAATATTATTAATCAGCATCGCCACCAAAACCAAAGACACTGCACCAACCAAAACAGGGAAAATTAAGAAACTCCACTCGTAATGTATGCTGCTTGCGGTGAGCAAAATAACCAAAGGATTAGCTCCAGCAGGTGGATGAACACATTTAAACACTTGCATGAGCGCAATGGCACAGCCCACGGAAAAAGCAATTGTAAAAATGGAAACGCCGACAAATTTTAGAAAAAACAAACCTACAAAAGCTGAAATAAGATGTCCAAATATAATATTTCTCGGCTGTGCCAAAGGTGACTGCGACACGGTATAGAGCAATACACAGGTCGCACCAAACGGCGCCATGATAAAGATATTGTGTGTGATCTTACTCAACCACAACAGTATAAAAATACTGACCGTCCCCCCAACAAGGCTTCTTAAAATATCAATTTTATTGGGCGATGGTGCTAGTTTTTCTTTGCCATAAAAAATAGAGAACATGATTTTTATTCCTGAGACAGAAGTTGCTTTTTAAAAAGCATATAGATAAAATTTCAAATAGTACAGATCTGTACTATTTTATTTTTTGGAAAAGACACATGTCAAAATCTGCCTTAAAAATATTAGACACAGCCGAGAAGTTATTTAATGAAAATAGTTTCGTCGGGGTTGGTGTTGACCTGATTCGGGATGAATCTGGCTGCTCTAAAACCACCATGTACACGTACTATAAAAATAAAAATCAACTGGTTAAGTCTGTGCTCGTTGCACGTGATGAACGGTTTAAGCAAAGCCTTTTGGGCTATATTGGAGATGCAACAGGGTTAGAAGCCATCAATAAGATTCTGGATTGGCACTCTAACTGGTTTAGACAAGATTTTTTTAAAGGCTGTTTATTTGTAAGAGCTGTCGCAGAATCTAACCAAGATGATCAAGACATTATTTCTATTTCTAAAGCCCATAAACAATGGATTAAAGTATTGATTGCGCAAAACTGCAATATACCGAATGGTGAAGCTTTATCTGAGCTGATCTATACGGTGATTGAAGGACTCATTAGCCGCTTTTTAGTCGATGGTTTCGATGAAACACTTGCGATAAACATGAAAAATTCGATTAATCAATTATTTAATATTCATCAACATTAGCATGAGAACTTAAAATGGAAGTGGACCATATTTTTATTTGTGTACAATCAGGCGCTCCAGAAGCTGAAACTTTAAAAAAATTTGGTCTAACAGAAGGTTCATCCAATAAGCATCTGGGTCAAGGTACCGAAAACAGACGCTTTTTCTTTAAAAATAGCTTTATCGAATTAATCTTTTTAAATAACCCAGAAGAAGCCTCAAGTGATCTCACCAAACCTACTCTGCTTTTTGAGCGACTAAATACTCAAAATAATATCGCGTCCCCTTTTGGTATTTGTTTTCGCCCTAAAAATAAAGATGGTAACGGTGCAAAATTTCCTCATTGGGTGTACAAGCCAAGCTATTTACCAGCCAGCTTAGAAGTAAATGTTGCCAAAGATTCTGTGGTATCTGAACCGATGTGGTTCTTCCTTTCATTTGCTTCACGACCAGACCTTGCTGTAAAAGACAAACAACAACCACTTGTGCATAGCAAAGATTTATCAGAGATCACCGCGATTAAGGTTTCTATTCCAAACCTTGAGCAGCATCCTACTTCGTTACTGTTCAATACACTTGATGATTTTGAAGTGACTGATGGATCGGAACACTTAATGGAAATTAGTTTTGATCATGAACCTCAAGGAATGATTCATGATTTCAGACCAGAACTGCCGCTTATTTTTAAATATTAAGTGTCTTATTTTTTAATAATAAAACTGTGATTTATGGCAAATCACAGTTTTATTTAAATTGAATCACATTAAAAACGGCAATAGCTTAAGCAATCTTCCCATCAATAATGCCTTTCTCTTTTAACGTAGCCAGTTCTTCTGCTGTTTTAAATCTGGATAAGATTTGAGCCGTATGCTCACCAAGCTCTGGTGGTGCATGATGATATTCAACTGGAGTATCAGACATTTTGATTGGTGAACCAATCGTTTGAAAGTTTTCATTTAAACGATGAGGAATATTGACCACCAAATTGCGATGGACGATTTGTGGTTCAGCCAAAGCATCTTCAATAGAGTTGATAACACCTACGGGTACTTTAAGCGCGTGAATCATGTCGACCCATTCTTTAGCAGTTTTCTGTAAAAAGTGCTCCGACAATAAAGGAATCAGTTCATTTCGATATTTGACACGGTCTTGGTTGCGCACAAACTTTTCATTTTCGAGTAGCTCTGAATAACCAATCGCAATACACAAATCTTTAAACTGTTTGTCGTTACCGCAAGCAATAATAAATTCTTTATCTTTAGCCTTAAAAGTTTGATATGGCACAATACTTGGGTGTTGATTACCCATGCGCTGTGGGGCTTTACCCGAAGCTAAATAGTTCATTCCCTGATTTGCCAGTGCCGCGACCTGTACATCAAGGAGTGACATATCAATATACTGACCGCGTCCCGTGTGTGAGCGTGCAATCAATGCGGCCTGAATGGCAATGGTGGAATACAATCCAGTTTGAATATCTACCACAGCCACACCAACCTTTTGTGCACCGCCGCCTGCCACATCATCAGGCTCGCCAGTAATGCTCATTAAGCCAGACATACCCTGAATAATAAAATCATAACCGGGTTCTTCTGCACGTGGACCATCTTGCCCAAAACCAGTAATCGAGCAATAAACAATATTTGGGTTCAACTCACTTAAGGAAGCATAGTCCAAACCATATTTAGCCAAAGACCCTGTCTTATAATTTTCAATTATCACGTCGGCGGTCTTGGCGATTTCATAAATTAAGGCCTGACCTTCGGGTGTAGTTATGTCTACCGCAACCGAATATTTATTGCGGTTGGTACACTGGAAATAACCAGATTCATGGGTCATGTTTCCATCTTGATCGGGCATCCATGGTGGACCCCACATACGGGTGTCATCACCTACTCGAGGACGTTCAATTTTAATGACTTCCGCGCCAAGGTCTGCCAAGATTTGCCCACACCATGGCCCCGCAAGTACACGACTTAAATCTAAAACCCGAATTCCTTGTAATGCACCCATAACGATACCCTTATCTTTTTAGAAGGTGCTAATGCACCTCCCTGTCATTGTTTATGATTGTTTTTGCGGATCGTACTGACGATCTTTAATAAATAAGCCCGGCAATACACCCGCAACAAAATACGCAGCGCCCATCACAATAAAGGCCATGGTAAACGTACCACCCGATGCCAAGAAACCAATGGTGGCTGGTGCAATCGCAGCCCCGACACGACCAATGTTATAGGCACCGCCAATGGCTGTTCCGCGCACATCGGTTGAAAAACTTTCAGCCATATAAGTCGCGTTCACACCGTATGGAATGCCATATAAGAAGCCAAAAGTGATTAATAAATACAAAATATTGTCAGGGGTATTGAAGAAAATAATGATTGGCAAGAACACGGCGCTGGCAATTGTTCCAAACACAAAAACAGCACGGCGGTTAAATTTATCGGCAAGATAACCCGCTAAAATTTTGCCTAGAATCATTGCTGTATATGAACCCACCATATAACTGGTTAAGTTTTTAAAGTTCATATGCACTTCTGTTTCTAAATAGCTTGGCATCCAGTTGTTAATGCCGTAATAGCCAAACTGCAAGAAGAATGCTGTGGTCATCCACAACAAAAACATTTTACGGTGCTTAAAGTTATTAAAAATTTGCTTATAAATGCTGCTACTTTTCGGCTTTTCAGCCACGACCATTTCTTTAGGTTGTCTGTTGCCTTGTAAGCTTTCAATTTTGGTGAGCTGCCAAGATTTTGGCTCTGGCACAAAGCGTTGCAGGAAAATATTGACGAAAGCAGGTACTACGGTCAGGAAGAATAAAACGCGCCAGCCATGATCTGGAATAATTGCGCCAGCTAATAACGTCGCAGCAATATAACCTACGGTTTGACCTGTCTGTAGTGTGCCCAAGACCGTTGTACGGTAAGTAGTCGGTACATATTCAGCCATTAAGGTATTACAAGCCATATAGAGTGCTCCAATACCCAAAGCACCAATAAAACGTAGAGCCATAAATTGCTCAAAGCTTTGCGTAAAGCCTAATAAACAAGTCGCTACCGAAAAGAAAGTAACTGAGTTGGCAATCGTTCGTACACGACCAAACTTGTCACATGCCCAACCACCCAAAATACCGCCAATACCCATACCCGCCAAAGAAGCACTGCCTAATGCACCCGCTTGAAAGGTAGTTAAACCAAACTCTGCCTTTAAACTGGTCAAGCTATAAGACAGCAGCATAATATCAATACCATCGACCACCATTGCAAAATAGGCAAATAACAAGGCCCATTTCCATGTATGAGGTCCAATCCTTTCGTATGTTCCAAGGTTACTTGGAAATGTATTTCTTAATTCTTTCGATATTACTTGAACGTCATTGTTCATATTTAGCTCCTCATTTTCCCAAATGAGTCATCGGTAGCCTACTTATGTTTTCTGTATGACTTAATCTTCTATATTTTCATCATCTTACATTTGGTTTTAAGTACACAGAGGCACATCTTCACATGAGTATCCTTACGATGAATCTTGTCATTTTCCATAAATTTTTGCGTAAAAATCCCTAAAGGTGCTCTCGAAAGAACACCTCGATCTTTTAAAAATTAATGAGTTAGTTACTAAATGCTGCGATACCCGTTTGTGCACGACCTAAAATTAAGGCATGAACGTCATGTGTGCCTTCATAGGTATTTACGACTTCAAGGTTAACCAAATGACGTGCTACGCCAAACTCGTCGCTAATCCCATTTCCACCCATCATGTCACGCGCCATACGAGCAATATCAAGCGCCTTTCCACAATTGTTGCGCTTAATTAGAGATGTGCCTTCAACTGACGCAATGCCTTCATCTTTCATACGGCCAAAACGTAAAGCTACTTGCAAGCCTAATGCAATTTCAGTTTGCATATCTGCGAGTTTCTTTTGAATCAACTGATTTGCAGCCAACGGACGACCAAATTGTTTACGGTCCATGGTGTATTGATGTGCGGTATGCCAGCAGAACTCGGCAGCCCCCATCGCACCCCATGCAATACCATAACGCGCACTGTTTAAACAGGTAAATGGACCTTTTAAACCTCGAATTTCAGGGAATGCATTTTCTTCAGGTACAAAAACGTTATCCATTACAATTTCACCTGTAATTGAGGCACGTAAACCAACCTTGCCATGAATGGCAGGTGCAGATAGACCTTCCCAGCCCTTTTCTAAAATAAAGCCGCGAATATCACCCACGTTACCTTCAGCAGAAACTTCTTTTGCCCAAACGACAAATACATCGGCAATTGGACTATTGGTAATCCACATTTTGGCGCCAGTCAAACGATAACCACCGTCAACTTTTTTAGCACGTGTAATCATACTGCCCGGGTCTGAACCATGGTCAGGTTCAGTCAAGCCAAAACAACCAATGTATTCACCAGTAGCGAGTTTAGGTAAGTACTTCTGCTTTTGTTCTTCACTACCAAACTCATGAATCGGAACCATGACCAATGAGCTTTGCACACTCGCCATAGAGCGGTAACCCGAATCGACATATTCAATTTCACGTGCAACCAAACCGTAACTCACATAGTTCAAACCCGCGCCGCCATATTGCTCAGGAATGGTTGGAGCCAGTAAGCCGAGCTCTCCCATTTCACGGAAAATAGATGGATCTGTTGTTTCATGACGAAATTGTTCAAGTACACGTGGTTGCAAACGCTCTTGGCAATAGGCGTGAGCAGCATCACGAATCATGCGCTCATCTTCGGTAAGCTGTTGCTCAATTAAAAATGGGTCTTGCCAGTTAAATTGAACTTTTGCTTTTTTTGTTGTCACCATGTGATTCATCGCATCCTCTGCTTGATTTGATCTTCTTTATTTAACTCGATGTTATGCGTGAAAAATGCAGTAATCAAACGATAAATGTTCATGCAGATATGCAACTTATGCATATTTAAAATAAGAGGCATTAAATTTAGATATTTAATTCGTTGTATTTCATTAAAAATGGCTTATTTTTATACTAAACTCTGCTCTCTGCATTTAGGTCATATGCTGTTTTGAAATATGACGACAAATAAAAGGATTTTATTTATGCGAAGAAGTATCCCATCCATTCAGGGCCTGCTTTGCTTTGAAAGTGCAGCAAAACATCTAAGTTATACCTATGCTGCGCAAGAGTTATGTATTACCCAAAGTGCAGTCTCGCGCCAAATTCAGCAGTTAGAAGATTTCTTGGGCGTTGAACTCTTTATACGTACTCGGCATGGCGTTGAACTCACCATTGCAGGCCAACAATATTTTAAAAGCATTAAACCCTACCTATTAGGTCTAGAGAAATGTACAGCCGATGTGATTTCTCATAAAGGTTTAGGTGGCACACTAAAATTAGGTGTGGTTCCTACCTTTGCAACACGCTGGCTGTTACCCAAGCTTCATCTTTTAAATCAAAAACACCCTGAAATTACGGTTCACTTAGAAACCAGTACCAAGCCTTTTTTATTTAACGATAATATTTTTGATGCTGCTATTTTTGCAGGTACTCAGCAGCAAATTGACCACTGGCCCGGTATACAAGCACATTATTTAATGGATGAAGAAATTGTACCTGTATGCTCACCAAAACTCATCGAAAAGTATTTTCCAGATGCAGTCATGATCAATGAAAATACCTATGATTTAAGCTCTGAAGATTTACTGAAAATCCCCCTACTTCAACAAACCACTCGGCCTAGCATTTGGCAAGAATGGTTTCTAACCCATCAGATGCAACACCCGAAGCCTTTTGATGGACAACGCCATGAGTTATTTTCAATGCTTGCGGTTGCTGCAAGCCATGACATGGGAATGGCCTTAATTCCACAAATGTTGATTGAGTCTGAATTACAAAAAAAGGAACTGGTGATTGTTTCCAATAAAAAATTAAAAGGTAGCCGAAAGTATTACCTTATTCATTCGAGCCAAGACATCTCACCGACTATTCAAAAATTTGTTGAGTGGATTTACCAAGAGTTAGAGCAGTTAAAAAGTAATACCAATTAGCTTAGCAGCTTTGATTTATGCCACATATTGCGATCTATAAACATAAAAAAGATTGTGATTAATCAAATCACAATCTTTTTAGTTAAGTGTAAATGACTTTGAATTAATGACTCATCAATTGAATGTCTGAACCACTACGTTTTGGGTCAATCAAGATTTTGGCGTGCTGTTCAGGGTCACGTAATGCCTCAAATGCACTCGTAACACCTTCTAGGCCAACAACACCTGTAATTAGCGGTGAACAGTTCACTTTACCTTCTGCAATCATATGCAGCGCATCTCTAAACTCAAGCGGTGTATAGCCCAACACAAACTGAATTTCTAACTCTTTATTAATCGCAAGTGCTGGTTCGATTTTGTCACTTTGCATGCAGACACCCACCCCAACAATTCGGGAAAACAAAGGTGCACCTTCAATAATTTGCTGCAAGACACCCGGTACGCCCACACACTCAAAAATAACAGGACGTTTTGGCAGAGCACCTAATTTATCAATCATGCGCCATCCATGCCACCACGGTAAGCGAGTTGCTTGCAACTTATCAAACAGCCCCATGCCCATATTAATCGCATCTGATACATTGCCAAGTAAACCAAACTCTTTCCAGTTAGCAAATGGCGATGTCTCTTTAGGGTCTACCACAATATCTGCACCGCATTGCTCGGCAAGCTTACGACGGTTTGGAGAAAAGTCACTGGCAACTACGGTTTTAACCCCAGCTGCTTTAAGCATTAATATGACACCTAGCCCAACAGGACCACAGCCAATTACAATCGCAGGTTCACTAGTTTTTACACGGCTACGGCGAACAGCATGCAATGCAACCGCCATAGGTTCAGTCATGGCAGCACTATCTGCATCTAGACCATTGGGTACTTCAAACATCAAACTCGACTGAGCCAATACTTGCTCGGCATAACTGCCCGAAGCATTTGGAGAAAGTCCTGTAGACAAGTAACCATGCTGATCTACATTTAAAAGCGGCATTGCACAAACAAGTGTATCTGCTTTAAATTTATGACGTGTTTTTGGACCATAATCCAAAACCTTGCCACAGAACTCATGTCCTAGTACAAACGGATCTGTAGACTTCGCTAAACCATTAAACCCTACACGTGCAGCCAAATCATGCATGTGGTCGCAGTGATGCTGCATATGCAAATCAGAGCCACAGATCCCACATCGCACCACTTCCAATAAAACCTGTCCTTTAGCAGGGGTTAATTTTGGTTGGTCCACCACTTGTAGTTTTGCTTGATGACAAAGTACCGACTTCATTTGAGTGCTTCCTATTTCTTTTTTTTCATTTACTTGCCAGAAATAGATTTCTACAGATAAATTAATCGCTTTATCAGTTTGGTCTTTAGCAAGCCTTTATTCATCTTTACAAGTAAAAGCCAAAATACCAATGACCATTCTTCAGCCAATCCACTATTGAAGAGTCAACAAAAAATAGGCTCAGCGAAATTAAAAACAATAAAAATCTTGGTGCTCGTATCTTACACAGACTGCGTTATCTTCTTAGGCCAGAACAATGTCATCAAAATTAAAACTTATACAAATATAGTAAGTTCAAAAAACTCAACTCAACGCTTTTCACAAAAACATAGCAAATCCAAACTATTATCAGTGCATCTAAACAGGCATGATGAATTAAGACGAACAGATAAGAAGAAATTTATGATTACAAAAACGCTCCCGCTTACAGATATACACCGTCATCTTGATGGCAACATCCGCATTCAAACCATTTTAGAGTTGGGGCAAAAATACAATTTGGATTTACCTGCCTATGACATTGAATCTTTACGGCCACACGTACAAGTGATGGATAACCAACCTGACTTATTAAGTTTTTTATCTAAGCTAGATTGGGGCGTAAAAGTATTAGCCAGTTTAGATGCCTGTAAGCGTATTGCATTTGAAAACATGCAAGATGCAGCACAGCAAGGCCTAGACTATGTAGAGCTGCGTTTTTCACCAGGTTATATGGGAATGACACATCAACTTCCACTTGAAGGCGTTGTTGAAGCTGTGATTGGTGGTGTAAAAGAAGGCAGTCAAGCTTACGGGGTAAAAGCGAATTTAATTGGCATTATGAGCCGTACTTTTGGCCAAGAAGCCTGTGAAAAAGAATTAAATGCCCTGCTTGCCCATAAAAATGATATTAAAGCATTGGATCTTGCTGGAGATGAGCTTGGTTTTCCGGGCAATTTATTTATTGACCACTTCAAAAAAGCGCGTGATGCAGGTTGGCACATTACGGTACATGCAGGCGAAGCTGCTGGTCCAGAAAGTATTTGGCAAGCTATTGAAGAATTAGGGGCCGAACGAATTGGACATGGCGTTAAAGCAGTTCAGGATTTAAAACTTTTAGATTATTTGGCTAAACATGAGATTGGTATTGAATCTTGTCTCACCTCAAATATTCAAACCAACACAGTACCGTCTTTAGCAGAACATCCATTAAAGACTTTTTTAGAACATGGTGTGCTTGCAACGATTAATACGGATGACCCTGCTGTAGAAGGCATTGAGATACAACATGAATATTTAACTGCTGCCCCATTAGCAGGTTTAAGCCCTGAGCAAATTTATACAGCTCAAGAAAATGGACTTAAAATCGCATTTTTATCAGATCAAGAAAAAGATGAGTTAAGGCAGAAATATTAGTAATTTTTTTTAAATATGAATTAAGTAAAATATCTTAATAAAATTATAAGTTTTTCAAAATCAACAAATCCGTGTAAAAGGTTTCTTTTTTAATTTCTTTGATTAAAAGCAAATTTTCACATCTGTACACAGATTTTACTGTGCTTTTTCTTATTGCTGATAGTGAATCGTTATGTCAAGATAGCAATATACTATTTCTACTTTCATAATATGTTTGAAACTTTAAAGAATATTTTAAATCACTTTATTTTCAAAAGACCATCACTATCATTTCAGAATATTAAAGATTATTTACCTATTCTTTTTATAATTCCCACTTCACTTGGTGGTATATGGCAACTTTTAGAGTTGGGTTCAATTGGTATCCCATATATCCGTTTTTTTTCTGTAACTCAACTTTTACCAGATGGTCTAGTCATTATATTTATGGCTTTTGCTATATCAGTATACCTTACTAACTTTGCTTTACTTTATGACAGTAAAAATTTTTCCCACCATTTTACACATTCTAAAAAGCATCTTTTCATTTACTTATTACTTAATATTTCAGTCCTAACTTTAGTTATTTTTATATTCCTTAAATTTCATACTAGAGAGCAAGATTTCAGACAAGTTGCATATGAATTTGCAGTATTATTCTTAATCATTAAATGTTCAATTTATATTATTGAACTTATAATCACCTTAATACTTAAATTTAGAAATAAAAGTCCAGCAGGCCTAGACAAAATTTTTGATGATGTAAAAAAACAAGATTATTCTGAAATACACACCCTATTTTTAACAATGTTATACCTTATTATATTTGGCATATTTTTATATTACACGGTAAGTAACTTTAGGAAATTTGCATACTATCCTAATGACTTCGAGAATTTAACAAAATTAGAAAATGAGTTGATAAAAAATTTTCGATTATGTGAGCAACCCTCTTTAGAATATTTCAATAAAGACTATCTATTTTATAATATGGAAATTGATGGTAAGAAAAGAATTTATATTATTGAATCTAAGAATCTTTTCCTATCACCCCTTGAACCAATAATTAAAGGGAAAAGGGAGAGTGAAGATTAAAGTTTTCACTTGTCAATTTTTCAAAAAGTCTCCTAATACATTGTTTTGAGAGCTGGAAAATGTCTAAAAATAAAAGAGAGCGTAAAGAGCGATATTGGCAAAACTTTGAGATCTTATCAATTTTCTTAAGTTTAATTTTTATTGCTGCTATATGGAAAATGTATCCTGCAACTCTTTTAGAGATAGATGAAGATAACAAGCCAATCGCTGTTGCTTCTAAACCAAGTCAACATACAGGTTTATCAAATGACGAAAAAAAGTCTTACTTTGAAAAAATTGGTGAGAAATATGGTACTTATGGTGATGCTTATGGTTCCTTAAATACTTTATTTAGTGGTTGGGCATTTGCCCTGCTGTTAATTTCTTTGTTTATGCAACGGCAAGAACTTCAAGCTCAGCGTAAAGAGTTAGCAGCTCAAAGGGATGAAATTTCCAAAGCTAATGACATTGCTGAGCAACAAATGCTAATAACAGAGCAACAAGCTGATTTATTAGAAAAACAGATTAAAGAGGCTCAGGTTCAGAATTTCTTTAATATACTTTTCCCGTTACTTAATAGAAAAAAAACTTACTATGAAATTGCCGATGAGCTACCTGTTTTTGGCTCATCTGCTTACAGGGATTCTATTAAGAATGAAAGTACATTTAAAACATTACATATGGCGGCACTAAAAATTTATGATAATTTTGAGAAATCTCATGGAGATGGATTTATTCATAAAGATGAAATCTTAAAAAGTTTAAGAAAAATGATCGTTGAAATTCCGCCCTATGGTCTTGCTTATAGTTATTTGAAAGGCACAAAATATAAAGAATATTTCTTATATATTATTAATTTTATTGAAAAATTTGAAGGAATTGATAAAAAAGACAAAGAAGTAGGTATGTCTATTTTTCTATCTGATTTTTCTACTAGAGAACTATATATCATTTCACTTTTGACTATTGAAAATGAGATTCTTATGGAAAAGGTTATTGAGCACAAAGTTTTTCGTTCATTTATAGAAGCAGATCGAAATGGAAATTCGGTTTTTAGCTTATTATTCTCTGAATAAAAAAAGCCGCTTAGCGGCTTTTTTTACCCTTTATTTTCTCTATATCCAGCCAGCCACATTTGAGAGGCTTCTGCCCAACTCATTAAGCCATCAGGCTCTCGTACATCGATGTGCCGTTATCAAATTGAAAGGATTTAATAATGAAAGATCTTGTTTATTTATTTATAGATCTCATTAAGTTGATTTTTCCTCTTTTCCTGAGAATCGATAAAGATATTGAGAACTATGGAAAGTTAGTTGAACTTGAAACAGATCCAAATAAAAAAGAAGAATTAAAAATTAAAATTAAAGAGTTATATGTTCAGAAGATGACGAGGTCTTCAAAATTTGATTATTTCTCTATGATGGAATTTAACAAAAAGTATCCTAGAGCTAGGTTAGGTTCATATCATTATAGATATATGTCAAAGCAAGAAGGAAGATACTTAATGTTTGAATATGATCAAGATTTTCATGTCACGGCTGTGTATGGCTGGCTTAACTATAAACAATTTAAAATTAAGTTTTTAAAAGCAGCAATATTTTTACTTCTCGGATACTTCTTTATGAATGTTCCAAATATTTTGACATTTACCTCACTGAAGTCACGTCTACTAGACATGTATGATATTCTTTATTTTTTACCCCATGGCTTTATGATTATTGGACTAATAGTTTTAGTCTTAGGCGTATTGCAATCACAAAAAGTTATTACTTATCAGTATTTAAAAGAACGTGGTGTAATCACAGTTTTACCTTTCATTTGATTGTGCCCTCTTATAACAAGCAAGCCACATTTGCGGGGCCTCTGCCCAACTCATTAACCCATTAGGCTCTCGTACATTGTGGTATGCATTCATAAAACGCTTATACCAGAAACGCTTCATAACTTCAGAATCATATTTAGGAAACCCCACAGGATTCATATCTAGACGGATATTTTTAAAAATAGTTCAAATAGCTATTCACAATCCGTATTTTTAGTCCTTGTTTGTCAAAGCCGAACATACACATATAATTTTTTAAAATCTTTAATTAATAGAAATAAGAAGAAATAGAGCTTATATAAATAAGTTCAAATATTGGAGTGTGTATGAATTAAAATTTAAATATATAAAAACAAAAAAATTCCTTCTATCGATAAGACAAGAAGAAATTCTTTTTAATTTTTTGGATATTTTCAAAGCTTGAACGCTTTTAAATATGGTCGGAGCAGTAGGATTCGAACCTACGACCCCCTGGTCCCAAACCAGGTGCACTACCAGGCTGTGCTATGCTCCGAAATTGGGGTGAATGACGGGATTCGAACCCGCGACAACTGGAATCACAATCCAGGGCTCTACCAACTGAGCTACATCCACCATCAAATAAGTTCTATGTACCAAGCTACCAAATGGCGCGCCTGACAGGATTCGAACCTGTGACCATCCGCTTAGAAGGCGGATGCTCTATCCAACTGAGCTACAGGCGCTTAACCGATGATGCTTATCATGCGATACTTCGCCGATCTTAAAATATTATTTTAAGTGGTCGGAGCAGTAGGATTCGAACCTACGACCCCCTGGTCCCAAACCAGGTGCACTACCAGGCTGTGCTATGCTCCGATCTATCTCAGCTTTTGCTGTATCGCACATCGTGCGGTACGGTGTGCATTCTAGGCGCGACGCCCTCAGACGTCAACACCTATTCTCAAAAAAAGTTAAAAATCCTTATCAAATGTATATTTAACAAGCATTTTGAGGTTTTTTAACGTTTTAACGATGCACTAAAGGCTAACATTCGATCTAAAGGCATTTTGGCACGTTCAGCAAGCGCTGGATCGACGTGTATTTCCTGATCACCTTTTTGTAAAACTTCTAAAATTCCGTCAAGTTCATTCATTGCCATCCAAGGACAGTGAGCACATGAACGACAAGTTGCCCCCTCACCCGCTGTTGGCGCTTCAACTAAAATCTTATTCGGTACAGCTTGCTGCATTTTGTAGAAAATACCGCGGTCTGTTGCCACAATGAGTCTTTCATTTGGCAAAGTCTGCGCAGCTTTAATGAGTTGAGACGTACTACCTACCGCGTCTGCAATTTCTACAACTGACTCTGGTGACTCAGGATGTACCAATACAGCAGCGTCTGGATACAGTGCTTTCATGTTGGCAATACCACGCGCACGGAATTCTTCATGCACAATACATGCGCCATCCCAAAGCAACATATCTGCACCAGTTTTCTTTTGAATATAGCGACCTAAGTGCTGATCTGGTGCCCAAATAATTTTTTCACCTAGGCTATCTAGATGCTCAACAATTTCGACCGCACAACTTGAAGTCACGACCCAATCTGCACGTGCTTTAACAGCAGCCGATGTATTAGCATAAACAACTACAGTGTGGTCAGGGTGCTGATCACAAAATGCTGTGAACTCATCAACTGGGCAACCCAAGTCGAGTGAGCAGGTTGCTTCAAGTGTCGGCATTAAAATTGTTTTTTCAGGAGACAGGATTTTTGCTGTTTCTCCCATAAACTTAACACCAGCCACAACCAGTGTAGAGGCTGCATGATCTCGTCCAAAACGGGCCATTTCTAAAGAGTCAGAAACGCATCCACCTGTTTTTTCGGCAAGTTCTTGTACTTCAGGGTCGCAATAGTAATGAGCAACAAGGACAGCATCACGTTTTTTGAGCTCTGCTTCGATCTGCGCAAACTTTTGTTGTTTTGCTTCTTCACTTAAGCGATTGTCTTTTGGCTCACCTAAACGGTCTAAATGCGCTTGTACAATGTTTTTTGCATCGTTGGCAATTAAAGTCGCATCACTCATAAAACGTCTTCTCTATCCTTCATGCTGGCATACCTGCTCGCATATAACGTTACTGCTTAAATGATTTACGGATTGAATCATTTAATATCAAAAGATGGGGCTAATAAAAAAGCCTCTTTGTCGAGGCTTGATTATAACTGATATTTAAGAACGGTAATCAGCATTAATTTTGACATAGTCGTAAGATAAGTCACACGTATATACCGTGTCTTTGGCCTGACCACGTCCTAAATCAACACGAATGGTAATTTCGGTTTGTGCCATAACGCGCGCACCCGCTTCTTCGGTATAGTCCTCAGCTGCGCCACCGTCTTTACAGATTTGTACATCGTCTAACCACACTTGAATTTTAGACACGTCTAAGTCTTTAACGCCTGCATATCCAATCGCAGCTAAAATACGTCCCCAGTTCGGGTCCGATGCAAAAAGTGCAGTTTTGACAAGTGGTGAATGCGCAATGCTATATGCAATGTCACAACATTCTTGAGTATTTGCGCCGCCTTCTACAGCAACAGTAATAAATTTCGTCGCACCTTCACCATCACGGACAATTAACTGGGCTAAACGATTCATTACACGAGCAAGAACTTCTAACACTTTAGCGTAGCGTGCATCGCTGTCCGATGTGATTTCAGCGCCACCCGCCTGACCTGTTGCTACAAAAATACAAGAGTCATTGGTCGAAGTATCGCCATCAATCGTAATACGGTTAAATGAATGCTCAACTGTTGTCTTTAATAGCTTTTGTACTAAATCACGGCTAATAGGTGCATCTGTTGCCACAAAGCTCAACATGGTTGCCATGTTCGGGCGGATCATTCCAGCGCCTTTACTAATACCTGTCATGGTATAAGTAATGCCATCAAGTTCAAATTGTTCAGATGCGCCTTTAGGCACAGTATCTGTTGTCATAATGCCAGTTGCAGCATCATTCCAAGCAGCATCTTGTACGCTATTTAATGCAGGCTGAAGACCAGCAAGTAAACGCTCCATTGGAAGCTGCTCACCAATCACACCTGTAGAAAATGGAAGTACTTCAGAGCTATTAACTCCTGCAAGCTCCGCTAACTTCGCGCAAGTATCTTGAGCGTTTTTCAAGCCTGTAGGTCCAGTACCCGCATTGGCATTACCTGTGTTAATCACTAAATAGCGCGGATTACCTTCGGCAAGATGAGCTTTAGAGACATGAACAGGTGCTGCACAAAATGCATTTTGAGTAAATACACCAGCAACATTTGAGCCTTCTGCAAACTCAAAAATGACTAAATCTCGTCGGTTTTGGTAACGTACATATGCTTCTGTTGAGCCAATTTTTACACCTTTTACCACATACATTTGTGGCATTGTTACGTCACCGACAGCCATTTTTAGAACATCCAAAGTTTGTTATGAATAAGATCAATATTTCAAAAAAGCAATGCAGTGAAGCACCGACCTTATGAAATATCATAGTGGACAGCTTAGTAGAAAAGACTAAAAAAATCGAGCGCAAAAACGGCTCATTGTTGCTCTAGTTTTAATAAAATATCTTTCTTATCAAGCCCACCAGCAAAACCAACTAAAGCTCCACCAGCACCAATGACTCGGTGACAAGGTGCAATAATGGAAATCGGGTTTTTACCGTTTGCCGCGCCCACTGCTCTCACCGCTTTTTCATTGCCAATTTGGAGTGCAATATCTTTATAACTTCTTGTTTCCCCATAAGGGATAGTCAGTAAAGCAGACCAGACTAGCTTTTGAAATGCGGTTCCTTCGAAATCTAGTGGCAATGTAAACTCTCGGCGTTTACCTTCAAAATATTCTTGTAGTTGTTGTTCGGTCTTTAATAAAACTGGATGCTCAAGTTGTTCGACCAGCTCAGCCAGTCGAACACGTTTTGGATTTTCATTGTCCCAGAGTACTGCCACTAAAGCATTTTCATTCGCAACTAGCTTTAATTGCCCAACAGGCGAATTGATATACTTATAAGACAGCAACATAGTTTTATTCTCTTAAGACGGCGATGAAATTTTCATTAAAACCAAACCTGACACAATTAATACAGCGGCAATCATTCGCATAGCTCCAATAGGTTCATGAAGAAAAAATATACCTACAAGAAATGACCCAATTGCGCCAATGCCTGTCCAAACCGTATAAGCAGTGCCAAGAGGTAAAGTTTTCATTGAAATTGAAAGCAGAACTACACTCAAAATCATAAAAACTACGGTAATAACACTAGGGGTTAAACGTGTAAAACCTTCGGACATTTTCATAGAATATGCCCAAATGATTTCAAATACACCTGCTAAAATTAAAATAGCCCAAGCCATAACATTCACTAATTTTTATAACGTCAGGTCGTCCCGACATGATGTCCCATTATGGGGGAGGTCGTTCCTCCTTTATGTGAGGACTCAGTTTACTTTAAAATAAAAAATGAAGGCAAACCCTGACACAGGCTTGCCTCTATCAGAAAATATTATTCATTTTTTAACTGTAAAATTTTTCGTGCACCATTTAAAACAAACAAAACAATAATCAATCCAATCATTAAATCAGGATAACGCGAACCTGTAATGGCAACCAATATTCCAGCGACAATGACACCCAAGTTGACGATGACATCATTTGCAGAAAAGATATAACTCGCCTTCATGTGTGCCCCGCTCTCCTTATGGTCTCTCATTAAATAAAGACAACTAATGTTGGCCGCAAGAGCTAATCCGCCAATTAAAATCATGAGAATTGAAACAGGTTCACTGCCATAAATAAAACGACGCAATACATCGATTAACACAATCATGGCTAAGCCAAACTGCAACCACCCCGAAAGATGCGCAGCCTTTAATTGCGCATTTAGATTTTTACCCACCACAAATAAAGCAATGCCATAAATTGCAGCATCGGCAAACATATCGAGCGAATCGGCAATTAATCCTGTAGAGGAAGCAATGATGCCTGCCATTAACTCAATAACAAACATGACCCCATTAATCAGTAACAACCATTGTAAAACTTGTTTTTGTGCTGCATTCGTTGAAGTACTTGGTCGAACCTTTTTAGGTTTTTCAACAGGTTCATAATGTGGCTGTGTTTGTTGTAACTCGGCTCCTAATCCTAAACGCTGTAAACTTTGAGTAATCATTTCAGCTTGAAGACTGTGATAAATCGCTAAATGGCGTGCAGGCAAATCAAAATGAAGCTCTTGAATATCATCAGTGTAAGAGGCTAAAGCCATCCGCACCATTTGCTCTTCGGCTGCACAGTCCATGCGGGGAATATGATAATAACTTACCCATTGACTCTTTTTAGTCACAGGTTCACTAGGTGTGAAACACTCCTGAGACGACATGCTTGAGCATTCGCAGTTAGAGCTATTTTTACTTAAATGTATTTGATTCTCTTGTTTTTCTAAAGCCATCTTTGCACCATAACTGACACAAAAAACAATGCCATTAGTATAAACCAATGGCATATGTTTAAGCTTACTTTTTGTTCAGCAATTAGAATTTTAGTGTTAACCCAGCTCCATAATACCAACCATGTTCGGAGTCGGTTCCAGTTTGCCAAGCAGTTTGTTTTAAACCTTTTTCATAACCATAACCGACATCAACAAATGGCATCACCTTTTTATTGATTTCATAACGGGTTTGAAAACCAGCTTGTAAACTTGATAAACCTGTTTTACTTGCATAGCGAGATTCATCTTGCAAAACGACATCTGCTTTTAAATAAGGTTTACCAATTAACTTTTGGGTAAAGAGCAAGTCCCTTTCCGTTTCTAAACTTAACTTCCATAGCTGGTCTTCACCTGCATAAAGATATGCATCGGTTTCAAAAAAGTAAGGCGCCATGCCATGTAAGCCCACTACACCAGCCCAGCGATCTTGCTTTTCATCTTCCCGTTGCAAACGTTCGTAGTTTACACCGGCCTGTACATCCCAATAGTCAGCTACATTTCGACTATAAAGTACTGAACCGCCATAATTGGCATCTTCTGACTCTGCTTTTTCAACGTGGGCTTTAATGAACAATTTATTTTCATCCGTTCCCACCCAAGTTTCTAATTCAGAAGAAAAACTACCTTCTCCTTCTTCATTTTGAGTCCAGCCAGTATCAATTTTTGTTGCTTGATAAACCTGTCCGCCATGTTCACGTAAATGATCATGAGTTAAAGGCTCTTGAGCAAAAGTAAATACTGATATGCTCGAGAAAGCACCGCAATATATCATTTGAGAAAATAACTTAGTGATGCGCATGACTAGCTCCTTTCTCATTTTCAGATTGAACAGATGGTTGAGCTTGAGCAGCTTGTTGCCCATCATTTACTTGAGCAACAATCAACTTATTCATCATTCCCGCACTCATGTGGTAGAGCAAATGGCAATGAATCGCCCATTCTCCTAAGGCATCGGCTGTCAATAACGCAGTAACCGTCTTTCCAGGTGGAACAATAAGGGTATGTTTATTTGGTAAGTTTTCAGCTTGTTGGCCATTTTCTAATTGCATAAACATGCCATGTAAATGCATTGGGTGGGCCATCATGCTGTCATTCACAAACTTCAAGCGGATGCGTTCGCCATACTTAACTTGTAATGGCTCAGCTTCGCTAAATTTTTTGCCATTAATGGTCCAGATATAACGCTCCATGTTGCCACCTAAACGAATAACTAATTCACGTTCTGGTGCACGCGTGTCTGGCTGAGGTGTTAAAGATTGCAAATCACTATATTGCAGTGCTTTCATACCCGCTGGTGTTGAAGCATTTGCCCAGCCATAAACGGATTCATCCTTTTTAGGCTTATTCTCAGATTGCGCAGACATCTCATGATTCATATTCATCATAGCGTGGTCATGCTCGCTAGCTGACATTGCCTGCATATCATGCTTCATTTCAGGCACCGCTGACATGTCATGCTTCATTTGCATCATGGAATGATCATGTTCGCTAGATGACTTATTTTTCATGTCATGATCCATATTCATCATTGTAGAATCATGATTAGTCTGGCTCTCTTCTTTTTTCATTTCAGGCATAGCCGACATGTCGTGTTGCATGTTCATTTGATGGCCAGCATGTTCATCACTTGCCCCATTGCCATGACTCATACCCATATCATCCATGGTTAGCAAAGAACGTGGGCGTGGCTGCGGCATTTGAACTGGCTCTACAGCTTGCGTATTTTCATTGTGCAAGGTCCCAATAGCAAAACCACTGCGGTCAATAGACTCTGCTTCAATCTGATAATTTGATTGCGTAGGTTCTACAATGACATCATAGGTTTCGGCTGTACCAATACGGAACTCGTCAATTGCAACTGGCTTAACAGGCTGCCCGTCTGCACTCACAACAGTCATTTTCAAATTTGGAATTCTGACATCAAAAAATGACATCGCTGATGCATTAATAAATCGTAATCGAACCTTATCACCAGCTTTAAAGTTAGCTGTCCAGTTTTGCTGCGGTGTTTTGCCGTTGACTAAGAAGGTATAGCCCGTCACATCAGACATATCGGTTTTTAACATCCGCATTTGATTCCACATCGAACGATCTTGCCAAGTTGCTTTTAAGCCTTGTGTTTTAACTTGCTTCAAAACATCAGATACAGTTTCACGGCGGTTTTGATAATACTCAGCAGATTTCTTCAAATTCTTCATAATGCTATCACTAGAAGAATTATGAAAATCTGAAAGCATCACCACATAATCACGATCCGTTTTTTCATGTGCAGCTACGGGTATTTTCCCTTTCGGGTAAATCACAAGTGGCCCATATAAACCATCTTGCTCTTGGCCTTTACTATGGGCGTGATACCAATAAGTGCCGTTTTGTTTCACCTTAAAGCGGTAAACAAAATCTCCGTTTGGTGCGATTCCTTTAAAACCATTGAAACCGGGCACACCATCCATTAACCCTGGTAGTAACAACCCATGCCAATGCAAAGACGTATCTTGATTCTTTAATTGGTTATGAACATGAATAACAGCTTCATCTCCTTCTTCAAACTCAAGAATTGGTGCTGTAAATTTTCCATTTACGGTAATTCGTTTGAGCGGCTGACCGGTAACATTGACCTGTTGTTCATTAATATTAAGGTGATATTCCTTAATTGCCGCGAGGGTCCATGGTGAAACCAATAGACCAAATACAGCGACGAGGCTGCTAATTGTTTTATGTGACATTGCTGTAATCCTTTGAACTAAAAAAATAAGTAAGAAAGGATTAAGCTTTTGGAGGACGTAAAATTTCTTGCCAGTATCCGGCTAAATGCTGAGCCTGATAAATACTGCTAAATTGAGACGAGATAGGAATGAATTGCGAGTCAAGATCTGGTACAGCTTGCTGTAATGCCAAATTCATAATTTGACAATGAACTGGATTACAGTCCTGACAGTGCTCACCATGCGAGTGAACAGCCTGTGTCATATTTTGATGACATACAGTCTGATCATCTGTTTGAACATGCATATTCTTATGCGAAGTTTTTTCACTATGACACGGTATCGTATGAAGATCATGCTGCATAGGCGTCTGAGCAACAGACACACCACTCCACCCAATGACCAAAGTCATTAGGAACACAAACCAAGCATACTTGCGTAAGTGGTGTAGAGCCATTGTGGTTTATCGCCTAGAGCCGATGAGTGATCTTAATGCCATTAGCATAACTAAGTTTTAAAAGAGATACAATTTTCTATCTTAACTGCTTATTATAGAGCAATTAAGCAAATGGGGGTCGATGCTGAAGTACTAAATCAATCACCTCTAATGCACCTTCTTGCTCATTACTTACAGTGGTATAGGGCGCCACCGCTTTTAATGCTTCTACTGCATTTTCAACTGCAAACCCATACCCCACAGCTTTAATCATCTGCATATCATTGTTGTTATCACCAATCGCAACCACTTGATTAGGTTCAACCTGCCATTTTTGTAGTAATAACTTCAAACCATGTGCTTTATGCTGGTCGGGAAGAATCAAATCAATAAAATTAAAACCACTTGAAACAGGTACCAAAACTTTATCTGCTACAAAACTTTGCTTCTGAAAATGTTCAAAAATCGCAAAGCTTTCGTTTTCCTGAGCGGTAAAAGTAATTTTGCACACCAAGTCATCTAGTACATAAAAGTCATCTACAACTGTCAGTTTTTCAAAATATCGGGCAACTTTGGCATAGTCTTCTGCGTTCATGCTGCTATGCACATAAGCACTCTGTTTCCCACAGATCACCATGGTTGAGATATATGAAGAGTCAATCGCTTTTAAAATCTCAATATATTGTTGCTGACTTAAATGAGCAAAAGCTATTTCTTGCCCTGCATCTACAACATGTGCGCCATTTTCTGCAATAAAAGCAATCTCATGATTAATTTCTGGAAAATAGGTAACAAGTTTTGCAAGTTGATTACCACTGGCTACCACAAAATGAATATTATTTTGTTTTAGTTGTTCGTATTGTTTTAAAAAACGTGCTTTGTTGTACTGCTTTTTGGAATTAAGAAAAGTCCCATCCATATCTACCGCTAAAATTTTTACTGTCATTAATTATCGAGGTCTCTTACTAAAAACTTATTAAACCAAATTTAGCTTTATTTTTCATGACACTTTTACAGTTTTATACGTATCTATGCACAAAAAGTTTTACACAGAGCTACATCGTTTTTTGCACAGGTTATTTTTTAGCAAAGCTTAATAAAAAACCAGCTAATAAATTATTCAACACGCATAAAAAAAGAACGCCAAAACGTTCTTTTTTCATAGTTTTTGTCTATAGAATAAACGGTTGATCTAATTTTGTTTATTTTACCAACATCTTATCCATACGGTTATCAACACAGTTATCCATACAGTTATAAACAAAGTTATCCACAAGTTTGTTTTAGATTAACTCTATCTTTTTAAGCATCAACACTGCCTACTTTCGCAAGCTCTGCACGCATTTGGTCAATCACAACTTTATAATCGGGTTGACCAAAAATTGCTGAACCCGCAACAAACATATCTGCACCAGCTTCTGCAATTTCACGGATATTTGCAGGGCCAACACCACCATCAACTTCTAAACGAATATCACGACCACTTGCATCAATAATTTTACGAGCTTCACGTAATTTTTCTAAAGTCATTGGAATGAACTTTTGTCCACCAAAACCAGGGTTTACACTCATTAATAAAATTTGGTCAACTTTATCAAGTACATAATCTAGATAATGCAATGGCGTGGCTGGGTTAAAAACTAACCCTGCTTTAGCACCACCAGACTTAATAAGCTGTAATGAACGGTCAATGTGGTGAGATGCTTCTGGGTGGAATGTAATAATATCTGCGCCTGCTTCCAAAAAGTCTCCAATAATACGATCAACTGGAGATACCATTAGATGCACATCAACCGGAGCTGTAATCCCATAGTTTTTTAAAGCCTTACATACACCTGCACCAAAAGTTAAATTTGGAACATAGTGATTATCCATAACGTCAAAATGCACTACATCTGCACCTGCGGCTAACACTTTGTCTACATCTTCGCCTAAACGAGCAAAATCGGCAGATAAAATAGAAGGAGCAATCAAATAAGGCTTGGACATAGGTGGATGACCTGGCTAGAAGTTTAAGGAGAGGCTAAAAATTATAACAAAAAAGAACCTACTTAGCCCGCCCTTCCTTGCTTAAATGACAACATTTCAAACTTGAAACGTAACGTTGCAACAATAGAATGCTAATGGCGAAACGAATTTGTTAAGGTACATTAAACCAATGTGAGGATTGATAATGAAAAGCACAACTCATCTATTAACAAACGATGGAAAACGCATTGCAAAACGTTTAGTTAATCATTGGAAGCACAAATTTGAAGTACAAGAAACTGAACAAGATTTTAAAATCTTAATGCCTACCGCAACAATTACGCTTGCACCAGAAACAGAGCAGTTAAACGTTGCTATTGATAGTCAGCTAGATGACCACAACCACTTAGAAAAAGTGGTGCTTGATCATCTAAACCGTATGGCTCAACAAGAATTTCAAGTTGAATGGCAACACTAAACTAATTAGCCAGATACTTTTTCTAACTGGATTGCATGAAACTGTAAGTGCTCATCCATAAAGGTTTGAATAAAATAATAACCATGGTCATAGCCAGCATGTTGTCTTAAAGTTAAAGGCTGTCCCGCTTTTAAACATGCTTGCTTAAATTTTTCAGGGTGAAGTTGTTCATAAAATTGGTCATCCAATCCCTGATCCACCAAAATTTCGCTAAATATTGCACCATTCTTTGAGACTAAAGCTATAGCATCATGAGCTAACCAGCTATTGCGATCTGCACCTAAATAATGGCTAAACGCTTTGTTTCCCCATGCACACTCTGTTGGTGCACAGATCGGAGCAAAAGCAGATACCGACTTAAATTTCTCAGGATATTTAAAAGCCAAAGTCAATGCGCCGTGGCCACCCATTGAGTGCCCAAAGATACCAACTTGTTGATCGTTTACAGGAAAGCTTTTTAAAATGAGTGGATATAGCTCATCAATTAAATAACTTTCCATTTGATAATGCTCAGACCAAGGTGCTTCTGTGGCATTAATATAAAAGCCTGCGCCTTGACCTATATCCCAATGATCCCCTGCCGCAACCTGTTCTCCACGAGGAGAAGTATCTGGCGTAATCAATATAAGACTAAGTTGTGCTGCCATATGCTGAGCATGGGCTTTAATGGCAAAAGTTTCTTCAGTGCACGTTAAACCCGCTAAGTAAAACAGAGTTGAGCAAGCTTTACCCTCTAAAGCTGCCGGTGGTAAATAAACACCAAACTTAGCAGGCCCTTTTAAATAAGAAGATTCAAATTGATATATGCGCTGCTCACCCTCAAAGCAGCGGTTTTTTTGCAGGAGTTGCATCGTTTTTAGCCTCTGTTTTTGTTTGAGCAATATCTACACTACCCGTATTTTGCTGAGGAAATAGATACTTTTCCAATTGAGGTAGCATAAGTTCCATATTTTTACCGATCATCCACTGAGGTTCCGAAGGTTCAACACCTTGAGCCACTTCCCATTTGGTTACCGTTTGCTTAGCTGTGTTAAACGAATCCTTCATCGACGATTGCTCTCGCATAGCCAAATCAAAGAAAGCTCGACCAAAATAAGTATAATCAGCTTCGTTATTACATCCAAAAGAAGTTTTATCAGCAGCAGATGCGGTAATGATTAAGGTATCAGGAGACTGTAAAGCAGGAATAAAGCTTCCTGAATAACAGGCAGAGATGACAATCACACGCCAGCGAATACCGGATTTATCCAGTGTTTCACGCAACCATTTTGGGTCTACTTGCCCTAAATCTAATGGCGCATTTTCAATTTCGAAGTGATTTTGTTCACCGTGTGAAGTCATATATAAAAATAGTACATCACTATCACGGTTCATTTGCTGGCCCATACGGCGTAGGGCTAATTCGATACTGGTTTTAGAGGCAATCGGAATTTCTGTGCGGGTATCTGGATTATTGACCAGCATCATTGAGCGCCCAATCGTTCCAAAGCGTGTATCAAACTGCTCTTTAATACGGACCACTTCCGATTTAAAAACATCTTGATAACTATCGCCAGCAACTCCTAAAAAGTACCAATGGCTTTTGGCGAGCTCACCATATTGAACTTGCTCTAAAGAATCATTTAAAAGTTTACTTTGCGCATAAAAAGCATCTTCAGCAAACGTTGGAGCCGAATCTTCGACCTTCCAAATGGGTTGATCTTTTACAGAAAGTTGCCACACCACCATCGTTGCAATAGTCGCAACCATAACCAGTGCACGTTCCCACCATGGCCACTTAAGCTCACGTGAGAAAACCCAAATTACGGCTAAACTTTGCCACACGAATAAAGCTACAAATAAACTCGGTAAAATTCCGTTATAAATAGCATCGGGAATAAAGTTGAGATAACCGTTAGACCCCAAATACTGGATTAAACATTGAATTAATAAGATATTTGTATCTAGAACCAGCCAAAGTAAAGCAGGAACTAGCATTAAGCGAGGTTGGTTAGTTCGCTGTGATAAGAAAATACCAACAATTAAGGCAATGAATGGCCAAAGTGCATAACCAATTAAACCTTGTGAATTAAAATCACCGATTTGACCAGCGACAAGCCAGCTATAAAGAGAGTTAGTACACCCCCCTAAAATTCCCCAGACAATAAGCTGAAGAATAGATGGATGCACAATCTGTAAAGAACGTCTCGACCCCAAAAACAGCCACATTCCGGCAATTTGGTTGCTTTTAAAATCATGCCAAAAGTTAATGGAGGGTTTAAGATCAATCATAAAAGGTTTTCAAAAATTTCGTTTTTGACAGGCATCTTAAGTGTATGCCTGCTAAGAATTTTAGCAATCATGCTTTTGAACTATATCACATATATTTGTGCATTATTCAAGCAATAAAACCTAACCTTACATAAGCCTACTGAAAATACGCATCAAAACGACAAGCCTCCCCTTGCCATTGATGAGCTGGCTCTTGATTTGCCAAGAAAATAGCATGGCGTGGCCGCTTAACGACTACACGTTTAGCAACTCTCTGTGCCAAAACTAGCAAATTATCCCCCAAATCCATCTCACCATCTTCGGGTAAAAGAAGATGTAAAAGTTGCATTTGTTTTTTGACTTGAGCTTGTTTTTTAATTGCTTGTTGATTTTGGTCGCGCTGTGGGAACATCGGGTCAAGATAGACTACATCAACCGTTTTTGCTTCTTGATGTAATTGCTGTAAATAGCTCCCAGAGTCAGCAAAGATCAGTTGAATACGATCCATAAATTGACTTAAGAATGGATCACGTTCCGCCTGAGCTTTCGAATCTTCAAGTAAAGTAAATAAAATCGGATGGCGCTCAACGAGCTGGATTTGGGCACCTAGATAAGCCATAAGTAAGCTGTCATGGCCTAAACCCGCTGTAGCATCAACTAGTACCGGCTTTTCACCTAACTGACAAGCACGGGCAATCATTTCCGATTTAAGACTTGCACGTTTTAAACGTGGAATTTCAGCTTTCCAGTCAGGCTGCATTTTCATGCCATTAGCAGATAACCAAAGTCCGTTTTCATCTACACAAAGGGCAATTTCAGGATTGAAGCGTAAAAATCGCGCATTCAGCTTTTCAATTGGCTGTAAATCGACAGTCACACCTCTAGAACAAAGCACAGCTTGGTAGTGCTGTGCTTGTTCTTGAAAATCTTCTTCAAAATATATATGCATGAGTACTGCCTTTATTTTGCTTTACCCTGATCCGCTATCTTTTTCCACGCATCATCACGTAAATAAACTGGCAAAGCATGCTCGGCATCCACCCATTGCTTTTGTGCAGCATAGACACGTGCAATAGAAGCAATATCCTGTGCAGTTGCAGTGATTGTTTGATGCTCTGCATCAACTTGAAGTAGCTTGGCGCCCGAACCAATTAAGCAATGTTTTGCATAAGCAGCTGCTGGCTCATAGCTCATTAATTTTTCTTCATCAATACACTGCATAATTCCTTGTTCATCTAGAACAAAACTTGCAATGTAAACTTCATTCATACGTGCATCGAGCACCGCAGTCACCTGCTCCAAACCTTCAAGTCGGTATGCCGCTTGTGCTAAAGCTTGCAATGTAGAAACGGGAATTACTGGTAAATCTTGTGACCAAGCTAAAGCCTGGGCAACAGCAGCATTAATTCGAACACCACTAAAAGAACCTGGCCCACGGCTAAAGGCAATCGCATCTAAACCAGCAACTTCAAGACCTGTTTGTTGTAGCCCCTGCTCAATCATGGGCAAAATGGTCTGGGTTTGTGCTTTCGCCCGCGTATCGAGTTGAAAAAACAGTTCTTGGGTTTCATCGACTAATGAAATGGAACACTGCTCATTTGCAGTTTCCAACGCCAGCAATTTCATGCACAACCTTAGTATTAAATCAGATTAAAAACGAGGGTTATGATACCCCACTCGGCTCTGATAGGCGAGTTGTTCTATCTCTAAATAAAAATGCCAAGCTTGTGCTTGGCATAGAAAATAACTTATTAAAAGATTTTAAAAGTGAAACTCTTTTAAATCAGCATAGCTCTTAAAGTGTTCAGCATAATGTAATGCGCTCAAACGTATTTTTGCAGCGCCATCTTCATCTAAAGTTTTGACAATTTTGCCTGGTGAACCCATCACCACTGAATTATCTGGAATCACCTTCCCTTCAGGAATTAAAGCATTAGCACCGATAATACAATTTTTACCGATCACAGCCCGATTTAAAATTACGGCGTTCATACCAATCAAACTATTATCACCAATCGTACAACCATGCAACATGACTTTATGTCCGACCGTGACATATTCACCAATGTTTAGCTCAAGTCCAGCATCGGTATGTAAGACAGAATTTTCTTGAATATTAGAAAAATCACCAATCCGAACGACACAGTTATCAGCACGAACTACTGCACCAAACCAAATACTGACCTGACGACCTAATTCCACTTGCCCAATAAGTGTTGCAGTTGGAGCAACCCAACCATCCCATGGCTCATGTAATGCTTTTGGGTGCTGTCCTTGATAGCTATACATCATAATTTATCAATCCTGATCTTTATTTTTTATGAGAAAACTTTGGCATTCCAAAGGTTGGTGAGTTGAGTAAAAATGGCCAATCTTTTTGATAACCCAATCCATATTTAAACAGAGCAACTAACATACGAGCAGTTAACCCCCAGATAATTTCATTATCAATCTGTAAGCTTGGGAAATATAAAGATTGATGAGCATATCGAACTTCATAGGGTGTTGGACGCGTCTCGATCAGTTGCTGTAACGGAACAAAGAAAATTCGATCAATTTCGGTAGGCTGAGGTATTAAAGTCACCTCTGGAGGAATAAGCCCAACGATCGGTTTTACAGACAAACCACTTCTTGCACGCTGCATCGGCAAATCACCTAACAACTGCACATCAAAAGGGTTTAAAGCTGTCTCTTCCTGAGCTTCTCTTAACGCTACAACAATATTACTGGTATCACTAGGGTCACGCTTTCCCCCAGGAAAAGAGACTTCCCCCGCATGGTTGTTCATATGTATTGAACGGCGTGTAAGCAGTACCTTAGGATCATTCTCATTCGTAATGGCAATGAGTACTGCAGCTTGTGCTTCTTGTATGCGGGTGGAAAAGCGCAATCTTTGCTGTAACTTTTGTGTTAGCAAGTGCTCTTCCATACCATTCACCTATTATTCTGTCTCTCTTTGCATCATATCTGAAAATCAAAGTTAGGGAATAGAGTTGATGCGTAAGTCTAAAAATTCAGTTATGCTGAGGCATCTCTATACTCGATGATAATTATGAGTTTCTGTGTAGCGTGTGGGCATAAAACCGAACAAAAAATTCCTTTAGGTGATCATAAAGTACGCCGTGTTTGTACTCATTGTGGAAATATTCACTATGAAAACCCCAAAGTAATCTGCGGTGCCTTAGCGTTATGGGAAGACAAAGTATTACTCTGTCGTCGTGCGATTGAACCTCGTTATGGTTTATGGACTTTGCCTGCTGGCTATATGGAATTGTTCGAAACCATGGAGCAAGGTGCAGCACGCGAAACTCGAGAAGAAGCAGAAGCCGAGATAGAAATAGAACAACTGTATTGTATGTACAATATTCCGCGTATTGGTCAAATTTATGTACTGTTCAAAGCACAGCTGAAAGATGGCATTTTTGGTGCAGGTGAAGAAAGCATCGAGAGTCGCCTGTTTGAAGAACATGAAATTCCATGGGGAGAACTAGCCTTTCCTAGTGTCGAACATACACTAAGACATTATTTTGAAGATCGTAAGAAACAAGTATTCCCAACACATCTTGAAACTTTGGGTACTCGTTTAGACCATACGGGTTAATTAATTAGACAAATAAAAAGACCGCTAATCGGTCTTTTTATTTGTCTCTTATTTTTAAGACTTAGTTTTAATTGCATTACAAGCTGGAATAGACTGATTGGCTAGTTTAATAGACACCGTGCCAGACAAGCGTTGAGCTAAAGCTTTTTCAGCATCTGTTGGTGCTGGGCTAATGTCCTTAATATTATTATAAACAGCTTGATAGAAAGCATAAAGGTTAATCCAACGTGCAGTCTTGTTTTCATAATCACTTAAATTAATACTATTACTGCTGTTTTGACCTGCTAACAAGTTATAGAGGTTAATCTTGGCTCCATTTACCGAAATTGAATCATTTACATTATCATCTGGATTAGTATCCTGTCTCACCACAGAGTTAAGTCCCATCAAAATCCCATTAAGGTTACCTAGCTGAGGATTCGATAAAATCATACGAACAGTAATAGAGCTATCATTATCCGATGACTCTGTTCCACCAGTAGTACCAAGTCGGTATTGTTGCACACCATTACTATCAATTAAGCTGTTGTCTGTTACTGTTGCACATTGACCAGACATATCGGTTGCAGTTGCATTTGGTTTAATATCCGTACGAATATTTCCTTTTTCATCAACGACAATACCTAAATCGATAGGAGCTATCCCAGTAGTATCAAATCGGAATGTCAAAGTCGCATATAATGGGAAGACATAGCGTTGACCAGAACTCACGTTAGCTGCTGTTTTAAAAATTTCTTTTCCAAGATAACTAATCGGGTTGGCTTTAATAATATCAAGTGAACCCTTATAGTTTTCTGTACCTACTGTTTGACGCCATAAACCATAATGCTGAATATTTCCTGTGGTCGAGCGTGTTAGTTGTTTATAGAAACCTTCACTTCCAGCAACAGCATAATCGTTCATAAACTTACCTTGATAGATTTGCAAATCATTATTTGCATTGCTATCAACGCTTAAACGTAAGGGTTGAGTCGATTGAATATCTTTTGAAATTGGGTTAAGCCAACCATTTTGTTGGGGAGCAACAAGCATTTGCATTGGTTTTGCTTTGGTCCACAATAAAACTGGTGGAGCAACACCAGTCACGTTTCCATCCTTATCTTTATATAAAGTAGCATCACCACGCCATTGCAGACCGTAACCCATTGCATAACCTTCACGGTCAGTCAACATGAACATGTTAGCCATCATATGACGTAAATTAGTGGTAGATTTATTAAAGCAATCTGCTAATGCCTGATTACAGCCATAAAAACCCAGCGGTAACGGTGAACTAACAGGATCTACAATACCCGCATAAGTCGCTTCATTTGCTTGAAATAATGCAGCATTTGCTAAGTTTGTGACTTGAACCACGAGTGCATAAGCTTGTGCATCAGACACTTTACTTACATCTAACCAAGGTTTTAGAAGAGTTGCATATTGCCCATTCTTCCATTCTGTTGCAGTTATATCTTGTGTCAAACTAGTCAACAGATTTTTCTTATCTTGAGTAAATTGGGTTGGTTGTAAATCACCTACCACATTATCGCCACGTTCAACACCAATACTTTGGAATAACTTAACTAAAGCCATAGCTACTTTAATAGTTGGATCAGCGTTACTCATTGAAGCAGGAGGCTGACCAGTTAATGCTGTAGCCATATCCAAAACTGTTAAATGTGTTGTTCCGTATTTTCCTAATGTATCAAGTTTTATCGTACCTAACGCAATCTTGTGAGTATTGCTACCTTGTAGATAAAGCGTAATTGTTTCATCTGATTTACTGCCACTGATACTACAAGCACCACCAACAGAGTTACCAACCAATTTAGTAATATAACGCTGATTCGGAGATAAACTACAGTCGAAATTCAAACCTGCTATTGGATAATTTAATTCAAAATTCAGACAGGTTTCATCTGTTGCTTTACAATCCAAATTAGTGGTCGGAATCGTACCACCACCTTGAGTAGGATCTTCATTAATTGTTGAGCCACCACCACCGCAACCATTTAATACAATTGCCAATGTGGATAATGCAAAAGGTAATAAAATTTTTTTACTCATCATCATTCCTACTTATTTTTAACGTAATACCGAAATTTTAATTTGTCCCTGATTAGATAGTTCCTGATCTGGCATATCCACAGCCGACGATAAAGGCGTTAACATAATATAGTGTGTACGTTCTGGCACCTGTAAAACGCCTAAAATCGATGCATGTTGTAAAATCGTCGCAGGATACGACTTACTTTTAAAACCACTAGCACCTTCTATAACACACCCCTTTTCATCCAAGAAAACAGCGAGGGGCCAATAATATACAGGCTTATCATTGGTTGTAGCATAGGAAGCTACTTGTATATTCTTAATAGAAGAATCTACTTTTACGACTTCGTATTCAAATTTTTCTTTAAGAGGTTGTCTCGGCCATAACCCAACTTCTTTATTCTGGCTTAGCTTTTTAATTGATTTGTTATAGCCATTAATAAAACACAAATCATTTTCAAAAGTGCTTGCTAACTCTTTGTGTGAAAGTCTCACATAAGTAGGAGCTAATACCACAGAAGAGACTTGATCTTCTTGAGATCGATGCAATACGTTATCAAGGATAGACTGACCAACACCTTTTTTACGCTCAATAGATTCAGTACGACCTAAACCATCAGGCATAATATAAAAACGTTTTTTCCCTTCTAGATTAAACTCTTGATTCTCTAAATATTCATTATTAACGTACTCCACACCATCAATGGTAGTGTACTTCGCCTCATCGTTTTTTGGTGCTACTGGTGCTGATGAAGTAATGATATCCTTAGACAAGGGTTCAACTGCATTCAGTTCTACTTTTTCTTCAGTCTTTCGTTGGGAAGCAGAATCCTTTATCACTGTTTTTTCTTTAGTAGTCGCTAAACTAGACTTTTGATCAATAATTTTTGATTCTTCTTTGCTTATTTTTGTCTGTTTTGAAACTGTAGATTGTTTCTTTATCGAGACAGTTGGTGCAGTTGGTGCAGTTGGTGCAGTTGGTGCAGTTGGTGCAGTTGGTGCAG
>NZ_JAVQNO010000019.1:0-168432 GCF_031799025.1 Acinetobacter sp. V115_6 | reverse complement strand
TGGTGCGCTCAGAGAGATTCGAACTCCCGACCCCTTAGTTCGTAGCCAAGTGCTCTATCCAGCTGAGCTATGAGCGCATTAAGTAAATGGCGGTGAGAGAGGGATTCGAACCCTCGATACCAGTAATAGGTATGCTTCCTTAGCAGGGAAGTGATTTCAGCCACTCATCCACCTCACCGGAACGAGCCGCCATAATACAAACTAAAACCCTATTGTTCAAGTCATCATAGTGAAATTTTCTTGTTTTTTAGTTCAATGAATTATTTTTTAAGCAATTTTCTCATTATTTTCGTCTTTTTCGATCAAACGCTTGTTAAGATAGATATTATTTCTTCATCAAAATACTGTAGTGCATAACACATTATTGCAAACCTAAACGTGCAGTTCGGGTCTGCATGACTTATGCTAAACTTATCTGCCAAGCGTGAAACCAAACGACATGACAAAAAACTGGGCTGACCCCGAAGCGAAAGCTGAAGCTGAACGTTATGACAATCCTATTCCAAGCCGTACTCTTATTTTAGATACATTGGAACAATTGCAGACACCGCAATCTCATGCAGAACTTGTCGATCATTTTAATATTCATGACCAAAAAAGTATTGAAGCACTCAGTCACCGCTTAAGTGCTATGGTTCGTGACGGTCAAATCATGAAAGACGGGTTTAAATTTCAGTTGGTGGCAGATCAACCGACCTATGAAGCAACTGTTTATATCAATAGTAAAGGTTTAGGCACAGCGCATATTGATGGTCAAAGTGACCTTTTACTTCCTGAACGTGAATTACGTTTAGTCTTTAACGGTGACCGAGTTAGAGTGCGACAGACTTCAGTTGATCGTAAAGGCAAACCTTGGGGATTTATCACAGAAGTTTTACAACATCGTGTTAAACAATTAATTGGTAAATTGTCGGTTCATGATGGCGAATATTTTATTCAGCCCAACAATCCAAATCAGCACCAGCCTATTCCTTTAGAAAAAGAACTGGTAACGCATGCTGAAGCAAATGTTGGCGATATGCTACGTGTCGCAATAGATAGTTATCCGACTCGTGAAGAATTTGCGACGGCGCATATTATTCAATCTATGGCCGACAAAGCTGATACAGAAATTATTATTCCGCAGACTATTCTTGAGTTTGGCTTACCTTATGAGTTCCCAGATGAAGTTATAAAAGAAGCTGAAAGTTTTAAAGAACCATCTGCTCAAGACCGCGAAGGCCGCATTGATTTACGAGATTTAGCATTAGTTACGATCGATGGTGAAGATGCTCGAGATTTTGATGATGCGGTTTATGCAGAAAAACGTCCAGGTGGCGGTTATCGTGTAGTTGTCGCAATTGCTGATGTTAGCCATTATGTACGCTTAGACTCAGCCCTCAATGAAGAAGCTGAGGAACGTGGTACTTCGGTATACTTCCCGCATTTCGTATTACCGATGCTACCAGAGGCATTGTCAAATGGCTTATGCTCTCTAAACCCTCATGTAGACCGTTTATGTATGGTCTGTGACTTGAAACTCTCTCGTACAGGCCGTGTAACTGGTTACGATTTTTATCCATCAGTGATGCATTCAAAAGCACGTTTGACCTATACACAGGTAGCACAATATTTTGACGGCGCAACAGATGCGATTCCAAAAGATCGTGATGTTCATAAGTCTTTAAATACGCTTTTCCAGCTTTATCAGATTTTGAAAAATTTACGTGCTGATCGTCATGCAATGGAATTTGAAACCATTGAAACCTACATGACTTTTGATGAGCTAGGCGGGATTAAAGAAATTTTGCCACGTACACGTAATGAAGCACATAAGCTCATTGAAGAGTGCATGTTACTTGCTAACGTTGCTGCGGCTGAATATGCATTAGAACATGATGTTCCAATGTTATATCGCGTGCACGAAGCTCCAGAGTTTTCACGTATTCAGAAAGTAAAAGACTTTGTGAAATTACTGGGTCTACCCTTCCCTGACCAACCAACTCAAGCAGACTATCAAAGAGTAATTGAAGCAACTAAAGATCGTATTGATGCTCCTAGTATTCATGCCGTCTTATTACGCTCAATGATGCAAGCTTATTATGGCGCAAAAAATGCAGGGCACTATGGTTTGGCTTATGAAGCTTATACGCATTTCACTTCGCCAATCCGTCGTTACCCAGATTTATTATTACACCGTGCCATTAAAGCACATCTCAAACAAAAGCCTTATCCACTCTCTGGTGCTGCACTAGATGATGCAGGTGAACATTTCTCTCAAACAGAGCGCCGTGCTGATGAAGCTTCTCGTAGCGTAACGACGTGGTTGAAATGTCACTACATGCAGCAGCATCTAGGTGATGAATTCATTGGTATTGTAAGTGCGGTGACCGAATTCGGTTTATTCGTGACACTGAAAGATTTATATGTCGATGGTATGATTCATATTAGCCAACTCGGCGATGACTTCTTTATTTATGACCAAGCGAGTCAAAATCTAGTAGGTCAAAATCGTGGTCAAGTCTTTGGTTTGGGCGATGAAGTTAAAATTCAGGTCGCTGGTGTCAATCTGGAAGAACGTAAAATTGACTTCCAGCTCATTAAGCAAGTTACCCATGCAGGCCGAGTAGTTCGTAGCCGTGCGCCGCGTACGACTAAAACTACTACGCAGGCGACTGAAGAAGTTTTCAGTAAACCAACTGTCAGTAGTGATGGTGAGCGACCTGTTCACAAAAAGAAAGAAAAAAGTAAGCCAAGTTCTTACACTAAAAAATCTGGTAAGAAAACCTCAGCAAAAGCCGAGACTAAATCAGAAAAGGTGAAGAAAAAATCTAAGCCTAAAAAGAAAAAGTCGAATGCAAAATCAAAGGCTGAATAGTAAGTAAATAATTATCACACTTCAGAAATAAGTCTCCAATAGGAAACTTATTTCTTTTTAAAAAGGGTTATTTTATACATTAAGCTTGATTTCCAGCCTGAGAGGACCTACATCTAATACCATGTTTAAAAAATAATGTGGCTATTAGCAATGACTTTACAGCAAGCGACTTTACCAACTCCGCGTTTTGACCAAATTGAATTAGAAAATTTAAAACAAGACATCCAGCAAGCGATCCAAGCAGGTCAGGAATTTTTAAATACTCTTACGGCTGCACCTACAGATGCAGCTCAGCAACTTGCCGTACTTGAGCAAGTCGATACGCTTGAAAATAATCTAAGTGAATCATGGGGCGTTTTATCGCATTTAAACGCTGTAATGAGCAATGCAGAAACGAGAGAAGTCTATCAATCTTTATTACCAGCATTAAGTGAATATTACACTCAGCTTGGTCAACACACGGCGCTTTATCAAACCTATCAACACATCCATGATGGTCAAGGCTATACATCGCTTAGCCCAGCCCAACAAAGTGCTATCCGTCTAGCTTTACGTGACTTTAAACTTTCAGGTGTAGCTTTAGAGGGTGAAGAGAAAAAACGTTATGCAGAGATTTCTGCGCGTCTTTCACAGCTTTCTTCTGATTTTTCAAACCACGTTCTTGATGCAACACAAGCTTACTTTAAGCCACTTACCGAAGATCAGTTAAAAGGTCTTCCAAAAAGTAATATTGAGTTATTAAAACAGTATGGCAAACAACGCGAACTTGACCAAGCTGTCGCAACTCTAGATTTCCCAGCATATTTTGCAATCATGACTTATGCAGATGACCGTGAATTGCGTGAAGAGCTTTATAAAGCTTATGTGACACGTGCATCTGATCAGTCTGAACAAACTGAGTTTGATAACAGCAAAATTATGGAAGAAATTTTGAGCCTTCGTCAGGAAATGGCAAAACTACTTGGTTTCAATAACTATGCTGAATATTCTCTTGCAAGCAAAATGGCACCAGACGTAAAAACAGTACATGAGTTTTTGGTTGACCTAGCAGAGCATGCGCGTGCTCCTGCGCTTCAAGAAGTTGCAGAACTTCAAGAAATTGCTAAACAAGATGGTGTTGATGATCTTAAACCTTGGGATACA
The DNA here is from genome assembly GCF_031799025.1 of Acinetobacter sp. V115_6. NCBI lineage: Bacteria > Pseudomonadati > Pseudomonadota > Gammaproteobacteria > Moraxellales > Moraxellaceae > Acinetobacter > Acinetobacter sp. V115_6. The sequence continues at coordinate 164,432 of NZ_JAVQNO010000019.1, read as the reverse complement.
ACTTACTATTCTGAAAAGCTGAAACAGCAACAATTTAACCTATCTCAAGAAGCGTTAAAACCTTATTTCCCTGCACCTAAAGTTATTCAGGGATTATTCCAGATTGTGCAGCGCCTATATGGCATTAACATTATTGAAAGACAAGCACCTGTCTGGCATCCAGATGCACGTTATTTTGAATTAGAAGACCAAGGTCAAGTGATTGGTGGCTTCTTCTTTGACATCTATGCACGTACAGGTAAACGTGGTGGCGCATGGATGAACGGCTTCCGCTCGCGCATGCAGACTCTTCATGGTTTACAAAAACCAATTTGCTATATGGTGTGTAATTTTACTCCTCCAGTAGGTGACCAACCTGCTTTATTGACTCATGACGAAGTGATTACTTTGTTCCATGAATTCGGACATGGTTTACATCATATGTTGACCGAAGTAGATAATATCTCGGTTGCAGGAACGCATGGGGTAGCTTGGGATGCAGTAGAACTACCAAGCCAGTTTATGGAATTCTGGTCATGGGATAAAGAAAGTCTAGATGTATTAAGTGAACACATCGATAGTAAACAGACTTTGCCACAAGAATTACTAGATGCTTTATTAAATGCTCGATTCTTCCAATCTGGTATGCAAACTTTACGTCAGCTTGAATTTGCATTATTTGACTTAACCATTCACACCAAAACACCTGCCCTGAACAGTGAGCAAATTCAGCAAACGTTAAACGACATTCGTAAGCAGTATGCAGTCGTTCCTACTGTCGACTACAACCGTTTCCAACATAGTTTTAGTCATATTTTTGCTGGTGGTTATGCTGCAGGTTATTACTCTTACAAATGGGCAGAAGTCTTAGCAAGTGATGCATTTGATCGTTTTGAAAATGAAGGTATTTTTAATACTCAAACGGGTAAAGAATTCCGCCAGGCAATTCTAGCTGTGGGAGGAAAAGACACTGCACTTGAGGCATTTGTTAATTTCCGTGGACGCGAGCCTAAAATTGACGCGTTGTTACGTCATCAAGGTTGGACGAATGACAACAAAACCGCTTAAACTATGGGCCTAAATTGATCGTGTGGTTAGGGTGATAAAGATGAAAAAACGTTTCATTGCTGGGGCAAAATGTCCAAAATGTGAAGCCATGGATCGAATTGTCATGCTAACCACCGCAGAAGACGAATGGATTGAATGTATCGAATGCGGTTATAGCGAAAATCGTCCGACTCATGTTGATGAGCCTGAAACGCCTGCTGAACCAGATGAAATTGGGGTAATACAGTTCAAGCCACGTCGTCCCGACTAAAGGTCTTAAACATGCCACTACAAAGAAAACAAAACTCAAAATTATTATGGATTTTAATTGGGGGCTTAAGCATTCTCGTAGTGCTTTTTTTTGCAGCGCAATGGTTTTTTAAAAAAACCGAGTCGTCAGCACCACTGGTTGATCCACAACCCGTCTCGACATCCGCTCCTGCTAAACCAGTTGACCCATTACCAAGTTCTGAACCCTTAGCTGAAAATGCAAGCTCTCAGCAACTTGTCAGTGAAAATGTGCTTAAAGAGCCTGTCCCTGCACAAGAGTCTTTAGCAAAAGAAGAAGTATCTAAACTTGAAGATATTCATCGCCAGCTAAAAGATCAGGAAGCAACCTTAAAAGCTCAGCATTCAGATGCTGATCAATTAACTAAACTCAAAGAAGAACAAGTTAAATTGCTGGAAGCTCAGCTTAAACAGCAATAGTTTTTCAATAGAATCTAAAAAAGCTAAAGCTATCCATCTTTAGCTTTTTTGTTAGGATTTAAATAATTCTAATCATCTTGTTTTAAATTTAATTAATCCTTTTATTTAAAAAGCCCTCCATTTTGGAAGGCTTTTTTGTATAACCAATACTTTGATTTAATTTATTTATACCAATCGAATAACTTAAATACGTATGGCACATAAGTCACTAATACCAATGATGAGAATAAGACAATAATTGGTAGCAACCAGCGCTCATAACGGAAGTAGAAGCTTGTATATTTCTCTTTCGCTTCTGCATCCGCAGCATTCACCTCATCATCTCCGACAGATAATCTTGTTAAGAGATGGTTCAAGGCAACTGGCGGTGTCACATAGCCAAACTCGAATGCAACCAATACAATCATCCAGAAGTGAATTGGATGAATACCATTTTCGTATGCCACAGGTGCAATGGTTGCAGCAACTAAAATTACAGCACCAAATGGATCTGTACACATACCAATAATGGCAAGTAATAGCGCAATACATGCAAGTGATATATAAATACTGCCCAAATGAGTCGGTAATAATTCAACCACTTCAGAGCGTTCAATTAAACCGCCTACACTTGCAGACAATGCCATCAAGATAATTAGAGCACCAATATGACCTACAGTTTCTGAGGTCGCAAAACGAAGTGCTCCACCAAAACCAAGACGGTATTGAGAGCTATGGGGATCATGTGCACGAAGAAATGGTGATTTTTGTTCGTGTTCGCGAACAATCGCTTCATGAATATTGATTGCAGGCGCTTCTTTGGTCGCAACCAATTTGTCATACAAGATCATTGCGATCAAGACTAATGGCAAAATTACTGGTGCAGTAAATTCGTTCATTCCTGTATCTAGTGCATATTTATAGATCGCAAGAACAACAGCAGTGATCAGAATATATGGAATTACAGGCACAAAGGCACGCATCATGCCTGGAATCGCAACTTTTGGTGAATTCACACGGAATTTTTCTTCAGCTAAGAGTAGTGAAACACCCAAGAAAATAAATGCAGTTAACCAAAATACATAAATACCATGCCCAAATAGCTCATCAGACGTTACATGACGACTATCAAGCATCGCAATTAAAACGACCAGTAGACATGGGCGTACAACTACCCCTAAAGAACCTGACATGGCAGACACAGCCAAAGCATATTGACGGCGAGCACCCGCATTCCAGACTTCTTTATAAATAATTGCACCTGCTGCGATAACGAAGATACCAGATGCACCTGTATAGGCTGTTGGTACAGCAGCAGCAATTAGAATTAACCAAGTTAAGGTTTCTGGCGCCAAATTCCATGGACGAAGCACATTAAGGAACAAGTCCATAACGCGTGTTTGAGTTAAAAGCATACCTGCCCAAATGAACAAGGCAAGGTTTAAGAAGATGCCTGAGAATTCAACCAGTAAACCAAGGTAAATACCTTGCCCCATTGGGTAATCCATAAAGAACGTAAATACGATGCCTGTAATTAACGCCATATAAGCATATAAAGGCACCGATAATAAGGCTAAGCCTATATTTCCGCCTTCACGCTTTGGTGGAGGTGAAACAAATAATTGATACAAACTAATTAAAGTCAGAACAACAAATAGAATCATCCACATCCAGTAAATCGTTACTGTTTCATAGGTAGGTGTTACCCCAGAATTTATGACTGAACGATACTGACTAATGACAGAGGTACTAAGTAGTGCATTACCAATCAACATAAACAAGGAATACACTTTGTAATCTATTTTTGTTGCCGGATTACGCAAACCAATATGGTGATATTTCAACGATGCAGTAATCGCAGAAATCAAAACCATAAAGACCAGTAAAATGGCACGGTTCTCTGTACCAAATTTAAAAATACCGAAGAAACCTGTCTCGATAGCACGGTAAGTACGTACCCCTGGGTTAGCTTCGATATATTTGATAGTTTTATCATACGCCTGATATTTTTCATCACATTGTTGCTTTGCTGCGAGTAGTGATGCACGGACATCACTTTCAGATGCCGCACCAAAGAAACTCGCGAAATCATCAGACGCGTTCGCTTTCATTTGTTCTTTTACTTGAGCCTCGATATTTGGATGTCGATCACAAGTTGGCTTTTCAGGCTCAGCACGCAAAAAAGAATATTGCATACCTGTAGCAGGGTCGCCATAAAGACGTTCCCCGATACGTAATAATTGTCCGTGGATCATTTCCCCGGTACCAATAATTAGCGTCATTAATAGCAAAATGAGGATGACGAATGTTGAGATCCATTCGTTCCAGATATAACCCAGCAGACCTAATCCAGATCTTTTTTCTTGATGTTCTTGCATAAATATTCCAATTTTGTTCTCTCAAATCCCTAAAAATAAGGACTTGAGTCATGCAATTTTTCTTGGTCAGGGGTTAAATCCATCCCCCTTCTACCAATCCCTTTATTCAACGATCAAATTTGCATCAAACTTTGTTAATAAAGAATGACTAAAATCTCTTTTTTAACAGTTTGTATTGTCAATGTTTCTTTTTTAATCTCTGGAAAATCCAATAACATCCTCCAAAGATTGCTCCGCCAATTGCCCCATATAGATGAGCTTCAGTTAAAACTGGACTCCCTATTAGTTGAGCAGTTCCTGTTTGCCCAAAAGTGTTTTCCCATATGAGTTTGGCAATAATTAACCCTAAAACCAGCAAAGCAAAATTTCGCTCTTTACGATATTGCAGATAGACCAAAGCAACCGCTGTATATAGTCCATGTAAGACACCAGACAGACCTGCGTAAGCTTCGATATAAGGTAAATAAAAGTAGAACACCAAACTAATAAAGGGTGGCAACAGCAAAAGTAGACTTAGAAGATGCCATGCTTTTGTATGTGGAAAAATAAAGGGTAAACAAGCGAATGCCATCATATTTAAAAGGAAATGAACCCATCCAACGTGTACCCAATGTGCAGTCCACAAACGCCAGAATTCGCCAAGTAAACTTTCGCGCCAATAAATAAAAGTATCAGGAAACACCTGTAGACATGCAGATATGGAAATGCACACTGCGACCAAAAGCACTTTACTATTCAGTACATGATCCTTCATGGCACACTCCTTGAAATTAAACTTCTTACAATTATTGTAGAACTTAACAATAGACTCGCAAGAAGTTAGTCTTTCAAATATTCGTTACTGCGCTGCTGGTGGAGCAGATGAATCCGTAGGAACCTCAGAAGCGGCTCCCCCATCAAACAACTCATCTAGCTCTGCTGCACCTTCATTTTTATCATCCCAGAAATGAGACATACCATCATCTCCGGTACGTACACCAGTATGCTCAGTCCAGTAACGGTCAGAGATACCACGTACAATAAGACCAGCCATACTATCGATTAACTTAAAGTTCGGATTGACAGGTTTGTCATCAGCTTGAGATGCTGCATAGGTTCTTAATGCATCACGGATTTTTGCATCATCACCGCTTGCTTGAGCAGCTACAGCATATAAGGCATGAGATAGGCGAACACCTTTTTTCTCACCAATCTGAATTGACTGTTTTAAAGTTTGGTACGGATCAGGTTTCCCTTCATCAGCACCTGGCAATAAAGTCCAGATAACAGCACGCGTTGCGTTAGGTGCGCCCCAGAATTTTTCATTATCTAGACAAACCATGCCACGCTCTACAATAGCAGCGATATCTTTAGGAACATTGACTGCACCGCCTGAGTTAATATCGTTGGTCACAGCCTGAAGACCACTGATCATGCCAAGTAAATAAACAGTTTGATCAGTATCATTACGCATCGTTGGGCAAGAATCACCTAAGTGATATTTATATTTAGATTCCCAACGATCAGCAAATAACTTATAACCCGTATATTGACGTTCAGCAGCAATTGCTGCCCAACGCTTTTGTGCAATACGTGCATCTTGGGCTTCTGTCACTTGACCAGCTTTTGATGCGCGCAAATAACGTAATTCTGCTTCTAAAGCCTGATTTTCCGCACATACACCTGATGCTGCATACATTAATACTGCAACACGTGTCGGATCTGCACCCATCCCTTTAGTAGACATGATTGCAGGTGTTAAAGCACTACCGGTATTACATACCATTTCAGCATCTTGCATTGCCAAAATAGGTGGAACGACGTGCTTTTCCGTAAAACCTAGAGCAACATTTGCTCCGGTTTTCACAACGTATGAACAACCTGATAAAACTGAAGCTGCAAGAAAACTCACCGCCAAACCTTGGCTTATTTTTTGGACTTTAGACATCTTCCTGTCCTCTATGTAATTTGTTTTTTCCTTTTCAGATGTACATTAGCAGATGCATATCTTGAATAAAAGAGTAATTACTCTAATTGTAGCGCTTATACTTTGACACACTTCACAGCAGATAAAATTGACAGTTTTTCGAGGAAACAGAAATTTTAGGCAAAAAAAAGTAGCATTGCGACGGTTCAGCACATGCTACTTATTAACTGGGATAAGCTTTTAACGGCTTATATTATTTTTGTTCTATATAATCCTTAAGTAAAGTTCCTGCTCTTCCTACTACTACAGCCATAACGACTGCAATTAACAGAAACATCCACATTGAAATCTCCATGAGAGACCTCCTTACTACAATCGCACCCAGTTATAAACTGGACACTTGATGAAATTAATCGATTAACCAATTTTAATAATTGACTGATCGACGACCTTGCATCCTCTGTCTCTTAACCTTGTTAAAACTAACTTTGTTAAGATGTTCCCTGAGTAAAGTTCCTGCTCTTCCTATCACCACTGCCAGAATTATGGCAATGACCAAGAACGACCATGTTGGCATCTCCATTTTGAGACCTCCGACACACTTTACGTTGGTGTTTGTACTTTAACCGATCAAATAGTTACCCATAGGTGAAATTGTCAGACAATTGTCTTTCCTTGGCTTTTTTCTATATTTTAATTAGACAATCCGAAGTTTAATGAAGAAAATAATTATTAAACTTTTGTTTTTTATAATTTTTAAATAAATATACAATTGTAGAATTGTCTAACAATTAATAGAGTTTTTCTAGAACTTTTAATCTTTTCCACTGCTGAATGGGAAGCTGATCGAACCATACAATAGCTATATTCTTAGGAGCCTCTTCAAGATAAATAACTACAAATAACTGATAATCAATTATTTTAGTAATTTCCGCACGGTAAATTTCTTTTTTTGAGAAATATTCAACTGACCATAATTTTTGATCTAAATATTCAATTTGAGATATTTCTTCTTGCTTTAAAAAGAAAATAAAACCAATAAATAGAAGAATGACAGCACATAGCCACCATATCGGCGTTAATAATTGATAAAGCAGGATTGCTAAACCCAAACCAACAAAAAGCTGAAATATTACCGAGATACGGCTATATTTCAGCTCAAAATTTAATTCTTTTATCAAAACAGTTTAGCCATGTACATACTGTTTTAGTTTATAAATAAATTCACGTAACTCAGTACGTGGAGGTTCAGAAACTTCCATGAACCAATCTAATAAATCCGGATCTTCTTGATCGACTAACTCTGCAAATAATGCTTTTTCTGCTGGATCAGCTTTTAAATAATAGTTTTTTACATACGGGTCAAAATAGACGTCAATTTCTTTTAAGCCGCGGCGTGCTCGATAAATTACTTTACGTTCTTCCAAGGTCATTTCGTCAGACATTTACGTCCCCATCTGTGTTGATAGTGCGCCTAGTTTACCTGATCACATCCTAAAGATCGCTAAAAATATCAAATTGACCAAATTTATCATCTTATCCGCATAATTGAGCATTCATCACATTGTTAGGCATGAAATGCTTACGTATGTTTAGGGCATAACATCACACCTGAACCAAGGAAGAAATACAAATGCAATCTGGTGCCATCCGTCCTATTCCAAATATGTTACCAAGACAATTATTCAATGAAGAACACGAAGCCTTCCGTGAGACAGTGCGTAAATTCTATGAAAAGGAAGTCGTTCCCAATATAGAGAAATATGAAAAACAGCAACATGTTGACCGAGATCTTTGGAATAAAGCTGGAGAACTAGGTCTTCTTTGCACCACAATGCCAGAGGAATATGGTGGCTCTGGGGTAGATCGCCTATACAGTATGATTCTTATTGAAGAACAAGCGTATGCGATGGACTCAAGTACAGGTTTTTCTCTACATTCCGATATTGTTGCTAATTACGTTAATAATTTTGGTAATGAAGAGCAAAAACAAAAATGGTTACCCAAAATGGCAACTGGAGAAGTTGTTACTGCTATTGCAATGACGGAACCAGGCACTGGCTCAGATTTACAAGCGGTAAGAACCACCGCCGTACTTGAGGGTGATGAATATGTCATTAATGGTTCTAAAATTTTTATTACAAATGGCTACTTATGCGACATGGCCGTAGTTGTTTGTAAGACTGGTAATAGTGAGAAAGGTTCGGCGAACTTATCCTTAATTATTGTAGAAGCAGACAGAGCTGGTTTTAGTAAAGGTAAACCACTAAACAAAATTGGTATGAAAGGCCAAGATACCTGCGAATTATTCTTTGATAACGTTCGCGTTCCTAAAGAAAACCTTTTAGGCATGGAAGGTATGGGCTTTATCATGCTCATGAAAGAATTAGCATGGGAACGAATGTTAGTTGCTATTATTTGTCAGGCAGGTGCTGAAGCAGCATTTGCACATACCGTCCAATATACAAAAGATCGCAAGGCATTTGGTAAACCTATTGGCGCATTTCAAAATACGCGCTTCAAACTTGCGGAACTTAGAACAGAAATCGATTTCTGTCGTACTTATTTAGATCGTTGTATGGAATTACAACTTGAAGAAAAATTGAGTGTCGAAGCTGCAGCAGCTGCTAAATATAAAATTTCTGATATGTTCTCAAAGATTGTAGATGAATGTCTTCAATTACATGGCGGTTATGGCTATATGCTTGAATATCCAATTGCACGTGCATACATTGATCATCGAGCAAATCGAATTTATGCAGGTACAAATGAAATCATGAAAGAATTAATTTCAAGAACACTTTAATACCTTCAATAAAAAAAGGGGCATTACGCCCCTTTTCTTATTTCATACGAATTAAGATACTAATTTTGGTTTACGCTCATTTGCTTCAGAACGCTTATGAAAATGAAGAATGCCATCTTCAAATTTTGCATTTTTCAAAGACTTTCTATCTTCTAAATAGTTATTAGTCACCTGCCATGGAGCACGCTTACCTTGTTTAGGAAGTTCATGTGCTGCACGGTTAATATAACCTGAAGATAATTTACCCATTACAGTATCTTCTTCCATCACAGTCTTATCACCCGATGGAATCACTTCATCATAACTATTTTTGTCCATATAGTTTAATAAGCGACAAATATATTCGGCAGCGATATCTACTTTGAGTGTCCATGAAGCATTCACATAGCCAATAATCATAGCCATATTCGGCACATCACTTAGCATTATGCCGTTATAAAGCATATGTTCAGATGAGTTGATTGGCTTCCCATCAAGAGTTGCCTGAACTCCGCCCATAATCTGAACCTGTAATCCTGTTGCAGAAACAACGATATCAGCATCAAGATGCTTGCCAGATTTAAGTAAAATACCTTTTTCAGTAAATTTCTCGATCTGATCAGTTTCTACACTTGCTTTGCCTTCACGTAAAATCTTAAATAAGTCACCATCTGGCACTACACATAAACGCTGATCCCAAGGATTGTATGAAGGTGTAAAATGCTTCATATCAACCTTACCTTTAAGCTGCACTTCAATTGCTTTTAAAAGTAAACGACGTACAGTTTTAGGATGTTTCTGAGACAGCGCATAAATAGCGCGCTGCATACCAATGTTGCGAGCACGGGTAAATTTATAAGCTGCTTCTTCAGACATAAATTTACGCGTTTTTTCATAGATGAAATCGATAGAAGGAACGCTAGCAATATACGTTGGTGAACGTTGCAACATGGTCACATGACCTGCCCCACCTTTAGCCATTGCTGGTACTAAAGTAATCGCTGTTGCACCACTACCGATAATAACCACCTTTTTACCTGTGTAATCTAAGTTTTCAGGCCAATGCTGTGGGTGAATAAGCTGCCCTTTAAATGCTTCTTGATTTGGGAAAGAAGGCGCATAACCCTGATCATAATTATAGTAACCTGTACAACCTACAACAAAGTTGGTAATCCAAGTCTGCTGTTTTTTATTGCTATCTTCGACTACAACCTGCCATTTTTTTGAAGCTGAATCATAATTAGCAGAAAGTACGCGATGACCAAAATGAATTTTTTCTTTTAATTTAAATTCATTAATTACTTCACCTAAATATCCTTTAATAGAAGCACCATCAGCTAATACATTCGCTTTACACCATGGTTTAAAGTTGAAACCAAAAGTAGACATATCTGAATCTGAACGGATACCAGGATAACGGAAAAGATCCCACGTTCCACCAAAAGACTCACGACGTTCTAAAATCTCGAATTGTCGTTGTGGTGAATTTTTTGACAAATGGGCAGCGATTCCGATTCCTGAAATACCTGCGCCAATGATTAAAATATCAACTTGCTTTTCCATTTTATTTTTATACCCATTGTTGAGAATATAAGTTTATTAAAACACAATTTTGACAATACACAATGTCAAGTTTGACCGTTTATCTGCTTTTTTATGTCACTTGAGGACATTTTTATAATTTATTTTGTGACTAGAAATAAAAAAGACCGGTATAAAACCGGTCTTTTTTGAATAAAATCAATTATTCAGCTGAAGTGTTTACTTCACGATCTACAAGCTCAACGTAAGCCATCGGTGCTGCATCACCAGCACGGAAGCCCGCTTTAAGAACACGTAGATAACCGCCGTTACGTTCTTTGTAACGAGGGCCGAGTACGGTAAATAATTTACCAACAGTTGCAGCATTACGAGTACGAGCAAATGCTAAACGACGATTTGCTACAGTATCGTTTTTTGCTAGAGTGATTAAAGGCTCAGCAACACGACGTAATTCTTTAGCTTTAGGCACAGTTGTTTTGATCAACTCGTGTTCAAATAAAGAATTAGCCAAGTTTTGGAACATCGCTTTACGATGGCTGCTTGTACGGCCTAATTTCACACCACTATTACGATGACGCATGGTGATAGTCCTACTTAATTAACGGCTACGATAGGCAAAACGGTCGTCCATACGAAGACTAGCTGGTGGCCAGTTTTCAAGACGCATACCGAGTTGTAAGCCTTTCGATGCCAAAACATCTTTGATCTCTGTTAACGATTTTTTACCAAGGTTAGGAGTTTTTAATAACTCAACTTCAGTACGTTGAACAAGATCACCAATGTAGTAAATATTTTCTGCTTTCAAACAGTTAGCAGAACGAACAGTAAGCTCTAGATCATCTACTGGGCGAAGCAAGATTGGGTCAACTTCTTCACGAGGCTCTTGAGCAACTGGAGTTTGGTCTTTCTGAAGATCAACAAAAATTGCAATTTGTTGTTGCAAGATTGTTGCCGCTTTGCGGATTGCTTCTTCAGGATCAACCGTTCCATTTGTTTCAAGGTCGATTACCAGTTTATCTAAATCGGTACGTTGTTCTACACGCGCATTTTCAACGGTGTAAGAAACACGCTTAATCGGGCTATAAGAAGCATCTAATTGCAAACGACCAACAGGACGTGTTTCACCTTCAGGGAAACGAGAATCAGATGTTTCATAACCACGACCTTGAGCAACTTTCAAGCGCATTTTTAATGAGCCTGAAGCACTTAAAGTACCGATTAAATGTTCTGGGTTAACCACTTCAACATTATGAGGTAAACGAAGGTCAGCAGCAGTAATATCGCCAGGACCTTGTTTCTCTAATGTTAAATATGCTTCATTTTGATCGAACAGCTTAATAGACAATCCTTTTAGGTTCAGCAAGAGCTCGACGATGTCCTGCTGCAAGCCTTCTAAAGTACTGTACTCGTGCTCGACACCTTCTATTTCTACTTCAACCACAGCAGCGCCAGGTAAAGAAGACAATAGAATGCGACGTAAAGCATTACCTAGAGTGTGGCCAAAACCACGCTCTAAAGGTTCTAGAATCACTTTTGCCGAGGTCCCGCTTACCGCTTCGACCTTGATCGCTTGCGGAGTTAGAAACTCGTTTGCAGTACGCGTCATTATTGCTACCTCAAGGATTATTTAGAATACAATTCTACAATCAAGCTTTCGTTGATTTCAGCAGGTAAATCAGAACGATCTGGTGCAGCTTTAAACGTACCTTCAAGCTTAGAATGATCAACTTCGATCCAAGCTGGAATACCACGTTGTGCAGCTAACTCAATCGCGTTTTTAATACGCAATTGTTGTTTAGCACCTTCGTGAACCGCAATTACATCACCAGCTTTAACTTGAATAGATGCGATGTTTACACGACGACCATTCAAAGTAATGCTACGGTGACTTACTAACTGACGAGCTTCTGCACGTGTAGAACCAAAACCCATGCGATAAACAACGTTATCAAGACGGCTTTCAAGCAATTTCAACAAGTTCTCACCTGTTGCGCCTTTAACACGAGCTGCTTCTTTATAGTAGTTACTAAATTGACGTTCTAACACACCGTAAATACGACGGACTTTTTGTTTTTCACGTAATTGTAGTGAATACTCAGATTGCTTACCACCGCGTGCCTGACCATGTTGACCAGGTGCTTTGTTAGCTTTTTTAGTTTTGACGTCAAATGGTTTAACGCCAGATTTAAGTTGCAGGTCTGTCCCTTCGCGGCGAGAGAGTTTGCATTTTGGACCAATATAACGAGCCATGAATGTTTCTCCTTACACGCGACGTTTTTTAGGTGGACGGCAACCGTTGTGAGGAATTGGAGTCACATCGGTAATGCTGTTAATCTTATAACCCACTGCGCCTAATGCACGAACCGCAGACTCACGACCTGGACCTGGACCTTTTACAAGGACGTCCAGATTTTTCAAACCGTAATCTAAAGCTGCTTTACCAGCAACTTCAGCAGCTACCTGAGCAGCAAACGGAGTTGATTTACGTGAACCACGGAAGCCTTGTCCACCTGAGGTGGCCCAAGCCAATGCATTACCTTGACGATCAGTAATCGTAACAATGGTGTTATTAAAAGACGCGTGAATGTGTGCAACACCTTCAGAGACGGTACGAGTGACCTTCTTGCGTGTGCGAGTATCTTTAGCCATCTTTTAGCTTCCAGAAATCTTACTTTTTAATCGGTTTGCGCGGACCTTTACGGGTACGTGCGTTAGTTTTGGTGCGTTGACCACGGACAGGCAAGCTGCGACGATGGCGAAGGCCGCGGTAGCAACCCAAATCCATTAAACGTTTAATGTTCATGGAAATTTCGCGACGTAAGTCACCTTCGGTAGGAACCTTAGCAACTTCTGCACGAATCGCATCAAGCTGAGCATCGTCCAACTCACGGATCTTAGTAGTTTCAGTAATACCAACTGCAGCTAAGATATTCTTAGCAGTGTGGCGACCGATACCAAAGATGTAAGTGAGGGAGATAACAGCATGCTTGTTATCCGGAATGTTTACACCGGCAATACGAGCCATTCACTTTCTCCAAAAAGGCAGTAGAGATAATCAACCGCCCCACAAAAATCTTGAGGGGCGGATATTAACCCAATTCGCCTACTGAAATCAACAGGTCTTGATTAGATTAACCTTGACGCTGCTTATGACGAGGTTCTGCGCTACAAATTACGCGAATAACCCCATTACGACGGATAACTTTACAGCTACCACAAATTTTCTTTACAGAAGCTTGTACTTTCATGATGAAACCTCTAAGTGCGCTTATCCCTTAGGATGAGCAGTCGTTTTTCTCATTAATGTTTGATTATCATATTGATGAGATGTTAAATGCGCTTGTAGCTGAGCCATAAAGTCCATAACCACGACAACTACGATCAATAATGAGGTACCACCTAAATAGAATGGAATCCCAAAAGAGCTTTGTAGAATCATTGGCATTAAACAAATGACCGTAATATAAATCGCACCAATAAACGTCAAACGATTAAGAATATGATCTAAGTAACGAGCAGTTTGCTCACCTGGGCGAATACCAGGCACATAAGCTCCGCTGCGTTTTAGATTTTCTGATACTTCCTTAGGGCTAAATACTAAAGCCGTATAAAAGTAACAGAAAAAGATAATTAACGCACCAAAGAGCACCAAATACAAAGGCTGTCCAGGCGACAATACTAAAGCTAAATCTTGTAAGCTGCTTTTAATAAAACCAGCATTTGGATCTGCACTTCCCACCCATTGACCAAGACTTGCTGGGAACAAGAGTAAAGAACTTGCAAAAATCGCAGGAATAACACCAGCCATATTAATTTTTAATGGCAAATGCGTCTGCTGTGCTGTAAATATACGACGACCTTGTTGCTTTTGCGCATAGTTTACTGGAATGCGACGTTGTGCTTTTTCAATAAACACAATAGCTGCCAATACACCTAAAGACAAAAGACCAAAGATTACAAGACCAATTAAACTTGTCTGACCATTATCTACAGAAGAAACTGATTGCATAATTAGTTTAGGCAAACCAGCGACAATACCTGCAAAAATAATCATTGAGATACCGTTACCAATACCTCTTTCAGTGATTTGCTCACCTAGCCACATTAAGAACATAGTTCCAGCGACAAGTGAAGTTACTGCTGGAATGTAAAACGCAAGACCAACTGACAGAGTAATACCCTGACCAATCAAACCTGCACACATACCAACTGCTTGAACCACTGCAAGCAACAATGTGCCCTGACGTGTATACTGATTAATTTTACGCTTACCTTGCTCACCTTCCTTTTTCAAGGCTTCAAGTGATGGAATCACAGTAGACATTAACTGCACAATAATTGACGCAGAAATGTACGGCATAATCCCTAAAGCAAGAATAGACATTCGCTCTAAAGCACCGCCAGAAAACATATTGAATAGCCCAAGAATAGTTCCTTGGTTCGCATGAAATAAATTTTCTAACGCAGCATTATTAATGCCTGGTACTGGAATATGCGCTCCTAGTCGAAAGACCAGCAATGCACCGATTAGAAAACTCATCCGGCGAATAATTTCACGGTATTTCACATGAAATGGCTGACCTTTCATCATGTTGACATGACCTGAAGAACTAGGAGACATAGACACTCGAGATTACTCCTCGACTTTACCGCCAGCTGCTTCAATCGCAGCTTTAGCGCCTTTAGTCAATGCAACACCTTGAACAGTGAATGCACGAGTGATTTCACCAGAAAGTACGATACGAGCACGAATTTGGTCACGACGAACAACATTCGCAGCTTTCAAAGTTTCTAGGCTAACGATGTCGCCTTCAACTTTGCTTAACTCAGATAAACGTACTTCAGCAGTTTTTAAAGCGATTTGGCTAGTGAAACCGAATTTAGGTAAACGACGATAAATCGCAGTTTGACCGCCTTCAAAGCCTGGACGAACGCCACCACTTTTACGTGATTTTTGACCTTTGACACCACGGCCACCAGTCTTACCAACGCCAGAACCGATACCACGGCCTAAACGACGGTGTTCACGTTTTGCACCTTCTGCAGGCGCAAGTTCATTTAAACGCAGAGTCATGGCTTATTCCTCTACACTAACCATATAGTAGACTTTGTTGATCATACCGCGGTTAGAAGGCGTATCTTGCACTTCTACAGTATGACCAATACGACGCAGACCTAAACCTTGTAAGCAAAGCTTGTGATTTTTCAAGCGATGTGAAGAAGATTTAGTCTGGGTAACTTTAATCGTTTTCATGATTGATTACCCTTGAATTTCTTCTACTGATTTACCACGTTTCGCAGCGACTTTCTCAGGAGAAGTCATATCACGCAAACCTTTGAAAGTTGCGTTTACTACGTTTGCAGCATTAGTAGAACCATAACATTTAGCAAGTACGTTATGTACACCTGCAGCTTCTAGAACGGCACGCATAGCGCCACCAGCGATTACGCCAGTACCTTCAGAAGCAGGTTGCATATATACACGGCTTGCACCATGACGAGCATTCACA
The DNA here is from genome assembly GCF_031799025.1 of Acinetobacter sp. V115_6. NCBI lineage: Bacteria > Pseudomonadati > Pseudomonadota > Gammaproteobacteria > Moraxellales > Moraxellaceae > Acinetobacter > Acinetobacter sp. V115_6. Next base: position 148,598 of record NZ_JAVQNO010000019.1, on the reverse strand, counting down.
GGGTGTTGTAAAGTAGTACCTGCAAGGTCTACAGTAATCATGTTGCGACGTGCAGCTTCAAGTGCTTTAGAAATAGCAGCTGGAACTTCACGAGCTTTACCACGACCAAAACCAACACGACCATTACCATCACCCACAACAGTTAATGCTGTGAAAGAGAAGATACGACCACCCTTAACAACTTTGGCTACACGATCAACGGCAACCAGCTTTTCAACAAGACCTTCGTTTTGTTCAACTTTAGCCATGATTAGAACTCCAAGCCGTTTTCACGAGCAGCATCAGCCAAGGCTTTGATACGACCATGATATTTAAAACCAGAACGGTCAAATGCAACTTTAGTTACACCAGCTGCTTTCGCACGCTCTGCGATTAAAGCGCCTACTTTAGTAGCCGCGTCTACATTACCTGTAGTACCGCTACGTAAAGATGCATCCAAAGTTGAAGCTTGCGCTAAAACTTTGCCACCATCTGCTGAAATAACTTGAGCATAGATGTGACGCGGAGTGCGGTTTACACACAAACGAGTCGCACCCAATGCACGAATGTGCAAGCGTGTGCTTTTCGCACGACGCAAACGGGATTGTTTCTTTTCGTTCATAAGAACCTCGCGCCTTATTTCTTCTTAGCTTCTTTACGAAGAATGACTTCATCCGAATAACGAACACCTTTACCTTTATATGGTTCAGGAGAACGATATGCACGGATTTCTGCCGCTACTTGACCTAACAACTGCTTGTTTGCTGATTTCAAAATGATTTCAGTAGCAGTTGGAGTTTCCGCTGTTACACCTTCAGGTAAAGCGTAGTCAATTGGGTGTGAAAAACCAAGGTTAAGGTTTACAACAGTACCTTTAACCGCAGCTTTATAACCAACACCAACTAGCTGCAACTTACGTTCGAAGCCTTCACTAACCCCTTTAACAAGGTTATTCAATACAGCGCGAGCAGTACCAGCTTGCATCCAAGCATCTTTCGATTCTTTAACTGGAGCAAGTTGAAGTTTACCTTCTTCCTGTTTTAGCTCGACCAGCGCATGCAGGTTGAAAGACAATGTACCTTTGCTGCCTTTCACTTCGACCTGCCGGCCGTTCTGAGTAACTGCTACACCATTAGGTACAGTTACTGGGGCTTTAGCCACACGAGACATGAGGAATCACCTATTAAGAAACAAAAGCAATAACTTCACCACCAACGCCCGCAGCACGTGCAGCGCGATCAGTCATGATGCCTTTGCTTGTAGAAACAATTGCAATACCTAAACCTTGCTTAACGCTTGGAAGTTTATCTTTACCACGGTATTGGCGAAGACCTGGACGGCTTACGCGTTTAACCATTTCGATAACTGGTTTGCCTTCGAAATATTTTAAAGTAATTGTCAAAGTAGATTTTGTCTCTTCTTGAGCAACTTCTACATTTGAAATATAACCTTCTTGTTGAAGTACGTTTGCAATTGCAACTTTCAACTTAGAAGAAGGCATAGAAACAGTTTGTTTCTTAGCCATTTGTGCGTTACGAACACGTGTTAGCATGTCGGCAACGGTATCTTGCATACTCATTTAGTCGCTCCTTACCAGCTTGCCTTAACAACGCCTGGTACATCACCCTGCATTACTGTGTCACGTAATTTGTTACGGCTTAAACCGAACTTACGGAAGTAACCATGAGGACGACCAGTTAAACCACAACGGTTACGAAGACGTACCGGAGATGCATTACGTGGCAATGCTTGTAACTTTAACATCGCTTCGAAACGCTCTTCTTCACTTGCATTTACGTTTGCAATCGTAGCTTTTAATTCAGCACGTTTTGCAGCGTATTTAGCAACTGTTTTTTCGCGTTTCAATTCGCGATTAATCATACCTTTCTTAGCCATATCGACCTCTTATTTGAACGGGAAGCCGAATGCACGCATAAGCGCACGGCCTTCGTCATCGGTGCGAGCAGTCGTAGTAATAGTAATATCCATACCACGAATACGATCAATCTTATCGAAATCGATTTCAGGGAAAACGATTTGCTCTTTCAAACCCATTGAGTAGTTACCACGACCATCAAATGATTTCGAAGAGAAACCACGGAAGTCACGGATACGAGGGATTGCGATTGAGATCAAACGGTCCAAGAATTCGTACATTTGGTCGCCACGTAAAGTAACTTTACAACCAATCGGCCAACCATCACGGATTTTGAAACCAGCGATAGATTTACGAGCAAGAGTAATTACTGGTTTTTGACCAGCAATTAATTGCATGTCGACTACAGCACCATCTAATAATTTCTTATCAGTTGCAGCTGCGCCTACACCCATGTTTAGGGTAATTTTTGTGATGCGTGGAATTTCCATCACGTTCTTAATGCTAAGTTCTTCTTGTAACTTTGCTTTAAGTTCTTCGTTGTAACGTGCTTTAAGTCTGGCCATTGCCTTTTCAACCTATTACTTCGCTACCGCCACTGATTCACCATTTGATTTATAAACGCGAGTTTTCACGCCATCAATCACTTGGTAACCAACACGGTCAGCCTTCTGGGTTGTAGCATTTAAAATTGCCACGTTTGAAATATGAAGCGAAGCTTCTTGAGTAACGATACCGCCTTCAGCGCCAGTTACACGATTCGGCTTTTGATGCTTCTTCACTAAGTTAAGGCCTTCAACCTTAACGCGGTCTTCAGAAACAGACAATACAGTACCCTGTTTGCCTTTTTCTTTACCTGCGATCACGATAACCTGATCGCCTTTTTTAATCTTAGCCATGATTGCCTCTTATAGAACTTCAGGAGCCAATGAAATGATTTTCATGAACTGTTCAGTACGAAGTTCACGAGTCACTGGTCCGAAGATACGAGTAGCAATCGGAGCTTTGTTGTTGTTCAGGATAACTGCAGCATTATCATCAAAACGGATCACAGAACCATCTGGACGACGAATGCCGAATTTAGTACGAACTACAACCGCATTCATCACGTCACCTTTTTTAACACGTGCGCGTGGGATTGCTTCTTTTACAGTAACTTTAATAATGTCGCCAACAGAAGCATAACGACGATGTGAACCACCAAGTACTTTAATACATTGTACGCGGCGAGCACCACTGTTGTCTGCTACGTCGAGCATAGTTTCGGTTTGAATCATTGCCCTACTCCAAAACCGAGCATCACCGGTCACAATTTCGAAAGGCTCAAAGAGTACTCGAAATTGACCGATGATGCAACAAGAACGTCGAATTACTCAGCAGCTGCTTCAACTACTTCCACTAAAGTCCAAGCTTTAGTTTTAGAAATTGGGCGGCTTTCTTTAATGGTCACAACATCGCCAAGTTTAGCAACATTGTTCTCATCATGAGCGTGTAACTTAGTTGAACGGCGAATTGATTTGCCATACAACGGGTGTTGAACGCGGCGTTCGATAAGAACAACAATAGACTTGTCCATTTTGTCGCTTACTACTTTGCCGGTTAACGTGCGGACTGTTTTTTCACTCATTGTCCGTTCCCCTGTTTTTCGGTAAGGAGTGTCTTAATACGAGCAATTGTCTTACGAGCAACTTGCACTTCATGCGATTTACCCAACTGACCAGTTGCTTTCGCCATACGAAGACGGAATTGATTAAGCTGTTGCTCATCAAGCAAAGCTTTCAACTCTTCTACCGATTTTTCACGTAGATCTTTAGTTTTCATTACATTACCGTCCGAGTCACGATAGTGGTTTTAAACGGAAGTTTAGCAGCAGCTAAAGCAAATGCTTCACGCGCTAACTCTTCGTTCACACCTTCAATTTCGTACAGGATCTTACCTGGTTGGATCTGGCAAACCCAGTACTCCACGCTACCCTTACCTTTACCCATACGCACTTCAAGAGGCTTTTGAGTAATTGGTTTATCCGGGAATACGCGAATAAAGATTTTACCACCACGCTTAATACGGCGGCTAATAGTACGACGTGCAGCTTCAATCTGACGAGCAGTCATACGACCACGTTCAGTTGCTTTGATTGCAATCGAACCAAATGATACTGTACTACCACGATGCGCTAGACCAGTATTACGGCCTTTGTGCACCTTACGGAATTTGGTACGTTTAGGTTGCAACATGGATTATTCTCCCTTGTCAGCAGCACGGTCACCGCGACGACCACGACGCTCTTGACCTTCACCACGACCACGACCACGTTTAGCTGGACGATCTTCAGCAGGAGCAGGGTTCATGACTTGTTTCATGCCACCTAAAATCTCGCCACGGAAAATCCAAACTTTAACACCAATCGTACCGTAAGTTGTTTCTGCACGCATAGTTGCATAGTCAATGTCTGCACGTAGCGTATGTAAAGGTACACGACCTTCACGATACCATTCTGTACGAGCAATCTCTGCACCACCTAAACGGCCAGACACTTCAACTTTGATACCTTTAGCACCAGCACGCATAGTGTTTTGAACCGCACGCTTCATAGCACGACGGAACATTACACGCTTTTCTAATTGAGAAGCGATTGCTTCAGCAACTAAACGCGCATCTAAGTCTGGGCGATCAATTTCGTTGATACTTACTTGCGCTGGAACACCCATAATGCTGGTAAGTTCGCGCTGTAATTTCTCAATATCTTCGCCTTTTTTACCGATTACGATACCAGGACGAGCTGTGCTAATAGTTACTTTAGCAGCGCCTGATGGACGTTCGATAAGAATATTGCTTACCATCGCATTCTTAAGTTTTTTAGTTAAAAACTCACGAACTTGAAGATCTTTAAGCAAGTATTCAGCGTATTGTTTCGGATTCGCATACCAGTTAGCGTTATGACGTTTCACAACACCTAGGCGGATACCGATTGGATGAACCTTCTGACCCATATCAAACCCCTACCTTAACGGTGATGTGACAAGTACGCTTAGTAATACGATCTGCACGGCCTTTAGCACGTGGCATAATACGCTTAAGGCTCATGCCTTCGTCAACGTAAATCGTAGATACTTTAAGATCGTCAACATCTAAACTGTTATTGTGTTCAGCGTTTGCAATCGCAGATTCCAATGCTTTTTTTACTAAAACAGCAGCTTTTTTATTGCTGAAGTTTAAGATATTTAAAGCATGCGCAACAGATTTGCCGCGAATAAGATCTGCAACCAAACGTGCTTTCTGTGCCGAGATAGCGGCACCGCGTAATTTAGCAGTTACTTCCATCATGACACCTATTAACGTTTAGATTTCTTGTCAACACCGTGACCACGATAGGTACGAGTTGGCGCGAATTCACCGAGTTTATGACCAACCATATGCTCAGTAACAATTACTGGAACGTGGTTACGACCATTATGAACAGAAATTGTTAAACCAACAAAATCTGGAAGGATCATCGAACGACGAGACCAAGTTTTAATCGGCTTGCGAGAGTTACTAGCAACAGCCGCTTCAACCTTAGCGAACAAGTGCGCATCGACGAATGGGCCTTTTTTCAGAGAACGAGGCATTAGTCAGATTCCTTTACTTGACGCGACGGTCGCGAATAATCATCTTAGTCGTACGCTTATTGGTACGTGTCTTGTACCCTTTAGCTTTTTGACCCCATGGGCTTACAGGTTGAATACCTTTGTTACGCCCTTCACCACCACCGTGCGGGTGATCAATCGGGTTCATCGCCATACCACGTACGGTAGGACGAACACCACGCCAGCGCGAAGCACCAGCTTTACCCAATGAACGAAGGTTGTTTTCTTGGTTAGAAACTTCACCAATTACAGCGCGGCATTCAACATGTACTTTACGCATTTCGCCTGAACGAAGACGAATAATTGCGTAAGAACCATCACGACCCAACAACTGAACAGAAGCACCAGCAGAACGCGCTAATTGCGCACCCTTACCAATTTTAAGTTCAACGTTATGAAGTGTAGAACCGATCGGCATATTACGAAGTGGCAAGCAGTTACCTGGACGAATTGGAGCATCGTTACCAGATTGTACTTTATCGCCAGCACGTAAGCCTTTAGGTGCGATGATATAACGACGCTCACCATCAGCATATTTCAACAAAGCAATATGTGCTGTACGGTTTGGATCGTATTCAATACGCTCTACAACAGCTGGGATGCTGTCTTTGTTACGTTTGAAGTCAACGATACGGTAGTGCTGTTTATGACCACCACCAACGTGACGAGTAGTAATGTGACCGTTGTTATTACGACCACCAGTACGTTTTTTAGCTTCAACCAACGGTGCGTAAGGAGCGCCTTTGTGAAGATGGTCATGAACCACTTTCTCTACAAAGCGACGTCCTGGAGACGTTGGCTTACATTTTTGAATCGGCATAATTTTCGTCCTTATTCCGCTGCGCTTTCAGCGGTATCGCCCAAGTCAGCCATTTCAACATCTTGGCCAGCTTTCAGGGTGACGTATGCTTTTTTAACATCAGAACGGCGTCCCAATGTACGACCAAAGCGCTTAGTCTTACCTTTAGTAATAGTTGTGTTAACTTTAACAACTTCTACACCAAAAAGTTTTTCAACTGCTTTTTTGATTTCAAGTTTAGTAGCATTGATGTCTACTTTAAATACTTGAACACCAACAGTATCACCTAATACTTGTGCCTTTTCTGAGAAGACTGGTCCTTTTAGGACTTGATAGATACGTTCGTTGTTCATCCGAGTTCTACCTCAATTTTCTTAGCAGCAGCTACAGACATCACAACTTTATCAAACGCGATCAAGCTTACAGGATCGATTGCAGTTGCATCTACCACATCTACATGCGGAAGGTTGCGTGCTGCAAGATATAAGTTCTCATCTACAGCGTCAGTAACGATTAATGCACGAGCAGCATTTAAGTCGTTAAGCTTTGCAAGCAATTCTTTAGTTTTTGGAGCTGCAACTGCAAACTCTTCAACCAATACAAGACGATCTTGGCGAACAAGTTCAGCTAAGATACATTGCATTGCACCGCGGTACATCTTACGGTTTACTTTTTGAGACCAATCTTGTGGACGAGCAGCAAAAGTTTTACCACCGCCAACCCAGATAGGGCTACGAATAGAACCCGCACGAGCACGACCAGTACCTTTTTGACGGAATGGCTTTTTACCACCGCCAGAAACGTCTGCACGTGATTTTTGAGCACGAGTACCTTGACGACCACCTGCTAAGTAAGCAGTAACAACTTGGTGTACAAGAGCTTCGTTAAATTCACGTCCGAAAGCAACTTCAGACAATTCAACAGCAGAGCCGGAAACAGTTTTCAAATTCACGGTATTTCCCCTCAGGCCTTGATGGTAGGACGTACAATCACGTCACCGCCAGTTGCACCAGGAATTGCACCTTTAACAACTAAAACAGAACGTTCAGCGTCAATAGATACGATTTCAAGACCTTGTACTGTTACGCGTTCATCACCTAAGTGACCAGCCATTTTCTTGCCTTTGAACACGCGTCCAGGAGTCTGGTTTTGACCTGTAGAACCTAATACACGGTGAGAAACTGAGTTACCGTGAGTAGCGTCTTGAGTACGGAAGTTCCAACGTTTAACACCACCTTGGAAACCTTTACCTTTTGATTGACCAGTTACGTCAACAATTTGACCAACTGCGAACAAATCAACGCCAATAGTACCGCCAACTTCACGACCTTCAAGCTCAGCTTCAGTAACACGGAACTCTTTAACTAAACGACCAGCAGCAACACCAGCTTTCGCGAAGTGACCTTTCTGAGCGTTAGTTACGCGAGATTCGCGACGTTCACCAGTAGTTACTTGAACAGCTTGATAACCATCAGTTTCAAGTGTTTTGATTTGCGTAATGCGGTTTGGATCGACTTCGATGACTGTAACAGGTACAGAAACACCTGCATCTGTAAAGATGCGAGTCATACCACATTTGCGACCGACTAAACCAATAGCCATGTGCATAAACCTCTAAAAAAGCGGCCTAATTAACTTAGAAGTTAATCAACCGAAAGCCTTAACCCAAAGCGATCTGAACATCAACACCAGCCGCAAGATCTAATTTCATCAATGCATCAACAGTTTTATCTGTAGGTTGAACGATGTCGATCAAACGTTTATAGGTGCGGATTTCGTACTGGTCACGCGCATCTTTGTTAACGTGCGGTGAAGTAAGAACGTTGAAGCGTTCGATGCGAGTAGGCATCGGAATTGGACCACAAACTTGTGCGCCAGTACGCTTAGCGGTTTCTACGATCTCTTGAGCAGATTGATCAATCAGACGATGATCAAAAGACTTCAAACGGATACGAATTCTCTGGTTAGACATACCAGTAAACTCCAAGCCAAACATATAAAGAATCACCCTTGACGCATCTCACCCATTGGTAAGTGTCAAAGGCAGTGAAAATCACTAAGGTCATGATCGATGCCACGACTGTAATGCACATTTACTACTTTCTTCGCAGTAAATGCCCCTCCTTTTGAGGGTCGCCCATTATAACGATTGTTTAAGTCTTATGCAATTCTCTTTTTCTATTTTTTGTTCAAAACGCACTTTAACCTAGTATTCTCAACTCACTCTAGGCATTTATGACAAATTCAATCGCTTTATTTAAGAGTTGATTACCTTGTTCAAATTTTTGTGCTTCTGAATATTGCAGTTCACTCACAGGCTGAACATATTCCCCATTAAAAATAGATAGCTCTTCTTCATTTTCAAGCAAGAGTTCTAACGTTGCTGGTGTCATTTCTGGATGAAATTGAAAACCAAGCACATTTTTTCCAATTTGATACATCTGATTACGACAAGCTATATTCTCGGCTAAGTGTATAGCACCTTTGGGTATTTCAAATGTTTCGCTATGCCACTGCATCACCTTTATCTTTTCAGGCAATGGAAAGCTGTCTTGAGGTAAATTTGCTACCCTTTGAACTGTCGACCAGCCAAGTTCCTGATAGCGGTTTCGACTGACTGCGGCGCCTAGTGCATTAGCAATTAGCTGCCCACCCAAACAGAGACCTATAGCAGGCTTTCCTGCTGCTAAATAACGACGCAACCATCTTTTCTCTATCTTAAGCCATGGATAATTCGCCTCATCATTTACACTCATGGTGCCACCCATGACTAATAATAAGTCAACCTCATCAATTTGTGGTAAAGCTTCTATTTCAAGTGACCGATCAACCGGAAGTGCAAAAAACTCCGTAGAACTAATAGTCGCGTGGTGAGCTTTTAAAAATGAATAACAACTCCCAAACCCCTCACCCGCGATATGTTGAAAATAATGAACTCTTAAATGCGACTTCATGCGCTTAAACCTATTGTTGTTAGAATGTTGTAGTGGTCTTTGCAAAAATAAAGCCAAGTTTTTGTTTTATAGGTCTACTGTAACGAAACGTCTTACAAAACTTTATAAATCTAGCGAAGAATTTAAATTTCTCTTAATCTAACTTTATCATTTAAAACATAACGCACTATGAAAAAGCATAACGATTTCCAGACTCGTCTCATTCATGCCCCAAGAAAGGCTCCGCAATTCATTGAAACAGTGCAACCTCCCTTATTTCGCGCATCAACTATTATTTTCAAATCAACTTCGCACCTTTTTGATCGTCATTGGACTGATAAGTATGACTATAGCTATGGAACACATGGCACCCCTACCACATTCACCTTAGGCGACAATATTGCGCAAATTGAAGGTGGTTTGCATTGTTTGCTTGCACCGAGTGGCCTATCCGCAATTAATATTGTGAACTCAGCATTTTTAAGCACTAATGATGAAGTATGGGTTCCAGACAATATTTACGGGCCAAATCTAGAACATTTAACTTATCTACAAAGTCAATATGGCATTATTGTTAAAGTATATAACCCTATTGACGCTGCAAGTTTTCAACCCACCGAAAGAAGTAAACTATTATGGTTAGAAGCTGCAGGTTCAGTTAGTTTAGAATTCCCTGATCTTAAAAATCTAGTCAAGAAAGCTAAAAAGCATGGTGTATTGACTGCTCTAGATAATACTTGGGGAGCTGGGCTTGCGTTTAATGCTTTTAATTTTTCTGATGAACATCTATCTGTTGATTTAACCGTTCACGCACTAACAAAATATCCAAGTGGTGGTGGTGACATTTTAATGGGCAGCATCGTAACTCGTGATGAGAAACTTCATCACCGCCTATTCCGCACACATGCCATTTTAGGCATCGCAATCTCTGGAGATGATGCAGCTCAAGTTCAACGCAGCCTTGCTCATATGTCTTTACGCTATAAACAACAGTCAGCCAATGCTCACGCTCTACTTAAATGGCTAAAGAACCAGCCTCAATTTGCACAAGTTCTACATCCAAGTGATGAATCCTCACCAGGCCATCAATATTGGCAAGAAATCTGCATAGACGGTCAAAGTGCCGGCTTAGTGAGTGTTATTTTTAAACCTGAATATGACATTACAGCAGTACGTCGTTTCTGCGATGCATTAGAGTTATTTAAGCTCGGCTTTAGCTGGGGTGGACCCGTTAGCCTGATTATGCTTTATGATTTAAAAATGATGAGAAAACTTGAGAATACATATTTACAACAAGGATTATTGGTTCGATTCTGTATAGGACTAGAAGATCCGCAAGATTTGATACAAGATATCGAAAATGCACTGAAACAACTGTAAAACGACAAGATTATAGTGACTCAAACCATAGGATAAAAATATATGGGTACACCGATTGTTATTGCTAAAAATATTAAGGACACATCAAAAGAAATTGTTTTACTTCCCCAGTTTGCTAACCGTCATGGACTTATTGCAGGCGCCACAGGTACAGGTAAAACAGTTACGTTAAAAGTTCTAGCAGAGAGTTTCTCTCGAATCGGTGTGCCAGTATTTCTTGCCGATGCTAAAGGCGATGTTTCGAGCCTCGCAAAAGCTGGTGAAGCTTCGGATAAATTTAATGAACGCTTAAAACTTTTACAAATTGATAGTGTTCCATTCGCAGCGAACCCAGTTGTTTTTTGGGATTTATTTGGTCAGCAAGGTCATCCTATCCGAACCACTATTTCTGAAATTGGGCCAATTTTATTGGCTCGCATACTAAACTTAAATGATACCCAAGAAGGTGTTTTATCTGCTGTATTCCGTATTGCAGATGACCAAGGTTTACTTTTAGTCGACTTTAAAGATTTAAAAGCCATGATCACTTTTGTGAGTGAACATACAGCTGAGTTTAAAGCCGAGTATGGTAATTTATCTCCAGCCAGTCTAGGTGCCATTCAGCGTAACTTACTCGCTCTTGCCGACCAAGGTGGAGAACAATTCTTTGGGGAACCAGCTTTAAATATTCTGGATTTTATCCAAACCGATGCAAAGGGACACGGCTATATCAATATTCTTGCTGCCGACAAGCTCATGAATACGCCTAAGTTATACGCCACTTTCCTCTTATGGATGCTTTCAGAGTTATTTGAACAGCTACCAGAAGTGGGTGATATGGATAAGCCTAAACTCGTGTTTTTCTTTGATGAAGCTCACTTGTTATTTGATAATGCCAGCCAAGCACTCCAAGACAAAATTGAACAAGTGGTACGTTTAATCCGCTCCAAAGGGGTGGGTATCTACTTTATTACTCAAAACCCACTCGATTTACCCGAAAGCGTTCTTGGTCAACTTGGTAATCGCGTTCAACATGCATTACGTGCATTTACCCCTAAAGATCAAAAAGCTGTAAAAACCGCAGCAGACACTTTCCGTGCTAATCCCGAGTTTAAAGTTGATGAAGCTATTACCCAACTTGGTGTTGGTGAGGCACTCATTAGCTGTCTAGATGAACAAGGTACGCCACAGATTGTAGAACGTGGTTGGGTTATGCCTCCGTACTCTGCATTTACACCGATCACTCCAGAAGAGCGTCAGACTTTAATCTCGCAAAGTATTATTGCTGGCGTTTATGAACAAGCTGTAGATCGTGATAGTGCCTATGAAATGCTACAGAATAAAGTTGCTGAGCGCGAACAACAGCAGCAAGACGCCGAACTTGCAAAACAACAAGCTAAAGAACAAGAAACTTTAGCAAAACAGCAAGCTAAAGAGCAGGAACGTTTGGCACGTGAGCAACTAAAAGAGGAAGAAAGAGCAGCCCGTGAACGAGCTAAACTCACACAAGACATTGTGGGAACTTTTGCCAAAAGTGCTGCACGCAGCTTAGGAGGAAGTACGGGACAAAAACTCGTAAGAGGCTTGCTCGGCTCTTTATTTGGTAAATAAAAATATTAAAAAAATTGCGTTAATTTTAGGGGATTTCATATCCCCTAATTTTTTTATGGTTTTTTAGGAAAAAGTTATTGCCATTAATTTTTTAAAGATGTATTTTAAATACATCTTATATAGCCAGATAAATAAGGTCTAGCCATGACTCCACAACAAATTGAACTTGTTAAATCTACTGTACCGGTTTTACGTGAACACGGCGTTACGCTGACTACATACTTTTATAAGCGCATGCTTAATAACAATCCCGAATTAAAAAATGTGTTTAATTTAGATGACCAAACCAGCTTACGTCAGCCACGCGCGCTTGCAGCTGCTGTGCTTGCTTATGCAGAAAATATTGAGAACCCTACCGTGCTCGCTAAAGCGGTAGAACGCATCACTACTAAACACGTGAGCTTAGATATTCAACCAGACCAATATGCAATTGTTGGGGACAACTTGCTTCATTCAATTAGTGAAGTACTCAACGTGCCATTCGAATCAGAGCTTATTGAAGCGTGGAAACAAGCATACTTACAGTTGGCTGATATCTTGATTGGTGTTGAAAAACAAAAATATGAACAACTTGAAAGCTTAAAAGGTGGATGGGCTGGCTGGCGTTCATTTGAAATTACTCAAATTGATCCTTTGGAATCTGGCAAACGCTTCACTTTAAAAGCAACTGACCATGAAGACGTACTGACTAGCCCAGCAAATGCCTTTATTTCAGTTAAAGTACAAGTTCCCGAGCAACAACTTGAACAACCGAAAGCTTTTAAATTTACTGAAGCTCAAGAAGATAACTCGTATCACTTTGAAGTGCAGCCTGAAGAAAATCATACTGAGTTTTCAGTTGCTAATATTCTACTTGAGCATTATAGAGTGGGTGATCAAGTACAGGTTTCAGCCCCTTTAACGCTGTAATGTAAAAACCTCTTGCCTGAAAGTTTTCTTATTTAGACTTTCAGGCTAAGATGATCATCCTTTTAATCTCTTCCATTTTTGGTGATCATGCAGCTTAATAAATTTACCGATTATGCATTACGACTCTTAATGTATGTTGCACGCCCAAGTGATGCACCCTACACGATTGCAGAAATCGCGAAAGATTTGCATGTTTCACAAAACCATCTAGTTAAAGTTGTTCACTTCATGGGCAAGCAGGAATGGATTATTACCATTCGTGGAAAAGGCGGAGGAATTCGCTTAAATCCAGATGCACTTAACTCAAATTTAGGTTCAATCGTTCGAATATTACAGGGCGACAATCAAATCGTTGAATGTAATACGCCACCTTGTGTATTACGCAGTCACTGTGGTTTAAAAGGTATTTTAGATCAGGCTTTAGAGAGTTTTTATCAAAGCCTAGATCAATACACACTCGGAGAAGTTTTGCAGCAATCAAAATCCGCTCCTGCCAACTCCCCTATTGCATTTTTACAAATCTAACCTCTATTACTTTTAATAACTAGATTAATTGAAAATTAGCAAGAATACCCAAGCTCCTTTATACTAGGCGCGAGCCCTCTCATTTAAAAAGTTATTTTTTATGCGTCGTAGTGAAAAATCGAAAGACACCAAAGCCAGACTCGCACCCAAGCAAAAGATCAGCTATGAAAAGAAACCAGATCCAGCGATCACAGCATATGCTGTGCAATCACTCAACTGGTTACGCCAAGCTGAGTTTCTAATGAGTGCACCTAAATTGGCACTTTGTGTTGAAGATAGTGGCTACGAAATCGCTTTTGCAGGACGCTCAAATGCCGGTAAGTCTAGTGCTATCAATGCACTAACCAACAAAAAACAGTTAGCGCGCGCCTCTAAAAAACCTGGCCGTACTCAAATGATTAACTTCTTTAGTCTAGGCAACCCCGATCAACGTTTAGTCGATCTTCCTGGCTATGGCTATGCAGCCGTACCTGAAGATATGAAACGAGTATGGCAAAAAGAATTAGAGAACTATTTAATCCATCGTAAAAGCTTACAAGGCTTAGTATTACTTATGGATATTCGCCATCCTCTACAGCATTTCGACATGATGATGCTAGAGTGGGCTTATTCACGTCATCTCTTTGTTCATATTCTCCTCACAAAAGCTGACAAACTTAATCGTGGCCCTGCAAACAAAGTGCTATTAGAAGTTAAGCAACAGCTGAAAAAAATGAAGCTTGATTTCTCGATTCAACTTTTCTCATCACTTAACAAATTAGGTTTAGAAGAGCTAGCAAGCGTTATGGCTGGACGCCTGCATTTTACACTTGATCAAGAACCAGAATTTGACGTTGACGCGATCCCTGAAGCAAGCGATGAGGATGCTGAAGAGTAAATTGTCAAAACAGATACAATTTCTTTATTAAATTTATTTTCAAATTGGCCCCTATTGCTAAACACAAATGTAGGGGCTTTTTTTATACTCGTTATAACTTCATCGAGTTAAAAATCAGGACTAAATGATGAAATTGTTATCTTTTTTGAAGAACAAAGCTTTAGGTTCTTCTATTGACTATAAAATTCTTCCACGTAAAGTAAAATTTGACTGGAAAGATACCCCTGTTGACTGGATTCCAAATCAGCCTTTCGCAAGTTATTTTATTAATGAAATTAATAATATCTTGCCTGCCGGAGAATTCTGGTTCTGCCGTTTGTACAATAAGGTTTTACCTCAAATTAAAGACGAAAAACTTAAACAGGATGTCCAAGCATTTATCCGTCAGGAAGCTATGCACGCCAATGCGCATACGTCAGCTAATAAAGAATATTTAAGTGCACGTAATATTGATATCCAGCGAAATCTGGACATTATGAATTATCTATTTACTACTGCCTTAGCAGATAAACCTTTCGACAAAGAAGTTCCTCAATTTCTACAAGAGCAATGGGATCTTTTCCGTTTAGGCGTTATTGCAACTGTTGAACATATGACCTGTGTGTTGGGTAAATATGCACTCTATAACAAGCGTTGGGAAGAATTAGGTGCCGACCCTGAAATGGTTGACTTGGTAAAATGGCATGGTTCAGAGGAAATTGAACACCGTACCGTTGCTTTTGATTTATATCGTCATCTTGGTGGTGGTTATATTCCACGCTACTATTTAAGCCTCGCAGTAATTGTACTAGTGCTTGGATTATGGGTAGATGGCGCTGCACATATTATGAAACAAGATCCACGTTTTGCAGATGCGGCTAAATCTAGATTTTTCCCAGTATGGGTTGCAGTAGAGTGGTATAAAATTAGCCGAAAAGATAATCAGGTTTTACCAAATCCAATCTGGCTTATTGCCCAACAAATTGATTACCTCATGCCTTGGTACGATCCAGTAAAAGAAGGTAGCACTGAAGATGCGGTAAATTATTTATCACAATCTCCAGCAGCAAAAAGAGCTGAATTACAAGCGGCTTAAAAATAAAAAAGCAGGATTTTAAATCCTGCTTTTTTATTTAGGAGATTAGACACTGATATCTTTATCTTTTGTATAACGGTCAACAACCACGCTAATCATCATATCACCCTGCACATTTACCACTGTTCTTACTGTATCCAATAGGCGGTCAATCGGAAGTAAAATTGCAATTGCTTCAGCCGGTAAACCTACAGACTGTAAAACCATAATCATGGTAACCATACCAGCACTCGGAATTCCAGGTGCTCCTAGTGATGCAATCATTGCTGTTAAGCACACAATAATTTGTTGTGTCAGATTTAAGTCTAGCCCCACCAAATTTGCGACAAACAATGCAGCGGCTGCTTCATATAGTGCTGTGCCATCCATATTAAGCTGTGTACCTAAAGGAATTACAAAACCAGCTGTTTGCGGACGAACCCCTAAGTTTTCCTGTGCGCATTTCATACTAAGGGGCATTGTGGCAGAACTAGAGCTGGTTGCAAATGCTGTAATTAGCGCTGTACGTGTTCCTTTGAAAAAAGCCCAAGGACTCATGCGGCCAAAAATCCAAAGTAGTAACGGTAAAACAACAGCGCCATGAAAAATGGTAGTCCCTGTCACTACAACAGCAAACTCAGCCAAACGACTGAGTACCGAAATATCTTCCGTTGCCATTAATTTTGCTAATAAAGCAAAAATACCCAAAGGTGCTAGCTTCATTACCCAGCCGACTAGCATCATCATCATTTCAAAAAATTGATGACTTAATAAGCGAATACTTTTAAAACGCTCACCGCCATGGACTAAAGCAACACCAACAAATAGTGCAAACACCACAACGGCTAAAACGTTACCATCGCTAAATGCTTTAAATGGATTAATTAATGTATTTTGAATAAAATTAGTGAAAAAACTTGCAGGATTTAAACTATCTGGTGCCTGATAGTTTTGCATAGACGTTTGGAAAATAGAGATATCTATACCACGTCCTACTTCAAATAGATGAGCACAACTTATACCTAAAATTAAAGCTAATGTTGTTGTAGTCAAACAACATAAAAAGGTAATTTTCCAGACTGGACCTAACTGCCCTCCCGCCTGCAAATTAGATACACCCACAACAATCGAGCTAAAAATCAAAGGTACCAACAACATTTTAAGCAGCCCAATAAAGACACTACTTAATATACCTAACCCATATAAACTATGTTTTACAAACGCAGTATCGGGATACAACGTTAATATAAAACCAAAGGCTAAGCCTAAAATGGCCGCAATAAGAATTTGTGTGTTTAAGTTCATATCAGCATTATTTTTTTCAGTTGGCAATCCTTTTGCAAATATGACATGAGCTTGCTTTTCATACGAGCAATTTTTTGTCACATCGTTTCAATTAAAAATAAAAAAGCCATCTCATGAGATGGCTTTATAAATAAGCTTATTGCGTTTCAATTTCCCGCAAACGAATTAAACCCTCTTGCACGGTACTGCATACAAGTTGGCCATTTTGCCACATACGGCCAAAGTTCAAGCCGCGAGAAGCTGCGCTAACGGTTGCTTCCATATCGTAAAGCATCCATTCATCAGCACGCAGCGGGCGATGGAAATAGATGGCATGATCAATACTCGCACACTGCAAACTTGGAGAAATATAGCTAAGCCCATGCGGTCTCAAAGCAGTTGTCATTAAGGTAAAGTCTGAATAAAACGCAACAATTGCTTGATGCAAAGCAATATCATCTAATTGTTTTGGAATACGGTCATGTGTGCGGATATAGTGCGCATTATAAGGAGCTTCAGGTTGAGGCTGAAACGGATTTACCGGATCAATTGGGCGAATTTCCACATGGCGCTCACGCATGAAACTAGCACGAACATTTTCAGGTACGAAATTTAAAATACCTTCTTTGAGCTCATTTTCAGATTTAAGAGTCTCTGGTGCGGGATACTCTGGCTCTTGATGTTGATAGTTCAAGCCTTCTTCGGGGTTAGCAAAAGAAACCATCGCCGAAAAGATAACTCGTCCGTGTTGAATGGCACGAACCTGACGGCTTACGAAACTCTTCCCATCACGTAAACGGTCTACTTCATAGATAATTGGGGCATTAATATCGCCACCATATAAAAAATATGCATGCAAAGAATGCGCTGGGCGATCGGTTGTATAAGATGCCGCACGTAAAGCCTGACCCAAAACCTGCCCACCAAAGACACGTTTACCGACAAGATTACGGCTTATGCCACGGTAAATATTTTCTTCTAGCTTTTCTAAAGTAAGAAGATCGACAAGTTCTTGGGTTAACGCATTCATGAGAGATACCTTCATATTTCAGGTAAAAAATCGTATTAAAGTACAGATGTGTAGAATCTATTGTGCCATAAAAAACTATTTGAACATGGAACAATCAGTCAACTTCTGACGAACATTGCTCATATAACAGCTAAAAATACGATTTTTAACGATAAAATATGCCAAAAGCATTATAATTTATAAGAAAGTAGCATATTGTTTTTTTTAATAAATGCCGCAAAATAATTACCCTCTGCATTTGGTGCTGGGATTTGTCTTTAAGAAGTAGGAGTTCTTATGTCCAAGAGTGGGTTTGGTCAAATGTATCGTCGGCTTTCGAGTAAACTACTTGACCTCGTGGTAACACCACATGTTCTTGGGGAAGTTCCTACTGAACCAGTATCAGAAACAACAGAAACAGAAGCAAAAACTGACCGCCAAAAAGTGGTTTGTTACGTCTTACAAAACCACTCTCGAAGCAATGCTTTAGTGGTTGATGGAGAAACGCGTCGTTTAAATTTAAAACCTGCGTTAGACCCACTCATTGTGGGTACTCATCAGGAAAAAGCATCAGTTTTATTTTTACAGCACAATGATGAAAATAATTTACTGAATCCGCCTCCTCATGCTTTTCCACCGCGTTTAATAAAACTGATTGAAGTTTTACAAGAAAATCCTGAACTTGATATAGAGCTTGTTCCAGTTACAGTTTTATGGGGCCGTTCGCCAGATAAAGAAGATTCTTGGTTTAAATTATTATTTTCAGACACATGGGCAACGCCAAGCACAGTTAAGCAGTTGGTAAATATTGGTTTGCATGGTCGTCAGTCTTATTTAGAGTTTCATGAACCGCAATCGCTACGTGAATTGGTTGAATATGCACAGCAGCATTATCCAAATCTTTCACCAGCAACTTATATTGTAAGTACGTTAAATGATTATTTAGACCGTCAGCGTGAAGTCGTGTTAGGCCCCGATTTGTCGGATCGCCGCAATGTCATGCAATCGGTTGTTAAATCTCGTGATGTGCAAGAAGCAATCCGCCGTGAAAGTATTCGCGGAAAAGTGAGCATGCTTGAAGCTGAACGCCGTGCGATTGGCTATGTGAATGAAATCGTATCGGATTATTCGCACTCAGCAGTGCGCTTTGCTGACCTTGCCTTAACGCGCTTATGGACTCAGCTTTATGACGGCGTAGAAGTACATAACTTTAGTACAGTTCGTGAACTAGCGAAAGATTATGAAGTTGTCTACACACCTTGCCACCGCAGTCACATTGACTATTTACTATTGTCATATGTGATCTATAAACGTGGCTTAATGGTTCCGTATATTGCTGCGGGCGATAACTTAAACCTACCTTTTGTTGGTCAACTTTTACGTGGAGGCGGTGCATTCTTTATTCGCCGCTCTTTCCGTGGAAATGGACTCTACACTACTGTATTTAAAGAATATCTATATAGTATTTTGTCACGCAACACGCCTCTTGAATACTTTATTGAAGGTGGACGTTCACGTACTGGACGTTTATTACCGCCTAAAACCGGTATGCTTGCCATGACAGTTCACAGCCATTTACGTGGCCGTGCCAAACCGATCGTTTTCTTACCAACTTATATTGGTTATGAACGACTCATGGAAGGCTCAACTTACGTAGGCGAAATGCAAGGTAAGCCAAAAGAAGCCGAATCTATTTTTGGTATTGTGAAAACCTTACGAAAAATTGAACGTATCTTTGGTAAAGTCCACGTGAACTTTGGTGAACCCGTTTTCCTTGATGATCTGCTTAAGCAACATAATGCAGAAAACGTTTATATCGAGAAAAATGACGACCCAATTCCTCAAGCTGTTTCAGATGCAGTAAATAGCTCTGCACATGCAATTTTAGAAAATATTAACCGAGCTGTGGTGATTAACCCTGTTTCTTTACTTTCTATTATTTTGCTTGCAACTCCAAAGCATACGCTTGATGAAGAAATTTGTATTAAGCAGCTAGAAGCTTATCGCAACTTGGCATCGAACTTCCCATATGACCAACGTATGGAAGTAACACCACTTTCTGGTAAAGAAATTATTGCGTATGGTTTAAAGCTTAAACTCATTAAACGCGTTCAGCATGCGCTTGGCGATATTATTGCGATTGAAGATAACCAAGCTGTTCTTCTGACTTACTTCCGTAATAACATCTTGCACGCCTTTGTTTTACCTTCTCTAGTAGCATCGCTTGTTGAGCATAATGGAAAAATCAGTCGTTCAGATTTAACTAATGTCATCTATACGCTCTATCCATTCTTGAAAGCTGAGTTATTCCTTAAATGGAAGAGCAGCGAGCTTAAAGCACAAGTTGAGCAATATGCAGATGCTCTAGTTCAATCTAACCTTATTCAACAAGACGATGAAGGTAATTTGATTAGCTCTGCACCAAATACAGAAGAGCATAATCAGCTTGTTGTTTTAGCTACTCCTGTTAAGCAAAGTCTTGAGCGCTACTACATGACACTTGCGCTCATTACTCAACGTGGTTCAGGTAATATCTCTGCTAAACAAGTTGAAGAATTAAGTCATTTATTAGGACAACGTTTATCAGTTCTCTATGAATTTAATTCGCCAGAGTTCTTCGACAAAGCTTTATTCCAAAGCTTCTTAAAAGTACTTACTCAGCAAAATTACATTCGTACCAATGACCAAGGCCAAATTGAGTTTGATGACAATTTCCGTCAAATGGCTGCTGGCGCACAGTTGGTGCTTGATGAAGTAACCTTGCAAATGTTGCAGCACATCACCACCTTTACTGACGAAGAATTGAAAGATGCTCTTGAAGCAATGGCATCTCAACAAGCTAAACGCCGTTTAAAACGTAAAAAAGCTTAACGTCTTTAGTCAAAATAAAAGGCAACTTCGGTTGCCTTTTATTTTATTAGCGAATTGGACATTCAAAATAACGTGGATCGTCCATACAACGTAAGCGCTTCATAAGCTGAACAAAATAAGCATCGTAATAACCTGAAACAACATACTGATTACGTATTTTGGCAACCATTACGTCATAACTTTGCTTCTCATAAAAAGAGACATCTACCCAATAATAAGCAGGTAAATGATTTTCCCATTGTGTCGCACGATTCGTCAGTAATTGGCTATTTTGAACGAACCATCCTCGAATTTTCCGGCCAAAATTAGCAGGATAAGCTTGCTGCTTAATAATTAAGTTGACACCGAAATATGCCAAAGGAAAATTAATGACTTGAGTATCTGGTCCAAATTCTTTTTGTAAGTTATACGGCAATAATCCATACACTGGGGCAGCAATAATATCGATTTTATTTTGCTTAAACTGCGCAATCGCGTTAGATAAATCGACATAAACTGGCTGAGCACCTACACTTCGTACCAGTGCTTGTTGTGGTGGATTGTTAGGTAACACCCCAATACGCTGATTTCTTAATTGAGCGACTCTAGAGAGGTTCTTATTTTTTAGAACCATGTAAGCAGTTCCAATTGGAATCATTCCTATAGCTTCATAATTCTTAGAAACTAACCTTTTCTCGATTGTAGGATGATTTAAAAGCTGCAAAAAGCTTTTGGCCGTACGGTTATTAGGAATAAGCCCTATACCCGCGGTACTTCCCATAAACTGGTTATAACGATAAGTATTGAAATTGGATGCAGCTAAACCTGAACATTTCCCATCATCAAAAGCTTGTATAGCCTGCTGTTCTTTTTGATAGGTAACCACTTTAAATTTGACTTGATATTGCTGGGCATATAGCCGAATGTCATTTAAACGGCGAGTAATATCCCCTTGGGACCCGATAGGATCATAGGCACACCACACCTGATCCTCAGCCCAACTCGCAACAGCTGTTATGCTCAAGATAAGAGCTAAACAAATTTTTTTCACTTTCAACCTTTTTATCTTTATCGGCAATTTGACTGCCTCATCAGGTATTTATGTTCTTATTTAAAGTTTAATCAAAATTTCATTTAGTGCTATGAACATTTAAACATAATAAATAGTCATTAAAGCAAATCGGATGTTCTAACTGAAAACCTATTGTAGATAAATGTTTTGCATAAATTCTTTTACCTGAAATTTGGTTTGATTCTAAAGTTAATTCTGGCAATCCCAATTGTTTTTGAAACCACACTATAACTTCATGCAAAGGCAATGGTTGATTATTAGTCACAATATAGCTTGCTTGATGACTTTCGTAATCAGCCATAAAAGCCAAAAATCTTGCTAAATCATCAATATGTATTCGATTGCTATAATGTATATTTGGATAGCTTTGATGATTTTCAGCCATTTTCTTTAAACGGGCAATGGAAGTTCCATAAATACCTGTAGGGCGAATAATTACAGATTGAGTTGGATAGTACTTTTGCCAAAGTAGTTCCATATTGCGCAATATATGGCCTTGTGCATCATTTGGATGAATTTCACTAAAATCATCAATAATCTCCCCTTCATTTTCACCATATACCCGCGTAGAAGAGACAATGATTATTTTTTTTACTGGATGTATTTTTAATGCTTCTCGAATCGGTTCAATACTATCAACATAAGTTTGCTGATAGCCCTCAACCGTACTCTCATTTGGAGAAAGTAAAATATATACGACATCTACAGGTTCAATTTTACTTAAATCGAGCGTAAAAATATCCTGAACAAGATGTGTTGCGTAACTATCCGTTTTTACACTACGGCTGATTGTGGTAATTTGATGTTCTTTCTCAAATAGTTGTTTAGCAACACGCTGAGATGTTTTACCATAACCGATAAATAATATATGCATAGAAAACTCGTTGAGGGGACATGACTTCAGTCCATCAGTTACAAGGCGTTGGATCGGCTTCAGCAGCCCTGCTCGAAAAACTAAATATTTTTACCACAGATGATTTACTGTTTCATCTGCCACGTGATTATGAAGACCGCAGTACGATTATTCCAATGAATCAACTTGTGGTTGGGCGGAGCTATTTACTCGAAGGAGAAGTCAAATCAATTGATTTCCCCCCAGGAAAAAGAAAATCTATGGCAGCCTTGGTGCAAGATGAATTCGGTAAAGTCACCTTACGCTTTTATCATATTTATAAGAACCTGACTGATAAAATAAAACCCGGTCATCGCTTACGCATTTTTGGTGAAGTCCGTGTAGGTGCTCGCGGCCTTGAGATGTATCATCCTGAAATTCAGCTCATTCATGAACATACACCTCTACCAAAAACTCAGCTTACAGCAATTTATCCAAGTACGGATGGGTTAACTCAACCTAAATTACGTGAATACGTTAAACAAGCTTTAAAGCATCATAGTGACGCCTTACCAGAGCTACTCCCAAAACAATATACCAATGGCTATGCGCTTAAAGAGGCTTTGTATTACATTCATGAGCCTCCTGTGGATGCCAACATGCTGCAATTGGCTCAAGGCTCGCACCCTGCACAGCAAAGGCTTATTTTTGAAGAGTTGGTTGCACACCA
Source organism: Acinetobacter sp. V115_6 (assembly GCF_031799025.1). Lineage (NCBI taxonomy): Bacteria > Pseudomonadati > Pseudomonadota > Gammaproteobacteria > Moraxellales > Moraxellaceae > Acinetobacter > Acinetobacter sp. V115_6. The sequence continues at coordinate 125,273 of NZ_JAVQNO010000019.1, read as the reverse complement.
AATTAGTTTACTTAATCGCCGTGCTTATATTCGCCAAATTGCATCACCTGCATTTTCAAGCAGTAAAGCATTAGCTAAAAAACTATTAGAAGCTTTACCATTTCAAATGACCAATGCACAAAAACGTGTATCTAAAGAAATTTTAAATGACTTAAAACAACACCAACCTATGCTACGCCTAGTACAAGGCGATGTAGGTGCTGGAAAGACCTTGGTTGCCGCTGTAGCCGCTTGCCATGCTTTAGAAGCAGATTGGCAGGTTGCATTAATGGCTCCGACTGAAATTCTTGCAGAACAGCATTATTTAAACTTTAAACGTTGGTTTGAACCATTAGGTGTAACCGTGGCATGGTTATCTGGCAAACAAAAAGGTAAAGCGCGTGCTCAAGCAGAGCAGCAAATTAAAGAAGGCCATGCGGAACTTATTGTTGGTACACATGCCCTATTTCAAGATAACGTCGGGTTTGCCAAATTAGGATTAGTGATTATTGATGAACAACATCGTTTTGGTGTAGATCAACGTTTAGCTTTACGTAATAAAGGTGCTGAGCAATTCACCCCACATCAACTCGTGATGACAGCTACTCCGATTCCGAGAACACTGGCAATGAGTGCGTATGGCGATTTAGACACATCCATAATTGATGAGTTGCCACCGGGCCGTACACCCATTCAAACCGTTACGATTCCACTTGATCGTCGTGAGGAAGTACTGCAACGAATTGCTTCGAATTGTAGAGATGGGAAACAGGCCTATTGGGTATGCACATTAGTTGAACAGTCTGAGACTTTAGATGCTCAAGCAGCAGAAGCAACTTACCAAGAGATGAAAGAACGTTTTCCTGAACTCAATATTGGTTTGGTGCATGGCAAAATGAAAGCCGATGAAAAGCAAGCCGTCATGCAAGCATTTAAAAATAATGAATTACAGCTTCTTATCGCAACAACAGTGATTGAAGTTGGAGTAGACGTTCCTAACTCTTCCATTATGGTGATTGAAAATGCCGAGCGTTTAGGGCTTTCTCAGCTACACCAATTACGTGGCCGCGTAGGTCGAGGTGCTCAAGCCAGTTTTTGCGTACTTTTATATAAAACGCCTCTCTCTCAAAATGGACAAGAAAGACTTTCTATTTTAAGAGAAAGTAATGATGGCTTTGTGATTGCGGAAAAAGATCTGGAATTACGTGGACCGGGCGAATTACTAGGGACTAAACAAACTGGGGATATGGGATTTAGGGTTGCTCGTTTAGAGCGAGATGATCACCTACTGAGTCAGGCTCACTATGTAGCACAGCAAGTTTTAAAAGATTATCCAGAACAGGCAGATGCTCTATTAAAACGTTGGCTTCCTGAGGCGCCTCGCTACGCGTATGTTTAATTTTTTAAACTTTCAACCTCTTATTCAGTTATTTTCACCTTGCTCATTGTGCGAGTTAGGCATGCGAGAAAAATCATCGCTCTGTAAAGACTGTTGGGAACAGCTACCTTGGCTTAAACAAACGATTCAACGTAATAATCAATCTGTTCTTGTGGCCTGTAATTATGCTTATCCAATTAACCGGATCATTCAGCAGTTTAAATATGAACAAAAATTACATTATCAGATCTTATTAGGTGAAATTTTAAAACAATTAAAATTTCCCAAGGTACAAGCGATCGTACCCATGCCTATTTCCAATCAACGTTTAATTGAACGTGGTTTCAATCAGTCTTTGCTACTTGCCAATATCTTAAGCAAACACTTAAAAATACCTGTTTGGCAACCAATTCAACGCTTAAATGAACACGCTCAAAAAGGACTTTCTCGACTAGAACGCTTTGAAAATATCGAACAACAATTTTTACCCCATCATCAAGAGAAACGACGTTATCGCCGTGTTCTCATTATTGATGACGTGATAACCACGGGAAGCTCTGTAAATGCGCTCAGTCAAGCACTTAAACAATTAGGCTGCACATCCATTCATACGGCGTGCCTAGCAGCAACGCCGAAGAGTTAAGCTATTGCAGTATAGATAAATACTCTTCACACCAAGGAATGACAATTTCTCGAGTCAATGGTGCAAGTGGAGTTTCAGAATCATTTAAATCTATCCACTTCATTTCTGCAATTTCGGCTGCAATTTTAGGTGCTTGGTCGAGCTGAACTAGATATAAATGACTCACCAAAATATGATCTGGCTCATTGGCAGCTGCTGTTTCGAAATAACCAATAAATTGCTCAATCACACAAGAGCTTCCGACTTCTTCTAAAATTTCGCGTTGCATGGTGATCTCTGGTGCCTCATTAGGTTCCAGCTTGCCACCTACTTGCATAAAAGCGTGTGTATTACGCTTTCTTACAAGCAACAACTGATTTTGCTCATTTAAGATCACTGCGGCAGCGACCGTAATTGTTTTCACCTATTTAACCTCGTTTATGGTTGGACATCTGCATTTGTCCATTTTGGAGCAGGAGCCTGATATTGCTCAAATTGTTGAAGAATATCTTCAATTTTATCTGATGCGATCAATTTATCAACGAACCGTGCTTGGCTGAATCCATTATCCACTGTTCCTTGAATCATTTTAAGTAAATCTTCATAAAAGCCCGCTACATTTAAGAAAGCACATGGCTTTTGATGAATACCTAATTGCGCCCACGTCCATTGTTCAAAGATTTCTTCCAATGTACCAGCGCCACCCGGCAAAGCAATAAAGCCATCTGAAAGATCCGCCATCTTGGTTTTACGCTCATGCATATTTTCAACCACATATAATCTGGTTAGGCTTGGATGAGCTAACTCACGATCAACTAAAGCACGAGGGATCACGCCAATGACTTGTCCACCTGCTTGTAAGGCGCTATCGGCCACCACACCCATTAGGCCTGAGCGACCACCACCATAAACCAAGGTCTTCCCTTGTTTTGCAATAGCCTCGCCTGTAGCTTGGGCAATTTTTTGGAAAATTGGGTTTGAACCAAGAGATGAACCACAGAAAATACAAATTGATTTCATAGTGTAAAAAACCGTTTTATTGAACTGTCATGCTGACAAACTAAACTATCGATAGAGTTTTTTTTTGCAAAATAGCGTATTGGCAAGTGTTTTTCGGCAAATCCTTGTCTAAAATACACCCATCCATTTCCATCAGACTGCGTGAGGAAAAAAGACACATGCTTGAAGCCTTTTATGCCACAGAACGCGGAAGTCTGGAAGATGCCACCATCAATGGTGGATTTGATCTACATCCCGAATTAGTCTGGCTTGATCTTATTGCACCCTCGCAAGAAGAACAACAATGGGTATTAGATGCCTATGACCAAAATTTACCAACACTAAAGTCGCTTGAAGACATTTCATCTTCTGCACGATTTTACCGTGATGATGACGGTATTTTGCACATCAGTACTTATTTTTTAACGAAAAATAAAAATTATCAGGTGGATGGCGACGCTGAAGAGTCATCACATATGCTTGCCATGGTGCAAACCGTAGCTTTTATTTTACATAAAGACCGCCTCTTTACGATGCGTGGAGAAAAACTAGTTGCGTTTCGTGCCTTTCGTGCCCGTGCTCGTCGAAATGACTATGACATGGACTATAAAGATCCAACGTGGATTTTATTAGGCCTTCTTGAAGCAAAACTCGATGAGCTTGCGGATATCTTAGAAGATATCCACAAAGATTTAGAAAAATACTCCACAGAGGTTCTTAATAACCACCAACGTGAAAAAATTCTAGATCTCGATGACATGATTACGCGCCTAGCTCAACAAGAAGATATGCTAGGAAAAGCACAGCTTTGTCTCATTGATTTACGACGAGTACTTACTTTTTTATCGCGTCCGCGAGCATTAGGCAGTCATATATATGATGCTGACATTCGAGAGCTCAGTGAAGATGTGCGTTCACTGGTAGAACATGATGCTTTCTTATTCCAAAAAGTACGATTCTTACTTGATACCACGTCCGGATTCATTAACACCGAACAGAATGACACGATTCGTCGATTCTCGATTTTACCAAGCATGTTAGCTCCTCCGATGCTTATCGCCAGTATTTACGGCATGAACACTGATGTATTACCTTTTGCACATGGTACGACCAGTTTCTTCGTTGTTTTACTCATTATTATGGGTTTCTTTATTGGGCCGATCATTTATTTCCGCTGGAAAAAATGGATCTAAGCTTTGTAATAAAATGCTAATTTCGAGCATAAAAAAGCACCTCAATATAGGTGCTTTTTTACATCTAAAACATCAGATCATTTGCAGGTCGTCCTGCAAATGACAGGCTTGAATGATCTTCAGCATTTTTTCAGGGACATTTTTAAAATGCAAACCAGTATTTTTGGGAGTCTCTCGTAACCATTGAACTAAAACAGCCAAGGCCAAGGTACTACCATGCTCAAGCTCAGTTAAATCTACCACTAGAGGGAAGCTTTGCTGCTTCTTTATGATAGCTAAACCGGCTTGATACTGTTGTTCCGCATTTTCAAAATCTATTTTTCCCGAAACAACCAATTGTTGGTTGAGATACTGAACCACACGTCACCTACTTATTTCTTTTTGTTTTGATTAACAGCCGCGTCTGCATCAGGTTGGAACGTAGCAATTGCTTTATTTAAATCACCGCCATTGCGTTTCACTGTTGCAGCAAACTGATTACGGAACTGTAATCCTAGATCAATACCAGAGACATTGATATTACGGATTTTCCATTGAGTACCTTTGTCAGCTAACTGGAAAGAAACAGGAATTTTTTCACCATTGTGATTAAAGTCCAATGTCACTACAGGGTTCTTACCCGCAGTTGCCTTGTAAGGACGCATGGTATAGCTTTGATTTGTATATTTAGCAAATGCGCTACCGTAATTTTCAATTAATGTATTACGGAAGTTTGTTTCAAACTGAGCACGCTGTGCAGCTGTACTATACTGATTCGTCGCATAAGTACCCATCACAATACGAGTGAACGCTTGTGAATCAACATATGGGTCTAAGTTCTGACGTACAATTGATTTTACTAAAGCAGGATTGTTCTGCAACTTAGCATGATCTGCTTTTAAACGAGCGATCAAGCCATCAGCAACACGCTTGATAAAATCAGGTGGTGCTTCTGAAGGTGCAGCAAAAGCTGTACCTGCAATCATAGTAGACAAAAGACTTGCTGTCAGGGTTTGTTTAAACAACGTATTCACCTGGAACCACTCCTTCAAATAAACTCTTACTCAACAAATGACGGCTGTGCACTGCTGTCGGTACTTGCAGGAGCTTTTTCTTCTGCTGAGGATGAACCAGCGGCAACTTTACCTGCGCCACCACCAGTAATAAATTTACTAATTAAATCTTCTAGATCCATGGTTCCTTGGGTATTTGAAATTGTATCGCCACGTTTAAGATAGTTTAAACCACCACCTGGAACGACTTTCAAATATTTCTCACCCAACAAACCATTGGTTGCAACCATTATATAAGCATCTTCATCAATACTGGTGATGGAGGACATGTTACTGATCAGTTGCTGTTCCATTGCTTTTTGTTGCTCTGGAGAAGCCTGCGTATAATCAGAACTATAACGTAGTTCATCTAAAGCATTTTTTTGAACTTCTTTTAGCTGCTCAGCATTAAAACTTGTCAATTTTCCATCTAAACCAAAGGTTACCGTAGCCAAACGCGTAACTGGATCAAGGGTAATTGAATCAACACGACCAATTGTGACACCGCTCATCGTTACTTTAGCACGAGGCTTTAAACCATTGACGTTATCAAACTGAGCCTTCATGGTATAACTATCATTTAAATTAGTACCTACAAGGCCACTAACTTTCATGGCTAAAAAGAACAAGGCAATACCGAAGATAATAACAAAGATACCTACGGCCAGCTCACTACTACGTGATTTCATTAAATCCCTCCGAACATGACCGCAGTCAACACGAAATCAAAACCTAAAACACATAATGAAGAATATACAACTGTTCTTGTCATTGCAGTTGCGATTCCTTCTGGAGTCGGATCACACGCATATCCTTGATATACCGCAATCCATGTACATAACAAAGCAAACACAATACTTTTGATAATGCCATTTACGACATCATGCCCAAATTGCACATTGTTTTGCATTCCGCTCCAGAATGAGCCTTCATCGACGCCAAGAAAATCGACACCTACCATTTTACCGCCCACAATACCAATCGCAGCAAAAATGACAGTTAGCATCGGTAAACTGACCACTCCCGCCCAAAGACGCGGTGATACGATTTGTTTTAATGGGTCAACGCCGATCATTTCCATGCTGGCAAGTTGTTCACTTTGCTTCATTGAACCAATTTCTGCTGTTAATGCAGAACCTGCTCGGCCAGCAAATAATAAGGCAGCAACCACAGGTGCCAATTCACGCAGCAATGTTAAAGACACCATTGTGCCTAGCATTGATTCACTGCCGACGTTCACTAAAATTGAGTATCCTTGTAAACCCAGTACCAAACCAATAAATAGGCCCGACACAGTGATAATTAACAAAGACATCACCCCTACCCGATGCATTTGGTAAATAAATCGTCCAAAACCACCAGATGAAGGAAAAGAAAAAACAATTTGTAAGAGCATTAGTGCCGCAACACCAATCCCTCGAATCCGCTCAATAACGAGTCTACCTAACCAGGCAATCGTATTCATGGACGAACCTCGTTATCTAAATAGGCTTGATGACTAAATTGGTATTCAACTGGTCCTTCTGCCGAACCTGTTAAGAATTGGCGCACAAATGGAGAAGCATATGCCTGTAATTCTTCTGGTGTTCCTTCCCCCTGAATTTTTCCTTCTGCTACAACATAAATGTAGTCAGCAATAGAAAGGGTTTCGGGAACGTCATGCGAAACAATAATTGTGGTTAAATCTAAAGCTTCTCGCAATGAACGGATTAAACGTGTCAAAACACCTTTTACAATAGGGTCTTGCCCTGCAAACGGTTCATCGTACATGATTAAATCGGGGTCAAGCGCGATCGCACGTGCCAAAGCGACACGACGGTTCATACCACCTGAGAGTTCTGTAGGCATTAATTGTTCAGAACCACGTAAGCCTACTGATTCAAGTTTTAATGCAACCAGTTCAGCAATTAGATTTTCAGGAAGTTTGGTATGTGCTCGAATTGGGAATGCTACATTTTCATAGACAGACATATCCGTAAATAAAGCACCGCTCTGAAATAACATTCCCATACGTGCACGGGCTGAAAAAAGTTCCTGACGAGACATTTTTGCAATATCTTTACCGTCGAGCAAAACTTCGCCCTGATCAGGAACTAACTGTCCACCGATCAGACGCAATAATGTTGTTTTACCTGTACCAGAAGGTCCCATAATAGCCGTAATCTGGCCACGACGTATATTTAAACTAATATTGTCATAAATGACGCGTTCCCCTCGATTAAAACTCAAATTTTTCACTTCAATAAGTGGTTGAGTCGAGAGAGGAGTTTTATTATTCATAATGGCAATCGTTCCTGCACTTTTATGCACGCATACTATAACACTGAAAATTGGCAAACTTGTTGTTATTTTGACAAAAGCAAAGCTAACTTAGTTGGTAGAAATAGAAGAGGTATGTTCGTAAAAAGAGGTTAATTCAGAAATTTGAAACTGCTCAATAGAACTTCCAGTTATAAAAGCATAGGCAAAATAAACCCCATTACACAAAACAAGTGCAATAAAAAGATAAGGCAAGCCGTGCTGAACTAATAAGTTCTTCAACTGTGCCATTATTGTTTCTTTTCGTTTACTTCTACTCATTATTTAATAAAAAATTGAACTAATTCACACTTTGTTATTTTATAACAAAACTGAAAAATAAGAAAGGCCAGTATTTCTACCGGCCTTTCTTTAAACAAACTATTGATTAACGGTCGAATTTACGACGCGGTTTGTCATCAAAGCTACGACGCGGACGATCTTCACCACCGAAGCTACGTTTTGGACGATCTTCGCCACCAAACGCTGGACGCTCCCCACGTGGTTTATCATCAAAGCTACGACGCGGTTTATCGTTAAAGCCACCTTCGCGGCGTGGACGATCTGAGTTGAACTCACGACGTGGACGATCTTCGCCACCAAATGATGGACGTTCACCACGTGGTTTGTCATCAAAGCTACGACGCGGACGATCTTCACCACCGAAAGTACGTTTTGGACGGTCACCAAAACCATTTTCACGACGTGGTTTGTAATCTACACGGTTACCACGGTTGTCATCATTTGAGTCAAAACGCGGTTTATCGTTGAAACCACCTTCGCGACGCGGACGATCTGAGTTGAACTCACGACGTGGACGATCTTCAAAACCACCTTCACGGCGTGGGCGATCTGAATTGAACTCGCGACGTGGACGATCTTCGCCACCAAATGATGGACGTTCACCACGTGGTTTGTCATCAAAGCTACGACGTGGACGGTCATCACGACCACCTTCACGGCGTTTGAAGTTGCTTTCGCCTTCAAAACGACGACCACCGCCAAAACCGCCACCACGACGACCATCACGACCACCGTTGCCGCCACGACCACGACCACCGCCATCACGACCTGAACGAGCAGGAGGTGGAGATGGCTCTAAGCCTTCAATTTCAGAAACACTTAAACGTGCATCTAAATAGTCTTCAAGCGCACGGATTTTACCGCGTTCACGATAAGTCGCTAAAGTAATTGCTTGACCTGTACGACCAGCACGACCTGTACGACCAATACGGTGTACATAGTCTTCATGTTTCATTGGTAAACCGAAGTTAATTACGTGAGAAATTGTCGGTACATCAAGACCACGTGCAGCAACATCTGTCGCTACCAAGATTTTTGCACGGCCTTCACGAATACTACGTAAACGACGGTTACGAACTGTTTGTGGCATTGCACCGTGAAGTGCAACTACAGAATGACCTGCTTCTGCAAGTTCTTCAGCCAACATATCTGTATCTTCTTGAGTGCTCGCGAATACAACCGCTTGATCAAGAGTTTCATCAGCCAACCAGTGAGTCAGAAGTTTCTTCTTGTGTTCGAAACCATCTGTCCAGTGTAAAGTTTGGGTGATGTCAGTGTTTGTACTGTGACCTGTTTCAATAGCAATACGCTCAGGTTCATTCATCATGCGCTCAGCAAGACGAATAATACGGTCAGCGAAAGTTGCAGAGAACATTAATGTTTGACGACGGTTACCAGCTAAATCGCTGATTGCTTCTAAATCTTCAGAGAAGCCGAGGTCTAACATACGGTCAGCTTCGTCAACGATTAAAGCTTCAACTTTATCTAACTTTAATTGACGACGGTTTACTAAATCTAATAAACGACCTGGAGTCGCAACAATAACTTGCGCGCCTTTAAGTTGTTGGATTTGCTTACCAAAAGGCATACCACCCATGATTGCAGCAATACGAACACCTTTCATGTGACGTACGAAAGCAATCGCATCTTGGCTAACTTGTTGAGCCAATTCACGTGTTGGGCATAAAACTAAAATATTAGGTTGGGTCACAGCTTTCATACGTTCTTTGAACGGAACAAAAGTTTCTTGACCAGCTAAATTATGTAATGTCGGTAATAAAAATGCCGCAGTTTTACCAGAACCAGTCTGGCTAGATACTAGAAGGTCTTTTCCTTCTAAAGCTGCAGGAATAGATTGTTCTTGCACAGGAGTCGGGGTAGTAAAACCTAAACCTTCAAGCGCTTGTTGTAAGGTTTCATGCAAAGAAAATTCGGCAAAAGTTTTGCTCATAGAGAGTTTCACCCTAGTGGGTGCTCCATTTTTAATAAATACAAAATAGACATCGGCACAAAGCGGCAAAGCAAAGTTAGCTGAAACGTTTTTTCAGCAGCAATCCGAGTAACGACGATGTGGACTAAACGCACGCTTGATTACGGCCGAACCTGAAGAATCGCTGAGCGATCGGGGCGCAAGAAATGGTCCTCTCTATGGACAGCGTGCGCTTACAATGAATAGAACAGAATGTTCAGGTAATGAACGGAAATTTAAGTGCGTGGGCGGATTATAGCAGAAAGAAATCAAAAGTCATGTGTTTTAATCAACTTTCTTCATATTTATTGAACTCAGTAACATTTACCCATGGCTAAAAAAATAAAACCCTCTGATAATAGAGGGTTTTATTTATAAATAATTAAATTATTTTGCGGCTTGAGCCCAAGCTGGAACTACAGTTTGCATTAAAGGTTTTAGCATTTTTAGTGAACTTGCAAGCACTTGACCATTTTCAAGAGATTCATTACCACCGCGTGCATCAACCACTACACCGCCTGCTTCTTTAATAATAAGCTCACCAGCAGCGATATCCCATGGTTTTAAACCAAGCTCAAAGAAACCATCAAAACGACCAGCAGCAACATATGCTAAATCTAGGGCAGCTGAACCACCACGACGAATTTGTGCGCCTGCTTGAGTAACCGCTAATAATGAAGCAAAGTGTTGTTCTGCATAAGATACGATCTCACCAGCACGTTTAGCACGGTAAGGATGGCCCACTGCCAAGAATGTATTTTCTAAAGTATCTTTTACATTTACACGAATACGGCGTTGGTTCATAACCGCACCGCGACCGCGACTTGCAGAGAATAATTCGTCACGTACTGGGTCGTAGATTACGCCGTGCTGAGTAACGCCTTTATGCTGAACTGCAATAGAGATACAGAAATGAGGGAAACCATTAATAAAGTTTTGTGTGCCATCAAGCGGGTCGATTACCCAGCACCAGTCTGCATCGTGGCCTTTGCCTTCTTGCAAACCGAACTCTTCACCTAAGAAGCTATGGTTTTTATAACTTTTACGTAATGTATCAATCGTCAATTGTTCCAAATAACGATCTACACGTGTTACTGGGCCATCAATGCCTTTCTCTTCAACTTGCAAATCGAGTTTATGACGATTTTGATGCGCTTTTAAAAGCTCTTGACCAACTGTTTGAGCCGCACGCGCAGCCATAACCACCATAGGTTCCATTGAACACCCACTACAATACAAATTTGAAGATTTTGACAAAGAATAATGCATAAAAGCGCATACATTTTAGCAAATGAATGCGCTTTAGGGGAAAAAATGTTTCAAAAATTTTATTAAAGGCTTAAACCACCTGATTTAGCTTAAGCCAAGCTCGCTCAATTGAGTTTAAAATACCTTTAGCATCTAACCCACAATCTTGTAGCATTTGACCATGTGATGCCTGTTGTAAGAACAAATCTGGCAGACCTAAATTAATGATAGGTTTAACAATTTGTTCTTGTGCCATGAACTCATTTACTGCACTGCCTGCGCCACCCATAATTGCGTGTTCTTCAACAGTTACAAATAATTGTGTATGTTCAGCCAAATCACGAATAATTTTTTCATCAAGTGGTTTCACAAAACGCATATTTACAACACGTACGCCGACATCGTGTTTCTGTGCAAACTGCTCAGCAGCTTCTATGGCAACCATAACGCGGCTACCAAACGCTAAAATTGTAATCTGCTCATCACAAGCAGGTTTAATTTCAGCAACTACTTCAGCTTTACCTAATTCAATAGCAGTTAGCTCTTGCTGAATTTCAACGCCTACTCCAGCACCACGTGGGTAACGTACTGCCGCTGGACCATTATAGGCATAGGCAGTATGTAGCATTTGACGGCATTCATTTTCATCTTTTGGCGCCATGATGACTATGTTTGGTACTGTACGCATATATGCATAATCATATGCACCTGCGTGAGTTGGTCCATCCTCACCCACCAAACCAGCACGGTCAATGCCGAAAGTTACATCAAGATTTTGTAATGCAACATCATGAATAAGTTGGTCGTAACCACGCTGCAAGAATGTTGAATAGATCGCAACAACAGGTTTTAAACCTTCACAAGCCATGCCTGCTGCAAGTGTTACTGCATGCTGTTCAGCAATTGCAACATCGAAGAAACGTTTTGGAAATTCTTTAGCAAACTTAACCATGCCCGAGCCTTCGCACATGGCTGGGGTAATCGCTAATAAACGCTCATCTTGTGCAGCTTCGTCACACAACCATTGACCAAATACATCTGAATATTTTGGTGGTGTTTTACCCGCTGAAGCCGTATTAATTTTGCTAATTGCATGATAGGTAATTGGGTCAGCTTCTGCCGGAGTAAAACCTTTACCTTTTTTAGTGTAAACGTGGACTAAGCGTGGACCTTTACGTTTCTTTAATGCGTTAAATACTTGAACGAGTTGATTTACATCATGTCCATCGAAAGGACCAAAGTAATCGAAACCAATCGCTTTAAATAAATTATCGGCCGCATCTGTTGCCGATTGATGTAAACGAGAGTTGTACGTCCATTTCGGATGTGGCTGTACATACGCCTCACCATGTTCATCGACATTAACTAAATGGCCTTTTTCCCAAATTGCAGCTAAATGCTTAGCAAAACCACCTGTACTGCAAGAAATCGACATGTCATTGTCATTAAGTACAACAATTAAATCGGCATCGTGTGCCACAGCATCGTTCATGGCTTCAAATGCCATACCTGCTGTCATTGCGCCATCACCCACAATACAAACGACTTCACATGGGTCATTTTGATAGCGACGTGCTAAAGACATTCCCAAACCTGCTGAAATTGCAGTTGATGAATGTCCTACACCAAAAGTATCAAAAACTGATTCTTCTCTAGCTGGAAATGCTGCTAAACCGTTTTTAGCACGGATTGTTGTCATTTGCTCACGGCGACCAGTCAAGACTTTATGGGGGTACGCCTGATGTCCTACATCCCAAACTAATCGGTCATTTGGAGTATTAAAGCAATAATGCAGCGCAACCGTCAGCTCAACCACGCCGAGGTTAGCACCGAAATGGCCACCACTCTGGCCTGCTGCATATAAAATATATTGACGCAACTCATCAGCCACTTGAACCAATTGGCTATGCTCGAGCTGACGTAATTGTTGAGGATGATCAATTGCATCTAACAATGGCGTAACAGGGCGTTGAGTTGGAATTTCGGTATACAACATATGTGGCAAAGCCTTTATAAGCCTGGCAAATCCTAAGCTGGGTCAAAATGGGTCGATCATACAATCGAATGAAGTCACCTTCAATCAGCCACATTTGCGAACGAGGTCATGCAAAGCAGTCTCTCATACAGTATGGGTATGGTTGGCAGATTATCCTGAATAATCTGACTATTTATCAACTATTATCGTCTTCTTTATACAAAAAAGAAAACCTTAGTGCTCAAAATGATTATGACAATTCGACCAATCTCCCAGCATTACGCTATACTTTAAACCGTTTTCGGTTAAAAGATGAGTTAATCTGTGCCTATAGAGTTCATTGCAACATCAAAACTCCCGACTGCTTTTGGTGAATTCAATATTTCTGTGTTTCAAGATCCAGTATCAGGTGAAGAACATGTGGCACTGTCTAAAGGGTTAGAAAATCCACCCACAGGCCCTGTTTTAGTACGTGTTCATTCAGAATGCTTAACAGGTGATGCTTTTGCGTCATTAAAATGTGACTGCGGCCCTCAATTACAGGCAACTCAAAAGCTCATTAACGAAGCAGGTCAAGGCGTTATTTTATATTTACGCCAAGAAGGCCGTGGTATTGGGCTTACGAATAAAATTCGTGCGTATGCCTTACAAGATCAAGGTCATGACACGGTAGATGCAAATTTACTTTTAAATTTGCCAGCTGATGCGCGCCGTTATGACATGTGTAGCATTATGCTCGATCACTTAAAAGTAAAAGAAGTTAAGTTAATTACTAACAATCCTTTGAAAATTCAGGCACTCAAGGATCAAGGTATTAATGTGGTTGGTCGTGTTCCTTTAACGGTTGGACGTAATCCTTTTAATGAACAATATTTAAAAACTAAACGTGAACGCATGGATCACCTTTATCAAAAAGATGATTTCTAAAACAAAATTATAAACTTAAAAATAATTGGAAGGGATTTTTAAGACATTTCTTAAAAATCCCTTACTTTTTTTATGGTTTTGTGTTTTGATGTATCTATCTCCTATCTCAATCATCTTTGAGGGTCACTATGCAACATCCGACTTCAACAGATATTCAACGTGTCCGCGAATTTCTCCTCGATTTACAAGCCCGTATTTGTGCTGGTTTAGAACAACAAGAAAAAGCTGGCGGTGGTACGGGTGAATTCATTATTGATGATTGGGAACGTCCAGAAGGTGGTGGTGGTCGTTCACGAGTTTTACAACATGGCACCGTGATTGAAAAAGGTGGTGTGATGTTTTCTCACATCAACATTAATAAACTGCCCGCTTCTGCTACAGAAAGACATCCTCAAATTGCTGGTGCTAAAGCACAAGCGCTTGGTGTGTCATTAGTCATTCACCCTAAAAACCCAAACATTCCAACCTCCCATGCCAATGTACGTTTATTCGTTGCAGAGCCTGAAGGACAAGATCCAATTTGGTGGTTTGGCGGTGGTTTTGACTTAACACCGTTCTATCCAGATGAACAGGATGTTATCGACTGGCATCAAGCCGCATATGACCTATGCCAGCCTTTTGGTGACAATGTCTACGCTGAACATAAAAAATGGTGTGATGACTATTTCTATCTAAAACATAGAGATGAACAGCGTGGTGTCGGTGGTTTATTCTTTGATGATTTAAATTGCTGGGATTTCGAAACCTGCTTTAAATATATTCAAGCTGTAGGTAATGGTTATTTAAATGCCATTTTGCCAATTTTTGAAAAACATCGTGAACAGCCTTATACCGAAGCTCAACGAGAGTTCCAGCTGTACCGTCGTGGTCGCTATGTCGAATATAATTTAGTCTATGACCGCGGAACATTGTTTGGCTTACAAACAGGTGGACGTATTGAGTCTATTTTAGTCAGCCTCCCTAACCTTGCAGGTTGGTCGTATCGTCCAGAATGGGATGAAGACTCACCAGAGAAACGTTTAACCGACTATTACTTAAAACCTCGTGACTGGTTAAACCTAAAAGAAAAAGTTGCTTAATTTTTTGCTTTTCGGAGATTCTTTGGCTTCCACCCTAAAGAATCTCCTTTTTTATTTCCAATTTTCTGAGTTTCATTCAAATATTTTTTCTTATTAAAATTTGGCTTATAGTGAGGCCTGCTGAAAATTCAGTACAGACTTTATCTGCCTCATGCCATTTTAAAATTTTGGATATAAGAATGACCAAACAGTTTGCAGTAATTGGCAACCCCATCGAACAATCACGCTCTCCTGAATTGCATCATGCTTTCGCTCAAAAAACAGGTGTTGACCTAGACTACCAAAAACGTCTCGCCCCTCTTGATGGTTTCGAGCCGAGTATGCGTAGTTTCTTTGAAAATGGCGGGAGTGGCATGAATGTTACCGTGCCGTTTAAAGAACAGGCATTTGCTTTGTGTGATGTGCTGACTGAACGTGCTCAAATTGCCAAAGCTGTAAATACACTTTGGATGGAAGATGGCAAATTGCATGGTGACAATACAGATGGCCAAGGCTTAGTTGCCGCAATTCAAGCTTTAGATTGGAACTTAGAAAATACAGCTATTTTAATTTTAGGGGCTGGTGGTGCAACTCGCGGTGTTATTTACCCGCTTGTGCAGGCTGGTGCTAAAAAGATTGTGATTGCAAACCGGACTCTTGCTCGTGCTGAACAACTTGTAGATGACCTAAAAGCATCAGTTCCGCAAGCTCAATTACAAGCAGTTTCTCTAAATGAGCTAGAAGGGAAATTTGATATTGTAATTAATGCAACTTCTGCAAGTCTGTCTGGTGATGCATTACAACTACCAGAAAATTTAGAGTTCAAATATGCCTATGAGATGGCCTATGGCAAGCCATCTAGCTTCCTTGATCAAGCGAAACAACGCAATGTGCCTTATGCAGAAGGTTTTGGCATGCTAGTTGGCCAAGCCATTGAAGCCTTCTATATCTGGAATGGCGTAAAGCCAGAATTAAAAGATTTTCTATAAATCAAAAAAAGAACCTACACGAAGTAGGTTCTTTTTTATTTCATCTATTATTTTTTAGCTGTAACCATCTGCTTATAAACATCTCGGAAAATCTCATAATCAATAAATTCATTATGTTCAGGTTTTAAATTCTGAATTGTTTTTCCCGTAAGTTGCTGTTTGCGAGCAGCGACATAAACTTTACCTAAAATATCAGCTGTTTCTGACAACAAGTGTTTTTCTTCATCAGCACTACCATTTTGTTTTTCAAACTCTAATTGATACTGTTTTGAGAAAAGCTGTTCAGGTTGCTTATATTGTTTCTGTAGTTTTTGCCATGCTTCACGCCCAGCTTTACCTTGTATGGTTGTGATCACAATATGGTCCACAGCTCGGCCTAAGTCATTATCAAATTGGTCTTCTTGCTCAAGATGATGTTTTTTCTGCAACGCCTCAATACGTTCTAAAGCTTTACCTTGAGGATTATAAGTTTCCTCTTCAGAAAACCAATAAGCATAGACCTCGGCAATTTCTTGCAACTGTTGAACTGAATAATAATGAATATATGACGGTTTTTCGGCAGTCAATTTTGCAATAAACACAGCCTTATACGTCTTGTCATAAGCATGTGTTGCATCATAAGTTTGGTTAGCCAACAGCGCCAGACTCGAATCTAAATCTTGTACATCGCTATGAGCGCCAACTGGATGCTCAGAAACATCACTCTGCCCAAGTTTTTCACTAAACCCTTTTATGAAGTTTTCAAATAAAGAACCTTTGCTTGCTTCTGCAACTGATTTAGCCTGTTTAAGCTGCTGCTGATTAATTGGGGTCGCTTTACCATAATTGAGGATTTGCATGTCTGCTTTAATATTAAAGCGATGGTTAAATTCAGCTGGTGTATACGCAATATCATAATCCGCGTTGACTAAACGGCCCTTTTCATCCAGTCCGACATCAATCGCAACCGGATTTCTTTGTTTTGGTAAAGCTTGTTCAATTTCTGCCTTATGCTTGTTCCATAGAGCTTTGAATGCTTCATCATCAACAAACTGGCTTTGATCATAAGCAGCAAAAGTTTGTTTCAATGCAGCTTGACGAGCTTTAATCTGAGTTTTTTCGGTATTTACAGCACTCCGATCAAGCACATCAATACCGTAAATTTGACAGTAATTAATATCACCTAAGGCAACGGGAATTTTTTGAGACTGTAATTCAACACACTGATCTTCTGTAAGTGAAGCCACTTCTTCATCTTGTGTGACTTCTTCAGCATCTGCTACAGCAATATCTTCGGCTTGTTCGGCTTGGGCCGTATCAGAAGCTTCCTCTTCGTCTGCCCCATCTTGAGCTGCACTTGATCGGTCTTCATCATGCTCAGAATCTAAGGCATTACCAAAATGAGCATTAATAAGTGAATAAAGTTGCTGGCTAACTGCGGCTGCATCTTCAGAAGAAACTTTTTGCCCATCAGCATTACCCTCTTTACTCTTCGCTTCCGAAGCAGCTAATTCAGTTGCTATAGTTTCGGCAATCTTTTCTTCATCAAAACCGAAAACATTTTTTTGCAGATATTTAGCATTGACCTGACTATAGAGCTCCGATTGTAGCAATAACGCTTCAACCGTATCTTTTAAACGAATTTTTTCTACAACCCCCGCTTTACGCTCAGCTTCACTAACTGATAAACGCTGTAAATTTTGTGATTCAGCCAAACGATAAGATACAGCGCCAGAAGCTTTCGCATATTCAACGAATTTCTTCATATCGACATTGGTAAACAGATTTTTATACTTTGAAAAATCGACATATGCCAAATTATTTTGATTATCTTTATTGACCAGATAAGGCATTAATCCGAAATAATTAACGTAAAATTTATAATCCTTCAGATCAAGTACCATTGGCAATTTTGCCTGTACCAGTAAGGTTGGTTTCTCATATCTTGCAGTGAGATTTAACGACCCCATTTTTTGACGATAATGAACCGAACCATCGTAACTAAATTGAAGATCATTTAATAAATTAATTAATACGGCGTTTACTTTTTCTGAGCGTGATTCACCAGAAATGCCCGAGTCCGCTTGCTCATTTGCAATTGCGGCATACAGTGCCTGCTTCTGTTTTTTATTCAAATTAATTTTTTGTTCACGTAAATATTGATCTACTTTTTTTTGCACTGCAGCATCTAGCTGCACTGTTTTTTCTACATTATTTATTTTTTTTGACTGATTTGGATCAACATTAACTTTAAAATGCCCACGATAGTCATAGCTTGGGTATTCATATATTGCATTCATACCCTGAATGACTTTTTGATCTAACTGAGTAGATGCTACCGATGGACGTAGGTTATGCTGCGCACAAGCGGTCAAACCCAAACTAAATAAACATAAACTGAGATATTTTAAATGCATAACCTTTTTTAAAACCTTATCGCTTTATCTTTTTAACAAAACTTGCTAAAAATAAGAAAATTAGTTGTTTTTTCACATAAAAGTATAAGTCCTGAATGTAGCAGAAATTATAATTTCAGGTGTATTTATTTTCGACAAAATTCGCTTTTCTGACATTTCTTTCGGGTGCGATTAACATTGTATTTTTATCATGCGAGTGAATAATCAAATCATCGATACAGATAATCCCACAATGATTCAAAATTAGGATTAAAGCCATGCCAGCATATAAAGCTCCGCTACACGATATCCGCTTCTTAATGAATGAAGTACTAGATTACCCTGCTCACTATAAAACTTTATCAAATGGTGAAAATGCTGATCCAGATACTGTTGATATGATTCTTGAAGGTGCGGCAGATTATTGTGAAAACGTATTATCGCCACTTAACCAATCTGGTGATGAAGAAGGTTGCCATTTTGACAACGGCGAAGTAACTACGCCTAAAGGCTTTAAAGAAGCTTATGACCAATTCGTAATGGGCGGTTGGCAAGGTCTTTCTTACCCAGAAGAATTTGGTGGTCAAGGCCTTCCAATGTCTTTAAACCTGATTAAATCAGAGATGATGGGTACTGCAAACTGGTCATTTACCATGTACCCAGGTTTAAGTTCTGGTTGTATGAACACTATTTTGCAATTCGGTACTGATGAGCAAAAACAAACATACATGCCTAAGCTTGTTGAAGGCACTTGGAGCGGCACAATGTGCTTAACCGAACCTCAATGTGGTACAGACTTAGGACAGGTAAAAACTAAAGCTGAACCTCAAGCAGACGGTAGTTACAAAATCACCGGTACAAAAATCTTCATTTCTGCTGGTGAACATGATTTAACTGAAAACATCATTCACATCGTACTTGCACGCCTTCCAGATGCACCTGCTGGTACTCGCGGTATCTCATTATTCATCGTACCAAAATTCATGCCTACAGCTGATGGCGGTGTTGGTGAGCGTAATACAGTCGCTTGTGGTTCAATCGAACACAAAATGGGGATCCGTGCATCTGCAACTGCGGTACTCAACTTTGATAATGCAACTGGTTATTTAATCGGTGAAGTGAACAAAGGCCTACATGCAATGTTTACCTTCATGAATACAGCACGTATTGGTACTGCTGTTCAAGGTATTGCACACGCTGAGTTATCTTTCCAAGGCGCATTACCATATGCCAAAGATCGTATGTCAATGCGTGCGCTTTCTGGTAAAAAAGATCCAGATAAAGTTGCTGATGCAATCATTCACCATGCAGACGTACGCCGTATGCTGTTAACTCAAAAAGCAATCGCTGAAGGCGGTCGCTCTATGATTTACTACGCTGCTCAAATCGCTGACAAAATGACAGATGCTTTAGCGCGTGGTGATCAAGCTGCTTTTGAAGACTACGATGATAAACTTGGTTTCTATACACCAATTTTAAAAGGTTTCTTAACTGAACTTGGTTTAGAAGCTGCTAACCACGGTATGCAAGTTTACGGTGGCCATGGCTACATTAAAGAATGGGGTATGGAGCAAATCGCACGTGATGCACGTATTGCGACTTTGTATGAAGGAACAACTGGTGTTCAAGCACTCGACTTAATTGGTCGTAAAGTGTTGTTAAGTTCAAAAGGTAAAGTAGTTCGTGAATACACTGCTGAAATCTTAAAATTCTGTGCTGCACATGCACGTAATAAATATTTACGTCGTTTTGCTTGGGACTTAACTAAGCTTTGTGCTCAGTGGAACACTTTAACAGTTCGTATCATGCTTGCTGCACGTAAAGACCGCGACATCGTATCTTCTGCTTCTGTAGATTTCTTGATGTTCTCAGGCTACGTGATGATGGCTTATTTCTGGGCTCAACAAGCTGTGGTTGCTTCTGAAAAATTAGAAGCAGGTAACGGCCAAGAAACTGCTGAGTTCTATAAAGCAAAAATCAAAGTTGCTGATTTCTACTTTGACCGTTTATTGCCACGCGCTCAAGGTCATGCAGAATCGATGGTGACTACATCTCGCACACTAACATCATTACCAGTTGAACACTTTAGCTTCGACTACTAAAGATTTTTAAGTCATAAAATAAAAAGAGCGCAATTTAATATTGCGCTCTTTTGTATATTTATCGGATATCTATTCTTTAGTTAAAACATAAGCCTGATTTGGAACAAAATAGTTTTGCTCTAAAAATTCACGATTTTTTCCATAGTCGCTATAAAGTAATTTTTCTAAATTTGTGACCAATCTTTTATTTGAATCAATATTAAAATAAAAATTAACTTTAGATAATGGACATTGAATCGTTAACTCACGCTCTTTTTCATCCACTTTCCAATTTAGAGTAGGACATAATTGATTTACAGCGGCACTTTTCGCCCCGTCTTTACTTCCCACACGACCAAAATGAACAACATTCCAATAAGCCGACCCATTTGGTAATAAATTTAAAATGTACTCTGCTTCGCCTGATTCACAATCAGCAAAAGCATCCTCGCATGAAATACGAGTATGATATCGCCCTACATATTGCAATGAGGCTGCGTTTAATTTTTGGGTTTGATCTGAGGTATCTTCAGGTAAGAAAGTTCGTCCAGCGACATAATCCAATGTTTTTATAGATGTACTACTTTTTATTAAGTTTTCTTCATGATTAGAACTAGAACTTGTAGTCGAGTGATCTTTTGAATTGGTATGGTTTATATCGCAAGCAGTCAGTGTCATGCACAGTGCAACCACTACAACCACATGCTTAACTGAAAAACGAGACCACTTCAAAGACATATACATTATTCACAGATAACAGCAACAGCTCTATTTACACTTCAAATCAAGTATTAGCTGATTGCCGCTTTAAACTCTTAAGCCCTGAAAGGGTGCATTTTAGTAGATGTTGGTTTCGTTCCTTTCAATCCTTTACATATTTTAACTATTTTACTTTTTAAAGGACTTTAAACCCGTTATTTCGTCTCCATATTTTTATTAAGCAAGAGCAATAGCTTCTTGTAACTTTTATCTTTAAGGAGAATTAGATGGCCAGTTCTGGTTTATATCGCTCGAACCGACACAGCATGATCGCCGGTGTAATGGGTGGTATTGCTGAACGTTTTGGTTGGAACGTAACTTTACTACGTGTCATTTTTGTTTTGATCTCAATTATGAGTGCTGCCTTTCCAGGAATTTTAGTTTATCTGGTTTTATGGTTAGTGATTCCGAAAAAACAGCCAGAACATATTGAAGGCTATCGACAATCCGTCCGAACAGTAAATGAAGAACAAGTACGTTAATTCATAACTTTGGTCGCTACGGTTGCATCCCCTAATCAACCGTAGCTTTTTTTATTCTAAAAATTATAGCTTTCGTTTTAACTGTTGCTGTAATGCAGCAATCATATCTGCACGGCTAATCATTCCTATAAGCTTACGATCTTCAACAACAGGAATGTAATTAAAAGACTTTTCAACAAAGTATGGCGCCAAATCTTGAATAGGTTGAGTTGGCAGTACGGTAACCACTCTACGGCTCATGATTTGTTTTACATAATGCTGCCAAGAATTTCTTGGGTCGGCTGCACCTTTAAACCACTCTACGACTTCATATAACGCTAAAGTTCCGACCAAATGGTTTTCTGCATTTACTACAGGTAGGCTCATTAAGTTCACTTGTTTAAACTTATCGAGTGCCTGATGAATATCATCATCTTCATGTAGTTTAATCACATCACGGCTCATAATATCCTGACAGATATATTGATTTACCATACGCTCATTGGCATGTTCCTGAGCTTCTAAAATGATTTTTTCTAAGTCGTATTGGCTAATATCTAAAAGTTCAGTGTGATGCCCTAATGCATACTCAATATCTTTCGGCTGAATTGATACTTTTTGAGTTGGCGTTGGGTCTTTACTACGTTCATTTAAATGCGCGGTAACCGGATAATGTCGCCCAATCAATCGATTAAAGAAAACAGCAAACCCAAGTAAAAGGAACGAATTGAGTAAAACTGGATAAAAAATAAAATAAAAGCCTAATTTATGAATTGCAGCACCGCCCAACACAGCCGTAATTGCGACTGCACCACTCGGTGGGTGCAAAGAGTCGGTAGTCATCATTAAAAATATAGCAAAACCCACAGCCACACTAAAAGCTGTAGTTAAATCAGGAATCCACTGTGCACAGGCAACGCCAATTATGCCGGCTAAGGTATTACCAACAATTACATTCCATGGTTGGGCCAAAGGACTGGTCGGCACAGCAAAAAGAAGAACAGATGAGGCACCCATTGGGGCGATGTACCATGCATTAATTCCCCCGAGAACATACCAGCTAATTAAGGAGGAAATTGCTAAACCACACAACGCTCCAATACCGCAAAGTAACCGTTCTTTTAAGGGTAAAACCTTAAAATTTGGCTTTAAAATCTGTAACCATTCTCGCTGTATAACACTCACAGTACACCTTAGGGGATATGCCGTCATTTATAACGGGCAAAAGTATACGCCCAAAGCCACATAAAGTGCATTTAAATTATACCTTTCAACAATAAGAAAACTGGCTGAATTATTCTTTATGATTTTAAAACTTTAATATTCCATCAATTTTTCATTTAAATAACGCCAATACCGCTTCGGCAAATATTGCACATGAAGTTTTATATTCTGGCGTTCAGTAATATTTACACTGTTAAAATAATCCTTCCAAAGCTGATCATATAAAACTTCCTGCTCATCAAGCTCAAGCTGAAAGCTTTGACTCATCCCATTTTTTAAATTGCGGTCAACCTCAGAGGCTTCGAGTGAAACTTCATGTATTTCACATAAATCATAATAAAGCCCGAACTTGCGTTGCTCGTCATAAATAAGCCAACGCTGATCTTGATAGCGCCGTTTAAAATGTGGCTGAATAAGCGGTAAAACATTAAAATCAGGACGCACTAAACTTAAAAAAAGTTCATCCTTGGTTTTCTTAAACCGAATAAAAGCTTCCATCCGATGCTTCTCTCGCCCGACCTTTTTCGACCACTGTGCAATCGCTAAAACACTTGGATTTGAATAATCTTTTTCTATAGAAACATGGTTAGTAAACACATAGATACAATAATTAAATAAATGCTGATAGGCATCTAAAGATTCAGATAAAGATGCAAAATAAAATTGTTTTAACGAAGAAGATGAAAGCTTTTTTTGTAGCGCAGACCACACACGCTCAGCATGCTGCTCGTTATTTGCAACCTCAATTTTATCGGCAAATAAGCCATGTTGAGCTGCATCATTTAAACAGAGCCTGACCTGCAATTCTTTAAATTGAAATGCACGAAAAACACAGCTCAGCAGCCCAACCATTGAACCATCAAAATAGTAAGCCACTTCATCATTAAACATGGCTAAAACCCAAGGCTTAATTGTGGCGAGAGTTGCTGCACATATTTCGAAGAACCCTGCGTTAAAATCTGCTGCCGAATAAAACTTGAAGATAACTCTTTTTGGAATTTCGGACTATCTTCACAGCGAATAAAGAATTTTGCACGCTGGTAAGCCACGCCGAGTTTTTTAAGTAAATCGATATGGATTTTTCCAAAACGGCGTGCCTGTACAATTTTCTTAGCTGATTTCACCCCAATACCCGGCACACGCAAAATCATTTGATAATCAGCACGATTTAAATCTACTGGAAACTGTTCAGGATGCCTTAATGCCCAACTTAATTTCGGGTCTACATCAAGGTCTAAGTTTGGGTGTTTTTCATTGACGATTTCATTGACTTCAAAACCATAAAAACGCATCAGCCAATCGCTTTGATAGAGTCGGTTTTCCCGTAGTAATGGCGGTGCAGAACCCACTGCTGGTAAATAATTATTTTCAGTATTAATTGGGATATAGCCCGAAAAATAGACACGTTTGAGTTTAAATTCTTTGTAGTGCTTGTCTGCCATAAACAAGACATCTTGGTCTGACTCTTGATGGGCCCCCACTACCATTTGTGTGGTCTGCCCTGCTGGCACATATTTCGGTACATGCTTAATGATTTGTCGCTCATCTTTAAGCTGAATCAGCCTGTCACGCACTAATCCTAAATCTTTTTGCACTTCCTGATGTGATTTTTCTGGGGCAAAAGTTTTTAACCCAATTTCGGTCGGCATCTCTAAATTAATACTCATGCGGTCAGCATATAAACCTGCTTCATGAATCAGTTCAGGCGATGCTCCCGGAATCGTTTTTAGGTGAATATAGCCATTAAAGTTTTCTTCAAGACGCAATTTTTTCACGACTTGAAGCATACGCTCCATCGTATGATCCGCCGATTTAAAAATGCCTGAGCTTAAAAATAAGCCTTCGATATAATTACGTCGGTAAAAATTAATGGTTAAATCTACAACCTCTTGCACCGTAAATGCTGCACGCTGGACATCATTAGAACGGCGTGAAACACAATAGGCGCAATCAAAAATACATACATTACTAAATAGAATTTTTAAGAGAGATACACAGCGGCCATCTTCGGTATAGCTATGGCAAATACCCGAATGGCTGGCATCACCTAGACCTTTATCTTTGTTTTTACGGTCACTGCCACTTGATGAACAAGACACATCATATTTAGCAGCATCGGCAAGAATCTGTAGTTTTTCTCGAATGCGATCAGACATATCAAACGACTCATTTATGGCATCGTTTAAAAAATATCATTTTGCATTCTTAAATTTAATCCAGTGAAGTACGCTCGGCGTCATGAGGTGACGTTTAAAATAATCCGTCTTAATTAACGTATTCTTCTAGTTGCTTTACACGCTCGGCATACTCTTGCATTGGGCAATAAGAATACATCGGTGAGCCAATGTATGAGCCTGCATTACTACATTCCTGATCTACATAAGCTTTCCAAAGCCGCTGAGATTTTAAAATATCTTGGTAACGCTCTGGCTGTTTGTATTCTTCGCTTTGTGTGCGAATTTGATCAATCAGAGCAACTATTTTTTCCTCATAAATCTTTTTAGCTTGTTCAGAACAACTATGCACAACCATATTGTTAATACTCTCAAGCTTCATTTCTTTAATGGTCTGCTCTACACATTGCTTATATTCATCTTGCTCGTCAGCACCGGTCTGCGCATACAACCATGGACTACAAAAAAGGCTGGATAAAACAATGAGTTTGCAGCAAAATTTCAGCATAATTTATTCTCGATTCTATAATTTTTAATATGCTGCAATATAACAAAAAAATGATTATTCGCGCACTTGCGCTTGCACCCATCCCTTTATTAAATATATCTGCCTTAGGAGTAATTATCTTCAACGCGGAATTTAGCCTTTATTCGATTGGAGTTATTTTTCTAGCCCATTTCTTATTTTATTTACTTTTTTATGGCCTTCTGGTTATTCCTTTCGCATATATCACTTCATATTTTCTCGCCCGTAAAAATCGTTTAAATCTGATGAGTATTTTTATCTGCACAACTGTCATCTGGATTTTGATTAGCCCTATTACACGCTTAATTTTTGTCGGTTCATTCCCTTCTCCTTGGTGGCATATTTATAAGATCTATAGTTTTTATCTTATGATTTTATTTACCAGCTTTTGCTACTGGCTAGGCTTGGAATGGCTGAGGCGAAAACAAATAGGCTAAACACATATTCCTGTGATTAAGCCTTTGCCACTCCCCCACAAAATCCTTATACTTAGTGGCAATTTTTCTCATAAATTCGTGGATGCTACATGAGTCGCGCCATCTCGCACATTGATACATTTCAGGGCTTAATTCTTGCCCTACAAAACTATTGGGCCGAACAAGGCTGCGTCGTATTACAACCTTACGACATGGAAATGGGCGCTGGAACATTCCACACCGCAACATTCTTACGTGCTTTAGGGCCTGAAACTTGGAATGCTGCATACGTTCAACCTTCACGTCGTCCAAAAGATGGCCGCTATGGTGAAAACCCGAACCGTTTGCAACACTACTATCAGTTCCAAGTGGTACTTAAGCCAAATCCAGACAATATCCAACAGCTCTATCTTGATTCTTTAAAAGCAATCGGGATTGATACGCTTACTCACGATATTCGCTTCGTAGAAGACAACTGGGAATCTCCGACGCTTGGGGCTTGGGGCTTAGGTTGGGAAGTTTGGCTTAACGGTATGGAAGTAACTCAGTTCACTTACTTCCAACAAGTCGGTGGTGTTGAATGTTACCCAGTAACAGGCGAAATCACTTACGGTTTAGAACGTCTTGCAATGTACCTTCAAGGTGTTGACTCGGTTTATGACCTTGTTTGGACCAAAGGCCAATTTGGTACTGTAACTTACGGCGACGTATTCCATCAAAATGAAGTTGAACAATCGACTTATAACTTTGAATACGCTCCAGTTGAAAAACTATTTGAACTATTTGATTTTTACGAATCAGAAGCAAACCGTTTAATTGAAGCAAAACTTTCTCTTCCTGCTTATGAGCAAGTCGTTAAAGCGTCTCATACCTTTAACTTGCTTGATGCACGTGGCGCAATTTCTGTGACTGAGCGTCAACGTTATATTTTACGTGTACGTACTTTGGCTCGTGCAATTGCACAAAGTTATGTACAAGCACGTGCAGAGCTTGGCTTCCCAATGGCAGAACCACACTTACGTGATGAAGTATTGGCACAGTTAAAAGCACAAGCTGAAAGTGAAGCAGCAAAGGCGGAGAAAAACTAATGAGCAAACATACTGTTTTATTCGAACTTGGCTGTGAAGAGCTTCCACCAAAAAGCTTGAAAACTTTACGTGATGCTTTACAGGCAGAAACGGTAAAAGGCTTAAAAGATGCGGGCTTAAACTTCGCATCAATTGAAGCTTATGCAGCGCCACGTCGCTTAGCCCTTAAAATTGTTGATATCGATGCTGCACAAGCTGATACACAAAAACGCTTTGATGGCCCTGCTGTTCAAGCGGCTTACGATGCGGAAGGCAAACCAACTAAAGCACTTGAAGGCTTTATGCGTGGCCAAGGCATTACAGTTGATCAGCTTTCTACTTTCCAAGCAGGTAAAGTTGAAAAAGTTTGCTATTTAAAAGATGTGAAAGGTCAAAGCCTTGATGCTTTACTTCCACAGATTTTACAAACTGCATTAGACAATTTACCAATTGCTAAGCGTATGCGTTCTGCGGCAAGCCGTACCGAATTTGTACGTCCAGTGAAATGGGTTCTTTTACTCAAAGATGACCAAATTGTTGACGCGACTATTCAAGATCATAAAGCTGGCAATGTGACTTATGGTCACCGTTTCCACGCACCAGAAGCAATGACTTTAGCGCATGCAAATGACTATTTAGCTGCTTTAGAAAAAGCTTACGTTGTTGCGAACTTTGAAAAACGTCAAGCAACCATTCAAGAACAAGTGAAAAAGTTAGCTGATGAAGTTAACGCGACTGCGATTGTTCCAACTGACTTACTTGATGAAGTAACAAGCCTCGTTGAATGGCCTGTGGCGTTACGTGCAACTTTTGAAGAGCGCTACTTAGCTGTTCCGCAAGAAGCTCTTATTACGACAATGCAAGACAACCAGAAGTATTTCTGCTTGATCAATGCAGAAGGTAAATTACAGCCTTATTTCATTACTGTTTCAAACATTGAGTCTAAAGACCCAACTCAAATTATTGAAGGTAACGAAAAAGTTGTTCGTCCTCGTTTGTCTGATGCTGAGTTCTTCTTCTTACAAGATCAAAAGCAACCGCTTGCATCTCGTAAAGAAAAATTAGCAAACATGGTATTCCAAGCACAGCTTGGTACGCTTTGGGACAAATCAACACGTATTGCAAAACTTGCTGTTGCATTATCTTCAATCACTGGTGCAACCCCAGCCGATGCTGAAAAAGCTGCATTACTTGCTAAATGCGACTTAACCTCTGAGCTTGTTGTTGAATTCCCAGAACTTCAAGGTATTGCGGGTACTTACTACGCACGTATTGAAGGCGAAAACACTGAAGTTTCAGAAGCTTTAGGTGAGCAATATTTACCAAAATTTGCGGGTGATGTTTTACCAAAAACCAAAACAGGTACAACCATTGCCCTTGCTGACCGTTTAGATACGCTTGTTGGTATTTTCGGTATTGGACAAGCGCCTACAGGCTCTAAAGACCCATTTGCTCTTCGCCGTTCAGCAATTGGTATCTTACGTTTAATCATTGAAAATGAATTAGATGTAACGATTGAAGAATTAGTGAATCTTGCACTTCAAGGTTATGGCGATATCGTTAAAGACCACGACAAAACTCGTGCTGACGCGGTTGCGTTCTTGGAAGGTCGTTACCGTGCTAAGTACGAAGACCAAGGCGTTGCCGTTGACGTACTTCAAGCCGTTCAAGCTCTTGCACCAAAATCTCCACTTGATTTTGACAAGCGTGTAAATGCTGTTAACCACTTCCGCACATTACCTGAAGCTGCTGCACTTGCTGCTGCAAATAAACGTGTTGCTAACATTCTTGCGAAAGAAGCAGCACCAGAAGGTTCTGTAGTTGAAGCAAACTTGGTTGAAGATGCTGAAAAAGCATTATTTGCCGAGCTTCAAGCAGTGACTCCTGTGGTTGAACCATTACTTGCATCAAAAGACTATACTGCTGCCCTTTCTAAGCTTGCAGCACTTCGCGCGCCAATTGATGCATTCTTTGATGGTGTAATGGTAATGGCAGATGATGCTGATCTAAAGGCAAACCGTTTACGTTTATTGGCTCAGTTACGTAACTTGTTTACTGCTGTTGCTGATGTAAGTGTGTTGCAGGGCTAAGCCTTTATTAGTTGTAAATTAATAAGAACCCCTCTATAGATTAGTGGGGTTTTTTAATATTAAAAATAAATCCGCAGTCATCATAATGAATACCTCTTCAATTAAAAATTTTTATCGTATAGATGCTTATCTTGTTCTTTGCCACACCCTTTTACTGGCAATCGGTTATGGCCTATGGAAACTATATCCTCATATAAAGACCAAACCAGATATGAGCGGCCTGTTCTTTATGATTATCTCTATTCTAGGCGGTTTTACAGGGCTGATTATACTAGCTGTAACTCTGTCTCGTTTAGATCGTTCTGTTCGTAATTTATCAGTGAACAAATTTATTTTGGCTCTGCTGTATTGGATTTCTAGTACCATTATTTTCGTGCTATTTGGTATCAGCAAATTCTTCTTCAATAATCCGCTAGTTTTACTGGTTTTTGTTTTGGTTTTTTTCAGCAGTGTTTATCTTTCGGTGATTCGCCTTGCAGATATGCGTAAAAAAGACTGGCTGATCTTAAGCGGAATTTTTGGAGCTATTGTGCTGTTCTTCTTTTTGCCAGAGCTTTAGAAAATGGTTTAAATAAAGTTGCTGAGCTTGTAATGCTTTGTGTACCTAACGATACTTTCTTTGATGGTGAAATAGTGATAGCAGATGATGCTGACCTAAAAGCAAACCGTTTACGTTTATTGGCTCAGTTACGTAACTTTTTTACTGCTGTTGCTGATGTGAGTGTATTGCAAGGCTAATTAGTTCATTATTAAATAGAGGGATCTTTTACAGATCCCTTTATTATTTGAGTTAAACAAATGCTTTAATTTCTTCTAAACTTTTCGATGGTTCAAACCACATAAAATCATAATTGGCCACATCATGAATATAAAATGGGTCATTTTTCATGATTTCTTCAGCTTCTTGAACCGAAGAGCTTAAAACTAAAATTACCCCGCCTACTCTATTTTCTCGACGTCCCGATGCCAGAAATTTCTTCTGCTCATAGTAATGATCTAAAAAAGCAATATGCTCTTTGAGTACAGCATCAACTTCGGCTAATGGTTTTTTATAAGTCAGGGTAACAACAATCATCTCATTCTCTTAAAGTAAGCAGCACATGACATAACATCAATCTACAGATCCTTTAATTATCTATAGCTTATTCGATAGTACGCCTATTCCCCCAATTCATCCATACCAAGCTCCCCACAATAATCACTCCACCTAACAGCACCATCATTGATGGTTTTTCATTTAAGAAAACAACGGCTAAACTCATCGCGACAATCGGCGAACAATATAAAAAATTCGATGCAATCGTTAACGGCATATTTTTAAGTACATAGCCCCAAAGTACATACGCCATCGCACTTGGG
The DNA here is from genome assembly GCF_031799025.1 of Acinetobacter sp. V115_6. NCBI lineage: Bacteria > Pseudomonadati > Pseudomonadota > Gammaproteobacteria > Moraxellales > Moraxellaceae > Acinetobacter > Acinetobacter sp. V115_6. The sequence goes on along the minus strand of NZ_JAVQNO010000019.1, from coordinate 94,772 downwards.
AAAATACCCAATAAGACAACCGACATATTGGCTTGCCAAGTAGCATGTAAAATCTCATCAGGCAAATGAGCACTATAAAAAAGTAAAGGAATGGTTCCGAACCAAATGATGTAGCACATCATGCTCAAGGCATCATAATTTAAAGCAAATTTCTTATATAAATTAAAGTACAGCCCCCATGCAATTGCAGCTAAAACAATTAATAAACTATAAGGGCTCGGTACACCAAAACCATGATCTCCACTAACCACCAACACGGCGCCGCAAAGCCCCAATAAAATACATAGCCACTGTTTGAACCGAATTTGCTCTTTAAAAACTAAAGCTGAAATAATAAAGGTAAATAACGGAATAGACTGACTTAAAATGCTGGAGGCAACCGCAGTCACATATTGTTGCCCTGTATTTATCAGCAAATGATGCAGTGTTACAGAGAAAAATCCTAACACCCCAAGCGCAGGAGCATCTTTCCACTTTAAAGGCTGAATGCCTCTTTTTATAACCAAAAGCAGCAAAAAAAACGATGCAATCAAAAAGCGAAGTAAGGCAATGTGCTGCGGGGTATATGAATGCAAAGCGCTATGCACACCAATAGGTGAATAGCCCCAACAAAAGACGGTCACAGCAATACACAAATAGAGCTTAAATGCGGGAGGCTGGGTTTCGGCAGCAAGAGAAATTGCCATGTTAAATCTGCACTAATGAAATGGAACTCTTTCATCATATGCGCATGGATAATTCAATAAAATTAACTTATATTGAGTTTAATATTCATTAAAAGTGAATGATAAAACATGGATATCTCTCAATTAAAGATGTTCCAAACCGTGGTTGAATGCGGAACAATGGCAAAGGCATCAATGCAACTGCATTGTGTACCATCCAACATTACGACACGGATTAAACAACTCGAAGAAGAGCTTGGTGCACCTTTATTTTATCGTGAAGGTAAAGCTTTAAAACTCACTCCATCAGGAGAAATCTTTATAGATTATTGCCATAAAATTTTAGCGCTATGCGATGAGGCAAAACGAAGTATTCATCCAGATGCACCACCTTCTGGCCCATTAAAAATTGGAGCAATTGAATCTTCTGCCACAACACGTTTACCCAATTTACTTGCGAAATATCATCAACGTTTTCCGGAAGTTTCCATTCAAATTATTACCGGCACATGGAAACAGCTATTAGTCGATATTTCTCAGCACAAACTTGATGGGGCAATTGTCGCAGGTAATATTGAGTTTCCGATGCTCAATAAACTCAACATTTACCAAGAAGACATGGTCTTAATCGCATCTCACTCTTTGGGAGAAATTCATTGCCAAGAAGATTTGATTGGCAAAGAAATTTTTATGTGGACTGAAGGCTGTCCTTACCGTGCAGCCCTCGAAGAATGGCTTAAACTTAAGAATATCTCTCTTCCCATCACCAGCATTACCAGCTATGCCACGATTATTGGCTGTGTCAGTGCAGGCTCAGGGGTAGCTTTAGTGCCTAAAAGTATTTATGAGCAATATAAGAATTTGGCTCATATCCAAAGTTATAAATTTGAATATCTTGCCTTTATGCAAAATCACTTTTTCTGGCACAAAAATGTGAGCAACCATAAAGCCAGAGACATGTTTATAGAATTGATTAAGACTGAATTTAGTTTATGAATCATTGCAATGATTCGTTTAGCGCTATTAAATGATGATTTATCGTAATCAAATCGTATGGGTTTTATCTCATTGCAGTACAAGCTTTATTTTTAACAGTAAGATCACCACTTCATGTTTTGATTCTGGTTGGGGAGATTGATCCATATGAAAACCTTACAAGTGTTATGCGTTGCAAGTTCTATATTGGCTTCATCAACCTTATTTGCAGAAACAACACAGCCACAGCAAGTTGTTGAAACGACACCTAAAACACAACCTTATGGTGACAATCCTAGCTTAGGGCGCGTACTGTTGTATAAAACAGGCAAAGGTATACAAAATTTAGGAAACTCTATTCAAGGTGCTTCTGAAAAAACATCGAATAAAATTAGTGAGAAATGGCAAAATACCAAAGAATTCACTGCTGAAAAAGCAGAAGTGGTTCAACAAAAAGCAGATACCGCCAAAGTATTTACCGAACAGAAAATAGAGCAGGCCAAACAAAATATTACCAGTAGCCGAAATGGTGAAAATATTCCGATCGAGCAAGGTGAATTAAGTAAATCGAGCACAACAGCTAACTAATTTTTTGGATAGCGCGATAACTTCGCGCTCTTATAAACACAGATATTCATCTAGAAATAATGTCATTAACTATAAGAAAGTTGGGAATCTGCCTTATGAATAGTCAAAAACTCCTCTTTACAACACTATGCTGCTTAGCATTAACTGCATGTGCGACCTCTACACCTCCTTCTTCATCTTATTCTCAGGCACAAGTTTTAGAACAAGATACAAATATCGAGGCTTATCCCTCTACCACAGGTAATGTAGCCAAACTCATTAAACAAGATAAACAGGCTTGTATGATTGAATTTACTGGCTATTTAGGGGGCGGACATGTAACTGAGCACTGGACTTTTAATAATAATGGTCTGATTTCAGCGACCTCATCGACTATGCAGTATCCTGATGAATCAGGCATATTAAATCAGGCAACCAACTCTACAACCAAAAGTTCAACGACATTTAATATTCAAGATCCAGAAATTCAGAATAATTTCAAGAAACTCCAAAACAACTTTAATCCAGCAAATCTAGCAAAGTGTAATTAATACTTTTACATAAAAAGCCCGTTGCAGAAGTTACCCTTTGCAACGGGTTATAGCCATTTATAAATTTCTTGGACCTAATTTAAAAATTATAAATAAGCTATTAATTAATGGTTAAACCATTTGTTGCTGCCAGTAAATCAATACGCGGGAAAACCAAGCCCGTTCTTGAGTCAGTAATTGGTTTACCTGTCGTTTTTAAACGGCTGATGGTTTGATCAATACTTTCTGTTGGACTCACACTATTCGCTCGTAACAAAGCAATTGCACCGGCCACATGTGGTGTCGCTTGAGATGTACCACCCATGGTGTAACCACCCGCCGTGATCATTGCTCCCGGTGCCAATAAGGTCACAAGACTACCACCATTACTAAAGCACGCTACCTTATCTGCCGCTGTGGTTGGGTCAGAACATTTCACTGGATTCCCCCATGACACACCACCAATATTACTGTCATAAACAGCACCAACTCTTACTGCACTAGCAACACAGGCAGGAGATGAAATTCCATCTGAAAATGCATCATTGCCTGAAGCGACTACAGGTACCACACCAGCAGCTCGTGCATTAGCAAATGCCGTTCCATAACTGCTGTCGCTACACTCCGAGGTATATTTAACACCCGGCACGCCAAGGCTTAAATTAACTGCTTTAATATTATAGGTTTGTGCATTATTTACAGCCCAATTAATCCCTGCGAGGATATCACTATCATAAGCTGTGCTTACCCATTTACCTTGGGATCTCACTTTTCTAAAGACATCAATGCCTATAATTTTGGTCTTGGTAGCAACCTTAGATACGATCCCTGAAACATTACTACCATGCCCATCATCATCTAAAGCGCCATCATCTGGTGCACTATCAAATGAATAAACCACTCGACATGTGCTTGATGGTGTATTTACTGCCGTACAGCCAAAATCAGAATGAAGATAATTCACACCTGTATCAATTACTGCCACACTAGAGCCTTCACCCGTAAAACCATTGGTATTCGCTTGTGGTTGATTAATTAAAGGTAAACTTTCATTGGTCGTAGTCTGGTTAATACGGTTCGGATAAACCGCTTTAACATTTGGATCATTTAATAAAGTCACCAAAGCTTCGCGATTACTAATTCGATAGAAAGCTAAAGGCAAATTATTGTAGTCCCGAAGTACTTGGACACCACCAGCACGGTTAAACCTTGCCTGTATATTCTTTTTATTTGTTGCAATATAACTCCGCCGCTCTAAACCGGAAGGCACACTCACCGAAGGAATATTGTATTCGACGATTAAATCATTCGAATCATTATTGACCAAGGCATCCAAATCGATTTTGCCCTGAAATACTTTTTGTTTTGCTGCTTGATTTAACCGCTGTTTAGCACCTTGAGAATCTAAAGGAAGAGCGGATGCAGTTGTACTTAATATCGTACATAGACCTAATAGAAATAACGTTTTACTTTGCATTATTTTTCTCCGTAGTTTTTCAACTAACAATTTGCTTATTTCGCTTTTATTTCATTTGCTGGATCTTTTTCTGGATCAATCGGTTGAATAGAAAGATCACTTTTTGTGTCATAAAAAGGAACAGTATCAGCTGATACCGATTGAGGATAAGTTGAATGTTGAGATAGATTTTTAGGTTGAGTAGGCTCCTTAAGTTTAGAAAGAAAGGACGATGTGTCTGGTTGTGGCGAATTCGACTCATGTAAAGCAGAATTGAACACATCAGATGCACCACTTGTTGGCTTAAGATAGAGAACAACGGCGACCAAGCCGACCAATACAAGAAGGGAAGCAATAATTTTCATCTGTCATATCTCTGTTTTTTTGTTTATAGATATCTATTTTTATTTTTGATTATTCGAAATAAAGTGCTATTTCTTTAAATATATTTCATGTGAAATTTCTATTTCATGAAATATACCAACCTGAGAAAAGCTAAAGTACTTTTTCCCGAATAAGCAAAAATACAGTTCTGCCCTATACATTTATATTTCTGGCAGAATATGGTTCAAAAAAGTGCTAAAAAAACACTCTATTCTCATAATAAGCAATAATTATGCCGTTTCCTCTAATAAATAATTAGATTCACATCACATTTAAAGATATAAAGGACAAGTCGAGAAAAACCGAAAGAGAAAAAATTAAAGGATATTTTTTAAAAAAGGAAAGATAAGCGAGCTTAATTAGAATATCTAACAAATAAATGTTCTTTTTCACTTTATTATTAATTTTTATTAATCTTCACAATTTATCCCTAGTCTGTTTACTCAACGTAACACTGTTGTAACATTTTGATGAAGACAGTTCACAAGACTATATTCCCTTGGCTATGATTCGTTTGCGTTTATGAAATACCTCACTAAAAGGGTATATTCTTTGAAGGATATCGCAATGAAAATGATGAAAACAGCTATCGTTACTGCAAGTGTTCTTGCTTCTGCCTCTATTTTTGCACAAAGTGCGGGTGTTAATGCAGGTGCTTCTGCTCAAGTAAATGTACAACCGGGTGGTCTTGTTAGTGGCATAGCCAATACAGTCAAAAATACTGCTCATAATGTAGGTAGCTCAGCGAAGCATACTGGTCATGTAGCGGCTGACACTACAGTTAAAGCAACAAAAAAAACAACAGGAAAAGTGACTGAACTTTCTTCTAAAGCTGCAAATGGTACAAAACATTTTGCTGCCGAAGCTGCGACAGGTACTAAAAATGTAGCAACTAAAGCCGCAACTGGTACAAAACATTTTGCTACCGAAGCAGTAACAGGAACTAAAAATGTAGCGACTAAAGCTGCAAACGGCACTAAAAACCTAGCAGTTGAAGCGAAAGCTGATACAAAAGCAGGTGTTGATGCTGTAAAAGCTAAAGTTGCAGAAAAACAAGCAGATCAAAAAGAATTTACTGCTGAAAAACAAGCTAATGCTCAAGCGCATGTAGATGCTGTAAAAACTCGTGTAGCTCAAAACCAAGCTGAGCAAAAAGAGTTTGTAGCTGACACAAAAGCAGATGCTCAAGCAAAGTTAAATGCAGCTCAACCAGTACATGCAATTAATGCTCAAACTGGTGTAAATGTTGGTGTTAATGTTGGTCCTGTTGGAGTTAACACAAACGCAAATGTAAATGCTGGCGCTCAAGCGTCTACACAAAAAGCTGAAAAGAAATCTTTTATTAAAGGTCTTTTCGGTAATAACTAATCCGTTATAAATAAAAAAGGGCAATTAATTGCCCTTTTTTATTTCTCAAAATCAAGTATTCAACTCGTTTCAGTTAAAACTAAGCCTGCACGCAAACCAAGCTTCACATTTGGGTTTGGAAATAAAATCCAGACCTGATCTTGCTCAACCACATAATTACCAGAAGGTTGAGTTGCAATGATTTCACCTTTGGTAAAAGTCGAAAAATTCGGAGCTTCAGCAGATAAATTCATCTGGAAGTCTTCATCTTTTTTAATTAAAGAATCAGACACTTTAAAGACTCGAATTTTTGTTTTATTGCGTAGCGGTAAGGCTTGCTCAGAAACTACATTACGAATAACTTCATCAATTGCAGCAAATTGGCTCAAGTCATTTTGTCCAAATGGCAAGGCTTTGCCTAACTCTAAAGTTGCGCTCGCCGCTTTAAAATTCTCACTCGTAAAATGTGTAAACGTTTTACCTACCGCATTGTGATAAACCAAAGCATCTAAATCGGCTGCTTCAAGACTTGCTGTTAAATCAGCATCATAGCCATGCGTTTGATATGGAAATAAAGCAAACGTTGGTAACAATGAAGCACGAATTGCTGTGTGTAAATCATAGTGATAGCGTTTAGCATCACTTGCACTTTCTTGAAAGAAATTTGTGACAACTTGCTCTAAAACTTCAGCACGCTTTGATTCTTCAGACACGCCTAGAGTTTTATATCCACCACAAAACATTCGATTTACATCGTCATGCACATAGCGTTTGCCTTGACGCATTGCATAAGGGTTACCCAATACAAGCAGCAACCTCACAGCAAGGTTTAAACGCCCTGCAAATAAATCCGTGCAAAGATGAGATAATAATTCAATTGGTGCTGTTTCATTACCATGCACTCCAGCTGACAGTACGACAGCTTTGTCGTACTGTCCGTTTGGCGTACATTCAAGAAGTCCTTCACCCAACCAGCGCCAAGAAAAATTATTTTGTTTTCCTTCGCGAGTTGTAGGCTGCTCACCTTGTAAGGTTAGTGCTAGAAAATCTTGCATGTCACCTCCTCATTATTTTTGGAAAGGATAAACTGAACCTAAACCTAAAATTTTGGTCAGTTCGTCAAGTGCCATACGGCTTTCCATTAACAAATGCGGATCAGCCAAATCTTCTTGTGCTAAACGATCACGATAATGTTTATCAACCCATTGATTGAGTGTGCCAAACAACTGATCATTCATCAGAACTTTTGGATTTACGGCATTTAACTCAGTTTCGTTTAAAGCTACACGTAAACGTAGACAAGCTGGACCACCACCGTTACGCATACTTTCACGTAAGTCATATACCTGAATAGCATCAATTGGTGTGCCCATTTGAATCATGTCATTTAAGTAGCCCCACACTGCTGCATTTTGACGAGACTCTTCCGGTACAACAATAGTCATTCCACCATCTGGACGAGTCAAAATTTGGCTATTAAATAAATAGGTTGCTACGGCATCGTCAACGGTAACACGGTTTTCAGGGACTTCAATTGAAATAAAGTCTTCACCGATGCTTGCCATTTTTTGACGAATTTCAGCAAAGGCCTGATCTTGATTTAAAAAGGCATGTTGATGATGGAATAAAACCTGTTGGTTACTTACCGCGATCACATCATTATGGAAAACGCCCTGATCAATTACATCCGGATTTTGCTGAACAAAAACAGTATGTGCATCATCTAAACGGTGCAAACGTGCAATTGCTTCACTTGCCTCACGCGTTTGACGAGCTGGATAACGTTTTGGTCCCGGTAAGCCATTATTTAAATGTTGTTGACCATAAACAAACACCTGAACACCGCGCTTAGCATAATCACCACCTAAACGATTGTGATTGGCTGCACCTTCGTCACCAAACAAAGCTACTTGTGGCAATGCTTCGTGGTGTACAAAGTGGCGTTCATTTTTAAAAATTGCTTGTAAAACTTGGCTTGTAGTTTCAGCTTCAATTGAACGGTGAAACTTATTGTTCAAGTTCGCTGCTGTAAAATGCACGCGCTCATCTTGACTATCTGCCGAAGGTGAAACGGTAGCCGCATTGGCAGTCCACATTGGAGAAGCTGAACTTAAAGATGATAATAGTTCAGGTGAATGACGCATTGCTTGAGCAACAACGCTAATGTCATCACCTGTAAAACCTAAACGGCGTAACATTGGAACATGTGGACGCTCATGCGGAGCAAGTACACCTTGTTTCATTCCCATGTCAGCCAAAGCTTTCATCTTTAGCAAACCTTGTTTAGCTGCTAATTTTGGATTCGAGGTATTATTACGGTTTTTTGTCGATGCTTCATTACCAAACGACAAACCCGCGTAGTGATGTGTTGGTCCCACTAAACCATCGAAATTTACTTCATATCCTTTCATTTTTTCTTTCCCTAGTGTTTAAGGCAACACAATCCCTGGAGATAATTTTTCTGGTAAGGTTAGGCTGTCACTTTCAAGTGATGCCATTGGCCAAGCACAATAGTCGGCAGCGTAAAAAGCACTCGCGCGGTGATTACCTGATGCCCCTACACCACCAAATGGTGCAGCACTTGAAGCCCCAGTTAATGGCTTGTTCCAATTCACAATACCGGCACGTGCTTCAATGAGTAAGTCATCAAACAGTTCGCGTTTTGGTGAAACCAAACCAACTGACAAGCCAAAACGAGTTGCGTTAGCAATTTTTAATGCTTCATCAAAGTTGTCATAACGTTGAATAGTGGTAAGCGGACCAAAATATTCTTCATCTGGAATATCTTTCACGCCTGTGACATCAACAATACCCGGAGTAAGTAATGAGCTGTCTTCTTGAGGACGTGTCATGGCTAATAAACTTTTTGCACCCAACTCAAGTAATTTTTGCTGAGCATGCATCATGTTTGTTGCAGCAACTGATGAAATCACACCACCCATAAATGGTTGTTGTTCGTCGTTCCAACGGCCAACTTTTAGGTTTTTAGCAACTTCAACAAAACGTTGAATAAATGCATCACCTTCAGCACCATTTTTTACCAAGATGCGGCGCGCACATGTACAACGCTGACCTGCCGAAACAAAAGCAGATTGAATAGCAAGATTAACTACTGCATCGACATCAACAATTTCATCAATAATCAATGCATTATTGCCACCCATTTCAAGCGCAAGAATTTTCTCAGGTGCACCCGCCATTTGCTTATGCAAGTGATAACCTGTGTTCGCACTTCCGGTAAACAATAAACCATCAATTTCATGTGAGGCAGCCAAGGCTTCACCCGTGGTGCGTCCACCTTGCACCAAATTCATCACACCATTTGGCAGACCAGCTTGCTGCCAAAGTTTTACAGTTTCTTCAGCAGTCCATGGCGTTAATTCACTTGGTTTAAATACAACTGTGTTGCCAGCAAGCAATGCAGGAACAATATGCCCATTTGGTAGATGGCCCGGGAAGTTATATGGACCGAAAACTGCAAGCACACCATGCGGACGATGACGTAAAGATGCTACACCATCGGCCATTTCAGTTGAGCTTTCGCCTGTACGCTGGTGGTAAGCGCGAATCGAAATCGCAACTTTGCCAATCATTGATTGAACTTCAGTTAACGTTTCCCAAAATGGCTTACTGGTTTCTTGGCTAATGACTTCTGCTAAATGCTTTTTATTTTCTTCAAGCAAAGCGGCAAATTTTTCAACAATCGCTACACGCTCTGCAAGGGGTAAACGCGCCCAAGCTGGAAACGCAGTACGCGCTGCCTGACAAGCTTGCTCTACATCAGTAGCAGTAGCCTCGGCACCTGACCATACAGTTTGGTTATCAACCGGATTTGTTTTTTCAAATGTTGCGCCGCTGCCTTGTAACCAGACACCGTTTATAAATAAAGAGTTTGACATCAGGATACTTCCATTGGATTTAGTGATAACACACGAACAACGTGACCTTCTTGTACACCGAGTTTTTCAGCTTGTTCATGTGTTAAATTTATTGTGTTATCAACAAGATCAAGCTTTAACAGCATTGCCTTATAGTCATGATAATTATCATTGGCAATGAGATATTGGGTCTTACCGACCGCAGCTTCACTTGTAATTTTGACGTTTAGTAACTGACTTTCTTTTACTGCTCGCAATTCATCAATATTGGCTTCAATGGTTGGACCAGCATCAAAAATATCTACATATCCTTGATAGCGTAAGCCTTCCGACTCAAGCACATGATAAGCAGGCAAAGTTTGTGGATGCATTTTTCCAATTACCTCTTGCGCATCTTTTGGCAAGAGATCTACATAGACTGGGAAACGTGGCATAAGCTCAGCAATAAACACTTTTTGCCCAATTCCACTCAAATAGTCTGCTGTTGAAAAATCCATATTAAAGAAATGGTGACCAATCGCATCCCAAAATGGAGAACATCCATTTTCGTCTGAGAAACCACGCATTTCAGCAATTAACTTTTTCTCGAAATATTGCTTAAAGGCAGCGATAAACATAAAACGGATCTTCGATAAGAATTTACCGTTTTGGTTTTCACGACGCTCTGGATCTAAAAATAGTGTACAGAGTTCACTACTACCTGTTCTGTCATTACTTAAAAATAAAGTAGGTAATGACTTATAAACATTTAATGCTTTTGAAGCGTGTACTTGAGTACCAACATGAAAGTTGTACCAAGGTTCAATGAGTCCCACAGCAACTTCAATTGCACTTAACCCAATAACACGTTGAGCTTCTGTATCTTCAAGAACAAATAAATAGGCTTGTTCACTTTTATGGACATTGCCATTTAAAGTATTGCGAGTACGTGAAATTCGAGCTGAAAGTGTATCCATATTTTGTGGCAAGGAAGTCAGGCCTACACCCGACTTACCTGCTAATTTATAAATATCTTCAAGGTCTCGAAACTCGGCATGACGGACGATCATCATGGCTAGCTTTCCTTTTTTTTATTTAGCCAACTTTGCCAATGCGCGTTTTAAACGAGCAATCCCTTCATCAATATCTTGTTCAGGAATAATTAGAGACGGTGTAAAACGAACCACGTTTGGTCCCGCGATTAAAGCAAGCAAACCTTCTTCGCCCGCCCAAGTCGTAATGTCTTTCGCTTTCCCTGCATACTCAGCTTTTAATACACAACCAATGAGTAAGCCTTGACCACGAATTTCTTCAAAAATCGGGTATTCAGTATTCAATTTATTTAATGCGTCTAGGAAATATTGATGACGATATTTTACACCTTCAAGTACTTCAGGCGTATTAATAAACTCAAATACTGCACCTGCTACCGCACTCGCTAACGGGTTCCCACCATAAGTCGTACCATGTGTACCGACAGAAAAATGCAGAGCAAACTTATCGGTTGTTAGCATTGCGCCTACTGGAAAACCACCACCTAGTGCTTTTGCAGTAGTTAACACATCTGGAATAACACCAGAGTTCATGTAGGCATATAGTGCACCTGTACGGCCAACACCTGTTTGCACTTCATCAAAAATCAGTAAGGCACCAAACTCATCACACAGTGCTCTTAAGCCTTTTAAAAACTCGATATCAGCTGGAATTACCCCGCCTTCACCTTGGATCGGTTCAACAATCACGGCACAAGTTTGTTCATTAATGACCGCTTTTGCAGCTTCTAAATCATTAAAGGCAACGTGGTTGATACCATTTGGAAGTGGTGCAAAGTCTTGTGAATATTTAGGTTGACCACCCGCCGAAACGGTAAATAAGGTACGGCCATGGAAAGCATTGTTAAATGCCACAATGCCGCTTTTGCCAGCAATACCGCTGTCTAGTCCAACTTTACGAGCTAGTTTTAATGCTGCTTCGTTCGCTTCTGCACCTGAGTTACAGAAGAAAACCTTGTCTGCAAATGTATTTTCAGTGAGTTGTTTTGCAAGGCGTAGAACCGGTTCATTTGTATAACCGTTACCAACGTGCCAAAGTTTTGTTGCTTGTTCTGTTAAAGCATTTACTGCCACTGGATGCGCATGACCTAATGCGTTTACTGCAATCCCGCCTGCAAAATCGATATATTCTTTATTTTCTTGATCCCAAATACGTGAACCTTCGCCACGTACTGGAATGAAATTTGCCGGTGCAAAAACTGGAACCATCCAGTCGTTAAAGTTGCTTCGAGTTACAGAAATTGGCTGTTCCATGCTTACCTCAGTATTTATTTAATATATTCGATAACACTTAAATTTGAATAATTCAGAAAAAGGGAATGAGCAAATAAACCCTATAACATCCTTTATATTTGCTCAAACCACTTTTTCTAAAGTAATTTCCGCAGATTAGCCTGGGAAAATACCGCGTTCTTTACGAGCTTTTAAGATACGCTCACATGCCAAGATGTAAGCTGCTGTACGTAAAGTACAAGCGTTGCTGTTCGCTGTATTCCAAACGTCATCCATAGCTTGAACCATCAACTTGTCTAAACGCTCGTTGATTTCTTCTTCGCTCCAGAAGTAGCTTGCCATGTCTTGAACCCATTCGAAGTAACTTACAGTTACACCGCCGGCGTTACATACCACGTCAGGAACTACAACAATGCCACGCTCAACTAATACATCTTCAGCTTTAGGATATGTCGGGCCGTTTGCGCCCTCTAAAATCAACTTAGCTTTAAGTTTTTGAGCACGTTCAACAGTGATTTGGCCTTCTAGTGCAGCTGGAACAATAATGTCAACTTCAGCTGTCCAGAAATCTTCGTCAGCAATTGATTGCGCGCCAGCAAAGCCACCAACACCTTGGTTTGCATTTACGTGATCACGTAATGCTTCAAGATCAATACCATCAGCATTGAAAATTGTGCCAGTGTGGTCTTGAACGTGTGTAACTTTCGCTTTTGATTCAACAAATAAGAAAGCTGCTTCACTACCTACGTTACCAAAACCTTGAATAGCAACTTTCGCGCCTTCAATTGGTAAATTAATTTTTGCTGCTACTTCACGACCTGTAACGAATACGCCACGACCAGTTGCTTTCACACGACCTAAAGAACCGCCTAAGTGAACTGGTTTACCAGTTACAACACCAGTTACAGTGTGACCTTGGCTAGTAGAATAAGTATCCATCATCCAACCCATGATATTGGCATTAGTACCAACGTCTGGAGCAGGGATATCTTTTTGAGGCCCAATAATATGACCAATTTCAGTCGTATAACGACGAGTCAAACGCTCTAATTCACGAGTTGATAATTTACGTGGATCAACACGGATACCACCTTTTGCACCGCCAAATGGCAAGTTCAAAACAGCAGTTTTAATTGTCATCCATGCAGACAACGCCATTACTTCATTCAAATCAACATTTGGATGGTAACGAACACCGCCTTTACCCGGACCACGAGACAAGTTGTGTTGTACACGGTAACCTTCAAAGTGCTGGATCGAACCGTCATCCATCACGATTGGCACGTCAACAATAAGCGCACGCTTAGGACGTTTTAAAGTATCAATATAATCAGCTAAGTGTTCTAAATATGGCGCTACACGGTCAATTTGTGCCAAGTAAGTTTGCCATGCATCGCTATGTTCGTTTACGTATGAAAGATCTGACATCTTTTTTCCTATATACCTTCATAGACTCAGATTTGATAAATCCGTAGTCTTTATTATTCAGCAACTAAAACCTTGCAATAACAAAGTCTTAGTTTATTTACTAAACCTTCTGCTCTTCTAAAGCATTAGGTTTTTTAAATTCCATTTGTTGATACTAAAAGTATGATCTACTTTTATATATCGATATCTTTTACAAGCTTTCTTTCATTTAACTTACTGTTTATAAAGCTATCTTTATAAAAGCAAAGTTTAACCACAACCCACTTAATCCAGTCGGCTGAAATATAAATACAAAAGAAATGGCATAACCGTTTGGGAGTTAAAAAGAACGATGATTTATAAAAAAATCATATGTCCATAAAAATTATTTTGACTAATCGATAGATCCCTCCATTAGTCTTTTTAAAAATAAACATTGTTCAATAATGCTACAGATTAATTATCTCTACACATACCGCTTAAAATTAAGCCGGAACATAGCTATAAAATCTTCCAATAAATATAGCATAGAGCACACTCATTTAGAACATTTTAAAATAAATAAGCAGAGAAAAAATAATCAAATCGCACTAATCCTTATAATAAAAAAACAACAAATATTAAAAAAACCTTAACTTTAATAAAAAAATTTTATAGGAAACATAAAATCATAATTTAAAAAAATATAAAAAATTAAAATCATAAATAACAATAACTTAAAAATTAATCGCTTTCGTAAAATTGTCAAAAAACTATACCCTCTCTACATTAAATCTATAATAAGTCCATTTCTAATTCATATTTCATAAAATCCCAAAAACCTCTTTATCAAATAACCAAGCCAAACATAGACTTAATCAAATATTAATAATAAATAAATATTAATAAGAATCCGATAAATGGTAATTTTACAAAACAATATTTGTTTTCATGATCAAAAATAAAACTTCATTTTTAAAAAAAATATATAAATTCCTTCTTTTTTAACTTCCAGTAAGACACAAAAAAGGCCCCTTACGGGACCTTTAAAAAGACATTCTTTAGACTTTAGAAAGCTCAGCTCTGCACCAGATCTTTCTTTCGATAAAAAATGAAGTAGCTTGCATAGCATAGAAGTATAAAAACAATACAACAGATAAAACCAACTTGCATGGATGGGTCAAAGACCATACTGATGCAGGTAACGAGACAGAACAATCCACCCACAATTGGGGTAAGAGGGAAAAGAGGTGCCGCGAAACGCAAATCTTTTGCTGTTTTTCCTGACTTATACCACTGTCTACGGAAGTTAAACTGCGAAATACAAATCGCAATCCAAACCACAACCATCGTAAAAGCTGCAACCCCCAATAGATTCTTAAAAATTGTTTCTGGTGCGAATTGTTCTGAAAGCAATCCAGGAATTGCACCAAACATAGTTACAGTAATGGCAACAATCGGTGTTCCAGAAGGAGTTAATTTAGAAAATATTTTTGGTAATTGATTTTTCGCCGAAAGCGACCACATCATACGTGAAGCAGCAAACAAACCAGAATTTGCAGCAGAAAGTAAAGCCGTAATAATTACAAAGCGGATAATATCTTCTGCATATGGAATACCAATATAGTTAAATACCGTCACAAAAGGACTATTACTTACTTCATTTGCACTAAGGCCTGCAAGTTGGAACGGCAGTAATGAACTAATCACCACAATTGTACCAACAAAGAAAATTAGTAACCGCCAAATAGCCGCATTGATTGCTTTAGGAACTGTCTGTGCTGGATTCTCAGCTTCCCCCGCCGCTACCCCAATTAATTCTGTGCCCGAAAAAGCAAAGTTAACAATAAGCATAGTGGCAAAAATTGGGAAGAGACCGTTTGGGAACCAACCATGGGCAGTCAGGTTACTAAATAATGGCGCTGTTTCATGTCCGTGATAAGGAATAAAACCGAAAATTGCCAGTAGACCCAAACCAATAAAACAGATGATTGTAATAACTTTGACGAGTGCCAACCAGAATTCAGATTCGGCAAATAATCGAGTTGAACTGATATTAAGGAAAAAAACTAAGGCACCAAAAAAAAGAGTCCAAGCCCATACCGAGGTAGATGGAAACCACTCCTGCACCAATAAAGCCGCTGCAGTAAACTCAGTCCCCAAAGTTGCAGTCCAAGTTAACCAATAGAGCCAAGTAATCATATAGCCCGTACCCGGACCAATATAACGACGTGCGTATTCACCAAAAGAACCTGATTCCGGCACATGAACCGCAAGTTCACCAAGGCATAACATCACGGTATAGGCAATTAAACCGCCCAAAAAATAAGAAATAATTGCGCCAATTGGGCCTGCTTGGGAAATTACATCACCAGACCCTAAAAAAAGACCTGTACCTATGGCACCGCCAAGGGAGATCATCACCAAATGTCGAGTACTCATTGCTCGTTTCAAAGGTGCAGAACTTCCATGTTGCGATGCATCATTATTCCGATAATTTAATGATTGCATATAAAAAACTGTAACGACAATTTAGTAAAAAATCATTTTAGGAGAAAAAAATAAATATGCAATTATCTTTGAATAGTGAACTTATTTTAACCATGCTCTTCAGGTAAGAATAAAATATATAGTAAAAACATTTAGTTATATTTTTTTATAGCTATAACTGTATTTTAATTAATCTTATATTATTTCCATAATTTATGTATTAAAAAAACCCATTTATCTTTAAATATAGTATTTATATATATTACTGCTTATGCCTACTTTAAATACAGCAGATCACTATATAACAAACCTACTATTTATTTAAATAATGAGTTTTAAAATAATATACAAATAAGTTTATAAAAAAATATTTTTTAAGCAAAAAATAAAGCCCAAACCTAAAGGTCTGAGCTTTATTTAAACACTATAAAGCTTTAATAGCTGATGGTGCTCAACTGTTCGGTAGATTGAATTGAACCTTCCGTAAATTCACACAGCCCTTGTTCATCACAAGATAAATTTAATTGCTTATAGCTAATCGCTAAAGAATCCGAATATTTTTTGATTACAAACGGACTCATATCCGATGTTAAGGGCTCTTCACGCTTGAACAATTTAATAATCTTACGATCATTCATCGCTAACAAATAAATTTCATTATTTAATTCAATGTGCACTACACCAGTTTGCTCAGCCACAATTGGAACCAAATAAGATTTATTCGCCAGTAGAGTATCTACTGTATAACTTTCAAACTTTGAATTGATGAGGTTAAATACCAAAATTAAACCAAAGCTAGTCTGCAAGCCTTCTCTATAATTTGCATCTTCTTGAATTCGCTGCACTTTAATACCGAGCTTTTGAAAGTCCAACTCAGTTGCTTGATTTGTTTTTATCAGACTACGTGTAATAGCCTGTTTAAGGGGGTTATCAAAATAACGTTCATCTAACTGAAAATCATTTTGACGCAATATTTTTAACAACATTTCATCATGTTGAGTAAGAACATGCGCAAGTACATTACGGAAGTAAAACTTACTTTGTTTTTTGACCTTACGAACTTGCTGATAAAAATAGATTTCATCAAAATCATGTTCAATAAAATCATGTAATAAACTTGAACTAGCCAATACTGACAATGCTTCATGACCGGTAAATGGCAAATGAATCGTATGTAAGCTTGGTAACAGCTCTCTTATTTTTAAGTAATGTTCACGGTCAATCGAGAAATATGGGTCATAAACAATAACGTATTCACGCGCTGCATCGACATCTTGCTGCTGAATCTGCATGTCTTTATTTGCTATAGCATCAAAAAACTCAGCGTAGCGTCGGTCTTCAACATGCTCTGGATCAATTGAATATTGAGGCACAAATGCAATCACACGGTTCATATTCAATAAATTAGAATACTTGATTGCGGCATAGCCGCCCATTGAACCGCCATAACCCACAATATTTTTAAAGCCTTCTAGAATAGGCGAAATTGCTTGTGCCAGCTCAATCATGCTTGCTTGAGGAAACCATGATTTTTGTTTTGGCATTACCCCAATAACATTATATTGGTATTTAATTAGAGACTTTTCAGCATTGATAGATAAGCCACTCGCTCGGGTAATCAAATCGCCAAAAGAGAGAACTAATGTATTAGAATCGCCTGGTAAAAAAATGGCTCTAATGTGTTCGTCTTCAAAAATAATTTGCTTATCCATGCTCACACCGAAAGAAAATTTACTCCCACATACAACGTCAAAAATGAAACAAAATAGGTGTTTTGCCAATTTATGATTGCGGAGTATCTTATTTTATAGATGCCAGTCAGATTAAAAAGCGCAAAATATGACACAATCCTTACATCCTGCCGCTCAAAAAGGCTTCAGTTCAGCTGCTGAACTATATCAGCAAGTTAGACCCAATTATCCCGCAGAAATAGTAAGTTGGCTGCAAAATTGCCTACAAATACAGGAAAACTCTACTGTTATTGATCTTGGATCGGGTACTGGCAAATTCTTACCCTACTTAAAACAAACGCATGCAGATGTTATTGCAGTTGAGCCAATTGGCGAGATGTTACAGCAGCTTCAACAAGTTTATCCTGATATCAAAACATTACAGGCTTTTAGCCATTCAATTCCTGTAGAAGATCATAAAATTGATGCCATTATTTGTGCGCAATCTTTTCACTGGTTTGACAACCTTGATACCCTAACAGAAATGCATAGAGTATTAAAACCAGAAGGACATTTAGGGCTAGTTTGGAATCAACGAGACGAACGTACAGATTGGGTCAAGGCTTTAGCTGACTTCCTACTTCCACTTGAAGGTGACACACCTCGTTATCATAGTGAAAAGTGGAAACGCGTATTTGAACAACAAGATTTATTCGTATTTGATAGCCTACAAACATTCACACAGTCACAACACGGTTCTGTCGAACAAGTCGTAAGCAAACGTTTACTCTCTACGAGCTTTATTGCTGCAATGACTGAAAAAGATCAATTACAACTCAAAGCACAGTTTGAAAAAATTGTTTATGATTTTACGGGATTAGGTCCTCTAGATCAGATTGATTTTCCATATGTCACATATGCATATCACTTTCAGAAAAGTACGTTACCCGTTAAATAATTAGTGAATAGGTTTGGTTGAAAGTTATGAAGAAAACACCTCAAATCATATTAATGTCTTTGCTTTGCTCTAGCCTATTTCTGACTGCTTGTAAAAAAGCGGATGAGCCTGCTAAGACGGAGCAACCTTCTGCCACCTCATCTACCGATCAGGTTTTAGAAAAACTAAATGAAAGACCTGTTAAGACCTTCCCTGTCACTGCTGATGATGCACACGATATTGCGCTGTTAGAGGATTATGACCGCCGCTTTACAGAAATGAGTGACGAGATGGAAAGTGAATTAGCAAAAATGCATGAAGCTGGAACCCTCACTACAGAGTTTGAGCAACAGCGTACTCTCGATAACGTGCGTTCTTCTCTGACAATGTTAAAAGATTTAGATTTAAAAACTGAGCAAGGTCGTTACATTCAGGGTCTACTTTATCAATATTGGGAAAACCAAGAAAAACACTTGAGTGATAAGCAAGCCAATAAAGATGAACAGATCAATGATCTTGCCGACTATTTACAAGCGCAAAATCAATTAAAATATTGGAAAGCATCGCAACAGAAATAAGCAATGTAGTGGTTATAAAAAAGCCTTCAAACTTATGAAGGCTTTTTTTAAATTATATATTTTGCTTTTCAACCCAATGAATTGCCTGAACGCGGAATAACTCACATGCACCATCACCCGTATCAGTCGGCGTAAGTGAGGATTTCCAGACTAAGTTTTTGTCCTTAATCTCGACAAGGTCACCTTTTAGATAAACTAAATCACCACGTTTAACCTGTTTAATCTGCTGAGCAATTTCAGGATTTGCAGGAATAATGTGCATGTTAGACACCATTTGCATCGCTTGCTCTGCTGGAACAGGTAATTTAGGAATTTTCCAGTTTAAATAACGGTCATATTGTTTCACTGAAATATGACGTGCGATTTCAGGCTTTGCAAACAATCCCCAACTTACTGCATAGTCGATAGGAGAAAACTTAGCTTGTTCATCATTTTGATAAACTTTTGAACCCAAGATTCTGAAATTTCCTTGAAAAGGTTGTAATACAGAAATAGATTGATCTTTTTCTATCGGGCTCAAACCATTGGCAATATTATATTCACCTGAGGTCGATGCAAATGTTGAACTCATGCCAATCACGGCGAGTAAGCCCATCATCAAACTTTGTTTTTTCATCGTGTTACACCTCAAATATTGCTAGATCAAAGTGAATAGATCTTCAATTTATAATAGCTTTAAGCAATGAAAAAAATATCGAAATTTAGTAACAATACAGATCAATTTCGTCTATTTTTGTGCTGAATTAAACAGCTTGTTAATCTTCGAAATCTATTCTCAACGTTTCGAAACGAACCTTACCTTGATGAACAGCTTGGGCAATTGCTTGTTGACCTTTCGTAAGTCTAGCTCCACCACTTTTTACATCAAGCAAAATAATATTGATGTCTTCTGCCGCACCATCGCCATCGCGAAAATCGGTATATCCATCAAAAATAATATAATCCACCGGATCGCCCATGAATTTTGCATCACTTGGTAAATACTGAAATTCAGGTAAAACCGGAGCAAATTGTTCTGCCATTTTTCCTTTCAACACCGCACGACTTGTATTTACACTTCTCTTTTGTGCTTGAGTAAGCGCCTGTTGATGCTCTAGTTCAAGTTCAGCAATATATTGCTCATATTCAGCCTTAATTCGTCCATTACGTGTATTTGATAAAATAATAGTAGTGATGATAATACCAATGCCAGCACCAATAAGCATGGCAAGCCATACAGACATAAATTTTCCTTAAAAAGCGCGAATTAAGATTACAGCTCTAATCATATCTAAAATAACGAAACAGCTTAAACTTTTGTCAAATGCAGTCATCTACTTCTCACAAAAAGATGCTAAGGTATAAAACATAAACAAATGTGCTGCTGAAAATAATTGGATTTATGAAAACGATACTTATTGCAAATCAAAAGGGCGGATGCGGAAAAACCATGACGGCCATTACGTTGGCAACAGCATTGGCACAAAAAGGATATAAAGTAGCATTAGCAGATTCGGACAATCAAAAATCGGCTTTACAATGGTTAAAACAGCGCCCTGATACCGTTGCAACGATTCAAAGCCTAGACTGGCGTCATGAGAAATCAATTGGTGACGCACCCAAAAATCTGGACTATTTAATTATTGATGCGCCTGGTGCACTTTCAGGTGAGCATGCTGAACAGCTTATTAGTGAAGCTCATGCCATTATTACTCCGCTTCAGCCATCATTTTTTGACATAGATAGTACTCGTCGCTTTTTGAAGCATTTACAAGATATTAAACGTATTCGCAAAGGCAAAGTACAGATTTTGCTTCTTGCTAACCGTGTAAAACCAAACAGCGCAAGCTCAAAAGATATCCAGCAGTTCTTTGAAAAAATTGAACAGGAACCTGTTGCATGGATTGCTGAACGCACTGCGTATGGCAGCTTAGCAATGCAAGGTTTAAGCATTTTTGATAAACCGCAAAAGAACTTTATTAGTATCCAAAATCAATGGCAACCTGTTCTAAACAAGTTAATTGAAGATAAAGCTGAGTGGTTTTAAAGAAATTTTAGCCTTTAAAACTGGATGTATAAGGTTCTTTACATTACGGCCTTAAAATTTGCCTCAGGTTATTTTTCAGTTAATATGACTTTATTCTATGTAGAAAATTAGAGAAATATTGTTCGTGCATCCATACGCTCCTAATTTACAGCGCGTTTTATTGTTTGGGCTGTTTTTTATTTTGATTTTTTTAGGATTTAATATCCTGAAATATTTTATCGTTCCTGTACTTTGGGCTGCCATCATTGCATATATGACTTGGCCTATTTATTTAAGAATTCAGCGTTTTTTTGGAGAATCACGTAATACTTTAAACGCAACCCTGATGATTAGTCTGGTCATTTTGGTAGTTGGTATCCCCTTTACATGCGCGGTTTTTATTTTGCAGCATGAAGGGCGTAACTTATATTTTGATTTACAACGTCAGGTTTTCTCGGGCCATTTAAGCGTTCCAGATTTTATTCGAGACCTTCCTTTTGTAGGAAAAGAGATTTCTCGTACACTCAATGAGTTAAATAACGATCCAAATAGTACGATTCAAAATATCGCAGCTTGGGTACAAAGCCATTTAAGTTATGGCCGTGTACTGCTCGGTGAAATTAGTAAAAATATTGTCAAACTTGGCTTTGCAGTATTCAGCCTATTTTTCTTCTATCGTGATGGACAAATGATTTTATCTCAAGTGAGTAAAGCTTTAGAAATGGTCATTGGTCCTCGTATTCATCATTATCTCGATACAATTTCTGAAACAACTCGTGCAGTAGTCTATGGTGTGGGTTTAACTGCAATTGCTCAAGCCGTTTTAGCTGGATTAAGTTACTTCGTAGCAGGTGTACCAAACCCTATGGTACTCACGATTGTTACTTTCTTATTGGCTTTAATTCCATTTGGTACTCCAATTTCTTATTTAGGCGTTGGCTTATGGTTGTTCTCTCAGGGACAAACCATGGAGGCAATTGGTGTTGTGGTTTGGGGTGTGCTGATTGTCAGTAGCTCAGATAATGTGATTAGACCACTCGTCATTTCTGGTGCCACCAAAATTCCCTTCTTATTAATTATGTTTGGTGTATTAGGCGGTATTGCGAGTTTTGGCTTGGTTGGATTATTTATTGGTCCTGTAATTTTGGCTATTTTACTGGCAATTTGGCGTGAATGGTTACATGAGACGATTGAGCCTGAACCTATGCCAAAAACGACCATGATTTATGATTCTGAGAGTGAATCCTCCAATGACAAAGAGTGACATAGTTATTTAATTTAAAAATGTTTCTAGATACAAATTAACTATTTAAATTAACTTGTAGGTCAGACCTCTGTTTGTTTGAATCAAATAATCATATATATTTATAAGGACATCCAATCATGCAGATGTTTAATAAAATTGGCGCAGTCTGTGCGCTTACAGCCCTTTTTACCGTTGGCTGTAGTTCGGTAACTAAAACTGTATCTGACACTGCCCAAGCATTAACCTCAATGCATACTAAAAAAGTGGTCGACGTAAATGAAGTGACAGCTAACGGTATTGGAAAAAAAATAGGTACAATTAGCTTTCAAGATAGCGACAAAGGTTTAATTATTACCCCTGCTCTTGCTGACTTACCAAGTGGTACTCGTGGTTTCCATATTCATGAAAATGCTTCTTGCGCACCTGCTGTAAAAGATGGAAAACCTGGGGCTGCTTTAGCTGCGGGTAGCCACTACAACCCGAACCAAGCCCCTCATCACGGTACTCCAACCACTGGCCATTTAGGCGATCTACCTGTTTTAGTTGTCGATAATACAGGTGTTGCAACAACTGCCGTAATCGCACCTCGATTAAAACTTGCTGATATTCAGGGTCGAGCGATTATGATCCATGCGGGTGGCGACAATTACTCAGACTCACCTCAACCTCTTGGCGGTGGTGGAGCACGAATTGCATGTGGTGTGATTAAATAATTTATATATTTTACAAATTGTGGGTATCTAAAAAGATATCCACAATTCTGTTAATTTATTGATCGTTACAACTTGGTTTAAGTCTAATAAAATCTTAAAAAATGACTGACTTTTGTAGATAAAAAGAATAATATTTTTAAAGTAATAAAAATTTAAAGTTACATACTGCTTTCTCACGTATTCTCTAATTTAGAACAAAAGCCGTGAATTATCTGACCCAAATATTTAATAGCTTTAAGACGAACTCTATTTTAATTTATTGCCTGCAAATTCTGATTGTACTCACTGGCACAACTTTAGGTTTGCTTTGGCTGGGCTATAATCAACTTATTGTTCCCGTGACCTTAGGCGCAATTGCAGCAGCATTAACAGACTTTGATGATCGTTTAAGTATTCGATTACGCAACTTGGTCTATGTCTGCCTGCTCTTTTTTACAGTCAGTAGCATTCTCGGTTTTTTAGCACCTTACAAAATTTTCTTTATTTTATATCTCTCTATCTCAAGCGCTTTTTTTATTTTACTAGGCGCCTTAGGGCAACGTTATGCCACGATTTCTTTTGGCACGATTCTGCTCTCTATTTATAGTATGTTCGGTTTAGGCGAATACGCACATTGGTATCAACAACCTACTTATTTTGTTTATGGTGCTCTGTGGTACGGTTTAACTTCCATTTTATTTTTTATTATTAAACCGACACTTCCCTTACAAGATAAGCTCTCACAAATTTTTAAAGAAATTTCTGTTCTACTACAAGCAAAAGCTCGTTTGTTTGATCCGGACAATAAAGAGAATGTTGAGCAGCTTTTATATGAGTTATCTCTACAAAATACGCAAGTTGCCCAAAGTCTCAATCAAATACGCAGTTCACTACTTACTCGACTCAAAGCTTCCAGAGTCAGTAATAAAAGTATCTATTGGCTAAACCTATATTTTTTCGCACGAGATATTCACGAGCAAGCCACTTCAAATTATTTACATTACGAACATATTCAACAGAATTTTAGCCGTAGTGATCTTATTTTCCGTTTCCAAAAAAACCTGCGTCTACAAGCACAAGCATGCCAAGACTTAGCTCAATGTATTTTATATAACCTGCCATATCAGCCTTCGCAAGAAAGTCAGAAAGTATTAGGACATTTAGAAAGTTCTTTAAAAGATTGGATACAACAACATCCACAAAATTTTGAAGTTAAAAATTTAAAACTTATTTTTGATAATTTAAAAGGAATGCATGAACAGTTTGAACAACTGCAATATGCCCAACCTGTTCCTGAAAATAGCACTCAAACAAGACAAGAACACTTAAATTTACTTGATGATGATATTCAAGGATTTTCAGATCTTATCCTAAAACTTCGGCAACAACTTACGCCACAGTCAGCGCTGTTTAGGCATGCTATACGGATTGCTGTGGTTTTTGCCGCAGGGTATGCCATTTCATTATTACCGTTTGCGCAGCATGGTTACTGGATTTTACTGACCAGTTTGTTTGTTTGTCAGATTACTTATTTTGCGACTAAAAGCCGACTTAAATTAAGAACGATTGGTACCTTACTTGGTGTTTTATTAGGAATACCTATTTTATATTTTGTACCGAGTATTGAAGGCCAGCTCATCATTACAATTATTTGTGGAGTCTGCTTTTTTTACTTACGTCAAAAGAAATATGCTTTGGCTACGCTCATGGCCACCCTTATGGTGCTATTAATTTTCAACTTAAAAGGCGCTGGCTACAGTATTATTTTGCCTCGACTGATAGATACCTTATTAGGCTGCTTTATTGCATGGCTCGCCGTAAACTTTATTTGGCCCGACTGGAACTTTCGGAACATCCCCAATAATATTAATAAAAGCAGCAAAGCGACCTTAGATTATTTGAATGTGATTGTTGAGCAATATCAATATGGCAAAAATCAGGATATAGAGTACCGCCGAATTCGCCGTGCTGCACATAACGCTCAGATTGAGCTATCCAACATGATTTCAAGCTTAAGTGCTGAACCGAACCCGAACCCTCAACTCATCCATTATGCTTTTCGTTATCTGGTTTATAGCCACAGCCAACTGAGTTACGTAGCAGCGTTAGGAAGCCAACGACAAAAAATTGATGATCAACAGGTATTACAACTCTTACTGGATTGTCAGCAAATTCTTAAACAGAGCTTATTTGATCCGGCTTATATTGATTTCAATTTCCTTGAGCAGACCTTAGCACAAATTCAAAGCCTAACTACTCATGAGCACTTTTCAGAGAACTACACACTCGTGTTAAAACAAATCAGTTTATTGCTAGAAACTTTGCCAGAATTATTAACACTTAAAGACAAACTTTTAGAACAAGAGATTAAGTAGAATAAAAAAATACCGGAATATCAATTCCGGTATTTTTTTATTTAATTGTTACCTTGTTGCAGTCTTTCTTGCATTTCCTGCTTCAAAGCACTTCGCGGTTGGCTAAACCAAAGAGCAATAAAGGTAAATGCAGACAATGCAAAAGCCCATAAATGAAATTGTGTATAGAGATAACGTACAAGTTCAATCATTGCAAAGAAGCTCATCATCAGTAACATCGAAACTGCCGCTGCAACAGTTCCTTTTGAGACCTCAGATGACATGAGTGCAAAGCGATATAAGACTGAAAAGCTAATTCCCTCACCAAAACAGATGAGCGTCATCCCTATAAGCAAACAAGGTATGAGATAGGTTTGCCACACCACACCTAATATTAAAATGAGTGTACCAGTGAGCATAATCGGCAAACCCATCATGACGGTTTTACCCAAAGGCAAACGGTCAATAATTTTGATTAAGACAATGTTGCCTACGATTAAACCCAAAAATACAGGGAATTGAGCTAAGCCATATTGCACACTGGTGAGCTTTAATTCATCTACTAAAATGATTGGAGATAAAGCAATCCATAGCATTAAAGGCATACCCACTAAAGGTAATGCGAGACTTAAACCTAAAAAACGGCGGTTGGTAAACACCTTTTTAAAATCATCAAAAAGATAACTAAAAGGTTGCTTGGTTACACTGACTTGCTGGCTTGGCATCTGTTTTTTCAACCCGATCCAACTGAGTAATGCCAATACAGCGATGGCGACAAAGCCCCAGTGCCATGACACATAATCAATTAAGAAAGCGCCAAGTACAGGTCCTAGCAAGGGTGCAAGTAATGAGATATTTGCCATGAGTGCCATGACTTTAATCGCATCACGTTCAGCAAAACTTTCTTGAATAGCCGCATATCCAACTGCTGAAATTACGGTTAAGCCAATTCCCTGCAAAAATCTTAAAGCTAGAAATTGCTCGATTTGCGTCGTAAGTAAAATTAAAAAACAGCATAGAGCAAAGAATAAAACTCCTGCTAATAGTACTTTTTTACGTCCGAGACGGTCCGACAAAGGACCAAGTAACCATGCGACAGATGCGCCACCTAACAAATAAAATGACATCGAAGACGGTGCCCAAGTTGCACTTACACCAAAGTCCTCAGTAATTGCCAACATGGCGGGCTGAATCAGGTCATTACCAATATAAACCGCAAATTCAAATAGCACTAAGGCCAAAGGAAACATCAACGTTGTACGGTTCAACGTTGTCGTTTGAATATTTTTCATGAGTTGTACACTTCAAAATAGCGGCCATATGTCTGTACGACTATCTATAAAATAAGATGTAGTCATGACGATGACATGTATGGTCAATCAATCTTTAGTTAAGTTGTTATATGCCGTGAGAGTGCATGTTTAGAGTGTGAAACACCGTATTCACAAGGTGTCTAAAACAAGAAAAAATATATGACGTGAGATTCGGTAATTTTTACCAATTGGCACAATTGCCGAGCGCAACAATAGCACTTTTTAAATTGATCAGCAATCATGCAATTTCAAGAAGCTTAAATTTCAGTTTTTTGCACAAAAGGGCATGCAAATTATGGTTGTGCACAAACTCAAAGTTATCCACATATTCGATAAAAAATTAAGCATCATGGGCAAGGATTAACTTGAAAATCTGTAGTTTCCTCTCCTTTTGTACATTGATAGCTTTGCTTTTTATTCACAATTTTCCAGATTTGCTGATCTCGTTTTAATAAATATTCAGTACGTGTTTTCGACACCGCATCTGGACTAGGCTCTGTTTGCAAAATAGTAACTTGCGCATTGGAAGGATCATCTGAAGCATTCATTTGCTGTGAAATATCTAAATTGCTTGCATCATTTAAAAGATCTGGTTGATCGAGTAATACAGCCTGTATAGGACTATCAGCAAGTTGAGCAGAAGAATTTTGAGGTGGAGCACAAGCTGTTAATATACTTAGGCTGAAAATAATCAACAAACCATTCTTTTTCATCACTATTCCCCTCTATTTACTCAAAATTAATGCTAAAGATAATAGGCCACTTTTTCCTTTTGAGCTTTGTAAATAGGTATAAATTTATTGATATTAATGAGATAGATTAATTTTCAATAAAAAATCCACAATAATTATTGATTTTTTATCAACAATATTTTTCCTATTCATGCATTTTTCTACAACAGTAAATCTCATAGAGTATGCGTCAAATACAGGAATTTAATGAGAGCAACCTCCATGAGTAAGATTTTAGTGATTAATGGCGCTAAACAATTTGCCCACTCAAACGGTGAATTAAATGACACATTAACCACCCTAGCAACCACACATCTCACGGAACTCGGCCATGAAGTCCAAGTCACCCGTGCAGACAGCAATTATGATGCTGAAAGTGAAGTTGAAAAATACTTATGGGCAGATGTTGTTATTTATCAAATGCCAGGCTGGTGGATGGGCGCACCTTGGACAGTCAAAAAGTACATTGATGATGTCTTTACCACTGGTCATGGTTCACTTTATGCAAGTGATGGGCGTAGCCGTTCTGATGCCTCAAAAAAATATGGTTCAGGTGGTTTAATTCATGACAAAAAATATATGCTGTCATTGACTTGGAATGCTCCAATGGAAGCATTTGAAGATGCAGATCAATTCTTCCACGGCGTAGGTGTAGATGGCGTTTATTTACCATTTCATAAAGCCAATCAGTTCTTAGGCATGAGCACTCTTCCGACATTTATTGTAAATGACGTGATTAAAATGCCTGACGTTGATAGTTATGTTGAAGAATATAAAGCACACTTAAATACTGTATTTGCAGCAGCCTAATAAGGAGAAATCCATGCCAACCATTATTGCGGAAATTCGTACTAAATCGGGTGGACAGCATCGCCAGAACGTATTGGATGCCTTTCAAAAAATCATTCCAACTGTTTTAGCAGAAGATGGTTGTCATGGTTATAAACCTTTAGTTGACCACATCTCAAATGCAAGCTTCCAAAACAAAGACCCAGACATTATTGTGATGTTGGAAAAATGGGAAAGTGTTGCCCATCTTGAAGCGCATTTAGCGACGCCTCATATGCAAGCGCATCATGAAGCAGTCAAAGATGATGTCGTTGACGTCAAAATTAAAATTTTAGAAAGCGGCGTATAATTTAGACTATAAAAAAAAGACGATATATTTATCGTCTTTTTTATTTTTAAGAGCAAAGCTGGGTTTGAAAACCTCTAGACCCTTTCCCTCTCACGCATTGATAGCTCTTTTGCTTATTTTGCAATTGCCACTTTTCATCAACCAGCTTAAATGAATATTCTGTTCGGATTGCAGAAACAGAATCATCCATTAAACCTGTTTGGATAACGGTAATACGGGAAACTGTTGGAGATTCTACTCGGTTAAATACTTGCTGAACTGAGGTATTGTTATGCTCTTTTACGATCTCAGGCTGGGCTTTAAGTACTTGTTGCATCGGAGTTTCCGAACCCACAAAAGGAATTAATTTACTGGTCGTCGCACACCCAGTGAAAAGCCCAGCACAAAGCGCTGAAATTAAAAATAAACGTTGCATTTTTATCACCCAAAACAAAAGCCATAGCTTTATGATGCTATGGCTTTGTCGGTTACTCTGTAGAAACTATGTAGTCCTACAAAATAGATCTAATTTAAAGATCA
The DNA here is from genome assembly GCF_031799025.1 of Acinetobacter sp. V115_6. Classification (NCBI taxonomy): domain Bacteria; kingdom Pseudomonadati; phylum Pseudomonadota; class Gammaproteobacteria; order Moraxellales; family Moraxellaceae; genus Acinetobacter; species Acinetobacter sp. V115_6. The sequence continues at coordinate 65,647 of NZ_JAVQNO010000019.1, read as the reverse complement.
AACAATTTACCTGGGTTCATCAAACCATTCGGGTCAAATACTTTTTTCAAAGCTTTCATATATTCAATTTCTTCAGGCGAACGTGAATATTCCAAATATGGCTTTTTCGTCATGCCTACACCATGTTCAGCAGAGATTGAACCGTCGTATTTTTTAACAGTATCAAACACATATTTATTAACCACCTGACATTTCGCAAAGAACTCATCTTTGGTTAAGTTTTCAGGTTTTAAAATATTTAAGTGCAAGTTACCGTCACCAATATGGCCGAACCAGCAAATTTCAAAATCTGGATAGTTTTCTTGAACAATCGCATCAATTTCACGAATAAATGCAGGTACGTGAGTAATTAATACTGAGATATCATTTTTATATGGAATAAACGGCGCGATTGATTCAGAGATATCTTCACGTAAACGCCATAAGCTTTCTACTTGGTCAAGGCTCTGGCTCATCACACCATCAAGTACCCAACCCTGCTCCATACAATGCTCAAAAATTTCCATTGCTTTATCGAGAATCGGCTCATATGGTGCTTCAAACTCAAGTAATACATAGAACGGGCACTGAGTTTCAAATGGGCGTTGTACATGTCCATGATCTAAAACTTTTTGCATTGCAAGTTCACCAAAGAACTCAAATGCAGTTAGGTCGATGTCTTTTTGGAAAGCATGTAATACAGGCATTACTGCATCAAAGTCAGGAACACCTAAAACTAAAACTTGTAAGTTTTGTGGTTGACGCTCAAGTTTAATTTCTGCTTCAGTCACTAAGCCTAGTGTGCCTTCACCACCAATAAACAAATGCTGTAATGCATAACCAGTTGCATTTTTAACCATACCTTTGTTTAAACGCAGGATGTCACCTTTACCAGTCACTACAGTTAAACCAAGTACCCAGTTACGTGTCATGCCATATTTAATAACTTTAATACCACCAGCATTGGTACCGATATTACCACCAATCTGACTAGAACCCGCTGAAGCAAAGTCCACTGGGTAATACATGCCTTGTTCTTCTGCATAATTCTGCAATTGCTCAGTCACAACACCAGCTTGAACACGCACCATACGATCTGCCGGGAAGAACTCAAGAATTTGGTTCATTTTGTCCATGCTAATGACAATTTCACCATTGGTTGCTACCGCACCAGCAGAGAGACCAGTACGACCACCTGACGGTGTAATCGCCACATTAAACTGGTTCGCAAGCTTTACAACTTCCTGAACTTGTTCAGTCGTTGACGGAAAAACGATGACCGATGGGTTCGGATTAAAATGCTTGGTATGATCTTTACCCCAGTTTTCGAGACTATCAGCATCAGTTTTAATACGGTTTTCACCGACGATTGCTGTTAATTGGGTGAGTAACTCAGGTGTTAAAGCGACTGGAGCATTCATCGTTTGCAGACCTAGCAAGAAGTAAACTGTGGTGGGACTATGACCTCATAATTCTCAAGGTTCTCACCTGAGCAAAGCCATAATGTTCAAGGAACTCCTATATTCTACATGTATCCGCGCAAGCGATAAAGTTCAGAATAGAGATACTGTCACTACAAAACATGTTTAACGTAAATAAATGCTTTCTATGGGGCTTTCAGAGAAAAATCACTTTTACCCCCCTTACCAAGCATATTTTAAAATGTTCGACAAGCCATAAACAGAAGTGATTAGACATAGATAAAATTGCCATAAGGCGATGGTATAAACGAAATATCTATAGCACCGCCCAGTATGTTATTATACCGCCACCAAATTTGGCCTTTGTAGCGGAGCCGTAATGAGCCAACATCTTTCACTACCTAAAGATAAAATCCGTTTCCTTTTGTTAGAAGGCGTTCACCAAAACGCAGTCGATACTTTAAACGCTGCGGGTTACACCAATATTGACTATCGTAAAACTGCTCTTGAAGGCGAAGCGCTTAAAGAAGCAATTAAAGATGCTCACTTTATTGGTATTCGTTCGCGTACCCAATTGACTGAAGAAGTTTTCGAAGCTGCAAATAAATTGATCGCTGTAGGCTGTTTCTGTATCGGAACAAACCAAGTTGATCTTAAAGCAGCAATGGCACGTGGTATTCCTGTATTCAACGCACCTTATTCAAATACGCGTTCGGTTGCAGAGCTTGTACTTGCTGAAACAATTCTTCTTCTTCGCCGTGTTCCAGAAAAATCGGCGGCTTGTCATCGTGGTGGTTGGGACAAGTCTGCTGTCGGTTCTTTTGAAACTCGTGGCAAAACTTTAGGTATTGTGGGTTACGGTTCCATCGGTTCTCAACTTTCAGTTCTTGCTGAAAGCATGGGTATGCATGTTATTTATTATGATGCAGTAACCAAATTACCAATGGGTAATGCTCGCCAAGTTGGTTCTTTAGATGAACTTTTAGCAACTGCAGATGTTGTAACGTTGCATGTGCCAGATGTTCCGTCTACACGTAACTTCTTCACTAAAGAACAATTTGCGAAAATGAAAGAAGGCGCGATCTTCTTAAATGCTGCACGTGGTACATGTGTAGTGATTGAAGATTTAGCTGATGCAATCAAGTCTGGTCATATTGCTGGTGCAGCGGTTGACGTATTCCCGAAAGAACCAAAAGCAAATGGTGAAGAATTCCAATCTCCACTTCGCGGCTTAGACAACGTGATTTTAACTCCTCACGTTGGTGGTTCAACCATGGAAGCGCAAGCAAACATTGGTTTAGAAGTTGCAGAGAAATTTGTTGCTTACTCTGACAAAGGTATGACACTTTCTGCGGTGAACTTCCCGGAAATCGCATTACCATTGACAGCTGGTCAACACCGTTTATTGCATATCCACAAAAACGTGCCAGGTGTATTGTCTAAAATCAACAACTTGTTTGCTGAACAAGGCATCAACATTTCTGGTCAGTCACTTATGACTAAAGGTGACATCGGTTACCTCGTAATGGATGTTGACGCTTCTGCTTCTCAAGAAGCTTTAGATATGTTGCATGAAGTTGAAGGTACAATTCGCGTGCGCGTATTGTTCTAATCCGAACTGTGAATTCAAAAGCCACAGCATTGTCTGTGGCTTTTTTATGGGCATTTACATTATCATGTGAAAAGTATACCAATTGATCAAATAATAAAATGTCCACTTTAAACCAGAAATCTCAGCTACATGCTTTGGGTTTTCTCATCCTCGCTATGTTAAGCGTTCAAAGTAGCGCATCTTTAGCTAAAATTTTATTTCAGAACTTTCCTGTACTCACTGTTTCTGCAATGCGGCTATGTTTAGGTGCAATTATTCTTGCGATTATTTTTCAAATTTGGCGAATTAATTTTAGTCAGGTCCGCTGGAAAGCAATCTTAGCTTATGGATTTGCGCTTGCAGGCATGAACGCCTTATTTTATCTATCGATCGAACGCTTACCGATTGGAATTGCGGTAGCTTTTGAATTTATTGGCCCTTTAAGTGTGGCGTTATATCACGCACGTCAAAAATATGATTTTGTTTGGGTGAGCTTCGCAATTATTGGGCTGATTTTACTTTTCCCTTTTAATCAAGCGCATAGTCTAGATTGGATCGGCGTCTTATTTGCAATTAGTGCAGGGGCTTGTTGGGCGCTTTATATTATTGCTGGGCAAAAACCTTCTGGTATTTCTGGTAATCATACGGTGTGTTTAGGAATGAGTGTAGGTGCATGCATCTTATTACCCATTACCTTTTTTTCAGGCTCGATTGGTCAAGTGATTGAACTTCCCTATCTTTTTTATTTCATTGGTTTGGCCATTTTAGCCAGTGCTCTTCCATTCTCCTTAGAAATGTTAGCACTGCGCAATTTGACACCTTTAAGCTTTGGAACATTGATGAGCCTAGAGCCCGCAGTTGCAGCACTATCTGGATTTATCTTCTTGGGTGAATATCTTTTATGGAATCAATGGCTAGCACTTGCAACCATTATCACTGCCTCTGTTGGTTGTACCGTAACCACCCAAAAAGCTCGCCAAGAACGTGAAAAAGCCGCAAGTTAATTTAATCAAATCTGCCAGCTAAAACATAGTATTCGTTATAATTGTCCACCATTATTTTTAGACATCAGATGAAGCGCTAGAGTATTTTCCATGCAAAATCTTCCAATTATTGCTGTGCTGTATATGATTTTGTCGATGGTCTCATATCAAATCAGCGCTTCATTTGCCAAACAGCTCATTGCAACATTAGACCCTCTCACCGTTACAGTTTTAAGGCTGAGTTTTGCAACAGTTATTGTCGCAATTATGTTCCGATCTTGGAAAATCTGGTCACGCTTACCCTATTTAAAATGGCGTGATTTATTGATGTACTGCGCATCTTTAGGCTTAATGAATATCCTATTTTATACCTCACTTGGAAAATTACCCCAAGGTATTGCTGTTGGATTAGAGTTTATTGGTCCATTAGGCCTTGCGCTTCTTTCTATTAAACAAAAGAGTGACTACATTTGGGTAGCACTAGCCATGTTAGGCATTGCACTCATGGTACCTTGGCAAAACCCTATTCAACACCATTTCTCGTATGTAGGTGCAGCATGTGCGCTAGGTGCTGGACTTTGCTGGGCCTTCTATATCTATTTCGGTCATAAAGTTGTGACCCAAAATATCGGGATGCACGCCTTAACGATTGGGATCGGTGTATCTGCACTTGCCTTATTGCCAATTGGAGTCTGGCACAATGCTCCTGCATTACTTGAAACACAGTACTGGGGTAAAGCCTTACTTATTGCGGTGTTAGCGACTGCAATTCCATATGCACTCGACTTAATGGCTCTCAAACAACTCAATAAATTAACTTATGGGACTCTAACGAGTTTAGCACCAGCATTGGCAGCATTAACGGGTTTCTTATTGCTTCACGAAGAAATCAGCATGCTGCAATGGGTGGCTTTGGCTTGCGTAATGCTGGCCTCTATTGGTGTTACTTTAAGAAGTACTAAAAAGGCTGCATAGGTTTACTCTACTGCTGCTTTTTATACTTTTTATATTCTTTTAAATATTTATTACCCAGCGTTTCTTTTTCGCTGTCTTTAAGAATTTTTCCGGCTTGCTGGAAAAATTTATGCTCTTCTTCTTTTAAATGATGATGGACTTTTTCACTCAACTGTTTGGCGGTTGCTAACCAACTCGGGCTACTCATATCGGTTTTTTCAAGTTGTTCAACCAACTCATCCATTTCATGATGCTCAGATAAAGCATGTCTCGTAATATCTAAACCGACATCGTCAAACATTAAAGGAATATATAAATAACGATCTTCGGCAACTGAATGGGCATAAAGTTCATTTTTTAATGCATCAAATAGTTCTTTTCGTTCTTCAGTTAAACCATGTGTCTGAATAAGTTGTTCAGAAAGGTTACGTTGATTTTCATGGCTTTCTCTTAATGCTTCGAAAATATTCATTCTCTTCCTCATTTTTTAGCTAAAAAATCTTTTTTATTTCAAGGTTTATCATACGTTGAAATTTATAATGTTTAAGTAGCTTAAAATGAGACTATTTTTTACACAGTTTTCTTTCTAGTAAATTTCTGTAATGATTTTTATATTTCTAACTGTAAATGATACACAAAAGTATGAACTGCATTTTTGAGACAGCTCATACTTTCAATCTTATTTAACCCGTAACAAACATTTGATAGCCCAAACGGCAAATCAGAATACTCACCAAGATTAAAAAGATAATTCGCACAAAACCACTACCATATTTAAGGGCAGTACGCACCCCAACAATAGAACCTAGCACGTTAGCCGCCGCCATCATTAAACCAATATGTAAAATCGCGTGACCAGTTGGGATGAGGAAACTCAGCGCAGCTAAGTTAGTCATAAAATTACCGATTTTTGACAAAGCTGAAGCATGCAAGAAATCAACTTGTAAAAAACGGATAAAGAAGAAAATAAAGAAACTACCTGTACCTGGCCCAAAAATACCGTCGTAAAAACCAATAGCCAAACTACCGATACCAGCTAAAATTAACATTTTCGTGGTAATTTTTTGCTCGGTATGAACTTGACCGAAGTTCTTTTTAACTAGGGTATAAATCGCAATCACAATCAACATTACGAAAACGAAAGGACGCAATACCGATTGAGGAATAAGTGATAAGCATGCCGCGCCGGCAAAAGAACTAATCAAGGCACAAATGGCAATAACGGCTAAAAGCTTCCATTGCAACTTTACTTTTTTAGCAAATGTATAAGCCGCCGACGCTGTACCAAAAATGGATGAGACTTTATTGGTACCAATCACCGTAGCAGTCGACATGTTAGGAAAAGTGCTCATGATCCCGGGAATCTGGATGAGTCCACCGCCACCCACAGCAGCATCAATTGCTCCCGCAGTAAACGCAAAAAAGATCAAACTAAGGATAACGTCCCATTCCATGCCCATGCTCTATACTCTACATCTACTACAAATTTAAGATACGCTTAGGTACCAACCGTTTTTTATCGGTAATCTTGGCTAAGCCTAAACAGCGCTCACCCGAAAACACCAAAACTTCTGCTTCTGCAGAATGTTCAATGTTGCTTTCTAAACCGTTGCAAAAATATTTTTCACGCCCTTCTGGAACCTGAATTTTTAAGAAATGGTCAACCGGAGCATAAACTGGAAGTAACAAAGCTTCTCTTTGCTCTTCTGTCAGACTTTCCAGATATTCAATGGTATAACTCGGAATAAGCTCAAAATGTCCTGTTTGAGTCCGGTTCAGCATCGTTAAATGCCCACCACAACCAAGAGCTTCGCCAATATCTTCACCTAATACACGAATGTATGTTCCTTTAGAACAAGTTACATCCAGAGTGATACTATTTTCGGTAAATTCAATGAGTTCTAAAGCATAAATCGTGATTGGACGTGCTTCACGCTCAATCTCGATACCTTTTCTAGCAAGCTCATATAACGGTCTGCCTTCTTTTTTCAAAGCAGAGTACATTGGCGGAATTTGTTGAATATCACCTCTAAATTTTTCTAGGGTTTGTTCAATAAGCTCTCGGTTCAGAACAGGAATAGGGCGTTCTTGTAGAATCTCCCCTTCCACATCACCTGTCGTTGTGGTTTGCCCCAACCGAACAGTGGTTTGGTAGCGCTTTGTTGAGTCCAGCAAATAATGTGAGAACTTGGTAGCCTCTCCTAAACAAATAGGAAGCAACCCTGTCGCCAAAGGATCTAAAGCTCCTGTATGACCTGCTTTTTGGGCGCGATATAACCAACGCACTTTTTGCAAAGCCGCATTTGAGCTGAGCCCTAATGGTTTATTTAATAGAAATACACCACTGATATGGCGACGAGAAATTTTTTGATTTTTTGTCGTCATTTTTACTGGAACACAAAGCTAGAAAAAAGTGCCGACATGTTAGCAAATTCGGCAAGATATTTTCACAATATTTAGGTGCCTTTTCACTTATTTTATGGCACATTAATAATCGAGTAAAAAAACAACAAATTAAAACTTAAGGAAGATATCTTTATGCAAGGGATGCAGAAGAAGGTATTGTGGTGTGTGCTCGGATTTTTTATTTTGGGCCTCATTGCATGTGTATATTGGTTAAGTCCTGACCCAAAAAACACATCAGCTCAGATGAGTGAAAGTAAAGCTCAAAACTTAGCATCATCTCCTCATATAGATCATTCATCGCTAAACGAAGATGCGTACCATAGTAAAAGTCAGCAAGACACAGAAGTTAACTGCCAATTAAAAATTGATAGTTCCCAACATTTGGTCGTGAATAGTCAAACCCGTGACTGCTTTGAATATTTTATTACCCAATATGGGGAAAATGATTTAGAACAAATCAAAATTCACTTTGGGAAATTTATTCAAGGACAATATCTAGAGCCAGCTCGCTCACAGATTATGGACTTATGGACGCGTTATTTAAAATATCGTGAACAGCTTGCTCAAATCCAAGCACCTTCAGCAAAACAACAAGATAAAAATTATTTTCAAAAGATTTTTAACTCGATCCAAGATATAAGAAAACGTTTCTTTTCTGCTTCTGAAATTGAAGGGCTTTTCTCGAGCGAAGATATCTATCAGAACTACACACTAGATCGAATGCAGATACTTGAGGACTCTTCTTTAAGCGAAATTGAAAAAGCACGAAAGCTTAAAGAGCGTTTTGAAGAACTTCCAGAAGACTGGCAACAAAACCTACAAGAACTCTCCAAACTTGATGATTTACATACACTGACCAAACAAATTAAAGCACGCAATGGTTCAGCAGAAGAACTTCGGCAAATGCGTACAGCACTTGTTGGAGCTGAGGCGACTCAAAGATTAGAAACTTTAGATACACAACGGAATGCTTGGCAACAAAGAGTCACCAGTTACCTCGATGGTCGAGATGAAATTATTAAAAGTAACATGAGTGATAGCGCCAAAAACCAAGCGATTCAGCAGTTACGTCAACAACAATTCAATTCATCACAAGAACAACTAAGACTTCGAACTTTTGAAACGGTCCATGATCAGGGAGGTGAACTGCCATTTAATTACTAAGCCTTTCCTTTTTTGGGAACTGGCTAAACATTCACTAGCAGTAAGAAGCTGCTTTTCATACAAAATAAAAATAGTGAGTAAAAAATGAAAAGGAAGTTAATGTTTTTCTGCGCTGCAATGCTCTCAGGACTGAGTATTTCAGCGGCCCATGCAACAAATGCTGAACAAGTTAAAAGCTCGTTCGTATATTCATCTTACGCTCAAACAAAATACCCAATGGTTTTTAACCACGGTATGGCAGGCTTTAGCCGAGTTGGAACAGATACGCTTGGTCTTGATTATTGGTACCAAATTCTTCCTGATCTTGCCCGTAATGGAGGAAATGTCTGGGCTACAAGAGTCTCACCATTTAACTCAACAGAAGTGCGTGGAGAACAACTTGCACAGCAAGTTGAAGAGATTATTGCCATTACTGGCAAACCTAAAGTCAACTTAATCGGTCATAGCCACGGGGGGCCAACAATTCGCTATGTGGCTGGTATCATGCCAGAAAAAGTGGCATCACTCACAACGATTGGCGCACCTCATAAGGGATCACCAATGGCAGATGTCATCCTGAATGTTGAGGGTACTCCTCTTGCAGGCGTGGCAACTCTAGTAAACTGGTTTTCAGCAGCAATTACTTGGGCAGGAGGTCTAGATCCGACAAGCTATCCGCACGACTCTTTAGCAGGTGCTCATAGTTTATCAACTAAAGGTTCAGCTCAGTTTAATGCTCAATTTCCTATGGGTATGCCAACTACTTCTTGCGGTGAGGGGGCATATCAAGACAAAGGCATTTATATGTATTCTTTCTCAGGAAATAAAGCTCTGACTAATCCATTAGATCCATTTGATATTGCCCTTACAGGCAGTAGTCTAGTAGTCGATCCGTTTGGTGATAATGATGGGCTTGTTTCCCGATGCAGCGCCAAATTTGGTAAAACCATTCGTGATGATTACAACTGGAATCATTTAGATGAGGTGAACCAAGTGCTTGGGATACGTTCTATTTTTGCTTCAGATCCTGTTTCGGTTTACCGTCAACATGCAAACCGATTAAAACTTCAAGGACTATAATTTTTAAACAAAAAAATGCGCCAAAAGGCGCATTTTTTTACTCGGTATAAGCTTACGCTTTACGAGCTGGTAATTTTTCACGAATACGTGCAGCTTTACCAGACAAGTCACGGAGGTAGTAAAGTTTAGCACGACGAACGTCACCACGACGTTTCACTTCGATTTTAGCAACAACTGGCGAGTGAGTTTGGAATACACGCTCAACACCAACACCGCTAGAAATTTTACGTACTGTGAACGCAGAGTTCAAACCACGGTTTTTCTTAGCGATTACAACACCTTCAAATGCTTGAAGACGTTCACGATCACCCTCTTTTACTTTTACTTGAACGATGACAGTGTCACCAGGAGCAAAAGCAGGGATATCAGATTTTAACTGTGCATTTTCAACAGCTTGAACTAAAGGATGTTTACCACTCATTGTGGGAATCTCCAATATATGCGGAGTCAGAAGAGGTCTGAATTTCCGCTGGGGATAGAGGCTAAAGCGCATATCAACCCGTTTATCTTTCCCTTTACGACAATATGTCTATAAAGAGCCTTTAAATTTACATAAAACTATTCATTAAATAGAATTATGCTTTAACTCGAAGCATTGCTTCTCGTCTTGTTGCAGAACTTTCGTTCTTGAGAATAACGATTAAGAGTTACCGTTATTCACTTGCGTATCTTTTAGCCATTTTTTTTGCTGCTTAGTCAACTCTACGTTTTCAACCAACTCTGGTCGGCGCTCTAGAGTTCTTTGATATCGCTGCAAAAAACGCCATTTTTCAATATTGCCATGATGTCCAGATTTTAATACCTCTGGCACATCCAGCCCTTCAAAATGGTCAGGCTTTGTATATTGCGGACAATCTAAAAGACCGTCAACAAAAGAATCTTGTACTGCTGATTGTTCATCTGACATTACATTCGGCAAACGGCGAATAATACTGTCAAGTAACACCATAGCGGGCAGTTCACCACCAGATAAAACATAATCACCAATTGACCATTCTTGGTCAACATAATGCTGGATCAAACGTTCATCTACTCCCTCATAACGTCCACACAGTACGATTAAGCCGTCATAATCGACAAACTGCTTTACTGCCTGTTCATTTAAGGTTTTGCCTTGTGGGGACATATACACCACAGGGACATTAACATGTCCTGCTTGTGAGGCAAGCTGTTTGGCATATGAAATTGCTTTCGCCAAAGGCTCAGCCATCATCACCATACCAGGGCCACCACCAAATGGACGTTCATCCACTCTTCTGTAGTTTCCCTCAGCAAAATCACGAGGATTAATACAAGTGACTTGTACAATATCTCGTTTTGCCGCACGTCCGCTGATGCCGTAGGCTGTAATCGCTTCAAACATTTCAGGAAAAAGCGTAATGACTGCAAAAAACATTACAGACTCCTCTATTTTCCTGCTGTATTAATCCTAAAGGGATTAATAATCTACGCCCCAATTGACGTAAATACGACCAGCTTCAAGATCAACACGTTGTACTACATCTTTATGCCAAGGAATCATTCGCTCTTCTGAATCAATGCTGTCTGGGGTAGCATGCACCACCATCACATCATTAGCTCCAGTTTCAAACAACTCATGAATTTTCCCTAAGTTTACTTCCTGTTCTTCTTCATCAAGACCTAACACAGTTAAGCCCTTTAAATCTGACCAGTAGTATTCATCTACATCTGCTTTTGGCAGTTGAGACTTAGCAATCCAGATATTAGCGCCAACCAAGCTTTCCGCCCCAGTGCGATCACTCACACCTTTCAACGCAACAACTAGGCCTTTGCCATGTGGTTTCCAACGTTTTACATCTATTGTTTGCCAACCGGCCTTGGTCTCAATGTACCAAGGCAGGTAGTCAAACATGTTGCTCATAGGTTCTGTATTTGAATACACCCAGAGCCACCCATTCAATCCATAAGCTGAACGTAACTGTCCAATCTGAATACGATCTTCGGGAACATTCTGTGTTGATGTCATGGGCTACCTACTACAAAAATTATGCAGTAGCTTTTTTAGCTTGAGCAGCTAAAGAAGCAACACGTTCAGAAGGTTGAGCACCTTGAGAAACCCAGTGAGCAAAACGGTCTGCGTCTAAACGAAGTTTTTCTGCTTGACCTTGTGCAGTCGGGTTAAAGAAACCGATACGCTCGATGAAACGACCATCACGTGCATTGCGGCTGTCAGTCACAACGATTTGATAGAATGGACGTTTTTTTGCGCCGCCACGTGCTAAACGAATAACAACCATGATAAAAGCCTTATAATTCTTACGGATTATCCCTGCACCGACCATCGGCAACACTTCAAACCCCTTTCATAGAGGGCGACATTCTACGTGATTTTCGCCCTGAAAGAAAGATTATTTTTTGAGTTATCCGCAGTTTTGAATTTAAAATTACTGTAGCCAATTTGATGTGGCAGATAACGCACAATCAGTTGCACCTTTTGCCCAGAATTTTTGCCCTTGATCATTAAGACAAATGATCCCATCACCAGCTTGAGAACTAGTAGCAATAGGTGTAGCAGTTAACACCCAGCTTGAATCAGTTATGCTAGAAAAAGCTAAGTTATATAAGGCTTGGCCTTGTTGAGGACTGACACTAGAACCATAAATCGATGTAATCGTCGCATTCGACGGATAACGATTGTGAACTACTTTTTCTGATTCTAATGTTTGGGCAATATTCATCATTTCAGATTGAACAGCTGTACGATGCCCTTTGCGTAAATACTGCAAATACGAAGGTGTCGCTATAGCTGCTAAAATTGCAATTATTGCTACTACAATCATGAGTTCTATTAAAGTAAAACCATTCTTCATTGCCAATTCTCACTATTTGTTTCACATACATTGCAAGTGACTGTTCCACCACAGTCATTATCAACAGCCGTAGCTGTTAAACTTTGGCAACGCAAACCTGAATTCTTAGCAATAAAATTAAAATTTCTTGAATCTGTAGTTGTCGCTTTAATGACCCATGTTTGCCCATTTGCAGCAGCATTCGTCAATAAATTTCCTGTCGTCGTATCATCACTAATTTCAATCGTATAACCACCCCGTGGCAAAGTTACAGATGTGGTGGTAAATCCTCTATAAGTAAAGTTCTTGGATTTATGCCGTTCCAATTGTTCTGCCAATTTTAGAATTTCACCTTTAGCAGCAGATGCAGTCGCTCTACGGCTATAACTTTGATATGAAGGGATAGCAATCGAAGCAAAAATAGCGACAATCACGATGACAACCATGAGCTCAATCAAGGTAACACCCTGATTGAACCGTAAAATGTAGTACTTATTCATAAGTCATCCCTTAACGATAACGCTCATACCAACGCGTAGGAACTAAATGACTCGTACATTGCCACTGTCCAGTCCCTTGCTCATTACCAGACAGCTTTAATTTCCCACAACTATTATTCGCAGGTGGGTTATCCTCCGTTGGTACAAATGTTACGCTACGAATACCGGAGCCAATAACGTTTTTATTACATTCAGAAACTCCTACTGGGCAGGTATTCCCCGTTTGTGTTTCAAACCCACTGTGATTCTCTTTATTTTGATCGATTGACCCATCAGAATTAAGGCAGGCACCAAATGGTAAACAGAACGTCTGCTGATCAGTTTCACCTACTACACGGGGTAAACATGGGTCTGCCGCTACAATACCTGTTCCCTGCGGGTCATAAACAGGCACAATTAAAGTCCCTGTAATTGCCATAGGCTCTTCAAAAGCTTTAAGACCTCCTTTAATACGGAAACTATTATTAGCTTTCTCTGTGCCATCGCTCATACTAGAAAGTGAGCGATACCAACCACTTTGCCCCACCCCAGTGTTTGGAAAGAAAATCTGTGCTACTCGTGTTTCCCCAGATCGTAAAATTTGTGGATTTTTTCGAAGCGTCGATCGAGTAATATCTTTTGTTTCAAGCTGGCTATCAGTCAAAGACATTAAATTCTTTTTAATAAAGTCTTTGTCGATAATTCCATAGACGTTGTTTACAGGTCTTCCGCTTAATGCCGTGCTCGGTGACATCCCCTCACGACCTGTAAGCGGATAAACATCTAAAGGTGTACTACGGTCACCTGAAGCAATACCTACAGTAATAAAAGTGTGGATACCATTATCGTGAATTGTCACTGTTGGCGGTTCATAAAAACGCGGCGCATTCCCAGCGGTATAATCATTCGAAGCATCATAAGTTGAGTCATTCGTTGCTAAATTGGCTAATCGAACAACTCGAATACCGAAACTGCTATAAGTTGAATTTGTTTTTGTCTGGTTATTATTAAGATCGATACGGAAAATTTGCCCGCCTAAATCACCAAAATATAAATGGTCGACTAAACCATCAGCATCTCGATCTAAGGTACTAATGCGACTAACAATACTGTGCTTCATATTAGAATTATCTATATTAGAGCCTGTATCACTAGTCCACCATAAGCGCTCCCCAGTTTTAGCATCAATAATATAAACAGCATTCCCTTTTGCTTTTCCATTCGTGAAGCAAGAGTTGCTCAAAGTAATATTCGGGTTTTCATAACATTGGTCGTAGCCACCACCAACAATCATAACGCGTTTAATAACTCCGTTATAACGTATATTTGCAAGTACAGGTTTAGACCAACTCTGCCCCATGCGACTATAATCAGTTTGATCTGCTCCTACTCTAAAGAGAAGCTTAGGTGAGGCAGGATTTAAGACATTTAAACCATAATAGCTGCTGCCCCCCATTCGCATGCCACCATAAATATTCATTTGCTTTGCAGTTACTTTTGATACTGCCGAGCTACCGCTTCCCGTTGTAGTAATACTATATGCAGGGTCAGATACCCAAGCTCCATCCATACCGTGAGCAGGAGCTGTAGCATCACTTTGGCCAACAACTAAAGCTTTTGATGCAACTGGATCATTTAATATATCAGCGGGCACGAAAGCCATTTGTTCTACACCAGTTGAGGCATCCACAATATGCAGACCACCTTCCATCGTTCCATAGAGAATGGATTGTTCACGCGCAGATGTTAAATTCCCATTTTCATCTAATGTTCCATTATAGGTAAGCTGTACCGGTAAAGAATGAATACTACCGCCCATCGATAAATAGGGTTCATTCGATGTAACTAATGACGAAGGTAAATTCGTAGCGCTAATATCAGTTGAGTAACCTAGATAATTTAATATTTTTAATTTCAAGCTAATCGGGAAAGCTTTTAAAATATCTTGTCCCGTTGATGCATTAAATTTTCCTAAAACATAACTTGCTGTATTAGCCACACTATCAAAAGGATTAGTTCCTTCTGGTGGGGTAGCTGGAATTTTTAGCAAATTAGTTCCAGAAGTTGATAGCTTCGTTAAGCTACCATCTGATGCGACGGCGGAAACATCAGTAAATAAGTTGCGGATTTTAGTTTGTACTGCGTAATAATATTTTGTGATATTTCCTTCTTCATCGCGTGTTTCATTTTGTCCAGCAATTGGTAAAGGAACTTTTGCATATGAACCGCCAAAAAAGACTTTACCTCCATCATTATAAGTAGAGCTATTCCAATAATCTTTTGTACCCGTTCTAAATGCCCCAGTTGCGTTATAAACCAACCCACCAGTATTAGCTTCAAAAGCACCAGCATTTGTTCCCGATAAAACAACATGATATTTCTTTAAATTTCCTCGCCATGTTAAGTAGGTGTTAGCCGGGTTTGGCTCAAAAGCACGTAAGTAACCATATTCCTGTAAATTTTTAGGATTTAGTGCATCATAAGGAACAGAGATCACACCTGTTGTTAACGGTGCTAAAGGTGCTGCACCCAAGTTATTAATAAATGCGATAACACTATCAGTCACACCTTGTGGTGTTTGCGTTGCAAAAAACCCTCCATTACCATAACCAGGATTAGCAATTGCGTTTGTTCCTTGATTCGGCGAACAAGCATCATCACCTGCGCGATCTGTTTGAGTTCGGGATGTCAATTTACATGCATTAACGACATCACTAGATCCTAAACTTGTAAAGTCATTACCAAAACCCACAAAAGCAGTTTGTATGGGAACATTGACAGGATTCGTCGCATTAGCAACTATGCTTTGGATTACACCACCATTAAAAAGTCTTTTCGCATAGTTACTCATACAATGCCAATCGTTAGTACTACTTAGTGCACCTGATGCAGCGCAATCAAAATTCGTACTACTCAGACTAGCATTCATAACAGAATTAAGGGTCGAATCAGTCTTATTTGTCGGCTCACCATCAGATAGAATATAAACTCCTTGACCATCACAACTTACTCGATCAGCAGCCGCTGGCAGTGGTGAGGCGTAACTAAGTAAGTCTGCTTTTTTAGAGTCAGAAATAGAACTACTAAAACCACTATACGAGTTAGCTCCTAGTTGCATTTCCTGTTTGTAATAAATAGTATTGTTTCCGTCAGTATAATAACCATCTTGAGCAAGATTAGATGGAGCCGTTCCCCCTAAAGAAACCCAACCATTAAAACGACAAGTCTGTATTTCATTACTAAAATCTGTAGCATTCAAGCTATCACATCTATAGTAAGTAGTTATAATAGGACCATATACTGGTATAGCTTCGGTACTATTACCTCGATATGGTTGAGATCTCCAAGACTCATATCTTTCATAGCAAAGCGGCGGTGCCACATTGGTTCTCAAATAAGGATAGCTGCTGCTAGGACATTGATAACTACTTATACTTCTTGTTTCTTCCTTTCTATAAACATCAACTGCAATTTGTACTGGTGCGTTAGTTGTTGTTCCCATCAAATATGCAGCTGCTTCAGCATATGCAGCGGCTGTAGGTGTTCCTCCACTTGCAGTCAGCCCCATCACAGCTGTACGTATAGCATTCCTTTGGGTTGAATTAGTAGCACCAAGAGTAGCGGCTGGTACTAATATCTTTCCTGCATTTCCTGACCCATTGACGGAATAATGACCCAATCCCACCCGGACATTTGTTAAGCTGGAGTTATTACTATCCAAAAATGCAAACATACCATCCTTTAGCCTTGATATTCGATCATAGCATTTCAAGGAATCTGTTCGAGCGCTATAACTACCATCAGCATTTTTATTAGGATTATAACACTTGTCCTTTAATCTTTGATAATTCGACGAAGTTGAAGTCGAATAAGCCACCGAGCAGTACGTTCTGGAATATGTATACGACCCGCTCCCTCCACTATCAGTTTGCACAGTTGTACGATCTGAACACACTCCATAATCTGCATTAATTGAATTACTACTACTATTTACCCCCATTGAACCGGAGGTATCCAACATCATCACAATGGTTTTTTTACCCGCTGTAGGTGAAGCATAAATTTGTAAATCACTCGCCTGCACCACGGAGCTTGTCATTAGCCATGTAAAAGCAACCGAACTCGAACAGATGGCATACCATAAATTATTTGGCTTAAAATTCTTCAATTTTAGTTTCACGATATTCCCCGTTATGAACCTGGTGCCGTAATTTGAGTGAGTTTATTGGTATAGTTAAATTCTTGAACTTGAGTACTAAAAGGCACGTTATGATTTGCCAAACACTCCGCCAATGTTTGTTTAGCCGTTAATGCGGTATCAAAATTGTCGCTAATTTTTGCCGAACTTGTGCTTAAGCAATCGCTTTGTAAAGTCTCAATAGAGGTAGAAGCATAGGCTGGCAAAAAAGCAGTTGTAATCACTCGAATACGTTGTGTAGACAACATGCTTTTAGGTAGTTGCGTACCTTCCGAGGTGTTTGTTCCTCGTGGTAAATTTGAGCCAGGAATATCGCTAGCAGCATCTGTTGGAACACTTACAGCAACTTGGGTAACCACTGCTTGACGATTACTACCATAGTCACTTGTTAAATCGCAGAAACCCGCCACTCCGCCATCTTCAACAACCGCATTATTAGCACTTCCTGCTCGAAGTAAACTTGCGCCTCTGGTCTGAGCAAAATTTGTTGCTGTAGAAACAGGCTTATAACAAAAGTTGTATTCCGCACCAGGATTACTTTCATGCTCTTTAAGCGCGGCACCAATCACATTGGTAATATTAGTTAGGGTGGTAGGATTCATCTGCACAATGAGTTCTAAAGGTGTGTCAGATGACTGAAAATTTAATTGGCTCACTTGACTATTGGTAGCAACTTTTAAAGAAACAATAGCCACTCTTATTGCTAAAACACCTACAGAAATAACAATCAATAAAATAATAAGCACAACAATAAGGGTTGCCCCTTTTTCCTTAGATCTACTCTTATGAATTAAATGGGTCATAGACTTTCCCCCATCGCGTTACGTAGAGCAATTGTTAAGTTATAAGTGCGGCGTAAGAATCGAGTTGTATTATCAGAAGCATGCACGGTTTGATCTAACATAAAAAAAGATTGCTCAGGATCTATTGCTTTGCTTTGGGCATTATTAGTAGAGCGCGCTAATACAGACATTTGTATTGAAAGAATTCGTGGCGGCATCACAGATGGTGTGGCATCTCGGGCAGCCTGTGCAGCAGCGCGATATTGGGGAATGGTATAATAAGCAAAATTGCCAGCCGCATTTTTTGCACCAAACAGCACATGGAAATGATCAATACGCGGCAATACAATTTGACCAGCGTCGCCTAACCCAGCAACAGTGGTCGGTTGAGCTGTGGCTACAGCAGAGGGAGTATTTGCATCACATGCAAGTGCATAATCTTGCTGGGAACTACCATTGCTATCCAGACGTAAAAAATAACGCTCTACAATTAAATCACCTGCAAGTACATTTACACCTTCACAATTGGTCATATTCGTAGGTGCAATAAATTGGATAGTCAGCTGATCACTTTGCACAGCAGCATCTGAACTGTTCTGTATATTTGAAAGACCTTTCCAGTGATTACTCACAGTACTCACCGTATCCCCTGCACCACGACTAAGTAATGTGTCAGCAATATAAGTATTTGTTCCAACGTTAGGGACAAAATTAACATTGTTGTTATTGGTTGCAGTTGAGCCAGTTAATACAACACCGCCCCAAGGGGTTGTATCAGTTAATATTGGGTTGGTTACATTTCCATAATTTAGAAGGCGTATATCACGGGCAATATATTCCAAGCCAAAAATACCGCTATCTTGTATTTCAGCATTTGCTTTTTGTAGACGGCTTGATAGAAGTCCACCAATAAATAATTGAGTCGCCGCGGCTACTAAAATTAGACCTAAAGCCAATGCAACCATCAGCTCAATTAATGTAAAGCCTCGCTGCTTCCATGATACAAATGAGTGAGCCATTAATATGCCTCCATCATTAAACAGTTCGAATTATTGACATAAACGCCATTTGTACTCATACAGCTCGACACATCCGCGCTCGTGACTCCCTCATTTGTTGTAATTACCGGAGCGGTTTTTCCCCAAAAAACAAACAAACATTGCCTCTGCTGGGCCATTGTGCTTGTAACCCCTGGACAATTTGTCATTGTAATTTTCATGCCAAGTTGATCAGCATTTCTTGCTGCTTGATATGCATCAAATTGGGCAAGCTGAGAAGGTGTACAAGCTGCATTGAAACACAACGTAGGAGCTGCGGTAGTAGATGAATAATTGCTATAACTACGGACAAATGCGGGATACTGACTAGCTTGAGAACTATTTATGCGAATGTTTTCTGCTAATCCTCTCATGATCATAATCGCTTGAGATTTGCTTAATGCCTCTGAAGAAGCATCCATAGCCCGGACTTGCAAGGCAACATATCCTAAAACCCCTATCGCAATTAAAATTAAGGCAACCAACACCTCTAATAAACCCACTCCAACTTGAGCTTTTTGTTTAGAGCCCTGCATTAACATGTCTCCTCAGCTTTAAAAATTAATGTGCCAAGCTTTGTTAAAATAAGAATTTTCTTTTTATTTATTTTTGAATTACAGATAGATAAAAGTGTGTCTTGGGTGATATTGGTTATCACCCCATTCGCATTAAAAGTTAAAGTCGTCGCTGTTAACGAACTCTGCGTACCGTTAGCAGCGATATTTTTAAGCTCAAGACTGTTATTGGAATCAGCTTTCCAATTCAAGGAAGTGGGAGTATTTGAAGCTGTTGAATTCAGATTAATAGAAACGTTCTGTCGACCAAGTATGGCTTGGCTCTTTGCTTCCGATAAAGTATTTATTAGATCTCGCTGGTTTCCATCTAATCGTTTGCTTTCTAATAAATTCGACATAGATGGTGCAGCCATCATCGCGATAATAGCCATAACCGCAATCGTCACCATAAGCTCAACCAAGGTGAACCCGTCTTGCGGAATAATTCCCCTCATCCCCACACCCCAAATAAACTTTAAAATTTTTTATTTATTAATTAAATTTTACGTCTTATGTTTACAAAACAAATACAAAGCAGATAAAGGGTATAAAAAAACAGATAACTGTCATATCAACAATTATCTGTTTAACTTTTTAAAATCAGTATGTTAAATACATCACACTTTACGCTTGAGTCACATGAATACGTAATTCCTTAGGAAGGCTAAAGGTTATGTTCTCTTCACGTCCATCTAATTCTTTCGGTGCTTGAGCACCCCAATCTTGTAAACGTTGAATCACTTGTTTAATCAAAATTTCTGGCGCAGAGGCACCAGCAGTAACACCAATTTTACACGTCTCATTAAACCATGACTGCTCTAACTGATCAGCATTATCTACAAGGTAAGCGGCTTTACCCATACGCTCTGCAAGCTCACGTAATCGATTTGAGTTTGATGAGTTAGGTGAACCTACAACTAAAACCACATCACACTTTTCAGCTAAATCACGCACAGCATCTTGTCTGTTTTGAGTTGCATAGCAAATGTCATCTTTACGCGGACCCTGAATATGCGGAAATTTAGCACGCAAAGCATCAATAACTTTAGCTGTATCATCAATAGAAAGCGTCGTTTGAGTCACAAATGCAAGTTTTTCAGGATGTCGTACGGTAAGTGCAGCAACATCTTCTTCATCTTCAACCAGATAAATATCACCGCCTTTTAATTTGTCATATTGCCCCATTGTGCCTTCAACTTCTGGGTGCCCTTCATGACCAATTAAAATAGCTTCTGTCCCTTCGCGAGCATATTTAGTTACTTCAATATGTACTTTAGTCACCAATGGACAAGTTGCATCAAAAACTTTTAGGCCTCGACGCTCTGCTTCTTGCTGAACTGCTTTTGAAACACCGTGCGCACTGAAAATTACAATAGAATCATCTGGCACTTGGTCCAGCTCATCAACGAAAACAGCCCCTCTTTGGCGTAAGTCATCTACCACAAATTTATTGTGTACAACTTCATGACGTACATAAATAGGAGGATTGAAACATTCTAAAGCCCGATTGACGATTGCTATGGCTCGATCAACACCGGCACAAAAACCACGCGGATTAGCTAACACAATTTCCATAACAGCCTCAAAATTAATAAAACAGGGGAATTTCTCTTGAATATTTGCAATTAAAACTATTCAGTTTAAACGCACGGTACACTACAATAGCGAAGATATTTTATCATATCAGGAAAAATATCATGTCGGGTCTATTGTTTGTCGTTTCTGCTGCATCAGGAACGGGCAAAACATCCTTGGTGAAAGCCCTGCTTGACCGTGTGAGCAATTTACATGTTTCAGTCTCACATACAACCCGAGGTCAACGTCCCGGTGAGTTAGATGGTGTTCACTATCACTTCACTACGAAAGATGAATTTCTAGACCAAGTCAACCATGATGGCTTTATCGAATACGCTGAAGTATTTGGTAACTACTATGGCACTTCTCAAGCTACGGTAAAACAACAGTTAGCTCAAGGACACGATGTCTTACTTGAAATTGATTGGCAAGGTGCAGAGCAAGTACGTAAGTTGTTTCCTGAATCTAAACAAATCTTTATTTTACCGCCTACTCAATTCGATTTACGTCAGCGTTTATCTAATCGCGGTACAGATTCTGTTGAGGTAATCGAACATCGTTTAAGCTGTGCGGTTGAAGACATGCAGCATTATACGAACTTTGACTACATCATTATCAATGATGATTTTAATAAAGCCTTACATGAGCTTGAAGCTGTGATTACAGCGAACCGTTTAGTGCTATCTCAGCAAGCAAAAAGACACCAAACTTTAATTCAAGACTTGATTACTCCTCAACCAAAACAGGAATAACTTGAGTCTAGAACGAAAGCCTTTTATACTATTTAGTCTGTTCAAATTCACCATTCCAAAACGAGAACTTTTATGGCACGCGTCACCGTTGAAGATTGTTTAGATCATGTAGACAACCGTTTTGAGCTTGTGCTCGTTGCAAGTAAACGTGCTCGTCAATTGGCACGTCAAGGCATGGAGCCAACTGTAGAATGGGATAACGACAAACCGACTGTAGTTTCTTTGCGCGAAATCGCGGCAGGGCACGTTACGAAAGAAATTCTTAAACAACGTGAGCAAGATTACCAAACTTCTAGTCTTGATCTTGCCCTTTCTACAAACAGCTTGAATTTAGAAGGTTTTTCTTTCTAATTCACCCTGTTTCATAAAAAAACCATCGTTTTTCTGCGATGGTTTTTTATTTGGCTTTGCGCCATATTCAAACATATTGGGAAAAGCAATTATTTTCATTGAAAAAAAAATACACTTTTTCAAATGAAAAAATTGACAAGTTCCGCAATATGCTTTTCATTAAGAAGCAGATAGATTTAGTTTTTCAGCAATAGGAAAAAGGGTGATTTATGCCAGGCGAAGAGGTCAGCCAAGCCAAGCAACAGCTCAAATTAATTATCGACCCTTACTTATCGGTGAGTGAAGTCGAAAAAGTGCTTGCTGCCTGCGATTTTGCCGATCTAGCGCACACTGGCATTACGCGTAAAAGTGGCGAACCCTATATTCTACATCCGATTGCTGTAAGCTGTATTCTTGCAAACATGCGTTTAGATGCTGAAACTTTAATGGCAGCACTTTTGCATGATGTTATTGAAGATACTCAATATACAAAAGAAGATATTATTGAGAAGTTTGGCCTAACCGTTGCAGAGCTAGTAGATGGTGTAACCAAACTTAGCCAATCAAGCGATAAAGAATATAATAAGGCAGCTTCATTCCGAAAAATTCTGCAAGCGACCTTACAAGATCCGCGTGTCATCATTATTAAATTAGCAGATCGCTATCATAATATGACAACTCTAGGTGCTTTACGCCCAGATAAACGAGCCCGTATCGCTCAAGAAACTTTTGATATATTTGTACCGATGGCAAGATTAGTCGGCATGAATGAAATGGGCGATAATCTAGAGAATCTCTGCTATCAAAACCTTGACCTTGATATGTTTGATAACGTTCAGAATGCTCTGCTACAGACAAAGCCAGAACGCTGTAAATATCAAAGTATTTGGGAACAAAACCTCGCTGAACTTCTGCATAATTATCATATTCAAGGCCGTATTAAAAAGAAAAATAACAATATCGAATTATTACGCCATTTCGTTAAAAACGAGATGGATCTCCAAGAGCTTACTCATAGTCATGCTTTTGAAATTGTTCTACAAAGCATTGCCGACTGTGACCGCTTAGAAGAAGCATTAAGAGAAAATTTTCAGGTTATCCAGTACCAAGACCATATTCGTCGCCCACTACCTGGCGGTAATCAGTCTTTACTGATAAAGCTTAAAGGCGAAAAAACAACACTATCTCTTACCATTCAAACCGAGCTCATGCGTAAAGCTGCCCGTTTTGGGGTAGTGTTAGGTGAAAATGCGCCGCAAACTTGCCGCTCTGCCATTCAGGCTTCAATGCAGAACTTAAATACATTGATTGACGGTGAATGTGCTAAAACAACTTTTAATGATTTACTTGATTATCTACATCAAGAAAAAATCTGGGTATATACACCACACGGTCAACTGCATGAGCTACCGCAAGGCGCTACTGTAGTTGATTTTGCTTATTCAGCAAGCTTATTTTTAGGTAACCATGCGGTTGGTGCAAAAGTCGATGGAGAGATTAAACCACTCTCTACTCCATTAGTTAGCGGTCAGGTTATCGAGATTATTACGGATGTTTTGGCAACACCAAACCCAGACTGGCTAAGCTTTATTAATACGCAAAAAGCGCGTCGTGCATTACAGCATGTGCTTAAAGATCAAGATATCGAAGAACAACGTCTAGTTGGTGCACAAGCCCTTTCTCGTGCACTGAAACTTTTTAACCGTTCAATCAATGATCTTTCTGAAGCTGACTGGCTAGATCTATTGCAATGGCGCCATATCGATAATAAAAATACATTGTTTGAACAAATTGCGGTTGGCGATTTACTACCTCAACTTGTAGCAAACCACCTGTTTGCTCATGATAAACATCCGCAAGTGGAAAACTCAGATCGACTTATTCAAAGTACTGAAGGAGTTGACGTTAAATATGCACATTGTTGCAATCCAATTTTAGGCGATCCAATCCAAGGACATTTAACGCGTCGCGGGTTAATTGTGCATCGTATTCGCTGTCATAACTTACTACATGAACAACATCTACACCCTGAAAATATCATGCCACTTCAATGGAAAGCAGATGATGTAGATGATGTCCGTTTTACAGCCTACCTTGCTATTTATATGGCGATGAATGATGAACAAGTATCAGATCTGATTTATCAATGCCGTAAAAACAATGCTGGTGTAGAGATGGTTCACTCAAATGAGCAAAGAACTTTTGTGAATATTGTAGTGAATAACCGTAAGCATATTGCAAAAGTCATTCGTGATTTACGCATGCACTATGGTTTCCCACGGATTGAACGTTTAGATGCCCCTGCTCCGCAAATGGAAATTTCAAAAGTAAGCTAAATTTCTATAGAGACGATTGACTAGATTTATGTTCCCTTAACAAAATCAAACTTTCCAAATTCACTTAATCAATTAAATCGATGATACTTTTGTCCAAAGCTATCATCGATTATGATGGAAAGAGATTTAATCAAGGAGAACCAAATGTCCCGCCAAGTCATTCATACTGAAAATGCCCCTGCTGCTATCGGCACATACTCTCAAGCTATTTTAGTAGACAATACGCTATATCTTTCAGGGCAAATTGGTTTAGACCCATACAGTATGGAACTTGTAGAAGGTATTGAAGCTCAAATTCGCCGTGTATTTGATAATTTAAAAGCAGTTTGTGAAGCTGCTGGTGGTTCACTTGCAGATATTGCTAAGCTCAATATTTTTTTAACTGATCTATCAAATTTCCAACTCGTAAACCAAATTATGGGTGAATATTTTGCTCAGCCCTACCCTGCACGTGCAGCGCTTGGTGTAGCAAGCTTACCAAAAGGTGCATTAGTGGAAATGGACGGAATTGTAATTATTAATCAATAAGATATAAAAATTAAAATATCTAAATTTCACTATTTAGTTTTTTAAAACACGAACCACCTTTGCATAAAAATCTAAATTCTTCTTAGATTTCCGCTTAGGTGGTCTTTTTTTATTCAAAATCCCAATAATGATAAATGAGATTTTAAATGAATTTCATTGACAAACGATAATAATTATCAATAATATCAATTATCGCATTTATATTTGGGGATCACTCCCATGTACGTTTGCTTGTGTCGTGGCATTACCGATCAGGATATTAAAGACGCTATTGAAAATGGCGCTGAAAGCTATCGTGAAATTCGCGACTTGCTTGATCTTGGTACATGCTGTGGACGCTGTGCACCAGAAGCTCGCGCTATCATTAGCGAAGAATTAGCAGAAATCGCTGCTCGCATTTCTGTGGCTGCATAATAAAAATTAATATCTAACAAAATTTATTGACTCCTCCACCGCTTTTTGCGGAACCTTTATAGTTCCTCATTCAAGCGGTTTTTTTTGACATAAAAACATCCTTTCTAATATTGTGTTGTTTTTGATTGCGATTTTCATTTGCTGTTCTATAAATTACTCGCCATCTCCATGATTGTTCACTAAAATGGATTTATAGATTGCCTTAATTAAGTTTGAGGCAGAAATTGTTTTGGAGTAGCTACAATGAAAGGCAATCGTGATGTCATTAATCAGCTCAATCAAGTGCTGTATCATCATTTAACTGCAATTAATCAATACTTTTTACATTCGCGCATGTTTAATGACTGGGGAGTCGAGCAGCTTGGCTCTGCTGAATATAAAGAATCAATTCGTCAAATGAAACATGCAGATAAAATCATTGAACGTATTTTATTTTTAGAAGGACTACCTAACCTTCAACATTTAGGCAAGCTTTATATTGGTCAACACACAGAAGAAGTTCTGCACTGTGACATTCGTAAAGTAAAAGAGAATATAGAAGCAATTCAAAAAGCGGTTGCTTTAGCTGAAACAGAGCAAGATTATGTCACTCGTGACCTTGTTCAAGAAATTCTAGGAAAAGAAGAAGAATACTGGGACTGGCTAGATACTCAAATTGATCTTATTGGCAATGTTGGTATTGAAAATTATATCCAGAGCCAAATGTAATTTCTCATAAAAAAATCCCCTTATACTTAAGGGGATTTTTTATTACTTCTCTTTTAGTAATTCCGATAGCGTTATTTTTTGCTTATAAAGATGTTGTAAAATAAATATTTGCTGCTGTGCCTGTTCTACTTTCCCGTTGTAAGCGAGCAATTTTGCGTATTTACGTAAGTTATATGGAGTAGGTTTATTCTTTATAAAATTTTCCCATTCAACCAAATCACCTTCAGATAAAATATTTTGGGGATTAAGTTCTATCCAACTTAAACGCTGCTCAAACTGTGTTAAAACAAAAATTTTACCACTTCCCATAAATTCAGCGTTTGGACGCTTATTATTAAAAAGCAAATTACTATTCAGAACATAGACATTGTAATCACGTAGAATTGCAATAATAAGCAATAAACTTACAACCCATGATAAGCGAAAAAGATGTTTGTTGAGGATAATTCCCTTAAGTACAGTAGTTTGTGCTTGTACAATACCCAGTAGGAATCCACAAGTAAGTAAGAAATAAGCATAGCGCTGTGGAAACTCTAACATGGCATGAATAAGCACTGTACAGACCATCATAATCGCTATAATCGAGATGGTATTTTTAGCCTGTTGATTTAACCAAATAAACCAGCAAGCAAAGTAGGTAATGATTACAGCACCCAAGGGAATACCATTCCAGATAATTAAATCAAGCAGTACATTATGTGCACTGGTAGTCCACTCTCCTGTTGGGAAAGCATGGTAAACTGTCATTTGTGCCACACTGGTTTGATTCCAACCATAACCTAACCAAGGGTGCTGCTGTACAGCAAGCAACATTTGTGACCAGATATTAAAACGCAAATACCCAGAGCTTGCTCTTTCAACCAAACCACTTGCTTCGGTTACATCAGTACTTGACCATGCTTCAATTAAATTAGTAGCAAATGGTAGAATTACACCAGCCATTACGAAAAAACCGACGCACCACAAAAAACCTTGAAAAACTCCAAATCTTTTTTGTTTCCCAAATTGTTTAACTATCCAATAGATGAATAAAAATGGAAAAACGATCCATGATGTTCGTGACTGACTCAAGGCGATCGTAAACAGAATAATGAGGGCTGAAGGCAGGAGTAACCAGACGGTTGCCTTATTTTTTTCATATAGATACAAACATCCTAATAACCCAATAATTAGGAATGTTGCCATGTTGTTGGGTTGACCAAAATTTCCGTAAGGACGGTTACCAATCAGATGAAGGGTATAAATTAAATGTGATTCAATATTCAACCATTGAAAAATTGCTATAAGACTAGTTAATAGCGATGTAATAATTACTAATAAGCTAAAACCTGAAAAAATTTGATCTCTCTTTTTTTGATCTAAAGATAGGTTGTAGCCAGCCAAGACCATAAACCAAAAACCTAATAAGTAAAATGTACTTAATAAAGCCGTACTTAAATCAAAAACTAAACCAAAGCCCCACTGCACAATAGGAATTAAAGTAAATGGCAACAATAAGAGCTGTGCTCTAGGGATTTTAATATCTTGCTGAACTAGAGTAGCCAATACACACAACCCAGCCCCAAAAGTACTCACTTCACTTGAGAACATAACCCAAGGGCTATAGTGAAATGGAGACAACCATGCAAAACCTAACAGGATTGCAGCGAGGAATAGAAAGAATACTTGCATAGTGAGAGGTTAGAGACCAAAACTGGAAAGAATTATACATGGAAGAGAGGAGGAAGAATTCGTTTCCATTTATATCTTTCCGTTCCATTTAGAAACTTGTTCATATGACAATAAACTTAAATAATTTTTATCATTGGTTTAAATTTTTACTATTGTATTTATTTTATAAAATTTCAATATATAATTTGGAGTAGTATCTATGTCCTAAAAAATACATAAGAAAATATCTAATAATCTTTTTAATTAAAAAAATGCACTCTAATTGAGTGCATTTTTTCTTAAAAAGTAACTTATGACGCAGCTGTTAATGCTGAAACCTTTGAACAGGACTTAGCTGCATATTTAGCATCAATTGTTGTTTCACAAGTCCATGTACCATCTTCTGCACGATGCAATTGAACTTTATTACCTTTAATACCCGGATTACCTGTATTGAAAGTAATAACAATGTTACCAGTACCAGCCGTTGTTGATTTCTGTTGAAGCTCAATCGTACCGAAAGATGGCTGAACAATACCAATCCCTTCTTTTAAACGCTGATCAGGGATGAATGGTGTTGTAACCACCCCATTCGTTTTCACTTCTGCCTGTTCTGCTGTTTTTCCATCGGGGAAGAAGCCATTTTCCATTACGTAATTTTCTAAACCAGTTTTGTTTGATGTCAATGTTTGTACTGCAGCTGCCACATTTGAACGACCAACATAATTTTGATACTGTGGAATTGCAATCGCAGCCAAAATACCAATGATGGCAACTACGATCATAAGTTCAATTAATGTAAAACCTTTTTGTGCATTCATAGCCTTTTCCCCAAAGATTGTATGTATGTTTTTATATAAGCTTTTTCAGCTATCAACTATGTTGCAGTATCTATGCCAACTTTTATTACTATTTAAAAACAAATACTTACATTGAATTTAATTATTGTTAGACATATAATTCCTGTAAATAATTGACAAAAAATGTCATATAAATTTTTATGAAAACACTTCACGCATTAAAAAAAATAAATTACACAATTCAAATTTTATGTTTATTTATGTGAACAAAATCTCTTTAAAAATAAATAAGTAGGTGACATTTTTTGTCAGTCACCTTTAAAAGTAAAATTATGAAATTAGCTAATATAGGAATATTAAAAAGCGAGTTAATTAAGGATAATCGGAGCATTCCCCAATTCATTGGATTGATCTGGCATGTTCTCATCATAAAAACGTGACAACACCTCTCCAATTTGTTGTACGCCAATCACTACAGCTTGTTGATATTGTTGTTGTTTAAGCTTTTGTACCATTACTTCACAAATCTGTTGCCAGACTTGCTCTTTAGTCGCATTTCTAATACCACGGTCAAATATAATTTCTACTGTTCGTTCACATAAATTTAGGTATAACAATACGCCACTATTTAATGCAGTATCCCAAACGCCTAGTTCTGCAAATAATTGCTGTGCTCTTAAACGAGTATTCTGTCTATATGCTTGTGACACTGGAATATGGCCTTCAATTACAACCTGTATTTCTCCAACATGCCCATGTTCTGCTTGCTGTACAGCATCTGCAATAGCTTGCTTATCTTGTTTTGAAAAATAACGACTACTGGCAGGTAAATAGCATAGATGTTTAAACCAACGTTTTATGCTGGGCTCTACAGATTCCTCAATTTTTGGTTGAGTAATAATTTGTGTTGTTTCTGATGTTGTTACCATGAGCCTGAAGCACCTCCACCGCCAAAACGACCTCCGCCACCACCATAGCCTCCGCCACCTCCGCCGAAGCCTCCTCCGCGTCCGCCACCGCCAGAACCACTTAAAATGGCCTGTAAAATAAGTTGGGCAATTGATGTAATGAGTAAAAAGAAAATACCAAAACCAAGTAGTAAGCTAGTGACTAGCCCTGCCCCATTTACGAATCCTGCTACCGCAGCAGCAACCCCTGCTGTAGATGCACTAAGCGGACGACCAACAATAAACGAACCCACAATTCCAGCAACAAGGATAAATAAAGCCATCGTCAGCGTTGTCTGCTTGGCTTGCTGTTCTTCTGCAGCTTGATGCTGACGTTCTTTTAAATCTTGCGCAGCTTGCTGAGCAACTTCTGGATCTAAATTTAAAATTCTTCCGATTTCATCAATACCTGCACTCAAACCTTGTGCATATTGGGTTTGTTTAAAATAAGGTGTAATTTGGTTTCGAATAATCCGACTTGCCACAATATCCGGCAACACACCTTCTAAACCATAGCCAGTTAGTATTTGTATACGGCGGTCATTTACAGCGACTGCAATGAGTAATCCATTATCACGTTTAGATGATCCCAATTGCCATTTTTCACCAACACGTAATGCATAATCAAAGATATCTTCTTGGCCCGTAGTCGGTACAATCACAATGCCTATTTGCGCCTTACCTTGCTGGTATAAATTTAAAATTTTCTGATTAAGTTGCTGCTTCTCAGCTTCGCTTAAGATATTGGCTTGATCAATAACAGGCTGGTTTAAAGTTGGCAAACCACGAATTGATTCCCCATCAGCCATATCATTCGCAACTTGGACTTGAGGAGCAGGGCTTGAAGCAGCTTGCCCTTCTAGTTTAGTTGCAGTAGCTTGAGTTTGTTGCTTTTGAATAATTTTGCCAGCAACTATTGCGTCTGCCTCATCGGTAGCAGTTGCAATATTACTTTCACTCCATGCCGTATTCTGAAAAAGAACACCACAACAGAGCAAAATTAAGGTCGAAATAAAGACCTTAATTTGCTTTGATTGAAGCAATAGAGTATTTCTCATACGGCACACTCCTTTGATTTATAAAATTAATCAAAAGAAACTTTTGGAGCCTGTTGTGCGGATGCTTCTGCAGAGAAATTGGCTTTTGGATGCATACCAATTACTTTTGCTGTTACTGCCTGAGGGAACTGACGCACATATGAGTTATAGTCTTGTACTGTTGTAATGTAACGATTACGTGCAACAGCAATACGGTTTTCCGTACCTTCAAGCTGAACTTGTAATTCTTGGAATTGAGTATTGGCCTTCAAATCTGGGTAATTTTCCGAAACAGCAATGAGTCGAGATAATGCCCCTGTTAATTGACTTTGAGCCTGTTGATATTTTTCAAGTAAAGCCGGATCTTCTAAAACTTCTTTATCAACTTTTAAACCTGCCACATTAGAACGTGCCTGTGTCACTTCGGTTAATACTTGCTCTTCGTGCTTAGCATAGCCTTTAACGACGTTTACAAGGTTTGGTACCAAATCTGAACGACGTTGATATTGGTTTTGTACTTCAGACCACGCTGCTGTTACAGCCTCATCTTTTACTTGTAGAGTGTTATAGCCACATCCCGAAAACAGTAAGGTACTGGCAAGTGTTGTTGCGATCGCAAATTGTTTCAACGTTTTCATCGTCACATTATCCTCAAGTTTTTCTTTATATTTTTAACCTCTTTACCTGATTGTATGATGAATTAGACATTATTGTGTTGCTTTTATTTTATTGATTTTAAAAAAACCGGACTTTTAAATCCGGTTATCTATTAGCTCAATCGCTGATCTTTTTCTTGTTCAAAACTTGCCATTTGATATTCTTCTGCTAAAGAGCTTTTCCAATAATTAACCATCCTGCCATAATCCTTTTGACTCGGATGAAAGTCTTTTTTGTAATATGCGAAGTATTCAGGCATTAACTGCATAAGCATCTTAATCAGTAAATATAATCCAAATAAATTACCCCCCATTTTAGGTAAGCTATTCCATTTATCTTGCCAAAATAAACGAGTTGTCCCATAAAAAGCGAGGCTCGCAAATCCTGTAGTGACGCTACGCATGAGTAAACGACGGATACGATCATCACCATATACATGTTGATAAACATCAAATGCGACCGAACGGTGTTCAATTTCTTCAATCGCATGCCATACCCAAAGTTTTAGCGCATCTTCATCTAGGGTTTTTAATAACTCTGGATGTTGTAAAACATATCCCCCAAGTAAAGCAGTGAAATGTTCAAATGCACACGTCAACGCCAATTGCAGCTTAGGTGGAATTGTTCTTAAATATTTATCGCGCTCATTTAGCCAATTTTGAAAATTGTCCAGATTATAATCATCACGTCGCCAAGCTTCATTAAACTCACCATGTGCTTTGGAATGCATGGCCTCTTGTCCAATAAACGCCGCAATTTGTGCTTGTAGCTGAGGATCTGAGACTTTATTACGCACATTACGTACGCTATTTACAAAAAATTGCTCACCCACCGGAAACGTTGATGAGAGTGCAGTTAAAAAATGCGACATGAGGGGTGAATTTGCAAAATAGTGGCGCTTGATCGCCTTTGGATTAAATTCAAGACGACGTACTGTAATACCCAACGCTTTTCGACGATTTAAATATGATTTTTCTGCCGTCATATCTGCGATGTTCATATTCAACACCTACTGTATTGAAGAAGGAAGTTTTGAGTATGTCGCGAGCTTAAAAAGCTAAAAAGGGCAAAAAAGCTTATTATATTTGCCAAAAACATCAAAGTGACTAATGGTAGACAATAAAAAAGCCTACTTGAAGTAGGCTTTTTGAGTGTTTTAACAAATTAATTTATTAAACACCAAGATAATCCAAAATGCCTTCGGCAGCTTGACGGCCTTCCCAGATCGCAGTAACGACAAGGTCTGAGCCACGTACCATATCACCACCAGCAAAGATTTTCGGGTTTGATGTCTGGAATTTGAATTCTTGCTTTTCAGCTGCGACAACACGGCCTGAACCATCAAGATTAATATTCACATTACCAAACCAGTCTGCTGGGCTTGGGCGGAAACCGAAAGCAAGTAAAACTGCATCAGCTGGTAATACTTCCTCAGAACCCGGAATTGGCTCAGGGCTACGACGGCCACGACTATCTGGTTCACCCATTTGTGTCGTTACCACTTTTACGCCTGTCACCTTGCCATTTTCACCAACGATTTCGACTGGTTGGCGATTGAATAGGAATTTCACACCCTCTTCATAGGCATTTTTTACTTCACGCGCAGAACCTGGCATGTTGCTTTCATCACGGCGGTATGCACAAGTTACATCGTGAGCACCTTGGCGCAATGAAGTCCGGTTACAGTCCATTGCGGTATCCCCACCACCTAGAACAATCACCTTTTTCCCATCTAAGCTGATGTATTCACTTGGATCTTTTTCCCAACCTTGACAACGATTCACATTAGAGATTAAGAAATCAAGTGCATCATAAACACCATCAAGATCTTCACCCGGGAAACCACCTTTCATGTAGGTATAAGTTCCCATACCCATGAATACTGCATCATATTCTGCAAGTAATTCATCAATCGTGATGTCTTTACCAATTTCAGTATTCAAACGGAATTCGATGCCCATACCCGTGAAAATTTCACGGCGGCGTTTCATGACATCTTTTTCCATTTTAAATTCTGGAATACCGAATGTAAGTAAGCCACCAATTTCAGGACGCTTATCAAATACAACTGGTTTAACACCACCACGAGCTAGAATATCCGCACAGCCTAAACCAGCAGGACCAGCACCAATAATTGCAACTTTTTTGTCAGTCCATTTTACGCCTGACATATCTGGACGCCAGCCTAAAGCAAAAGCTGTGTCATTGATATATTTCTCAGCATTACCAATGGTTACTGCACCAAAACCATCATTTAAGGTACAAGCACCTTCACACAAACGGTCTTGTGGGCATACGCGACCACATACCTCAGGTAGTGTGTTGGTTTGATGACAAAGCTCAGCAGCTTGGAAAATTTGGCCTTCAGCGATCAGTTTTAACCAGTTTGGAATGTAGTTATGTACAGGACATTTCCATTCGCAATATGGGTTACCACAGCCTAAACAACGGTGAGTCTGATTAGTGACAGTTTCCGATGTAAAAGGTTTATAAATTTCCACAAATTCTGCTTTGCGGACAGTAATATCTTTTTTCTCTGGATCTTGGCGTGGTACATCCAGAAATTGAAAGTCATTATTTAGGCGTTCTGCCATGTCTCTCTCCGTGGGTAGGCGCGGATTTCCTTGTTGCCCGCACCTGCCTATGTCTTTGCAGTCGTGGAATTATTGTGGGTCAGCTTGTGTTGTTTTCAAAAGCGTTTGCAAATTAGCAGCTTTTGGTTTCACAAGCCAGAATTTACGGCTGTAGAAATCGAACTCATTGCGGATTTTATAAGCCCAAGCACTACCAGTTTCTTTGATATGCTCATCGATAATACGCAACAAGAACTCTTTATGATCTTCCATAGATTCTGTTGAGATACGATTTAAATCAATCAATTCGTGGTTGTAGTAATCTACGAAGTCATTATCGAGGTCAAGTACATAAGCAAAACCACCAGTCATGCCCGCACCAAAGTTATGGCCTACTTTACCAAGTACAGTCACAACACCACCTGTCATGTATTCACAGCAGTGATCACCCGCACCTTCAATTACAGCAAATGCGCCAGAGTTACGAACTGCAAAACGCTCACCCGCTGTACCTGCTGCAAAAAGCTTACCGCCAGTCGCACCATACAAACAGGTATTACCAATAATTGCTGTGTTTTGTGTTTGGAAAGGCGAACCTTGTGGTGGGAAAATCGAAATACGACCACCCGCCATACCTTTACCTACATAGTCGTTTGCATCACCTTCAAGACGGATGTGTAAACCACCAGCATTCCAAACACCAAGAGACTGACCAGCTGTACCAGTTAAGTTCATTACAACTGGATGTGCTTCCATACCCAAGTTGCCGTAGCGACGAGCAATTTCACCCGAAACACGAGCACCGATTGAGCGGTCACAGTTCACGACGTTGAAGTTGAACTGACCACCAGCGCTTGACTCAATTGCAGGAAGCATTTCAGCGACCATTCTCTCAGCCAATACACCTTTATCAAATGGTGCATTACCTTCTACTTGACAGTATTGTGCTTTACCTTCAGCAGAAGGATGCGAAGTTAACAGAGCACTTAAATCAAGGTGAGCATGTTTTTCAGTCTCGCCCGGTAATACTTCAAGCAAATCAACACGACCAATTAAGTCTTTCAATGAAGCAACACCTAATGCAGCCAACCATTCACGAGTTTCTTCCGCAATAAAGTGGAAGAAGTTGATGAGCATTTCTGGCTCGCCAATGTAGTGCTCTTGACGTAAATGATCTTGTTGAGTTGCAACGCCGGTTGCACAGTTATTTAAGTGACAAATACGGAGGTATTTACAACCTAGAGCGATCATTGGTGTTGAACCAAAGCCGAAACTTTCAGCACCTAAAATTGCTGCCTTGATTACATCAAGACCTGTTTTTAAACCACCATCAGTTTGTACACGTACTTTTCCACGCAAGTCGTTTACACGAAGTGCTTGATGCGCCTCACTCAAACCTAATTCCCATGGAGAACCCGCATGGTGAATTGAAGAAAGTGGAGATGCTGCGGTACCGCCGTCATAACCTGAAATGGTAATGAAGTCTGCATAAGCTTTTGCAACACCAGCAGCAATCGTACCTACACCTGGCTCAGATACCAATTTCACCGATACCATTGCTTTCGGGTTAACTTGTTTCAAGTCAAAAATTAACTGAGACAAATCTTCAATTGAGTAAATGTCGTGGTGTGGAGGAGGTGAAATTAGCGTTACACCCGGTACCGAGTAACGTAAACGTGCGATTAAGCCATTTACTTTACCACCCGGTAACTGACCACCCTCACCTGGTTTCGCACCCTGAGCAACTTTAATTTGCAATACTTCAGCAGAAGTTAGGTATGCAGGAGTTACACCAAAACGACCAGATGCGATCTGTTTGATTTTCGAGTTACGAATTGTGCCGTAACGAACAGGATCTTCACCGCCTTCACCAGAGTTAGAACGACCACCAATCGTGTTCATCGCGATTGCGATTGCTTCGTGTGCTTCTGGAGAAAGAGCACCTAAAGACATCCCTGCCGAGTCAAAGCGAGGCAAGATATCTTCAACTGATTCAACTTGCTCAACTGGAATTGAGTTCGTTGTTTTTAACTTAAATAGGTCACGAATAGTCGCTACTGGGCGGTTATTCACCAGCTCAGCATATTCTTTAAAGTCTTCGTATTTACCAGAGCGAACGGCTTTGTGTAATGCGTTAATCACATCTGGGTTGAACGCATGATATTCTTTATCAAATACGAATTTGAGCAAACCACCCTGATCAATTGGCTTACGATTTGACCAAGCTGTCGCTGCTAATTTTTTCTGGTCTTTTTCAAGGTCAGCAAATGTTGCACCCTGAATACGGCTTGGAACACCTAAGAAACACTGATCTACCACTTCTGATGATAAACCTACTGCTTCAAATAGCTGACCGCCACGATAAGAAGCAACTGTAGAGATACCCATTTTTGAAAGAACTTTTAATAAGCCTTTCTCAATACCTTTACGGAAGTTTGCTTGAGCATGGATTGGGTCACCTAAAAGCTCACCTTTAGCGATCAAGTCATTGATCACGTCATATGCAAGATATGGGTAAACAGCCGTTGCACCAAAACCAAGTAATACTGCAAATTGATGCGGATCACGTGCAAAACCAGTTTCAACCATGATATTTGCATCAGTACGTAAACCAGTTTTGATGAGGTAATGATGTA
The DNA here is from genome assembly GCF_031799025.1 of Acinetobacter sp. V115_6. Lineage (NCBI taxonomy): Bacteria > Pseudomonadati > Pseudomonadota > Gammaproteobacteria > Moraxellales > Moraxellaceae > Acinetobacter > Acinetobacter sp. V115_6. Next base: position 29,287 of record NZ_JAVQNO010000019.1, on the reverse strand, counting down.
CCGCACCTGTTGCAAGTGCTGCGTTTGCTGGCAGTAAACCTTGACGGATATTTTTATCTGTTAAAACAATTAAAGTTTTGCCATCACGAACCGCTTGCGCCGCTTCTTCACAGATACGCGTGATCGCAGCTTGCAAGCCTTCTTCTTCAGCATAGTTTAAATTGATATCAACTGCTTCATAACCCGGACGCTCAATGCTACGGATTTGCTGCATTTTTGAATTTGACAATACAGGGCTAGAGATGATGATACGGTCAGCATGCTCAGGGCCTTGCTCAAATACGTTTTGTTCACGACCTAAACAGGTTTCAAGCGACATTACAATTGACTCACGTAGCGGGTCAATTGGCGGGTTTGTCACTTGAGCAAACTGTTGACGGAAGTAATCTGTTACGTGGCGTACTTGACGAGACAATACAGCCATTGGCGTATCATCACCCATAGAACCAACAGCTTCTTGTCCGCTTTCCGCAATTGGACGTAACAACTGGTCGCGCTCTTCAAATGTCACCATAAACATTTTTTGAGCCGCTTTTAAAGCGTCGCCAGTTAAGCCTTTATCGACTAATTGCTCTTCAAGTTCTGGGTTTGCATTTAAACGGATCGCATGATCACGCAACCACTCACGGTACGGACGCATGTTTTTCAAATGTGTACTAACATCTTTAGTATCAAGTACTTTGCCTGTTAAGGTATCAACTACCAAAATTTGGCCAGGACCTACACGACCTTTAGAAACTACGTCTTCAGGCTCATAACCCCAAACACCGATTTCAGATGCCAAAGTAATGTAATCATTTTTAGTAATTACCCAACGCGCAGGACGCAAGCCGTTACGGTCAAGCATACAGATTGCATGACGACCATCTTGAATAACAAGACCTGCTGGGCCATCCCAAGCTTCCATATGTTTAGAGTTGAACTCATAGAATGCGCGTAAGTCTGCATCTAAAGTTTCTACGTTTTGCCAAGCTGGTGGTACGAGCATACGTAAGGCACGGAATAAATCCATACCACCACCTACTAAAATCTCAAGCATGTTATCTAAGCTTGAAGAGTCCGAACCCGTACGGTTAACGATTGGGTTAAGCTCAGTAAGACCTGGTAATAATGGGTTTTCAAATTTAGGAGTACGCGCCAACGCCCAGTTACGGTTTGCTGTAATTGTGTTGATTTCACCATTATGAGCAAGGTAACGGAATGGTTGAGCCAACGGCCAACGCGGTAATGTATTAGTAGAGAAGCGTTGGTGGAATACCACGATATGTGATTTTAAGCGCTCATCTGCTAAGTCTGTATAGAACTCAGCAATTGCAGCCGGCATCATCAAGCCTTTATAGCTGATTACTGTCGAACAAAGCGTAGTCACATAGAATGACGGATCATTTTGTAATTGTTGTTCTGCACGACGACGTGCCAAGAATAATTTACGGTTAAATTCAACTTCAGTTACGCCCATTGGACAGTTCACAATGACCTGTTCAAAAGCTGGTAAAGATTGAAGCGCAATTTCACCTAATGCATCGTTATTTGTAGGGACAACACGCCAAGCCAGTACACGTAGGCCATCTGACTCGATTTCTTTCGTTAAAATATTTTTAGAATGTTGCGCTAATGCCGGATCAGTATTTAAAAATACAGTACCCACAGCAAAAATTTCACTCAGTGTAATATCACTCAGTTTTTTTGCTTCATCACGGAAAAATTGCTTTGGCATCGCCAATAATAAGCCGCAACCATCTCCCGTCTTGCCATCTGCGGCAATACCACCACGGTGCGTCATGCAACTTAAACTGTGAATCGCGGTTTCAACTAGATGATGACTTGATTCACCCTTCATATGGGCAATCAGTCCAAAACCACAGTTATCCTTAAACTCATCAGGTTGATATAAACCTTGAGCGGGAGCTACAGTATTAGGCGATGGCATGTGCATAGCGTACCCTTCTTTCAATAAGGCTCTTTCGAGCGTCAAACAAACAACTTCTTTTTGCGATAGTGCCTACGGACGACAGTTAGCTCAATGTTTCACAAAAAAAATTTTTGGGCTGATAAGCCAATATACGCTGTTCCATTTTTACGTACACTGGTTTTTGCTAGAAAAATGTTTTGACTTATTTCGCACTCTTTTAAAGCAGTTCGACCCCTCGATCCTGCATAGAATTTACTCTTTAGAGCGCTAAAATAGTTTACAGCACATTAATAAGCACAAGAATAAAGCAAAAACTATGCCAATGTTATTTTTTGCAATTAAGTATTTATAATTGTTGAAAATAGATCGATTTTATTCGCGTTATCATTTTAATAAATGACTAAATATGCACCACATGTGATCAAAAAATATATATGACTATTATTATTGCACCATATTTGTGCGATACATCCTTATAATTAATTACCTCTTGTGCCCTCATTTGTTGCATTTTTTGCTGTAGGTTCTGTTGTACGATTCTGTTGAGCCTTTTTAGCCACATCAACTGCCGAATTAGACTGATGCACATCCACAACATTCCCCTCAGCATCTCGACGAATAATGGTTGTACGAGTTGTAGAGTTTGTGGCTGGAGCCGTCACTTTAGGTTGTGTAGCCACGCCGCCCCCTAGGAGTAAGGACTCATCAATTTTAGGCAGAGCAGCTGGACGTAACCGCACTTCATAAGTTTGGCTAATACCACCCTTCATTTCATCCGCCCCTAAATCATTGACTAATGGCGCATAGGTCGAAAATTGTTGCGGTTGGGGTTTAATTGATTCAGGTAAATCAAGATTAAGTTGGGTTAACTGCTGAATTGCATCTTCAGAACGTTTAAATACACCATATGTCAAAACATATTGTTCAGATTGCTTATCTCCGCTTAAACGGAAGTAGATAAATTTATTTCGTTCTGGACGATTTTTTAAAAAGTTTTTAATAATATCTTCATCAGACGCACGGAAAAGCTCAAGCGTCCATTGTTTCTTGTTTTCATTAATAAACTTTGTACCGCGGAACTCTGCCTCATGCTGACCAGACGCAACCGTACGGGTTGTTAAATCAAGAGGCCTCACCTCATCAGCTAGTGCCCCTAAATTTGCAGTTGTTGCTACCTTCTCTGGCTGAATTTGCACTGGCGCATCCGAATCAGCTGATTTTTCAACTTCAACCAGCTTTTTACTATCGGTCATTACCCAAAAAATAAAAGCGAGCAACAAGCAGACGATACCACCCACCAACCAGATATATTGTTGAACATTCTGCCAAAGTGTACGTGATACAGTCATGTGTTACCTTAATTTATTATCCGTGTTGATTTGCTAAAATAGCTTGTTTCATGAGTTCAACATCAAAGTCTTTAGTAATTACTGCTTGTCCAAGTTGTTTTAACAACACTAAACGTAATTGACCATTGAGAACTTTTTTATCATGCGCCATATATCCAAGGAATTCATCCAATGGAATTTTTGGACATGATATCGGCAAATTAGCGCGTTGAATAATTTTTTTTGTACGCTCTACATCATCGCTTGAAATCCAACCTAAACGTTGTGATAAATCAGCCGCCATCACCATGCCTGTCGCTACTGCTTCACCATGCAACCAAGTGCCATAGCCAAGGTAAGATTCAATCGCATGACCGAAAGTATGACCCAAGTTGAGTAAAGCTCGTTCGCCTTGCTCTTTTTCATCGTTAGCAACAATACGCGCTTTATGAGCACATGAACGATAAACAGCTTCTGCTAAAAGTTCAGCATCTCGCCCAATTAACCCATCCATATTCTGCTCTAACCAAACAAGAAAACCAGCGTCACCCAACAAGGCATATTTAATGACTTCTGATAATCCGGCAGATAACTCTCGATCTGGTAAAGTATCGAGTTGAGCCATATCAGCCAAAACAACTTGAGGTTGCTGAAATGCGCCCAACATGTTCTTACCAAGAGGATGATTAATCCCCGTTTTACCACCCACACTTGAGTCTACTTGTGAAAGAAGTGTAGTCGGAATCTGCACAAAATAAACACCACGTTGGAAACATGCTGACGCAAAACCAGCCATATCCCCAATAACACCACCACCCAAAGCTAAAACCGTACAATCACGATTAAAACCAGCTTCAAGTAAAGCATCAAAAATTAAATTTAGATGTTGAATATCTTTATATTTCTCACCGTCTGGCAAAATACAAGTCGCTACAGTTTTACCTAAACTTTTTAAAGCTTCTTGATAATGAGATAAATATAAAGGAGCGACCGTTTCATTACTCACGATCATGACCTGTTGACCATGAATATAAGGCTCAAGCAACTGCTTAGGATCAAGTTGACTGCCAATAAAAATAGGATAACGGCGTTCGCCTAATTCAACATGTAAAGTTTGCATGAGTTTATAAAACCACAAGTAAGTTTGGCTATTTTAGCGGGTTGGACAAAATAAGTTGCAAAATCTTTTGAGCAAGATCACGAGCAGCACCCTGATTGGTTTCAATCGTGTAATGCGCAACTTCACGATATAAAGGATCACGTATTTTCAACAAATCACGTAATTTTTGTTCAGGGTTTTCAACTTGTAATAGAGGTCTATTTTTATCGCGGTAAGTGCGTTGTAATTGTAGTTCTACAGGAGTGTAAAGATAAACAACAATACCACGTTGCTTTAGAAATTCGCGATTGGGTGCTTGAGTAATCGCACCTCCACCTGTCGCCAACACTAAGGCTTTACGGGAAGTCAACTCATTTAACACTACTGTTTCACGAGTACGAAATCCAAACTCCCCTTCTTTCTCAAAAATCCAGGGAATAGTGGCACCTGTTTTGCGTTCAATTTCATGATCACTATCTAAAAATTCACGCCCTAATAGTTCGGCTAAATGACGTCCAACGGTTGTTTTTCCTGCCCCCATGGGCCCTACCAAATAAATATTTGGCAGGGTTTCAAACGCTTTGCTTGGCAAGGCGCCACCTATTTCAATTGCTTTCATTAAAAAATATATTAATGATTTCTCACCAAAGTGTCATTAACAATTCGTGGCGTAACGAAAATCAGTAACTCTTGCTTATCATCAGATTTCACATCTTTTCTAAATAAACGCCCCACTACAGGAATGTCTCCAAAGAAAGGAACCTTGGTTTGAGAGTTAAGGGTTGTCTGCTCAAAAACACCACCAAGAATGACCGTTTCGCCATTATTCACCAACACATTTGTCTTGATATTATTTTTATTTAGGATCAATTCACCATTAGGAGCCGCACCCGAAACCGAATCCTTTGAAATATCCAATTTCATTTGAATTTTACCATCAGGCGTAATGCTCGGGGTAACATCTAGGCTTAATAGTGCATCTTTAAAAGAGGTACTTGCTGTAGCACCAGCAGCAGAATTAGTTGTGGTTTGATATGGGACCTGTTGACCTGTTGCAACTTTTGCAGGCTGTTTATCTGCAGTCATTACTTTAGGGGTAGAAATAACCTCACCATAGCCATCAGCTTGTAATGCAGAAAGTTCAAGATCAAGCATAAAATCAGACATACTAATCAAGCCAAAGGCAATACTCCCAGCCGGATTGGTTACACCTAAATCGACATTTAAGTTATCTGGACGTTCAATCGTGTATTTCCCGTCGTCATCCGGTTCTCTTAAATTCCAAAGCGTTGTATCACTACCACCCACCAGCAAATTATTATTACTGTTTACCCCTTGGGATAGTATTCCCCATTTAACGCCGAGCTCTTTAGTAAAAGAAGTAGATGCTCTTACAATTCGCGCCTCAACCATAACCTGTTTAACTTGTACATCCAACAGATCAATCATTTTACGAATTTGATCAATCGACTGAGCCGTATCATTAATAATTAAGGTATTGGTACGATCATCTTGAGTAATTGTTCCACGGGGACTCAATAAACTTCCTACATTATTACCTAAACTATCAACACCAGTATTTAAATTAGTAGATGTAGAATTTCCACCATCAGATGTGCGCTGCATACCATTGCTATTATTTGAGCCTTGAGTAATTAAACTCATAATATCCTGAGCTTGCGCATATTTAAGTTGAATATACTCAGTTTGTAATGGGGCTAATTTCACGCTCTGTGCAACAGCTTTTGCTTCTTCTTCTTCAGCCTTGATCAGTTCCGCAACTGGAGCAATCCAAATTACATTTCCATTTCTGCGTTTATCTAAATTTTTAGTTTTTAAAATAATATCAAGTGCTTGGTCCCATGGTACATCTTTTAAACGTAAAGTGATATTACCTTGCACACTATCAGCCGCGACCATATTAATACCAGTAAAATCAGCAAGTAACTGTAAAACGCGACGAACTTCAATATCTTGAAAATCGAGAGAAAGCTTATTACCAGAGTAATTAGGCGTCTTATATAAAGAGGTTACATTTTTGTCCTGCGGACGCTTGAGACTAATGGTCAATTTATTTTCTGCCTGATAAGCCATATATTCATAGCTACCAGTAGATTGAATCGTAATAACGCCATTGCCTTTTTCATTATAAGATTCAATTGTCGAAACAGGGGTTGCAAAATCATTTACATTTAAGCGTTTAGCTAGATGTGTAGGAATTTTAGAGCCTAACGTTCTTACTACAACTTTGCTACCTTGTTGTTGCACATCAACAGGGGTATTACCTCCCAACAAGTCAATAACGATAAGGCCTTCCCCTTGACTACCGCGTTGGAAGCCGATGTTTGAAACACCTTGGGTTTGCATTGCACTTGCTGATACAGGTTTAGCTACAGCTTGCGCAGAATTAATCTTTAAAATAAAAGTGTTGCCTTCAATACGAGTAGTAAAAGCACCTGCCTCTTTCAAATTTACAGTTAAACGTGAACGCTGATCATCGGAGCTTACATCGACCGAACTCGCTTCATTCGTTTTAATCGCTACTTTTGACTGTATTAAATTCTGCTGCGCTTTATTAAAATCTAAAATCAAACGTGAAGGATTCTCAAGCTGATAGGCCTGTGGTTGCGGTGGCAAGCCATTAAATATCACTCGAATTTCTGTTCCCTGACCCGTTATTTGCATCGGTACAATATTAGTCATGCTGACCTGTGCAGATGCAACCTGCATAATTGCAATCGCCACAGCTCCCATAGAAAACTGACGGAATACGTGATTCATTGTCTAACCATCCCCAATAAATAATCTTTAAAAATAATTTTTTCTTTGTTATTCCCTAAATTTTAGGGTGCGGGTCCAATTAACACTAAGGTTCTTGGTCTCTCCACATAGCCTTCTCGCCCATCAGGGACAATCTCCACCAGATCAATCTGAGTAGGACCAATATGGGTAATTCGACCTTGATTCATCCCGATATAATTCCCTACCTGTACTCGCTCAATTTGATGATCAGGTGTTTGGATCAGAGCCATGACTTGCCCGCGGCTGTTACGCATACTTCCTTTCATATTTAAGGACTCTAATGCATAGCTTTCGAGTGGCTGTGGTGCTCGTGAGAAATTCGGATATACTCGTTTCCCCGCCATAATTTTGAGCTCAGCAGCAAGTGAGCTTGGTAAAAATGGGCTCTTTAACTGATGGGCTGCATAATTAAATTGTGGCACAGGCGTAAAAACAGGCGCTGGTTCTATGGCTTGTGGTGGCTGATTACGTATATCGGCCATTTGCTGATTTACAGCATCGATTCTAGAGTCGCATCCAGCTAAAGCTAAACATGCCAAAATAGAAAGAGAAAATTGTTTAAGTTTCATCGTAATTCTCCTATTTCGGCTGTGTGTTAGCAGTAGAAGAATCAGGGGCTACCGAAGAAGCCGAAGCATTTTTTTCCTGATGCTCAGGATTTTCTACAGCACCCATATAGCGATAAGTTTTTGCTTTGATAGAATAATTAAGAACAGGAATATCTGATTTACCATCCTTAACAGGAGCAGCTTCAACAACAAAATCATGCATCGTCACAATACGTGGCAACGCCGCAATACTGCTAACAAAAGCACCGAAAGCGTGATAATCCCCAGTTGCTTCGATAGTAATAGGCTGTTCAATAAAAATTTCCTGCTTCACTTCATCTTCTAAGCGGATATTTTTAAACTTCAGACCAGAATTCACCCCCGTTAAGTTAATATCTTCAACTAAACTTGGAATTTCGGTTTCTTTTGGCAATTGTTCTAACTGCTGATTGAAGTTGGCTTGCATCTCTTGAAGTTGAAGCTGGTATTGCTGCAAGTTGCGTAATTTTGAGTCTTTTTCTCGAAACTCATTTAATAAATTACTTTCTTGTGCCTGAGCATTATCAATTGCTTGTAGCTTTGGTTGAATAGCAACAAAATACCCCAAAGCCAATACAGCAAAGAAAATAAAAATCCAACACGTAATTTTCACAGATAATGGCCAGCTGCCATAACTGTTCATATCGAGCGTGTTAAATTGCTGAAGAAATTTTTCTAAGGTGATCTTTTTTTTCTTAGATGGAGCTTGTTCTAAAGACAGTTCATGAAGTTCATCAGGACTCATTTTGCTACCTCCTTATCCGTACCTACAGACGTATTGGCGGTATCATCTGTTGTAGTCACCCCCATTTCCCCTACATCAACAGTAACAACAAAACTGCCATAGCTATCTTCAACTCTAGGAAGCAAAGAACTCACAGCCTTATCTTTTTTCTCTTCGGTCGCCAAAAAAGAATTCATAAATGCGTTGCGATACCATGGTGATGCCTCGAGATTACGTAATAACTCTGCAACAGTATTTGGACTTTCCGCTTTACCTTCGATGGTGAATTTATCTCCAGTTCGACTAAATTTAGTCAAATACATGGCTGCAGGAGTCACACGAACCAATTCATCCACTAAACGTACAACAACTGGACGCTGGCTTTGCAATCCTTGGATGAGCTTCATACGCTCAATAATTGCGTCACGCTGTTCTTGCAAGCCATTTAAGGTTTTAAGTTGTTGATCTAGATTCTGGTTTGTACTGATGATGAGCTGATTTGCTTGTTCTTGATCATTTAATTTTTGATTCAAATAAAACCACCCTGAAAATACAGTGGTTATCCCCAAAACAACGACCCCAAGACATAAAATAATAAATTGTTTTTTACGCTGCTCCCTAAGCCCATCTCGCCAAGGGAGTAAATTAATTGTTGCCATTAATCAAAACTCCTTAAAGCCAAGCCACATGCCACCATTAATGAAGAAGCATCATTTTCAATTTTTTGAATGTCGACTTGAGGAGAGAAACCCATTTGTAAAAACGGGTTGGCAATAGTGACTCGGTAACCAAGTTTTTGCTGCAACAATTTAGCAAGCCCTGGAATGTTGGCATTACCACCCGCTAGCAAAATATGGTCAATTTCATTGAATTGCGATGAAGAGAAGAAAAATTGTAGAGATCTAGCAGCTTGCTGCACTACAGCATCTAAAAATGGTTCTAAGATTTCGATGTCATAATCATCTGGCAAAGAACGTTCTTTTTTAGCACGCCCCGCTTCTTCTAATGACAAACCATAACGACTTTGAATTTCCAAAGTAAGCTGTTTACCACCAAAGACTTGTTCTCGGGTATAAATGATTTTGCCATTTTGCATAACCGATAATGTGGTCATGGTATGACCGATATCTAAAATACCAATGGTATTTGCACCCATGGGTAAGCTATCAGCAAACACACTAAAAGCACGCTCGACAGCATAACTTTCAACATCAGCAAGCTTAGGCGTTAAATCAACCAGCTCCAGTACTTCTACACGTGTTTCAACATTTTCTGTTCGTGTTGCGACTAAAAGTACATTCACACGATTTGGATTCGGCAGTCGATCTGGCAAAACCTCAAAATCGAGGCTCACCTCATCCAAAGGGAACGGTATATATTGCTCCGCATCTAATCGAATCTGAACTTCACGTTCATCATCGTTCATATCTGCATCCATTTCGATGGTTTTATGGATAACCGTCGATGTTGGAACAGCAATTGCAGCGTTAGTGGTGTGGGGATTTGCTAAATTCATCGCCCGTTCTAAAGCTTCTGCAACTGCTTCTGGATTCAAGATATTTTTTTCAACTACACTGTTCTCAGGTAAAGGCGTCAAAGCATAGCTTTCTACCCAATATTTACCGTTCTTAACAGAGAGCTCTAACAACTTAACAGAAGTCGAACTAATATCGACGCCCATTAACCCCTTATTCGGTTTACGATATAACCTGAGCACACTATTGTCCTATTATTTTTTTATCCCCAAAAAAAATTACAAACCAATAATCTCGGTCTTTATTTTTACACGGATACAATATCTCATCTAACAATCCGCATGTCTAAAGGCTATACTGACCACAATTAGTTTGTATTCGATCTTATTAAAGCTTACTTATCATGAAAAAGCTATCCAGTTTGGGCTTCGTGCGTCCAATTTTTTTGATCATTATTATTATCTTAGTCTCACTTCCGATGGGCTTTTATGGCATGTATCTCTATATCGCCCCATCGCTTCCAGAAATGAGTTCACTAAAAAAAGCTCCCCTTTTAAAACCATTACAGGTCTACACTTCAGACAAGCAACTGATTGCCGAGTACGGTGGTAAGCTTTCTATTCCGGTTGAATACAAACAAATTCCCCCTGCTTTTATTCATGCATTTTTAGCAGCAGAAGACTCTTCTTTCTTTGAACATAGCGGGATCAGTTTTAAGGGTTTAGGTCGTGCTTTGAGCGAAAGTGTGACGGGTTCAGATGTGCAAACTGGTGGTTCAACAATCACTATGCAAGTTGCAAAGAACTATTATTTGAGTCCAGAAAGAACCCTAAAACGTAAAATAACCGAAATCTTTTTGGCTCGAAAAATTGAGCAAAATTTATCTAAAGAAGAAATTCTCAGCCTCTATGTGAATAAAATCTTCTTAGGGAAAAATGCGTATGGTATCGCGGCAGCAGCCAAAATTTATTACAACAAAAGCATTAATGAGCTCAGCATTGCTCAAATGGCGATGATCGCTGGTTTGCCAAAAGCACCTTCCAAATATAACCCTGTAGTTAATCCAGAACGCGCTCTCGAACGACGCAACTGGATTTTAGGCCGTATGTTACAGCTGGGTTATATTTCTCAAGCAGAATATCAAAAAGGTGTAGCAGAACCGATTAACCTAAACATGCCCAATCGGGATTTAAATAATATTCATCCCTATGCTGGTGAAATGGTTCGTTCAGAACTTGTAAAGCATTTTGGTGAACAAGCCATTGATTCTGGCTATAAAGTCTACACAACAATTAATGCTAAACGCCAAGCTATTGCAGAAAAAGCTGTGCAAGATGGCCTTGAAGCTTATGACCGTCGTCATGGCTGGCGTGGTGCAGAAGCACATGACAAACCATTAAGTGAATTTAGAGCATATGCCAACACTTATCCTGCACAAGTTACTAAGGTAAATAGCAGCTCTTTTGAAGCATTAATGCAAGATGGCTCAACTGTTACTGTTCAGTGGTCAGGCATGTCATGGGCACGCCCCTATCGCAATGCAAATAGCGTAGGTGGCGCTCCTTCACGTGCATCTCAAATTGTTAAAGTTAAAGATATTGTTCGTTTACGCCCAAATGACAATAAAACAGCTTGGTCTTTAGTTCAGGTTCCAAAAGTTCAAGGTCAACTCATTGCAATTAACCCGAATGATGGGTCAATTGAAGCAATTGTAGGTGGCTATAACTTCTACCAATCAAAATTTAACCGCGCCTTACAAGGCTGGCGCCAACCAGGTTCCACGATCAAGCCATTCCTCTATGCTTTAGCATTAGAAAGAGGCATGACACCGTATAGCATGGTGAATGATAGCCCTATTACGATTGGCAAATGGACACCGCGAAACTCTGATGGCCGTTACTTAGGCATGATCCCATTACGTCGTGCTTTGTATTTGTCTCGTAATACCGTATCAGTAAGACTTCTACAAACAGTGGGTATTGAACGTACTCGTCAGTTATTCATGGATTTTGGTTTACAGGAAGACCAAATTCCACGTAACTACACCATTGCCTTAGGTACTCCTCAAGTACTACCAATTCAGATGGCAACTGGTTATGCAACGTTTGCAAATGGCGGTTACCGTGTTCAACCGCATTTCATTCAACGTATTGAAGATGCTTATGGCAAAGTCATTTATGAAGCTAAACCAGAATACGCATGTATTCCATGTATTAACGCGCCTGACACAACAGATGATGAGCAAAAGGCTAAAACAACCGATGATGAAGTCATCGAAGTTACAAATAAAGACGTAGAGCAGAACGAAAAGGCCGCTAAGCAGCTTAATCTTAAACAGACTGATAAAAACAACAGTCAATATCGCCAAGCTCAACGTATTTTAAAATCAAGCTCTGCTTACGATATGGCGAACATCTTACGTGATGTAATTGAGCATGGTACAGGTCGTGCTGCGCTTAAAATTGGCCGTAGTGATTTAGGTGGTAAAACAGGTACTACGAATGATGCAAAAGATGCATGGTTTGCAGGTTTCAACGGCAAGTTAGTGACTGTAGCATGGGTTGGATTTGACCAACCGACTACGCTTGGTCGCCGTGAATATGGTGGTATTGCTGCATTACCAATCTGGATTAACTTTATGGGGCAAGCATTGCAAGGTACGCCAGCAGCTTGGGTTCGCTTAGATAAAGATGCTCAAGGCCCTATTTCCCGTGACAAACAACAAACCGTTACTGAAGTAGGCGATAAGAAAACTTATCGTGCGGCTCCACCACTGGCACGTCCGCTCTATCGTCCAGCACCGCCTCAACCAAAACTGAGCAATGACAATGACTTTTCCGATTTACCAGGTGAAGAAATTGTTATTCCATCTAAAGCTGCACCTCCTGCTATGAAACCTTCACAGGAGCCTGTGCCTAAGCGTGAAAAAGATGAACTAGAAAATCTGATTAATCAGATTGAATAGCAAAAAAGAAGCCATCATCAGATGGCTTCTTTTTTGCGCTCTTAAAATAGATCATTAGATGGCTTTTTTATTGCGTTTCTGAAAAACATAAATTTGAAAAGACGCCGTTACTTCTAATTGCGATTGTTGCTCTAACTGCAAACGACGCTCGGGAGAAGCCTTATAGGCATAAGGCGTCATAGCAATCAGATTTTTTAAGGCCTGTTGATCAAGCACAAAAGGCGTATCAATAATTTGCTCTTGTTTTAGCTCAAACAAATCTTGCAGCTGCTCTACGAACTTTTCTGGTGTATGTGGGTTCACTTGCTCAAATAAAGCTTCACGCATTGCATACAAATGTTCAGAAGCAGGCGTGACAACAATTAAATAACCCTCATCTTTTAAAACACGTGCAATTTCTGCTTGCGGAATTGGGCTAAATAAACTGGTGCAAGCATCCATACTCTGATCTAACACAGGTAAAGTTGCTCCTGTTCCCACCACCCAAGTTACTTCAGTGTTGAGTTTTGCCGCACGTTGTACCGCGTTTTTTGCAATATCAACTCCAACACACTGTTCAACGACTTGTTGCATAGCACTTGTATAGTAGCCCTCACCACATCCGATATCGAGTATTGCTTTTACATCTAGTTGCTTTAATAAAGCGACTACAGCCTGTTGTAAAGGCTGATAATAACCACTTTGCAAAAAAGCTCGTCGCGCATCTACTGACTCGGGTGTATCCCCTGGATTTTTACTATGTTTATGTTGCACCACATGTAAATTGACATAGCCTTGTTTAGCTACATCATAACTATGTCCTTGCTCACATCGCCAAGTTCGTTCAGTTACATTTAGAGGCTGACGACATACAGGACACATTAAAATTTGCTTAGCCACTTTTAATTATTCTCTTGTTCTTTTTGTTGTAAATAAGTCTTTGCGTGCAGTCCCACAAAGGTGCGACCTGCATTTGTACCATTAATCCATTCATCTACCTGAAACAAATCAAACAGACCTACTTTGACTAAAGTTGGAATTGCGATCTTTAGCTCTTCCTCAATTTGTCCTCTTTGACCTGCATTATATAATTCAATATTGTGCAGCATTGTCGCTACAGTTCCTGTTTGCACCTGACTTCCATCTTTAAGTACAACTTGAGGTAATACTTCGCCCTCTCCAACTACTTTTTGATTAATCACAGATAATTGGTCTAGACCAGCAACTTTTGTCATTCACCTCTCCAATAAAAAAAGCCAGTAGAACTGGCTTTATATTGACACTAAAATAAGATCTATCGCAATTTTAAAGTCATTAGACCTAAAACTACTAATATAATTGTAATAATCCAAAAACGGATCACAACTTGCGTTTCTTTCCAGCCCTGCTTTTCATAGTGATGATGCAGCGGTGCCATTAAGAACACACGTTTATTACGCATACGCAAAGAGCCAATTTGTAAGAATACAGATACCGCCTCCATTACAAATACACCGCCCATAATTGCAAATACGATTTCTTGACGAACCATAACTGCAATTGTTCCAAGCATCGCACCTAAAGCTAAAGCACCGACATCACCCATAAATACTTGAGCAGGATGCGCGTTATACCAAAGGAATGCCAAACCGGCACCAATCATGGCAGAACAGATTACTACGAGTTCAGATGTATATTTCACATATGGAATATGTAAATAGTTAGCGAAACGGATGTCACCAGATAAGTAAGCAAATACGCCTAAGCCTGTAGCTACCATGACAACCGGCATGATTGCCAAGCCATCTAAACCATCTGTTAAGTTAACAGCGTTAGAAGCACCATTAATCACCAGATAGGTAAATACAATAAATGCCAAACCTAACGGAACAATTGAGAGTGGAATTGAAAGATTCTTAAAAAATGGAATCAATAAGTCCAACATGTTTGCGGTATGTTCTGCATTGGACTGTTGAGTTGCGATTAAATATAACGCAATACCAGCACCCAGCGATGCAACAGAAGTCCAGAAAAACTTCTTACGTGCAGGTAAACCTGCATTGTCTTTATAGCGAATTTTAATCCAGTCATCTGCCCAGCCTACAGCACCGAATACAACCATTACACCAAGCACAATCCAGACATAAGGGTTAGATAAATCAGCCCATAGTAAAGTACTAATACCAATTGAAAGCAGAATTAAAATTCCGCCCATCGTTGGTGTACCCATTTTTTTAGCATGATTTTCAGGAGCAAACGAACTTACTGCCTGACCGTATTTTAACGCTTGTAATTTACGAATCATGATCGGCCCAAGGACCAGACCAATGGTCAGTGAAGTTAATACACTGAGTAAAGAACGTAATGTTAAATAACGAACGACCTGAAACGAGCTGTGATAGCCCGCAAGTTGTTCAAACAACCATAACAGCATTTAAAGTTTCTCCATCAAATCAGCCATCAACGTTTCCATATGAGTAAAGCGAGAACCTTTAAACAGGAAACTCATGGACTGGGGTTGATGTGTTTGGATTAGATTGATTAAAAATGGAAGCGCCTCAGCTTGTGTCTGAAATGCTTTCACTTTATTAGAATGAGAGTCTGCACCCTCGAGAGCAGCTGGAGCGAACTGTCCAACTGCAATAATATGATCTAAAGGAAGTCCGGCAAGATCACGACCTAAATCATGATGCTCTTGCCAACTGCTATCACCTAACTCACCAATATCCCCCATGACCATCACTTTTACGCCTTGTTGCTGCAACAACACTTGTGCAGCAGCGCGCATAGAAGTCGGATTGGCATTGTAGGTATCATCAATAAATAAGTAAGGTGACTTTTGAATAAAGTTAAGACGACCTTTGGCTCCCTGAGCTTGCTCTAAACCTTGGACAATATCTTCTAGTCCAATACCAATTGCTAAAGCAAAAGCTACAGCTGCAGTCGCATTTTGAACGTTATGCTCACCCGCAAAAGGAAGCTTAACTGCACTGCTACCTTGCGGTGTATGAAGGTTAAAATTCGTTGATTGAGGCAATAATTCCACATCTGTTGCATAGACATCACCACCTACACCAAATGTAGAAATACGATGAGCTTTTGCAGCATCAAGAATCTCAGCAGTGAAGTCATCTTGTTTTGGCACGATTGCAACGCCATTTGGTAAAATATGACGATAAATTTCCGATTTAGCGCGGCAAATACCTTCACGGCCACCAAATTCGCCTAAATGAGCAGTACCAATATTTAATATGCCCGCAACATGAGGCTGAACGAGTTGTGATGTGTAATCAATCTCGCCTTGATGGCTTGCACCCAACTCCATCACCGCATATTGATGTTCCTTGCGAAGCTCGAGCAACATCATTGGTACACCAAGGTCATTATTTAAATTGCCTCGGGTGATTAGTGTCGGTGCTAAGCGCGACAATATACTTCCCAGCATTTCTTTGGTTGTAGTTTTACCGCTACTCCCCGTTAAGGCAATTACCTTTAATTGTGAGTTTTGCTCACGGCGATACGCTCCTAATTGCCCTAAAGCCAATCGGGTATCTGCAACAACGAGTTGTGCAATATCTACATCTAGCGGACGTTCAACGATAGCTATTTGACAACCATTTGCAGCAACTTGTGTAACGAAATCATGCGCATCGAAACGCTCACCTTTTAGTGCTAAAAAGGCATCCCCAGTTTCCGCATGACGAGAGTCCGTCAAAATACGTTTAATTTCAGTTTGAGGTATCTGGTCTTTATGCCAGTAGCCCTGTGTCGCCTGTTGTAATTGTTGAGCTGTCCACGGTTCCAAAGGTACGGTACTGGTGGTTGAAGTATGCATAAATAATCCTATTGTGCAGGGTAAGCAGCGTCTACAGTGTGATGTTGTGCATCTATCGCAGAACGCACTTCAACAACATCATCAAACCAGTGACGTACGCCATTAATTTCTTGATAATTTTCATGTCCTTTACCGGCAATCACAACAATATCACCAGCCTGAGCCTGCTGTGCAACAAATTTAATTGCTTCACGGCGGTCATGAATTTCATGCATACGGTGCCCTGAAAAATCGATTCCTTGCTTCATGTCAGCAAAAATTTGTTCAGGGTCTTCTGTTCTAGGGTTATCCGACGTCAAAATAACTGGATTTGCGCCATCCAGAGCTGCTTGAGTCATGAGTGGACGCTTACCGCGATCACGGTCCCCGCCACACCCAAATACAGCCCAAAGTTGATTAGAAACATGACGTTTTAATGTTTTAAGCACTTGAATTAATGCATCTGGTGTATGCGCATAATCAACAACAAATAAACGCTCACCATCACGAATAACTTGCATTCGGCCAGGTGCACCAATCAGTTTAGGAATAAAAGTAGCTAATGCTTTTAAATCAAAGCCTGCTTGCTCAGCAGCAATAAGTGCTGCAACCAAGTTTTCGACATTAAAATGCCCCAACAATGGACTTTGCACAGCAAAAGAACCTTGCGGGCTCACTAAATTAAATGTCGCCCCTGCTAAACTATAACTCAGGTCAGTAATATAATAATCAGCAGTATTTTGAGTAAGTGAATACGTTAAAATTTTCGGTTGAGCAGGATTTTGCTTTGCTGCATTGATCATGAAAGCAGCATGCTCATCATCTAAATTAATAACAGCTACTTTTAAAGAGCTAAAACGAAATAAAAGAGCCTTCGCTTCTGCATAAGCCTCTAAAGTGCCGTGGTAATCCAGATGGTCACGACTCAAATTGCTATAAACAGCAATCTCAATCGCACAACCATTTAAACGACCTTGTTCTAAACCATGTGAGCTTGCTTCTAAAGAAGCAAAAGTCGCACCTTGTTTTGCATAATCATGTAATGCATTTTGCAGTTGTAAAGCATCAAGCGTAGTGTGAGTTGATGGGGTTAAGTCTGGTAAAATACCATTGCCTGTAGTACCCATCACAGCACAGCGTTGTTGTTGAGAGCTAATTAATTCAGCCACTAGACGCGAAATTGTGGTTTTACCATTTGTACCAGTCACTGCAATAATACGCACTGGTGCTACGGGATCTATATGCTGTAAATAACGTTCTTGCCACTCACCCATACGTTGACGTACATCAGAACATACCCACTCATTTGCTACGCCCAACTCAGTCTCACTAATAATGGCAAGAGTACCATTAGCTAAAGCTGACTCAGCAAAAGCACGTGTTTTTTCAGGTTGGCTATAACTGGTCAAAGCGATAAAGATCTGGCCTAACGCAACCTTACGGCTGTCTAAACTAAAGCCTTGAAAAGGCTGTTTAGACCACTGTGCATCGATCTCGACTGGATTAATTTCTTGGAAAGAAACAGACATAGCTTACCTGCGAATAGGATTTTCTGGAGTATCAAGGGGCTTATCAAGCGGTACATTCATTAAGCGCAATGATTCTTGCATAATGCGTGCAAAAACAGGGGCCGCAACCAAACCACCGTAATAACGGCCTTGTGGATTTTCAACAACTACAATAACCGCTAAACGAGGATCACTAATCGGAGCTACACCTGCAAATAAAGCACGATATTCATTATTAGAATAACCTTTACGGTCTGCACGAAGTTTATGAGCCGTACCTGTTTTACCACCAACGCGATAACCTGGAATATTAGCTTGCTTTGCAGTACCGCCTGGCATCGTCACTTGCTCAAGCATAAGCAAAACCTGATCAGCAATTTTTGGAGCAAGAACTTGCTCACCTTTAGGAGCTTGATCGAGTTTATGCAAGCTTAGAGGCATTTTTACCCCATGATTTGCAAGCATTGCATAACCTTGCGCCAACTGAAGAATAGTTGCATTTAGACCATAACCATAAGCCATGGTACCAATTTGGGAAGAGTTTAATTTGCTTACAGGAAGTACTAAACCAGAGCTTTCACCGGGGAACTTCACAGCAGAACGTTTACCAAAGCCAGCACGGTTAAAGAAGCTTGGTAATGTTTCCTTAGGAAGTGACAACGCAATTTTTGCTGAACCCACGTTTGATGACTTAATAATTACGCCACTGACAGTCAAAGCACCATAATTATGCGTATCACGAATAGTATGCCAGCCTAAACGCATTGAACCTGGCGAAGTGTTGACAATAGTATTTGGCGTATATTGTCCAGTTTCGAGTGCAGCAGAAACTGTAAAAGGCTTCATGGTAGAACCTGGCTCGAACATATCAATCGCACCGCGGTTACGCATGGCATCTTTATTAGATAAACCGTTTTTATCATTCGGGTTATAAGATGGCCAACTGGTCATGGCCAGAATTTCGCCTGTTTTAACATCAACAGCAATTGCTGTCGCCGAACGAGCGTTATTTGCAACACCAGCAGCAGTCAACTCACGGTACATAATATATTGCAAACGAGAGTCGATACTTAAAGTGATGTTTTCGCCTGGTTCACCCTCACGAATAACCTCTGAAACCTTTAAGCGGTTACCACGCTTATCACGAATAATTTTTTGTTCGCCATCTACCCCAGAGAGTTGTTTATTCAACTGCATTTCCAAGCCTTCAATCCCTTGGCCTTCACTATTGGTTAAACCAATAATCTGAGCATTTGGCTGCGGTTGAGGATAATAACGTTTATATGTTTTCTCGGCATAAACGCCTTGGAAGTTACCCTTTGTAATAAGATCTGCCTGTTGCGGCGGAACTTCTTTTTTCAAAACCAAATAACGAGAACGTGGACGTGCATTCATCTGTTTTTTTAGATCTGCACGATCTAAACCAACCACATCCGCCAACTCATCAAGGTTTAGGTTTTTATCTGGTAATTGTCGTTTTAACTTACGATTATTTGGATCTTTTTTTAATTCGGCTGTAATTTCGTCATATAAATGCTTGGTATCAAAGTAATCACGTGGATCAATGACAATTTTCATAATAGGCGTACTAATGGCCAAAGGCACACCATGACGGTCACTAATAACCCCACGCATTGCCTCAATACGTTCAGTACGCAAAATATTGGCATTGGCCTTGTTTTGCAAAAAGTCTTTATTAATCACTTGCACATAAAATGCACGTGCTATTAAAACAACAAAACAGAGCAGTACTGTTGCCCAGAGCAGATAAAACCGCCACATATCGAAGGCAAGAGTTGGCTTTTCCGAAATAGACTGCTGTTTTTTCCGTGTTTGCTTTGTTCGCTTATCTACCATACAGCAAGGCCTTACTTATTTTGCTCTGAGGTCATGGGTAAAGAAATTACCACCGTTTCTGCAGCAGGTGGTGAAAACATGCGTAGTTGGGTTACAGCACGCGTACCAATCTGTGCTGTTGCACCGAAGGTTTGTTGCTCAATAAGCAAACGCCCCCATTCAGCATTGAGATCATCACGTTCACGCATATAAGAGCTAAGCTCTCTATAATCATGACGATATTCAAACACTTGAAAAACCACCATCATGGCACTGATAAAAACAAGCGCCACTAATACGGTGTATGCCACAACTTTTTTCACCACTTTATTTTCGGTGGTTTCAATTTCATCACTGCTTTTCATTACGCGCCTTTTTGTTCCAAGCGTTCAGCAACCCGAAGCCATGCACTACGTGAACGTGGGTTCGCTTTTACTTCTTCTTCACTCGCACGAACCCGTGAAATTTTCTTTAACCTTCTTGTATCTACCTGTTGCTGAGGCATTCCCCAGCCAATATCTTCTGCCAAAGTCGATTCTTTTTGAATAAATTGTTTGATTAAACGATCTTCAAGAGAATGGAAGCTAATCACAGACAAACGCCCTTTTGGTTTTAGTAAGTCTACAGCTTGTGGTAAAAATACTTCAATATCATCTAGTTCTTTATTAATAGCAATACGAATTGCCTGAAATGTACGTGTTGCTGGATGCTTATGTTTTTCCCACTTTGGATGAGCTGTTTTAACAAGTTCTGCCAATTGGGCTGTTGTGTCTAATTTTCCAGCTTGTTTAATCGCTTTTGCAATACGCCGACTATAACGTTCTTCGCCATATTGATAAATAATATTTGCTAATTGTTCTTCTTCAATTTCAAGTAACCACTCAGCTGCGGTTAATCCCTTAGAATTATCCATTCGCATGTCTAGAGGACCATCCTGCATAAAACTGAAACCACGTTCAGCTTGGTCGAGTTGAGGAGATGACACTCCTAGGTCAGCCATAATGCCATCAACACTCATCACACCAATTTCCTGCATTTTTTCTTTAATATCAGCAAAACTGGCATGAATAATGGTAAATCTTGGGTCTTCTTTTGCCAAAGCAGCCGCAACTTCCAAAGCTTGAGGGTCTTTATCAAATGCATATACTCGTGCATTTTCATCAAGTTTTGAGAGCAATAAACGTGTATGCCCACCTCGTCCGAAGGTTGCATCGATATACACCCCTGTTGTGCGATCTGCCAATAAGCTCTCAACGGTCTCAAAAAGTAAGACAGAAATATGCGACATAGGTGTTAAATCATTGCGTAAAAATGTAACTGCACATTATCACCTTGTTTATGATCAACGCCAAACGGCTTTTTGTAGGAAAATATTAATTTTTCATAGATAAAACCGTTTTGTTAGCACTTTTTAAGCAGAATAAGAAAGTAAGAATAATTTTCTAGAGTTAAATACGAATTAATAAAACTTTTTATTAAATTTTTTATCTCAAAAATTCTCATTTCCTTTACGCTTATTTTGTCAGAAACACTCGCGGATTTACCTTAGGATGAGATGAACCGGCAATCTTTTTTGGCATATTTAGCGATTTGATTTAACCATTTTTGCCGTTGGTCTGAACTTGCACCCCGCACTGTTCCAACATAATTAACTTTGACTTTACTAACACCACAAAATTGCAAAGTCGCTTTTTTAAGTTGTCGAGTACTTGGCTCACCATAGTACCAACGATAAAACCAACCTGGCTGATCTAAAGTCGTAATCAGTCGTACTGTTTTTGACTGTAAGTGACCAATAACACGATTGCTGTTTTCTCGGTAACTAAATACAAGATTCGGTAAAAAGAGTCGGTCAATAAAACCTTTAGCGATAGCCGGAAGCCCTCCCCACCACACTGGAAAGAACCATACCAAATGATCAGCAGCCTGAATTTTTTCCAGTGCATTCATTAAATCAGGTTCCAATTCCATTCGTTTCTCATAGCCATATTTTAAATTAGGCTCGAAATCCAACTTTGCAATCTCGATGAGATCTACCTGAACACCTAATGTTTTTGCCTGCTCCATATAGTTATGAGCTAATGCATGATTAAAACTAGTATCGGATGGATGACCATTGATAACTACAATACGTTTAGAGACTTGAGACATATATCGCCTTTATTGTCGCTCATTCAGATATCAATTGATATCTGAAATAAATAAGTAGCGAAAATATCTTATAAAAAATAAGATATCAAGTGATATCTCAACTATTCTTTTAGCTGACTCTTATGACTCTTTCTCGCAATGAAAAACAGATACAAACTCGACAGCATCTCATTGATGCTGGGTTTGCACTCATTTCTGAATATGGTTATAACGCGGTATCAATCAGGAATCTTTCTAAACAGGCAGGATATACTCAAGGTGCTTTCTACTCGAATTTCAGCAGTAAAGAAGAGTTTTTACTTGAGCTGATGCAACTTCAATTCGCTAAAGAAAATTTACAGCTACAAGAAATCTTTACCAGTGCTCCTTCAAATACGGAACAATTAATCGATTCATTGCGCAAATGGCTAACGGTTTTTTTTACAGACGATGAATGGCTTAAAATATCAATAGAACTACAACTATTTGCTGCACGTGATATTACCTTCGCCGAAGAATATCAAAAGGTTTGGAAAACTCATCAGCAAGAAGTAACGAAGATAATGAAGCATTTTTTTTCTTTAGTACCCATGGTTAAGCCTGATGACTATGATTCTATTGTCATAGAGCTTGTATCATTAAGTTATGGGCTAGCTTTACAATATATGATTTTCAAAGATGATATAGATCACTACATTAATATCTTTATCAATACTTTAGTAAAAAGATTAGGTAATTTTTAAATTAATCAAAAAATGAAATCTAAAAAATACAAAGAGCCGCTCAATTATTCAATAAGCGGCTCTAAACAAAAACTTAATTAATTATTGCTTCCCATCGTAAATTTGATCGAAGACAGCCCCATTAGCAAAGTGTGTTTTTTGGGCTTTAGCCCAGCCACCAAAAACATCATTAATGGTAAATAATTTAATTTTTGGAAATTGCGCTGCATATTTCGCAGCCACTTGAGCATTTCGCGGACGGAAATAATGTTTAGCAGCCAATTCTTGGCCTAAAGGTGAATATAAAAAGTTCAGATAACCTTTTGCCAAGGTACGATTCCCATCTTTATCTACGGTTTTATCTACAATCGCTACAGATGGTTCTGCCAAAATTGAAATTGATGGATAAACAATTTGATATTTATCCTTATCAGGTCCTTTCGTCGCCAACAAAGCTTCATTTTCCCAAGACAATAAAACATCACCAATCCCACGTTCGGCAAATGTCGTAAGTGAACCACGGGCTCCCGAATCTAGAACTTTCACATTGTGATAAAGCTTTTTCACCAACTCTCGAGCCTTAGCATCATTCCCACCCGGCTGTTTTAAAGCATATCCCCACGCAGAGAGATAAATCCAACGCGGCGCACCACCTGTTTTAGGGTTAGGGGTGATAATTTCCACACCTGGTTTTGTTAAATCATTCCAGTCGCGTATATTTTTCGGATTACCTTTTCGTACTAGAAACACGACAGTTGACGTATAGGGGGCAGAATTATTTGGAAATTCTTTTTGCCAGTTCGGCTGAATAAACCCAGCTTTCACAATCTCATCAATATCATTCGCTAACGCTAACGTTACGACATCAGCTTCAAGTCCTGTGGCTACAGCACGGGCTTGTTTGCCAGATCCACCATGTGACTGTTTAAATTCAACATCTTGCCCTGTTCGCTGTTTCCAAAATTTACCAAATGCTTGGTTATATTCTTGATAGAACTCTCGAGTCGGATCATAAGAAACATTTAAAAAAGAGGTAGCTGCTTGAGCCGCTGTTGTCGCTATTCCCACATATAAAGCGACAGCTATTATTGATATTTTTTTCATTTACAAAATCCATCATTCGTTTTAGTTTAACTATATTTTTAATTTTATTTTTTACAATCAATTACTTATATTTATATCTTTTTTATTAATCTTTTTTAGATATATAGCTGAAAATGTCTAAGTTATTTCATTTTTGAAAAATTTTGTAATTATTCTTACAACTTATTTAGGACCTTCACTTTATCTACACATTAATTTGTTAAATAATGAAGCGTAAAGGATACATATGGTCTACATTTGAGTCGGCCAGTTTAAAATATAGGTAAATTTTGTAAAAAGTGTGACACAGTTCCACTTTTTTATTAATATTTATGTTTAAATCGTAGCATTACCGTAATTTTACATTTTGTTAAACTCAAAAAATAGATGAAATGTAATGAACAGAGGGGATGATTAACAATGAAAATTCATTATGGAAAAGCTTTGAGCTTAAGTTTGGTGCTGGGTTTAGCATCACAGTTTTCTGCAGCAGCAGTACTTAAAGACACTCCAAACAAAACAGGTTCAGATAAGCAAACTTCGCTTATTGAAAAAGCTTTAGATCAGCAGAAACGTAACCCTATCGTGTTACCTTCTACAAATGATGAGCTTAAGGTTCTTAATACTATTCGCGTTACTCCAACCCAAAATTTTCTTGCTGCACAACACGAACGTTTTTCACGTTTTGTTCAGGCAATCTTTCAGCCGCATGCTTCTTAAAATCTGAAACATCCCCTCTTCGTTTCAGTCTTAGCCCAGACTGACGTTAAATAAAACGTCAGAATACTGGGCTTTTTCGTTATAATAGTTTCAATCTTTATTCTGACCCATTATCTATGAAAGTTCGTACTCGTATTGCACCTTCCCCTACCGGTTTTCCTCATGTTGGCACAGCCTACATTGCTTTATTTAACATGTGTTTTGCGAAGCAACATGGCGGAGAATTTATTTTAAGGATTGAAGATACAGACCAACTTCGTTCTACACCAGAATCTGAAAAAATGATTTTGGATTCATTACGTTGGTTAGGTTTAAATTGGTCTGAAGGTCCAGATGTAGGTGGCCCGCATGCGCCATATCGCCAATCTGAACGTATGGGAATTTATAAGCAATACGCATTAGAACTTGTTGAAAAAGGTCATGCTTTTTACTGTTTCGCAACAGCAGAAGAACTTGATCAAATGCGTGCTGAACAACAGGCACGTGGCGAAACACCAAAATATGACGGCCGCGGTTTAAAACTTTCTCAAGAAGAAGTGACTCGACGTCTTGAAGCAGGTGAACCTCATGTCATTCGTATGAAAGTGCCTGAAGAAGGTGTTTGTAAATTTAACGACTTGCTACGTGGAGAGGTTGAAATTCCTTGGGCTCAAGTCGATATGCAAGTCCTTCTAAAAACAGATGGTTTACCAACTTACCACTTGGCTAACGTTGTTGATGACCATTTAATGGAAATCACTCATGTATTGCGTGGTGAGGAATGGCTTCCATCTGCACCGAAGCATCAGTTGCTTTACCAATATTTTGGTTGGGAAATGCCAACTCTTTGCCACATGCCATTGTTGCGCAACCCAGATAAATCAAAATTGTCTAAACGTAAAAACCCGACATCAATTAACTACTACCGCGATATCGGTGTATTACCAGAAGCCTTATTAAATTATTTAGGCCGCATGGGTTGGTCAATGCCGGATGAAAGAGAAGTTTTCACATTACAAGACATGATGGATAACTTTGATATTCAACGTGTATCACTAGGTGGACCAATTTTTGACGTTGAAAAATTGAACTGGCTTAACGGTCAATGGATCAAAGGTTTAACACCTGGCCAATTATTAGACCGTTTATTAACATGGAAGAGTGATCGCAACACTTTAGAAGATATTGCTGCCGCTATTCAACCACGTATTAATTTACTTTCAGAAGCTGTAAATTGGGCTGGTTTCTATTTTAACCATATGCCACAAATTACTGCTGAAATGTTTGAAAGTAAAAAATTGACTCAAGAGCAAGTTCGTCAAAGTTTACAATTTGCAATTTGGCGTCTTGAAGGTCAGTTTACTTGGAATAATGACACCGTTAGCCAAACCCTAATGGATCTTGCGAATCAGATGGGCATTAAATTACGTGATTTCATGCCAACGTTCTTTATTGCAATCGCCGGTTCAATGAGTTCGACCCCAGTGATGCAATCAATGGTTACGCTTGGACCTGATTTAACTTTCGCTCGCTTACGTCATGCCCTAGAAATTGTAGGCGGACCAAGCAAGAAAGAAGTTAAAAATTGGGAAAAACTCAATGAGAGCTTAAAATTGCCGAAAAATGACGCAACTAGCGAAGTTTAATTCATTTTTTTGTTGACGTGTGAGCGCATTCACCCTAAGATTGCGCTCACACAAACTGGGGTCATAGCTCAGTTGGTAGAGCGCTACAATGGCATTGTAGAGGTCAGCGGTTCGATCCCGCTTGACTCCACCACGCTCCTTTGTGTTTGCCTCATCAAGTCCCTATCGTCTAGAGGCCTAGGACATCGCCCTTTCACGGCGGTAACCGGGGTTCGAATCCCCGTAGGGACGCCATATTCTGCTTTAAAAATTATTAAAAGACTCTATCGTCACCTTACTGTTTATTCTTTATCTCTTTCTAGATTGCACATTTGTCTATTTTATCTAAAATAGCGTCTTTCTTAATTCTCTCAATGTGTAATATGCAGCCATCTGACAAACAACTAGATGCTCATCAGCATCAGAACAGTACTGCACCTTTAAAAAGAGCCATGAGTACTCGCCACCTTGTGATGTTATCACTGGGCGGAGCGATCGGAACTGGTCTATTTTTAGGTTCAGGGGAAGTCATTTCACAAACTGGAGCTATTGGCGCAATTATTGCCTATATTCTTGGTGGCGCGATCGCTTACATGGTCATGCTCTGCCTAGGAGAACTCGCTGTACACATGCCTGTTTCAGGTTCTTTTGGTGCCTATGCCAAAAAATACATTAGTCCAAGTACAGGCTATATGATTTCTTGGATGTACTGGTTAACTTGGACTGCAACGCTTGGAACAGAATTCACAGCCGCAGCATTGCTCATGCAAGAATGGTTCCCTCAGATTTCAATGTGGATTTGGACAATTATTTTTGCAGTTACTATTTTTGGCTTAAATATTAGTTCAACGCGTATTTTTGCTGAGTCTGAGTTTTGGCTAGCCCTAGTTAAAGTCGTCACGGTCATTGCTTTTATTGTTCTTGGCTTATTAGCAATTTTTGGTTTAATTCCATTCCATGGTGCCCAGACTGCTCCACTATTTAGCAATCTTACAGCTCAAGGCTGGTTCCCTCATGGTTTAATTCCTATTTTTACGACCATGCTAATTGTTAACTTTGCTTTCTCAGGAACCGAATTAATTGGTGTAGCAGCTGGCGAAACAAAAGATCCAGCTCAAAATGTACCAAAAGCGATTAATGCCGCGATCTGGCGCCTACTTATTTTCTTTGTAGGTACCATCATTGTTATTAGCGCCTTACTCCCATTCCAACTCGCAGGTCTAGGCGGTGATGGTGTAAGTAGCAGTCCTTTCGTGACCGTATTCAATTATATTGGCATTCCATATGCGGATGACATTATTAGGTTTGTAATTATTACTGCTCTACTTTCAGCAGCAAATTCTGGCTTATATGCAGCTTCACGTATGATGTGGTCTCTGTCAGAACAAAAATTACTACCTAGTGTGTTTGCGACTTTATCAAAAAGTGGAACACCAATCGTTGCTCTAGTTGTAACCATGTTTGGAGCAATTCCAGGTTTGCTATCAGAGCAATTTGCACCAGAGACTATTTTTAAGAATCTGCTTGGCGTAGCGGCTTTTACCATGGTGATTGTATGGATGAGCATTTGTTTAAGCCAGTTCAATTTCCGCCGCCAATGGTATAAATCAGGCCATACTGTTAAAGACTTACAATATGCTGCGCCTTTATTTCCTATTGTGCCAATTTTAGGTTTTATTTTCTGTTTTATTACTTGTTTAAGTATGGCAGCAGACCCTGAAATGCGTGCTGGTTTTGTAGGCTGTCTCATTTTCACAGCTTTATGCTATGCCAGTTATTTCATTTTTTATCGTAATAAAGACTAAGACTGTCGTTATTCAATTAAAGTGTAGCAAAAAGCTACACTTTTTTTTGCCTACATACTGGTTTTATATATCAGACCACGGTAGATTAAAATTTATATTAAAAACAATTCTTTGTATAGAATGAAAATTATATTTATCCACGGGATGAATCAACAAAACTACACAGCACATCGCTTGAAAGAGCATTGGTTAAAAGTGTTTAAGCTCGGCCTAAAACAAATGCCTTGCAGAGTTAATATCCGTGATCTTCATATTCACATGCCATTTTATGGCGACTTAATGACCAAATACCAATTAAGCAATCAATTAGACCTTAACACGTTGTTACCTAAATCATTTTTTAATAATTATTTCCCTATTAACGTACACCCAAGTAATCCCCCACCTAAAGAGCACACTCCATTTGTTCCGTTGTTACGTCCCTCAACCGATCAAGCTGAGCAAAGCTTCTCAGAACGACTTTATCTCACTTCTCAATTAGTTAAAGATCGCGTACTGAAAGAACTAGTTGTTCTATTAAATAACTTTCCTAAACTGCATGAAAGTTTGATTCAACAATTCCTTATCGAAACCTATATGTATTTATCTAATCCAGAGTTCATGCAGGAAGTACATCAAAGAATTTTAAAGAAAATGCGAGAAGAAGAAGATTATATTGTGGTGGGACACTCTCTTGGTTCAGTTATCGCTTTCCAATTATTATCAGATCCATCTTATCAATTCTCAGTTAGGCGTTTTATTACCCTAGCTTCCCCTTTAGCTTTTCGCGTGATTCAAAGTAAGCTCCCGAGTCCAATTTCTAGACCGCCATGTATTTACGGTGATTGGTTTAATTTTTACTCTCAAGACGATTTTTTGACCGCTTTTCCCTTATGCGAGGCCCCATTTAATTTTGATCGTGCCATTATCAATCAGAAAATTTATACCTTTGCCAACCAACCGCATGAAATTTTAGGATATTTACAACATCCGTCGGTCATAAAGGCAATTATTGAACCTTTTCAGAAAAATGAGGGCTAAATGTATATATTTTCTACAATTTGAGTTATTTTTAATCGCTTGATTGTTTTTTTTAATATTTCTTCAGAAAACTATTTGACACTTTTATTAAATCGACCTAATATACGCCCACCTCTGAAACGTCCCTATCGTCTAGAGGCCTAGGACATCGCCCTTTCACGGCGGTAACCGGGGTTCGAATCCCCGTAGGGACGC
>NZ_JAVQNO010000018.1:0-172261 GCF_031799025.1 Acinetobacter sp. V115_6 | reverse complement strand
CATGTGAGAGTAAGTCATCGCCAGCTCATTATTCTAAACACCCCCGTTCTAATAAATGGGGGTGTTTTTTTATTGGGCGGAATTTAATTTTTAATAAAAGATAGATCCAAAATTAGATTTGTATTCTGGCTGTATTCTATGAATATAATGATGAACTTTATTATTTTTGGGTACGTCCATGAAGATCAATTCTTTCTCTCCAATACCTGAAGATGATGAAGAGCTATCTTTGCCTGTATTGATTTATTGGGCATCTCTAGGTGATATCGATCAAATAAAAGAATTACTAATAGAGGGAGAAGATCCTAATCAGACAGATGATGAGGGATATAGTGCTCTACAAGCAGCTGCTGAAAATGATCATTTAGAGGTAGTAAAGCTCTTAGTTGAAAAAGGTGCACATGTCGCTTACAAAAGTGAATACACAGCATTAGAGCTTGCAGAAATGGCAGGTAATACTGATGTAGTGGAGTATTTAAAGAGTTTATAAAATTAAAGGCCTCTTTTGTTTAGAAAAGAGGCCTTTTGTTCAATTAAGACAAATGATATTTCTGTAGTTTCTCAACAATGGATTGAAGACCTTTTACTTCAAACTCATTAGCTTCGAATTTTTCATCTTTATTACGTTTAAATATATCTCTTATCTCTATTACAGCGTTGGGGTCAATGATACTTAAACTTGAGGTGACTTGACGTATTTGGCTAATAGAGCGAGAGCCATTTGTTGAACCATAACCAATAAATGCAGCAGGTTTACCACCCCATTCCTTACCGATATAATCAAGTGCATTTTTTAAAGCTGGGCTGTAACCATGGTTGTATTCTGGGCTAATAAAGATAAATGCGTCTGCTTGAGCAATTTTGTCTGCCCATTCTTGTTGTTTAGGTTGATCATAAATCCCGGTAGCAGGTGGGTGAGAGCCTGAAAATAACGGTAAATTCCACTCTTTTAAATCAATTACTTCTGTCTGAAAATCTTCTAGATTAAATGATTGAATTGTGGATTCTAGCCAATTGGCAACTTTAATTGCTGTACGTCCTTCACGAACACTTCCTACGATAATATAGACCAGCATGTATTTTTCCTAAGAATTTTTATCTTTATAACTTAATTCATTCTATAGGTGGGAGAGAATATAGAATTTGTAAGGATTCTTATGTCACTAATAAAAATTAAATCATAAAAAAGCCCTCATTTAGAGGGCTTTTTTATTTACATTAGCTTAATGCCTTGTTGGCCTTCAGGAGTAACCTTAAATATTTCTACTTCAAAGGTAATATTTTTCCCAGCTAATGGGTGATTAAAATCTATTTCTGTAATGTCATCATTAACTGATTTTACTACACCGAATAAGGTGGTTTTTGCCTTATCTTCAAATTCGATCATGTGACCAGGAATAGGGCGTTGTTCAAACTTAACTGTATCGAAAGTTTGAATATTTTCTGGATTCCACGGACCAAAAGCCTCTTCTGGTGGAAGGTGTACTGTACGGCGGTCACCTGCACGTAAACCGAATAATGCTTTTTCGAAACCTGGTAAAAGGTTTCCGTCACCAATAGTCAGACTAACAGGCTCTTCACGGCTACGTGTATTGTCAATTTCTACACCATTTTCGATAGCTACAGAAAAGTGTAGGTCGACTTTAGAGCCTTCTTGGATACGAATTTCTTCGTTAGGTTGAATAATTTCGGTCATATTATGCATCCGAATTTTGGTTACGTTGCTTCTCAAGGAAGAATGTATCAATGAGTAGCAAAATCGTACCTAGAGTGATGGCACTGTCCGCAATATTAAAAGCTGGAAAGTGATGATTTTGGTAATAAACATGAATGAAATCGACCACATAACCTAGGGTAATACGGTCAATTAAATTGCCTAAAGCTCCACCTAAAATTAAAGCGATGGCTACAGGTAGCACCACCATTTTTTTAGGCATACGCATTAACCAAAATACAAAAAGTACTGAAACTAAGCCCGCCAAAGATGTGAAGAAATAGCGCTGCCATCCTCCTGCATCAGATAAAAAGCTAAAAGCTGCACCATAGTTATGTAATAGTGTCCAGTTTAAAAATGGAAGTACAGGTACAGGATCTGCATAGTTTAGATGTGTACTCGCAATCCATTTTGTCCATTGATCCAATACAATGGCAAGGACTGAAAGTCCAAGCCAAATCAGATTATGTGGATAAAACTGGAATAAGCCTTTTTTAGCTTGTGAATTAGGCATATTTTCTCACTTCGCCACGACCAGTGACGTTCACAATACAACGACCACATAAACCAGGATGATCGGCATGTGTATTTACATCTGGAAGAACGTGCCAGCAACGTGCACATTTTTCACCTTCAGCTGCAGATATTTGTACACGTAAGCCTTCCATTTCAGTTGCTTCACCTTGCTCAGCAAATGGATGTAATACTACTTGCGAAGTAATAAGAACAAAACGGAGTTCATCAGCCAGTTGGTTTAAAACTGTTTGTAATGATTCACTTGCCCAAAGTTCAACTTTGGCTGAAAGATTACTGCCGACAAGTTTAGCGTTACGCGCTGCTTCAATCTGTTTATTTACTGCAGATTTTACGCTAATCAATGTTTGCCAATCTTCTTCAGAAAGCAAGTTTGCTTTTGATGAAACAGGTAAGTCATACCATTCTGAAGTAAATACATACTTTTCAGTTTGTTCTGGAATCAATGGCCAAGCTTCTTGAGCCGTAAAGCTTAAGATTGGGCTCATCCAACGGATAAATGCTTGGACAATATGATAAAGCGCTGTTTGAGCAGAACGACGTGCCTGAGAATCTGCTTTAGTGGTGTATTGACGGTCTTTGATAATATCTAGGTAGAAACCACCTAAGTCATTAATACAGAAGCTTGTTAACGCACTACACACCACATGGAAGTTCATTTCTTCATAGGCAGTGATAATGGTTTGTTGTACTTCATTCGCACGTTGTAAGATGTATTGATCTAGAGCGATAAGATCATCTACTGCTAAAGCATCTGTACTTGGTTTGAAACCATTTAAGTTTGCAAGCAAGAAGCGTAGCGTATTACGAATACGACGGTAGCTATCACTTACACGGCTAAAGATTTCTTTCGATGCTGCGATTTCATAACGGTAGTCACTAGAAGCTACATATAGACGTAAACCATCGGCACCAAGCTGTTTGATGATTTCTTCAAGCGGGATATAGTTGCCTAAAGACTTCGACAATTTACGGCCATTTTCATCAACTGTAAAACCATGAGTTAACAAGGCTTTATATGGCGCACGATTGTGAATTGCCATAGACGTTAATAAAGAAGATTGGAACCAACCACGGTGTTGGTCTGAACCCTCTAAATATAAGTCAGCAGGGCTTTCTAATTCTTCACGTTGCTCAAGTACAGCGTAATGTGTTGTGCCAGAGTCGAACCATACATCAAGCGTATCGCGAACAGCATTGTATTGTTCAGCATCTTCACCAATGAAGTCTTTTGCTTCACGTTTGAACCATGCTTCGATGCCTTCTTCTTCGATCAGTTGAGCAACTTCTTCGATGAGTTCAGGTGTACGCGGGTGTAATTCGTTCGTATCTTTATGAACGAAGAATGGAATTGGAACACCCCAAGTACGTTGACGTGAAATACACCAGTCCGGACGGCCTTCGATCATTGATTCAATACGGTTTTTACCCCAGTTCGGTACAAACTCGATATCATTTTCAATGGCATTAAGCGCACCTTCACGTAACCCTTTTTGATCCATGCTAATGAACCATTGTGGTGTAGCACGGAAAATAATAGGAGTTTTATGGCGCCAGCAGTGTGGGTAGCTGTGTTTAATTGGTTGATGAGCCCATAAACGGCCTACAGCGCCCAAAGCTTCAATAATCTTTGGATTGGCTTTATAGATGTGTTCACCAGCATAGATTGGAGCAGTTGGGAGATAAACACCGTTACCACCCACTGGGTTATCTACTTTAAGGTTGTATTGAAGACCTACTTTATAGTCGTCTGCACCGTGGCCAGGCGCTGTATGTACGGCACCTGTACCGCTTGTTGCAATAACGTGCTCACCTAAAATAACCGGAACTTGACGATCAGTAAGTAGAGGATGTTGTAGGGTAAGGTTTTCAAGAGCAGAACCAGTAAAATCAGCTAAAACAACTGGGTTTTCAAGCTTGTAACGCTCAATCGCTGAAGCAACTAAGTCTTTAGCAAGAATGAAGTTTTGCTTACCGCGCTCAGTTGTCACTTGCACCAATTGATATTCAATTTCGGCATGCAACGCAACGGCTTGGTTAGCTGGTAATGTCCATGGTGTAGTGGTCCAGATCACGATATCTGTCAGATCTTGAACTTCTACGTTTAAACGGACACTTAAATCTTTGAGATCAACAACACCAAAACCAACGTCAATTGCGTCAGATTTTTTATCTTCGTATTCGACTTCTGCTTCAGCAAGAGCTGAACCGCAGTCCATACACCAGTTCACTGGCTTTAAACCTGGCTGGATATGACCATTTTTCTGGATGAGACCTAGAGCACGAACAATATCGGCTTCTTGTTTATAGTTCATGGTGAGATAAGGATTATCCCAGTCCCCTAAAATACCAAGACGTTTAAAGTCAGTACGCTGTAAATCAATTTGCTTTAGCGCATATTCACGGCAGTGTTTACGGAAAGTGGCTGCATCAACTTTTTCACCCACTTTACCTACTTTTTCTTCAACTTTTAGTTCGATTGGCAAACCGTGACAGTCCCAACCTGGTACATATGGCGCATCGAAACCTGCCAAAGTACGGCTTTTTACGATGATGTCCTTAAGTACTTTGTTAACCGCATGGCCCAAGTGAATTGTACCGTTCGCATATGGAGGGCCATCATGCAAAATATATTTTTTCTTGCCAATACGCGATGCACGAATCTGCTGATAAATGTTGTCGGTATACCACTCTTCTAACCATTTCACTTCACGTACTGCCAAATTTGCTTTCATTGCAAATTGAGTATCCGGCAGGTTTAGCGTGGCTTTGTAGTCCACTGCATTCTCAGGAGTTTGCTTATCGCTCATGCAAGTTTTCATCCAGTTTAATCAGCTTGGGAGCCGACATGTTTTACAATCAAAATTAGAATTAAAAAGGAAATTGTGTCGTGTCGTTACGGTATTGTCGTAACTGCTGCACGTCATTATCAATTCCTGCCTTAAGTGCCTCAAGCGAAGGGTAGTTCAATTCACCATGAAGATAGTGAAGGAAAGTCACCCGCATAAATAAGCCATACAGATTAGCAGAAACATCAGGGAAATGTACTTCTAATCTCCACTCTGGATGTTCTTGCTGAATGGCTGGACGTGTACCGACATGTCCTGCGCCATAGAGGCTGTTATCATGATATCCGGCAATTCCCGGTTTTTCGGGTGTATCTTGACGCACTTTTTGAGTAAGTGAGGTTGTTTCACAAATGACTTCAACACCATAAATCCCATTTAAACATGGCTTATGGCGGTTGAGGCGAACATTAATCGTTGGAAAATCCAGAGTTCGGCCAATTTGGTCGCCATATTGAACTCGTCCAGTAATACTGTAAGGACGACCTAATAATTTAGCAGCTAAGGCAAGATTTCCTACCTGAAGCACTTGGCGAATACGAGTTGAACTTACGCGTTCACCTTCAAGCTCAATCGTATGTAAATTTGTGACCCCAAATCCGTATTCTTTTAAAAATTCGCTGTTTCCTTGACGGTCCTTACCGAAATGAAAGTCATCTCCTAAAACCAAAGACTGCGCGTTTAATTTATCTTTTAATAAGTCTGCAAAGGCTGACGCGCTCATACTACGGAAATGCTGATCAAATTTAGCAACTGCAATGTAATCAACCCCCAGCTCAGTTAGGTATTCAACTTTTTCTCGTAGTGAATTAATACGAGGAGGGGCATCGTAGCCTTTAAAGAATTCAAGAGGTTGTGGCTCAAAAATCATAACCAATGTTTTTAAGCCTTGTGCTGCAGCAATTTTTTTGAGTTGAGCAATCATCGCTTGATGACCTAAATGGACACCATCAAAATTACCAATAGTTACCGCTGTTTGAGGTAACTGAAAATTGGGCGATAACGCGTTAAGACGAAGCAGTTTCATGAACTTAAAATATGGCTATTTTTGCAAGGGCTATATATTGCCATAATCTCACAGATTCGTCTTGTTGTTGTGTTTTTACTCAGTTATTTTTCAACATGAATATTTGCATATCTAAAATATTGATGAATTAAATAAAAATAAATCAATTTTTCTTATTAATGGTTTGCTCTACTATATCTTTATCCACTCTTTGATTAGAGAACTAAAATGAAAAAACCCTTTTACCAATTAAATCATAGCAAAGATGTTATACGACATTTTACTCCAAATTGGTTTACAGCGACTATGGGTACTGGCGTGGTGAGTATGATTTTAATCCAGCTACCATTTGCTCAATCATTTTTATTCACGCTAGCAACTTTGTTATGGCAATTTAATATTATTTTGTTCAGTGTTTTTTCAGTTCTTTATTTATTGCGGTGGTTTCTTTTCCCTCATGAAGCGAAGCAAATATTTAATCATCCAAATATGAGCTTGTTTTTAGGGGCTATCCCGATGGGGCTTGCAACGATATTAAACGGGTTTCTAAGTTTCGGTGTCGGGCTTTACGGTGAAGTTGCAATCCATATTGCTCAAGCTTTATGGTACATCGATGTCTTTTTAGCACTGGCCATTGCGTGGATCGTGCCATTTTGTATGTTTAGTCGTCAGAACCATCAGCTACATACCATGACTGCAATCTGGCTTTTACCTGTGGTTGCCTGTGAAGTAGCAGCAAGTTCTGCCGGCATGTTAGTCGCGCATTTACCAGCAGATTTGCATAGCTTTCATTTATTAATGGCTGGCTATGTACTCTGGGGAATCTCTGTTTTACCAGCATTTGCTATTCTGACAATTTTAATGTTGCGTATGGCTTTGCATCAGTTACCTGAAAAAGAAGTCGCCATTTCTAGCTGGCTCTCTTTAGGCCCTATTGGTACAGGTGCATTAGGTTTATTGTTATTAGGGCAGCAGGCACAAAGAGTGGCGCCAAGCGTAGGATTTCACCAATTTGCGAATGTCTTTCAAGCTTTAGGAGTTGTAGGCAGTCTTGTACTTTTAGGCTTTGGGTTATGGTGGCTTGGTCTTGCGATTTTAACAACGCTCCGTCACGCAAAGACAGGTATTCCATTTAACTTGGGCTGGTGGGGCTTAACCTTTCCATTAGGTGTATTTATTCTCGCACTATTTAATTTAGAACATCAGGTTGAAATTGTATTCTTACAATACGTTGCTGTCGCATTGAGTATTCTGTTATTGACGATGTGGGGCGTTGTAATGAAGAAAACGCTAGCAGGCGCATATAGTGGTCAACTGTTTTTTTCTCCATGCTTAATCGCTTTACAACAAAAAGTGCAGTAATGATGAAAAGGTGCAAAAAGCTTTTGCACCTGATTTATACTTATTTTCTAACTTATTTAATTTTGATTTGAGCTTTTTGAATGAACACTGATATTGCTTTAATTATGGCGCTTCCTAATGAATCTAAGGGTTTATTTGAACAAGCAGGTGTTGAAGTCCATTACAGTGGTATTGGTAAGATTAATGCTGCCTTTAAAACATTTGAAGTTATTCAAAAAACAGGCTGTAAAACTCTAATTAACTTAGGTACAGCGGGAAGCTCTGCATTTAATCGACATGATTTAGTCGAAGTAAAAACTTTTGTACAACGGGATATGGATGTTTCACCCCTAGGTTTTGAAGTAGGTGTAACGCCGTTAGATGATCATTTGGCGGCAGAGATTCATCTTCAACCACATTTTATTGATTTGCCAAAAGCAGTATGTGGAACAGGTGATTCATTTGAAACAGGTCAGCCAAAAGTAGCTTGTGATGTGGTTGATATGGAAGGCTATGCTTTAGCTAAAGTGTGCCATAAGTTAGGTGTACGATTAATTTCTGTGAAGTATATTACTGATGGGGCAGATGACACTGCACATTTGGATTGGGAAGAAAATTTATTGTTAGGCGCTCAGAAACTCCTAGCCCTTTATCAAAACCATTTCTAAAAAAAGATCGGCAAATTTGCCGATCTTTTTTATTTTAGCGAGGTAATACGCCGTATAGCATCATATGTACCGTATGCTCAATCGAACGCTGGAACATACTGCGGTTACGAAGCGTTTTACCGGTCACCATTTCCATTTGAGTTGCAAAATCTGCATAGTTTTGCGTAAGGCCCCAAATATTGAGTATTAATAACTCAGGGTCGATATCTGGGGAAATCTTTCCTTCTTCTTGCCAAGTCTGAATGACTTTAGCTTTGCGTTTAAATAGCTTTTTCAAAGGCCCTTTCAGTATAGGCAAAATATGTGGAGCGCCTTGAATAATTTCTAGTGCAAACAATCTAGATGCTTTCGGTTGGCTACGAGACAGTTCGATTTTTTGAATTAAATAGTGAGATAAGGCTTCGGCTGGTTCTAATTCAGCTTCTAAAGTTTGTAAGGGGGCCAACCATTTTTGTAAAACGGTTGTGAGCACTTCTACATATAAAGACTCTTTATTTTCATAGTAATAGAAAATATTCGACTTATGCATGTCGGCGAGTTGGGCAATTTCATCCAGACTTGCTCCACTGAACCCATAGACTGAAAATACGTCAAGGGCCGCAGCAAGAAGCTGATTGCGCTTTTGGGTACTCTTTTTTTGTTCCATCTGCTGCATAATTAAAAAAATAATATTCCCATTGTAAGGGAAATTGTTTGATTTGTGCACAGGTGTCTTGCTTTTTTAATCAAAAAACGGCTAGTTATTTGTGTAATAGATATACTATTGTGCAAAAAATAGAGAGATTCACTAGTTTATTGTTATTCTTAAAAATATTTTTTAAATTTCGCCCTAAAAAAGAGCAATAAAACAGCAGTTTTATTGCTCGTAAATTGGGCATTTTTCGGTTGAACAGTTCTCATTACTCATCACAACCTTAAGTTGCCAAAACCGCATCGAGTACTTGTTGCTCAAGTTGAGCAAAAGTAATACTTTTTTTACGCGGGCGTGGCAAATTAACTTGGAAACTTTGAGCAATCTTGCCCTTATCTAATAAGATAATACGGTCAGCTAATTGCACTGCTTCACTCACATCGTGTGTGACCAAAATTGCAGTAAAGCCTTGCTCCTTCCACAAGCGCTCAATCAAGCTTTGCATCTCAAGCCGAGTTAAAGCATCTAATGCACCCAAAGGTTCGTCTAGCAACAATATGCGTGGAGTATGTGATAGTGCACGGGCTAGGGCTGTACGCTGACGTTGACCACCTGAGAGCTGGGAAGGCCATTGTCCCGCTTTTTCTTTTAAACCTACTTTTTCTAATAATTCTTCTGCCAAAGCATGTTGTGATTTTGGTAGCCCAAGTTGAACATTTTGAAGAATATTTCTCCAAGGAAGTAAACGAGGATCTTGGAACATTACTCGAATATCATCGTTCGTAATGCCTTCACGTAAATGTCGGGCAGATTTAAATTTGATTTCCCCAAAGCTGGCTTTTTCAAGTTGAGCAATTAAACGGAGTAACGTACTTTTGCCACAACCACTTCGGCCAACAATTGCTAAAAACTCACCCGGCTGGATGTGTAGGTCAAGATCTTCGAGGACCTTTACCTCACCATAAAATTTATAAAGTTGCTCAATCAGAATCTCTGCTCCTAATACAGGTTCTTGAGATTCTGTTGGTTCTTCCGGAATGAGCTGCACTTCATTCTGATTAATATTTAAATTCAGATTTGTCATGTTCTAAGCTCCCTTATTTCTGATATCCAGAGTGCCAACGTAGTAAATAGCGTTCCAAAAGCTGTGCTAAAACATCTGCCAGTTTGCCTAGTAAGGCGTACAGAAGAATACCGACCAGAACTACATCCGTTTGTAAAAACTCACGTGCATTCATGGTCATATAACCAATACCTGCTTGAGCTGAAATGGTTTCAGCAACAATAAGCAATACCCAAACCAAACCTAAAGCAAAGCGTAAACCCACTAAAATAGAAGGCATCGCACCCGGCAAAATAATTTCTTTGTAAAGCTGCCAACGTGAAAGTCCGTAGCTTTTACCCATCTCAATCAATTGAGGGTCAACTGACCGAATACCGTGATAGGTGTTGATATAGATAGGGAAGAAAACACCTACGGCGACTAAAAATAATTTCGCTGTTTCATCAATCCCGAACCACAAGATGACAAGTGGGATAAGTGCTAAGGCTGGGATGTTACGAATCATTTGTAAGGTCGTATCGAGCAGTGTAGAGGCGAAACGCGAAGACCCGTTGAGTAGGCCTAATAACAAACCTAAACCGCCGCCTATCAGAAGGCCAAGCAGTGCACGACCAGCACTGACTTTAACGTGCTGCCAGAGTTCGCCACTCACCAGTAGATGCCAAAAAGCGGAAACTACAGCAGTAGGTGCGGGTAAAATACGGCTTTCTAAAAGACCCGAACTTGAGGCAATTTGCCAAACAACCAATAGAAGAATAGGGAAAATCCAAGGCAGCAAACGCTGCCCAATTTGTTTTGTTCCACGTGAAACAACACTTTCAGCTTTGCTCATGCAGGCTCCTTGACGGAACTATTTTGCTTCTTCTCGTCTGGAACATAATTGTTGGCAATAATTTCACCGAATGGACCGGTTAAATTTGGCTGAGCAAGTTTAGCGCGAGTTTCAATTGGTAATAACGGGAATACTAACTCTGCAAAACGAATTGATTCTTCAAGGTGTGGATAGCCTGAGAAAATGAAAGTATCAATACCTAAATCAGAATATTCCTGAATACGGGCAGCAACGGTTCCAGGATCGCCTACAAGTGCTGTACCAGCGCCACCACGAACTAAACCAATACCAGCCCAAAGGTTTGGA
Organism: Acinetobacter sp. V115_6; assembly: GCF_031799025.1. Lineage (NCBI taxonomy): Bacteria > Pseudomonadati > Pseudomonadota > Gammaproteobacteria > Moraxellales > Moraxellaceae > Acinetobacter > Acinetobacter sp. V115_6. The sequence goes on along the minus strand of NZ_JAVQNO010000018.1, from coordinate 161,320 downwards.
GATACTTCTAGTTTGTTTCGATTACCGCCGTGGAGAGCCGCCATACGTTGTTGGCCTACAGAGTCCATTTGTGCAAATTTTTTCTGTGCCGCAGCAATAGTCGCATCATCAAGATATTGGATAAGCTCGTTCGCTGCTGCCCAAGCTTGTTCGTTGGTTTCACGAACAATCACATGCAAGCGAATGCCGTAAGTTAATTTACGACCTTTAGCCTCAGCTTTAGCACGAACATGTTCGATCTTTTGCTTGACAGCTTCTGGTGGTTCCCCCCACGTAAGGTAAGTATCGACTTGCTCAGCAGCCAGATCGACAGCGACGTCTGAAGAACCACCAAACCAAAGTGGTGGATAAGGCTTTTGAACAGGTGGGTAAAGTAGTTTTGCATCATCCACTTGTAAACGTTCACCGTGGAATGTAAAAGCTTCACCCGTATGTGAGCGTGTCAAAATCTCACGCCAGATTTTTACGTATTCATTGGCAGTTTGATAACGTGTTGAGTGATCTTCATATAAGCCATCTCCGCGTAATTCTGCTTCATCACCACCAGTCACTAAGTTGAGTAATACACGACCATTCGACAAGCGGTCAAACGTTGCAGCCATACGTGCTGCCAAAGCTGGTGTGGTTACCCCTGGTCGTAATGCAACTAAAAATTTAAGGTGTTGAGTTGCATCAATTAGGCTAGCCGCCGTAATCCAAGGATCTTCACATGAACGACCTGTTGGAATAAGTACACCTTCGTAACCTAAATTATCTACTGCCACAGCAATTTGCTTCATATAGGCATGGTCAACCTGACGAGCGCCTTTACTTGTACCTAAATAGCGACTATCACCGTGGGTAGGAATAAACCAGAAAATTTTCATGTGCATTACCTATATGTCTGTTGAAATTACTTGGCAATCCAAACAGCTTGTTTAATGCTGATTGGTTTTGGAATGATGCCTTGTTGAGTAAAAATGTCTGCGAGTTGCTGCTGCTCAGCAATCACTTTGCTGCTGAGTGGAGCTGCTGATGAAGGGCGCGGACGGCGTTTAATAAATAAATCACTGGTTGCAGGTTTAAGACCTGTACTTTGACCAATCGCACCTGCCGTTTCTGCTTGATGGCTTTGAACCCACTTATCGGCTTGATTGATTTGTTTGATGAGCCCTGAAACAACTTTCGGATGTTGTTTAATAAAATTTGGGGCCGCTAAATAAAATGTATAGTTCGGGCTTAAGCCTTTACCCGATGCAAGAACACGAGCTTGGTCTTCTAGTTGTGCTGAAGCGAAGTAAGGATCCCAAATTGCCCATGCATCAACGGCACCTTTTTGAAATGCTGCGCGAGCATCGGCAGGGGTAAGCCAGATGGGGGTAATATCGCTCCAGTTTAGGCCTGCTTTACGTACGGCTTGTACAAGTAAGTAATGTGAACTCGAACCTTTTTGCAGCGCAATACGTTTGCCTTTAAGGTCTTTAAGCTGTTTGAGTTGCGAGTTTTTTGGAACTAAAATTGCCGATGCCAATGGCTTAGCTGCTTCATAAGCAATGTAATATAAAGGCTTGCCAGCGGCTTGTGCATAGACAGGAGGAGTGTCCCCAGTAACACCGACATCAAGTGAACCGACAGCTAAAGCTTCTAAAATTTGTGGACCAGCAGGGAACTCATTCCAAGTAATTTTTGCATTTGGGAATTCTTGCTCAAATAGCTTTTGCTGTTTGGCAATTGCAAAGTTAATCGAGCTTTTTTGAAAACCAATACGAAGCTCTTTCACAGTTGGGTCAAATGCCCAAGCTGGCGCTGCGATTGTTAAGCCTAATACAGTAATTGCACTGATGCGCTTAACCAATTGTATCCACTGACTCTTACTAAATAATGATTGATGTTGCATATTGATATCCTTGTTCCCCTTGAGGTCAGGCACAGCATTTATATGATTATTTAAGCCGTGCCCAAGCTGGGTTTATTTCAGTTTTAAAATGGCATCTTGAATGGTGAGTTTGTTTGGAATGAGCTTTTGTGCATAAAAAGCATCAGCTACTTGTTGTTGTTCTTGTGCCACCTTGTCAGATATTGGCTGAACTCCAAAACCCATACGTGAAATTGAAGTTTTGAGTACATCAAACTCAAGTGCGGTAGGTTTTTCGAGTAACTTGGCAGCTTCATCCTGATGTGAACTTACCCACTCAGTGGTCTGGTTAAGTGTCTGTACAACAGTGTTGAGTACTTTCGGATTATTTTCTGCAAATTTACGGTCAGCTAAATAGAACTGATGATTACTCACCAAGTTTTCGCCTGTTGCTAAAACTCGCGCCTGAATTTGATGTTCAGCCGCTGCAAAGAAAGGATCCCAAATCACCCATGCATCGACAGCACCTTTTTCAAAGGCAGCACGAGCGTCTGATGGCGGTAAATAAACTGGTTGAATATCACTTAAGCTTAAGTTGTTGGCTTCTAAAACTTTTAACAATAGGTAATGAACATTCGAGCCTTTATTAAGAGCAACACGTTTGCCTTTTAAATCTTTAATAGATTGGATTGGAGAGTCTTTTTGTACCAATAGTGCTTCAGCTCTTGGCGCAGCAGGTTGGTTTGCGACATAGACTAAATTTGGATTGGCAGCCTGAGCAAAGATCGGTGGCGCTTCACCTGCTTCACCGAGTGAAACACTTCCTACGTTTAAACCTTCAAGCAATTGAGGGCCAGCAGGGAACTCAACCCATTTCACTTGTACACCTTGTTCTTTTAATGCTTTTTCTAAGTCACCACGAGCCTTTAAAATAGGAAGAATCCCATATTTCTGATAGCCGATATTTAAGGTTGTGGTGGCTTGTTCCTCTTTTTTGGCACAACCACTTAACATCATCACTCCTGCAAGGCTGGCCGCGATGACTGAATATTTTGCCCATGAAGTGGTGTTGAAAAGTGCCATGAGATTTCGTGCTCCCCGAAAGAGAAAAAGAAAAAAATAATTGGATGAGCAGATACCCTAAATGGATTTTTATTTCAGAAAAAATAAGTATTCGGTCTTTATTTATGCAAAAAAAAGCTAAACACAATAGGCTATAAACTTATGCGAAAAAATGATTTATCTAATAGAAATATATTTAATGAATTGTTATTAAGTTAATGTAAATAAAATAAAAAATATTAAAACCTTAAAAAATTTAGATTTAAAAAAAGTACAACCATAAATTAATCGTGTTTATGGTTGTACTTTTTGAACTAAGCTTATCTGAAATAAGAATATCTTAAAAAGAGCAAAGGCTAAGGAAGCAGTTTCTTAAAGACTAAAGAATTCCTTTGATAGTTATAAAGCGCCTGACGAGCATTTGGTAAATCATCAACACTCACCTGATGGAAACCGTGCTCTAAGAACCAGTGAGCGGTTCGAGTCGTTAAAACAAATAATTGACGAATACCTTGTTCTTTTGCCTTTTCTTCAAGGAATTGCAAAATCTGGCTGCCACGGTTCGATTTACGATAACTTGGGTGTACTGCGACGCAGGCAATTTCTGCTGAACGTGTTTCATTAAATTCTGTTGGAATTGGATAAAGTGCAGCACACGCTAGAATCGTACCATCGCGCTCAATAACAGCGAACTGGCTAATCTCTTGCTCTAAACGTTCACGCGAACGATAAACTAAGATACCTTCTTCTTCTAATGGACGTAATAAATTCATTAAACCGCCTACGTCTTGAATATTGGCCATGCGAACTTCTTCATAATGCGCATCGGTAATCATGGTGCCTATACCATCTCGAGTAAATAACTCTTCGAGAAGGGCGCCATCATAGGCATAAGAAATAAGATGAACGCGGTGTACACCTGATAAAGATGCTTTTTTTGCCTGTTGCAAATGCAAAGTGAGTGTTGGGCTAATAGTTTGATATTGTTGAATATAGTAGTCCAGTTGATGTGGGCTTAATTCACGTAATATTTGCTCATCTTCATTCAGCAATCCTTGTTGCTCACCTAGAAAAATGAGTTTATCTGCTTTTAAATAAGTTGCTGTTTTAGTTGCAACTTCTTCAGCTCTTAAGTTGAAAACCTCGCCTGTAGTGGAGTAACCCGTTGGCCCTAGCAGTACAATATTATGGTTGTCGAGGTGTCGATCAATCGCATCTGTATCAATAGAACGAACTTCACCTGTAAGCTGGAAATCCATGCCATCACGAATGCCATAAGGTTTAGCAGTCACAAAATTACCTGATACCACATCTATGCGAGCGCCGTACATTGGCGAGTTTGCTAAGCCCATAGAAAGCAATGCTTCGATTTCTAGGCGGATAGAACCTACAGCACTCATGACACAGCTTAAAGATTCACGTGTGGTAATACGGCTGTTGTCATAAAAAGGAGTTTCGATTCCTTTTTCTTTAAGATTTTGATTAATTTGCGGACGCGCACCGTACACGAGAATTAAGCGAATACCAAGAGAGTGCAATAAAGCAATGTCGTGAATGATATGTTCGAAATTAGGATGACGGACTGCTTCACCACCAAACATCAATACAAAAGTTTTATCGCGGTGAGCATTAATGTAGGGCGCTGAGTGTCGAAACCAGTGTACATAATGCTGGGTGTTATTATGCGACTTACTTACAGGCTTACTTGACATACCGATCTCGAATCAACAGCAAAAAGATATAAAGATGATTCTAAACAAAAAAGATTAAAGCCGCATGTTTTCGATAAAAAAACACCCAAATTGAAATTTGGGTGCTTAAAAAGTTTTAAATTAGTAAACCACTCTAATGATTTTATGACTTTGTTCATTCACCAGTACATAATTTCCATTCACTTTATACCATTTTTGGTAACGACCTGGTTTAGTCAATTTTTGATGTTGACGATAGTCGATCACGTAACGTGAATGTCGATACTCATGCGGTACAACCTGACCTACTCGCCATGCATTGTGATGATCATCTTTTTTAATCACTTTAACTGTTTTTACTTCATGGTTTTGGTAATTGCCATGATGATTATGATCGTTTGGTGCTGCCATGGCTGTTGTTGCAACTAAACCACTAAGAGAAAGAACAATCGCTGTTGTTAATTTTTTCATTGTAAACCTCGAATGATGAGTTAAATTTCAATAATTAAAGATTAGTGAACAATTGCAGATAAATCGTGGAGGCCAAGAAGAATAAATGTGAAAACTCTCTATGAAATAAGAAGAAATTAAGAAAATACATCATTTAAGAATATAAAAAATAAAAAAGGATAAAACCCAGAGGCTTTATCCTTTTTATTCAGCGATAGCGAGGGTCTATCGCCTTAAAAACCACGAATACTCACAATGCTATTAGAATCTGTGTCGACTAAAATATAGTCATTGTTGATTTTGTACCATTGCTGATTACGACCTGGTTTAGGCAAGTTACTATCTTTATAGTCGACTTTATAGCCATTACCACGATAGTGCTGTGGCATAACATAGCCAGGCTGCCAGCGATGTTGTTTTAAGCGTTCAAAGCCACGCTCTTCGCGCATACGGCGTTCGTCACGGATACGATCATCATCATGATCACGTCCAAATCCTGGCCCACGATCATTCCACTCACCACGTGGACCTCCACCTTTAGGACCTTTGGGGCCATGGCCTCGGTCAAAAGGAGGATCAGCAAAGCTCGCCATACTGGTGGTCAGTACGGTTATGCAAAGGGCTAAGATGGTGAACAACTTTTTCATGATGCATCCTCGTTTACATCTGATGTCTCTCATGTTGAATACTCTACGCGCAAAATGCAGAGAAACTGTGAAGATCATTTAATGGTTCAATTAAAATTACGGATAGATCAAGAGTTTTTATCAATAATAAAAAAGGCTTGTATATATCTTTTCAGGTATAGGCAAGCCAGATTTGATGATTGGCCGTAATTTAATCTAGCTTTTCATCTTTAACTTTTTAATCCTGCGCATCAATACTTTGACCATTGAGTGCCAAGCTATCTTCACCCATTAAATAGAGATAGGCTGGCAAGATCGACTCTGGTGTAGGTAAGGTTTTCGGATCTTCTTGTGGGTAAGCTTTCGCACGCATTGCAGTACGTGTTGCGCCTGGATTAATGCAGTTAAAGCGAATATTTGGATAAGTATTCTCCGCTGCAAAAATTTTGCTCACTGCTTCAATGGCAACTTTTGAGACAGAGTATGCGCCCCATAAAGCACGTGCTTCACGACCTACACCTGAACTGGTAAATACGACAGAGGCATTTTCTGATTTTTGCAAAAGTGGCAATAAAGCTTGAGTCAGGGCAAAAGGAGCTCGTAAGTTAACTGCCATCACGTCATCCCATACTTCGGTAGGATAATGTGCTAGCTCTACACGCTCACCTAAAATACCGGCATTATGCAAAATACCGTCTAGACGTCCAAATTGCTTTTCAAGTGTATCGACTAAAAAGTCATAATCACGGTCAGAGGCACTTGAAAGTTGTAATGGTAAAATCGCGGGCTGAGGTGCGCCTAGACTTTCAATTTCATCATAAATCACTTCAAGTTTATTTAAGGTTCTACCATGCAGGACAACAGTCGCACCATGTAGGGCATAACTTAGAGCTGCAGCTCGCCCAATTCCATCACCAGCACCGGTAATTAAAATAATTCGATCTTTGAGTAGATCCGGACGAGGTTGGTATTCTGAATATTTCATTGGTAAACCTCCTTCTTTTTATATTGATAAAACAAATAGCCGTTAAAAAAGTCTATAAAACTCTTAAGTTAACTTATCATACGCTGATTTTCCTGTAGAGCAGGAAGCTTTTGACGTAACATATCGTGTAATTCTGTCACTGTATTTACAATCGAATCGGCCTGCCAAGCGGCTAAATCATCACGGTGTTCAATAGGCAAATAACCGTACGCAGCTAAAATAGTGTACATATCGGCATTGCGGCCAGCATCAATATCACGTGGATGATCACCTACATAAATAATTTCATCTGCTGATATATTTAACTGTTTAGCAGCCAAATACATTGGTTCAGGGTCTGGTTTGGTTTTACTGACATCTTCAGGACATACCAAAACCGCACAGCGTTCTGTCAGATTTAACTTTTCTAAAAGAGATTCACTTAAACCGCGTGGTTTGTTGGTCACAATACCCCACGGAATTTGCGCAGCTTCTAACTCTTCTAAGAGTGGATACATACCTTCAAACAGATCTGTATCAACCACAATATTATTGCCGTAAATATCTAAAAAGTTTTGACGATGTGCCAAGAAAATTGGATTGGCCATATCCAGCTCTGGATAAACCAATTTCACCATCGCACGTGCACCTTCAGACACCTGAGTGCGAATAAGATCGGCTTCTACAACAGGGCGTCTTGCATCACGGCACATTTGCTGAATAATACGAATGAAATCCGCAGCTGTATCGATAAGCGTACCGTCTAAATCAAATAAAACAGCTTTCATCATGCACCTGTATTAATCGTATGAACCATATAGTTAACGTCAACATTTGGCGCTAACCAGTAATGCTTGGTCAGTGGGTTGTAATGTAGTCCAGTCATTTCTTTTAACGTAAGGCCTGCATTACGAATATCATGTGCCATTTCAGATGGTCGAATAAATTTATGATAATCATGCGTACCTTTTGGCAACATGCGTAGTACGTACTCTGCACCAATAATGGCAAATAAATAAGATTTTGGGTTACGGTTAATGGTCGAGAAGAACACATGGCCGCCCGGTTTAACCAGAGCCTGACAAGCTTTTACAATAGATGCCGGATCTGGAACGTGTTCCATCATTTCCATACAAGTCACCACATCATATTGACCTGCTTGTTCTTGTGCTAATTCTTCTACAGGAATTTGACGATATTCAATATTTTGAATATTTTCTTGCTGAGCATGTAAACGGCCGACAGCTAGAGGTGCTTCACCCATATCAATGCCTAATACATCTGCGCCACGACGTGCCATGCTTTCGGCCAAGATACCGCCACCACAGCCGACATCAAGTACTTTTTTACCAGCAAGACCGCCTGCGCGTTCATCAATCCAGTTAAGACGTAGAGGATTGATTTGATGAAGTGGGCGAAATTCAGAATGTTGATCCCACCATTTGGCAGCAAGTGCTTCAAACTTTGCGATTTCTTGTAAATCAACATTCAATTGCGACATGGTGCTACCTCTAAACTTGAGTTATCTTTTTGGATGTAGTTCGCCGTTAGTGTAGCGATTATTGGGAAAAAAGCGATAAACCCAATAAAAAACTTCACAGAAGCAAAACGAATTTAGCATATTTGTTTTATATTTAGGGCATAAGCTAATGCATAACAACTTAGAGGAAAAGCTGTAGCAATGAAAAAATTGGTTTTGGGTGGTTTGAGTGCAGCAATTATGGCCGTATCGGGTGGTGCAATGGCAGCAGATTTTGTTGCTGGTAAAGACTACACCGTGATTGCCAATCCAGGCAAAGTGGAAGTTCCGGGGAAAATCGAAGTTCGAGAGTTCTTTTGGTATGGATGCCCACACTGTTTTAAACTTGAACCGCATATGCAAACGTGGTTAAAACAGATTCCTAAAGATGTACGTTTTGTACGTACACCTGCTGCAATGAATAAAATGTGGGAACAAGGGGCGCGTACATATTATACATCTGAGGCATTAGGTGTACGTAAACGCACGCATTTACCACTATTCCATGCGATTCAAGTGAACGGTCAACAAATTTTTGATCAGGCTTCTGCAGCGAAATTCTTTACTCGTTATGGCGTACCTGAGCAGAAATTTAATAGTACTTACAACTCGTTTGCAGTAACTGCGAAAGTTGCCGAGTCAAATAAACTTGCTCAACAGTACCAATTAACAGGCGTACCTGCAGTTGTCGTGAATGGTAAATATGTTGTGCAGGGTGAAGATGGTAAAGTCACTCAAGTTCTTAATTATTTAATTGAGAAAGAACGTAAAGCAAAATAAGTTGTTTAGGCTTTACTTCAAAAAAAATGGGCTTCATGTGAAGCCCATTTTTATATTTAATTTATCGTTAATTATCACGAAATAATTCAATTAATTTTGCTGATTTTCATCTTCAATCTGAAAATTTAAAACATCAAAATTAGCTGTTTGAGTCGGCAGTGATAATGCCTGATTAATATATAAATTAATTAATTTTTGGCGAGAACCAATCGAACGCTGGTAATACGTAGAATTTAAAAGCAGTGATGCACCATAAGTCAGTGACCAGATATAAGACAAATAGTCACGAATCGACATATCATAATTCAATGATTTTAAATAATTTTCGGTAATATCTTTAATTGCTAAAATACGCTGTTGACGAATTTCATAAAGCTCTTCGAAAAGATGCTTCAACTTAGACTCTGTCATCGTCAGATTTTCTTCAAGTTGATGCAATAGAATCGTTTTCCCTGGTGCAAGTAAATGATGAAGCATGTAATGAGGAGCATATTCTTTAAAATCTGTATTATATTTTTTAGAAATTTCTAAAATTTGCTTTTCATTTTGAATAATGAGCTCAAGTAGAAGCTCATTTTTACTTCTAAAATGCTTATAAAGTGTGCCTTTAGCAATATCTAGCTCGGCCACTAACTCATCTAGAGTAATTTCCTGATTGTTTTCTAATAACAACTTTTCTGCCACGCTCAGAATTTTTTCTTTACGCATCAAAAACTGTGTATGACGATCAAGATTCATAGGTATTCCCACACCAGTTTGGCCTAACTAATAGTTTACTTCCTGTAAAAAAGAAAAAGACTTTTCTCGAAATTTTTAGCCTTTTTCTTTCTCTCTTTACGTATTACCACATAACCTGTTTTTTGTCATTTGCCGCTTCTACCGTTCCCAGTTTGCAATCCCTCTAAAGAGTAGGCGAACTTGTGTAGAAGCATTTTCAATAAAAGCAGTTTGTTGCAGCTTGAGCTGTTCACCTTGATATTGTTTCGATAGGTTGAGCCACGTCATTGCCCATGTAAATGACATATTAGTCAAAATGGTAGATAAGACATTTAGGTCTTGAGGATTTTGAATATGTTTAAAATTTTCGAGTTTAGTAAGATCAGTTGTTAGATCTTCAATCAGAAATTCAATTTCTCTGGCAATTGCTGCACGGACTGTTTCTGAGCCACCCCAACGTTCAGCAATCATAAATTGCCATTGCTTAGGGCTATGATTTACCGCCTGCACAAATAGCTCAATACTGGTTTGGGTTTTAGCAGATTTATGTTGTAAATAACTTTGACCAAGTTGATGTAAAACACTTTTTAAATGTAGGGCAACTTGGTCAACCAGTTCTTTGCCGAGCTCATCCATGTCCTGAAAATGGCGGTAGAACGCTGTCGGTACTAAACCTACTTCACGTGCAACTTCACGCAAACTGATACTACTGAACGAACGCCCAGACGTGCTTAGATGCAAGGCTGCATCGAGAAGTGCCTGACGACTTTGCTGTTTTCGTTCATCCCGTATCGACATTAAAAGAACCTATTTAAACCGTGAGCCAAAGTCTAACAAAAAAGAGCAAACTTTCATAAAAAAAATAGTGAACAAGTGTTGACTGAGTGAACAGTTATAAATATAGTGTACATATGTTCACTATACGAACATGTGTTCACTCAAATAAATAGCCAGATACAAAAGAGGAACGTATGAACGCAACACTTAGTTATCAGCCACATTGGGTTCGAGAAGATTTCGTTGATTTTGTCTTGCAGAAAATTAACGTGACTTGGGCGTGGAAAAGGGTACTTGCAGAAGTTACTGCAGTTCAGCCACTGCATACCGATATGGTGCTCATTAGACTTAAACCAAATCGTAATTTTAATTTCGATCAGGTTCGAGCGGGTCAAAGTATTCTGCTGACTTTGCTCATCGATGGCGTTTACCAACAGCGTAGTTACTCGATTATTGAAGTGACAACGCAAGGTGAAATTGCTTTAGGCATTAAAGTACAAGGTTTGGTGTCTCGTGCAGCTCAACTATTACATGTGGGCGAGTGTGTGGAGATTTCACAGCCACAAGGTGATTTTATTTTGCACCAAGGTCAGCATCCTACGATTTTGATTGCGTCAGGAAGTGGCATTACTGCAATTTATTCACTCTTGCAGCAAGCTTTGAAACAGCAGCTTGAACAAATTCATGTCATTTATTTTAATCGTGCGGAAATTTTTCATGCTGAATTAAAAGCTTTGGCAGAGCAGTACCCACAGCTTCAATATCATTTTTTTAATACTACCGAGCAAAAGCAGCATTTAACTGAAAGCCTACTACAAAAGCTTGTTCCTGACTTTGAGCAGACAGCAACTTATGTTTGTGGTCATCATGGCATGATGCAGCAAGCCAATGAAATTTATGCACAAAAAGGTGCTCAGTCGCAGCTTCATCAAGAGTATTTTCAGCCACTTCAAGTGACTGGTACACATGTAGCACAGACTGTTATTTTCCGCCGTTCTCAACACGAGTTTTTAGCTGAAACAAATTTACTGAGCAGTGCAGAGCAAGCTGGTTTACGCCCACAACATGGTTGCCGTATGGGTGTCTGCAATAAATGCAGCTGTACCAAGGTAAGCGGAGTTACTCAAAACCTATTAACTGGTGAAATTGAAGATCAACCGAACCGCCCAATTAAACTATGCGTGAGCCAGGCATTAAGCCCAGTCACAATTGATCTATAAAAAGAATTAAAGAGGATTAACCCTATGAATATGGCATTAGAATTTTCTACTGTTTCTAAATCTGCTCATTTAACACCTGAACAGACTGAAGAGTTTGGTCGCCGTGTTGAGCAGATTCGCCAAGACGTGATGCAAAGCCTTGGTGAACAAGACGCGAAATATATCTACAAAGTGCGTAATTTTGTTCGCTACACCGAAATCGCTTCACGTGGCATGTTGATGTTTGGTGGTTGGATTCCGCCAGTCTGGCTACTAGGCACAGGCTTATTAGGTATTTCTAAAATTGTAGAAAATATGGAACTTGGTCATAACGTCATGCACGGTCAGTTTGACTGGTTAAATGAACCAAGCCTGAACGGTAATACTTACGATTGGGATACCATTGCCTCTGGTGATGACTGGCGTGAAACACATAACTATGTGCACCACACCTATACCAATATTGTCGGTAAAGACCATGATGTTGGTTATGGTATTTTGCGAGTAAGTGATCAACAGAAGTGGGAACCCCGCCATCTGTTTAATATTCCCCTCGGTCTACAATTAATGTTTTTCTTTGAGTGGTATGTAGGCGTGCAAAACTTACATCTTGAAGATGCATTAGTTTATAAAACCAAGAGCTGGAAACAGGTTTGGAAAGATTCGGCTAAAGTCCGTAAAAAAGCCACACGCCAAGTCTTAAAAGACTATGTGTTTTTCCCTGTGATCTCTGGTCCTATGTTTTTACCGGTTTTTGCAGGAAATGTAGTTGCGAATATTATTCGTAACTTGTGGTCATCTGCTGTGATTTTTAATGGTCACTTTACTGAAGATGCAGAAACGTTTGAGCCTGATAATACTGATACCGAAACTAAGGCCGAGTGGTACTTACGCCAGATTCGTGGTTCAAGTAATTTTAGTGGTACAGAATGGCTACATTTTATGAGTGGTAACTTAAGCCATCAGATTGAGCATCATTTATTTCCAGATATGCCAGCTAACCGCTATAAAGAAGTAGCACCGAAAATTAAGGCACTTTGCGCAGAATATGGCATTAATTACAATGAAGCGAACTTTATGCGCCAGTTCTGGAGTGTATGGGTACGTTTAGCGAAATGTTCACTGCCAAACCATACCACTGGAAAAGTAATGCAGACATTAGAAAAGTTAAAAGCAAAATTTAAATTTGCATAATCTCAGTTAATTCAAAATAGCTCCTTTTTAGGGGCTATTTTTATTTTTGAGTTATGAAACTTACAGACTTACATTTGAAAGTAGGGAATAAACTCAACCTGTCAAAATCCTTTGCTATACTATGCCCAAGTTTGTATTTAAGAGAAGTTAGGAAGGATTATGCGTATTGACCAACGTGCATTAGACCAATTACGTGAAGTGAAAATTACACGAAACTACACCCGTTATGCTGAAGGTTCTGTGCTGGTCGAATTTGGTCACACTAAAGTCCTCTGTACTGCAAGCATTGATAACTCAGTGCCACGCTTTTTAAAAGGCCAAGGCCAAGGCTGGGTAACGGCAGAATATGGCATGTTACCGCGTTCAACCCATTCACGTTGTGACCGTGAAGCGGCTCGTGGCAAACAAACTGGTCGTACTCAAGAAATCCAACGTTTGATTGGTCGTAGCTTACGTGCGATGGTTGATTTGAAAAAGCTTGGTGAAAACACGATTACCATCGACTGTGACGTGATTCAGGCTGATGGTGGTACGCGTACTGCTTCAATCACTGGTGCTGCTGTAGCATTAGTTGATGCGATGAATGTTTTATTGTCTCAAAAGAAAATTAAGCATGATCCGCTTAAAGGGTTGGTTGCTGCAATTTCTGTCGGTATGTATCAAGACGAAGTGTTGCTTGATCTTTGCTATGAAGAAGACTCGAACTGTCAAACTGACTTAAATGTAGTAATGACACAAGCTGGCGAGTTTATTGAAATTCAAGGTACTGCCGAAGATAAACCGTTTACCCGCGCTCAAAGCAATGCCATGTTAGAAATGGCTGAAAAAGGAATTGCCGAGCTCATTAAAAAGCAACAAGAAGCTTTAGGCTGGTAATTTTACGCTTTCTAAAAAACGCATCTTCGGATGCGTTTTTTTATGCCTTCATCAAACCGACATAAAAACATCACTTGCCTGTCACTTTAACGCTTTATTAGTAGTTCGCATTTAAACCGTTTGGAAAAAACCAATGCGAAAACTTTCACTTTTATTAATTACTTCTTTAGCACTCATGCTCAGTGCTTGTAACGATGATAATGACTCAGATAATTCATCGCCAACAACACCGCCCACCAGTAATTGCAAAATGCACTGTGCACCATAATAAGAACTCAGGATAGAACTAATGAATCGTCGCGAATTTCTTTTAAACTCTACAAAAACCATGTTTGGGACAGCTGCTTTAGCGAGTTTCCCGCTGAGTATTCAAAAAGCCTTAGCTATTGATGCCAAAGTTGAAAGTGGAACTATTCAAGATGTTAAACACATCGTGATTTTGACTCAGGAAAACCGTTCTTTCGATAATTATTTCGGAACATTAAAAGGTGTACGTGGTTTTGGTGATCGTTTTACGATTCCAATGACGGAAAGCCGAAAGGTTTGGGAACAATATGATGCGAATAAAAAGAAGGTATTGCCTTACCATTTAGATAGTCGTTTAGGAAATGCTCAGCGTGTTTCAGGTACACCTCACTCATGGTCTGATGGCCAAGCAGCTTGGGACAATGGCCGTATGAGTGATTGGGTCGCTTATAAAAAACCACAGTCGATGGGCTATTATAAAAAACAAGAAGTCGAATATCAGTTTGCTTTAGCGAATGCTTTTACCATTTGTGATGCTTACCACTGTGCTATGCATGCTGGAACCAACCCAAACCGTAAGTTTATTTGGACTGGAACTAATGGTCCTACAGGTGCAGGTGTTGCGAGTGTTGTAAATGAATTTGATGGGATTGGGGCATCAACAGAAGGTTATGAATGGACGACGTATCCTGAGCGCTTACAGCAGGCTGGCGTAACATGGAAAGTTTATCAAAATATGCCAGATAACTTTACCGATAACCCGTTAGCTGGTTTCAAACAGTATCGCCGTGCAAATGAGCAATCTGGTCAACCTGTTAGTAACGACACACTAACGTGTCCAGCATACGATGAAAAGATTGATGCGACTCAACCACTTTACAAAGGTATTGCCAATACCATGCCGGACGGTGGTTTTTTAGGAACTTTTAAAGCTGATATCGTACAAGGTAAATTACCGCAGGTGAGTTGGTTGGTCGCTCCTGCAACTTACAGTGAACATCCGGGGCCATCTAGTCCTGTACAAGGTGCCTGGTATATTCAAGAAGTATTAAATGCATTAACTGAAAACCCTGAGCTGTGGAGCCAAACTGTTTTATTGGTGAACTTCGATGAAAATGACGGTTTCTTTGACCATATTCCTTCACCAAGTGCACCTTCTAAAGATGTAAACGGTGTTGTATATGGAAAAACGACTTTAAACGATCAGCAAGTATCTTATGAGTACTTTAACCATCCAGCAGTAGCGACTTCAAAATCTCAACCTAAGCCAGATGGTCGAGTGTATGGACCAGGTGTACGCGTTCCAATGTATGTGATTTCGCCGTGGAGCCGTGGAGGATGGGTAAATTCTCAAGTCTTTGACCATACCTCTATTTTACAGTTCTTAGAAAAACGCTTTGGTGTGCAAGAACCTAACATTAGCCCATACCGCCGTGCTGTATGTGGTGATTTAACGACGGCATTTAACTTTAAAACACCGAATGTTCTGCCTGTTGCTGAACTAGATGGGAAGAAAACTAAAGCCGAAGCCGATGCGATTCGTGTTGCTCAAGCTTTATTGCCACAAGTTCCTGTTCCGAGCCAGCAGCAATTTCCTCAGCAGGAAATGGGAATTAGGCCATCACGTGCTTTGCCATATATTTTGCACACCAGTGCCAAAGTCGATGTCACTCAAAAAACGGTTAAGCTGATGTTCTCTAATACGGGTAAACAGGCAGCCGTTTTTCATGTCTATAACCGATTAGATCTTACGGCAATTCCACGTCGTTATATGGTTGAGGCGGGTAAACAGCTCGATGATGTATGGAATGCTACAAATGGGCAGTACGATTTGTGGGTGCTTGGACCAAATGGTTTCCATCGCGCGTTTAAAGGCGATTTGAGTCAAGCTAACCAGACTCAAGTATTACCGGAAATTAGAGTGTGTGTGGAAGAGTGTGATGCGAATTTGTATTTAAAAGTGCGTCATGATGGTAATAAGTCAGTCAAGCTCACAGTCAAAGCAAATGCTTATCTTCCAAACAAGACATGGACGATTGAAACCAATAGTTCTGAAAAAGAATTAGTTTGGGATATGTCTGAATTTGGTGGCTGGTATGACTTCACTGTGACTTTAGCTGATGATACTACTTTCAGTCGTCGTTTCGCAGGCCGTATAGAAACTCAAGAAGATTCAATTTCTGATCCATATATGGGTTATCTAGAGTCTTAGGTTGGTAAGTTATTTCTGTTAATGAAGGTATTGAAATTTATTCCTCATTAATTGGTGCTAAAAGTCATCTGCAACCTGTCTATAATCTATAAGGATCTTATTTTTGCAACAAAATAGGATAGAGGATGAAAGTGGGCAGGTTTTGCAGATGACAATGCCTTTGGTTACTTTGGGCAAAACCAAAGTAACAGAATGAGCTGTTGGCAAAAAATTCTAAGCGATAAGACTCTGTCGCGTAGGAAAAGAGATATCCATGTCACGATAGTAAATAAAGGGAGTTATGCTGTTGATATAAAATATTATGTGGGAATATGCTGTCGTATAGATGAATAATAAAAATAAAGACTTACCTTTTGTAACAGAATCTCCTAAGCCTGGTCATATTTATCTTTTACCTTGAAACCCTGAATTTTTTAAAGTAATGGGGAAAATTTATGCTACAAGGTTTTATTGTATTATTAGCAGTAGTGACATTTGTTCTAATGGCTGCCGATCCACGTGATAGTGGGGCACAAGCGACTCAGTCAGCGTGGCAAAAAACACAAGCGGCAGACATGACCAAGTCGCAAAAAAATACCAATAATGACGCAGATTTTATCTAAGCATTAAAACGCATAGATAAATCAACAGCTCTAACGTCTTTAGTTAGGACACCCATAGAAATATAGTCAACGCCAGTGGTGGCAACTTCACGCAAGTTTTCAATAGTGATATTGCCAGAGGCTTCGAGTTTACAGCGGCCCGCCACATGTTTTACGGCATCAATCATTTGCTGTTGACTGAAGTTATCGAGCATGACAATGTCAGCACCAGCTTCAAGCGCTTGATTTAGTTCATCCCAAGTTTCAACTTCGACTTCAACAGGTTTGCCCGGTGCGATTTGATGTGCTTTGGCAATTGCTTGAGCAATACCACCTGCTGCCATAATATGGTTTTCTTTAATTAAGAACGCATCAAATAAGCCAAGACGATGGTTTTGTCCGCCCCCGATAGCAACCGCATATTTTTGTGCAATACGTAAGCCTGGTAGAGTTTTACGTGTATCGAGAAGTTTTGTATTTAAACCTTCAAGATGTTGAACATATTCAGCAGTTTTTGTTGCAACAGCAGACAAAGTTTGAATAAAGTTTAAAGCAGGGCGCTCTACAGTCAGTAAGCTACGTGCAGAACCAGCAAGCTTTAAAAAGGCTTCGTTTGCAGCAACACGTTCACCTTCTTGTTTTAGCCAAGTCACCTGAACAGTATTGTCATAAGCTGAGATGAGCGCATTAACCCACGGTTGTCCAGCTAAGACCATATCTTCGCGGCTAATAATGGTTGCCGTGGCTTGCTCATCTTCAGGTGTGAGCATAGCGGTAATGTCACCGTCCCCAATATCTTCTTGTAATGCTTGTTGAATATTGATTTGAATTGATTGTTCAAGCAAAGACTGAGGTATGCTCATACGGTTTCCATTTTGTCGATGACCCTAAAACTTGCGATATATTAGCATCGTCGACCTGAAAAATAAGCTATTTTATGAGATTAATCGCGATAAACAATAGCATTTACTGCTTTGAAAAGCGCATAACTGTTTTAAACTAAAACAATTGGCAAGCAATTTATTGGCGTCTCAATGAAGCAAATCACACCGTATGAAGTTATAGATGGACAATTAAAAGGGGCGAGACAAATCCCTTCTCCAAATTTTAACCAGCGTCCGACTGGCACCGAAATTCAAATGATTGTGGTTCATAATATTAGTTTGCCGCCGTCTCAATTTGGAGGTGGCTATATTGAGCAGTTTTTTCAAAACAAGTTAGATTGGTCAGTTCATCCTTATTTTCAGACTATTGAAGGCATGCAAGTTTCTACACATCTGTTAATTTTACGAACAGGTGAAGTTCTACAGTTTGTTAACTTTAACGAGAGAGCATGGCATGCAGGGCGTTCAAGTTATTTAGCCAAAGTAGAATGCAACGATTATTCAATTGGTATAGAACTTGAAGGAAGTGATGATTTACCTTTTGAAGATGTACAATATGAAGTATTAACTGACGTTGTTACTGCTATTCGCCAAGCTTATCCAGAAATTAAAAACCATATTGCAGGGCATTCAGATGTTGCTCCTGGCCGAAAAACCGATCCAGGCCCTTATTTTAAATGGCAGCACTTTAGACAATTGTTAGCTCAGAAAAAAACTTGAGTTTGTTCATCATTTCACAACGAAAAGATTTTCTAGTTTCATTACAATAGCGTCTTTCGAATATAGCTGTAGGTGAGTGCGATGGCATTGTGGCGATCGACTTTTATTGTCAGTGCAATGACGATGTTGTCACGAGTGTTAGGATTAGTACGTGATGTCGTATTGCTCAACGTGTTTGGTGCAGGTAAAGATTTTGATACCTTCGTCGTCGCTTTTCGTATTCCTAACTTCTTTCGACGACTATTTGCCGAAGGCGCCTTTTCTCAGGCCTTTATCCCAGTCTTAACTGAATATAAAACAGGTCGAGCACACGCTGAAGTACAGATCTTAATTAGTCGGGTATTTGGCTGTTTGCTAACAGTTATGACCTTACTCACTTTTGTGGCTATGGTTTTAGCACCTGCAATCATCTATATGTACGCACCGGGCTTCCACAGTGATCCAGAAAAGTTCGATTTAGCCGTCAGCATGTTCCGTTTGACTATTCCATATCTAATGTTTATGTCGCTCACGGCTTTTGCTAGCAGCATCTTAAATAGTTATGGTTCGTTTGCCTCACCAGCTTTTTCACCAGTTTTGTTAAATGTAGCGATGATCGCAGGAGCGTGGTGGCTTACGCCGTATATGGCTGAGCCAATCAAAGCATTAGGCTGGTCAGTTGTTGCGGCTGGGGTATTACAGTTAGCGATACAAATTCCTGAATTGTGGCGTAAAAACCTACTGATTCCACCTAAAGTTGATTTTAAACATGAGGGTGTAGAGCGTATTTTAAAATTAATGCTTCCAGCATTATTTGGTGTATCGGTGACTCAGATTAACCTATTGCTAAATACGATTTGGGCATCTTTCATGCAAGATGGTTCAGTGTCTTGGCTCTACAGTGCTGAACGCATGACTGAGCTACCTTTAGGTTTAATTGGGGTTGCGATTGGTACAGTAATTTTGCCTTCGCTTTCTGCCCGTCATGCAGAGCAGGATCAAGCAAAGTTCCGCGGCATGATCGACTGGGCTGCAAAAGTCATTGTATTGGTAGGATTACCGGCAAGTATTGCTTTATTTATGCTTTCAACACCGATTATTCAAGCATTATTCCAGCGTGGTGAGTTTGATCTACGTGATACACAAATGACAGCTCTAGCATTGCAATGTATGAGTGCAGGTGTAATTTCTTTCATGCTGATTAAAGTATTTGCACCTGGTTTCTATGCACAACAAGACACAAAAACACCAGTGCGCGTAGGCTTAATGTCGGTCGCAGCTAATGCAATTTTAAACGTTGTATTTATTGGTTTCTTTAAGCTTATTGATTGGCATGCAGAACATATGGCACTTGCACTAGCATCTTCAGGTTCAGCGTTAGTAAATGCCGGTTTACTCTACTTCTATTTACACAAACGTAATATTTTCCGATTTGATTCGCATTGGAAAAAATTAGGGCTTCAATATGGTTTGGCGAACCTTGCCATGATTGCAGCACTTTGGTTTGCATTAAATTGGTATAACGGTGAGCTTTCACAGTGGTTGCGTATTGCCGAAGTAGTGGGATTGTGTGTTGTTGGCGTAGTTGCTTATCTGGTCGTTTTAATCATTACCGGTTTTCGTCCTAGAGACTTAAAACACTAAAATAAAAAAAGCGATCTTAAATGATCGCTTTTTTATATCTAATGAATTTATTTTGGTAAAACTTGTAGTAATTCAATATCAAAAATTAAAGTACTATTTGGACCAATCGTGTCACCAGCACCGACTTCACCATAAGCAAGATTGGCAGGAATAAAGAAACGTGTTTTTCCGCCTTCTTTCATGGTTTGTAGACCTTCTGTCCAACCTGCAATGACTTGGCTGAGCTGAAACTCAACTGGATGATTACGAGCAATAGAACTATCAAATACGGTTCCATCTAGTAAACGACCTTCATAATTCACTTTAACGCGAGAGGTAGCTTTCGGTTTTTGTCCATTGCCTTCTTTTAACACTTGGTATTGGAGACCAGATTTAGTCGTTATCACACCAGATTTTTTTGCATTGTCAGCAAGAAATGCCGCACCTGCTTGAGCGTTTAGTTGACCTGTTTTTTGAAATTCGACGAGTTGTTTGGCTTCTAATGTTTTCTTATAGTCATTAATCGCTTTCGCCATTTCTTCATCAGTTAAGCGTGCTGTTTTACTCTGAGCACCTTCTTGGAGACCTTGGTAAAAAATATCAAGATTCAGATCTGTTAGCGCATCCGTATTATTACGACCCATTAAATAGCCATAACTATAACTAAATTGTTCTTTTGCTGGACTTTTATTCGTTATAGGAGTTGCAGCAAAAACAGATAAACTCATGGTTGATGCTGCAATAATTAAACCGATTTTTTTCATGCCGTTTTCCAAAAAAAAAGGAGAGTACTGTTTTACTCTCCTGAATGTATTTATTTCACTGAAATGAGTTCTACATCAAAAATCAGCGTACTGTTTGCTGGAATGCCAGGAAGTTCCTGAGGACCATAAGCAAGATTAGATGGAATAAAGAACGTCGCTTTGCCGCCTTCTTTCATGAGCTGAAGCCCTTCAGTCCAACCTGGAATAACCTGATTGAGAGGAAACTCAACTGGTTCACCGCGCTTATAAGAACTATCAAATACTTGACCATTAATTAATCGGCCTTCGTAATGTACTTTAACCATAGATTGCGCAGTTGGTTGTTTACCTGTGCCTTCTTTAGTAATGATGTATTGCAAGCCAGATGCTGTAGTTTTTACACCAGCTTTTGTTTTATTTTCTGCTAGGAATTGAACATCTGCAGATTCAGACGCTGCTCCAGCAGCTTGCTCTGATTTATCTTGTTGTTGCATTTTTTGCTGCAATTCTTTTTCATAAGCAGCAACAGCAGCTTTTAACTCTTCTTGAGTATAAGCACTTGGTTGCTTATTACGAGCATCATGAATCCCCTTCACAAATGATTTTGTGTCTAGTTCAGGTGGAGTTTGCTGAGCAACTTCGTACCCAAGAATATAACTGATTTTTTCAATTGGAGAGGCATTTTTATTTGCTTTGCTTCCGACTTCTGTGGTCGGATGTTGGCTTGCATAATAAACTGGTACAAGTGCAGCACCGCCTAAAACTACAGCGACAGCAATGGGTAAGGCTTTACTCATAAAAGGTTCCAAAAATAATCATTTGAGTCTAAAAAGGCTGCTTTTGATCTTAGCATGCTTAAGCATAGAATGTTTAAGAAAAAAAACGAGTGGTTTTTTATATATTTTAGTTAGTTTTAATTTGGTGAAACTTAAAAAATCAAATAAAAAAACCGGATCAAATGATCCGGTTTTTTAAGAAAACTCTTAATTAATCTTCTTTTTGTGCTTTATATGCATAGGCATAGTTATAGCCATAACCACCGCCACTAGAGCGTTGAATATCGTTAAGGATAAAGCCATTCACTTTAACACCAGCTTGTTCAAAGCGGTTAACTGTTAACTCAAGCTCTTTCATATGAGACTTAGCATAACGAGCAACAATTAAGTTCACACCTGTGTACTGTGAAATAATAATACCATCAGTTACTGCAAGCACTGGTGGTGTATCAATAATGATATGGTCATATTGAGTTTGGAACTTCTCTAGTAAGTCTTTGAACTGGGTAGAGCTCAACATTTCTGAAGGGTTGGTTGGACTCTTACCACGGGTAATCACGTCGAGATTCGCAACTTGCGTTTTATGTAAAACTTGTGTCAAGTCAGCTTGGCCACTTAATAATTCAGAAAGACCAGGTTTTACGTCAACATTGAAGTATTTATGCATATAACCACGACGCATATCAGCATCAATCAATAATACGCGTTTATTTCCTTGTGCAAAAATAGTAGCCAAGTTAGTTGAAATAAAAGATTTACCAACTTCCGGAGACGGGCCAGCAATCATAATAATATTATTTTTTGCTGAGGTTAAAGCAAAGTGAATGGCAGTACGAATACTACGCAAACTTTCAATTGCAATATCATCACTACTTTTAACTGCTAAAATAGGAATACTCTTTTTCTTTTTCAAAATACTCATACGAGTCTCTTGAATAGGAGAACGAGGTACGGTCGCATAAACTGACAGATCTAATTCATTTTCAATTTGAGTTGAATCATTAACTCCGCTACGCATCATTTTGCGTAATAATGCAATTAATACACCGATAAAACCACCAACAAAAATAGAAAGTATTAGAACAATCAATTTTTTAGGTTTAATAGGTTTAACTGGTTCTACAGCAGTATCAATAATGCGAACATTACCAATTTCACCCGCATTAGCAATTTTGAGTTGCTGATATGAGTTGAGTAATGATGTATATAGCTCAGTATTGACCTTTACATCACGATATAGTTGTAAATATAAACGTTGCGTCTCAGGAAGTTGAGTTAAACGATTATTAAGATCAGCAATCTTTTTATTAATCTCTGTAATTTGTGCATCAATTTGCAAGATTAATGGATGATCATTAGTATATTTAGCAGAAAGCTCAGCTTGTTTCTGTTGTAACTCAATTTTAAGCTTTTCTAAATCAATATTTTGTTTAAGTAATAATTCAGATTCAGCATTAACATCTACCGTTTTATACTTTTCACGGAACTGGTTAAATTTGATCTCAGAATCTTCTAACTGTTTTCTAAGATCTGGTAACTGTTTTTCAAGGAAAGCTAAAGTCTGTTTTGTTTCTAACGACTTTCTCTCAATATTTTGTTCATGATAAACATTTAAAACATTATTAAGTACTTGTGTAATGTGCTCAGGATCTTGGCCTAGATAATTTAAACCAATAACACCGGTCACTTTACCTTTTTCAGCAACACTATAGATATCATTAAAATTTTTAACGGCTGTTGGTAGAGCGAGCTTAGTTAAAGTGTAGCTTTGTTCTTTCAGATTACCTTGAGCATTAAGTTGTACCTGCCAAAGCCCTCTATCTGTATTTAGTATATTTTTCTTGTTTAATTGACCATCAAATATAACTTGATCTTTGTACGTTAAAGTAAATTGATTTGCACCTTTGAACTCTAACTTTAAGGGTTTATCTAAATAATATTCAGGTACTTTAAGTTCTCGTATAATCAAATTATTATTTTGATTACTGTACAGTACAGATTCATGACGATACTCAAGTCTACTCTTATCTTGTGAAATTAACTTATCGATCAATCCTGATTGGTTATCTTTGACGTTAATATCAAGATTAAGGTTCTGGATGACTTGTCCTAAAACCATTCTAGAACGAAGAATCTCTATTTCTGGATCAGCTGGTGATTTTTGAGATAGACCTCCACTGACTTTAGAAAGGTCGCCAAGCAAAGCAGCAGAGGCAGCGCCTTTACTGTCCTCAACTTGTACCATTGCATCTACAGAATAAGTATCTGGCGTTATCCGTAAGTATAGCAAGGCACAAATTAAACTTAAGACCACGCAGCATGCTATGATTTTCCACTGTGCAATCAATGAAAAGAATAACTCTTTTAAATCGATGCTATCTTCGCTAGTTTTAGAGTTTTGGTTCATAAATTTACAACTAATATACAATTATAATTGAGTGCGCCAATCTTGCACATAGCTTTGAATGTTGCGGCAAGTCTGATCAAAAAAAGCTTGGTCATGTTGATAGGGGTCAGGTATATTTTGCCCTTGCCAATGGCCAAGCCTAAAAATTTTACCCTTAGCAAATGGCCAAGTTTGTTCAATATGCTTTTGCTGATTATTGCTCATGACCAGAATCAAATCATTTTGTTTGATCAATTCAGCGCTGAGCTGACGGGCCACGTGTGGTCTCATATCAATATTCAACTGATCCATACAATGAATCGCTTTATCATCTGCAGTATGACCTACTAAGGCTGAAATACCAGCAGATGAGATATTTAATGTAGGATGCTGGGTCTTTAAAAAGTACTCTGCCATTGGGCTACGGCAAATATTACCAACACAGACCACTAAGATGTTTTGTAACTGCATGCTAGTTTTTACCCAATTGATCAAAGGTATAAAGTGCACTTGAGAACGGTACAATCTGGTTCATGATACGCTGCCAGCGTGTTAAACCAGTTGCATCGATATAAACAATATCATTTTTTTGCATTTGAAATTGATTAGATAATGCAAGGTTACCAATACTACTCAAATTGAGCTGATAAATTGTTGATTTTCTTGTGTGTAAATCGGTACGCATCACATAAATACGCGCAGCACTTGCAGAGTATGGGTTAACACCTTCACTTTCACCTAATACATCACTTAGTGTCATACCCTGATCTCTTAATGGAATAGCTGAGCTTCTATTGGACTCACCCATAACATAGAGTTTTTGATTTTGTTTGGTATTTACATAGATCGTATCATTGGGTTGAACCAATAATTTGTGAAGTGAATAGCCTTGTTTCTCAAGTGCAACAACATTTAAGTTATAAACTTCACCATTACGAATAAGCTGAATATCAGTATTGTCACCAGATTCTTGATTTACACCACCTGCCATACTGAGGGCTGTATAAATACTGATAGGTTGATCATCTAAGGTATATTGACCACTTTTCATAACCTGACCGTTAACAAAATAACGTTTGGCTTGATAAGATAAAACTCGAACTACAACATCAGGTGTTTTTAAATATTTAGCAAATTGATTACGTAAATATTTATTGGTCTCAGCAAGTGTTTTCCCGGCAATATGAACTTGGCCTACGAGTGGCAATTGAACATTTCCAGCAGAGTCAATTGGATAACCAAATGCTTTAATATCACTTGAAGCCCCTTGAATAGGGGGAGTAATTTCAGGATATGCCCAAAGTTGAATAGATAAGACATCTCCAGGACTTAAGCGATATTGGTAAAAGGGAGTATTAAATAGAGCACTTACATTTCCCTGTGGACTCAAAGACTCAGAACTAATCTTTGGAATATTGTTTTGGGTAAGTTGGACAACAGAAACTTCTGCTCCTTGAGCTGTTTTAAAGCTCCCTTGTTCGGGTAAGTCGTAAGTTTGTAAGCCTGAGGTGACTGCACATCCTGTAAACGAAAGTGAAATGGCTAAAAATAATAATGTGCTCTGATGCTTCACATTCAAACCCTTTATTGTTTGTAATCCAATGATACTTTGCATGAAGATATTGGATTGTAGTCTATAATTAACCCAAATCATACTTTATTTGCTAAGCGCAGATTGTATATTTCAAGAAATTTTTGTTTAAAGTCTGCTATATTATCGTAGTAGGTCGTATCCATGATGTTTGTCCATTTAGATCTAAATGGCTAGGTTTTATATATGTTTCAACTCGAACAATTAAAAATATCAATTATCGGCTTAGGGTATGTTGGGCTGCCTTTAGCGGCTGAATTTGGTAAACATAAACCTACGATAGGCTTTGATATAAACCCGCAACGGATACGAGAGTTACAAAGTGGCTATGACCATACATTAGAAGTCACATCAGATGAGCTAAAACAAGTAGAACATCTCTCATACACTGCAGATATCAATGATTTAAAAAATTCAAATTTTTTTATAGTTACTGTACCTACACCAATCGATGATTTTAAACAGCCAGATCTGACCCCGCTAATAAAAGCATCCCAAAGCATTGCTAAAGTTCTAAAAAAAGGCGATATCGTTGTTTATGAGTCAACGGTTTATCCTGGTGCGACAGAAGAGGTTTGTATACCTGAATTAGAAAAACATTCGGGTTTAAATTTTAATAAAGATTTCTTTGTTGGTTATAGTCCAGAACGTATTAATCCTGGTGATAAACAACGACGTGTCACTAATATTTTAAAAATTACCTCAGGTTCGACTCCAGAGGTCACTGACTATGTTGATCAAGTATATAATTTAATTATTGAGGCGGGTACACATAAGGCCCCGAGTATCAAAGTCGCTGAGGCTGCTAAAGTCATTGAAAATACACAAAGAGATGTGAATATCGCTTTAATCAATGAGTTGGCTCTGATTTTTAATAAAATGGGTATCGATACAGAAGATGTACTCAAGGCAGCAGGTACAAAATGGAATTTTTTAAACTTTAGACCTGGTTTAGTTGGTGGTCATTGTATTGGTGTTGACCCGTATTATTTAACGCATAAAGCAGAGTCAATTGGTTTACATCCAGAAATTATTTTGGCAGCTCGTCGTTTAAATGATCGTATGGGTGAATATGTTGCAACCCAATTGATCAAAGAAATGGTAAAGCAGCGCATACAAGTGGTAGGTGCTCGTATACTAATTTTAGGTTTGAGCTTTAAAGAAAACTGCCCTGATATTCGGAACACCAAAATTGTAGATATGGTGAAAGCACTAAAGGAATACGATTTAGATCTTGATATTTACGATCCTTGGGTGGATAGTGCCGAAGTTGAAGGCGAGTATGGCTTAGCTCCGGTTACGGAATTAAAGCAAGATCATTATGATGCAATAGTTATTGCTGTCGCTCATGATCAGTTTAAAGCAATGTCGAGTCAGGAACTCATTGCACTAGGCAAAGAGAAACATGTTTTATATGACTTAAAATATGTTTTAGATAAAGAACAAAGTGATATTCGACTGTAAAAATTACTAGTTATTAGCATAGGAATTTTATGAAAATTTTAGTCACTGGTGGTGCAGGTTTTATTGGTTCTGCTGTCATTAGAAATATTATAAAAAATACTCAAGATGAAGTATTAAATATAGATAAATTAACATATGCAGGCAATTTAGAATCATTGTCTGAAATTGATATGGATCCACGATATCAATTTGCACAAGTTGATATTTGTGATAGTGAGCGTTTAACAGAAATTTTTAAAATTTTCCAACCAGATGCTGTGATGCATCTAGCAGCCGAGTCACATGTTGATCGCTCTATTGATGGTCCCGCTGAGTTTATTACAACAAATATTGTGGGCACTTATACATTATTAGAGGTTGCACGTAAGTACTGGCTACAATTAAATGAAGAAAAGAAAGCTTATTTTAAATTTCATCATATTTCAACAGATGAGGTTTATGGTGATTTAGAAGGTACAACAGATCTATTCACTGAAACGACATCTTATGAGCCAAGTTCGCCGTATTCAGCAAGTAAAGCAAGTTCTGATCATTTAGTTCGTGCTTGGCATAGAACATATGGTTTACCAACGGTAGTAACGAATTGTTCAAACAATTACGGTCCATACCACTTTCCAGAAAAGCTCATTCCATTGGTGATCTTAAATGCGCTGGATGGTAAGGCTTTACCGATTTATGGTAAAGGTGATCAGATCCGTGATTGGTTGTATGTCGAAGATCATGCCAAAGCTTTATATAAAGTTGTGACTGAAGGTAAAGTTGGAGAAACCTATAATATCGGTGGTCATAATGAAAAACAAAATATAGAAGTTGTGAAAACAATTTGTAAAATTTTAGATGAATTAAAACCACAAAATAATCATCAACCTTATGAGACATTAATCTCTTTCGTAAAAGATCGTCCAGGACATGATTTACGTTATGCAATTGATGCCTCTAAAATTGCAAAAGATTTAGGCTGGAAGCCTGAGGAAACATTTGAAACAGGTATTAGAAAGACTGTTGAGTGGTATTTAAATAATTTAGAGTGGTGCCGCCGAGTACAAGATGGCAGTTACCAAAGAGAAAGATTAGGTGTAAGTGCATAATGAGTACAAAAGGTATAATTTTAGCAGGTGGTTCTGGGACACGTTTGTATCCGATCACAAAAGGCGTTTCAAAACAACTGTTACCAATTTACGATAAGCCAATGGTTTATTATCCATTGTCTGTTTTGATGTTGGCTGGTATTCGTGAAGTTCTTATTATCAGTACGCCAGACGATATAGATGGCTTTAAGCGATTATTGGGTGATGGCTCACAATTCGGTGTTGAATTAAGTTATGCCGTTCAACCAAGTCCGGATGGTTTAGCTCAAGCATTTATTATTGGCGAAGAGTTTATTGGCGAAAGTAATGTCTGTTTAGTACTTGGTGACAACATTTTCTATGGTCAAGGTTTTACGCCAATGCTACGCCAAGCTGTGGCCCGTCAAAAGGGTGCAACCGTATTTGGTTATCAAGTCAAAGATCCTGAACGTTTTGGTGTTGTTGAGTTTGATGAGGAAAAACGAGCAGTTTCATTAGAAGAAAAACCAAAACATCCAAAATCGAATTTTGCGGTTACGGGTCTTTATTTTTATGATAATGATGTAGTGAAAATTGCAAAACAAGTAAAACCATCAGATCGTGGTGAACTTGAAATTACGACAGTGAACCAGATGTATCTAGACCGTGGTGATCTCAATGTTGAGTTGCTTGGACGTGGTTTTGCCTGGTTAGATACAGGAACACATGCAAGCTTACTTGAAGCAGCACAGTTTGTTGAAACTATTGAAAAACGTCAAGGTTATAAAGTGGCTTGTCTTGAAGAAATTGCACTTCATAATGGTTGGTTGACGAAAGCTCAAGTGTTAGAAATCGGCCAAAGCATGAGTAAGAATGATTATGGTCAATATTTGATTTCTTTGGTAACCGAATAACATGAGCCTTGTAAAATTAATTGACTTGCCGAGTTTTGGTGATGAACGAGGTGGTTTAGTTGCGATTGAATCTAATCAGTCAATTCCTTTTGATGTGAAACGTTTGTATTACATCTTTAATACGTCACAAAAACCGCGTGGCTTTCATGCTCATATTGATTTAAAACAAGTTGCAATATGTTTGAAAGGTAGCTGTAGATTTATTCTGGATAATGGTTCTACTAAAGAAGAAGTTGTTTTAGATAACCCGACCCAAGGTTTGGTTATTGAAGGATTGATCTGGCGTGAAATGCATGATTTTTCAGAAGATTGTGTATTACTAGTTTTAGCAAGTGAACACTTTACAGAGCAAGATTATATTCGAAATTACGATGAGTTTCTGCGTATAGTAAATCAGCCTTATATTCATCCATTATCCGATGTTAAATCTAAAAATATTGGTCAAAAAACAAAAGTTTGGCAATATAGTGTGATTTTCCCACAAGCGGTTATTGGAGAAAATTGTAATATTTGTGCGCACACTATGATTGAAAATGATGTGCAAATTGGTAATAACGTCACAATTAAATCAGGTGTATATGTATGGGATGGGATTACATTAGAAGATAACGTTTTTGTTGGTCCTAGCGTTACTTTTACAAATGATAAGACTCCCCGTTCAAAGCAATATCCCGATAAGTTTCTAAAAACTATAGTTGAACAAGGTGCAAGTATTGGCGGTAATGCTACCATTTTACCAGGCATAAGAATTGGTCGAAATGCATTGGTTGGTGCAGGCGCAGTAGTAACTAAAGATGTTCCGGAAAATGCAATTGTAGTAGGAAATCCTGCAATTATTAAAGGCTATGTGAAATAATGATTCCTTTCTTAGATTTAAAAAGTATAAATAGTCAATATCGTGCAGAACTCATTGAGGCTTGTACTCGTGTCATAGACTCTGGCTGGTACATAGGCGGAAATGAGCTAGCTCAATTTGAACAAAACTTTGCGGAATATTGTGGAGTAAAATTTGCAATTGGAGTTGCAAATGGTTTAGATGCCTTGATTCTTACGCTTCGAGCATGGAAAGAGTTGGGGAAACTAAATGATGGTGATGAAGTAATCGTCCCATCAAATACATACATTGCAAGTATTTTAGCAATCACTGCAAATAACCTAACTCCAGTTTTAGTTGAACCGGATATTAATACTTATAATATCGATCCAAGCAAGATTGAGGCTGCAATTACTCCAAAAACGAAAGTAATCTTACCTGTTCATTTATATGGGCAATTAGCAGAAATGCCTGCAATCATGGCAATTGCTAATAAATATAATCTACTTGTTTTAGAAGATTCAGCTCAATCACATAGTGCTGAAATTAATGGAATAAAAGCTGGAAACTGGGGAGATGCTTCTGGTTTTAGTTTTTATCCTGGTAAAAATTTAGGTGCATTAGGGGATGCTGGTGCTGTAACCACTAATAATGAAGAACTTGCACAAATGTTACGTGCTCTTCGTAATTATGGTTCTCATGAAAAATATAAAAATTTAGTACCTGGCGTAAATAGTCGTCTTGATGAAATTCAAGCTGCCATGCTAGATATTAAATTAAAATATTTAGATCAAGAAATAGCCCATCGCCGTAAAATTGCGCAATTATATTTGCAGCATATAGTTAATCCTTTAATCCAATTACCCTTAGCTCAGAAAAATGCTGAAGAGTATCAGCAACACGTTTGGCATTTATTTGTGATTCGTACTGAGCATCGCGAGGCTTTACAAAAGTACTTGGCTGAACAAGGTGTACAAACTTTAATTCATTATCCTATCCCACCTCATAAGCAACAGGCTTATAAAGAATGGAATGACTTAAGTTATCCTGTATCTGAACAAATTCATGCTGAAGTGATGAGTTTACCTATTGGTCCTACACTAAGCGTGGAAGAGGCTGAGAAAGTAATTCAGATTTGTAATAATTTTAAAGTCTAAAATGAATTTACTAAAAACAAGTGTACTAAATGGCGTGGCTGTTTTAATTAAAACGGCCACGATGTTTATTTTAAATAAGATTTTAGCTATTTATGTCGGTCCAGCTGGTTATGCGGCTATTGGG
Source organism: Acinetobacter sp. V115_6 (assembly GCF_031799025.1). Classification (NCBI taxonomy): domain Bacteria; kingdom Pseudomonadati; phylum Pseudomonadota; class Gammaproteobacteria; order Moraxellales; family Moraxellaceae; genus Acinetobacter; species Acinetobacter sp. V115_6. The sequence goes on along the minus strand of NZ_JAVQNO010000018.1, from coordinate 130,371 downwards.
CAGTTCCAAAATTTTATACAAATGGTGACAACCTTCGCCGGTAGTGCAATTAATACTGCAGTTATTAAATATACGGCTGAGTATTATGAAGATGAAACCAAACAACGAAATATATGGAAAACAGCGGGAAGTATTGTCTTACTTTTTAGCTTAATTTTTTCATTAATTATTCTAATTTTTCAAAAACAACTTTCAATTTATATTTTTCATACTGATCTTTATCAAACGGTTTTTGTTTGGTTTGCCGTATTCCTAACATTATTTACCTTTAATGCACTTTTTTTAGCCATTTTAAATGGAAAAAAAGAAGTTTTAAGATTAGTTATTGCAAATATTGTAGGCAGTATTTTTTCTTTAGCTGTTACCAGTCTTCTAGCGATAAAATATGGTTTATATGGTGCTTTAGTTGCTCTTTCAATTTATCAGTCTTTAGCGTTCTTAATAACTTTATTTTTATGTTACAAAGCTGATTGGTTTAAATTGTCTTATCTATTTGGGAAAATAGATAAAACTATTGCTAAAAAATTTATAGCTTTTGCTTTTATGGCTTTGGTTAGTGCTATCTGTGTTCCACTTTCTCAGATAGTTATTCGAAGCTACCTAACACACGAGTATGGGGTAACATACGCTGGTTACTGGGAAGCGATGATACGTCTCAGTGCAGCATATTTAATGTTAGTGACCACAACATTGGGCGTATATTATTTACCTAGACTTTCAGAATTATCAAGACTTGAGGAAATCAAGTCAGAAGTTTACTTGGGATATAAATATATATTTCCTTTGGCTGCTATAGGTAGTCTAGCTGTATATTTTCTTAGAGACTGGATTATAGCTATTCTATTTACTAAAACATTTTTACCTATGCGTGATCTGTTTTTTTGGCAGATGATAGGTGACTCCTTAAAAATTGGTAGCTGGATACTTGCATATTTAATGTTAAGTAAGGCTATGACCAAATTATTTGTGACAACTGAAATTTTATTTGCAGTAACTTCAATATTGCTAACTTATCTATGTACTCATATGTTCGGATTTAAAGGAGTTTCTATAGCTCACTTAATTAATTATGGCGTATATTGGATAGTTATGAGTATTTGTGTTTTTAAAAGTCTAAAAGAAAAGGATACAGTATGAATGGTGAAAATCAACCTTTAGTTTCTGTTGTTATACCTTGTTATAGCCATGGGAATTTTGTTCAGGACTGTATTCAGAGTGTAATAAGTCAAACTTATCAGAATATTGAATTAATTATTATTGATGATGGTTCAAAAGATAATTCTATTTCAAAAATAGAAGAAATGATTGAAAAATGTGAAAAACGATTTGTTCGTTTTGAATTTAGGCATAGGGCAAATAAAGGTTTGAGTGCAACGCTAAATGAAGCCTTAGAGTGGTGTCAAGGTGAGTATTATTCAGCGATTGCTTCAGATGATATTTTATTAGAAGATAAAATAGAAAATCAAATTCAATTATTTGGAGATAATAATAAAGAAAATATTATAGCTGTTTTAGGAAATGTATATTTTATTGATGAAAAAAATGAAATATTAGCAAGCTCGGAAATTAAAAAAAATACAATTTATAATTTTGATCAAATTTTTATGCATCAACACTTATTATATGCACCCACTCAATTGATTAAGACTAAAGTGATAAAAGAGGTTGGTGGTTATAAACCGGGAATGCTAATAGAAGATTGGTATATGTGGTTAAAGTTGTCAAAAATTGGAAATATATTGGTTGTACCAAACTTATTTGTAAAATATCGACAACATGATAGCAATACAGTAAAGCAATTAGAAAAAATGCATAAAGGTAGATTGGAGGTTTTATCTTATTTTAAAGAGGAAAAGTTGTATCAAGACGCCTTATTTAAAGTGCATTGGATAAATAGTATGGAGAATTTAAGATTTAGCTCTAAAAATAAATTTTTAGTTATTATGAGTTTATTTTTCCAGTCTCCAATCCGGTTTTTAAAATTATTTGTAAAAAAAGTTATAGAGAAAAATGGGAAATAATTTATTTTTAAATATATATTATTTTTTAAAAAGTATAGTAGGAGTTAATACTTTACTTTTTAAAAAATTTGGTAATTTAATGTTGACTCTGATTATTAATGTAATAGGTAACTTTAAATTTAATATTAAGGTTGAAAATACTTCATTATCTTTTTTTAAAAAGATAGTGAATTTTCCTTTAATATTAGTTAACACAGTTCAGTCTTTAATCTGTTTGCGATATCAAGTGATTCCGAAAGTATACTCGACCGCAAAAGTTACGTCTTAACTGAAGTTATATGTCAGAATTGGTGAGTAATATAGAGTGAAGTGCAAGATTCTAAATAATGAGGTATATTGTAATGATATATGAAAGATCTCCTAGAAGAAAAATAAGGGGTTTTAGTGCTTCATTATGTTTCTTATTAATATTATTTTGTTCATTTTTTAGTGTGAACTCATTACCTGTTAACCCTGTTTACTTTATTGGTTTTCCAGTAATATTATTCTCTTTTTTATTCTCCAAGTCCAAGATAGATAAATTTCAATTTGGATTTTATTGTTATTTTTTAATTTCATGTATACTATTCGCAATAGGTAGTTATTATTTTTCTAATATTGATCCTAAAATAAGTTATTTATCTACAATACTTTACTTATATTGTATTCTTATCGGTGCTCAAACGGTCGCAACTGGAATTACAGTCGAAGTCTCGCGTCGAATTTATATTTATAATTTTATTTATAATATTTTAATATTTTTTATGATTCTTGAATTTTTGTTGAGAATAGTGAATTCAAGTCATACAGGTTCATTTTATGATTATAAGTGGAGTTTGTTATATTTTGATTCAAACTTTGTTTCTTTTATCATTTTATTTTTTTTAATGTTTGCTGTTTTTTTGAAAGAGAAAAATATTTTTAATATTGGTAAAATTCGATTTTCTCTTTTAATAATTTTACTGATTCTTACTTTTTCTAGAGCTAGTATAGTTTCATTTATAGTCACATATTTCTTTGTTAAGTCGGGTAGTAAATACAAAACTCCTATATTTATTTTGTTTTTAATTAGTTATTTTTATGCTGCTACTGACTTGGTTGGGAAATATACGTCTGGTACAAGTTATGTAGATGTTGATGGTAGTTTTAATAGTAAATTTTATTTAATTTCTGTTGCTATTGATAATTATGATTCAGTTCCACTAATCAATAAAATATTTGGAATTGGATTGAGTAACTTCTTGTATTATTCTGGAGGGATCTTTGCTCATAATATATTTATTACATTATTTTATGAGTTTGGAATTCTTGGTACATTAATGTTTGTATTTTTCTTAGTTTATTCATATTTTAAAATAGGGAAGGATATTACATATATTTATATTCCCTTGTTGGTGGTCGGATTCTCTTTGTTTTCAGCTTATGTGCCGTTTTTATTTGTATTAATAGCTTGTATGTACATTGAAACAAGATACCTTAAACAAAGAGTTTAAATATTAATTGTGTTTAGAAGCTCAAACATAGATAGGATAATTTAAATGTTAGTATCAAAACCTTTGATAAGTATTCTTATTCCGGTTTACAATGTTGAGGCTTTTGTTAAAGAAGCAGTCCTTTCAATTTGTAATCAAACATATAAAAATATTGAAATAATAGTAGTTGATGACTGCTCTACTGATAACACATATAATATAGTTGCTGAATTAGCTATTATTGATCCAAGAATTAGACTTTATAAAAATGATAAAAACTCAAAAATAGTAAAAACTTTAAATTTCGCATTAGAACAGGCGAAAGGAGAATTTATTGCAAGAATGGATGGCGATGACATAAGTACGCCAGAAAGACTAGAAAAACAGTTAGAATTTTTGTTAAAAAATCCTCAATATTATTTAGTTGGTTGTCATGTTAATACTATAGACCCTAATAATAGAATAATTGGTAAGCAAGAAATGCCAATCAATGATAATATTATTAATAAAACAATAAAGTATACTTCGCCAGTTCTACATATTTGGTTAGCTAAGCGAGAAGTTTATACTAAACTTAAAGGATATAGAGAAATTCCTGGTGCTGAAGACTATGATTTTTTATTAAGAATGCATTCACTAGGTTTACTCTTTACTAATCTAAATAGTCATGAATATTCAGTTCGTATTCGTGAAGGGAATACTACCTCTACAATAGGTTTTAATCAGAGATTGATGTCAAATTATGTGCTTGATCTATATGAGATGAGGCTGAAAACTGGAAAAGATGATTTTAGTGAATTGAATGTTTCACAATATTTAGAAAAATATTCTAAATATAAAGCGGATTTTGATCAGTCAAATATTTTTTTAAAATCTGCATTTATGGCAAAGGCTGATAAAAAGTTTTTGAAAATGTTATTTTTTATAGGCTTATGCGTCATGAAATCCAGATTTCAATTGCAATATCTTTTAAAACGATTGGTTTTTAAAATAATTACGATAGGCTAAGTTATGAAAATTCTTTTTGTAATTAATTCCTTAAAGAACAAATCTGGAACTGAACGTGTTGCTATTGAACTGGCAAACAAATTATCACTCATGGCTAATTATGATATTACTCTCTTAAATAGAGAATCAATTAAAAGTAATACAGCTTATCCAGTTTCTGATAATGTAAATGTAGTGGCAATTTCGGGTAACTTCTTTGAATTTTATAAAAAATTAAAGATACATCTTTCTCGTCATTCTTATGATATGGTGATTGTACATAATATGGGTAAGTTATCTTTATTATGTGCTCTTTTACCTAAAATCAAAAAATTGGTTACATTAGAGCATGTCTCTTTTATTAGTCGTCCTAAAAAAGTTCAAGTCTTAAGTAAATTCTTTTACAAGTGGGTTGATCAGGTTGTTACCTTAACTCAAAAGGATAAAGAGCAATTTGATAAATTTCATTCTAAAGTTATTGTTATTCCCAATTTTTCACCCTTCCCTATTGTCTCAGAATCTCCGCTGAGTAGTAAACAAATTGTAACCATAGGTCGTTTAACCGATCAGAAAAATTATCTTCATTTATTGAAAGCTTGGAAAAAAATATATCAAATGATACCAGAGTGGCACCTTAATATTTATGGTGAAGGTGAACATAAAAAAATGCTACAAGATTATATTGAAGAGAACTCTCTACAGCGCGTTCTTTTGAAAGGAAGTACATCAAATGTGCAAGAGCTATATAGACAATCAGACTTTTTTGTAATGTCGTCTAAGTATGAAGGTTTACCTATGGTTTTAGTAGAAGCGCAGAGTTTCGGGTTACCTATTGTTTCTTATGATTGTCCTTTTGGACCAAGTGATGTTATTCAAAATCATAAAAATGGCTTGTTGGTTGAGAACCAAAATATTGAGGCATTGGCAGATGCGATTTTAAAACTTGCTTCCTCTCCAGATATGTTGGCGCAATTCTCACAAAATTCATTGATTAATGCTAAAAAATATCAGCCTGAACAGATCTTAAAAGTTTGGATTGAAAAGGTTTTGGAAGGTTAAAATTGTATGTTTTCGGTTCTATTATCTCTATATCATAAAGAAAAACCTGAATATCTAGAAAAGTGTTTTGAAAGCATTTGGGATAATCAGAGCTTGAAGCCAAGTGAAATAGTTTTAGTTTTAGATGGGCCTATTGGTGAGCAACTCACAACTTCTGTACAGGAGTGGCAAGTTAAAATCGGTGAAAAACTAAAAGTAGTTGCGTTACCGCAAAACGTAGGGCTTGGTAAGGCATTAAACGAAGGGCTAAAACAGTGTAGTGCTGATTGGGTTTTTCGTATGGATACTGATGATATTTGTACATCTGATCGGTTTGAAAAACAACTTGCTTTCATAAAACAAAACCCCGATGTTGTTTTGTTTAGTTCTCAAGTAATGGAATTTAATCAAGATATTACTGATGCCGATGTAATCAAGTCTGTGCCTTTAACACATGACGAGATTAAAAAATTTGCACAAAAACGTTGTCCCTTTAACCATATGACCGTCGTGTACAAGCGTGATGTTATTTTATCTCTCGGAGGTTATCAGCATCATTTATTCATGGAAGACTACAACTTATGGTTACGTGTAATTGGGAATAATTATAAAGTTGCGAACTTACCTGACGTCCTTCTATATGCTCGTGTTGGTAATGGTATGCACGCACGACGTAAAGGTTTCCAATATATTAAAAGTGAAAAACAGTTACTAGATTTAAAAAAACAACTAAAGTTACAAAATCCTGTATATGCTAATATGCTGTTTCTGATACGGTCTGCGTTTAGACTGTTGCCAGCAAATATGCTAGGTAAAATTTATAATACCTTTCTTCGTAAAGATATTAAAAAATGAGTGAATGAAAATATGAAACGTTTAGTAGACATAGTCATTTCTTTAATAGCTCTAACCGTACTGTCGCCAATATTTCTGATAGTTGCTTATAAGGTCCGTAAAAATTTAGGTTCACCCATATTCTTTTATCAAGAAAGACCTGGGAAGGACGGAAAATTATTTAAAATGATTAAGTTCCGTTCGATGAAGGATGCTTTTGATGCGCAGGGGAATCCACTGCCAGATGAGGCTCGTATTACTCCATTTGGGCAGAAGTTGCGTTCTACTAGCTTAGATGAAATGCCACAGCTTATTAATGTCTTAAAAGGTGATATGAGTGTGGTGGGTCCTCGTCCAATGTTAAAAGACTTTGTTTCTTTATATTCTCCAGAACAAGCACGTCGCTTAGAAGTCCGTCCTGGAATGACTGGTTTAGCTCAGGTCAGTGGGCGTAATGAACTGGATTATGAAGAACGGTTTAAATGTGACGTTTGGTATGTAGACAATCATAGTGTTTGGGTTGATTTTAAAATCATGTTTAAAACAGTTAAAGTGATGTTAAGACGCGAAGGTATTAATGCACCAGGACATGTAGGACCATCTTTATTTAAAGGTAATGACGTCCAAGAAAATGTCGACTCATCTGTAAAGTAAATTTTATATCTTGAAATATTTCTTATGATCAAAAAAGCAGTTTTACCAGTAGCCGGTTTAGGAACGCGTTTTTTACCTGCAAGTAAGTCAATTCCAAAGGAAATGGTTACCGTTGTTGATCGCCCAGCTATTGAATATGTAGTGCGTGAAGCGGTGGAAGCAGGAATTGAACAGATTATTTTAGTGACTCATTCTTCAAAAGCTTCGATTGAAAATTATTTTGATCGAAACTTTGAATTAGAAACAATATTAAATGAAAAGAAGAAATTGGATTTGCTTGCAGAGATTAAGCAAATTGTTCCTTCTCATGTGAGTGTTGTGAGTGTACGACAACCTCAACCTCTAGGCTTAGGGCATGCTGTTTTATGTGCGAAAAGTATAGTAGGACAAGATGATTTTGCTGTGCTATTACCAGATGTATTGGTGAAAGATAGTTCGGGGCAGAATGATTTATCGCGTATGATTTCTCGTTATGATGAAAGTAACGCGGCACAGATAATGGTAGAAGCTGTGCCTGATCACTTGGTAGATCAATATGGTATTGTTGATGTTGCACAGAGCCCAAATGAAGGCGAAAGCATTGCTATGCAGGGTATTGTTGAAAAACCTGCTGTAGGTTCTGCACCGTCTAATTTATCTGTTGTTGGTCGCTACGTTTTACCCGCAAGAATTATGCAACTACTCGAAAATACACCGAAAGGTGCGGGTAATGAAATTCAACTAACAGATGCAATTGCGATGCTGCAACAAACTGATGTAGTTGAAGCCTATCGTATGCAGGGACAAACCTTTGACTGTGGTAGTAAGCTTGGTTATTTAAAAGCTGTTCTACACTATGGTGTTGAACATCCTAAATTAGGAAATGATTTTAAACAGTTGATTCAAGAACTTAAATTATAAATTTTGTAGCTCAACTTAAGTATTTGTAAAAAATAATGAATATGTGAGCTGTTCAATATATTCTCTTCCCATAATGGGAAGAGAATTCTATAGAATATTAAAATCAGGTGTACAATGAAAATCGCGGTATTTGGAACCACCTTGCACGCTGGTGTAATGGCAGCGTTACTAGCTGAATATGGTAATCAGATCTATTGGTGTACAAGTGTCACCTGTGAAGAAAATATATCTGTACTTTCATATCAAGATCAAGAAGTTAATCATTATTTAAATAAACAAAGAAAGGCAGGTTTTTTAACAGAAAGTCCTTTTTCTCAAATTCCTTTAGATATTGAAGTTTATTTATTTTGTTTTAGCCCAACACAAATAGAACTTGCCTTAAAAACGGTTGAGAAGTTAAGTGAACGTCCAATTGTTCATCCAAGGTTAATGGTTAATGGCTCAACTTTTGGTTTACATGGTACAGAAAAGTTAAAGCAACATTTACCTAAAGACGAGTGGGTCTATTTCCCTGACGTGATTCAAGAGGGTAATGCGATTAATAGTGTACTCAATGTAAAACATGTCATTGTTGGTGTTGAATCAAGTTATGCTCAAGACATAATGCAAGAGTTATTACGTCCATTTTTCCGTTTTAGTTATCAATATTTATTTATGCCGATTTTAGATGCCGAATTTACTAAGCTCAGCATTTCAGGCATGTTGGCGACTAGAATTAGTTATATGAATGATCTGGCTCTAGTTGCGGAAAAGTTAGGTATTGATATTGCCAATGTAAAGCATGGCATTGCTGCAGATACACGTATTGGCGCAGCTTATTTATCAGCAGGTGTTGGATTTGGCGGTGAAAATTTTTCACATGATATTTTAACACTCTCCAGTACGGTTTCTGAAACAGGTGCGAAAAGCCGTCTTCTAGAACAAGTATGGGCCATTAATGAACAACAAAAAGAAATTTTATTCCGTAAATTATGGAACTATTATCATTGTGACTTAAGTGGAAAAACTGTTGCAATTTGGGGGGCTTCATTTAAAGAGAACACTCCAAGCACACATAACTCACCTATTCATATCTTATTGGCTGCTTTATGGGCCCAAGGTGTAAAAGTACGGTTACATGATCCGCAAGCTCTTGATGAAATTGCAGCTTTATATGGCAGTCGAGAAGACCTGATTTTATGCACTGATCAATATGAAGCAGCACAAGGAGCACATGCTTTATGCTTAGTCACGGCATGGAAGCAGTATTGGAGTCCTGACTTTAAACAGTTACAACAATTGATGCAGCATCCTCTTATTTTGGATGGGCGTAATATTTATGATCCAGCATATGTGAAATCTAAAGGTTTTGCTTATGAAGGAGTAGGTCGATTATGAGTAAATCTATCGAGAAGTTTCCCAAAGAGCTAGTTTCCCCTATCGCGCAGCTTCATTCTTTGGTTGAGAAAAATTCAAATTTACATATAAAAGAATTATTTGCATCAGAGCCCGATCGATTTCAGCAATATTCTGTAAAGTTCGATCAACTGGTTTTTGATTATAGTAAGCACCGTGTGACTAAAAGTGTGTTAGAGCAATTGGTGGCTTTAGCAAAAACTAAACAATTGACTCACTGGATTGAACGATTATTTTCTCAAGATAAAGTCAACTGTACCGAACAGCGTGCTGCAATGCATTGGGCTTTACGTTTACCATTAGAATATTCTAAATTTCCGGAATTAACTGAAAAGGTCCATAGCCAATTGCAGCGTATGTATGCGTTGGTTGAAAAAATCCATGCTGGACAATACCGTGGCGCCACAGGTGAAGTCATTCAAGATGTCGTTAATATTGGGGTAGGGGGATCTGATTTAGGGCCTCAAATGGTGACCCATGCATTATCGGATTTTAAAGTAAAAACAGCTAAACCACTCAATGTTCATTTCGTATCAACAATGGATGGTAGCCAGTTGTCGGAATTGCTTCATCAACTGCGTCCAGAAACAACGTTATTTATTATTTCTTCGAAGTCATTTGGCACTATTGATACTTTATCCAATGCACAAACTGTTCGACAGTGGCTTGAGAAAGCGTTAGGGAAACACGAACGGGTGGTAAAAAGCCATTTTATTGGTGTTTCTACAAAAGCTAACAAAATGTCAGAGTGGGGGATTGCTCCTGAAAATCAATTATTACTTTGGGATTGGGTTGGTGGACGTTATTCTCTTTGGTCGTGTATTGGGTTACCTATCGCATTGTCGGTTGGAGTTGAAGGTTTCCAACAGCTTTTAGCTGGTGCCCATGCTGTTGATGAGCATTTCCAAAATACAAGTTTTGAGCAGAACATACCTGTGCTTATGGCATTATTAGGCGTCTGGAATAATAACTTTTTAAATATTCAGACCCATGCTGTATTACCTTATGATGGCCGTTTGAAATATTTTGCAGCTTATTTGCAACAGCTCGAAATGGAGTCTAATGGTAAATCGGTACAACGTGGTGGACAAAAAGTTGAATTAGATACTTGCCCAATTGTATGGGGTGAAGTTGGGCCAAATGCTCAACATGCCTTTTATCAGTTACTCCATCAAGGAACTCAGGCAGTAAGTTGTGATTTTATTGCCCCTATACAACGTTACAATGCAGATCATTTTACTTATGTAGAAAATGCTGAGGCATTAGTTGAGCAACATCATCTTGCGCTTTCAAACTGTTTAGCACAATCACGTTTATTGGCTTTTGGTAACGAAGCTCTAGATACAAAAGAACTGGAGAGTTTACCTATTTATAAGCAATATGAAGGAAACCAGCCAAGTTCAACATTACTTTTAAAAGAGCTTAATCCTTATAGTTTAGGGATGTTGATTGCTTTATATGAGCATAAAGTATTTGTTCAGTCTGTAATCTGGAACATTAATCCCTTTGATCAGTGGGGAGTGGAAAAAGGTAAGCAGATTGCTGATCAGTTACTCCCGATTTTAAATGGTGTTCAAAACGATCTTTCAACACTCGATGCTTCAACGCGTGGATTAATTAAAATTTTATTAGGAAAAATAGATGGCTAAAATTCTGGTGACTGGCGGTGCTGGCTATATTGGTTCACATACCTGTGTAGAGCTTTTGAATGCTGGCCATGAAGTTATTGTTTATGACAACCTTTCAAATAGTTCAGAAGAGTCTTTAAATAGAGTTCAAGAACTCACCCAAAAAAGTTTAACTTTTGTAGAAGGCGATATCCGTAATGCAGATGAGCTTGATCAGGTATTTCAAAATCATACAATCGATGCAGTTATTCATTTTGCAGGTCTAAAAGCGGTTGGTGAAAGCCAGGAAAAACCCCTTATTTATTTTGATAATAATATTGCAGGTAGTATCCAACTGGTTAAGTCAATGGAGAAAGCAGGTGTTTATACACTTGTGTTTAGCTCATCTGCAACAGTATATGATGAAGCGAATACGTCTCCTTTAAATGAAGAAATGCCAACAGGTATGCCAAGTAATAATTATGGTTATACTAAATTGATTGTTGAGCAATTATTACAAAAATTGTCTGTTTCTAATTCTAAATGGTCGATTGCTTTACTTCGTTATTTTAACCCGGTAGGTGCACATAAAAGTGGGCGTATTGGCGAAGATCCACAAGGTATTCCAAATAATTTAATGCCTTACGTTACACAAGTTGCTGTTGGCCGCCGTGAAAAATTATCTATTTATGGTAATGACTATGACACAGTAGATGGTACTGGTGTACGTGATTATATTCATGTCGTTGACTTAGCCAATGCACATTTATGTGCTCTAACTAACCGATTACAAGCAACAGGGTGCCGTGCATGGAATATTGGAACGGGTAATGGCTCATCAGTATTACAGGTTAAAAATACCTTTGAACAGGTCAATGGCGTATCTGTTGCTTTCGAATTCGCACCACGCCGAGCAGGTGATGTGGCGACTTCTTTTGCAGATAATACCCGTGCTGTTGCTGAGTTGAGCTGGCAACCGCAATATGGTTTGGAAGATATGTTAAAAGATAGTTGGAATTGGCAGAAGCATAATCCAGAGGGATATAGAACTAAAAATTAATTAATATTAATAGGATATTTTCAGAGATAGTATTCGTAATATATTAATGGGGCTTATTAAAAATAATGGGTCCCATTAATATTATTATTTTTTCAAAAAATTGGAAAAAAATGATTAAATCAATTCAATATTTGAGAGGATTGGCAGCTCTTGCTGTTGTTTTACATCATGCTAGTGGAGCTATATTGGTTCATTATGCAGTAGAACAAAAAGATTATTATTCTTGGGGGGCGGGAGGAGTAGATTTATTTTTTATTATCTCTGGTTTTATCATGATGTATATTACTTTTGGGAAAAAAGTAGAAGTTGGGGACTTCTTATATAAACGAGTGGTAAGAATTTATCCAATTTTTTATGTATATGCGACTATAGCTTTATTAATATTTCTTATTAGTCCAGAGTCAATTAATAGAAGTGCATCAGCACCAACAAAAATTTTACCCTCATATTTGTTAATTCCATATACAGAATTTGTTAATCTTGTTCAAGTAGCATGGACTTTAGTATACGAAGTCCATTTCTATTTATTGTTTGCAATATCATTATTATTAATTAATAAGTATAGATATATATTTACTGGTTTTGTTTTGTCTGCATTTTCAATATCTAGCTTAATCCAATATAAAACCTTTTATTTGGGTTATCTTTCAAATCCTATTATTTTAGAATTTTTATTTGGAATGATATTGTATTTTCTAATTTATAGAAGAGAAGCTAGAGATATGTGGTTCCTAATAGGGTTTGCTAGTATAGCTCTAATAACTTTATCAATAAATAATAGTATACCAGAAAGGCTGTTTATTTATGGGCTCCCTTCTTTTATATTAATGGGCCTATTGCTAACTTTAGATAATAAAGGTTTTTTTGATAAAAAAGAAACAAAATTATCTAATTTATTCTTGAGAATAGGTGATTCTTCATATTCACTCTATCTTTCACACTCATTTGTTCTAGGTGTAGGTGTAATTGTTTTAAATAAAATAAATTTAATAAATAATAATACAGTACAATTAATGATTATTTTATTATCAATAGGAGCATTAATATGGGGATGGATATCTTATAGCTTCATTGAGAAGCCAATGATTAGCTTCTTTATGCGAAGAGGCGTGGCTAAGTGGTTTTTGAAAAGAAAGAGCGGGGAGGCAGATCTAGCAAATTGATAGATCTACTAATTTGGCGATTACTTTTATGGTAGTATTCGCCATTGCTCTTTGTCACTTTACTTAAAGTCATGGTCTTCCTACGTCAACAATTGTTATTTATCTTTATTGCTTTTTTATCCACCTGTATAGGTGTATATGTTGCGTGGGATATGAACCTGACTTGGCATAAGTTTTATATCCATCTGATTTCAGAAAAGGCTATTTTTTCAATTCTTTTTAACTATGCGGTAATTCAACTATTTTTTATTGTGGTTGGTCGTAAATATGCTGCTATTTTTTTAAGCCAATTATTCGTTATATTTTTGAATTTTATTAATAAAAAGAAGCAACAGTATTTATTTAGTAATTTAAGCCCTGAAGATATTTTTTTACTACCAGAGGCAATGAAGGCTACTCCTTGGCACTTGCAACTTATCTTTTTTACTTTGATTATTTTCTTTCTTATCATACTACTCATCGCTTTACGTAAAGAAAGTAAAGCCACTTTTCATACATATGTTCCCAATATTGTTATCTTCGGATTAATCAGTAGTGGTTTAATTTATTTAAACTTTATTAAAAATCCTACAGGAGCTTGTTTTTCTGAAAATAAACCGAAAATTTGTGCAAGCTTACAGGAGTTTCCAAATACTAGAAATGACTGGAATGGCGATTATCGGAATATTCAAGATTATGGATTTGTAACTTTTTACGTATCTAAGGTATTGGATAATGTAACAAGTGTTTTATTACCGAACCGTAAAGTATCTGAGCAAGACATACACCAGATTTTGCAGCAACATCATTCTACTCAACCTTTAGAAGAGAGTGGGAAGGAATATCCAAATATTGTTATAGTGATGGAGGAATCTTTTTGGGATGCTCATCATTTAGAAAGTGGTTTACCAAAAGACTTACTATCTTTTGTTCATCAAAATCAAGTCTCTAATTTATTGTCGCCCTCTTTTGGTGGAGGTACTGCGAATGTCGAATTTGAAGTACTGACGAGCCTCAATACAACTTTTTTCCCAAACGAGCTGTTATATGTTTCTAAATTGAAAAAGCCAATTTATTCTTTGCCTTATTTCTTAAATTCAATCGGCTATCAAACTGTAGTTATGCATAATAACTACAGTTATTATTATAATCGTAATAAAGTATATCCACAGTTAGGTTTTCAGAAATTTATATCACTTGAAAATATGGTCACTCAAAGAGATCAGAAAAAAGTCTTTAATTTGGGAGGCTGGGCTTCGGATGATTTTATTTTTGATTCGATTAAATCGACTTTAGATGAGAATGAGCAACAGCCAAAGTTTATTTATGCGATTACTGTTGAAAATCATCCTACGTATAATGATGATCGATTCGGTAAGCAGAATTATAAATTTAACAAAGAATTATCTGAAACCGAAAAGCAGAAATTAAGTACTTATACTGCTGGAACTGCGCGTGCTAACCAAAAACTGAAAGAGCTCGCTGAATATTTAAAGACAGTAGATCGACCAACAATTTTAGTGGCCTTTGGCGATCATTTACCGAATCTACAAGAAGTTTATGAGAATTATGGATTTTTTAAAGATGATCCTGAGCGAACTAATTTAAAAAATTACCAGACACCGTTTGTGGTATGGAGCAATTATAAATTAGATAAGAAGCCTTTGAAGCAGCCTTATATTGCTGCAAGTTTCGTTGCTCCAAAACTATTAAAGTTGGCAGGGTTGCCTTTGTCTGATTACTATCAATTTGTTGATGATGTATCGAGTTGTTATAGTGCCATTCACCAAAAATTTATTAATGAAAATCAAACGTGTAATTTTGATAAGAAAGCGCTGTTGAAAGGTTATGAAAATCTAAATAAGGATGTATTAGATGGACATAATCATACTTATAAAATTATGCAGAATAGCCAAGAAGAGATGGAACAATAATGTTCCATCTCTTTGAGATGAGGTCTATTAAGACTGAATCAACCTAGTCAACTCATCTACATAATGTTGCATAGGTTGAGCTTGGCGGTCTGCACGGCTTTCAATATTGAGACGTAATAACGGTTCAGTATTTGAAGCACGGACGTTAAAACGCCATGCGCCAAAGTCGAGGCTTACACCATCGGTACGGTCAATTTGTGGATTTTGATCGGTATAAAAATCGAAAATCTTTTGAATAGTGATTTGTGTATCAGCTACTTTAAAGTTGATTTCACCACTACAAGGGAACTTGGTAACCATATTTTCAACGAGTGTTGAAAGTGATTTTCCCGTTTCAGAAAGTAGGGCAACAGTGAGTAACCAAGGAATCATGCCGCTGTCGCAGTAAGCAAAGTCACGGAAATAGTGATGGGCACTCATTTCACCGCCATATACAGCATTGTGTTCACGCATAACGTCTTTAATAAATGCATGACCAGATTTTGATTGTACGGCAATGCCTTTGTATTCATAGACGATATCAAACGTATTCCACACTAAACGTGGGTCATGCACAATTTTCTCGCCTGATTGTTTAATCAAGAATGCTTGAGCCAGTAGACCAACAATATAGTAGCCTTCAATGAACTGACCTTTTTCATCAAACAAGAAACAGCGGTCAAAGTCGCCGTCCCAAGCAATTCCCATATCCGCTTTATGCTCAAGAACAGCATTTCGAGTACTGTCACGGTTTTCAATTAAAATTGGGTTAGGAATCCCATTTGGGAACGTACCATCTGCTTCATGGTGAATTTTAATAAAGTCAACTGGTACGTTAAGCGCTTTAAATTTTTCTTCAATCGCATCAATGACGTGACCCGCAGCCCCATTACCAGCGTTTACCACTAACTTAAGTGGGCGGATTTTTGCTGGTTCAATATAGGTAATTAAGTGATCAACGAACTCAGGCAAAATGTTATAACTTTGCGTTGTACCTTTTTGGCTAACTTCTTCAAAGTTATTAGTTTCTGCTAAAGCTTGAATTTCTTTTAAACCTGTATCGGCACTAATTGGACGAGCATTTTCTCGAACCAATTTCATACCGTTATAGTCCATTGGGTTATGACTAGCAGTAACTTCGATACCGCCTTGTACATCTAAATGGAAAGCGGCGAAGTAAACTTCTTCAGTACCTGTCATGCCCAAATCAAGAACATTGACACCCGCATCATTTAACCCGCGGATGGTCACTTGTTTTAAAGCCTCACTGCTTAGACGAATATCACAACCTACAACCACAGTCTTTGGTTTATAGATTTGTCCGTAAGCGCGGCCAATTTTATAGGCGATTTCTTCATTCAATTCGGTGCCGAGTTTGCCTCGGATATCATAAGCTTTAAAACACGTTAAAGTAGTCATTATTCAATTCAATACATGTGGTTTGAGTTGTACGCACATTATACATAGATCATCAAATTGGTATGTTTATAGTTTTTATATTCAAATTTTTCACTTCATTTCTGTAAGTCATATTTAATTTTATAAGAAAGTTTTTTACGACTTTAGTCTAATAAGAAAATTTCTAAATTAGAAAGAGCTTGATTTTACTTAGCACTATTGGTCTTACCAATTATGATAATTATTTAATGATTGATCTTACCAATATCTGTGTTTATGATGCGGTCTGTGGTTTAAGGAACAACATTTGCACTTAATTTTTAATTGGTCATACCAATTGTGTTAAATGTTTAAGAATTTAAGGTAAAAAAATTCGCCCCGGCATTTCAAGGAGATGACAATGCTCAATATGTGGCAACAACTTTATGACCCTTTAAATAATATTTGGCTGTCCAGTGCGGTTGCATTAATCCCGATTATTTTCTTCTTTTTAGCATTGGCTGTTTTTCGTTTAAAAGGCAGTATTGCTGGTACAGGCACAGTCATTATTGCATTATTGATTGCGCTCTTTTTCTATCAAATGCCGGGTCAAATGGCCTTTGCGTCAATCATTTACGGTTTCTTCTACGGTCTATGGCCAATTTCATGGATTATTATCGGGGCAGTTTTTCTATACAAAATTTCGGTAAAAACAGGTCAGTTTGAGATTATTCGTTCAAGCATTTTGTCGATTACCGAAGACCAACGTCTGCAAATGCTATTGGTTGGTTTTGCATTTGGTACTTTCCTTGAAGGGGCGGCTGGCTTTGGTGCTCCTGTCGCAATTACCGCTGCACTCCTTGTTGGTTTAGGCTTTAAGCCACTTTACGCTGCTGGTTTATGTTTAATTGTAAATACAGCGCCAGTGGCATTTGGTGCAATGGGTATTCCAATTATTGTGGCGGGGCAGGTTTCTGGTGTAGAGACCATGGAAATTAGCCAGATGGTTGGTCGTCAGTTGCCATTTTTAGTCATTATTGTGCTGTTCTGGATCATGGCGATTATGGATGGCTGGCGTGGTGTTAAGGAAACTTGGCCTGCTGTATTAGTGGGTGGTGGAGCTTTTGCGATTGCCCAATATCTTACATCTAACTTTATTGGTCCTGAATTACCAGATATTACCGCTGCAATTGCGTCATTGGTGAGCTTAACTTTATTGTTTCGGGTTTGGAAACCAAAACATATTTTCCGCTTTGAACCTGAAGCGGGTCAAACTTTGACTCAGCAACCTACTACGGTTCAAAGTTATAGCATTGGAAAAATTGTGAAGGCATGGTCTCCATTTGCCATCTTAACAGTCATGGTCACCATCTGGAGTGTTAAGCCATTTAAAGCATTATTTGCAAAAGATGGTGCTCTTGAGCACTGGATTTTTAAACTTGAAGTACCGTATTTGCATAAATTGGTCGAAAAAATGCCACCAATTGTGGCAGAGATGAAGCCATATGAAGCGATTTATAAGTTTGATTGGTTCTCTGCAACCGGTACTGCAATTTTTATTGCTGCAATCATCACTGCTATTTTCTTAAAAATGAAAGCAAGTGAAGCTGTAACGACCTTTGGTGAAACACTCAATGAGCTGAAAACACCGATTTACTCGATTGGTATGGTGTTGGCATTTGCTTTTATTGCGAACTATTCAGGTTTATCTGCAACATTGGCTTTGGCTCTATCGCATACGGGTCATGCGTTTACTTTCTTCTCACCATTTTTGGGCTGGCTTGGTGTATTCCTTACGGGTTCAGATACCTCTTCAAACGCTTTGTTCTCGGCTTTACAGGCGACCACAGCGCAGCAAATTGGTATTCCCGAAGTGTTATTGGTGGCTGCTAATACCAGTGGTGGCGTAACAGGGAAGATGATTTCTCCGCAGTCGATTGCCATTGCTTGTGCAGCGGTGGGCTTAGTTGGAAAAGAGTCTGACTTGTTCCGTTTCACGGTAAAACATAGCATCATATTCACTGTCTTTGTTGGCATCATTATTACGGTTCAGGCTTATCTGGTTCCGTGGATGATTCCATAACTCCAGTGAAGGAAACGCGATGAGAATCTCCGATCAAGTGGTCATGAAATTGCAGGCATTAATTCAAGAGCGGCACATGAAAAAAGGTGACCGCTTGCCAGCCGAGCGCCAGCTTGCAACTAGCTTAGGGGTTTCTCGTCCGTCTTTGCGTGAGGCAATTCAACAGCTCAATAGTCAAGGGGTGCTCAGTAGCCGCCGCGGCGATGGGACTTATATTCAGCAGTTACCTGAACAGTGGCCACAGCAACTGATTGTGAACCCGATTAGCAACCTGATTGAAGAAGATCCACTCTACCGTTTCGATGTGCAAGAGGCGCGGTTATTACTTGAGGGTGGTACTGCTTGGTATGCCGCATTACGCTCAACGCCTGAAGATCGCGCCAAAATCCATCATTATTTTAATGAAATTAGTCGCCATCAAAATGCGGGTGACTCGGCGCAAGCTGCGGTGGCAGATGCTGAGTTCCACTTAGCGATTGCTGAAGCATCTCACAATGTGGTGCTGATTCAAATGATGCGTAGCCTGTTTGATTTGCTGCAATACAACGTCTTATTAGGGCGTAAGAAAGTTTATAACGACCCTGTAAATGGTGACTTGCTGAGCGAGCAGCATTTTCAGGTGATGGATGCTATTGATCGTAAAGATCCCGAGGCCGCACGCCAAGCTGTCTGCGGTCATATTGAATTTGTGATTAACCATGTGCGTTCTCTGGATGAAGATGAAGCTCGCCAGAAACGTGCAAATCGTTTAAATAGAGTTGATTCAAAATGATTATTTCTTCTGGCAATGATTATCGTGCTGCGGCACAACGTCGCTTACCTCCATTTTTATTTCACTACATTGATGGTGGAGCGTATTCGGAATATACCTTAAAGCGTAACGTACAAGATTTGTCAGAAATTGCATTGCGTCAACGTGTGCTGAATGACATGTCAGCGTTAAGTTTAGAGACAAAACTGTTTAATGAAACGCTATCGATGCCAGTTGCATTGGCGCCTGTAGGTTTAACAGGTATGTATGCACGCCGTGGTGAAGTGCAAGCCGCAATGGCAGCCGATAAAAAGGGCATACCATTTACACTTTCAACGGTTTCAGTGTGTCCGATTGAAGAAGTTGCACCTGCAATTAATCGCCCTATGTGGTTCCAATTATATGTATTACGTGATCGTGGTTTTATGCGTAATGCTTTGGAACGTGCAAAAGCAGCAGGCTGCTCAACACTGGTATTTACCGTAGATATGCCTGTGCCGGGTGCGCGCTACCGTGATGCTCATTCGGGTATGAGTGGACCAAATGCTGCGATGCGCCGTTATATGCAGTCTATGTTCCATCCACATTGGTCGTGGAATGTCGGTTTAATGGGGCGTCCGCATGACTTGGGTAACATCTCTAAATATTTAGGTAAACCAACTGGGCTTGAAGATTATATCGGCTGGTTAGGCTCGAACTTTGACCCATCCATTTCATGGAAAGACCTTGAGTGGATTCGTGAATTTTGGGATGGCCCAATGGTGATTAAGGGCATTTTAGATCCTGAAGATGCCAAAGATGCGGTGCGTTTTGGTGCAGATGGCATTGTGGTATCAAATCACGGCGGTCGTCAGTTAGATGGCGTGATGTCGTCTGCTCGTGCATTGCCTGCAATTGCTGATGCCGTCAAAGGGGACTTAGCAATTTTGGCTGACTCAGGCATTCGTAATGGTTTAGATGTGGTGCGTATGTTAGCGCTCGGTGCCGATACGGTTTTACTTGGCCGTGCATTTGTTTATGCCTTGGCAGCAGCAGGTGGGCAAGGGGTGTCGAACTTGCTTGATTTGATTGATAAAGAAATGCGTGTTGCGATGACGTTGACGGGTGCTAAGTCGATTTCGGATATTAATGCGGATTGTTTAGTGCAAGCGATGAAACAAGGTTTTTAAGAAATAACTTTTTAAGTGAAGCAATAAGCACAGCCTCAGAATTTGGTGATTTGCTAATGTTTTACATATAGGCATTTGTCACTTTTGAAAGGTCAAAAGTAACCAAAAACCTTTTGTTGAGCAAACCGTACTTCCTTGTACAGTTGCTCAACAGGCGGCATCCCTGCCGCCAACCACGATAGTAAATATAGGGCTGATTCCCATTAGAGAATGAGCTAATTAAATTATAAATTACAAACGGTAAGATCCCGTCGTGTTGGTCTAATTTTATAAATGGATGACCAAAAGGAAACCATCATGCAAACATTTTCTCCTCAAGCAGTGATCGAACGCTTACAAAATATTGTAGGGCGTTCTTATGTTTTGACCGATGACCAAAGTACGCGTCAATATCGTCAAGGTCGTCGTTTTGGTGAGGGGAAAGTACTTGCTGTGGTGGTGCCGGGTACCTTGCTAGAGCAATGGCAAGTGTTGCAGGCTGCAATTGATGCAGACTGTATTGTGATTATGCAGGCAGCAAATACAGGACTCACTGGTGGTTCAACGCCATATGGCGATGATTATGATCGTCCTGTGTTGGTCATGAGTACGCGCCGCTTAAAGGGCATTCAGGTCATTCGTGACGGTAAGCAAGTGATTTGTTTACCGGGTGCGACCTTAGATAATTTAGAGCAAATTTTAAAGGGCTATGACCGTGAACCTCATTCGGTGATTGGTTCATCTTGTATTGGGGCATCAGTACTAGGCGGTGTTTGTAATAACTCTGGTGGTGCGTTGGTACGCCGTGGACCGGCTTATACTGAACTGGCGTTATATGCTCAGGTGAACGCTACTGGTCAGTTAGAACTGGTGAACCATTTAGGGGTGAATTTAGGCTCGACTCCTGAAGAGATTTTGACTCGTTTAGAGAAACAGCAATACCAAGCTGTAGATATTTTAGATGATAGTGAAAAGCAGGCATCGGACCATCGCTATGCGCATGATGTGACTCAAGTTGATGCAGATACGCCTGCTCGTTTTAATGCAGATCCATCACGTTTGTTTGAGGCATCGGGTTCGGCAGGTAAAGTCTGTGTGTTTGCTGTACGCCTTGATACTTATGAAAAAGTAGAGAGCAATGTTTTTTATATTGGTACTAATGATGCCGATGATTTAACAGCGATTCGTCGTTACTTACTGACCTCACTACCAAGCTTGCCGATTGCGGGTGAGTATATTCACCGAGATGCCTACTTAATTGGTGAAAAGTACGGAAAAGACACATTCTTATTTATTGAGAAATTTGGCACAGCCAATGTTCCAAAAGCTTTTGCGATGAAAGATAAAGTTGATGGCTTTTTAGAAAAATTTAAAATTAAAGGCTTAACAGATCATATTTTGCAGGCCATTACCTTCTTTTTACCGAGTCATTTGCCGAAGCGTATGACCGAATATCGAGATCGTTATGAGCACCATTTAGTTTTACGTGTCGAAAATAATTCGAAAGCACAGACTGAGCAGTTTTTAAAAGAATATTTTGCAGTGCATCCGTCAGGCAGCTATTTCGTATGTAGCGAAGAAGAAGGGCGAAAAGCGTTCTTACACCGTTTTGCGATTGCAGGGGCGGCTATTCGTTATCGCGATACGCACCGTAGTGAAGTTGAAGATATTGTCGCGCTTGATATTGCGTTACGTCGTAATGACCGCGAATGGGTAGAGCAACTGCCAGCCGAGATGGAAAAGAAAATTATCCATAAACTCTATTATGGGCATTTCTTTTGTCATGTGTTCCATCAGGACTATATTCTTAAAAAGGGCAATGACCCTTTAGAAATGGAACATCAAATGTGGAAATTACTCGATGCGCGCCGTGCTGAATATCCAGCAGAGCATAATGTCGGGCATCTCTACATTGCCAAACCTGCCTTAGCGAACTTCTACCAAAAACTCGACCCAACCAATAGCTTTAATGTGGGGATTGGGCATACCTCAAAACTGAAGTATTGGGGCAAGGCTAAATCGTAATATTGAGACATAAAAAAAGGCGCCGAAGCGCCTTTTTTTACAGATGTCTTATGCAGCTTCTACAGATTTAGCAAGTACTTCTGCAACTGCTTTAGCAACAGTGTAAACATTGTTCATGTTTAAACCTGCTACACAAATACGACCACTACGTACTAAGTAGATTGCATATTCTTCACGCAAGATATCAACTTGCTCAGCAGTTAAACCTGTGTAGCTGAACATACCTTTTTGGTTTACAAGGTAGCTAAAGTCACGGTCTGGTAATGCTTTAGTAAGCTCGTCTTTCAAGATGCTACGCATTTTAATAATACGCTCACGCATCTCTTTCACTTCACCTTGCCATTGTTGGTTAAGTTCAGCGTCATTTAACACTTCATCAACTAACCAAGCACCTGTAGTAGGAGGGCTAGAGTAAATACGACGTACAGTCGCTTTTAACTGACCGAATGTGCACTGAGCAGCTTCTGCATCGTCACATACGAAAGTTAAGCCGCCAACGCGCTCGCCATATAAAGAGAAGATTTTAGAGAACGAGTTGCTCACAATGAAGTTTAGACCCGCTTGGTCTAAAGCACGAATTGCATACGCATCTTCTTCCATACCGTCACCAAAACCTTGGTAAGCGATGTCTAGGAATGGAATAAGGTTACGGTCTTTTAATACTGCAATTACTTGGTCCCATTGCGCTGGGTTTAAGTCAGCACCCGTTGGGTTGTGGCAGCATGGGTGCAACAACACAATGCTTTGCTCAGGCAAAGTTTTAAGTGTAGAAAGCATACCGTCAAAATCTACACCACGTGTTTCGTTATCGAAATATGGGTAGAAATGAGTTTTGATACCAGCGCCATTGAAAATCGCAACGTGGTTGTCCCAAGTTGGTTGGCTTACCCAAACGTCAGAATTTGGGAAGTAAGTTTTTAAGAAGTCCGCACCAACTTTTAATGCACCTGAACCACCAAGCGTTTGGATGGTTACAGCACGGCCAGCTTTAACTGCTGGGCTGTTTGCACCAAATAAAAGTGCTTGAATTGCTTCACGGTAAGGTTTGAAGCCTTCCATTGGCAAATAAAGTTTGGTTTTACCGTTTTTAGGCTCGATACGCTTTTGCGCTTCAATAATGGTCTCTAACTGAGGAACAATACTGTCTTCGTTATAATAAAGACCAATACTCAAGTTCACTTTTCCAGAACGAGTATCAGCGTTGAACTGTTCCATTAAAGAGAGAATTGGATCGCCTGCGTATGGGGGGATATGTTGAAACATCAAAAAAGTCCTTTCATTCAACAATATGCATAGTGCTGGGTTTTTTCTGTCTCGAAAAATACGCCACAACTATGTCGATGTTCAATAATGTATCAATAAAGCTACCGTGAAGCACCTGATAATTTCACTAATATCGATATTTTCTGGATGAAAATGATAAAAAGATTTAAAAGAAATTACGGTAAATAGATACTAATTTATAACTCATGCTTTCATTCAAGCAGATTGTCTACAATCTTGCTGTAATACATTGGTTGTAGACTAAAGTTTGAAACAAAAGATTAGCGGTCGAAAAGCAGCTAAAGAAGTGCCATAAAACTATAGGTAAAATAATATTAAATATCTGTTTTATAAATACTAATTGGCAAGTGGTTTAGTGGTTTAAATATAAGGTGAGAGAACAGGTCAAACGATAAAAATTGACCTGATGCGTTCTGTAAAGTGTCAACAATCACCTTGATTTTTTTCATTCATACCGCTATAAAACTCATAATTGATTAAAAATTGTCGACAATATGCAAGATTTGACCTTCGCACCAGAGCCATTACAAAGTCAGGGAAGAACACTGACCGAGAATGTATTTAAACAAATACAGACGGCGATTGTTTTGGGTCAAATTCCGGCAGGTAGCAAAATTTCTGAGCCTGAACTGGCGCGCACTTATGGCATTAGTCGTGGGCCATTGCGTGAAGCGATTCATCGCCTTGAAGGGCAACGTTTGGTTGAGCGAACTGCACATGTGGGCGCGCGCGTGGTTTCGCTTTCACTGCAACAGTTTAAAGAGCTTTACCAGATTCGTGCGTCTTTAGAGGGTTTGGCCTGCAAACTTGCGGCACAGCATATTGATAAAAAGCAAATCTTGGCACTACGTGATGTTTTGCGTATGCATGCCGAAGATGAAAACTTTAAAGCAGGTAAAGGATATTACTTGCAAGAAGGGCAGGACGATTTTCACTACTGCATTATCAAAAGTAGTGGCAATAAAACCCTAGAAAAAATGCTGTGTGATGAGCTTTATCACCTCATCCGTATGTACCGAATTCAGTTTTCAAACACACCCGATCGACCGAGCAAAGCTTGGGACGAACATATCCGTATTTTAGATGCAATTGCAGAAGGCGATGGTGAACTTGCCGAGCTGCTCATGCATCGACATATCAATGCTTCTTACAAAATTATTGAGCAAACACTGCTACAAGCACAAGGAGAACATAACAATGGCTAAACAATCCGCAGGTCAGCTATTTCGCGATGCAGTAGCCCAAGAAAAGCCATTACAAGTGGTTGGAACCATTAACGCCAATCATGCACTTTTGGCAAAACGTGCAGGTTATAAAGCGATTTACTTATCAGGTGGTGGTGTGGCCGCTGGTTCTTTAGGCTTACCTGATTTGGGAATTAGTAACCTTGATGATGTGTTGACCGACGTACGCCGTATTACTGATGTATGTGACCTTCCATTATTGGTCGATGCCGACACAGGTTTTGGTGCTTCTGCATTTAACATTGCTCGTACTACAAAAGCACTTATCAAGTTTGGTGCTGCGGCAATGCACATTGAAGACCAAGTGGGCGCAAAACGTTGTGGTCACCGTCCGAACAAAGCCATTGTGACTCAAGAAGAAATGGTTGACCGTATTAAAGCAGCGGTTGATGCGCGTGGTGATGACAGCTTCGTGATTATGGCACGTACCGATGCATTGGCAGTAGATGGCTTACAAGCTGCAATTGACCGTGCGGGTGCCTACATTGAAGCGGGTGCAGACATGTTGTTCCCTGAAGCAATCACTGAGCTTGATATGTACAAGCAATTTGCTCAGAAGACTGGCGCACCGATTTTGGCAAATATTACTGAGTTTGGTTCTACACCACTGTTTACCACTGAAGAGTTAGCATCTGCCGATGTAAGCCTTGCGCTTTATCCGCTTTCTGCTTTCCGTGCCATGAACAAAGCAGCCGAAACTGTGTATGAAACCTTACGTAAAGAAGGCACTCAAAAGAACGTGGTTGATATTATGCAAACGCGTAAAGAGTTGTATGAACGCATCAACTACTATGCGTTTGAAGACTACTTAGACAACGCATTTGCTAAAAAGAAATAAGAAGTAAAACACGGTACATATGCCGTGTTTCCCAAATAATTTAAATAGATAGGAAAGGACAATCTTATGAGCTCAAATGAAACAACAACAGGCTTCAAACCAAAAAAATCAGTTGCACTTAGCGGACAAGTTGCAGGCAACACAGCACTGTGTACCGTAGGACGTAGCGGTAACGACTTGCACTATCGTGGCTATGACATTCTTGACCTTGCAGCAGGTAGCCAGTTTGAAGAAGTTGCTCACTTGCTTGTACATGGCAAATTACCAAACAAAGCTGAACTCAAAGCGTATAAAGCAAAATTAAAAGCACTTCGTGGCTTACCTGCAGCACTTAAAACTGCACTTGAACAATTACCACCGTCTGCACACCCAATGGACGTGATGCGTACAGGTGTTTCAGTGCTAGGTTGTTTAACACCAGAACACGAAGACCACAACGAAGCTGGCGCAAAAGATATTGCTGATAAATTAATGGCAAGCCTAGGCTCAATGCTGCTTTATTGGTATCACTTCAGCAATAACGGTCGTCGTATTGAAGTTGAAACAGATGACGACTCAATTGCAGCGCATTTCTTACATTTACTTCATGGCGAAAAACCATCTGAAGAATGGATTCAAGCAATGCATACCTCTCTTATTTTGTATGCTGAGCACGAGTTCAACGCATCAACATTTACTTCACGTGTGGTTGCAGGTACAGGCTCTGACATGTACTCGGCAATTACAGGTGGTATTGGTGCACTTCGCGGACCTAAGCACGGTGGTGCAAACGAAGTTGCATTCGTGATTCAACAACGTTACGACAACGCAGACGAAGCAGAAGCTGACATCCGTAAACGTGTTGAAAATAAAGAAGTTGTGATCGGTTTTGGTCACCCTGTATATACAGTTTCTGACCCACGTAACGAAGTCATCAAGAAAGTTGCACATGACTTAGCGCAAGCACAAGAGAACACCAAAATGTACCTCATCGCTGAGCGTTTAGAAGCAGTGATGAAAGAAGTGAAAAACATGTTCCCGAACCTCGACTGGTTCAGTGCGGTGAGCTACCACTTAATGGGTGTTCCAACTGCAATGTTCACACCATTATTCGTAATTGCACGTACAGCAGGTTGGTCAGCGCACGTGATTGAACAACGCCAAGACGGCAAAATCATTCGTCCAAGCGCGAACTACACAGGCCCTGAAAATCTTGAATTTAAACCATTGGCGGAGCGTGGTTAATGAACACTAAATACCGTAAGCCGCTGGCAGGCACCCAGCTTGAATATTACGACGTGCGTCAAGCCGTTGAAGATATTCAGCCAGGCGCATACGAAAAACTGCCTTACACCTCTAAAGTACTTGCAGAGCAATTGGTACGCCGTGCCGATGCCGAGAATTTAACTGCTTATTTAACGCAGTTAATTGAGCGCCGTCAGGACTTAGACTTTCCTTGGTATCCTGCGCGCGTAGTGTGTCATGACATCCTAGGTCAAACTGCACTGGTTGACCTTGCAGGTTTGCGTGATGCGATTGCTGACAAAGGTGGTGACCCATCTAAAGTCAACCCAGTTGTACCGACTCAGCTTATTGTTGACCACTCTTTAGCAGTGGAATACGGTGGTGCTGACCCAGACGCTTTTGCTAAAAACCGTGCTGTTGAAGACCGCCGTAACGAAGACCGTTTTCACTTTATTGAGTGGACTAAAACCGCATTTAAAAATGTCGATGTGATCCCTGCGGGGAACGGTATTATGCACCAGATTAACCTAGAGAAAATGTCTCCGGTCATTCAGGCGCGTGATGGCGTGGCATTTCCAGACACATGTGTCGGTACAGACTCACACACACCACATACAGACGCTTTGGGCGTAATTTCTGTGGGTGTTGGTGGCTTAGAAGCTGAAAACGTAATGTTAGGCCGAGCATCTTGGATGCGTCTACCAGACATTATTGGTGTTGAGTTTGTAGGTCAGCGTCAGGCAGGCATTACTGCAACGGATATCGTACTTGCTCTAACAGAGTTCTTGCGTAAAGAGCGCGTAGTGGGTGCTTACCTTGAGTTCTTTGGTGAAGGTGCTGACAGCATGTCTGTAGGCGACCGTGCAACCATTTCGAACATGACTCCAGAATATGGCGCTACGGCTGCGATGTTCTACATCGACCAAAACACGATCGACTACTTACGTCTAACAGGCCGTGAAGATACTCAAGTCGCATTGGTTGAACAGTACGCAAAAGAAATCGGCCTTTGGGCGTCTGACATGACCAAAGCAGAGTACCCACGTGTACTTCGTTTTGACCTATCGACAGTCACACGTAACATTGCTGGTCCATCAAACCCGCATGCACGTGTATCAACTGCCGACCTAAAAGAAAAAGGTATTGCGGGTGTTGTTGAAAACCGTTCTGATGGCTTAATGCCAGATGGCGCAATCATTATTGCTGCAATTACTTCATGTACCAACACTTCTAACCCACGTAACACCGTGGCGGCAGGCTTGTTGGCACGTAAGGCAAATGAGCTAGGTTTGGTTCGTAAACCTTGGGTGAAATCATCATTTGCACCGGGTTCAAAAGCGGCTGCACTTTACCTTGAAGAAGCAGGCGTTCTAAAAGACTTAGAACAACTTGGTTTTGGTATTGTGGCTTACGCTTGTACGACGTGTAACGGTATGTCGGGTGCGTTAGATCCAGTCATTCAACAAGAAATTATCGATCGTGACTTGTACGCAACAGCAGTACTCTCTGGTAACCGTAACTTCGATGGTCGTATCCATCCTTATGCAAAACAAGCGTTCTTGGCATCTCCACCGCTTGTCGTAGCGTATGCAATTGCAGGTACGATTCGTTTTGACATCGAAAAAGATGCGTTAGGTCATGACAAAGACGGTAACCCGATTTACCTCAAAGACATTTGGCCATCTGACGCTGAAATTGATGCGTTAGTTAAGCAAGCCGTAAAGCCTGAACAGTTCCGTAAAGTCTACATTCCAATGTTTGACTTGGGCGAAGTTGAGCAAGCGAAAAGCCCACTTTACGACTGGCGTCCGCAAAGTACTTACATCCGCCGTCCACCATATTGGGAAGGGGCATTGGCTGCACCACGTACTTTGGCGAACATGCGTCCGCTTGCGATTTTGGGTGACAACATCACCACCGACCACTTGTCGCCTTCAAATGCGATTTTGATGGACTCGGCTGCGGGTGAATACCTTCACAAAATGGGCGTACCAGAAGAAGACTTCAACTCATACGCAACGCACCGTGGTGACCATTTGACTGCACAACGTGCAACATTTGCCAACCCGAAACTCTATAACGAAATGGTGGTTCGCTCAGACGGCACCATTAAGCAAGGTTCAAAAGCGCGTGTAGAGCCAGAAGGTGAAGTGATGCGCATGTGGGAAGCAATTGAAACCTACATGAACCGCAAGCAGCCGTTAATTATTATTGCGGGTGCTGACTACGGTCAGGGTTCAAGCCGTGACTGGGCTGCGAAAGGTGTACGCCTTGCAGGTGTTGAAGCAATTGTGGCAGAAGGTTTTGAGCGTATTCACCGTACTAACTTGGTGGGTATGGGCGTGTTACCACTTGAGTTTAAACCGGGTGTAAACCGTAAGACTTTAAAACTAGATGGTACAGAGCTTTATAGCGTGATTGGTAATATTGCGCCGCGTTCGACTTTAACTTTAGTGATTGAACGTGCTACAGCGGATGGTAAAGAAGAGATTCTTGAAGTGCCTGTGACTTGCCGTTTAGATACAGAAGAAGAAGTTTCTGTATATGAAGCAGGCGGTGTATTACAGCGTTTTGCGCAAGACTTTTTAGAAGGCCAAGTGGCTTAATATTTAGTCTATAACTGATTGAAAATTATTCAAAAGAGCCCTATCTTGATGATGGGGTTTTTTATTGTAAATGGATAAACAATGATTAGATTAATAAATCTTAAAAATGTTGCAAGCTATAAAAGTAATGCTACTTTAGAAACTGATAAAAAGATAAATCTTATTTATGGTTTAAATGGTGCAGGTAAAAGTACTTTTTCAAATTTTTTTCATCAAAGGGTAGATCCGAAATATAAAGATTGTTCGATAGATGGTTTGGAAGATGATCATGAAGTTCTTGTATATAATCAAAATTTTATTCAAGAAAACTTTTTTGAAGTTGAAAATTTAAAAGGGATTTTTACTCTTTCAAAATAGAATAAAGAGGCTGAAACTAAGATTTCTAATGCTTTGAAAGAAATTCAAAAACTTAAAGATGAAGTAGAAAAACAAAAAAGTGAACTTGAGGATGAGAAAAGAATAATAGTTCAAGAGCAAAATGCTGCAAAAGAAACGGTTTGGAAAATAAAAAATGATTATAGTGGTGGTGACAGGGTTCTTGAATTCTGTTTAGACGGCTACAAAGGTTCAAAAGATAGTTTATTTAATTATCTTTTAGGTTTAAGTAAACCAACTATAAAACCTCAAAAAAGTATTGATGATTTAAAAAATGATTTTCAATCTATTTCAGGTGATAACCCACAGAAGTATCTAAGCTTACCTAAAATTAATTTTTCATCTCAAAATATAGAGATTGAATCTTTATTTAGTAAACATATCGTAGGTAATGAAAATAGTACCGTTTCACAACTCATCAAGATGCTTGGTAACTCTGACTGGGTAAAGGCAGGATTAAAATATATACCTCAAGATAACTTGAATGAAAATTTGAATTGTCCATTTTGTCAAGAAAAGACGATCTCAAATATATTAATAGAAAATATAAAAAGTTATTTTGATGCTTCTTATGAAGCGGATATAGTAGCTTTGAATTATTTATTTAAAACTTATTCACAAGAAATTCAATCTATCCCTAATAAATCCACTTTTGAATCACATCCAAAGTTTGAAGTATATAGCAAAGATTTCGAGATTAGATATCATGAATTTATAAAAATTATTGAAAATAATCATAAGATTATTGAAGATAAAATCAAGAATCCAAGTATTTCAGTTGCTCTGAAAAGTTCTGTAGAAGCTCTTGAAGAATTAAATAAAGTTATTATGGGAATTAACATACTTGTTAATGAACATAATAAAAATATTGAACAAAAAGAAGTAGTAAAAGCAAATATAAGAAAATCTTTTTGGGAAATAATGTGTTGGGAGTATGATCTCACTATTAGTTCATTTAAGGCTAAAAAATTAATATCGCAATCAAAAATAGAAAAAATAGAAGAGAATATAAGACAGAATTTAAAAAAAATTGATATACAAAAAACAATTATTTCTGAGCAACAAAAAAAGACAGTAAATATTGAGGGAGCAATTGAAAATATAAAAAATGGTTTAATTGAGTTGGGAATTAATGATTTTGAGATTAAAAAATATTCTGATAATTTCTATAAAATAGTAAGGGGAGACAAAGAGGATAGAATTTTTCACTCTTTGAGTGAAGGCGAAAAAATGATTATTAGTTTTCTTTATTTTCTCGAATTATGTAGAGGAAAGAAGGAAGTAACAGCAACAAGTACAAAGAAAATAATTGTTATTGATGATCCAATTTCCAGCTTGTCTCATATATATGTTTTTAATGTTGGAAGATTGATTAAAAATGAATTTTTCGGAAAGAAAAGTACTAGAGTAAATCCTGAAACTTCTTGTAGTGAAACTGCATGGAACTATAAATATGAACAAGTTTTTATTTTAACTCATAGTTTATATTTTTTCTATGAAGTTACTGAGACTAATCATGATGTTAGGAAGGAAACTCAAAGTCTGTTTCGACTAGTAAAGAATGATACAGGAAGTGCTTTTATTCCTATGAAATATGAAGAAATTCAAAATGATTATCAAGCTTATTGGTTTATCATAAGAGATAGTCAGCAACCAGCGGCCTTAATTGCGAATTGCATGAGGAATGTAATTGAGTATTTCTTTAATTTTGTTGAAAAAAAGGATTTAAATAATTTTTTCCAACTGGGAGAATTGAGCTCAAATAGATACCAAGCTTTTTATAGATATATAAATCGGGAGTCACATTCTTTAGGGCAAAATATTTTTGATTTTAAAGAGTTTAATTATCAAGATTTTCGTGATGCTTTTGCAGAACTTTTCAAAGTAGCTGGCTATGAGAAGCATTATAAAAAGATGATAGCAATATGACTTGTTAAAGAGCCATTCTAATAAAAAAAGCCCGACATCCTGTCGGGCTTTTTCGTATTTGGTTGCTAGATATGACTCCTGTCGTATCTCATGATCCTGATGCATGAACCTATTATTGTTGTTTTATGTTCCGGAACATCCTGTTCCTGTATGAGTTCATCATAGAAAAAAAGCAGGGGACATCCAATCCGCTAAATCCCTAAATCTGTGTAAGATAAATCGTACAAATAACATTTTTTGCATTTATGCCATCATCATTGGGCGAAATGGACAATTGACATTCACTTTAAGTGGGTTATATTCCTGTTTAATATATATACGATTATAGGAATGTAATCATGGTAACAGCTGGCGAAAAACCCGGAACAGGCTTCTATTTCTGTGCTCAGTGCGGACATAGAGTGTTTTTAGAAATTAATACCGACCCTTTACCACCTTGCACGAAATGCTACTGCACCCAATTTAAACGTTAAGAATGAAATAATATTTGCGTTCGCATTTAACAAAAAGCCCTGTCACCCGATGGGGCTTTTTGTTAATTTAAAAATAAGACTTATATAACAAGACCCGTGATGGGCATGAAAAAGGAAACCGTTATGGAAACAATATTGGGTTTATGTATTGGTGTGGGCCTGAGCGCTGCCTGCGGTTTTCGCGTGTTTGTGCCATTGTTGGTCATGAGCATTGCAACAATGATGGGATGGTTTGAGCCATCAAAAGGCTTTGAGTGGTTAGCTCTACCATCGGTGTGTTTAGCTTTAGGCGTGGCAACGGTGTGTGAAGTTGCAGCTTATTATATTCCTTGGGTCGATAATGCCTTAGACACAGTCGCAACTCCTGCGGCGATGATTGCAGGTACGTTAGCGACAATGGCGGTTAGCAGCGGAGAAATGTCTCAGTTTGCCAGTTGGGCGGCAGCGATTATTGTGGGCGGTGGTACGGCTGGTGTGGTGCAAATGAGTACAGTCGCTGCACGTGGTGTTTCAACTGCAACCACGGGTGGCTTAGGGAATTTTGTTGTCGCGACAGGTGAATGGATTGGAGCAATCTTACTTTCGGTTTCGGCCATGTTAGTGCCTGCACTTGTTGCGGTAGTAGTGCTGATTGCGGTTATTTGGGTGGTGCGTTGGATCCGCCATAAAAAGCAAGAACAGGCGCATAGTCCTCTATAAGTTTAGCCTAAACATATTTTTAAACAGCAATAAAAAAAGCCCAACATCCTGTTGGGCTTTTTCGTATTTGGGTACTAGATATGACTCCTGTCGTATCTCACGCTCCTGATGCTTGAACCTATTATTGTTGTTTTGTGTTCCGGAACATCCTGTTCCTGTATGAGTTCATATTAGGAAAAAAGTAGGATGTCGCCAATCCGCAAAATCCCTAAAAGTTTGTAGGATAAAACGTACATTCAGAAATAATTTAACTTTTTAAAGTGAATATGAATAATAGCAACCTTGTTACTTTAAGAAAAAATCAAATGCGTATTAGAAAATCTTCAAGACTATTAGTTCTTAATGAAAATTATCAAATCCTGTTATTTCAGTTTACTCATACAAATGATGCTTTGGCTGGACAATCACATTGGGCAACCGTAGGTGGCGGGCTTGAAGAAGGGGAAACCTTCGAGCAAGCAGCTTGCCGAGAGCTTTATGAAGAGTTGGGCGTAGTACGACAAAATGTAGGCACTCATGTTGCAACACGCAATTTTGAAATGATGTTACCAAGTGCGGAAATTGTGATTTCTGATGAAAGACTTTTTATTGTTTTTATTAAAAATGAAGAAGTGAATACAGCAAACTGGACTGAACAAGAAAAACTTGTGATTAGTAAAAGTCGTTGGTGGACATTTGATGAACTAAGCCAAACTGACGAGATTGTTTATCCAAACAACATTCCTAATATTCTTATAGATAGCCTCCCAGAAATTTTTAAACCTTTAAATATTTAGATATAAAAAAAGCCCGACATCCTGTCGAGCTTTTTCGTATTTGGTTGCTAGATATGACTCCTGTCGTATCTCACGCTCCTGGTGCTTGAACCTATTATTGTTGTTTTATGTTCCGGAACATCCTGTTCCTGTATGAGTTCATATTAGGAAAAAAGAGGGGTGTCGCCAATCCGCAAAATCCCTAAAAGTTTGTAGGTTAAAACGTACAAAAATGGATAGGGTTATTCTTATATAAAAGGATTTTCAGTTTCCCAAGGCTTGCTACTAAAAATAATCTGGCCATTTTCAACACAGAGGATCCACGTATAGAAGTACTCTTCTCCTAGTCCTCGACATTCAAAATTTGCATTTGGAAATAGAGCGGTAATTTTTTCTATGAGTTCTAGGCAATAAACTGGATCGACATTAAGGCCTGCCTGACCATTAGAAAAGGCATCTACTAAAGCATTATAAACATCTTCGTGGATTGAATCTTCAGTTAATATTTCTAGGATATTCTGCTTTTCAGTAGATAAATCAATCGTGTCAAAATCTGTATAACGGACTTGTAGTTCTGTATAAAAACTCATTTTTATTAACTCTATGATATTAATGTTAAAAAATACTACTTATTAAACATGACTTTATCGTTAAAAACGAGCTGAGTATAGAAATATCTAAACTATAAGAGTTCAAATTTCTTAAAAATATTCTTCTTTAGGCCTCTGTGCAGCAACAGACTTTAATCTTTTGCGCTGATTTAAAGTAATAAACCATTGCAACACAGAGATAGAGGGGCCAAGCCAAACGCTTAACCCATACTACTTTTGTCACACCGCTGCATGATGCTCAGAAAAGTAGGGGCAAAGTCCCGTGGGAGAACAGAACTTTGCAAACTGAAAAACCATAGCTACCTAGAACGAAACTTAAAGCCAAAATAGGTTTATAAATTGTCATATTATTCTCATAATGATTTATATCTATGAGTAGAATAAAAATATAATTTTTTTTGAGGTTTAAAATAATTTTTAGGTAATAATTAATCCTCCCATAAATTTAGGAAAATATAATAATTAAAGTTTTAAAATAAAAATAATTTATAAATTTAAAAAATAGATAATAGAAAGCCTAAATTTTAAATAAATAAAATAGTTAATCTAAAGAGGAAGTAAGTTTGAAAAATGCCATGGTCAACTCCTTATAATTTATGGAGTCCTACCACCAGATTACCGCGAATTAATTTATGGTGGTAGAACGAAAGGGGGTTGACAGACTGGACTCGTAGAACCAGCACGCACGGGGCGTCCCCCTCCCGTCCTACCGCAAAGAAAAGGGGACGCAAGGGTCTAACGAATCATAGTAGAACTATAATCCGCCACGAGTTACGGTCTGTCAAAACCGTCTGGCAATGTAGGCCAGCAACGAAATAATAATTGGTGATTTTAATTACGTCAATTTAATATTTAAAATATTTTTGATTTAATAATAAAGCTAAAGGTGTTTTAAAAATAATAGAATTAATATGTGTATTTAATTAGAAAAAATAAATAATAAAATAAAATTTCATAGATATAGAAAATCATAATTAATTTAGTTTATATTTAATGCAGGCAAATATAAAAGTAATAAAATTATGAAAAAGCTTTTGGTTTTAGTCATGGCCATCTTAAGTTCACAAGTTGGTTGTGCCCAAAAAACTGACAATAAAACAGAAATGAGTATTCAAAATTCAAACTCTATTGTTATTCAACAATTAGAAAAGTTTAAAGCTCAAGATCATTTTGCTGGAGATGGACAACTATATACAGGGGTTCAAAATCCTACATTACGTATGAGCTTGAACCAAAAAGTGGCTGATGCTGCACAAGCTTTTATTGGACTCTATCAACAAAAGAATGAACCAACTAAGGCAGAACTTTTACATGTTCTTGCTCATGGAATTAGCCAAATCGATCCTGACAAGCTTGATACAGAAGATCGAGAACAAGTGGCAACTACATTTGAAAGCTTTCTAGATATTGTAGGCCTAGAAAGTTCGGAAGATATTTTAAATAAATGGCTATATGGTGAAGAAATTAGTAAGTTATTAGAGCTAGATAAACATTAAGTTTTAATACCTTATTCTAAACTTTTAAGCATTTCTTTCGCATCTACATCGCCTGCATCTGCAGCTTGCTGAAACCATTTCTTTGCCAGTTGTAGGTTTTTCGGCGTGCCTTCACCATTTAAATACATCTGGGCCAAGTTGTACTGAGCATCGCTTTCATTGTGCTCAGCCGCTTTGGTGTACCACTTAAGTGCTTGCTCATCGCTTTGTGAGACGCCGTGACCTTTTTTATATAGATGAGCTAAATTATATTCTGCGGGCGGGTAGCCTTGCTCGGCAGCACGATTAAACCACTCAAACGCCTTTCCATAATCTTGCGCGGTTCCTTCACCTCTGTCATATAGCACCCCTAAGTTATATTGCGCTTTCGCATGGTCCTTGGCCGCAGCCTTAGTAAAATAATCAAAAGCGCGCTTGGCATCTTTTTCTACGCCCGTGCCTGTGTAATACATCATCCCTAAACTATATTTTGCCCCCATACTTCCATTTTGATCAGCCATAGTTAGCCATTTAAACGCTTGCTCATAGTTTTTAACAACACCTTGTTCGCCGCTTAAAAGCATCATCCCCAAATGATATTGAGCAACGGATTGCCCTTGCTCTGCACGATATTGAATATCGGCCACGCTCGGTTCAGCAAATGCTGAAGAATGAAGAGAGAAAATCACCATAAATATATAAAAACCAGACTTTTTTATTTTCATATCTCATCCTGAATTTTATTAATTTGAGTAGTTGTTTTCTTTAATATCTGTTTGAATATAAAAGAAAAATATTAAATATATTTGGTAGGTTTATAGCGCTTTAAAATGATCTGATTTTACGGTTTAAATACCTATTTAATAAGAAATTAACCTAAAACCGCATATTTAGACTAGTTACATTTTGAAAATGAGTATAGATAGACAGATTAGTCTTTTTTTAATTAAAATGCGGCCTAAATATAAGTTTGATTGATAATAAAAATGCAGATGAGTGTGTCGAGTATATTGGAGCGTTTAGGCCTTGTTTCACAAAATCGCGCTGTTCATATCCAATTCTCAAATCAGTCTTTAAATCAGCAAGTCTTCTTGCAACGCATCGAGGGCGAACATACGCTCAACCAAGGCAGCGTTGCTGAGTTGCTGTGTCTGTCGACAAACGCACATATTGCATTAAAACAATTTATTGGCTGTCAGGTTGCCGTCGATCAAGTCACCGACACAGGCCAATTTTTTAGAACCACGGGCATTATTACCGAAGCGAGCCAAGGGCAAAGTGACGGCTCACTCACCATTTATAATTTAACTTTAAAAGACCCAACTGCACTCTGGCATAAACGCCGTAATAGCCGCGTGTTTATGAATAAAAGTGTGCGGGATATTAGCGAAATTCTGTTTAAAGAATGGCAGGGTAAAAGCCCGTTATTTGCCGCAAGCCTAACGCTTGATACATCTGGCTTAACTAAAGACTACGATGTGCGTCCATTTGTGATGCAGTCAAACGAAAGCGATTATGACTTTTTAACCCGTTTGTGGCGTAGTGAAGGCATTAACTGGTTGGTCGATGAATCACAGCTTTTTATCGCTGACCCGAATGCTTCTATTCAGCCACAAGTGTTGCGTTTAATTGACGATAACCAAAACTATCAAGCTCTTGAACGCCGTAGCCTCCGCTACCAACGCAGCAGTGCCACAGAACAGTTTGATACCATTACCCAAGTTAAAGCTGAGCGCCGCTTACAGCCGACCTCTGTTCATGTGCAACGCTGGCAAGCCGATGCCCTACAACAAGAAGAAGGTAGCGGCAGCGTACAAGGCACGCAGCAGCACAGTGAACACTATGATAATGCTAGCCTAAACCTTGAAGATGCATGGCATGTTAGCCCCGCTTGGATGCAGGACTTAAACGGTGAAGACCAAGCTACAGCTTCAGGCAATAGTCAGATTGAACAACTTAACCAGCACATCAATGCTTACCATCACCTGAGTTCTAAACAGTTTACCGTTTCAGGTAACGTCCGTGATGCACAGGTGGGCTACTGGTTTGAACTCAATGACCATCCTGAACTCGACCAACATGACAGTGCAGATAAAGAATTCCTAATCTTAAGTAAGCACTACTATAACCAGAATAATTTACCGAAAGAATTACAACAGCAACTTGAGCGACTATTACCAAAAGACAAACTCAAGGCAGCCCAACTCGACAGCCAAAATCCTGAGCAACGCCACTTTGCTGAGCTGAACGTGGTTCGTCGCAATGTTAAAGCTGTGCCTGAATATCACCCGCTAGAGCATCGCCCCGCGGCTTACCCGCAGCGAGCTAAAGTGGTGGGACTGGAAGGTGAAAGCATTCATGTTGACCAATGGGGACGTATTAAAGTCCGTTTCCTGTTTACTCGAGCTGACGACCATAGTCATGACGGTGGAGCAGGCAGTAACGATAATGACACCGACTCGGCTTGGGTCGATGTGCTGACCCCGTGGGCAGGCGCAGGTTATGGTGCCCGTTTCTTGCCACGTGTCGGTGAGATTGTGGTGATCGACTTCTTTGACGGCAATATTGACCGTCCATTTGTGGGGGGCAGCATTCACGAAGCTGAACGTCACCCCACCCAATTCGATCAGAAAGGCCAGCTACCTGATACCAAAAAACTCAGTGGTATTCGTTCAGAAGAAGTGGATGGCAAAGGTTTTAACCAACTCCGTTTTGATGACACCACAGGCCAAATCAGTGCCCAGCTACAAAGCAGCCATGCGGCAAGCCAGCTCAACTTGGGTAACTTAAGCCATCCAAAAGACAAGGCAGAGAGCGAAGGCCGTGGAGAAGGTTTTGAGCTAAGAACAGATCAGTGGGGTGCGGTGAGAGCTGGCAGTGGATTACTTGTTAGTACCCACAAACAGGACCAAGCTCAAGGCGTACACCTCGATGCAAATGAGGCCAAGCAACAAATAGACGGTGGCCTTAACAATGCCAAGGCTCTCAGTGAAGTTGCTAAAAACCAGCAAACTGACCCTTTAGAAAATTTAGAAAACCTAAAATCTTTTATTGAAAAACTTGAGCAGCAAGACAACGCAAAAGCCAAAACCTTTAAAGAGGCGATTATGCTGCTAGCGAGCCCAAATAGCATCGCGCTGAGCAGTAACGAAGACATTCACTTAAGCGCAGATGGGCAGCTAAACCAAACTGCTGGGGACAGCATAAATCTGTCTACACAAAAGAATTTGATTGCACATGCGCAAAATAAAATCAGCCTTTTTGCAGCGCAAGAAGGCGCAAGACTATATGCAGGCAAAGGAAAAGTCGAGATACAAGCGCAAGGTGACGGAGCAGATTTAATTGCTCGTAAAGCTGTTCAGATTATTTCAGCAGAAGACAAAATTGAGGCGACAGCAGCCAAAGAAATTGTGCTCACCGCAGGCGGCTCTCAAGTCAAAATTACCGGTTCAGGCATTTTTATGACGACAGGCGGTAAGTTTGAAGTGAAGGCTGGACAGCATAAATTTAGTGGCAGTCAAACAGTAACAACCGATCTTCCTAATCTTCCCTCATCACCTAATGGAAAGTATATATTGGAATTTGATGTTCGTCATAAACTTGATAATGTGGCATTAGAAAGCTTACCAACATATAGCCTTATAGACTCTAACGGTAATGTTAGAACTGGTAGTGTTCCAAAAGACGGAATTGTGCGTGTCGCTTCGTCGGA
Organism: Acinetobacter sp. V115_6; assembly: GCF_031799025.1. Classification (NCBI taxonomy): domain Bacteria; kingdom Pseudomonadati; phylum Pseudomonadota; class Gammaproteobacteria; order Moraxellales; family Moraxellaceae; genus Acinetobacter; species Acinetobacter sp. V115_6. The sequence continues at coordinate 90,760 of NZ_JAVQNO010000018.1, read as the reverse complement.
TAAAGAAGAAAAATATACCCTCATGGTTCATAAGTATGATGTAGAAGCTAGGGAGGAAAAGGAGTGAGTTATACTGCTCGTTTAAAGGTATTTTGCGACAATAAAGAAATTCTGACCAAGCTAAATTATATTTTTACAAATACGACAACAAAACAGAACTATGGAGGTAAGCTTGATTCGAATGGATGTACGAGAGTTTATCCATGTAACAAGTTAGATCTAATTTTTATTGAACTCCTTTTAAATAACTCAAAGCTCGCGAGAATTCGTGTTCCTGCATTGGAAAATGGAGAGTTTAATAAATCCACTTTTCAATTAAAAACAACGAGTGGCTCAACAAAACAGGCTGATACTAATAAAGTACCTGTTAAAGTAAAAAATGAACTTGAAATAGCATTAGATAGTTTAAATGGTACTGCTGTTTATTTTGGAAATAATTTCCTAGCTCATGATTCTCATCTACGTGAAATTTATATCCGTGAAGTGAAAAAGATGAGTGACCGCTACCTTCAGTTAGTCAAAGAAGGAAAGATGACAGTAAAAGAAGCAGCATCAGAGGCAACAAGTTTAAGAAATGAAATATTAGAAGGTATTCGAAAACGTAATTCACCAGTGGGGCGTGCTATAGCAGAAAAAGAAAAACTGCTCACAAAAACAATGGATGAATTCATGGAGTACTATGCATTACAAGAGAAAAATCCCAAATTGTTTGATGAGCTTAAAAGTAAGGGGCGTAGTGCGATAGATAGTTATGTTAAGGCATCTGCAAAACAAGGAAACCCTATTTTTAAATCGCTTAATGATTCACAAAAGAACCGAGTGTTTTACAGCATATTAAAAGGTTCAGGGAAAACGAATGCTGGGTTTAATTCTAAAATCTCATTTATGAAATGGGGGGGAAGAGCAATTGTAGTTTTCTCTGTTGCGTATGCAGGCTATGAAATCTATAACGCGGAAAATAAAGAAAAAGAAATTTACAGACAAGGCGCCTCTATTGGTGCTGGTATTGCAGGAGGTGCGGCAGGTGGAGCAATAGCAGGAGGAATTTGTGGTCCAGGATCACCTATATGTTCTGGTATTGGTATCCTCATTGGTGGTGCAATTGGGGGGATTGCTGCATATCAACTGGTAGATGCATTTGATAAAGAATTAGAAGCATTTACTGCTTGGACTGTATTTTAAAAAGAGGTAAAACAATGCTATTTAATTTTTTTAAACAAGAAAGTAATCATAAAGAGGAAAAATCTTCTCCATATTTAACGAAAGAATTATCTTGGGATGAAGAAAAAATAATAGCAATTCGATTTAATGGTACGCAGCGGACTATGTATTATAAAAATATTATACGGATAGAAATCATTGTTACTAATCTGTATTTACCTGTACCTAAATGGGTTATACAAGATGATAATTTAGAAGATCATACGACAATAGATTTTTATAATGACATAAAGCCAAATATCAATGATTTGGTTGTTGATATGTTTAATAAAAAAATAAAAAATTATGATAACCAGAAAGTTCATGAAAAAATTATAGAAGCAATGGGTGAAAGCAGTGGCTTATTTCATTTATGGAGCAGAGAAGATCTTGAGCAGGTATTAAATAAGATATGGGATAATAATAAAGATAAAATAGAAGCTAATATTAATAAAGCTATCAAAGATGCGGAAGAGCAGAGAAAAAACAAGCAATGGTGGAAAATTTTTTAAAAGATTTAGGATGGGTTGGCTATAATTATGCCCGAAATCTAGAGAAATAAAGATGAACTTTAAAAACTTAATAATATTGTTTTTAATGACAAGTTTTTTAGGGTGTAGTAGCGATTACAAGATTGAACCACATGAGCTCCCAGTAGCTTATGTAGGAAAGTCATATAGTCAATTTATTAAAATTACAGGTGGTAAACTCTCAGAACAACATTTTGAATTAACTTCTAATATTCCAGAAAATCAGGGTTTCCAAATTACTCCAGTAGATGATATAGATGGATACAATCACATAAAAATAGAAGGTATTCCTAAATATAAAGGAAAATACAAAATTGTAATTAATACATATTTTTATGGGCGAGGCGATGATAAGCTAACTAAAACCTATGAATTTGTAGTTAAATAATAAAAGATCTTTTTAATAAGAAGAGGATATGAAAAAGAATTTATTAATTACCGTACTAATTTCAATTTTCATCATACAGTCCTTATTAAATTATTACTTCTGGAACCGCACAAAAACACCCGAAATTCATGTTTTAGAAAAACCTTTAAAGATATATTCGTTTGAAGGTAAATATTCGAAAAATAGCACTTTGCCAGAATATTATATTTTACCAGAAGGTACTGTTTTATATGATGATAGTGACTCTTTGAACAGAAGGGTTATGGTTTATTTCAATTTACAAGGTGTAGATTTTAAATTCGAAGAACAAGACCCAGATATCTTAAAACAACCTAGTGAAGTCAGTGGTATAAGGTCGAAGGACTTGCCTGATTTACTAAAAGAAATTCCTCTGACTAAAAAAGATATTTATTTAATTATTAAACATGATGAACGTATAAAAGACTCTGTGCGTTCAATTTTATTCAAAGAATACACAATTGATCCTTCAGAGTATGAAAAATAATTAAATATTTCTGGGGCATAGAAACATAAAATTAAAAAAGTTCAGAGAAGCGTAATTGATTACGCTTCTTCTGTCATAAGAAATAATTTTAAGCAGCTTGAATTGCTTCACCACAAAAGGAGACAGTTTCTTGTTTATGTTGGTGTAAGTACCAGAACTGCTCTGCAATGGTTTCTGGATGTACCGTGTAGGTCTTATCTTGTGCTCCAGATGTTCCATCAACGAAACCATTCACGATCACTTGGCTCACATAAACATTTGAGTCAGCGAGACTATGAGCAAGTAAATTGGTGGTTTTGTATTGAGCAGCGGCAGTAATTGCTAATGATGAGTACTCTTTAGCCACCAAGTCGATACCCACTGCATCGAAAGCAAAAATTCCATTTGTTGATAAAATACTACCGTGGTTCTTCTCTAAATCACCTAAGCAAGTTTGAACCGTCGCAATATAGCTCGAAACACGAATATGAAAGCTTTTGGTGAGCTCTAGTGGAGGGGTTTCTAAGATATTTCCTTCAATATCATGGAAAGCATTCCAATGAATATTTTTAATCTCTCCTAATCGGTCTTTAATACGATTAATAAGATTTGGTATATCTTCAAGAACCGCTAAATCACATGTAAAAGCGTAAGCTTCAATACCTTGAGTTTTAAGCTCTAGAATAGCCTTTTCAAGTTTTTGAGCGTTTCGTGCTACTAAACCGATTTTATAGCCTTCTTTACCAAATTTATGTGCTACGGCTTGGGAAATACCCGTTCCATAACCAAAAATTATAATATTGTTGTTCATTATAAAGTGCCAAAAAACCAATCATTTGGTTAGAAATAATTTATAATATGTTTTTATAATTTATTCAAGCACAAAAGTTATCTCTAAGAATAGTACCCAAAGAATAAAATGCTTAAAAGTGGGGATTAGGGAGTCAGCTTTACATGAGTTATTCGGCTAAACATAGGCTGTTGAAAGAATTATTAGTTTGACTTCTTTATAGGTATATCTTAAATTAATTGGAATGATCGTTCCTGTTAGGTCTGTTTTATGCGAACCAAAGAATTTGAAACTGATGATATTGCTGATGCTGCAATGCAGGTTTTTTGGCGCCGTGGTTATGCTGCAACTTCAGTTCAAGACTTGGTTGACGGTACGGGGCTATCTAGAAGTAGCCTTTACAGTACCTTTCAAAACAAACAGGGTCTTTATCAAACAGCGTTACAGCGCTATGAACTTTTAACTACACTTAATAATGTGAAGCTGTTATCTGGTTCCGGTTCACCGAAGGCACTTATTCGACAATTACTGGTAAATGTGGTCGAAGATGAGCTGAATGATTCAGAACACAAAGGCTGCCTCGTTGCAAATGCTTGTTTGGAACTGGCTGGACATGATGAAGATGTCTCTCAATTCGTTGTAACTAATCTACAGAAACTACAACATGCTTTAGAAAATTTATTAATTAAAGCTCAACAATCTGGTGAAATTGCTTCTACTCAAAACCCGCGTGCGTTAGCAAGTTTCTTTCTAAATACTATGCAAGGTCTGCGTGTTTTAGGGAAAGGCAGTCCTCATGAAAAAAGAAAGCAATGTTTAATGGATGTGGTCGAGGTTGCTTTAAACGTTTTATAAAACTCATTTAAACCTTAACTATGGTTGAGCTGAATAGTTAGGGTTTTTATTTAACTTAAATTGGAATGAACATTCCAGAATAATGATTCTACTTCACATGGAGAACAAATGCCTTCCTACCCTACTAACCTTATAAAACAAGCTTATAGCAAGACAGAGCAGAGTAAGTACGTTGTAAAAGAATGTGAGTGTAAACCTTTATGAATATTAAGAGTGATGGAACATCTCATCAACTAACTAATGAATTCTCTACTCAATTACCGATTTGGAAATTGTTGGCTTTTACAGTTGCAGGCTTTCTGACCATCATGACAGAAACCATGCCAGCAGGGCTTTTGCCCCAAATCAGTCAAGGCTTACATATTTCAGAAGCTTATGCAGGGCAGCTTATAGCATTGTATGCCTTAGGGTCTGTTTTAGCAGCAATACCGCTGATTAGCCTTACCCGTAGTTGGAATCGGAGACCCTTATTACTCAGTGCGATTGCAGGGTTACTTTTATTTAACGCGATTACTGCCTTATCAAATGACTATACTCTGACTTTAGTTGCTCGTTTTATTGCAGGGATGGCAGCGGGTGTTATTTGGGGGCTTTTAGCGGGTTATGTAAGACGCATGGTCTCTGCATCGTATCAAGGTCGAGCTTTAGCAATTGCTGGCGTTGGGCAGCCAATTGCTTTATCAATTGGTGTGCCTTTGGGTGCGTGGTTGGGAACGCTGTTTGAATGGCGTGGCGTGTTTTGGATCATGTCTTTATTGGCATTGATTTTATTTTTCTGGATTCGCTTTAGTATTTCCGATTTTGCAGGACAGTCAGCACAAAAAAGGTTACCTATTTTAAAAGTTCTTTTAATGCCGGGCATTAGAGCTATTTTAGCAGTCGTCTTTCTTTGGATATTGGCACATAGCATTCTCTATACTTATATTTCACCATTTTTGGTCTCGACAGGGCAGACATACAACGTTGAGACTATCCTGTTTATATTCGGCATTTCTTCAATTGTAGGCATTCTCATTACAGGGGTGTTTATCGATCATTCATTAAGAAAAATAACACTTTTGAGCTTATTTATCTTTGCAATCGCAACAGCGCTGTTAGGTGTTTATAGTTCTTCAAATTTTGTCGTGCTCACGAGTGTAGTGTTATGGGGAGTCACTTTTGGTGGAGCTCCGACCTTATTACAAACAGCTCTGGCAAATACTGCGGGACACGAAGCAGATGTAGCACAGTCTATGTTGGTCACTGTATTTAACCTTGCTATTGCATTCGGTGGAATGATTGGCGGGGGACTGCTTGAAAGTTTTGGGGCAGCTTCTTTTCCATGGTTTATGCTAGCTTTTGCCTTGATCGCATTATGTACCGTTTACCAAGCCCGTAAACATGGTTTTATCTCTTCATAAAAGGCTTTTGCCCTTCATGACTAAAAAATGAAGGGTAATTTACTTTTTATAGCCTGATGTCCTATTGGTCAAAACAATGGATGATTTGGTAAAATAAACCGAAAAACACAAATAAAGTGGAATTTAAATATAACTAATTATGGGTAAATGGGAATAAATTCTTTTAAATTTGTCTAATGGCGTAAAAATTCCCAAAAATAGTAAAAATTAGCTTTTCTTAGAAAAACAATCCCGCAGGGTGCTGGCTAAACTATATCTCAAGGGTGTGATAGGGATCGAAAAGAGTAGCATGCACCAAAACGTATAACGTTAGTGTGTACTCACCCAAAAGGTCTCGATTCGGCTTAGGACGCTATAGATCAAAAGTTTATAGGCACAAGGTTATAACTTACAAAGTTATGATTGTTGAAGTAAACCATAGATGTTTTCCCTTGACACCCTAAAAAATTCTCTATAATAAAAACGATACTTTACAAGAATATAATTTATGAATAAGCCTTATCTTTCTGCTTTACCTGCCGATAGTCAAATCTCATCTCAATTGAACAATGCCTACTTCCACGACTCGTGGAGCATTGTACTTGGTCAACCTGACCTGAATGTATTTGAGCAGCTTATTAAGCTATTTCAGCACACTCCACAGTGGGTAGAGTGGAGCATGAATATGCGTAATAAAATTACTTCAAAGATTGGGCTTAAGGATTTAGGAAGTTTTAAGCAAATTGATACTCATAAAAAAGAAAATGAGTATGTCGCAGGTGACCGGATTGGAATTTTTACCTTGTTGCAGCGTACAGAAAATGAATTAGTGATTGGAGACGATGACAAGCATTTAAATGTGACTTTATCTATATACAAGAATGAAAAGACCAAAGTGCTTACCGTAACCACAGTGGTACATATTAAAAATTGGCTAGGACGACTTTATATGGTGCCTGTGATTCCTGCACATCGAAAAATAGTACCAGCGACTTTACAGATTTTAGGTTAGAACATTATTTTTATTTACGATGCGATCAACCAAAATCGCCAAGAAGCCAAAGACCGCTTACGTTCTCAATATGACTATCAAATTAATTTAAAAGCCGAGCTTGAGATCCGCCATTTGCATGAAAAAATGGACCATCTTTTATCGCATCAATGGGAAAGACTTGCATACATTCAAGAAATTCAGCTCGATCTTCTAGCTGAAATGAATAAAAAACGATAAAGATTTTCTGAGTTTCACGTGGAACATGAGTAGAGCGTTATAGATTATTTTGCGGTAGGTTCGAAATTTCTTTATGATTTGCCGCCATGCTCCATTGCTGCTTCTACGACCATGCCTTTAAACGACAATTTTGTTTACGCTCCGCCACAAGATCCGCTTTCAATTTTATTTGAAGACGATGATTTGATTGTGGTTGATAAACCTGCTGGCTTGTTGTCGGTGATGGGGCGTTTACCTGAGCATCATGACAGCGCTTATTTAAGGGTGTTGGAAAAGTTTCCTTTAGCAAAGGTCACGCATCGTTTAGATATGGCGACATCAGGCTTACTCATGTTTGCCAAACATCGTGATGCAGAAGTTGCGGTAAGTAAAATGTTTCAGGCCAGAACAGTCAAAAAACATTATATTGCTTTGGTACAAGGCCAAGTCGCAGAAGAGGGAAGTGTTGAAGTTCCACTCATTACCGACTGGGAAAATCGCCCAAGACAAATTGTACATTTTGAACTAGGCAAACATGCTAAAACGTTGTTTCAACCGTTGGTTTATGATGAAACAACAGATCAAAGTCGAGTGTTACTTGAACCAGTAACAGGGCGTTCGCATCAGTTACGTGTGCACATGATGCATATAGGACATCCGATTATGGGGGATAAGTTATATCACCCTGAGCCTAAACGTTTTCACTTAAACCGCATGGCCTTGCATGCCGCATATTTGGCTTTCCAACATCCCTTAAATGGAACGGATGTGGTGATTGAGTCACAAGTGCCTTTTTAAAATTTATATAATTAAAAAAATTAATTTGATGCAATTGGGAACTGAATATATACCCAAACTGCAATAAAAGTCGGGTATTCTTGATGTCGAATAATATTAATACCGCAACAACAACAAGGATCACTTTATGACTCGTGACTACGAACAATTTCCAGATGATGATAACGGCAATGTACTTTGGCAAATGGCTGAAGACGGGGATGATTTAACCGAACTGCATGAAATTGAATTTTCTATTGCTTTTCATGATCAGAAAAATGCAGAGCAATGTGCACTCTATTTGCTTTACCAAGAACAAAAAGTTTCACTTTTTCAAGATGATTCTGTTGAGCCAAATGAATGGGTGATTACCATCTTCGTTAACATGGAACCTGAGTATTCAGATATTGTTGATTTGGAACAATGGTTTGCCAGTATCGCTGAGAAATTTCAGGGCGAATATGATGGATGGGGCTGTATGGCCTATGTCTTCGAGGAAGACGACGAAGAAGATCTGTTGCAGTAAGGTCTAAAATAAAAAGTAGGAGATAAATATGAACTTATCTCAAAAACAAATTGCAGTACGGTTTTTAGAGCTTGCCGCAGCTGGTGAAGTCGATGAAGCCTATAGCAATTACACCGCGCCAAACTTCAAGCATCACAATCCTTATTATGCGGGTGATGCGACTTCTTTGAAGGAAGGGATGCGTGAAAGTGCAATTGAAACGCCTAACAAAGTCTTTGATGTTCAACATGTCATTGAAGAGGGCGATTTGGTTGCTGTGCATTCAAAACTTGAAATGCAAATGAATGGGTTAACCACCTTGGCCGTGGTTCATATTTGCCGCTTTGAAAAGGGTAAAATTGCTGAGTTTTGGGATATTGGGCAAGTACAGCCCGACCCACTCGTCAATGAAAATGGTATGTTCTAATAAAAAAGCCCGAAAATAATTCGGGCTTTTTTATTTATGTATGAATTAAAATTTCCACTGTGCCGAAATTGAGGCGTTCAGGGGTTCACCTGGTTGAACCCATAAGTCGCTATAGCTTGAAACATAGTAGGTTTTATCAAACAGATTATTTACGTTGAGCTGATAACGTAAACGATCAGATGGGGCATAGTAGCTATTTAAATTGACCAGCGTATAGTTTGGTAAATTAAATCCATTATCTAGATTATGCCCGCTGCGTTCACCGACATAGGTGAGGTTGGCACCTACACCTGCTTTTCGTGGACCTTCTTGTAGAAACTCATAATTGGTGCTTACTGAGCCTTGGTGTTTTGGAACATTGCTCAGACGAGCGCCTTTTGCCAAGTCTTGGTCTTTTTCAATTTGAGCATCAGTATAACTATAGTTGGCATTGACGAACCAGCGGTCATTGATTTGGCTATTTAAGTCAAACTCAATCCCCTTACTACTCACTTCACCTGCTGCGGTTTGAAAATTACTGTCGATTGGGTCGGTTGTCAGTACATTCTGTTTTTTCATTTTAAACAGAGCGAGACTCAGCACACTTTGGTCGTTTATTTTATATTTGGTGCCGACTTCATAGCTTTCTCCTTTTTCAGGAGCAAAAGTTTGACCATTTCGGTTCATACCGCTGTTCATGGCAAATGAGCGGCCATAGTTCGTATAAAAAGCCCATTGGTCAGAGGCTTTAAAGTTTACTCCGAAACGTGGACTATTTTGATGAAGTGTCTGGTTGCTTTTGGTCTGAGTGAGGTGATTTTTAAAGTCTTGTTCGACCTGATCAAAACGGTTGCCAAATAGAACACTCCATTGATCATTGAAAAAGATCTGATCTTGAATATTGAGTGCAAAGTAACGCTGTTGCTCTTTGGTGTTGGTAAACGGTGCTAGGTTTGGTAAATATTTGCCATATTCAGGTTGGTAGATATCAATTGTGTTTGTTGAGCTTGTGCTGTGATTACGACGAAGCTGGTTTTGTTTATAGTCGAGTTGACCAAGCTCGGTTGAAAGTAAAATTTCATGGCGAGCCCAAGACGTATCAACCTTGCCAAGTAACTCTGTCTGAGCCAGAACATCTTCACTTGTATAATCACGATAGCGACGTTGGCGCTCTAGAGTGCGGCCATCGGCTTGCATACGACGAGGTTCGGTCGCAAAGCCGACCATTTGTGCATCTTTATAACTGACCGCACTATTTAGTTTCCAGTCAGGGTTAAATTCGTGACTAAGACGCAATTGGTAAAAGTAATCTTTTATTTTCAAATCGCCGTCATCAGGCTCACCTGTAAAGGTTTTCGGGTCCATCACAAACTGATGATTGACTGTACTTACACCACGGTCAAAGGTACCTTTATGCTCAGTAAATTCACTGTCAAACTCGAGTTGCGTTTGGTCTGAAATTTTCCATGTGAGCTGTGGTGAAAAGAACCAGCGTTCACTGCTGACATGATCACGAAAGCTTTGATTATCTTCGTGAGCCACTGCTAAACGATAGGCCAGTTCATCGTTAATAGGGGCAGTATGCTCCAGACTTATTCGATATTGTTCTTGGGTATTGACGCGTAGGTTAAATTCACTTTCGCTTTCCCACTGTGGCTTTTTACTGTTGAGGTTCAGCAAACCACCTGTTTCGCCGCGACCATATAAAGCCGCCATTGGTCCTTTTAAAAACTCTAAAGATTCAATATTTACTACATCTTTTGGCGCACTAATCCCTCGGTTGACACTCAAGCCGTTACGGATCATTGAGGCACCTAAATTGGGATCGGTACTAAAACCGCGGAAAGAGTAATTATCCCAAAAGCCACCACCAAAACTATTTTGATGAAAAACCCCACTCACTAAGCTTAATGCGTCATCAATCCGTTGAACGTCTTGTTGTTCCATCATTTGTTTTGAAACATAAGCACGGTTAAAAGGGACGTCCAAAACATCGTGAGAAAATTTAGTCGCTGAGCTATTTTGGCTCACATCTTCTCGGGTGCTTTCGGCCTGAACACGTATGGTTTCTAGTACCGTTGATGTTTCCTCTCCCCAAGTGAGGGTCGATATAAATGATAGACCTAACGAAGACAACAAACCTAATTTGTGTTGCATAAATGAACAGCCATAAAAGACAAAAGGAATTAAATGTAATAGTATAACGTTACATTATTTTGTTGATTATCGCTATGCCTTTAGAAAAAAATATTGAGCGTTTACAGCCGATTGATGCCTTACGCGGTTTAGTTATCTTGATTATGCTACTTGACCATGTAAGAGAAACTTTCTATCTGCATAAGCAGGTCATAGATCCAATGGATGTGACCGCAACTGAACCCGCCTTATTTGGTAGTCGGTTATTGGCACATATCTGTGCTCCGGTTTTTGTACTTTTAACCGGTATTTCTGCATTTTTATTTCAATCAAAAAAACAAGACTTACAGCAAACTCGAGCTTTTTTATTAAAGCGTGGCTTATTTTTGATTGGGCTTGAGCTCACGCTGGTGAACTTTGCTTGGACAGCTACCTTTCCACCCGAAGTCATTTATTTACAGGTAATTTGGGCAATCGGCATTAGCATGGTGGTTTTGGCTTGCTGTGTAAGTTTGCCTTTGCCTGTTCTTGCGGGTGCAGGTTTGGTTATTATTTTTGGGCACAATTTATTAGATTCAGTACATTTCTCTCAAGGCATCTTACAAAATATATGGTTTGTTTTACATGACCGTGGTTGGCTTGAGTTTGCAGGCATCAAGCTTCGCATAAGCTATCCTGTTTTACCTTGGATTGGCGTGATTTTATTGGGCTATGCGCTAGGTCAGTTCTTTAGTTCAAAATATTCAGCAAAGCAAAGAAGCCGCACTTTACTTAGCCTTGGTTTAGTAAGTATTGGATTGTTTGTTTTACTGCGTTTTATCAATGTCTATGGCGACCAGCCGTGGCAACATTTTGAGTCATTACAACTTAGCCTTATGAGCTTTTTTAACCTCACTAAGTATCCACCGTCTTTATTATTTATTTTGCTGAATGTTGGAATTGGCTTGATTGTGCTGGTGGCTTTTGAGCGTATGCAGCAATATTCATTCCTAAAACCCTTGGTGGTGTTTGGCTCGGTGCCTATGTTCTTTTATTTACTGCATTTATATGTGTTGAAACTCATGTATGTGTTTGCACTCAGTGTGTGGGGAGCTAACTACGGAAACTATTTGTCGGTCAATCATGTGTGGATGCTATGGTTAATCACGATTGTGTTGTCTTTTGCGCTCTATCCAGCAGTTAAATGGTTCTCGAAGTTCAAACATCAAAACAAACATATTTCGATTTTAAAATATTTCTAATTTTCAAAACGTGAGTAAAGCGAATTCAATGAAGCTTCGCTTTACTTGCTTACATCGAGATATAGAGTTTCTTTGACTTCTTCCATAACCACATAACTGTGTGAAGACGCCGAAGCAGGGAGTTTCTTTAATAGATCTCCTAATAAGCGGCGGTATGCGCTCATTTCTTTTAAACGCGCTTTTACAAGGTAGTCAAATTCGCCAGAAATGAGGTGGCATTCAAGCACTTCAGGAATCTCAACTAAATCTCTAGCCACCTGATCAAACACATCGCCAGATTTGGCAGATAACTTAATTTCTAAAAAGACAAGCAGGTTACGGTCCACAAAGGCTGGGTTTAGCCGAGCGTAATAACCCATGATAATGCCATCGCGTTCTAGGCGTTTTACACGCTCTGAACAAGGGGTGGTCGACAGGTTAACTCTCGATGCCAATTCACTAATCGCAATTCGTCCTTCACGCTGCAAAATGTCCAGAATCATGCGATCTATACGATCTAAGGGGCGCATAGATATTTCCTCTTTTTTTTAAATTCTCGCGAGAAAAACATAAATTTACCTAGATTATAGCCTGAAAAACAGTGAAATAAACTATTGAAGCAGAAATATACTAGTTAAATAAACTGGTGTGCGTGAGGGAGTGGAAATGCGCGTAATTGTTTTAGGTAGCGGCGTTATTGGAGTGGCAAGTGCCTATTATCTAGCTCAACAAGGAGCTGAGGTTACTGTTCTCGATCGCCAGTCAGGTCCTGCCGAAGAAACAAGTTTTGGTAATGCAGGTCAAATTTCGCCTGGGTATTCGACTCCTTGGGCAGCACCAGGAATTCCTTTTAAAGCTGTGAAATGGATGTTCCAACATCATGCACCGCTTGCGATTAATTTAGATGGCAGCATGTGGCAATTACAGTGGATGGCACAAATGCTGAAAAACTGTAATCCACAAAGTTATGCGGTGAACAAAGAACGTATGATGCGCGTGGCTGAATACAGCCGTGACTGTTTACGTGAACTCAGAAAAGATACAGGCATTAATTACGAAAACCGTGCAAAAGGCACGTTGCAGTTATTCCGTAAAGAAGCACAAATGGAAGCAGTTCAACGTGACATTAGCGTGCTACAAGAATGCGGCGTAAGCTACGAATTATTAAATGGCAACGAACTTGGTCGTGTAGAACCAGCGTTGGCAAATGCACAAGATAAACTGGTTGGTGGTTTACATTTACCAAATGATGAAACAGGTGACTGTTATTTATTTACCAATGCTTTAGCTCAAATTGCTAAAGAGTTGGGTGTTAACTTCCAGTTCAACCAGAACGTAGAAAAATTGATTGTTGAAGGCGATGAAATTAAGGGCGTTCAGGTCAATGGTAAGGTCTTAACCGCAGATCGATATGTCTTAGCATTTGGTAGCTATTCACGTGATTTCTTGAAACCACTCGATCTACAGTTACCTGTATATCCTGTGAAAGGTTATTCGTTGACGATTCCTATTGTTGACCCTGCTTTTGCTCCACAATCTACAGTGCTTGATGAAACCTACAAAATTGCGATTACTCGTTTTGACCAACGTATTCGCGTAGGTGGAATGGCAGAGTTAAGCGGTTTCAATTTGGGTCTAAACGAAGACCGCCGTGCAACATTGCAAATGGTGACTCAGGACTTGTTCCCGGGCGGCGATATGGCACAGGCGTCTTTCTGGACTGGTTTACGTCCAATGACACCAGACAGTACACCGATTATTGGCGCAACTCGCTTTAAAAATCTGTTCTTGAATACAGGTCACGGTACTCTAGGCTGGACGATGGCGTGTGGTTCAGGAAAATTAATCAGTGACATAGTATTGAATCACAAAACTGATATCAGTACCGATGGCCTTTCAATTCAGCGTTATTCACACGCGCATGCTGCATAACGGACGTTAGGAAAGTAATCATGCCTCGTCCTATTACCGCAGTCATCCACCGTCAAGCCTTACAAAATAACTTGGCGGTGGTACGCAAGGCTATGCCAAACAGTAAGGTCTTTGCTGTTGTAAAAGCCAATGCTTATGGACACGGAATTGAACGTGTTTATGAAGCGTTTAAAGCAGCAGATGGCTTTGCCTTACTTGATCTTGATGAAGCAAAACGCATTCGTGCTTTAGGTTGGATAGGTCCAATTTTATTGCTCGAAGGAATTTTCTCTCCTCAAGATTTATTTGATTGTGTGCAATATCAACTCAGTTTCACCATTCATAGTGAAGCGCAAATTGAGTGGGTTGAAAAGCATCCTTATGCGGCCCAATTTGATGTTTTTTTGAAAATGAACAGCGGTATGAACCGTCTTGGTTTTAAACCACAGCATTATGTTCAGGCTTGGGAACGTTTAAACAACTTGGCGAATGTGTTCAAGATTACGCACATGATGCATTTTTCAGATGCAGATGGCGAGCGTTTCGGCCAGCAAGGTATTGATTATCAAATTACTGCCTTTGAAGAAATTGTGAAGGATTTACCGGGTGAAAGATCGGTAAGCAATAGTGCGGCAATTCTGCGCTATCAAGATCAGCTCAAATCAGATTATGCCCGTAGTGGCATCATGCTTTATGGCAGCTCGCCAGACTACCCAACGCATAGTATTGCGGATTGGGGCTTACAACCGACCATGAGCTTACGCAGTGAAATTATTTCCGTTCAGCATTTAGAGCCGAATGAAAGCGTGGGTTATGGCTCAAACTTTGTCGCAGAGCAACTGATGACGATTGGAATTGTTGCTTGTGGCTATGCCGATGGTTATCAACGTATTTCACCAACAGGTACTCCAGTTTTAGTGGACTCAGTCCGAACTCGCACAATTGGCCGCGTCAGCATGGATATGTTGGCAGTCGATTTAACGGGTATTGAGAGTGCAAAAGTCGGCAGTGAAGTCGTGCTCTGGGGCCAATCAAGTACAGGTGTTGTTTTGCCTATTGATGATGTCGCAGTTTCTTCCGGTACGGTGGGTTATGAACTGATGTGTGCTGTCACCGCCCGTGTTCAATTTATTAATCAGGTATAAGGAAATCCGAATGTCAAATTCAGATATACAAAAGATCAATACTAACGAAGTCATGAGTGCCGTGACTGTTTTTAACAAAGTGGTTTATCTGTCAGGTCAGGTGCCTAAAAATACCGAGCAAGATGTGGCAGGCCAAACTCGTGAAATTCTTGCAACGATTGATGAACTTTTGGCGTTAGCCAATACAGATAAATCTCGTTTGCTCTCTGCACAGCTCTATTTGAAAAATCTTTCTGACTTTTCAACCGTAAATGCAATTTGGGTTGACTGGTTAAAAGGGTGTGTTGCTCCATCGCGTGCCACAATTCAGGCCGATTTGGTCAATCCAGATTGGTTAATTGAAATTGCCGTGACGGCAGCACAAAAGTAATTCGTTTTTACTCCAAAAATGATGATGTATCTAACAGAAGGAAGATAGATACGGTTTAACCAGTCATTTTTGGTGAACAGATTCAGTGACCTATGGCATACGGTTCAATTTTCGCCGTAGGTTGCTGATCTTAACAAAGGAATTCAAAAAGGAATTTTAATATGACAACGGCTCGTCATTCAGATACGGAAAATTCTCCTGATCATCTGCAACGAAAACTGTCTAACCGTCATTTACAACTGATTGCTATTGGCGGTGCAATTGGAACCGGCCTATTTATGGGTTCGGGCAAAACTATCTCCCTCGCAGGTCCTTCAATCCTTTTGATCTATATGATTATTGGAGGAATGTTCTTTTTCTTAATGCGTGCAATGGGCGAGTTGCTCCTTGCAAATCTGCATTATAAATCTTTTGTTGATATGGCTCATGACCTGATTGGTCCTTGGGCTGGTTATTATTTGGGCTGGACTTATTGGTTAGGTTGGGTGCTGGTGGGTATTGCGGACCTTTCAGCGGTCATTAACTATTTGAGTTTCTGGCTACCCGATGGTGCAAGTTTCTCACCAATACAGCAAGCCATGATTAGTGCAGGCTGTGTGTTGTTTGTGATGGGCCTTAACCTCTTAACAGTACGCCTATTTGGTGAAATCGAATTCTGGTTTGCTCTCATTAAGATCTTGGCGATTATTGGCCTTATCGGAGTGGGCGGCTACATGATTTTCAGCCATTTCCAAGCTCCGCAAGGCGCTGTCGCAAGCATCAGTAATGTTTGGTCACATGGTGGTTTATTCCCGAAAGGTACAGAAGGCTTCTTGGCAGGATTCCAAATTGCTGTATTTGCTTTTGTCGGGGTTGAACTTGTAGGTACAACGGCTGCTGAAACCAAAGACCCGCAGAAGAACTTACCGAAAGCGATTAATGCGATTCCGGTACGTATTATTTTGTTCTATGTGTTGGCACTATTTATTGTGATGTCAGTAACCCCTTGGGATCACATTCGTGCAGACAAAAGTCCGTTTGTTGAGTTGTTCTTAAATGCGGGTATTCCAGTTTCTGCAATCATCATGAACTTGGTGGTGCTATCTTCGGTGATGTCTTCAATGAACAGCGGCGTGTTTTCAACCAGTCGTATGTTGTTTGGATTATCAAAAGATGGTCAGGCACCGGGTGCATTTGGTCGTTTATCAAAACGTGCAGTTCCTTCAAATGGTTTGATTTTCTCTTGTACCTTTATCATGGGCGGGGCGGTACTTCAGTACTTTGTTCCAAACACAATGGAAGCATTTACTTTGGCAAGTTCACTCTGTGTGATTCTATTCATTAGTGTCTGGAGTCTCATCATGGTGTGCTATTTACGCTACCGTAAATTACGTCCTGAATTACATGAAAAATCAACATTCAAAATGCCAGGTGGTGTTTGGATGAGTTATGTTGTTTTGGCATTCATGCTTTTCACTTTAGTCATCTTGGCATTAGAGCCAGATACATTGAAAGCTTTATACGTCAGTCCAGTATGGCTGGTCATTTTAGGTGTTACCTATCATGTGCTCTATAAACCACGTATGAAAAAACTAGGACGTGAACTCGTCAACGATCATTAAGTTTTATTAAAAAGCCAATCAAACATGATTGGCTTTTTTTATTTTTATTAGATTTTTTATCGGAATAATATTGTTTATTTTTGGATCAATAGAGCAGTTTGGAGGGTATTGGAAAAGTACATATAGCAGGATCACATGCTACACTTCGGCTAATCTGGAACCCCAGATTGATTAATTAAAATTGCCGTGAAGGCAGTACATAAATAATGTGACTTAAAAAAATCAGGACAAACGATTTATCAATTAAGGAAAAAATATACTTGAACATCTTGTCCTGAGGTATAGACTCAGCAACCCACGATATACGGTTCGTTTTTCTCCCTATAGGTTGCTGATTTAAGTTAAGCAAAATATAAAAAGGACTTCTAATATGACAATGGTTCATCATTCTGATGAGGCAAGCTCCCCTGATCATTTACAACGGAAATTAAATAATCGCCATCTACAAATGATTGCAATTGGCGGTGCAATTGGAACCGGCTTATTTATGGGCTCGGGCAAAACCATCTCCCTCGCAGGTCCTTCAATCCTCGTTATCTACATGATAATTGGTGGCATGTTCTTTTTTCTGATGCGTGCATTGGGTGAACTACTGCTTGCCAACTTACATTACAAATCATTTGTCGATATGGCTTATGATTTGATCGGACCATGGGCTGGCTATTATATAGGCTGGACTTATTGGTTAGGCTGGGTACTGGTCGGTATTGCTGATTTGTCTGCGGTCATTAACTATTTAAGTTTCTGGCTGCCCGAAGGTGCCAGTTTCTCACCCATGCAACAAGCCATGATTAGTTCAGGCTGTGTACTATTCATTTTAGGGCTTAACCTTCTTACCGTTAAGCTATTTGGTGAAGTTGAATTTTGGTTCGCACTCATTAAGATTTTAGCCATTATTGGCCTAATCGGAGTAGGTGGCTACATGATTTTTACTCATTTCCAAGCTCCGCATGGTGAGGTTGTGAGTGTAAGTAACGTGTGGTCTCATGGCGGCATATTTCCAAAAGGTGTAAGTGGATTTTTGGCAGGTTTTCAGATTGCCGTGTTTGCCTTCATTGGCGTTGAATTGATTGGTACAACGGCTGCTGAAACGAAAGATCCACAAACGAATCTGCCAAAAGCGATTAATGCTATTCCATTACGTATTATCCTGTTCTATGTTTTGTCGCTCTTTATCGTTATGTCAGTGACACCTTGGGATCATATCCGTGCAGATAAGAGCCCATTTGTTGAGTTGTTCTTAAATGCGGGTATTCCGATTTCAGCCATCATCATGAACTTGGTTGTACTGTCTTCGGTGATGTCTTCAATGAACAGCGGTGTATTTTCAACCAGTCGTATGCTGTTCGGTTTATCGAAAGATGGACAGGCACCGAGTGCATTGGGGCGTTTATCAAAACGTGCCGTACCTTCAAATGGTTTAATCTTCTCATGTATTTTCATTATGGGTGGGGCAGTGCTTCAGTACTTTGTTCCAAACACGATGGAAGCATTTACTTTGGCAAGTTCACTCTGTGTGATTCTCTTTATTAGTGTATGGCTTCTGATCATGGCATGCTATTTACGTTACCGTAAGTTAAGTCCGGAGTTACATGCTAAATCGACCTTTAAAATGCCAGGTGGCGTGTTAATGGCGTATGTTGTCATTGCATTCTTCTTGTTTACTTTAGTGATTTTGGCACTCGAGCCAGATACATTAAAAGCTGTATACGTGAGTCCATTGTGGCTAGTTGTTTTAGGCGTTAGTTATCATGTGTTTTATAAACCACGCATGAAAAAACTAGGTCAAGAAACTTTTGATTAATTATTCATAATTTCAAAAAAGCCAATCTATCAAGATTGGCTTTTTTATTTAGGTTTTTTAATCAACCAACAAATGCTGATATTTATCGGCTTGTTTCCGTAGATAATCCCAAACCAATTTAATGCGCGGTTCATGTTGTAAATCAACAAAGGTCAGCATCCAAAACGTGTGGGTAAAGCGAACTTGTTGCTCTAACACCTCTTCAAGTTCTGGTTTATCATCTGCCAAAAACTTGGGTAAAATCGCAAGTCCTGCACCAGCACTCACCGCAATTTGTTGGGCCAAAATACTGCTGCTACGGAAGTTAGCATTCAGCTTTAAAGGTAAACGTTCTAGACAATACAACTCAGGGCTATACACCAGATCATCAATATAGTTCACAAAGCGATGTTGGGTTAAATCTTCTAAGGTACGGATAGGCGGGTTTTGAGTCAGATAGTTTTTGCTACCATAAATTTTTAAACAATAATCTGATAATCGCGTAATGATGTAAGGGCCAGACGTAGGACGATCAATTGACACAACAATATCTGCCTCACGGTGTGAAAGCTTAATCATTTTTGGCACTGGAATTAGGTCGATGGTGAGCAGTGGATATTGAATCGAGAACTCAGCCAATAACCGAGCTAAAAAAGCAGTACCAAAACCTTCAGGTGTGCCAATTCGCACACGACCTTGCAAAGGTTGGTGTGGTTTTTCAATTTGTAAGAAAGCTTGTTCCATTTGCTCAACTCGAGGAACCAGTGCCATCCCTTCGAGTGTTAGCTCATAACCTGTCGCTTCACGCTTAAACAGCGTTGTACCCAAGGCAAGTTCTAGGGCCTGAATCCGTCTAGCCACTGTACTGTGCTCAACACCAATAATCCGCGCAGCATTGGTCAAAGTTTTAGTGCGTGCTAAAACCAGAAAAAAATGTAGATGATCCCAATCCACTTTCATTTTTGTTGTCATCCTTGTGCATATTTGCACAACAATCGTGCATGAATTTCCGTTGGTGGTCAAAGTTTTCTTTGCTAGTCTCAATTGAAACTGGAATAAAGAAAATACATAGATAAGTATTTTCTAATAATTGAACACAATAAAAATATGGCCTACGGAGAGGTTATGAACACAATCCAAAAAATCGAATTGGAAACCGCTAAATTACTCATTAACGGAAATTTTATCGAATCTGAAACACAGGAATGGCAAGACATTGTTAATCCTGCGAATCAGGAAGTGATTGGTCGCGTACCATTTGCAACGGTTAAAGAAGTTGACGCTGCTATTCAAGCTGCACAAGATGCTTTTGCTTCTTGGCGTCAGACTCCAATTCAGGCACGTATGCGCATCATGCTTAAGTTACAAGACTTAATCCGTGCCAACATGAAAGAAATTGCGCAAGTACTAACGGCTGAACAAGGCAAAACCTTGGCAGATGCAGAAGGTGATATTCAACGTGGTTTAGAAGTTGTTGAACATGCTTGTTCGATCGGCACTTTGCAAATGGGTGAATATGTTGAAGGTGTTGCGCGTGGTGTAGACACGTATACCTTGCAGCAACCTTTGGGTGTCTGTGCGGGTATTACGCCGTTTAACTTCCCTGCCATGATTCCACTTTGGATGTTCCCAATGGCAATCGTGTGTGGCAATACATTTGTTTTAAAACCATCAGAACAAGATCCGTTATCAACCATGATGCTGGTTGAGCTTGCGATTCAAGCAGGTGTTCCAGCGGGTGTACTTAACGTTGTGCATGGTGGCAAAGAAGTGGTTGACCGTTTGTGCACACATAAAGACATTAAAGCGATTTCATTTGTAGGTTCAACTGCAGTTGGAACACATGTTTATAACCTTGCAGGGCAACATGGTAAACGCGTCCAGTCGATGATGGGTGCAAAAAACCATGTTGTGGTCATGCCTGATGCCAATAAAGAACAAACCTTAAATGCTCTAGTCGGCGCAGCGTTTGGTGCAGCAGGGCAACGTTGTATGGCATTGTCGGTTGCAGTGATGGTGGGTGACAGCAAACAATGGATTCAAGAGTTAGTCGAAAAAGCGAAAACCTTAAAAGTAAACGCAGGCCATGAGCCAAATACTGATATTGGCCCTGTCATTTCAAAACGTGCTAAAGCGCGAGTGCTAGACTTAATTAATAGCGGTGTTGAGCAAGGTGCAGAGTTGCTACTCGATGGTCGTGATGTTCAAGTACAAGGCTATGAAGCGGGTAACTTTGTCGGCGCGACGATTTTTAGTGGCGTAAATACCGACATGCGTATTTATAAAGAAGAAATCTTTGGTCCAGTTCTTTCAATTATTTGTGTAGACACACTTGATGAAGCCATTGCGCTTATCAACGCCAACCCATTTGGTAACGGGGTAGGTCTATTTACACAAAGCGGTGCGATTGCACGTACTTTCCAAAACTTAATTGATATTGGTCAAGTTGGTATCAATATTCCAATTCCTGTGCCAGTGCCTTTCTTTAGTTTTACGGGTTCAAGAGGTTCAAAACTCGGCGATTTGGGACCATACGGCAAACAGGCTGTGCAGTTCTATACCCAAACTAAAACCATTACCAGTCGCTGGTTTGAAGATAGCCATGAAGTTGGCGGTGTAAATACAACCATTAGTTTACGTTAAGGGGATCACGGATGAATATCGCCTTTATCGGTCTAGGCAATATGGGCGGCAGAATGGCCCATAACCTACTAAAAGCCGGAATCAAAGTTTATGGTTATGACCTCAGTGACGTTGCTATTCAGCACTTTGCCGAGGCAGGTGGTGTGGTCTGCGACAGCCCGCAGGCAGCAGCAAAACAAGCTGATGTGGTCATTAGCATGTTGCCTGCGGCCAAGCATGTTAAAGAAGTTTACTTGGGTGAAAATGGTGTTTTAGAAGTACTAAAAGCAGGTAGCTTATGCATTGATAGCAGTACCATTGACCCACAAACCATTAAAGACATTGCTGCTATTGCGCATAGTAAAAATATTAAAATCTGTGATGCACCCGTCTCTGGTGGAACCATTGGTGCTCAAGCAGGAACCTTAACCTTTATGGTGGGTGCCGATGATCAAACCTTTAACGAAGTAAAACCTGTGCTTAGCCACATGGGCAAAAATATTGTTCATTGTGGTGATGTCGGCGCAGGTCAAATTGCCAAAATCTGCAACAACCTGATTTTAGGTATTTCAATGGCTGCTGTTGCCGAAGGTATGGCACTCGGTGTAAAGCTGGGCATCGACCCACAAGCATTGGCAGGCGTCATTAACACCTCAAGCGGTCGTTGCTGGAGCTCGGATGTGTGTAACCCATGGCCACATATTAATGAAAATGCGCCAGCATCTCGAGGTTACCAAGACGGCTTTGCAACTCAGCTGATGCTAAAAGATTTAGGACTCGCTGTCGAAGCGGCAGGCCAAGTCAAACAGCCCGTTGTATTAGGTGGCATGGTGCAACAGTTGTATCAGCAAATGTGCATGCGCGGTAATGCCAATCTCGATTTTTCGAGCATTATTCAGCAATACCTGCCACAAGAGGCATAACGGTAAAGCCAAAGGATGGCTTTAAACACATTAAACCCTGTCGTGAATAACAACAAATCCGGACTGAGGGAAAAGATATGATGGATTATCAAAATGCTGCACAGACTTTCGATTTGGAAAGCACTGCAAAACAGATGTTATCAGGTTCACTTGATGCCTTAAATGCTTGTTATGAATGCTGTGATCGACACGTAGATGGCGACAAAATTGCGCTGTATTGGCAAGGAAAAGACGGGCGAAAAGAGCAATATACCTTCCGTGAATTAAAAGAGTGGTCGAGTCAATTTGCCAACTTTCTAAAATCACAAGGGGTAAAAGCAGGCGACCGTATTTCAGGTCTATTACCAAGAACACCTGAATTGATCGTGACTATTTTTGCAGCTTGGCGAATTGGTGCTGTCTATCAACCACTATTTACTGCATTTGGCCCAAAAGCGATTGAGCACCGTATTCAGCTTGCACAAAGTAAGCTGGTGGTGACCGATATGGGCAACCGTAGCAAGCTTGATGAAATTGAAAAGTGCCCTGCAATTGTGACTGTCGCCGACGCACAAGGTACTCCGCTTAAAGCAGGCGATTTTAACTTTTGGAATGAAGTGAAGCAGCAGTCAGATCAATGTGATTTGGTCATGCGTAGCATCCAAGATCCTTTCTTGCTCATGTTTACTTCAGGCACTACAGGGCCAGCTAAACCATTGGAAGTGCCATTAAAAGCACTAATTGCCTTTGGTCGATATATGCAAGATGCTATTGGTTTAACCGAAGAAGATTCATTCTGGAATATTGCCGATCCGGGTTGGGCGTATGGTCTGTACTATGCGATTACTGGGCCGTTATTCTTGGGTCACGCTACTTTGTTCTATGAAGGTGGTTTCAGCACAGATAGCCTATGCCAAATTGTGAAAGATTATAAAGTTAACAACTTGGCAGGTGCACCAACCGCTTACCGTATGATGATGGCGGCTGATCCAGCACAAATGGCGCCTTTAAAAGGGCAGTTCCGTGTAGTGAGCAGTGCCGGTGAACCGCTGAATCCAGAAGTAATACGCTGGTTTAAACAAGTGCTTGATGCTCCGATTTATGACCATTACGGACAAACTGAAGTGGGTATGGTGGTGTGTAATCATCATGGTTTAAAACATGAAATTCATGCAGGTTCAGCAGGTTTCCCAAGCCCGGGCTACCGTGTTGCGATTGTCAATGAACAAGGTGAAGAGCTTCCAGCGGACACCCCAGGAATTTTAGCAGTCGACATTAGCCAGTCTCCAATGATGTGGTTCGGCGGCTATAAAGAAAGCCGAAAATCGCCTTTCGTGGGTCACTACTATTTAACTGGCGACACTGCCGAGCTTCATGCCGATGGCAGCATGAGCTTTGTTGGTCGTAGTGATGATGTAATCACTACATCGGGCTATCGTATTGGGCCTTTCGATGTAGAAAGCGCACTACTCGAACACGATGCTGTAATTGAAGCAGCAGTGATTGGTGTGCCTGATCCGGACCGTACCGAAGTGGTTAAGGCCTTCGTAATTTTAGCTGCGGATGCTCAACCTTCCGATACGCTTGCTGAACAACTCAGTCAATTTGTAAAAAAACGGCTTTCTGCACATGCATACCCACGTTTAGTTGAATTTGTGAGTGAATTACCTAAAACTCCAAGTGGTAAAATTCAGCGCTTTTTATTGCGTAATCAAGAAATTGCTAAACAACAAGCTAAAGCAGGGTAAAGGAAATAATAATGCAATTTACCGAAGAACAATTACTCATTCGTGATATGGCGAAAAGTTTCGCCCAAGAACAAATTAAGCCTAATGCTAGCGATTGGGACCGAGACGGAACTTTCCCAAAAGAAACTCTGACTCAAATGGGGCAACTCGGTTTTATGGGTATGCTTGTTTCAGAGCAATGGGGCGGTTCAGACACGGGTAACTTAGCCTATGTACTGGCACTCGAAGAAGTTGCGGCGGCAGATGGTGCAACTTCAACCATCATGAGTGTACATAACTCGGTTGGTTGTGTGCCTATTTTAAAGTTTGGTACCGACGAGCAAAAAGAGCGCTTTTTAAAACCTCTGGCGCAAGGTGAAATGATCGGCGCTTTTGCTTTAACTGAACCACATACTGGATCAGATGCGGGAGCCATAAAAACCCGAGCAGTGAAAGATGGTGACGATTACATCTTAAATGGTGCCAAGCAGTTTATTACCTCTGGTGATAATGCTGGTGTCATTATTGTGTTTGCCGTGACCGATCCGAGCGCAGGTAAAAAGGGCATTAGTGCCTTTTTAGTTCCACGCGAAACTCCAGGCTATGAAGTGATTCGTGTTGAAGAAAAACTAGGTCTGCATGCGTCGGATACCTGCCAAATTGCGCTGACAGATGTACGTATCCATAAAAGCTTAATGCTGGGTAAAGAAGGCGAAGGCCTGAAAATTGCTCTCGCCAATTTAGAAGGTGGGCGTATTGGTATTGCTGCACAAGCAGTCGGTCTAGCACGTGCGGCGCTCGAAGAAGCGACTCGCTATGCCAAAGAGCGCATTACTTTTGGAAAACCAATTTTTGAGCATCAAACCATCGCGTTTCGCCTTGCCAGCATGGCAACTGAAATTGAAGCAGCGAGACAACTGGTTCACTACGCTGCGCGTTTAAAAGAAGCGGGGCAACCATGTCTCAATGAAGCTTCAATGGCCAAGTTATTTGCTTCGGAAATGACGGAGCGCGTGTGTTCGAGCGCCTTACAAGTGTTTGGTGGCTATGGTTATCTCAGAGACTTCCCAATTGAACGTATCTATCGTGATGCCCGTATCTGCCAAATTTACGAAGGCACGAGTGATATCCAACGTTTAGTGATTGCACGTAGTCTATAAAACCAGAACAAGGAATAAATAATGCAGTGGCAAAGTATTTTATTAGAAAAGCGTAATGGGGTTGGACTGATTACATTAAATCGCCCTCAAGCGCTCAATGCTTTAAACAGCGAATTAATTAGTGAAATTAATCAGGCATTAGATCAGCTCGAAAAAGACCGCGAAATTGGTTGCATCGTATTGGCAGGTTCTGAAAAGGCTTTTGCCGCAGGTGCCGATATTAAAGAAATGGCTGATTTGGCATTCCCTGATATTTATTTAGATGATTTTTTTCATCTTGCAGACCGTATTGCGCAGCGCCGTAAACCTCTAATTGCAGCGGTGAGTGGCTATGCATTGGGTGGTGGCTGTGAGTTAGCGCTGATGTGTGATTTTATTTATTGTGCTGATAACGCCAAGTTTGGTTTACCCGAAGTCACTTTAGGTGTGATTCCGGGTATTGGTGGCACACAACGCTTAACCCATGCGATTGGTAAAGCCAAAGCAATGGAAATGTGCCTTACCGCTCGTCAAATGGACGCTGTAGAAGCAGAACAAAGTGGTTTAGTTGCACGTGTGTTTACTAAAGAAGAATTACTTGAACAAACCGTACAAGCCGCTGAAAAAATTGCAGCACGCTCTTTAACTGCAAACATGATGCTTAAAGAAACCATTAACCGCGCTTTTGAGGTAAACCTAACCGAAGGCTTACGTTTTGAAAGACGCATGTTCCATTCAATATTTGCAACATTTGACCAAAAAGAAGGCATGCAGGCTTTTGTTGAAAAACGAAAGGCAAATTTTAAAAATCAATAAGAGATCAATAAAATGAATACAGAAAATCACTTAATGATTGAGCAACAAGGTAAGTTGGGCATTATTACCTTAGACCGTGTGACTCATCTCAATGCATTGTCGCTAGATATGATTAAAAGTATTGGTGCCCAATTGGAACTGTGGCGAAATGATGTTGCTGTTCAGGCAGTGTTAATTAAGTCAAATAGTCCAAAAGCCTTCTGCGCAGGTGGAGATATCCGCTATCTCTATGACAGTTATAAAAATGGCACGGCCGATTACAAAGGCTACTTTAGTGCCGAATATAAAATGCTAAATATACTGCGTGAATATGAAAAGCCAATCATTGTTGTGCTTGATGGCTATGTATTAGGTGGCGGTTTTGGCTTGGCTCAGGCTTGTCACATTGTGGTGAGCAGCGAAAAGTCCAGATTTGCCATGCCTGAAACAGCGATTGGTTTTTTCCCAGATGTGGGTGCAACACACTTTCTGTCTCGCCTTGATGATATTGGCGTTTATATGGCAATTACGGGTGAACAGATCAGCAGTAGCGATGCGCTTTACCTCGATTTAATTGACTACCATGTGCCAAGCGAGCAGTTACAAGCGTTGCAAGATGCTCTCGTTGAAGCGCCAAGTTTAAGCAAAGAGGGAATTGAACGCATCATTACCCGATTTATTACTCGCCCTGCCGAAAGCGAATTAAAACAATTGGCTGAAGGTATTCGTAAACACTTTGGATATCAGCATTTAGATGAAATCGAGCAAAGTCTTGAAAATGAAAAAGATGAAAGCTTAAAAACTTGGGCAAGTAAGATGCTCAGCATTTTGCAGCAGCGCTCATTTATTGCTAAACAAACCAGTTTAAAACTACAACATTTAGGTCGAGGGCTCTCTTTACCTCAGTGCATGCAGCTTGAACGTGATTTACAAGATATCTGGTTTGAGCATGGTGACTTTATTGAAGGTGTCCGCGCTCTCATTGTCGATAAAGACAAACAACCACAGTGGCAAGAACGTAATTCGAAATTTGAGCCAATTTTAGAAAAATTGAGCTAAACCGAATTACAAAAACATAAAAAGCTTAAGGAGATAAAGCGAGACCTGAAAATGCTTATGGTCAGGGCTGGTCATAAGCATAAAAAAGATAAAACAAGAAAATCTAAAAAGGATATTACGATGCAATCAATACATGGAAACGGTTCAAATACTAAAAAGTCGTCACATCGATTAGCAGGCATCTCTAGCATGGTCGGCACCACCATTGAGTGGTATGACTTTTTTATTTACGGTGCGGCGGCAGCGCTCATTTTTAATAAGCTATTTTTCCCAAATCTAGATGCACTTACGGGCGTGCTTGCTGCATTTGCCACCTATGCCGTAGGGTTTATTGGAAGGCCATTAGGCGGCTTAGTCTTTGGTCATTTTGGTGACAAGATTGGTCGTAAATCGATGTTGCTACTGACCTTGATGCTCATGGGGATCCCAACCGTACTGATTGGCTTATTACCGACTTATGAATCAATTGGATATTGGGCTGCGATTGGTTTGGTTGTCTTGCGATTCATTCAAGGTATGGCAATGGGCGGTGAATGGGGTGGTGCTGTGCTCATGGCCGTTGAACATGCACCAGAAGGCGGTAAAGGATTCTGGGGAAGCTTGCCTCAAGCCAGTACAGGTGGTGGATTAATGCTTGCCTCAATCGCGTTGGGTCTGGTGTCGTTATTACCTGAAGAAGCACTGTTTAGCTGGGGTTGGCGTTTACCATTTCTTGCCAGCATTATTTTACTGGCAGTAGGTTGGTATATTCGTGTAAAAGTGCCTGAGTCACCAGATTTTGAAAAAGTAAAACAACAGTCTGAAGAAGTCAAAGTTCCTGCTTTACAGGTTTTTAAAAACCATCCAAAGCAACTCATCACCATTATTTTGGCTCGCGCAGCTGAGAATGCATGGTTTTATATTGCCTCAACATTTACATTGGCTTATACCACTGCACAACTTGGAATTCCACGCCAAGACATTTTATTTGCCACCATTTGCGGCGCAGCCGTCATTTTATTTATGACGCCGTTATGTGGACATTTTTCGGATAAAGTCGGCCAACGCAATATGTTTATGTTTGGTCTATGCATATTGGCGCTTTACTGCTATCCATTCTTTACCATGCTCAACACAAAAGATCCTGTATTAGTTTGGACAGCAATTGTTTTAGCGATTGGTGTTGTGTTCCCAATTATGTATGCGCCGCAAGCTCAGCTTTTTGCACGTCAATTTCCAGCGGAAATTCGTTATAGTGGAATCTCGATTTCGGTACAGTTAGCTGGCGTATTAGGTGGTGGTTTGGCACCGATGATTGCTACTAAATTGTTGAGTATCGGGCAGGGTAATCCATATCTAATTATGTTTTATATTGGAAGTATGGCTGTAGTCGCAATTATATCGACGTCATTTATGCCGCGTGATTGGAGTGCTAAAACGGATGAAGCTTATTATAAAAAGTCGAATTTAAATTTAAAAACCAAAATTGATTAATAGGTATTCATGTTTCTTAATCGTATTGCTACCTGACTATATAAAAATTGGGACTCATGCAAAAATAGGTATGAGTCCCAAATAAGAAATTAAATATCAATCAAGCATGCAAACATCGCATAGCCATCAATAACCATGGGTGGGCCTGCACGATGAGCACGAAAACCCGCAGCACGTAATAACCGCTCTACCCCCAGAGGAGAGGTGGTAATGAGTTGTTTTGCGCCTTGTTCTCTTGCGAAGTTGATAGATTCTTGCAGAATTGCAATAGAGACGGGCGATGACACAGCTTGACTAGCTGAAGATGGCGGATTCGAGAAATCTACGGCTGAGAATCTTGATAACTCCCAAATTTCTGGTGAGCAAGGAATAGGCATTCCATTAAGTAATTGAGGAAATATCTCACCAAGTAAATAAGGTTGAGTAGTCGGTAGTAATCTGGCACAACCAATAATATTAGATTCTCTATCTTGAGCGACGACATAGGCGGTATCGATTTTGTCAAACTGATCTAGTTCTTCATTATTAGGACAGTTCAACTCCCAACCTAAATATTCAACAAATACCCTATAGCGGTAATTTTTAAATTTAGTATATAGGCCTTCTGAAAAATTATTTTGAAATCCAGCAATAACATTCATTACAAGTGCTTCCACTTATTTTTCAAGTGACTTTACTTAACAGGTGGGGAAGCGGTAACTGTAAGAATTTACAGGTTTCTAAGAGAAATATGGAGTTAATTTAGCCATTGTTTGGGTTGTATTGATTTGGGCATAAATGAACTGTTCCCAGAACAAAGTATCGATTTTCTTTTCAATTAGTGTTTCAGTAACTTCAAATCCAATATCTGTACCAGATACATCAACAAGCATAATATTGCTTCGAGGCAGTCCAATTCTTTTTATACTCGTGATGCCATTGTACTCAATAAATTCCCAATCCCATCCCGTACTTAAAGCTGGGGGCAGTGATGTTGCCCATTCAGTAAAACCATAATAGAGAATTTGAGAATCTTCAATTTGTGTTGATTCAACAATAGATATGAGATGTTGGAGTGGATAGTTCATAAGCTGGTTTTCATTCAGTCGAATAAAACCATCTGCTGATATTGAGAAATGAGGGGGGATGGTGACCATGCTACCTGTTCAAGTGACTTGAATTGGGGTTCAATGGATAAATAACATAAATTATTGCCAATAAAATACTGTTATGTTTAACAGGTTAAATGTAATTGTATGGCATACACCGTTAAGCTGTTCTTACTAGAGAGTTATTCAGATATTAAGGCTTACTTATGAAAAAACGAGAATTTTGTAGTTTTAATATGCAAACTGCCTTTTAAAAAATGCTAGATAGATTGGAGTTGTTGTAGATCTTTTAGTATGCATCAAGTCTCATTGTTAAAATAATAATCCTAAGCAAGGTGAGTTGTAATGTAATTGCTTGATTTATTAAATTATTAAAGGTGTATTTAGTTTCTTTACATAATAATTAGTAAAATTATACCGGCTAGATAGTTGATAGAAAATATTGTTTAATTAAATTAATGAAAACTGAATATTAATAATAATTAATAGATCTTCTAATCTTTTTTTAAAATACTTATTTTTTGGAATAAAATGCATCCTGTAAAATTTAATTTTTCAAGCATAATCCGCACATGGAATATAACAACCTTAGAAGCTCTCATAAATTTAGTTTGTCTGAATAATTTGCAACCATATCTGGCTTAAAAGAGTTGTTAATTAGATGATGAATTCAAAATCTGAAATTGAGAAATCAGATAAATAAAATTAGGTATTTAAAAGCTTTGTTGAAATAAAGGTAAACGAAGAGACCTACGCTTCAATTGGATTGTTTGAATTCACAATATGCAACTGAACAAAAAATGATTTGTGAATGGAGTCTAATGAGAGTAAATGGAAAATTGGCAAGAGGATTTATTATCAGAATTTCTGATCGTAAAAAATGAATACCAGCTGTTTGAGATCGTTAAATCTACAGCTTCAAAGCTTGGATTTGATTATTGTGCTTATGGTATGCAGTCGCCATTATCTATTGCTGAACCAAAAACGATTATGTTGAATAATTATCCAGAAGCATGGCAAAAGCGTTATTTGGAACAGCATTATGTGAAGGTAGATCCAACTGTGCAGCATTGTATGGTATCACTTCAACCTCTTGTCTGGTCGAGCCAATCTGCAAAGACACAAGAAGAAAAAGATTTCTGGGAGGAGGCGCGCTCTTATGGCCTTAATGTCGGTTGGGCTCAGTCAAGTCGTGACTTTATTGGAACCAGAGGGATGTTAACACTCGCAAGATCCAGTGACCAATTGTCGGAAAAAGAGCAAAAGGCACAATATACAAATATGTATTGGTTGTCTCAGACAGTGCATTCTAGCATTGCTAAAGTTGTAAATGAGGTGGAATTCGCTCAGTTTAATCTTTATTTAACGAACCGAGAAAAAGAGGCACTGCGTTGGACTGCTGAGGGTAAAACGTCAGCAGAAATTGCCCAGATTCTAGGGGTGACGGAAAGAACAGTAAATTTTCACCTCGGAAATTCAATGCAGAAGTTAAATGTGAATAATAAAATTTCAGCAGCTATCCGAGCTGTGATGTTAGGACTTTTATAAAGTATATGTATAAATAATACATCTGAATAAAGTAAATGCTTGTAATATTTATATTTTAAATTAATTGTTACCACGACTTATTATAAAAGTTATTTATCTAAATTTTATTTTGAAATTAAACCGAATGGGAAAATTTAGTTCTATATTATTTTGTTATTCATGATCTTATATGAAAGTCAAAGTTAATTATATTGATTTGTAAAATTATATATTGTTTGTAAGAAATTATAATGTTGAAGTGTGATTTATTTTTAAATGAATAATATAGGTGGATTGTTAATCTATACTTAAATGGCTTATTGCTATAAGAAATTAAATCTCAAAAAATCAAAAACTAAAATATCAATAAAAGAATTATACGAGCTAAGAATTCGCTTATGGATTGAAAGCTTTTAGATACTTGTTTAATACTAAAAAAGTAAAGATAAAAATGAATTTAATTTTTAATCTAATTGCAAAAATAAAAAATAGAAATGAGTAAGACAATTTATAAAAGGTGTCCAGCTTCTCGATTTTTATAAATATAGGCCAACCTGTAAGCACTTACAGGTGTAATAAATGGCACCCACACATAAAATATAATGTGAATTTATATTTTAAACAAAAAATATATTCATTTTTATTAAAAGCCCCGACGAGAAATGTAATTTCTAAATTAGCGAATTTTAAGGGTGCATTATAATTAATCGGAGTAAGTTATGGCTGTAATGGATACGGATAATATCATTGCAACATTGGAATCCCACGCAAATTTAAATGGAAGTAAGGTTGCTTTCGAGTATTTAGGGCGTCAATCGGGTGGTATTCAGTCTCTTACGTATAAAGATTTGAACGCTCGGGTTCAACATCAAGCTCAGGTATTAATGAATCTTGTAGACAGTGGTGATCGCGCTGTATTGCTGTTTGAGCCTGGGTTGGACTTTATCGTATCGTTCTTTGCCTGTCTAAAAGCTAAAATTATCGCGGTACCCGTCAGCCTACCTTTTAATCGTAATGGTTTTTCTAATATTTTGAATATTATGAATGACTGTGAGCCAAAAATAGTACTCACCACCAAAAAGATTCTTGAGCTATCAGGTCTGATCACATTAAAAGCTCAAAATGAAAGCTTAATATTACATGCCGTTGATACTGAGCTACAGCGTGATTTGGTACAAAAAGATTTCCCGCTCATTACTGAAGAAGATATCTGCTTCCTACAATACACTTCGGGATCAACAGGTTGGCCTAAAGGGGTAATTGTTACCCATAAGAATATTATGGCAAACGAAGTCATGATTGCTGAAGCTTTTGGCACACAACCTGAAGATATTGGCCTTACATGGCTACCTGTTTACCACGATATGGGGTTGATTGGTTCAGTTTTGCAAACTGTGTATGTGGGCCTGACTTGCTATGTCATGTCACCGCTGGACTTCATTCGTAAACCTCTAAAATGGTTGCAATTTATCAGTGAAAAAGGTGTCACGATTACTGGTGGACCAAACTTTGCTTATGAATTATGTCTGCACCGCATCTCTGATGAGCAGGCTGCATCACTTGATCTGAGTCGTTTACGTGTGCTGTTTAATGGTGCTGAGCCGATCAAGGCTCACGTCATGCAACGCTTCATGGAAAAGTTCAATACCCAGTCGAAACTGAGACTAGATACTTTCTTGCCATGCTATGGATTGGCAGAAGTTACGCTTTTAGTTAGTGGCGTAACTGGCCCTCTCAATGCAATTTCAATCGATCGTGACAAGTTAAATGCCAATCTGATACAGGCCAGTCAAGATCAGACCGCCGTGCAAGTGGTGAGCTGTGGCAAGATCTCGGCACATATTGATTGCCGTATTGTCAATCCGCATACCCGTCAAGAAGTAGCGGCTCATGAAGTTGGTGAAATCTGGCTAGCAGGTGAGAGCGTTACAGCAGGTTACTGGCAGAAGCCAGAGGTCAATCAGGAAACTTTTGCGGCTACTATCATTGATGACGCGGGTCAGCCGAGTCAAGTGCACTACTTGAGAACGGGTGATATGGGCTTTGTCAAAGACGGAGACCTATATGTAACTGGCCGCCTTAAGGATGTGATTATCATCCGTGGCAAGAACTATTACCCGCAAGATATCGAGTGCTCTGTTGAAATGGCACATCCTGCTGTTCGTAAAGGCTGTGTTGCGGCAGTGAATGTTGCTGATTCTGAGGGTGTTACGGTTGTACTTGAGATCAAGAAGAAATCACTAGACAAGACTCTCAATTTTGAAGCCATTAGAACTCAGGTCAAGGAACAAGTGACAGCTGATATTGGCTTACCTGTAGAAGGCGTCTATTTACTGCATCAAGGCCGAATTAACAAAACTACTAGCGGCAAAATTAGAAGAAGAAAAATTAAAGAGCAAATCGAACGCGGTCAATTGGTTTGTTTAACCCATCCAAACCGTAGAACAGTGATTGCTCGAAACTATGTCAAAAACGGCTTAGAAGTCATCCGTGATCGTGA
The DNA here is from genome assembly GCF_031799025.1 of Acinetobacter sp. V115_6. NCBI lineage: Bacteria > Pseudomonadati > Pseudomonadota > Gammaproteobacteria > Moraxellales > Moraxellaceae > Acinetobacter > Acinetobacter sp. V115_6. The sequence goes on along the minus strand of NZ_JAVQNO010000018.1, from coordinate 57,238 downwards.
GCAGCGGGGGCAGCTGATTCGTTATAGCTCCAATCTTCTCAACTCAATGATCAAGGAACGTGAAGTACGCGCGCTGATTTTTAATCGTCTGAAAAGTGCTTTGTTTTAACCCTTACCCTTTAATCATTTGAGTGAAAATCCATGTCACTTACATCTAATTTGCGGCAGTTTCAGTCTGCTGCTCGTCTGGAGCAAATTTTAGGCTCCGTACATGATAACAACAACGATTTTTCTTGGTCCGCTGCCATCGAGCGTGATGAGAAGGAGCAATATCCTCAGCGTGCTGTTGATTTTCTGAATGCGGTGGGTATGAACCGTTTCTATGTACCTTCAGAGCTCGGAGGTCGTATGGAAATTGGTGAAGAGTTGCTATATCTGCATCGTGTGTTGGCACGACGAGATCTAACTATCAATTCGACCTATAGCACGAACGCTTGGTCTGTGATTGTGTGGATCGGTGGTAATCCGAATCAATGCCAAAATATTGCTAGCCGAATTTTAAGTGGTGCTGCTCCAGCATTGGCTTATAGCGAGAAAGCGCATGGTGCTGACCTATTATCTAGTGAAGTGATAGCACAGCCTGCCGAGAGTAAATACATCTTAAATGGCGAAAAATGGTCAATTAACCGCGCCACTTTAGGAGACTCTTTAAGCCTGATCGCTAAAACATCGAACGATCGTGGACCACGTAGTTTGAGCGCATTCTGGCTTGATAAGCGTCATATGGCTTCTAAAGGAACCTATAGTCTGAACCGCCTACCAACAGTGGGCATGCGTGGTTTAGATATTAGTGGTATTGGCTTTAACAACGCTGAAATTCACAAAGATGCTTTGATCGGTGAAGAGGGCCAAGGGTTGGAACTTGGACTCAAAACCCTACAGGTAACGCGTGCATATTGCAGTAGTTTCTCGCTGGGGGCTGGCGATACGATGCTACGAATCGCGACCGAGTTTGCTATCGAACGCGAGTTATATAACAAAAAAGTAATAAGCATTCCACTGGTGCGTGAGCAGCTCGCTACAGCCTATGCCTATCTATTAGCGGCGGAGGTGTTATCACTCGTTGGCGCGCGCGGATTACACGTTTGTATTAATCAGTTCAGTACATGGTCGCCAATCGTCAAGGTACTGGTGCCTGAGTATGTAGAGTCACTTGCCAAGATCACTTCTTCAGTGCTTGGGTCACGTTTCTTCTTAAGAAATGCATATGCAGATGGAATGTACCAGAAAGCATTCAGAGACCATCTGATTGTTAGTGTGTTTGACGGAAGTAGCACCGTTTGTCTAGACAGTCTGAGTTTTCAGCTCAAATCAGCCAATAAAGGTCGTAGCAAAAAAGCCGACCATCTCAACCAAGCCGAAGCCAAAGCACGTTATCGCCAGTTGTATGACTTACAAGTGGAGACAGACGCTATTGATTTCCGTGGGCTTGAGATTTTCAACCGAGATGGTGATTTGGTGATGGAGTCGCTGGGGACAATCATTGAAATGCTCAACGATGCCGAAGCCACAGTAGGGTTGTCTACTGAAATGCTATCTACGCTACGTGAGCATGCAGACCGGCTTCTGGTTGAACAGCGTTCATTGGATCAAAAAATTCAGAATTACTTTTCAAACTCTGAGGAAAGCAAAGAGTTTGAAACTTTGCGTTTTAGTCTCGCTCGAGGCTACGCAGAACTGTTTGCCCGCATTGCTGTGCTGGGTTTCTGGGTCTTCAACCGTCATGGCTTAAGGACTGCTTTAAAGGATGGAGCATGGTTGATCATTTTCCTAAATGCTGCGGAAGGGCAGACATCTCCCCCTATTACGTCATTACGTGAAAGCACATTAGCAGATTTGCTAGACCAAATTTCAACCAACCACATGTTATCTGTTATCGATTTCGCATTGGCACCGCGTGATGCCAAACCAGTTAAAGAGGAGATTACCCCATGAATAAGGATAAAGTTTACTGGAGCGCGATCATTCGTACGCTAGTAGCTAAAGAGATGCGTGTAGAGCCTGAGACGATTGATCCAGAGCAAAAATTTACCAGTTATGGTCTTGATTCGATCGTTGCTTTGTCTGTGTCTGGGGACCTAGAAGATCTGACAAAACTGGAACTTGAGCCGACACTGCTATGGGATTACCCAACAATCAATGCATTGGCTGAATATCTGGTTTCTGAGTTGCAACAGGGAGTTGCTTCATGAATAACATTGCGAGCTTAGAACCAAAAATTCTGTCGCGTCATGCGATTTCTGCAGAACAGCTTGGTATTTGGTATATCCAGCGTCTTGAGCCAACTTGCAGTGCCTACAATATGGTGGTGGCTTTTGATGTGAAGGTCAACCAGCCATTAGGCAATAAGCCGATGGAGATTTTGGAAGCAGTGTTACATGATTATCCGTTACTACGTGTAAGCATGCCTGCCAATGATCAGGGTATCGAGCAAATCATCTGGGATCGTGTATATCCTAATATCATTCTCTCTGATGCTCGTCATGTTGAAGCTTCTGATTTGACGAAATTAGTCGAACAGGATACCAAGCAACCATTTGACCTAACTCAGCCACCTTTGTGGCGTATCCATTGTTATGAGCGTGGTCAGAATCACTATGTGATTGCAGTTGTGATTCATCATGCCTTAATGGATTTCTGGTCAATTGGCTTGTTGCTGCGTGATGTCTGCAAGCGTTTTGGGCTAGTGACAGAGTCAAATCTAGTGAACGGAATCGAGTTCGCTCAATATGCAGATAAGCAGAAGAGCAACGTGATTGGTGATGCTGATGAAAGCTTACTGTTTTGGAAAAATGCGTTAAAGCATGCTCCACATGTGCATAGCATTCCACTTGATTATCCACGTCCAGCTGTGCAACAACATAAAGGTAGCTCGGTAATTTTCCGTGTACCTGAGTCAGTATCGTCTGGTCTTGTAAACTTGGCGAAAGATTATGAAATTACCTTGTTCGGTCTTGTACTATCGGGCTTCTATATCCTGCTGAACAAACTATCAAATGAAAATAATCTAGTCGTTGCCACAGCAGTAGCAGGTCGACTTGAACGCTCTTTGCGCAATGCACTAGGACAGTTTGTTAATACAATTGCTCTTAACATAGACATCGATGCTGATCAGACTTTACGTCAATTTACACAGCAGGTGCAGGAACAATTAAAACAGAGTCTTAAACATCAAAAAGTTGCTTTTTCCAGAGTGGTTGAAGCTGTTTCACCAAAGCGTGATGGCAGTATCAACCCATTGGCTCAGGTTGGAATGTTCTGGGAACGTCTAGGTGGTTTGGATGAATTTAAAGAATTACTCTTACCAATCCAGAATCCAGCTACTTTAGCTGGTCAAGACCTTACGCTAGGAAGCTTTCCGGTTCGCCAACAAGAAGGCCAACTAGATATTATGCTAGAAATGGGTGGTGAATATCAGGGTGAACTGATTGGCGTACTGAAATACAACTCTGAAATATTTTCTGCGGAGTCTGCCGAGAATATGGTGCAACTACTGCAAGTTGTATTATCGGAAATGGTGGCTCATCCTGAACGTAAGATCGTTGAGTTAGATATCGCACCTGATTATGCGAATGGCATTCAGCTAGGCTATCTACGTGGTCAGGTGACTGATTATCCTCGACATGATCTACTGGGAATGATTCTAAAGCAGATCGATGAGCGTGGTCACAATCATGCTATGACCTCTAGAGATCATGCTGTCAGCTATCATGAGTTAGGTCAGCATATTGCTGGGATTGCTGAATATTTACGTGCACATGGTATTACCAATGGGGATCGTGTAGGTCTGATGGTAGACCGCACTGTGCTATTGCCCGCGGCAGTCCTCGGAATCTGGGCGACAGGAGCAGCATATGTACCGTTGGATCCTAGTTTCCCAAGAGAACGTTTGCATAACATCGTAGAAGATGCTGAACCTAAAGTCATCTTGACCCAAACTGACTTGATGGATGCTCTTACAGTCTCTGTACCACGTCTAGATATCAATCAAGCTGGTGTTGTGCCCCTTGAGCAAGTACGTGAGACGCTTGCCTTTGGTGATACCGCTTATGTGATGTACACCTCCGGCTCGACAGGTAAACCTAAAGGCGTGCGTATTGGGCATCCTTCAATAGCTAATTTCTTGTTGTCTGTAAACGATAGGCTGCAAGCAACTGCTGATATGCAGTTATTAGCGATCACGACTTATGCATTTGATATTTCGGTTGTTGAACTATTGATTCCACTAATGTACGGCGGTGTGGTACATGTGTGCCCACGTGAGATATCTCTAGATGGGAACCTGCTGGTTGAGTATATGCAGGCGAAGTCGATCAATGTTATGCAGGCAACGCCGTCCTCTTGGAAAATGCTATTGGACAGTGAGTGGAAAGGTATCCCACATCTAACTGCCCTTAGCGGAGGCGAAGCGCTAGATCCTGTACTCGCAGAAAAACTACTGAGCAAAGTCAGCTGCCTTTGGAATGTCTATGGCCCGACCGAGACGACTGTATGGTCCAGTGCAGCCCACATCACCGATGCCAAATATATTGATTTAGGCGAACCAATGGCGAACACCCAGCTTTATGTTCTTGATGAACAGCAGCGATTGGTTCCACGAGGTGTTATGGGAGAGCTCTGGATTGGAGGCGATGGTCTTGCAGTCGATTACTGGCATCGACCTGAGTTGACAGATGCACAATTTAGAACTTTACCATCCCTACCAAATGCTGGTCGACTCTATCGCACCGGAGATAAAGTCTGTCTGCGAATGGATGGGCGTTTGACTCATCATGGACGTCTGGATTTTCAGGTCAAAATCCGTGGATTCCGTATTGAGCTAGGCGAAATCGAGAATGTCCTCAAACAGATCGATGGTATTACAGATGCAGTAGTCTTGGTTAAGACCACAGCCGACAACGATCAGAAGCTGGTGGCTTATGTGACCGGACATGACATTGAAATGGCTGGTTTAAAAAAGACTCTGCAAATACATCTTCCGGCTTATATGGTGCCAAGTACGTTTATCCGATTGGATGAGTTTCCAATGACGGCTAACAATAAGTTAGATCGTAAGGCATTCCCTGAGCCAGTGTTTGAGCAGAGCAACGATTATGTTGCTCCACGCGATTCGATCGAAATCGAGTTATGTACTACCTTTGAGCAGATTTTGTCAGTCAAGCGAGTTGGTATACATGACGATTTTTTTGAGTTAGGTGGACATTCATTATTGGCTGTGAAACTTGTCAATCATCTCAAGAAGGTATTTGGTACCGAATTATCAGTTGCTTTACTTGCACAGTACTCAACTGTTGAGAGTTTGGGAGAGATCATCCGTGAAAATAAAGAAATCAAACCTTCAATCGTAATCGAACTGCGCCGCGGAACTTATGAACAACCGCTGTGGCTCTTCCATCCGATTGGTGGCAGTACCTTCTGTTATATGGAACTCTCGCGTCATCTCAACCCGAACCGTACTTTACGTGCTATTCAGTCTCCGGGTCTGATTGAAGCAGACGCTGCTGAAGTGGCGATTGAAGAAATGGCGACACTCTATATTGCTGAAATGCAAAAAATGCAGCCTCAAGGGCCTTATTTCCTCGGTGGCTGGTGTTTCGGTGGTGCGATTGCATACGAGATCAGTCGTCAGTTGCGTCAAATGGGGCAGCAGGTCACAGGAATTGTCATGATAGATACACGTGCTCCAATTCCAGAGAATGTGCCTGAAGATGCTGATGATGCCATGCTTTTGTCTTGGTTTGCTCGTGATTTGGCTGTGCCTTATGGCAAAAAGCTGACGATATCAGCGCAATACTTGCGTGAATTGAGTCCAGATCACATGTTTGATCATGTGCTTAGAGAAGCTAAGGCCATCAATGTCATACCTCTGGATGCTAACCCATCAGATTTCCGACTTTACTTTGATACCTATTTGGCTAATGGCGTCGCACTTCAAACCTATTTCCCAGAGCCTGAAGATTTTCCGATCCTCTTGGTTAAAGCCAAAGATGAGTCTGAAGATTTTGGGGAAAGTCTCGGCTGGGATCATTTGATCAAAGATACGCTTACACAAGTGGATCTACCTGGTGACCATTCATCGATTATGTTCGCTGAGAACGTTGCGGCTGTGGCCAAGGCAATTGATCAGATGTACCCAATTCCTGCATAAGAAATACAAGAAGGTAGAACCACTATGGTGACCATAGAACATGCTTTCCTTATACCGGCCGAGATTGATAAAGTTTTTAAATATCTTGCAAACCCGGGCAATGATGCAAGCTGGCAATTGTCATGTAAGCATTCAGAGCTACTAGACACTACTCCGCGTGTGGGCAGCAAGTATGAACTCAATTTGAGCTTTGCTAGTCGTGAGTTGGCCTTTAAAGGTGAAATTACACATCTGGTACCGAATGAATTGTATGCCTTCCAAGTGTTAGAAGGACCGTTTTATTACAAAGGTACTTATCGCTTCAAACCTCATCCAGAAGGTACATGGATTGAATGGTTGTTTGAGGCAGAGCCGGGCGGCTTTTTTGGTGTATTTCCTAATGCACTGCTAAAAAAAATGGTTCTTGCCCAGTTCAAAAAAGATCTTGCTAATCTTCAGGCGCTGGCTCAGAAGGGCGGAACCTATGAGGCAGTGAGTACACAAACGCAAGAGATTGAAGAGCCATCGGTAGAAGTCAAAAAACCATTGCAGGAGATAGAAGAACCATCGCCAGAGATCAAAAAACCATTGCAGGAGATCAAAGAATCATCGCAAGAGATCGAAAAACCACTTCAAAAGACTCATCTAGTGATGGAGCAATATGCGCGATGGATTCTCAGACATCGCCGTATTGTACTGACGGTGGTCATGCTTTTGACGATTGCTTTGGCATATCTTGCATCTGGTGTAAAAATTATTATTGATCCAGGCGCACTTGCACCGAATGGGCATCCTTATATCACCTCGACCAAGCTGATCGAAAAAAAATTCGGCTCCAAGTATATGGTCGTGATCGGTATTACACCGAAGCAAGGTGATATTTATCAGCCGCAAGTGTTGGAAAAAGTCAAACGTATTACCGAAGAAGTGGACAACGCCCCCGGCGTTGTTCGATCAACTATGATGAGTTTGGCTGCACGTCAAGCGAAAGGGATCATGGCTAATTCGGAAGGGTTTGATGCCAAAAAATTATTGCCGACCAGTTCTGTAACTCAGGATGATATCGATCAACTGAAAAAAGTGTTGGCAATGAATCCAACTTATATGAATTCAGTGGTGTCTAAAGATCAAAGAACTGCTGCAATTTTGCTTGAGCTTGAGGAAAGTCCAGAGGGCTTCCAGAAGATGATGGCTCCGATCAACAAAATTGTAGAAAGCGAACAATCTAGAGATATGACGCTCAGTGTCGGCGGTAATCCTGTCTATCTAGATAAAGCTGAAGATTACTCTAAGCGTATCAATATCTTGTTCCCGATTGCCGTACTGGTGATTGGATTGTTGCACTTTGAAGCATTCCGCAGTAAGCAGGGTTTGATTCTGCCACTCGTTACAGCTTTGCTTGCTGTGGCATGGGGTATGGGCATGATGGGGCTGTTCAAACAGCCTATGGATATCTTTAACTCACCTACGCCAATTCTGATTTTAGCTATTGCAGCAGGGCACGCCGTGCAGTTGCTCAAACGCTACTATGAAGATTTTGATCGTCTGATTGCTCAAGGGATGCAACCTAAAGCTGCCAATAGCGAAGCTGTGGTGCAGTCTTTAGTTCGTGTTGGTCCAGTTATGGTGCTGGCTGGCGGAATTGCGGCGGCTGGATTCTTCTCTCTGTTGACCTTCAATATTCCGACTATTCGTTCATTCGGTATTTTTACTGGAATCGGGATCATCAGTACGCTGATCATTGAGATGACTTTTATTCCAGCACTACGCTCAATGTTGCCACCGCCTTCGGTTACGAAGGTCAAACGCAAAGGGCTACCGATCTGGGATTGGATTCCAAATCGTATTGGCGATGCCATTTTGTCAGTTCGTCCACGAATGATATTAATGACTGCGATTGCGGGAATTGGTGTCTTTCTTGCGATCGGCACGAGCCGTATTGTGGTAGATAACGATAGTCGGAATTTCTTCTCTCGTGACCTACCGATGCAGCAGGATGACAGGTTCTTGAATCAGTCACTTGGTGGCACAAACAGCCTTTATATTATGGTCGATACGAAGGTTCGTGACGGTATTGAAAACCCAGAGATCCTAAAAGCGATTGATAATACAGAGAAGTTCGCGAATTCAATTCCAGAGGTTGGTAAAACAATCTCTATCGTGGACTATATCAAACGAATGAATCAGGCAATGAATGCCGATCAGCCACAGGCATTTCAGGTTCCTGCAACCAAAGATGTTGTTGCTCAATATCTGCTGTTGTATTCAATGTCTGGTGAGCCGACTGATTTTGAATCCTACATTGATACTACTCAGCGCTATGCCAAGATCACGATTCTTATGAAAACGGGCAGCAACCACCGTATCAAAGAAATCCTTGAGTCGCTAAAAACGTATATGGCGGCTCAATTGGGTGACAAGGCTGTAGTGAGTTTTGGTGGTGACGTGACGCAAACCATTGCTTTGACTGAAACAATGGTTCACGGCAAGCTTATGAACATTCTACAAATTTCATTTGCCGTATTCTTTATTTCAGCACTGGTCTTCCGTTCGATTTCAGCTGGACTGATTGTTCTGACACCACTTTTGTTCTCAATTCTTGCCATCTTTGGTGTGATGGGCTGGCTCGACATTCCGCTCAATATTCCAAATTCCCTTATCTCGGCCATGGCTGTAGGTATTGGTGCGGATTACGCAATTTATTTCCTCTATCGTTTGCGTGAAATCTTGCGCGAAGAAGGTGGAGATATCAAAGATGCTATTCGTAAAACATTAAGTACTGCTGGTAAAGCTTCTCTTTTTGTCGCGACTGCGGTCGCTGGCGGGTATGGCGTATTGTCGTTGTCGCAAGGCTTCCACGTACATCAATGGCTGGCGATGTTTATTGTGATTGCGATGCTATTCAGTGTGTTTGCAACCTTAATTATGGTACCTACAATGATTCTAATATTAAAACCTCGTTTCATCTTTTCCTCAAATAAGAAAAGCATCCCCGTTGCACAAACTATTGTGACAAGCCTTTTGTTAGGTACTGCGCTCACCTTTTCATTACCTAAAACATCTCATGCAGATGAAGTTCAAGACATTGTTAATCGTAGTGATGATGCCTCTAAATTCCTGACTTCAAGTGCTAGTGCCAAATTTATTTTGACTTCTAAAAATGGCGAGCAACGTGTGCGCTTGACTAAAAATATGACCAAGCTTGCTGGAAATACTCAGAACAATATGCGTTTGACCGAGTTCATCTCGCCTGCAGATGTACAGGGAACCACGACGCTATTGATTGAGAACTCAAAAGGCAGTGATAGCATGTTTGTCTATTTGCCTGCATTGAAAAAAGTACGTCGTCTTGCATCAGCGAATAAGGGGGATGCTTTTATTGGTACGGACTTTAGTTATGGTGATGTACTTGGCTATAAGTTAAGTGACTGGAAGTACACCAAACTTGCAGATGGCAAATTTAATGGCAAAGATTGCTATATGATCGAAGCAACGCCAATCAATAATACGGTGAAGAGTGACTTTGGTTATAGCAAACGTCGCATGTGCATTCTCAAAGACAACTTTGTTACAGCAACCATAGACATTTGGGATACAGCAGGCAAGCCGTTAAAGCATATTGAGTTCACGGATATTCGTCCTTACGGCAAAGTGAAACCAAGATGGCAAGCCATGAAATCTATGGCGAAGAATCTGCAAACTCAGCATATGACACAAGTGATCGTCAATGATTTTGTCGCAGAAAAAACCTTATCGGATAAGCTTTTCTCACCTCAGAGTCTTGAAAAATGACGCAAGGTGCCTATTGGGTATTTGCATGCTGCAGTAGCTTTATGCTACTGCAGCATGCTTATGCAGATGACAGCGAAATGAGTTTTGTGAGCCAGAACTCAGCCAGACTCGATGTCTGGTCATCAGATCGTGATTTAAGTTCGTTAAAAAACATTGGGCAAGCAAGTTTCTGGTCCAATGGTACGCTCAAGTTTAACCCTGAGTTTAAGATCCATTACGACATAAATATTGGAGACGAAACGGACCATACTGTAAACCCAGATCAGGTGAGTAAGGTGAATCGCAACTTACGTGAGTTGTACGCCTCTTACAACTGGGATCAGACGTTCTATCTTGATGTTGGCCGCCAGATTGTCGTCTGGGGGAGAGCTGATGGGATTAATCCAACAGATAATCTATCACCCCGTGACTATACGCGCCTAGTGCCCGATGAGACAGATCAACGTCTTGGAAATGATACAATTAAATTGACATATATTCCTGAATCAGGAACCAATAAATGGACAGCATTGTGGTATCCGCGTAGTCGTTCAGATGTGATTCCATTGCGTCAGATTTCTGGTGTCCAGTATGAAATAGATAAGAAGAGCCGTCCTGCATTTGCAATGCGCTGGGATTATTCTGTAGATGGTCTAGATGTGGGTGCATCGTATTTCTCAGGTTTGGACCACATGCCCGATCTGTCAATTATTTCTGCATCTCCAACAGGGGAGGCAACATTGCAGCTGAAAAATAATTCTATGTCCGTCTATGGATTTGATTTCAGTTATAACCATAACGATATCGTATGGCGCGGTGAAGCTGCCTATACAAAAACTGACTCGAATGGTAGTGAAGATCTTACGCACAAAAAAAATAATCTGACCGTGGTCATGGGTCCAGAATTAGCATTGAAGAATTCCACCGTGAGTTTAGTAGGTGTCTATAAACATACGGAGGACTTAAGATCTGCCGATAGTCTAACAAATCCATTATTGAGAGAAGTTTACCGTTATCAGCAAACCATCAGTAACCAATATGAGCGTGATCAATATGGAGCTATGCTGCGCTATGCACTTAACCTCCTGAATGACAATCTAAAGTTAGAAGTAACAGGTTTCTATTTTGCACCAGAGCCCAATGAGATGCTGAGAGTTCGTATTAATTACAACCTTAATGATCACTGGCAATTGAATGCAGGTGGTGATCGGTTCTGGGGCAGAAATGATACGGTGTTAGGACAATTTAGAGATAACAGTCTGGTGTATGCCCAGGTTCGATATAACTTTTAAGATAATTCGCTCCAAAAACAATGCTGGAGTTTGCAGTCCCTAATTAAGGTGATTTATGAATAATTTAAATAATGCAAAAAAAGATAATTTTTCACGGAAGACCATATTAGTAACAGGTGCAGCAGGTTTTATTGGCAGCAGATTGATCGTTGAACTTCTACGAGAAGGTCATCAGGTGATTGCTGCACTACGCAATGCGGCAACTAAGAAAGACAAGCTATTAGGTTTCATTGCAACACAAGGGCTGACAGATCCATCTATTTCTTTTGTTGAGTATGATTTAAGTCATGACTTTAAGTTGGACTCTCTACTAACGGATGCTCAAAAAAAGATCCATGTTGTTTATCATCTTGCAGCATCATTTAATTGGGGCATTAGCAAAGCTGAAGCTCAGCGTACGAATGTTAAATCAGGACTTGCTCTAATTGAATGGGCTGCGACATTGAAGCAGCTTGAGCGATTTATCTGGATTGGTGGATATCGTGTCGCTACTCCGCCGCAAGAGTCTGCTGATGATTTGTATTATAAATATGGTGGTTACGAAGCTTCGAAAATTTTAGGGCATCAAGCTTTTATTGAGACATGTAAGCGTTTAAATGTGCCATGGACCGCAATAAATCCGGCGACAGTCATTGATGGTTTTTATACTTATGGCGATATGCAATATATTGGTATTGCCGAAATGATTGATAAGTTATATCAAGGACGTCTGCTGGCGCTGCCTGGTGGGAGTGATACATTCCTACCACTCTGCAATATGCAATATATCGTGAGCTTTCTCATCCGAACGATATCTTTTCCTGAGACCATTGCTCAGGAGTATGTATTACTTGATCCTGCGACACCTAAATGTCATCATCTAGTTAACCTAGCTGCTGAGCACTTAGGGGTTATCGCACCACATTTGCAAATACCTAAAGTTCTGCTCGAGAAATTACCTGAGGTATTGCTGGGTGGCTCAAAAGAGCAGCTCGCTTTCATTTCTAATGAAAACTATCATGTCGCTGAGACAGAAAAGATGGCTGTTAAGATGGGTATCGCAGACCTAATCAATACCAGTCCTTATTTTTCTCGTTGGATTGATCGTCTGGTGCTTACACGTTTTGGTCGTATGCAAGCACCAACACCTAGCTGTTTCAGCTATCAGAATCGATATTGGACAGAAATCTACACTAAACAACCAGTTGGTTCAGAAAAATCTTCTGCATTGTTTTTACACGGCATTCCATTCGATAGCACATGTTGGTTCCCAATAATTAATAAAATCACCTATGATCAGGTTGCTATGATGGACCTACCTGGACTTGGGCGTTCAGGTAGTTATGGGGTGATGGAAGATAACAATCATCAGTTTATTGATAATGCTGCAAAGCTTTTAGCACCAAATAGTGTTGTTATTGCTCACTCGTTAGGATGTTTATTTGCATTGAGTCTTGCACAGAAATATCCAAATAAAGTTGCACGTCTTATCCTTATATCTCCTTATTTCGTGCAGGCACAGGCCGCAAAAATACTTCAAATACAAACGATCTCTAATCTAATTTTCCGTTTTGTATCGAAAGATAAGATTGCTAAAAATCTGCATCCAGATGGGCAAAAAAATCTATCTGTTGGTTATGCGATGGATTCATTACGCCGAGTGTCGGTAGCCAAGCATATTAGTGAGTATATGCATCGTATTAGTTTGCCTCAGCAGAGAGTATCTCAAACAGCTTTGTTAAACGAACTTGGCTCTAAAGTTGAAATCATTGTTGGAGAGAAGGACCCAATTGTTACTACAATAAGTCCTAATATCCCTGTACATATCATTGCTGGCGCAGGCCATAATCCGCACGTTACTCATGTAGAAGCGGTTTATGATTATCTCACACCAGTTCTAACTAAATACATCAGCACCACAGTACAGCTCAGTGATGTCTGATATTTCCAAAGTACAGGTTTATGTCTGCCCAGTTTCACGGGTGCCACAAAACCATCTCATATTGAGTCATTATCTCAGCTTTCTCAATGCGGCAGAAAAGTTGAGATATGATCAATATCATCCTCATGCTGCACGTCTTTTCTTAATTTCTCGTGTCTTAACGAAGTCTGTTTTAGCAGATAAGTTAGGTATTTCACCCCATGAGGTCAACATTCAATTACAACCTAACGGCAAACCTTTTATACAAGGCAATAAAGCTGTTTATTTCAATCTTAGTCATTCAGCAGACGTTATTGTTCTTGCGGTGACTGAAGAAGGGGAAATAGGAGTCGATGTTGAACGGGTGGACCGTGAGTTCGATTGGATGCGTGTCGATAGCGTGTTAGCGCCAAGTGAAATTGAATGGATTCAGGAAAATGAAAGGATTGATCCATCCACTGTATATCAACGGTTTTTTCAAATATGGACCTTAAAAGAATCCTATATTAAATGTACTGGCGAAGGAATGAGTCGTCATTTAAAGAAGCTCAACTTTCATGTGTTAGCTGAACATATAGATTTTCTCGATTCAACTCGTGATATTCAAAAGGCAGAAGAATATTATTTCCAAAGCTATGTCTATGATCATAACTTTATCTTTTCGATCTGTTTACAACAAAGATGTAGTCTAGAGCGCTTTAACTTGGATTGTTTTCAATTAGTACCATGTATATCTACGCATCGCATAACGCCAGTACCGTGCAAATATAACTAGATTAACTCGATACAATTAGTGGTTTAAAAATCTGAGTCTATTAATGAAACACTCGGGCTTGAGTCGAGCTATTCTCAAAATATGTTGTGAATCGATAGAACGTAAAATCATGGATCGATAAAAAGAAAAAAGCCCCAGTCTTTCGACTAGGGCCTTTTAAATTTGGAGCGGGAAACGAGACTCGAACTCGCGACCCCAACCTTGGCAAGGTTATGCTCTACCAACTGAGCTATTCCCGCATATATAAGCAGTTTTTACTAAAACTTTCTCAAAAAAAACCAATTTGGAGCGGGAAACGAGACTCGAACTCGCGACCCCAACCTTGGCAAGGTTATGCTCTACCAACTGAGCTATTCCCGCGTGCCGCTTATAATACATTAAGCAAAACAAGGGTCAACAACTTTATGCAAATAATTATGCTGATTGCATAAAATAAAAACAGAAATGAGTATTTAGCGGTATTTTTATTGTTAAGTTGCCGAATAAATAGACATTTTGTTTGAAGTCAAAGCATACAAGAGCAACTTTTGTTTGTGTGTAGACAGGGTATACTAGTTTCAAATATACGAATAATCGTAAAAGGAAAAGCTATGAGCCTTGAACAACAGTTGATTGAACGGTTACAAACACTTGCACCTAGCCATTTGGAAGTGCTCAATGAGTCTGCCGGGCACGGTGGTTATTTTCCAGGTAAGGAATCTCATTTTAAAGTGATTATAGTGAGCGACGAATTTAATGGATTGCGTTTAGTTCAACGTCATCAAAAAGTATACGCGTTAGCTTCTGATTTGATGAATCCAGGCCAAATTCATGCTTTAGCGATTCATGCTTATTTGCCAAGTGAGTGGCAAGGTCAAGCTCCTGCTAGCCCAGAATGTGCACATGCACCTAAAAGCTAAGGGTTAATTTCATGGATGCACATTTACTCACTAAAATTATTCATATGACTGCGGTAGCTGCTGCACTTATGGTCTTTGTTTTACGCGCTTCAACTCTGTTTATAGGTGTTCAAGGTGAACAACCCAATCCAGCAGGGCGTAAAGTATTAGTTGCCTTACAACATTTGTCATTTACCGTGGTTTTCATTACGGGTGCAATTTTGTTAGTCATGAAAGACTTTCAAGTACAACCGTGGTTTTACGCTAAAATTATTCTATTTTTAGTGTTGTTATCTTCCCTGATGAAAGCCTTTAAAAAAGATGACACTCTTTTGTTGGCACAGCGTCGTGCAGGTTTGGTCATTAGTGCGATTGCATTTATTGCTATTATTATCTTAGTGATTGTGAAACCTGTTTTTGCTTAATTGTTCTACATTCTTTGCCTTTTTGATTAAGCTCTAGGTTAAACTGCGTACAGTAAAATAATATGCAGAGGGAAACATGTTAACTCGTGTGGTGTTTAACCAAAAAGGCGGTGTAGGGAAATCAAGTATTACTGTAAATTTGGCTGCAATTAGTGCCAAACATGGCTTAAGAACATTGGTGATCGATCTTGATCCTCAAGCCAATTCTAGTCAGTATCTTTTAGGTGACGAAGCAACCTATTCTGCTGAAAAATCAATTTTAGAGCCAAATATCGAAAATTTCTTTGATGATGTGTTGGGCAACAATCAACAAAAGGGTTTAATCGGTAACGCATTAGGTTCAATTTTAAAAGCTCCAAGAAATAAAGATCTCGACAGTTTTGTTCATTCAACTCCTTTTGCAAAATTAGATGTGCTTCCAGCAAGTCCTACACTTGGCGCGCTTGAACATGCGCTTGAAAGTAAACATAAAATTTATAAATTGCGTGACTCTATTCAAAACTTAGTTGGGCGATATGACCGTATCTATATAGACACACCACCAGCGTTTAACTTTTTTACTCTCTCTGCTCTGATTGCGGCAGATAAAGTACTCATTCCTTTCGACTGTGATGTTTTTTCAAAGCGTGCGTTACAAACATTGATTGAAAATGTTCTCGAAACGCAAGATGATCATAATGATCGCTTGGAAATTGAAGGAATTGTGGTGAATCAATTCCAATCCCAAGCAAAATTACCTCGGGAAGTGGTTCAGCAGTTAAAAGATGAAGGGTTGCCTGTACTCAATAGCATGTTACCGCCTTCGATTTTGATGAAAGAATCGCATCAGAAAAATTTACCTTTGGCCCATTTAGCACCCGAACATAAATTGACTCAAGCTTATGAGACATTGTTTGGTGAGATTGAGCCAAAACGATAAGAGAAAAATGATGAAAGGCTTATATATTGCGCCTTTAGTGGCAGCCACTTTACTCCTTGGCGCTTGTGCTACAACGGTAAAACCGACTTATGTGTCTCCAACACAATATCAATCTTTGAGCTGCCAACAGCTACAAAGTGAATATAACCGTATTCAGCAATATATCGACAATGGCGTGCAAACTCCAAAAAGTACAGGTATGGGTGTTGGTCTTGGACTCGGTGGTGGCTGGGGACGAGGTGGTTGGGGATTCGGCCCATCTATTTCTGTGAATATGGGACAGTCTTCTTCAACGAAAAATACCGAACTTTCACGTGTTTTAGGCCAACAAGAAGCGATTGTTCAGGCTGCTCAGTTCAAGAATTGTCCAATTGTTGTCCGTAAAAAGACCAATTAATAGTCAACTTTGCATCACAATATGCTAACTAAGGCATGTTGTGATGAATAAAGTTTAGCAAAATGTTTCATAATAAAATTAATATAAATGAATAGTTTATAAATTTTAAAGCTTCTAAAATTCTGTATTTTCTGTAATCAAAAAGCCTCATAAACTTGCTATATTTTGCCTGTTTCGTTTAAGGTGGCCCCATCTTGGATATTATGGAAACTTTATGATTGAGAGTTGGTTTTTTGTATTGGCAATGTTGGCTGTTTTGCTCATTCCTGGGCCAACAAATGCTTTACTTGCAACCGCTGCTCATTCTCAAGGTTTATCTAAAGCATTTTGGCTTATTCCTATGGAATGGTTAGGCTATGCCTACGGTATTAGCTTTTGGGCTGTGTTTATTCATTTGGCAGCACCAGTTTGGCCGGCGTTATTGCTCATTTTACATATTATAAGTGTGGCGTATGTGTTCTGGATGGCATTCCGATTATGGAAAACCACCCATTTACAACAATTTAGTCAAACTCACCGTAACATTCGCCCACGTCAATTATTCTTCTCAACCTTAAAAAATCCGAAATCTTTACTTTTTGCTGCAGGTATTTTCCCTGCCGAAACATGGAATTCGCCTGAAAATTGTCTAATGGTATTTGGTGTTTTTACATTGACGCTCATTCCAGCTGCGAGTTTCTGGATGATTTTTGGACGTGCACTATTAACGGGCCCAGTACAAAAAATAAAAGCCGATCATTTATATAAAGGATCGGCTATGTTGCTTATTTTATGTATGCTTCCAGTGGTATTCCGTTTCTTCTAAATTAAGCCTTAAGCATTGGTTTTCCGGCTTTTTAGTTTTTCACGTATAAAGCCGATGATACCCGGTAAAACACTAATAATAATGATGCCAAAAATAAGATGAGTGAAGTTGTCTTTAACGATTGGCATATTTCCAAATAGATAGCCCAAAGCCACAAAAGAAGCGACCCAACAAAATGCGCCAATCACATTATAAGTTAGGAAAAACTTATAGTTCATGCTGCCAGCACCCGCAACAAAAGGGGCAAAAGTACGGGCAAATGGAACAAAGCGAGCAAAAATAATTGTTTTGCCACCATGACGAGCAAAGAATTCTTGAGTTTTAATTAAATGCTGCTTATTAATGAATCGTGAATTCATTTCAAATACACGTGGACCGATAAAACGACCAATATGGTAGTTCACTGTATCGCCTAAAACGGCAGCAATGAAGAGTAGAGCACCCAATAACCATGGATCCATCGCACCTGTAGATGCTGCTAAAGCACCAGCTGCAAATAGTAAACTATCTCCCGGTAAAAACGGCATAACCACTAAACCGGTTTCGACAAAGATAATTAAAAATAAAATGCCATAAATCCACGTCCCGTAATTTGTAATAAACTCGGCGAGATGTTGATCAACGTGTAGAATAAAATCAAGAAGTTCCATGAGATGATTAAGTGGTAAACCGTGCTCAAATCCTAGCAGTGACCCTATAGAAAGTCAGTATAAAACATCAAAAATATACAAATTGATCATCCTGTTTGTGCAACGATATATATGGATTTTGAGTATTTAATTATCAATGTCCCAAACCTAGAATGAGCTCATCAATAAATAAGCATTTAAATAAAGGTGGCAAAATGTTTAATCCAAATGTAGTGGTCAAAAATATCGTAACGCAATCAGGCGCGGACAGTTTTATTAGCCTTATTGCTCGTCTTCTTATGGCTTATATCTTCCTTGTTGCTGGTTGGGGGAAAATTACCGGTTATGCAGCAACTGCAGGATATATGGAAGCAATGGGTGTACCAGGTGGAATTCTTCCTTTAGTTATCTTGGTTGAGTTTGGTGGTGGTTTAGCCTTGTTATTTGGTTTCCAAGCACGCTTTGCAGCTTTCGGTCTTGGTATCTTCAGTATTTTAACTGCATTCTTGTTCCACCAAGGTGGGGCTGATGCAGCGGCACAATACAATAATGGCATCCACTTTATGAAAAACTTAGCAATGGCAGGTGGTTTATTCTTTCTAATGCTTCATGGTGCTGGCCGTATTAGTCTGGATCATGCAATCGAGAAATAATATTCAAGACAAAATAAAAACCGGATGAGCAATTCATCCGGTTTTTTTATTTCTTTATTTTAAAAATTAAAGCATAAATTGGATTTGCAATTCACCAACCACGAAACCAAGAACTGCGCCGACTGCAATCAAGGCCCACTCATCTTCTTTAAATGCAGGACGTAACATCCCTTCAAATTCAGAAGGTGTTAATTTTTGCATACGCTCAATGAGTGTGCTACGAATATTCATTGCATCTTCTGCATAAGACTCTACATATTTCATCGTCTCTGGAAGCTGTTGCATAATACGTTCAGCAACTTGTGATTTCATATTCTGATATTTTTCTCCGCCAATTGCATATACAACTAAAGGACGAATAACCCCAGCTTGCATATCAATTTCTTGTTTGACATGGCGGTTAACCAGATCAATAACACGCGCAGAATGTGTACCCGAAAATAACTCTTCCATCATGTGACGTGAAGTTAAAAGCTGTTTAGAAATTAAAGCTGCATAGTCAGCTGCAACTTCATTTTGACGTTTAATAAACAGACCTTGCCATGTGTAACCCAATATCTTTTTGGGATAAAGTGGTCTAAACATCATTTGCAGTGCAATCCAGTCACTGAAGAAACCCACAAAACCACCAAACAAAGGTAGCATCCAAGGATATTTTCCTTGAGTGACAATCCAGCACAGCATCTGAATCACACCGATACCGAAGCCAAATACAAAACCTACATTACTGAAAAATTTAAATTCTTGTTTCCCTACACGTTTAAAAATATTGTTGAGTAAACGTTTATCTTTAAGCAAGTTGCTGATAACAAGATGTTTAATATCAAAGTATCGATTCACATCACGCTGTACTTCGCTCATGATGTGTTCAACGATTTCGGGTGCTTTGGATTGCACACGACGGATGAGTCTTTGGCGAGCAAATTCTGGCATGCCTTCCCATAAACCGGGCTGATACTCTTGAGCAACGTCACGGGTAATATCTTCAGCCGCTGCAAGTAGAGGTTTTTCTATTTCTTTGGCAATACGTTTAGGATCTAGGCGTGCAAAAATTTCTTCAGGCTTAATGAGCTTTGCTGTCATAAGCTCAACAGCAATGGTTGCCATTTTCTCGGCTTTGCGAGGCACAATGCCTTGCCAACCCAAAAATGGTTTAATACCTTTAAATTCAAGTGGTGAAAACATCATCTGGATGGCAACCACCTTGGTGATATAGCCAATTAAACCACTCATAAAAGGAATAGAGACATACAACCAAAAATGTTGCTGGAAATCTGCAATCATAGTTTGAAGCATTGTTGTTCCTTAGATTTCTATTGATTTTGATAGGGGGCAACAAGCCATAAAAATGGATAATTGTTTAAGCACAGACAAATATCGCTTATGGTATTTACCTTTCCATGGTAATGCCTGTTTTATCGGCTCATCTTAACATCAAATTCAAGGCGATGTTGCATAGAATGTGATGAATTTATCAATACCCATGGAGTTTTTAAGCGTAACCCATACATTTGATAAATATAAGTAAATTTTGATTTATATCAAACAATCCAATTATAGAAATGATTCTGATATGAAAAAAATAAGATATATGATGATTTGCGGTGCGCCGAAGCGCGAAAAATGTTAAAATGGCGCGCTTAATTCTTTTGCCATTTAGTGGTTTGTCATGACTACCAATACTCAAATTACTGAAGATCGTATCCTGATTCTGGATTTCGGCTCTCAATATAGTCAGCTCATTGCACGTCGTGTACGTGAAGCTGGTGTTTACTCTGAAATGTATGCTTTTGATATGTCTGAAGAAGACATTCGCGCTTTTAAGCCAAATGGCATTATTTTGTCAGGTGGACCTGAGAGTGTGCATGAAGAAGGCAGCCCTCGCGCACCACAAGTAGTGTTTGAGTTGGGCGTTCCAGTATTGGGTATTTGCTATGGCTTGCAAACCATGTCTGAACAGTTAGGCGGTAAAGTTGAGCCGGGTACTGTACATGAGTTTGGTTATGCCGAAGTTGATATCGTTAAACGCGACCAACTGATTGGTAACTTACAAGACCGCGAAAACCAACTTCATGTTTGGATGAGTCACGGTGACAAAGTTAGCCAGATTCCAGAAGGCTTTACCATTACTGCAAGCACACCAAGCTGTCCAGTTGCTGCTGTAAGTGATGAAACGCGTCGTTTTTATGGCGTGCAATTCCACCCAGAAGTAACACACACGGCAAAAGGTGAAGAGTTACTTGCAAACTTCGTTCATAAAATTTGTGGATGTGGTGGTCTTTGGACGCCTGAACACATCATTGATTTACGTGTAGAACAATTACGTGAACAAATTGGTAATGAAAAAGTTCTTTTAGGCCTTTCAGGTGGTGTTGACTCATCTGTCGTTGCTGCGCTTTTACACAAAGCAATTGGCGACCAGTTAACATGCGTATTCGTTGATAACGGTTTACTTCGTTTAAACGAAGGTGACCAAGTGATGCAAATGTTTGCTGAAAACATGGGTATCCGTGTTATTCGTGCAGATGCTGAACAACGCTTTTTAACTGCATTGGCTGGTGAAGTTGATCCAGAGAAAAAACGTAAAATCATTGGTCGCGAGTTTATTGAAGTATTTGCTGAAGAAGCACGTAAACTTGATGGCGTGAAATTCTTGGCACAAGGTACGATTTACCCAGACGTAATCGAATCTGCTGCAAGTAAACAAGGTAAAGCACACGTAATTAAATCTCACCACAACGTAGGTGGTTTACCAGAAGATTTAGCATTTGAATTGGTAGAACCTTTACGCGACTTGTTCAAAGACGAAGTTCGTAAATTAGGTACTACACTTGGCTTGCCACATAGCATGATTTACCGTCATCCATTCCCGGGCCCTGGTTTAGGTGTTCGTATTTTGGGTGAAGTGAAGAAGGAATATGCTGATATTCTTCGTCTTGCTGATGATATCTTCATGCAAGAGCTTCGTGACAGCGGTTGGTATGATAAAACTGCTCAAGCATTTGCTGTGTTCCAACCAGTTAAGTCAGTTGGCGTAGTAGGTGATGGTCGTCGTTATGCATGGGTAATTGCGCTTCGTGCAGTTGAAACGGTTGACTTTATGACAGCTCGTTTTGCACATTTACCATACGAATTGGTTGATAAAATCTCAACGCGTATTATGAATGAAATTAAAGATGTATCACGTGTCGTATATGACGTGTCATCTAAACCACCAGCAACGATTGAGTGGGAATAATTAAATGAAAAGGCAGGATTTAATCCTGCCTTTTTTATATCTGTTTCTTCCGAAGGAGGTGAGAGATGCCTGATTTAATTCAGTTAGAATATCTACAAGAAAAATTACAGCAACTTTTAGCGGAATCATTATTTGCAATTTATCTTTATGGTTCAGCTGTTGACGGTGGTTTAGGGCCAGAAAGTGATCTTGATGTACTGGTCGTGGTCACTCAACCATTAACTTCTGCTTTACGTGAGCAGCTTGCACAAGAATTACTAAAAATTTCACAGCCTGTTGGGGAATTACAAAGGCCATTAGAAGTTACTATTTTATTAAAAGATGAGATTCAGTCTGGAATTTATCCTTTAAGTTATGAAATGCAATTTGGTGAATGGCTGCGTGAAGAGCTTAAAGAAGGTGGAGTATTGAGCTCACAGAAAGACCCAGATATTAGTATATTGCTTAGAAAAGCGAGATCTCATCATACAGTTTTATTTGGGCCAGCTTTAAACCAATGGGCACCTGAAATTTCTGATCAAGAACTATGGCAAGCAATGTCTGACACTTATCCCGAAATTGTAGCGCATTGGGATGAGGATGCAGATGAAAGAAACCAGATTTTAGCTTTATGCCGGATCTATTTTAGTTTAGTGATGAAGGATATTGCTTCAAAAGACAATGCTGCACGATGGGTTATGTCTCAGCTTTCTGATGAGCAGAAATTCGTATTGCAGCGACTTATACAGGAATATAGAGGGGAAATCGGCAAACAAAATTGGCAAGAGGAGCATTATGCTTTGCAGCCTATTGTCAATTTTTTGAGTTCAAAAATTGAAGAGCAGTTTGAGCAGAAAAGAAATCTGATCACATAATAATTTTTTGATTCTGGCTTTATTTACCGACTTTGCTAAACATGTGGCTATATAAGAGTGCTTAAGCACTCTTTTTTATTACTTAGATTTTAAAGCTAAAAATTAATTTTGATAACTATCAAAGCAATAGATCAACTCTTATTACTTTTACTTGATCAAAGATATATTAAGATATATCTTAATAATTATAAATTGATCATTTTGGATCTTAAAAGATGAAACAACAATCAGAACAGCATCATGCTGAACATCATCGTTCGGGACGCCGTGGAAGACTTTTTGAAGCTGGACGCATGAAACTTTTGGTACTCCACCTTATTCAGCAAAGCCCAAAGCATGGCTATGAAATCATTAAAGAAATAAGTGATTTGGTAGGCGATGGCTATACGCCAAGCGCAGGAACAATTTATCCAACATTAACCAGTCTTGAAGAAATGAAGTTGATTAATTTGCTGGATGTAGAGCGTAAGCAATATCAAATCACGGAATTTGGGAAAGCTTACTTAACTGAACAACAAGACAAGTTGAAAGAGTTATTAGAAAAACTACGTTTAAGACGAGAAATCCACAGTAATGATGAATTAATCGAAATTCACCGTGCAATGGAAAACCTAAAAACAGCCTTACGTTTGAAGTTGAACTCGGCAGGTTTACAGCAAGAGCAGATTTATCAAATTGCCGAAAAAATTGATCAGGCTGCTGTTGCGATTGGGCGCCTATAAGTCGACCTTAAACAAGTTGAAATTCTTCAAAGTTATTAATTTTTAAGAGAGAATTTATATATGAAACAACATCAATATCATGTCACGGTACAACACTTAAAAAATGCAAAAGGAGAGGCCTCTACTTATACTGAACGCCTTGAGTTCTATGCGGGAAATCATGACGATATTTTTGAAATTGTTGAACGCTTAAAAAAAGCAGATTTTTTTGATGATGAAACAACAAAATCTTTTGGAGTTGGGCTAAAACTTTTTAGTGAGGTTATGCTTGAAAACCGTGACCACCCACTATTTCAAGAGTTTCTCCCACAATTTGGTCAATTTATGAAAAACCTGAAACAGCTCGTTAAAACTCAATCATCGTAAGCTGCTCAATGCAGCTTTAATGTTATGTAATTAACAAATGATTGTCTCATTCATAGCACCCTGTGTATTACTAAAAGACTATATTGAATAATGAGTGTATTGTTAAGATCATTACAACGACTCATTGCAAAAGCATAGGTAAAAGAGAGTAATATCATGAGCAATAATAATGATTACGATATTTCTGATTCAAAGGATTGCGAAAAATTTGCCAATCAGTTTATTCAGGAATTTCCAATTCGCTCTGCTGAAATTGGACAGGGGACAGTCATTAAGCGGGCTTTACCTAGCCGACAAAAACGAATGATTGGTGCGTGGTGTTTCCTAGATCATGCGGGCCCAGTCACTTTTCCGGCGGGTGATGGTTTAGATGTTGGTCCTCATCCTCATATTGGTTTGCAAACCTTCACGTGGATGATTGAAGGCACCATGATGCATACCGATAGTCTAGGCTCAAAACAACTGATTCGACCTAAACAAGTTAATTTAATGACGGCAGGGCACGGAATTTCACATACAGAAGTTGCACCTGATACAGAAACTCAAATGCACGCTGCTCAGCTCTGGATTGCCTTACCAGATGCTAAGCGCAACATGGACCCGAAATTTGAACATTATCCTGAACTGCCTGTTGTTGAGAAAGACGGTCTAGAGTTTACCGTGCTTGTGGGTGAATATTTGGCAACTACTTCTCCAGTCTTGGTACATACGCCGTTAGTGGGTGTTGACCTCATTGCTACCGAAGATACGAAAACCCGCATTCCATTAAATCCTAATTATGAATATGGTTTTATGGCGCTTGAGGGTAGTGCTCATGTAAATGGCCATGAGTTAACTGCTGACAACATGGTGGTATTAGATACGGGTCTTAGTGAAATTGAGATTGAAGTAAAAAAAGGTAACCGTATTCTTTTGATTGGCGGTGAACCGTTTGAAACACCAATTTTACTCTGGTGGAACTTTGTTGCACGTACAATGGATGATTTAAAAGAAGCCCGTGAGCAATGGATTAACCATGATGCACGTTTTGGTGAAATCCCAAATTATGTTGGTGCACGTTTAGAAGCCCCTGTTCTTCCAGATCAAATGAGAGCATCAAAATGACAGCAGTAATCGCAAGCAGTAAAGCAAAGCCCCTTGCTGAACAATGGAAGGGCGAAATCACCAGTGGTCGCCACCAATATTTTTGTGATGAGCCAGAGAAGCTAGAAGGGCAAGACCAGGGTCCAGCTCCATACGATTTGCTCACTGGAAGTTTAGCCGCGTGTACGCTTATTACTTTAAGAATGTACGCAAAGCATAAGGGTTATGATTTTGGTGAGTTTTCGGTTGAAATCGATTTTCATACCAATAGAGAACATGAAGAACATATAGAACGTCGTATTGTTTTTAAAGACTTGCCAAACGAAGAGCTTCAACAAAAAATCTTAGCGGTATGCGGTAAAACCCCAGTCACTAAAACTTTGTTACGTAGTTTAGACATTCATACTGTGCTTGTTACAGTGTAAAAATGCTATTTTGTTGAGGTGGATGATTTTATATCCATCCCACAAATGGAATAAAACAGCATGTTCACATGCTGTTTTTTATGTAAAAAAGAAAAATAAAAGCAGGCAATAACATGATTAGTGTACACCACCTGGAATGTTCGCGATCGTTTCGAATTTTATGGGCTTTAGAAGAATTAGGCTTAGATTATGATATTCATTATTATCAACGCTTACCTAACTATTCCGCTCCAGAAACATTGAAATGTATTCATCCTTTAGGTAAAGCTCCGATTTTGACTGATGATGAACAAGTCATCGCAGAATCTGCTGTGATTTTAGAATATTTACAGCAGCGTTATGATCAGAAGCAACAATTTAAACCTACAGAGCCACAAGATTTACAGCAGTATATTTACTGGATGCACTATGCAGAAGGTTCACTTATGCCGTTATTAGTCATGACTTTGGTCATGAATAGTGTAAACAAGCATGTGCCATGGTTAATTCAACCAGTAGCTAAAAAAATCACGGAAGGGGTGAAGGCAAATTTTGTTCGACCACGTATGAAAGATCATATTAGTTTTTTAGAAAACTATTTGGCAGAGCATGAATATTTTGCAGGTGATTTTTCATTCGCTGATATTCAAATGAGCTTTCCTTTGGAAGCTTTACAATCTCGCTTACAGGGTAAATACCCTCATATTCAAGCGTTTTTACACCGTATTCAGCAAAGACCTGCGTTTCAAAAAGCGAGACAAAAGGGAATTGGTTCTAATGAAAGGAATTGTGCTGATATCTAAAAGAAAAGGAACAAATATTTGTTCCTTTTTTATTTTCATTTTATTTGCGTTTGATCACGATTGAGTCAATACCACTGTGTTGTAAGGTCTGCTGAGCAGCCAAGGCAGCGTCTTGAGTATCATACGGTCCAGAAATAACGCGATACCATGTTTGTCCGTTTTCAGTACTTTTGACTACATCGGCAGATAAGCCATTTAAAATGATTTCTGCACGGCGGGCATCAGCCTGATCAGGATCATTATAGCTACGAACTTGTAAAATATAGGTAGGTTGCTGAGGAGTTGTAGCTGACTGATTCGGGTCAATTCCTACACTTTCAGAGGCAGCTGGTTGAGTGGTACTTGGTGCCTCAACGATCATAGCAGTGCCTTGATTTTTACTTTCAGGGATCGCTTGTTCAGGAATAGGGGTAACCTGTTGTTGAGGCAATAGGTCGTAGAAGCGATAGTCTTTATTAGTATCTTCTTCTTGATAATGTTCAGAAGTAATCTGATTTTTCGCAGGAACAGGTTGCCAAGGTTTCCAAAGCATAAGCATTACAGCGATACATAAGACCGCCAAAATAGCGACAAGTGTCCCTAACCATTTGGGAATTAGGGGCTTTTTAGTCTTATTAGGTCTTTCAGATACACCGCGTTGCGTTTTGCCAAACACGTGGATTATTCCTCTGTATTTTGATTGTTTTTTAATTCGAGTTTGAGTCTCGTCTTACGATGCTAAAAAACAGTGGTTTGTATCGATATTTTAACTCTACAAACCACCGCTTACTATATATTGCATGACCTTTAATTTGCTGTCATGCAATATATTTATTACATAGATTCTGGTGCAGATACACCAAGTAATTCTAAACCATTACGAAGTACTTGTTGTACATTGATTGAAAGCAATAAACGGGCTTGTGTAAGCTCTGCATCATCGCTTAATACTTTATGTTCATTGTACCAACCGTGGAACAGGGCAGCTAACTCTTTTAAGTAGTTACCAACCTGATGAGGTTCATATGCATTTGCAGCACGTAATACCGCGTCTGGGTATGCAGCCAGTTTAGCAAGAATCTCAGTTTCTGCATCAAGAGACAAGCGAGCTGCATGTGGACGAGCAGCGTTTACATCGAATTGTAAATCTGTGCTTACTGCTTTTTCTAACATGCGACAAATACGTGCGTGTGCATATTGAATATAGTACACAGCATTGTCTTTACTTTGTGAAACAGCAAGGTCAAGGTCAAAGTCGATGTGTTGTTCACTCTTACGCATTACGTAGTAGAAACGAGCTGCGTCATTGCCCACTTCTTTACGTAAGTCACGTAAAGTCACGAATTGACCTGAACGAGAAGACATTTGAACCATCTCGCCGCCACGCCATAAACTTACGAACTGAACTAAAAGAACAGTCAATTTCTTAGAGTCGTAACCCATTGCATCAATCGCCGCTTTTACGCGAGAAATATAGCCATGGTGGTCAGAACCCCAAATATCGATTAGGTCAGTATAACCACGTTGTAGTTTATTTAAGTGGTATGCAATGTCAGATGCAAAGTAAGTCGTTTGGCCATTACGACGCTTAACAACACGGTCTTTTTCATCACCAAATTCAGTCGACTTGAACCAGATGTTGCCATCTTTTTCATAAAGGAAGCCGCGTTGATCAAGTGTTTCTAAAGCTTCATCAATTTTTGCACTAAGAGATGCTTCACTAAACCATTGGTTGAACGTTACACCAAAGTCAGCAAGGTCATCTTTAATGTCATCTAAAATGGCATGAAGAGCAGCTTGGTGGAATACGCGGTAACCTTCACCCAATAATTGTTGTGAGTTGGCAATAAGGCCATCAATATGCTTTTCTTTATCACCAGATAACACAACTTTGTTGCCTTCACTATCTAGCTCTTCAGCATATTGCACATCTTCTGGTACGTCTTTATAAACATTCGCAACTTCACGAATGTAAGCGTCGCCATCTTTATCAATAATGCCTTGTGCGATTTCTTTAACGTAATCGCCTTGATATGCATTTTTAGGGAATACAAGGTTTTGTCCAAGTAGTTCCAAATAACGTAAATAAGTAGAAGTCGCCAAAATATCCATTTGACGGCCAGCATCATTCACGTAGTACTCGCGGTCAACTTTAGCACCCGTTGCTTCAAGTAAATTAGCAACAGTCATACCATATGCCGCACCACGTCCATGACCTACGTGTAGGCTAGACGTTGGGTTTGCAGAAACAAATTCGACTTGAATCTTTTTCGCTGCATTTGCTTGGCTACGACCAAAAATTTCTTTTTGTGCTTGAATTTGATCAAGAATAGCAAAACGCTGGTCTGCATTTAAAAAGAAGTTAATAAATCCGGGTCCTGCGATTTCAGCTTTACTGATATCTGCCACTTCGGGTAATGCAGCTAGAACTTTCTCAGCTAAATCGCGTGGTTTCATACCAGCAGCTTTCGAGCCGATCATAGCAATATTAGAAGCAAAGTCGCCATGGCTTCGGTCTTTGGTGCGTGTTAAGTTGCTTGTGTTTTTCCAGTCGGAAGGAAGCACCCCTTCTTGTTGAAGAGTTTGCACTGCATGGTCGAGAGCTGCTTGTATTGCCGTATTCATATCAATCGAAAATAGATGTCGCAGAAAAACGTCAAATATAGCAAATTTCCGATGACTTAGGGGAGGGGATTTAATATTCCAATAATTCTTTATGCAAATTACTGATGATTATTTTTTAAATGAATGTTGGTTGATGAATCCCCTTATTATTCTGAAAATAAAGAATTACAAGCCTTTTGGGCAGTTTTTGTGAGTAAATTATGTGTTTAATTTAATGCTATTTTCTGAGGAAATACCTGTTGCCGCTAAATCATATAATTATTGCTTTTAAAGTTGAGAAAATAAAAGAAATTTTTAAAATTATAAAAACATTAATACGCTGATTTTTATCATTTATTTTTAAACATGTTTTAACTAAATAGTGTTCAATTTTAACATCACGGTTTAAAATATCTATTTTGATCGAATTAGGCTTAAGCTTATACGCACAAAGAGTTTTAGAGACCATACAAAACGTGTTTTTCTCTACTCTAAGCTGGAAAATGAGATAGGCAATGATATCAGGACACCCAAGTAAACATCCCCTTTATATCCCATATGCAGGTTTTACACTTTTAGAGTTACCACTTTTAAATAAAGGTTCGGCTTTCACTGAAGAAGAAAGAAGTAACTTTAACTTACACGGTTTACTCCCCCATATTATTGAAACTATTGAAGAGCAGAGCCAGCGCTCTTATCAGCAATATTGCGCTTTTACTGATGATATCAATCGACATATCTATTTGCGTAATATCCAAGATACCAACGAAACCTTGTTCTATCATTTAATCGAAAATCATCTTGAAGAAATGATGCCGATTATTTATACCCCAACAGTGGGTGAAGCATGTCAACGTTTCTCCGATATCTATCGTCGTCATCGTGGTGTTTTTATTTCATATCCAGATCGTGATGTGATTGATGATATTTTGCAAAACGTAAATAAAAATAATGTAAAAGTGATCGTGATTACTGATGGTGAACGTATCTTAGGTCTTGGCGACCAAGGCATTGGTGGTATGGGTATTCCTATTGGGAAACTTTCACTTTACACCGCTTGTGGTGGAATTAGCCCAGCCTATACATTACCAATCACAATTGATGTGGGGACGAATAATCCACAACTACTAAATGATCCGATCTATATGGGGTGGCGTCAGCCACGTATTAGTGGCGATGAATATTATGCATTTGTCGATATGGTGATTGAAGCTGTAAAGCGTCGTTGGCCAAAAGCATTAATTCAGTTTGAAGATTTCGCACAAAAAAATGCGATGCCACTTCTAGAAAAATATCGCGATAAAATTTGTTGTTTTAACGATGATATTCAAGGAACAGCAGCGGTATCTGTAGGTAGTTTGATTGCTGCTAGTCGTGCAGCAGGCAAGCAATTAAAAGATCAAACAATTGCTTTCTTAGGTGCGGGCTCTGCGGGATGTGGTATTGCAGAGCAAATCGTTGCACAAATGGTTGCTGAAGGTCTGACTGATTCTGAGGCCCGTGCACGCGTTTATATGGTGGATCGTTTTGGTTTGATTACCGAAAATCAGCCAAACTTATTGGACTTCCAACGCAAATTGGCGCAAAAAGCTGAAGTGGTTGATCAATGGGGCAATATTGAAGAAGTGATTTCACTCCTTGATGTTGTTAAAAATGCTAAGCCTACAGTGTTAATTGGTGTTTCTGGTCAACCAGGTCTCTTCACAGAAGAGATTATTAAGACCATGGCAGCGAATTGTGAACGCCCAATAGTCATGCCATTGTCTAACCCAACTTCACGTGTTGAAGCAGTACCGGCTGATATTGTGGAATGGACTGAAGGTAGAGCATTAATTGCAACAGGTAGCCCGTTTGCTCCTGTGAATCATCACGGCAAGCTTTATAATATTTCTCAGTGTAATAACTCGTACATTTTCCCGGGCATTGGCTTAGGGGTGGTGGCATCGGGTGCTAAACGCGTTACTGAAAATATGTTAATGGCTTCAAGTAGTGCTTTAGCGAATTGCTCGCCATTACTGAAAGATCCGCAAGCTGATTTATTGCCACCTTTAGGTGAAATTCAGCAAGTCTCTAAAGTGATTGCATTTGAAGTTGCCAAAGCTGCAATGGCCGATGGCGTGGCAGTAACGATTAGTGATGATTTGCTACAGCAAAAAATTGATCAATCATTTTGGAAACCTGAATACCGCAAATATAAGCGTATTCCTTTCTAAGGTTGAGAACGTAAAAAGAGGAGCTTAAGCTCCTCTTTTTTATTTTAGTCTTCTAAAACTTCTTCTAGCAATTCTTCACTAGGTGCGAAGTAATATGCACCGTCTAATGGTGTTACGAAATGCAATAAGCGATCATGGATACCATCTCCACTTGTACCAAACATACGTTTTAACATGGCATCAATAATATTTAGGTCCTTGGTGTACGCAATGAAAAATAAACCCTGATCACCTCTGCCGTCGCCATAAGGCAGACTATGACGCAAGATTTCCATTTCTTCGCCTTCATCATCTTCGACAACAGTACGTGCGACATGAGCATTTTCTGGTTTAACGTCATCATCTAGTTCAATTGACTCAAGCTTAGTACGACCCATGACATTTTCTTGAGCATCAACTTTTAGTTTTTTCCATTTTTCTAAGTCATGTGCATAACGCTGCGCGAAAATGAAACTGCCATCAGCAAAAACTCCCGCGCTTTCTGGCAATAGAGCTGTTTCTGCACGGTCATCTGGAAATTGAGGGTTTTCTGTACCGTCTATAAAGCCTGTAATATCTCGGCCATCAAAATAGCGGAAGCAAACACGCTCATCAAGAACTTCAACTTTATCTTTAATACCTTCAAAAAATGCTTGGCTTAATGCAAAACAAATATCAGAACGCATACTAGCAATATGGATGAGGACATCAGCGGGAACGACTGGCATGTTGAATGCGCCGTTTTCTGGTTCAAGTTGTTTAAAGCCAGCAGGAGATTGACTGTAAAGTTGCTTCCAAAGTTCTGGACCAAAAGCGACTGCTGTTTTAATTTGCGCGTCTGAATGCTGAGTAATGAGACGGTCGCGTGTTTCAAACAACGCTTCGAGTTGTTCTTTTAATTCATCAATTGATAAGTCTTTTAAACGAAGAACAATAAATCGGGCATGATCTGATGGCAACGGCAAAATGACAGATTGAGCAGTCATTGGAAGGTATCTCCTCAATTATAATTTAGTATGAGCTTTAATTATTGTGCCTGATGCGAAGAGCGGTTAGTAGTCTATTTCTTGATTTTATTGTTTGAATTCTCATCAATATAGTTTTATAAAACAGTATAATTCCACTTTTATTGTCTATTTTTACTATGTCTTTGCAAGTTTGGTTTGCCTATATGTTGGCCTGTTGGGTCATTAGTATCTCTCCAGGTGCGGGAGCTATTGCCTCAATGTCGGGTGGTCTAAACTATGGATTTAGACATGGTTACTGGAATGCAATCGGTTTGCAAGTTGCCTTGGTGCTTCAAATTATGGTGGTGGCAGCAGGTGTTGGGGTCTTATTTGCAACGACTCCTTTAGCTTTTCAGGCCGTTAAGTGGTTCGGTGTAGCCTATTTATTGTATTTGGCTTATTTACAGTGGACAGCACCTGTAAAAGATATAGAAATTCAACAAGAAAAAAGAGATAAGTCTGCTTTAGCTCTGCTATTAAATGGTTTTGTGGTTAATATTAGCAATCCTAAGGCGATCGTATTTTTATTGGCAGTTCTGCCGCAGTTCTTAGATTTGAGTAAGCCCCAATGGATACAATATCTAATTATGGCGGCCACTATGATTACGATCGATTTGATTGTAATGGCTGGATATACGGGGCTGGCATCCAAGGTTTTAAGATTACTTCGGTCCCCTAGACAGCAAAAATATTTAAATCGGGGCTTTGCTGTGATGTTTAGCTGTGCGGCTTTATTATTGAGCACAGTTCATCAGGCGGCCTAGTTTAGGACGCCTGTGTCTGATTTTTTAGTTTTTGAGTTATAAAAATAACGGCAAAACTTAATGCCATACATAAAACAATACTAAGACCTGTAGAGATATTAAGTGCTGCACTTGACCATAAACCGACACTAACACCGAGCTGGGCTAACACGAATGCCCAAATAACCATTTGCTTTGGTGAGTTTGCTAGTAGGCGAGCGCTTAAAGCTGGTATTACGAGTAATGCACCCATTAGCAAAGAACCTACAGCACGCAAAGCTAAAACTGTAAATAAAGCCAATAACAGCATAAAAATAAGGCGTTGCCAGTTTGCATTCACCCCTTCACTAATTGCGATATCCGGATCAATTGCAAATTGTATTTGTGGCTGCCAAAAACGGTAAAGAATTACGAGTGATATCGCAATAATTAAAGTGAAAACAGGAAGATCTGGCCAATCAATACTAAGCAAATCACCAAACAAATAACTTAAAAGCTCTGGTCTTAAACTTGGAACATGTTGAATAAACAACAGGCCACTACAGAGTAATGTTGCTGAACATAAGGCTAGTAGAGCATCATTGGGTAAACGGTTGTCATGTAAAGCCCATAAAACGCCTACCAGTAAAACCGCTGTACCTGCAACACCCAGCCATAATGGAAGACTTAAAGCTCCCGCAATAGCTACCCCAAGTAGTGTTCCGTGCGCCATCGTGTCAGCAAAAAAAGACATGCGTCTCCAAAGCATTAAACAACCCAGAGGTGCAGTTAAAAATACCAGCAGAGTTCCCATAATCCATGCGGGTAACAATAATTGTAACCATTCCATCATGGCTTAAGCTTCCGGTTCTGGGTGAATATGAGGACGGTCATTATGAGGGCAGGGGTGTGCAGCATCACCGTGAGCACAATGGTCATGATGATGTTGATAGAAAACCCTTTGAGTTCCAAATATTGCCTGATATTCAGGATGTTGTTGGATATTTTCGGGCAGCCCGCTACAGCAAATATGTTTATTTAAACACACCACACGGTGTGTTCCTTGCATCACCCATTGTAAGTCATGAGAAACAATTAAGATCGCGCAACCATATCGATCTGGCAGACTGCGAACATAATCATAAAGTTCCGCTTCTGACTGAATATCTAGGCCTTGCATGGGTTCATCAAGAACTAAAATATCTGGCTGACGAAGCAGTGCACGAGCCAATAGTACTCTTTGGCGTTCTCCACCTGAAAGTTGTTGTACTTTTGATTGTTGTAACTTTGAAATACCTGTGTCTTGAATAATTTCCTGACGCAGGGCAGGGTTGCATTTTTCTAAATCAAGAAGGTCCTGAACACGTAAAGGAAGACTGTGTGAAGGATTAAACTTTTGTGGCACATAAGCCATTTTAAGTTTTTTATGATTGATAACACGCCCACTACTTGGCTGAAGAATACCGAGTAGAACTTTAATTAGTGTTGATTTGCCTGCACCATTGGGTCCAATTAAAGACACAATTTCATTTTGATGTAGGGCAAAATCAACTTTTTTTAATATATCCCGATCATCACGATGAACAGAAACCTGCTCAAGCTGAATTAATACAGGATTTAAGGAGTTGTGCGGCACTGTTGGCATTTCCCCGAAATTTCAATAATGCTGTGTTGAGCCACAAAATCATCTGAAGCTGCAAGCTGGTCAAGCTGATGTGTGAGGCCTTGAGAAGAAGCCTCTTTAACCATATGGCATTCGGTACAAATCAGGAATGCTGCTTGATGGCCTTCACGCGGGTGGCAGCAAGGAATATACGCATTAATAGAAGTTAGGCGGTGAATGAGGCCTTTTTCTAATAAAAAATCTAAAGTTCTATATACAGTTGGAGGCGCAGCAGGGCGATCAGTTTGACTTTTTATACGTGCCAATAAGTCATAGGCACCCATTGGACCCGATGCATTTAAAATGAGTTCCAGAACTTCTTTGCGCAAAGGTGTAAGGCGTGCGCCAGTCGCAGAACATAAACTTTCTGCTTCAGCTAAACGGCTTGCGACATTATGGTGATCATGCACACCATGCAAAGAATCATGATGTTCATGCGAGCAGGAACTCATAGGGATAACCTCGAATTTTTAACGGAATATTAGCATGAAGCGATGCTTCATTCGATTAATCTTAGGTATTTTTGTAACTTTGTTATATTATAACATGCTTCGAGCTAATTTAAATTGATGGTCTGTCATGTTCCGTTTTTTTGTTTTCAGTATGTTCTCACTTTTGAGTACGTTAGGGTGGAGTCAGGGTTTGGTGGTTTCTACACACCCGATTTATCTGATTGCAAAAGAAGTCACTCAAGGGGTTGAAGAACCACAACTCTTATTAAAGGGACAAACGGGGCATGACGTACAATTAACCCCAGCGCATCGTAAAGCAATTAATGATGCATCTTTGGTGATTTGGTTGGGTAAAGCGCATGAAGCGCCCTTAAATAAATTATTAGGTAATAATAAAAAGGCGATTGCACTATTAGATAGTGGCATTGTTTCTGTTTTACCCCAGCGAAGTACACGCGGTGCAGCTTTACCTAATACAGTAGATACACATGTATGGTTAGAGCCCAACAATGCAGTTCGAATTGGTTTCTTTATTGCTGCTTTGCGCTCTCAGCAACACCCTGAAAATAAAGCAAAGTACTGGAATAACGCCAATGTGTTTGCTCGTAAAATGTTCCAGGCAGCACAAGCTTACGATAGTTCAAGTAATGGCAAACCGTATTGGGCGTATCATGATGCCTATCAATATTTAGAACGTTCACTAAACTTAAAGTTCGCTGGTGCTTTAACAGATGATCCTCACGTTGCACCAACAGCAGCTCAAATTAAGTATCTTAATGATAGTCGACCAAAAAATCAGATGTGTTTGTTGGCAGAGAGTTTTACCACTAAGAGTCAATATCAAAAATTAGGTAACATTACTTTTCAACCAGTAGACGAGAGCATGAATAATGAGGATGATTTCGTCACTGCATGGAAGAAACTGGCTATAAAAACAGATAAATGTGTATTAAGTACGCAAAAGTAAGATAAAAAGTAAACAAAGGCTGACTGTAGCGTCAGCACCACCTGTCATGAAAAACCCCGACTAAAGTCGGGAAAAGATTGCATGTTCAGGGGTGTAACTCTATAATGCCTGCGATTAAAAGCGATCATCAGCTAAACTTGTCAAGCATTTATGCTGTGAGTGGATAAATAATGAGCCAAACTAGTCGCTTGATTGACCGACGATTAGCAAAAGCTTTGGTCTTCTTACAAGCATGTATGATCCCTGTTTCCGCACTTGTGGCGTGGAGCATAAAAGACATGACAGCAGCATTAAGTGCGGCACTTGGTGCGTTGGTCTGCTGGCTTGCTACGGGTTATTTTTCGTGGCAATCCTTCAGAACAGCAGGTGCACGAGCATCAAAACAAGTGCTGTCTAACATGTATAGGGGCATGTTAGGCAAATTTGCAATCATGATCGTTGGATTTATTTTGATTTTGAGCAATGTTAAACCTTTATCACCGTTAGCATTGCTGTTTGGTTTTATTCTCGTTCAGGCAATGTCGTGGGTCGCTCCGTTTTGGGTGTCACGTCTACAAAAACGGGTGTAGAAACAAGAAGAATTGAAGATTTTTTGGAGGGTGGCGAGATATCGACAGTACGCCGATGTTCGTTTCCCTTCTTTTTAGTAATTGACATTGACCAGGTGTGATTTATGGCTGCTGAAGAACATGCCCTCACTTCGACAGAGTATATCAAGCATCACTTGACCAATATGACCTATGGCAAAATGCCAGACGGTACATGGAAATTGGCTGAGACTGCTGAAGAAGCTCATTCGATGGGGTTCACTGCAATTCACTTGGATTCAATGGGTTGGTCAATTGGCCTTGGTGTGATTTTCTGTTTGATGTTCTGGATCGTTGCGAAAGCTGCAAATGCAGGTGTTCCAACTAAATTCCAGTCAGCAATCGAAATGATCATTGAGTTTGTTGACTCAAGTGTCCGTGATACTTTTCATGGCAAATCACGTTTAATCGCTCCGCTTGCACTCACTATTTTCGTGTGGATTTTCCTCATGAACTTAATGGACTTGATCCCAGTTGACTGGATTCCTCAAGTTGCAGCGTTTGTAGGTGCAAACGTATTTGGTATGGACCCTCACCACGTTTACTTCAAGATCGTTCCATCTACAGATCCAAACATTACTTTAGGTATGTCTTTATCTGTATTTGTACTTATCTTGTTCTACAGCATCCGCGAAAAGGGTGTTGGTGGTTTCGTTGGCGAGTTGGCACTTAACCCATTTAACCCAAGTAATCCAGTTGCAAAAGCGTTGCTTATTCCAGTGAACTTGATTTTGGAATTGGTAACATTCCTTGCTCGTCCGATTTCATTAGCTCTCCGACTATTCGGTAACATGTATGCCGGTGAGTTGATCTTTATCCTAATTGCTTTATTGCCGTTCTGGATTCAATGGGCGTTGTCTGTGCCTTGGGCGATCTTCCACATTCTTGTAATCACGTTGCAGGCATTCATCTTTATGATGCTTACCATCGTTTACTTGAGCATGGCAAGCGAAAAACATTAATGGTATTGCCTAACTATCAAATGATGGTTGGGCTGAATTTTTTTAATTTAATTTGGTAATAACCTAACCTCTGAGGAATTTTTCATGGAACTCACTTTAGGTCTAGTTGCAATTGCATCTGCTATCTTGATCGCTTTCGGTGCTTTGGGTACTGCGATTGGTTTTGGTCTTTTGGGTGGTCGCTTTTTAGAAGCTGTTGCTCGTCAACCAGAATTGGCTCCACAACTTCAAACTCGTATGTTCTTAATCGCGGGTCTTCTTGATGCTGTGCCTATGATCGGTGTTGGTATTGGCTTGTTCTTCATCTTCGCTAATCCATTTGTAGGTTAATCATCTTAATTCCTAAATCCACTATTTGAGGAATTGCAATGAATATCAACCTCACATTGATTGGTCAAGCGATTGCGTTTGCATTCTTTGTTGCATTCTGCATGAAGTTTGTTTGGCCACCACTAATCAATGCGATTAGTGAGCGTCAGCGTAAAATCGCTGATGGCTTAAATGCAGCAGAAAAAGCGAAAGCTGACCTTGCCGATGCACAAGCGCAAGTTAAGCAAGAACTTGATGCAGCTAAAGCACAAGCGGCTCAATTGATCGAACAAGCGAACCGTCGTGCAGCGCAATTGATCGAAGAAGCTCGTACTCAAGCTGCGGCTGAAGGTGAGCGTATTCGTCAACAGGCTAAAGAAGCTGTTGATCAAGAAATCAATTCTGCTCGCGAAGAATTACGTCAACAAGTAGCTGCTTTGGCAGTAACTGGTGCAGAAAAAATCCTGAACCAGCAAGTTGATGCAGAAGCTCATAACGCCATGCTGTCTCAGCTGGCTGCTAAACTTTAAGCGAGGCGAATTATGGCTGAACTCTTGACGTTGGCACGTCCGTATGCCAAAGCAGCATTTGCTTATGCTTCTGAGCAAGGTGCAACAGACAATTGGTCGAATGCGTTACAAGTGCTCAGTGCTGCGGTGCAAGACGAAGCATTTTCCGCTTATTTAAATCGCCCTGAACTTACTCCTGCGGAGCAAGTGAAGCTTTTTGCTAAAGTTTTAGGTGAAGATCAATCTCAAGCAGTGTCTAACTTTTTGACACTTCTTGCAGATAACGATCGTTTAATGCTGTTACCTGAAATTGAAGCAGAATATGAACAGCTTAAATCACAGAATAACAACAATGTGGATGTCGTGATTGAATCGGCTTTCCCGTTAACTGCTGAACAAGAGCAACTGTTGAAATCTGCTTTAGAAAAGCGTTTTAACAGCACAGTAACTGTTTCAGTTGAAGTTAAACCTGAGCTTATTGCAGGTGTTGTAATTCGTGCAGGCGATCAAGTGATAGATGATTCTGCGCTTAACAAGCTTGAAAAAATGCGTACTCGTCTTCTTGCATAATGCAAATGATGAAGACTGAACTAATAAAAGATTGAGGAATAGCGCAATGCAACAACTGAATCCATCCGAGATCAGTGCGCTCATTAAACAGCGTATCGGAGATCTGGACACCAGCGCGACCGCTAAAAACGAAGGTACCATTGTTATGGTATCCGACGGTATCGTGCGCATTCACGGTCTTGCTGATGCAATGTACGGTGAAATGATCGAATTCGACGGCGGCTTATTTGGTATGGCACTGAACCTAGAACAGGATTCAGTGGGTGCCGTTGTTTTAGGTAACTACCTAAGCCTTCAAGAAGGTCAAAAAGCTCGTTGTACAGGTCGTGTATTAGAAGTTCCAGTTGGTCCTGAACTTCTTGGCCGTGTTGTCGACGCTTTGGGTAACCCAATTGATGGTAAAGGCCCAATTGATGCGAAATTAACTGATGCTGTTGAAAAAGTAGCACCAGGCGTAATTTGGCGTCAATCTGTAGATGAGCCTGTTCAAACTGGTTATAAATCAGTTGATACAATGATTCCTGTTGGCCGTGGCCAACGTGAGTTGATCATCGGTGACCGTCAAACTGGTAAAACAGCGATGGCGATCGATGCGATTATCGCTCAGAAAAACTCTGGTATTAAATGTGTATACGTTGCGATTGGTCAAAAACAATCAACAATTGCAAACGTTGTACGTAAGCTAGAAGAAACTGGCGCTATGGCGTATACAACTGTTGTCGCTGCTGCGGCTGCTGATCCTGCTGCAATGCAGTACTTAGCTCCGTACTCTGGCTGTACAATGGGTGAATACTTCCGTGACCGCGGTGAAGACGCTCTTATTATTTATGATGATTTGTCTAAGCAAGCTGTTGCTTACCGTCAAATTTCATTACTTTTACGTCGTCCACCAGGTCGTGAAGCGTATCCAGGTGACGTATTCTATCTTCACTCACGTCTTCTTGAACGTGCTTCTCGTGTATCTGCTGACTACGTTGAGAAATTCACTAATGGCGCAGTAACTGGTCAAACTGGTTCTTTAACTGCATTGCCAATTATTGAAACTCAAGCAGGTGACGTATCTGCATTCGTACCAACGAACGTAATTTCGATTACTGACGGTCAGATCTTCTTAGAAACATCATTATTCAACGCAGGTATTCGTCCTGCTGTGAACGCGGGTATCTCTGTATCTCGTGTTGGTGGTTCTGCTCAAACTAAGATCATCAAAAAATTGTCTGGTGGTATCCGTACTGCTTTAGCACAATACCGTGAATTGGCTGCGTTTGCTCAGTTCGCTTCTGACCTTGACGAAGCAACTCGTAAGCAACTTGAACATGGTCAACGTGTAACTGAGTTAATGAAGCAAAAACAATATGCTCCTTACTCAATTGCTGACCAAGCTGTTTCTGTTTATGCATCTAACGAAGGCTACATGGCTGACGTAGAAGTTAAGAAAATCGTAGACTTTGATGCTGCGTTAATTTCTTACTTCCGCTCAGAATATGCTCCGTTGATGAAACAAATCGATGAAACTGGTGATTACAACAAAGACATCGAAGCAGCAATCAAAGCAGGTATTGAAAGCTTTAAAGCGACTCAAACTTACTAAGTTTAGTTTTAGTTAAGTTTGGTTCACGGATCAACCTTCGGAAGCTCGAAAGAGCTTTCGAATACTAGGTTAAGCGTATGGCAAATTTAAAAGAAATTCGCGCCAAAGTAGCTAGTATCAAGAGCACGCAAAAGATTACTCGCGCGATGCAAATGGTAGCTGCTTCTAAAATGCGTCGTGCGCAAGAGCGCATGGCTCAGGGCCGTCCGTATGCCGATAATATGCGCCGTGTAATTGCTCACTTGGTACAAGCAAACCCTGAATACAAACACCGTTATATGGTTGACCGCCCAGTTAAGCGTGTTGGCTATATCGTAGTGTCTTCAGATCGTGGTTTGGCAGGTGGCTTGAACATTAATTTGTTCAAGAAAGTTGTGCAGCATGTCAAAGCACAACAACAGCAGTCAATTGAAGTTGAATTTGCTTTAATTGGTCAAAAAGCGGTTTCGTTTTTTAAGAATTACGGCGGTAAAGTGCTCGGTGCAACTACCCAACTTGGCGATGCGCCGAGTTTGGAACAGTTAACTGGCTCAGTCCAAGTTATGCTTGATGCATTTGATAAAGGCGAATTAGATCGTATCTATCTCGTATCAAATGGCTTCGTTAATGCAATGACTCAGCAGCCTAAAGTAGAACAACTTGTTCCTTTAGCACCAGCAGAAGAAGGCGATGACCTCAACCGTACTTATGGTTGGGACTATATCTACGAACCAGAAGCAGAAGAATTGTTAAATGGTTTGTTGGTTCGCTATATCGAGTCTATGGTTTATCAAGGTGTGATTGAAAACGTTGCATGTGAGCAGTCAGCTCGTATGGTCGCGATGAAAGCAGCGACAGACAACGCAGGACAATTGATTAAAGACCTACAACTCATTTACAACAAGCTGCGTCAAGCCGCGATTACTCAGGAAATTTCCGAGATCGTTGGCGGTGCCGCTGCCGTTTAACATTATTAAGTTTGAATTGAGGAGACAGCAATGAGTAGCGGTCGTATCATTCAGATCATCGGCGCGGTTATCGACGTCGAGTTTGAGCGCAATAGCGTTCCTAAGATCTATGACGCTCTCCAAGTTGACGGTACTGAAACTACATTAGAAGTTCAGCAACAGCTTGGCGATGGTGTTGTTCGTACCATCGCAATGGGTTCTACAGAAGGTCTTAAACGTGGCCTTAATGTAACTAGCACAAATGCACCGATTTCTGTTCCAGTAGGTCCAGCTACGCTTGGTCGTATCATGGACGTTTTGGGTCGCCCAATTGATGAAGCAGGTCCGGTAGCGACTGAAGAGCGTTTGCCGATTCACCGTCAAGCACCTTCTTATGCTGAACAAGCAGCTTCTACTGATCTTTTAGAAACTGGTATTAAAGTAATTGACTTACTTTGCCCGTTCGCAAAAGGTGGTAAAGTTGGTCTATTCGGTGGTGCTGGTGTTGGTAAAACCGTTAACATGATGGAGTTGATCAACAACATCGCGAAAGCTCACTCAGGTTTATCTGTGTTTGCTGGTGTTGGTGAGCGTACTCGTGAAGGTAACGACTTCTATCACGAAATGAAAGATTCTAACGTTCTTGACAAAGTAGCAATGGTCTACGGTCAGATGAACGAGCCACCAGGTAACCGTCTACGCGTAGCGTTAACTGGTTTGACTATGGCTGAATACTTCCGTGATCAAAAAGACGAAAATGGTAAAGGTCGTGACGTATTATTATTCGTCGACAACATCTACCGTTATACACTTGCAGGTACTGAAGTATCAGCATTGTTAGGTCGTATGCCATCTGCAGTAGGTTACCAACCTACACTTGCAGAAGAAATGGGTGTTCTTCAAGAGCGTATTACATCTACTAAGTCTGGTTCGATCACATCGATCCAAGCAGTATATGTACCTGCCGATGACTTAACAGATCCATCTCCTGCAACTACATTTGCTCACTTAGATGCAACAGTAGTATTGAGCCGTGACATCGCATCTTCTGGTATCTATCCAGCGATCGATCCACTTGACTCAACTTCACGTCAGTTAGACCCATTAGTTGTTGGTCAAGAGCACTATGAAATTGCGCGTGCAGTACAAAACGTATTGCAACGTTATAAAGAGCTTAAAGACATCATCGCAATCTTGGGTATGGATGAGTTAGCTGAAGAAGACAAATTGGTTGTTTACCGTGCGCGTAAAATCCAACGTTTCTTCTCTCAACCATTCCACGTAGCTGAAGTGTTTACTGGTGCTCCTGGTAAATTAGTACCGCTTAAAGAAACTATTCGTGGCTTTAAAGGTCTATTAGCTGGTGAATACGATCACATCCCAGAACAAGCGTTCTATATGGTTGGTGGTATTGACGAAGTGATTGCTAAAGCTGAGAAACTCTAATTTAAGGAGATCATCTCATGGCGACTATGCAATGTGATGTCGTAAGTGTTAAAGAGTCTATTTACTCTGGCGCAGTAACGATGTTAATCGCGAAAGGTGCTGGTGGTGAGCTTGGTATTTTGCCAGGACATGCTCCACTTGTAACTTTGCTTCAACCGGGCCCGATTCGTGTTCAGTTGGAAAATGGTACAGAAGAAATCGTCTATGTATCTGGCGGTGTTTTAGAAGTTCAACCTCATGTTGTAACGGTTCTTGCAGATACTGCAATCCGTGCTGACAATTTGGATGAAGCTGCAATTTTGGAAGCACGTAAAAATGCTGAACAATTGCTTGCGAACCAAAAGAGTGATTTGGACTCAGCAGCTGCATTGGCATCTCTATCAGAGATTTCAGGTCAGCTTGAAACTATCCGTAAGATGAAAAACCGCGCACTATAATTGCCGGTTTGAGATTGGAAAAGCCACCGTAAGGTGGCTTTTTTTATGAGTTATTTTTTAAGATTCAGTTTTGGAATCTGATTTTTCATCTCCTGCCATAATCATGGCAGCAAGCTTCACCATATCCATTTGAATGGTATTAAGTTGCTTTTCAATTTGGTCAAAGTCAATTTGATCCAATTTCCCATTGAGTAATGGCATACTTAGAGCTTGTTGATTGGCATGTAATAAGCTTTGTCGAATATTCTCAATTTCCTGACTTTTGATATCTAAAGTCAGAAGTGCTTGATTTAAACCTTCTAGTTGCTGTTTTAAAGTAGTGACAGTAGTTTTTAGTTCATTCTGATTTTTATCTTGGATGGCTTGTTCAACATCAAGCTGAGTATCTTTAAGTTGTTCAACGTAGTCACCAGCTTTAAGCTGTAAATTAGCAGCATCGCGGACCATATAAAAAATGTTGCCACTTTTAAGTTCGGTTTTGTTGGGGGCAATATCTGACTCTTGTTGTTCAATGTTTTGGTTAGATGCCTGTTCAGCTATTTCAGTCTTTTCTTGTTCGGTAGCATGGTCTTGTGCCTGATCGCACCCGAGTAAAAGCATGCCTGAGGCAAAAATTACAAAAGGAAGAAATGCACCTTGTAAAACTTTTTTCATAACTAAAAACAACATCAAATAAAGCAAATAGATACTATAGGCATAAAATATGAAGAAAAATTGTATTGTTGCAAACGAACAACATTTCGAGGAGAGGATAAAAAAGAGCGTATAAAACGCCCTTTCTCACATTT
Source organism: Acinetobacter sp. V115_6 (assembly GCF_031799025.1). NCBI lineage: Bacteria > Pseudomonadati > Pseudomonadota > Gammaproteobacteria > Moraxellales > Moraxellaceae > Acinetobacter > Acinetobacter sp. V115_6. The sequence continues at coordinate 13,486 of NZ_JAVQNO010000018.1, read as the reverse complement.
TAAAATATTATTTTGCTAACTCTGCTTCAACTGCTTTAACGATCTGTTCATCGTCTGCTGTTAGGTTCGGAGCAAAGCGAGCTACGACTTCACCATTTTTATTAATTAAAAACTTTTCGAAGTTCCATAAAACTTCTGGAGCAGGGTTGGTCGGAATACCTAAGCTTTCTAAACGCTCACGGAAGGGACCTTCACCAGTGCGTTCCGGCTGAGCCGTTGTCAAAGCTTGGTAAAGTGGATGCTTATCTTCGCCGACTACAGAAACCTTAGAAAATAAAGGGAAATGAACATCATAATTTAATGAACAGAACTGTTGAATTTCTTCATCAGAACCTGGTTCTTGTTCTTTAAAGTTGTTTGCTGGGAAACCTAAAATTTCAAGACCTTGGTCTTTTTTTGCTTGATACAGTTTTTCTAAGCCTTCGTATTGTGGAGTTAAACCGCATTTAGAAGCAGTATTTACGATAAGTAAAACTTTCCCTTTGTATTGTTCGAGGTCAACCGTTTCGCCTGAAATGGCTTTTACTGGGATGTGATATACAGATTGTGTCATGAGTCTTTCCTAAAGATTGTAATTGATATCAAGTAACGCATTTGTTTTAACTGCTATTGAGGGGCAGTGCAATAATATTCGTGTTCAAAAAAGGAAAAGTTTTTAAAGATAAACTGAATTCTAGTTATTTCTGATTTGGATAGGTGTTTGCCCAGTGTAACGTTTAAAAAACTCAATAAAACTTGAGCTATGTTGATAACCTAAATCGTATGCTAAACGCTTGATAGGCGTCCCTTGGCGAATCTGATGAATGGCATAAACAATTTTGGCCCGATTTCTCCATTCGGATAACGAAAGCTGAAGCTCTTGTTGACTCAAACGTAATAAGTGACGATTACTGACCGAAAAGTTTTGTAGCAACTGCTGTAAAGAGTGATCAAAAAGTAATGGATCTGAAAGTTTTTCTAAAATAGGCAATAAAACAGGATGCCGTGTTTGCGGCAAATAATGCGAATATGCAGGAGCTTGTTTAAGTTGATCGAATAGAACTTGTAAAAGATGTTCTAAGTATTCAGATTGTCCAGTTTGTTTTTGCTGCTCTAGAATTTGTAAAACTAAGGTTCGAAAGAAAGGTTGAATACTAAAACATTTACAGATATCACCTAAAATAGAACAGAGGCGAGGGTGTAGTCGAATACAGATATAGTGAATTTCATGGTCAATATGAGTAGATTGATGAACAGTTTGAGGTGGAATCCAAAGACCATAGCTAGGTGGAGAAAGATATAGCTGTTCTTCAATCTCCATTTCTAATATGCCATTTAAACTGAAATTAAAATCTCCCCAAAGAGATGCATGAGGACGAACAATATCTTCTTTTTGGTATAGAAATTCATGAACTTCTATACTGTTTAATAATAAAAATTGTTGATCCTCATTGTTCATCTATATGCTCTGACTCATATTTTAATTTTCACAAGTAGCTTTAGGATTATTTAAACCTTTCGCTAAGGTAAATGTACTCAGTAATGCTAGGGCAACGAAGCTTAATACTCCATAAATTAAAGTATTTTCATTGAAATGATCAACCACATATCCCCCTAATAATGAACCTGTCGCAATCATCACCTGAAACATACCTACAAAAAGCGGCATACCTTTTTCAACAGCATGTGGTGCGTGGACAAACATCCAGATATTTGCTGAGGTAGGGAAAGCGCCAAATGCAAATCCCCATAACGCGGTTAAGACAATAGCACCAAACTCATGAACGGCAAAAAGAGGAAATCCAAAAAATACGATTGCAAAGCATGTACCCACAAAAGCTAATGTATAACGGACATTTAGGTTGCCACTATATCCGGCAAAAGCATTCCCGAAAATACCTGCAATTCCATAGAGCAATAATAATGAACTAATGGTTGTCCCGTTAAAACCGGCAACATTTTTAAAGAAAGGTGCTAAATAGCTATAGGCACAAAAATGAGCGAGTCCGATCAATAAAACAATCAACATGCCACTACGTGCTTTAGGAGTGCGTAATAGTGCTGGCAAATCTTTCATATGAATTGCCGAGTCTGGTACAAGTTTAGGTAAAAAGATTAATTGTAAGATTAAAACAACTAAGCCAATGCCTGCTGTAATTCCAAAAGCACTACGCCAGCCATAAAACTCGCTTAACCAAGTTCCAATCGGTACACCTAGAACTGTAGCAAAAGTCACACCTGCCATCACGACCGCAGTTGCTTTAGCAATAGGAAGGTGTGAGGGAGCTAATTTTCCACTTAGAGCAATGGCGGTCGCCCAGAAACCACCAATTGAAATACCTAAAATTAAGCGGCTTAACAATAAAATATGAAAGTTTTCAGCAAATGCGGTAATGGTATTGGCAATAACCATAATAGCTGTCAGCAAGATAAGTACATAACGCCGATCAAGTAGTTTTACAGATACAGGCAATAGAGGGGCGGCAATTGCTGCCATAATGCCGGGTACGGTAATAATCAGACCTGCTGTACCTACAGAAATATTTAAATCTGTTGCGACACTATTTAAAACACCAACGGGTAAAAATTCACTTGTAACTAAGGCAAATGCTGCGATAGAAACGGCCAAAATGGCAAACCAGCTTCCTTGAGTGGAGGTCGTGGGTCGCGCTTTAGAGATAGACGATTGGTCCATAGGAAATCCTTACTTGGCTAAATTTGGAGTAAAGAAAGGCAATTTATTAATTAACTAACGATCATTATGAAAATAAAATAGTTGATAAAAAATAGAACGTCAATTAATTTAATAACGATTGTTATAAAAATAGATGTGATCTTTATGACAAATAGGCATGAAACGAATTTAGCTGTTGCAGAAGATGCGCTGAAAAAAAAGCGCGGACGTCCTAAATGCTTTGATGAACAAGAGGTTCTGCAAAAAGCAATGTTGCTCTTTTGGGAGCATGGCTATGAAGCAACGTCTATTAGTGATTTAACGCATGCTTTGGAAATTACACCACCAAGCCTATACAGTGCCTTTGGCGACAAAGAAGGGTTGTTTTACAAAAGTGTTGATTATTATTTAGCTCATGAAGGATGTCCGATTGACACTATATTTGTAGAAGCAAAAACTGCAAAAATTGCTGTTGAGTTATATCTTTATGACATTGTTAAAAGATTGGTTCAGCCCAATAAGCCAGCAGGTTGTATGGTGGTCGTTGCGGCTATGAATTGCTCTGATGCCACTCAAGATGTACAGCAAAATCTATTAGATAAGCGCATAAAGACAAAAGAAAAATTATTAAAACGTCTTCAGCAAGGGGTAGTGCAAGGGGATTTATCTTCTCATGCACCTTTACAGGAAATGACTGATTTTTATACCACTGTCATTCAAGGCCTTACTATTCAAGCAAGAGATGGTGCGAGTAGCGAGCAATTACATAAAGTGGTAGGTCATGCCGTGAAAGCTTGGACATTATTCTAAAAAGGATAATGTCCTAAGTTCGATATCAATGTCGGAAATACGATATTTCAATTTATTAAGACATTCTTCAAAATAAAATCTCTTTTGTAGATGGTGTATTGCTATGAGTCAGGTCATGAAATATCACAAATGGGCGTTTATTTTTCCCATTTTGGCAGTATTGATTTGGTCTTTAAATATTGTAGTCACCCGCTATGTCTCGGATTATATCTCTCCGGTAAGCATTAGCTTTTATCGGTGGTTAATCGCTTTTATTATTTTGACTCCATTTATGTTTATGTCTGTGTGGAGACAAAGACGACTAGTAATACCATATTTACCTAAGCTTGCTGTGTTAAGTGCATTTGGGATGGTGCTTTATCAAGGTTTGGCTTATACAGCTGCCCATTATACAAGTGCAACCAATATGGGGATTGTGAATGCATTTATTCCTATATTCACGATCTTTGTTTCGCTTGCCATTTTAAAAGATGTGCCTAATCGCTTTGCAGTTTTTGGCAGTATTTTGTCTTTTGCAGGTTTGTTATATGTCATGTCCCAAGGAAATATTAATAAGCTTTTAAGTGGTGGCGGACACCTTGGTGATGCATTGATGATTATTGCCGTATTCTTCTATGCATTTTATGGTGTTTTTCTTAAAAAATGGCAGTTGCCTCTACCAATTATGACAAGCTTATATGTTCAGATTGGATTTTCTGTCATATTTCATATTCCTTTAATTCTCTGGTTTGGACTTGATGCTTTAAATGTACAAAATGCACCAAGTGCTATTTATGCAGGTGTATTTGCTTCACTCATTGCGCCGTTAGTGTGGATGTTAGCTGTTCAACAACTCGGTCCTAATAGAACAAGTATTTTTATGAACTTGGTACCTGTCTTTACAGCAGTTATTGCAAGTGTCTGGTTGTCTGAGCAGTGGACTATTTATCACACGTTAGGTGGGATTATTATTTTAATTGGTATTATTATGGCTCAGAAGAAGGTGATTCCTAAAAAGAGCGAATTAATGCAAGAACAAAACTAAAGGCAGAAAAAAAACTATGGCATATTTTGAAAAAAACTCATAAAAATATGCCAATTTTTTCTTAGTTAAAGTTTTTCTATATGATTTATAAATAGTTTATAAAAATAGGTTGTAATATAAATATTAAAAAAGCCGAGTAAAAATATTAATATAATTTTAATTTATAGGCAAAAAACCGTAAATTCCCTACACTTTTCATGCTTTTTTTAGAGAAATAATATATTTCTCTCATTGAACCTCTTACCACATAATAGCGGCCACTACGAAAGGTGCTATTTTCTTTGTAAATTATCTTTCGTTCCACAGATATCCAAACCCTCTGGATGTGGTATATACCCATCCTTTTTTATGCTCAGTTATCCCTATATAACTGAGCTTTTTTTTGTTAGAAATTAGGCGCGAATAATCTCTCTGGTAAGAGCGTTAATGATTCGGCTTGGTTGTTGGCTCTGGCCTAAGTCACCATTCAGATAGTTTAATTGTGAACCAAAGTATTGGCAGGCATCCTGTAATGAGTGCGCAGGTTCTTGCCCACTTGGGTTCGCACTAGTCGAGACAATAAAGCCATGAAAAGCATTACATAATGCCACACATAAAGGATGTGTAGTGACTCGAACAGCGACAAGAGGATGCTCACCTTTAATCCATGAAGGAATATGTTCACCAGCAGGTAATAGCCAAGTTGTTGCTCTTTCTGAAGGTTGATGATTAGTCCAACAATCAATAATTTCTTGTTGGGTTGTTTGAGGTAGAGAAGTTAGAAGGTGCTCGACTTGGCTAATATGACCTGCTAATAAAATTACACCCTTTTCAATAGGTCTTTGCTTTAGTTCAAGAATTTTTTGAAAAGCTTGCTCATTAAAAGGGTCGCAACCTAGCCCCCAAACTGCCTCAGTTGGATATGCCAAAACTTGACCTTGTTGTAAACATTCGGCTGCTTCGGTAACTGAGGTGGTAATCATGGTAATACTCTTCCTTTCAATCAGACAGAATTGCTATTGTGCGCTCCAATACTAAGAACGACAACGTAAATACAATCCTGATTGTTGCATACATAAACCAAGTAGTTCTAGTTCCATCAGTGAAGAGGTGAGTTCTGCAACAGGCTGAGAGTGATGTAAGACAAGCTGATCAATATTTTGTCCGACCCAGTCTAAAGATTGATAAAGGTTAATTAAATGCTCAGGAATTTCTGGGGTAGTAGAAACTATAGCCTCCTCGGTGGAGTTTTGTTGCTGACTTTGCCATTGAGTAGGTAAAGCAAGGTCTTCAATAATTTGTTCAGGATGATCGACTAAAATTGCTCCCTCACGAATAAGTTGATGGCAACCTTGATGAAACTCACTGTAAATATGACCAGGAATGGCAAATACAGTCTTACCTTGTTCGGCAGCTTTGTTCGCAGTGATGAGAGAACCACTTTTTAAGGTAGCTTCTACCACTAACACGCCTAAACTCAAACCGCTGACAATTCGGTTTCTACGTGGGAAATGCTGTTGTAGTGGAGGTGTTCCAGGCAAAAATTCAGTAATAATCGCGCCATTTTGAGCCAAAATATGTTCTGCAAGTTTTTTATTTTGAGCAGGGTAGGTACTGTCTAAACCAGTTCCTGTTACTGCAATTGTACGTTGATGTGCTGATGCTCCTTGGTGAGCAGCTTCATCAATCCCATATGCCAAGCCACTACTCACATAAAAACCTTTTTCACTTAAGTAATAGGCAAAATCATAAGCAACCTGACGACCATGTGGGCTTGGTTTTCGGCTACCTACAATCGCAATTTGTGGTTGTAATAAGGCTTGTGCCTGACCTTTTCCAAAAATGATAGGTGGGTGATCTGTATAAGGTAATAACTGAGTGGGATAGCCTGAGTCATCTGCCGTTAAAATAAAGTCGGTATATTGCTGGATTTGCTCAGTTATTTTTTCAAACTGAGCTTGACCCTGAGCAGTTTGAAATTCATCTACGCGTTTTAAATGATTAGCATGTAACCCGAGATTGCGCCATTGAGATAATCCAGCAGGTTGGACCGCCTTTTCACAGCTACCAAAATAATCGACAATTTTTTTAAAGCTAACTAAAGAGTGTTGCACCAAATACCACACTTTAAGCGTGTGGTAATGGTGTGAAGAAAGTTGAGTAAGCATTGTAAAAGGTACATCCAGCATTAATCATTAAAGCGGGGTGGCTGAATGCTTGAACCAACTTTAACTGGTAAATCGCTTTCTAATACGTAGGCATAACTCAACTGATCAAAAGTTCTAAAGACCATCAGACTACCAATTTGTTGTCCTGGTAACTGTATTGGTTCTTTGGTTTTAGGATCTCGAATGGTTTCACCTTGTTGCCTAATATCAAAAACTTGTCCTACTTGAATACCTTGTGCCGTACCGCGATCTAAAGTGACCACACTATTTTTGGCAGCAGTACCAATTGATCCCATTACACGAATAATTTTGCCGCCATCTGTCACCTGAGTGGCATCCACTGGATAAAACAAAGTAGGTAATGTTGCTTCTTCTTCTGGCATCACCCGATCACCACGACGTACTTCAGAATCGTAGCTATCAGTTAACTCAAGCGTGGTAATGTCTTTTTCAGAAGAGATCGCAATCCCTGAGGCAACTTGTTGTAGCTCAATACCTAGACTGTGCTTTTTACCTTTACTGTCGGTGAAATAATAAGGTTCACCTTCACGATAAACTGCATAACGTTGACCATCAATTAAACCTTGTCCGCGCGCATAAATAGTCTGACCTTTTGCCGCCAGTACACGTTGATCGGCAGTACCGACTACATAAGGAGTATGTTGAATTGCATCGATAGGTAGAATAGTGCTGTGTTCTAACCACTGTTTGATATGTTCAAGAGGAATAACAGGTACGTTATTGTTAAGTGACTCCACACGAACTTGAGGTTGTAAATTTGTCATTTGGCCTGTGTAACGGCGAATAATGCCGACACAGCCATCTCCTTCATCTTTTCCAACCAATGGACGGCCATCTAAACTACACAGCAGTAATCGATCACCAGGATAAATCCAGTGTGGATTTTTGACATGCTGATTATTTGCCCAAATTTCAGGCCAGCGCCAAGGTTTACTCAGAAAGTGACCAGAAATATCCCATAGCGTATCTCCTCGTTTTACAACGTAGACATGTGGTGCATTACTTCTAAGAGAGGGTGGATTATGGTTCGGACTAGCAGCATAAGTCTCTGCTACCGTACTGAATGCAACCCCTGTAAAAAGTGCCAAAGCAAGTAAATGCTTTTTTATCCCCAAAGCATGAAATTGAACCATGCCGTCAAAAACCTTTTTCATTATGATAATTCCTAAAAATTATGCGTGCAGATGCGTTATAATAGGCGGCTAACACACAATTTTTCGATGAAGTATTTCCTTCATTTGGTTTTTCAATCAATGGCATAAGTGAGGACGTCAGTATGGCCTTATTACCTATTTTAAGTTTTCCTGATCCCCGTCTTCGTACCATTGCTAAGCCTGTTGAAGAAGTTACTGATGAAATTCGTCAACTTGCAGCAGATATGCTTGAAACCATGTATGCGGCACCAGGTATTGGTTTAGCAGCTTCTCAGGTCGATCGTCATATTCAGCTTATCGTCATAGATTTGTCTGAATCTAAAGATGACCCTATGGTTTTCATTAACCCCAAAATAACTCCACTGACAGAAGATAAGCAGCAGTACGAAGAAGGCTGCCTATCGGTGCCACAAATATACGACAAAGTTGAGCGCCCGTCACGTGTGAAAATTGAGGCAATTAACCTTGAAGGTCAAGCATTTGAGTTAGAAGCTGATGGACTTCTCGCTGTTTGTATCCAACATGAAATGGATCACTTAAATGGCAAATTGTTTGTGGATTATTTGTCGCCACTTAAACGTCAGCGTGCTCGAGAAAAAGTCGAAAAAGTTGTTCGTCAACGTGAGCGTGAAAAAGTTGCAGTAAAACGTTAAAAATTTCTATTCTTGAAACATTAATGTAGTGTGGATGTGATTTTTGGTTTTTCGTAGTGGTTTACTGCTTGCATGTGCAGCAGTATTTTTACAGGTCGCGGTATTTCTACAGCCGCTATTACCGAAGCAATATCAAATTGCTCCGGTCTGTGAAACTATTACCCTCGCTTTGCTTAAACCTAAAGCACAGATGGAAACCATGTCACATGCCATGCATTCACATCATGAACATCATATTGAACAGGCACAAGCCTCTGGGCAACATGATCATCATGATGCAAATCACCAGTGTCAATATTGTACCGTCTATGCCAATCTGGTTTTGCCACCTGAATTTGGCGTAAAAGAAGTTTTAGTCCGCATACAAGTCCGCTTAGTCGCTTATCAACAAGCATTTAGACATGTCTACTTTGCACTACAGCGACTTTTTCTACTCCCACAAGGGCGTGCACCACCTCTATTTGCATAAATAAAAGCAATTTTTTGTTGGGGTCTTAAGTGGCTTCGATATCACTTTATTTATGTTTTAGAGCGTATAAAAATGCCACATTCTAAATTTTTACTACAACCTTTATGGGTTGCGATGTTTGCTGTCTCTCATTCGGGGCTAGTTTTTGCTAATTCAGAAAAAAATGATGCCGATACTAAAGCGCTTCACTCATTAGCACCTATTGTTGTTACAGCACAACAAGGCAACGATGCAAATGGCTTGATTGTACATGCAGACCCGAAACAGCCAATTCAGCCAGTGCCTGCTACAGATGGTGCAGACTATCTGCAAAGTATTATGGGGTTTAACTCCATACAAAGCGGTGGAACAAATGGTGATGTGACATTCCGGGGTATGTTTGGTTCACGCATCAAAATTCTAACTGATGGAACTGAGAACTTAGGTGCCTGCCCGAACCGTATGGATGCTCCAACCTCTTATATTTCACCAGAAAGCTATGATCGTATTTCTGTGATTAAAGGCCCGCAAACAGTTCAATATGCCAATACAGGTTCTGCTGCAACAGTCCTTTTTGAACGTCAGCCTGAGAAACTTACCTCTGAAAAACCTTATCGTGGGCAAGCAAGTGTTTTACTAGGTTCATATGGACGTATTGACCATAATGTTGAAGCGGCAGTGGGCGATGAGAAAAAATATATCCGTTTAAATGCCAACCGTTCAGAATCGAATAGTTATCAAGATGGTGATGGAAATACTGTGCCATCAGCATGGAAAAAGTGGAATGCTGATGTAGCGCTGGGCTTTACTCCAGATGAAAACACGTGGATTGAACTCGCAGGTGGAAAATCTGATGGTGAATCGCTTTATGCTGGACGTTCAATGGACGGATCTCAATTTGCGCGTGAAAGCTTAGGGCTACGTTTCGAAAAGAAAAATATCACCGATGTCATTAAGAAAATTGAAGGGCAGGTGAACTATAGCTATAACGACCATATTATGGATAACTTTAGTTTGCGGCAGCCAGAACTAAAGCATGATCATGAAACTCATGAAATGTATCTAGATAAATCAGCTATGCAAGTAACGCGTAGAACACTAAATTCACGTTTAGCCATGACTACTGAATGGAATAAATGGAGTTTGATTACAGGTATAGATTCTCAATTTAATAAACATGGTGGAAGCATGTCTTCACCAAAAATGAATATGCCGTTTAGTCAAGATATGCGTTTTCAATCATATGGTGCTTTTGGTGAGCTTGGTTATCAATGGAGTGAAAACTCAAAGCTGGTGACAGGTGCACGACTTGACCAAGTGAAAATTGATGCGCTTAAGCTCAATGTTGACCGTTCAGAAACTTTACCTAGTGCTTTTATTCGTCTGGAAAATCAACATCCGGAACATGATGCCAAAAGCTATATTGGTTTAGGTTATGTTGAACGTGTCCCTGATTATTGGGAGTTGTTCAGTACTGCACATGGTAATTCAGGCATGTTAAAGCCTACTTTTAATGATTTGGATACTGAAAAAACCTTGCAGTTAGATATGGGTTATCAGCAACAACATGGTGCTTTAAATACATGGGCTTCTGCTTATGTTGGTTTGATTAATGACTATATTTTAATGAGTTATCATAATCATCCGACTTCAGGCGAGCATGATCATGGCTCAAGTTTCAGTGCTGGGGCGAAAAATGTCGATGCAACCATCGCAGGCGCGGAAGCTGGTATTGGATATCAATTTACCGACCATATTCAGGCAGATTTGAGTGCCATGTATGCATGGGGTAAAAACACCACAGATGACAAACCGCTACCTCAAATTTCCCCTTTAGAAGGTCGTTTAAATATTCGCTATGTGGCTGACAAATATAATTTAGGTCTGTTGTGGCGAGCTGTGGCTGAGCAAAATCGTGTGAGTCTACATCAAGGTAATATCGTAGGATATGACTTAAAACCAAGTAAAGGTTTCTCGACTCTTTCTCTAAACGGAAGTTACAACCTTCGTAAAGATATCGATGTCTCTGTTGGTATCGATAACGTATTAGATAAGACCTATACCGAACACTTAAACAAAGCGGGTAGTGCAGGCTTTGGATTTGCGAGCGAAGAGCAGTTTAACAATATCGGAAGAAATTACTGGGTTCGTATGAGCATGAAGTTTTAATAAGCCGTAGTGAATGAACTGAAAATATTAATTTAAAGAGAGAAATGAAATGACTGATAAATTATCACCTGAACAATCTTGGTGGGGATGGAAGTTACTTATTGTGGCTTCTATCTTGAGTTTATTGTTTATGATTATTTTTTACTTGGCAATCAACAATGAACCTGACTACATGCCAAGTCAGAAAAAGAAGCAGATGATGGAGTCACACGAGCAAATGAATCACGCTGAAATGCACAGTTCATCAGCTCAATAAGTTCCTTAATATTTGAAAATGGAAGTCTAATTAACGGGCTTCCATTTTTGTTTTTAAGTTTTAAAAGTTATTGATGCATACTCGCTAAGGTTTTTGCCTTACCTTGATTCTGATAAAGCGTTAAGCCAAGTTTTTGTATATTACGGCCTGATTTAGATAAAAACTTTTCAACTTTTGGTGAAAGCTTTGCACCATTATAAAGTAGTGAATTACGCACAATTAGATAATAAGCAAACCATGAGGCAGACTGCTGAGGCAATCCGAGTAGTTTCATTCTCTTCTTGCCAATAAAAAATTGGGTAAGTTCTAAATGTTGTCGATAAGCAAGCTTCTGCTGCAAAGAACGTAAATGTAGATATTTTCTCTCAAAAGGCTCTTTGGATAAGCTTGATCCTAACTCAACACTGCTGTGATCGGAGCGAGGATGAGCAAACTGCATCCAGTAAAGTAACCTCCAACCCTCGGATTCAGATTGAATAAGCCATTTTTCATCAATACCCATCAACCAGCCAACATAACGCCAAAAATGTAGAAAACTCTTGGCTTCTTGTTTGGTTGGCCATACACCCAAAGCTCTAATACCGAGTAAAACTACACTGCTAAAAGCCAAATTAGTCATTGCTAAATCAAATTGATTAAGAGGAATTCCCCAAACCTCACTATTCCAACGATCAGACTTTTTTAATTGTCGGCGAACGAGTGCATGAATAAAGCGAACATAAATCGTTGAAGTAAAACCTGCGCTTAAACGGACAAGTCCTTGAGGTTCAGTAATATCGACCCACCATTTTGTGGTTTCAGCTAAACGAGTACCCGCCTGTTTCTTTAATGCACCCGTTAAAATTAGCGGCTGATTAAATCCCGGATATAAATATCCCGCCATTAAGGATAGATCTCTAAGAATAAAACCATTATTTATTCCTAAACGATGAGTAAATTTAACAGCCTCATCAATTTGACGCTCATCTAACCATCCAGGCTTTTTTTCAATGTAATTAAAGAAATTTTCTAACTCGGTAGGTATAGGCTCAGATAGATTATCGCGGCCTTGAAATAATATCTTCTCAAAAATCATGCGGTGATCTTTGGGATTTTGCATAACCCAATCAATCACCTTATCCATTTCAATATCCCCTTCATAAAGGGCATGTTGTAAAGACACATATTCCGTATAGTTTGGTTGTACAGGTTTTTCACAACAGATATTTAAAAACTGAGTAAAGAAATTACTGTCTTGCATATCATTAAAAGACGCAAGTCGAGTCGGGCTAATCATTTGCATATCGTTACTTATTTATTGAACTGAATAATAAATAGGCTAATATGAATAATTATTCGCATTCAATTCGCATTTAACGAATAAAAAAACGATGAGAAAAGCCCCACAGCAACAGCGTTCAAAAATTATTGTTGACCATATTTTAGAGGCGACGCAGCAGTGTATCGCTCAGTATGGATTACTACATACGACGACGCCTAAAATTGCAGAGAAATCTGGAGTAAGCGTAGGATCGGTCTACCAATACTTTGAGAATAAAGATCAAATCATAGAAGAACTATTGCGCCGTAAAAGCGAATTGTTGGGGCAACAACTTAAAGAGTTGGTTGTGCAGCAGGGGAATATTCCTTTAGATCTGCTTATGCCCTTGGCGATAGAGCTAGGATTTAATGCATTAAAAGCCGATCATGGATTTTTTATAGAAGTATTAAAACATTGGCATGACTATAGTCATTCGCAAGCTGCTCAGATTTTAGAAAAGCATTTTTTTGAAGTAGGGCTATATACATTCAGTAGAAATCCTCATCAGTGGGACTTCGAACAGGTAAAGCATAAATCCTTTGTAATTATTAATAGTACGCTTTTTACGATGATGCGATATGTGAGTCAGAACAATTTTCTTATCTCAGAACAACAACTTAAACGCGAATTATCGAGCATGATACTGGCCTATTTAAGCCAAAAATAAAAAATTAAAATAATTATCAATATAAAACAATAGCTTAATTCGTATGGTGGTTTAAAAGTAAACGCTCGAGTCATTAATTTTTAATTTTCTCTTGCAAAGGGAATGAGATGGTCTATAATGCACATCCATCGGCGGTGATGCAGATAGAAACTTGTTGAAAAACAGTTACTTGTGATTAAGTTGA
>NZ_JAVQNO010000017.1:0-254650 GCF_031799025.1 Acinetobacter sp. V115_6 | reverse complement strand
CCTCTTAGCGCTGATGGTAGTGTGGGGTTACCCATGTGAGAGTAAGTCATCGCCAGCTCATTATTCTAAACACCCCCGTTCTAATAAATGGGGGTGTTTTTTTATTGGGAGAATATAAGAAAATTCTAGAAAACTCTGGATATAGCAGAGATAAAGACAGATATATATTAATTCTAAGAAAGAGTTCTGTTATAAATAATAAGAAAATTAATCTTTTAAGTAGACATAATAAGGGAAGAGCATCTATGATAATTTATGGTGATGTCGGTTCGGGTAACTGTTATAAGATAAAACTATTACTTTCCTTACTAAATATTAACCATAGATGGATCCATGTTGATATTTTAAATAAAGAAACTCAAACAGCTGATTTTTTATCCTTAAATCCTAATGGAAAAATACCTGTATTAGTCCTAGAGGATGGTCGTGTTTTGAGTGAGTCGAATGCTATCTTAGGTTACTTGGCTGAAGGAACGAAATTTATTCCTACAGATCCTTTTATTAAAGCTAAAATGTACCAATGGATGTTCTTTGAGCAGTATAGTCATGAACCATTTATTGCAGTTGCTCGTTTTATTAATAAATATTTAGGGTTACCATCAGAAAGAATAGAGGAATACCGTAATTTACAGCCAAAAGGCCATAAAGCACTGTCTATTATGGATAAAGTTTTAGTAGATCACGACTATCTTGTTGGAGATCAATTAACTATTGCTGATATTGCCTTGTATGCATACACGCATGTCGCGGAGGAAGGTGGTTTTGATTTGGAACTATATCCAAATATTCAAGCGTGGTGTCAAAGGATTCGAGAATATTCAGGTTATGTAGATATGATTTAAATAAAAAAGAACTCATATAGAGTTCTTTTTTATTTCTGAAATTCTGATTTAGAAATGTGCTTCTAGACCTACATATGGGCCTTTAAACTCAAATTTAAGATCATTGTTATCGTAGTCATCTAAGTCGATATTAAGTACGCGATAGCCTGCTGTTAGACCCAGATCAATGAGTAGGTTATCTGCAAATTTATATTTTACTTCTGCCAGTGCATCTGTAATTCGTGCATCATCAAAGTTTGTATAAGTTGCTTCACCTTTAGCACTTAAGCCTGTAAACGGAAGTTTTACTTCACCTGACAAATAAGCAATAGGATATGTTTTATCAATATCCACGCGCTTACCTGTATACGCAGTAATATCACCATTTAATACAGTTGCACCAAGACCAGCATCTACACTTACGATATTATCTAGTAACTCGTAGTAGAGGATAAAATCGCTATGATCTAAATCAACTTTATAGTTGGCTTGACCTAAAGTTTCTGATTTAGTTTCGGTATCTAAATTTACATAACGAATTTTTGCATTTGGAATAAATGGAATTGGGTGTTCTACTGCTAATGAGATTTGAGCACTGCCTTTTTGATCTAAATCTTGATCTTCATGTGATTGAGAAGACATATTAGCTTTACCGTCATAGAACCAGTAACCTACGTCGCCTTTTACTCCTACGAAGTCTGCTTGAGCAAAGCCACTTAAGCCCATCCCGAGCGTTAATAAAGATATTTTTAATATTTTCATTTTTACATCCACATAAAAGAAATCTTTGAGCGCATGATATAGACATCTTGCTACAGATGCATTGATAAAAAAATAAGGATTTGAGGTATGTGATATGAGTAAATTTTTAAACCTTAAAAAAATTTATTTAATTCAAATAATTAATATTTTATGCCTCACTTAAATGAATTTAATCTTTTAGAAAATTTAGTATAAATTTTGTCAATCGTATCGGACTTATTAAATTTTAATTGATATCTAGGGAGTTAAAATAAATTAGTGGATAAGTTGAGTAATTAAATAAGTATTTTCAGGGATTGCAATAAAATTGCATTGAATAATAATTTTGATCTGCAAGTAGTAGTACGTAAATATTAGCTGAAAAATAACCAATTGTGAAAAAAACTCAGAAAATTCGTAAAATTTCTGACGGAAATTACAGTAAAAAGAAATAAAAACAGGTATTGTTCAGCTATATAGGGGCAAAAAATGGACAAAAATCTTTAAGGAAGAATTTTCTATTTTTGCTTGTTTGTTAAGGGAATAAAAATACTCAAAAGGTGCTTTTTATTTTCTACAAACACAAAAGTATTTTTTGGTTCTTTTTTTGCATGCGGAATAACAATCAACAATAGCAGTAAAAATAAGTAATCTTTTAACATTAGGTGTTCTATGACAGATTCTCGTGAAAACTGGACGTCACGATCTGGTTTTATTATTGCAGCCGTTGGTTCGGCTGTAGGTTTAGGTAATATCTGGCGCTTCCCATACGTTGCTTATGAAAATGGTGGCGGTGCGTTTCTTATTCCCTATCTATTGGCACTCATTACTGCTGGTTTACCGTTACTATTTTTAGATTATGCGGTAGGACATCGTAGTACTGGTTCACCTCCTAAAGCGTATCGTGCCCTATTTAAAGGCGGGGAAACATTAGGTTGGTGGCAAGTTTGTGTCTGTATCATCATTGGTTTGTATTATGCAAGTGTACTCACTTGGGCTGGTAGTTATGTTTACTTCTCTATTGGCCAAATGTGGGGAAGTGATCCGGAAGGTTTCTTCTTTAATACCTATTTGCAGACCACAAAAGCAACCGGTTTTGATTTACAGTTTGTAGGTCATTTATTCTGGCCGATTGTTGGGATTTGGGCACTTACTCTAATCATTCTTTATGGTGGTGTGAAAAAAGGGGTTGAATTATCTAATAAGATTTTCATGCCTTTATTATTCATTCTCTTCACTATTTTAGTGATTCAATCATTACGTTTACCAGGTGCAGTTCAAGGCTTAAATGCTTTCTTTACGCCGAACTGGTCAGCAATGATGGATTATAAAGTTTGGTTAGCGGCTTATGGCCATACTTTCTTCTCCCTTTCTGTCGGCTTCGGGATCATGGTGACTTATGCATCTTATTTGAAACCAAAAACGAATTTAACAGGTTCTGGTTTAATCGTTGGTTTTGCAAATGCATCAACAGAGATTCTGGCTGGTATTGGTATCTTCGCAGCGCTTGGTTTTATGGCTCATGCGGCAGGTACTGAAGTTAAAGATGTTGTGAGTGGCGGGATTGGGTTAGCATTTATTGCGTTCCCTAAAATTATCTCAAGTTTAGGTACAGGTGCCGATTTATTTGGTTTCTTATTCTTCTCTTCACTTTTCGTCGCAGGTATTTCTTCGATGGTGAGTATTTTGGAAGTACCTATTGCAGCAATGCAAGATAAATTGAAATGGGGCCGTAAAAAAGCTGTAACCATTATTGGTGGTGGTAGTGCGCTTGTATCAATTATTTTATTCTCAAGTGTAAACGCAATTAAGCTGGTTGATATTGTTGACCACTTTATTAATAACATCGGTATTATTGGCGGTGCTTTACTTTCTATTATTACCGTGGCTTGGTTTAAACGTTCTGCTCTAATAGAACTTCGTGATCACGTCAATCGCATCTCAACTATTCAATTAGGTAAGGGATGGGATTTCACTTTAACAGTGATTACATCATTAATCTTGTTAACTACACTCAGTATGACTGTATTTAATTTGATCAAAAATGGCTATGATACTTATAGTATGAGCTTACAAGGTGTATTCGGCTGGGGCAGTGTGATTTTCTGTGCAGTCGTTGCAATTGTTTTAAGTAAAATGAAAGATCGCTAGGAGGGTAGAATAATGAATACTTCAGCAATCGTGATGATGGTAATTTCGATGGTGTTTTTATGGGGTGGCTTGGCTTTGTCCATTATCCATTTATCGAAGCATCCTGAAGAGTTAGATGATGTTTTAGAAGAAGTAAAAGATCAGCACACACTTTAATGCTGATCAAGTAAAAAAGCAGGCTTAAAGCCTGCTTTTTTATGCAATCTTTTGAATTTTACAATAATAAAATCCATCACCAGACTGCGCTTGTGGCAGTAATTGGCGACCATAGGTTTGCTCGATTCCCCAATCAGCATCAATCTTGATCTCTTTTGCATTTGGATTTTCAGCAAAAAAAGTCATCATTTGCTGTTCATTTTCAGCTTTTAAAATTGAACAGGTGATGTAAAGCAATGTGCCGCCAACTTTAAGCTGTTGCCACATGTGGTCCAAGATCTGCTTTTGTAGTTCAATGGTTTGAGCTATATCGGTAGATTGGCGCAATAGGCGTATGTCAGGATGACGACGAATAACCCCTGTAGCAGAGCAAGGTGCATCGAGCACGATACAATCTACTGGCTGTGCAGGAGTCCATTGAGTTGCATCGGCTGCCAAAATTTCTGTATGACTTTGATCAAGTGCTAAGCGATTTAAGTTCTCAGTTACACGCACTAAACGGCTTGGGTCCTGATCAATCGCGATGAGCTGAGCAGGTTTAAATTTTTCAAGTAAATGAGCAGTTTTACCGCCTGGGGCAGCACACGCATCAACTACTATTTTATCGTTCAAATCTGACAATAATGTTGCGCAAAGCTGAGCGTGTTCATCTTGTACAGAAAACCAGCCTTGTTCAAAACCAGGTAGTTGAGTAATTTGTACAGATTGTTCAAGAACAATACCTGCTTCAGACAAAGTACATGCACGTGCCTGAATTTCTAAACTCTGTAATTTTGCTAAATAAGCATCGCGGCCAATATGACGCTGGTTCACCCTTAAAGTTAAAGGCGCGACTTGTTTTAATGATTGGCAGAGAGATTCCGTTTGTTCACCCCAATCCTTTTTTAAGCGTTTGAAAAGCCAGCTTGGTAAACCATGTGCTTGCTGTAAACCTTGCTGAAAGTCATCAGTTTCACGAGTAGCTCGGCGCAAAATAGCATTCACAATACCGCTGAGAGCAGGGAATCCAAGTTGTTTAGTCGCATCTACTGTTTCTGAAATAGCGGCATGTGCTGCAATACGCGTGCATAAAACTTGATAAAGACCAACATAAAGACAGGTTTCTACTGTCTCATTATTTAAAGGCTTGCTGAGTAGAGGCAGGCTAATTGATTTAAGAGCAAACCATTGGCGCAATGTACCTAAAACAAGTTCATGAAACAAAGCGCGATCGCGCTCTGCTACCTGATTGAGCTGTGTATTTAAAATACTAGCGAGTGATTGGCCTTGCTGAACTTTTAGTAACGTCTGGACGACTTGAGCACGCAGGTTAAAACGTGAGGAATTTGAGGTAACCTGACTCATGGCAAAATTTGTCCTACATGAAGTTTTTGAGTTTGTGCAATTTGTTGAGCGCTTAATGCTTTACCACCCGGCCACTGCACGCTAGTCAGACAAATAAATGTATTTTCACCGCAAGCAACATGCACACCTTGTTTATCGATTGCAATAATTTCACCAGCTTGGGCACTTGTTTTGGTTTGGCTAGAAATTAGAGAGTTCCAGACACGTAGAGCATTATTTTCATCAAGTTGAACAAAAGCGACTGGCCAAGGGTTAAAAGCACGGATATTTCGGTCAACTTGAATAGCATCAATTGCCCAATCAATACGAGCTTCTGACTTTACGAGTTTATGAGCATAGACTGTTAAGCTTTCGTCTTGAACTTCGCGTTCTGCCAAATATTTTTGTAGTGTTGCTTCTGACTCGAGTACCGCACAAATTGCTGTTGCACCTTGAGCTGCGAGTTTGTCATGTAATGTCGCTGAGGTATCTTCGGCAGTAATTGGGCAGTATGTTTTATACATCATATCGCCTGTATCTAAACCGGCAGCCATCTGCATGATTGTGATTCCGGTTTCTTCATCACCTGTTGCGATTGCACGCTGAATTGGTGCTGCACCGCGCCAGCGTGGTAATAGTGAACCGTGAATATTTAAACAGCCATATTTCGGTGTATCGAGCACAGTTTGTGGAAGAATCAAACCGTAGGCTGCAACTACCATCACATCTGCGCCTAAAGCTGCCAGTTCTTGTTGAGCTGCGAGTCCTTCTTCTGTAGATGCTTTAAAGTGAAGGGGTTGATAAACAGGGATATTATGCTCAAGTGCAAGTTGTTTTACGGGAGATGGCGTTAGTTTTTGTCCACGACCCGATTTACGATCTGGCTGAGTATAAACCGCGATAATTTCATGGGAAGTTTTTAATAAAGCCGCCAATGCTGTTGCAGCAAATTCGGGGGTGCCAGCAAAAATAATTTTCACAAATGCAATCCAAAAAGAGTTTAGGCGTAGTATACGTGAAAAACGATTGAAGCCCTAAAATCATGGCGATTGAGCATTTTAGTTTTTAAATAGTGAACAAAAAATTATTGAAAAACTTTTATTGATAAAAAAAGGTTATGAAAAAATAAAAAATTATTCATGTAAGTTTTGCTAAATATTGACTGTCTATTACTGTTCTTGGCTTTCCGAATATTATTTGCTTCTATAGAATGGAGAATGATCAAATTATGATGATGAGTCAATATTCCGACTGATCTAACGCTATATCAGTATCATCCGCCAGAGCGGGAAAAATTCCGCTCAAGCACAACTTGTTGGAAACACTAATGCCTGACTATCGTTCAAAAACATCGACACACGGAAGAAATATGGCTGGCGCACGTGGCTTATGGCGTGCAACAGGAATGAAAGATGAGGATTTCGGCAAACCGATTATTGCGGTGGTCAACTCATTTACTCAATTTGTGCCGGGCCATGTACATCTTAAAGATCTAGGGCAGCTTGTCGCAGCAGAAATTCAGGCAGCAGGTGGTGTTGCTAAAGAGTTCAATACGATCGCAGTAGATGACGGGATCGCAATGGGGCATGACGGCATGCTTTATTCACTACCATCACGTGATTTGATTGCTGACTCAGTTGAATATATGGTGAATGCACACTGTGCAGATGCCATGGTGTGTATTTCAAACTGTGACAAGATTACTCCGGGAATGCTCATGGCTGCGATGCGTCTGAATATTCCTGTTGTTTTCGTGTCTGGCGGACCAATGGAAGCTGGTAAGGTTAAGTTCCGCGGTAATGAAAAAGCGATTGACCTTGTTGATGCAATGGTTGTTGCGGCTGATGAAAGTTATACAGACGAAGAAGTTGAAGAATTTGAACGTTCGGCATGTCCAACCTGTGGTTCATGTTCAGGTATGTTCACTGCAAACTCAATGAACTGTTTAACAGAAGCTTTAGGTTTATCTTTACCGGGTAATGGTTCGATTGTTGCGACGCATGCAAACCGTAAAAAATTATTCTTAAAAGCAGGCCAACTTATTGTTGAATTAGCTAAGCGCTATTATGAACAAGAAGATGCAAGCATTTTACCTCGTTCAATTGCAACCAAGGCTGCATTTAAAAATGCGATGACCCTTGATATTGCAATGGGTGGTTCAACCAATACCGTTCTGCATTTATTGGCTGCGGCAAGTGAAGCAGAAGTTGATTTTACAATGGATGATATTGACGAATTATCACGTCGAGTTCCTGTACTGTCTAAAGTAGCGCCTGCAAAACAAGACGTTCATATGGAAGATGTACACCGTGCGGGTGGCATTATGGCGATCTTAGGTGAGCTTGATCGTGCGAATTTACTTGATGTATCTGTACCGACAGTGCACGAGAAAACTTTAAAAGATGCGTTGGATAAGTGGGATATTATTCGTACTGAAGATGCAGACGTTTATGAATTCTATCGTTCATCTCCAGGTGGTGTTCCAACTCAAGTTGCATTCTCGCAAAATCGCTATTATTCAACATTAGATGGCGACCGTGAAAAAGGCGTTATCCGTAATGCAGAAAATGCATTCTCTAAAGATGGTGGTTTAGCGGTTCTATACGGCAACATCGCGCTTGATGGTTGTATCGTGAAAACTGCAGGTGTTGATGAATCAATCTTGAAATTTACGGGCACAGCACGTGTATTTGAGAGCCAAGATGCAGCTGTAGATGCAATTTTGGGTCATGATATTAAAGCTGGCGATGTGGTTGTGATTCGTTACGAAGGTCCACGTGGTGGTCCGGGCATGCAAGAAATGCTTTACCCAACCAGCTACCTTAAATCGAAAGGTTTAGGAAAAGACTGTGCATTGGTAACAGATGGTCGTTTCTCTGGTGGTTCATCAGGTCTTTCAATTGGACACGTTTCACCAGAAGCAGCTGAAGGTGGTGCAATTGGTTTGGTTGAAGATGGCGATACTATTGAAATCGATATTCCAAACCGTACGATTCACTTAAACGTTGATGATGCGACTATGGCACATCGTCGTACAGTGCAGGAAGCGAAAGGCTGGCATCCGAAAGAAGAACGTAAACGTAAAGTATCAAAAGCGTTAAAAGTTTATGCAATGCATACAACAAGTGCAGCGAAAGGAGCTGTACGCGTTCTATAAAATATTCAATTTTAATAATTGATTAAGAATCATGCACCCTTTAACACGATGAATTGCTATCATGTTAAGGGTGCATTTTTCATGTCTGGTAAATAAAATCAGCTTGTAGAAAAAGGTGTTTTTAGATCATTCTATGGGTTTGCCATAAAATGGTGATAAAATCTTCACCTACGTAGAAACTTGCTAAAAACATGACTTATTTTCTGCGTAAACTAAGGTAGTTATATTTCAATCTCGACTACTGTTTTACCTTGCACTATGATCAAAACAATCTTTGATCTCGCTTAGGATTTATTTTTTAGAGGCACAACTCATGTCACTGCTACGCCGTTGGTTTGACCCTATTCGATCGAGCTGGTTTTACCAAAAGCCTTCTCGTCAAGCGGTGTTACCCACGGAAAATGGTTTAAGTATTTATTTACGACTTGATGATGTGTATAGCTACTTAGCTGTTCAGCAATTGTCTCAGCTAGATGAAATTTTAAGTGATGAACTTAAGCCTTTAAAAATTATTATTTCGCATACAGCTTCTGAACCTCCAAACAGCATGTCGCATGATGAGTGGCAGAATTATTGTCTAAATGATGCCAAGATATTAGCCAAACAACATCGTTTCGGCTTTGATGAATTTCCAGAAATCCCAAGCCCAGAATCTTTAAAACAAGCGGCAGTCATATTAAAAAGAACCCCATTACAAGGTCAGAATTTCTTCCATTTACTAGAAGATATTTTCCACATGCTTTGGCAGCAACAATATGGAAAGTTGCGAACTTTACATGCCATGGCAGTTAAACATCAGCTTCCTCAACATTTTTCAGAACGCATTTTTACGGATGAGCCTGTACCTGCGGCATACTTTGAATTTGGTGGACGTAAATATCACGCAGTAGACGATTTACTACGGTTGACTCGTCGTCTGAAGCAGCAAAAGTTACTGACGGGCAATCCAATTTTTTTAATTAATCATATCGAATGGCGTGAACATTTGATTAATGATGCTGAGGCACTTACCGAGATTCAGACGCTTCATCCTGAGCTTGATGTCTATATTGCTTTAGAAGACCCAATGAGCTGGTTGTTACTTGCTTATATTAAAGAAGAATTGGCTGATTATTATGATATTCAACTAAAAGTTTACCCTTTAAGTTATCAAGGTCGAGACTGGTTTGACTGGAGTTTGGCGACACGTGTTTCTAAACGAACAGGTGTGGCCTTTACGCCATTTTGTCGTCCTACTGAGGAAAGCACATTAGAGATGGCAAAGCTTTTCTATAGTGTGCAAGAGAATCAGCAAATCGATACAATTTTTACAATATTGCAGGCAGTTTGGACGAAAGGAAAAGATTTATCTTTCTTAAAACATTTTCAACAGTTACAGCAGCAACTTGGGATTGAGCAGCTAACCGACCAAGATGTTCAATCTGTTTTGGTGCAGAATGATGCACTTTGCAAAGACAAGCATCAGCCTGATTTACCGGTTTTAGAGCTGCGTATTGATGGTCAGACCTACGTATTTAATAGCTTGTATCGTGTGTGGATGATCGAAAGTATTTTTAGCAATGTATTAGAAGAAAAATATAAAACAGCCTCAACTTTTAATTGAGGCCTACTCCTAAAAACAAGAATAGGGCAGTACCTGTTTTTTCCGTAGCATATCCTTTAAGGAATCGGAGATAAACAGTGACTTTTTTAGCAATTATTATAGTGGTCTTTGCCTTCGCTGGCATGATTAAAGGCATGATCGGTTTAGGATTGCCCGCGGTATCGATGGGCTTACTCACCATCGCAATGAGCCCTTTTCAGGCAGCCTCTCTGCT
Source organism: Acinetobacter sp. V115_6 (assembly GCF_031799025.1). NCBI lineage: Bacteria > Pseudomonadati > Pseudomonadota > Gammaproteobacteria > Moraxellales > Moraxellaceae > Acinetobacter > Acinetobacter sp. V115_6. The sequence goes on along the minus strand of NZ_JAVQNO010000017.1, from coordinate 244,484 downwards.
CATTGTCCCTTCAATGGTCACCAATGTCTGGCAACTTTTTGCTGAAGGACATGTCTGGGTTTTTATTCGCCGTTTCTGGACTTTGCTTGTGGGCATTATAGTAGGTTCAATATGGAGCTTTTTACCTACTTTAAGTCAAAGTCATGGGCATAGTAGTGAAATTTTATTAGGCTGCATGTTGGCCCTATATGGACTCTATGGTCTATGCGTGAAGAAACTTCCTCACTTAGGGAAGTATGAACATTGGCTATCACCGATTATTGGATATATCGGCGGGGCAGTGACTGTAGCAACTGGTGTCATTATTATTCCAATCGTTCCTTATTTGCAGTCTTTACATTTAAAGCGTGATGAGTTGGTTCAGGCTTTAGGACTAACGTTTACTGTTTCTACCATTTGTCTTGCAGTCTTTTTACACCACAACCCTATGTCGGGAATGACATTAGATTATCGTTTATCTTTCGCTGCATTGTTGGCAGCGCTCGTTGGAATGTGCTTAGGTAAAAAAATCCGTTATCGGTTAAATGAGCAGTTATTTCGCCGTATCTTTTTTATAGGTTTGGTATCATTAGGGCTTTATATGATTTTGCATTAAGCTAATTTTTAAGGGCGATGTTGCAATAAAAAATCTGAAAATTGTTTATAACTATTAGGTAGCTGATTAAAATTTTGTGTGGCCAAAAGCAGTTTACGATTTGCCCACGCGCCTATTAGTTGAATGGAATGAAAGTCATAGTCTGATTGCAAACGCTGGGCAGCACGAGCCGGCATAATCGCAATTCCGACGCCTTTGGCGACGACCTCAGCAATCGCGCCAAAATTAGGTAAGCGCAAACGGTACTGTATGTTAAAGCCTAATAGCTTAGCTTGAGTTTCGATGGACTGTTGCAACGAATGGTGGGGCTTAAGACCAATAAAACCATAACTTAAAGCCTCTACCAAATTCAGCTCTTGGTATTGAGCTAAATTGTGAGTAGGAGGACAAATCAGAACTAATGGATCACTAGCAAATTCCTTAGTTTGCAAATGTCTGGTATCAAAAAAACTTGAGACCAGCCCAAGATTTGCAACTCCTTGCGTTAATGCCTCTACAATTTCTGAACTTTCTGCCTCGTGTAAATCAATATTCATTTCAGGATGAAGCACTAAATATTGAGGTAATAACGGAGGCAAATATTCGCTTTGAGCAGAAGAGTTACACCAAAGCATTAATGACTCTGTTGTAGGCGGCCTAAAACGCTGCATTTCTTGTTCGAGCTGCTCTTTTTGTGTCATCAGTTGACGCGCATGCTCTACAAATGCGTGACCTGCTGTGGTGAGCTCCACTCCCGTTGTGTGGCGAATAAATAAGGGCGTTTCAAAATATTGTTCGAGTTTTTTAATGCGTTCGCTGGCAGCTTGAAGTGAAATTGCAGAGCGGTCTGCACCTTTGGTTAGGCTACCCGTAGAGACAATATGAAGAACCAGCTGTAAATCAAAAAAATCAAAACGCATGACAGGGAACGTATTGAAGGCTAAAAAGTCATCATACTAAATCGTAATAAAAAAAGGCAGCTTGCGCTGCCTTTTTGAATTTAGGTTTTATCTTTTAAACTAAACAGCCAATTTAAAATAATGGCTGCAAAAGTTGCGGTACCAATACCACCTAAATTGAAATTACCAAACAATAATTCAAAGTTACCAGCACCTAAAATAATCGTGACTGAAGCAACAATTAGATTTTTATTGTTAGAAAAATCAACTTTGTTTTCAATCCAGATTTTTGCACCGGCAATGGTAATTAAACCAAACACGACAATAGATGCACCTGTTAAAACAGCACTTGGAATCGTACTAATTACCGCACCAAATTTTGGAGATAAACCTAAGAAAATTGCAAAGACACCTGCGATGACGAAAACAATGGTTGAGTACACACGAGTGACTGCCATCACACCAATGTTTTCACCGTAAGTAGTCATCCCTGGAGCGCCGACACTACCAGATAATGTTGTTGCCAAACCATCTGCAACAAATGCTTTACCTAATTGTGGAGTCAGGTTTTCACCAGTCATCGCGCCAACAGCTTTAATATGTCCTAGGTTTTCTGCTACTAAGATAAGTGCAACTGGTGCAATAATTAGCATAGCATTCGTGTCAAAAGTAGGATGCGAAAAGCTTGGAATCCCAAACCATGCGGCTTGTGAGATCTGACTAAAATCGATTGGTTTACCTAAACCTAGCCCATTGGTGGTGATGGCATAAATCACATAGGCCAAGATCAAACCAATCAACAGAAGTAAACGTTGCAATAGGCCACGAGTAAAGACTGCAATACTGCCCATACAAAGTACAGTAATTAAGGCCATCCACATTTCAAATGGTTGGCCTGCAACACCTTTAATCGTAACAGGTGCAAGGTTCAGACCAATAATCATCACAATGGCACCAGTAACCACAGGCGGCATGAGTTTTTCAATCCAGCGTGTACCAGTAAGCATCACAATAAAACCGATGATGGCATAAAAAACACCACATGCTACGATTCCACCTAAAGCCATAGATAGATTTGGATTGGCACCTGAACCTGTAATATGCCCAGTTGCAGCTGCAACCACCCCAATAAAGGCAAAACTTGATCCTAAATAACTTGGAACACGACCACCTGTAATTAAAAAGAACAGGATGGTACAGATACCAGACATTAAAATGGCAAGGTTAGGATTAAAACCCATGAGTAATGGTGCTAAAACAGTTGCTCCAAACATGGCAAATGCATGTTGAATACCCAAAACAGCACTTTGAACGGGTGGGAGATATTCATTAGTAGAGACTGGCCGATGGTCAATATCACCTTGGTAAGGCTGCCATTTTGGAAACCAATTGGACATAAAATAAGCTCATTATTCTTTAATTGCTGCCATGATACTCTTTCTTGAGAGTGCATTTAATCTCTACAGAGAAGTATGTGAGTGAAAAGTAATTATTTTTTAACGATTGGTATAATTTTAAAAAAACTAAATCTGCGTATTTAGTTATTTTTTTCTCATAAATATTAATTTTATGATTTTTAAAAAATATTCAAAAAAATAGAAAATCGGGGAAAATTTAAGAAAAATAAAGAAGTTTGCAAGTAAAAAGCAGCACATCAAGATGCACTGCTTTATAAAACAATTGGTAAAATTAGCTTAGCCTGTATTACGTAAGCCAGCAGCGATACCCGCAATACTCACCATAAGTGCATGGTCAACAGGGGTGTGCTCTGCCTGACGCTCAGCAAGATAATCACGACGGCGCTTCATGAGTTCAGCCTGTAAAAGATGCAAAGGGAGTAAGTATGGTTTACGAACCTGCATGGATTGATCAAGAACATCATTATTACTCAGAAGCTTTGATTCATCTTTTAAGGTTAATAAAGTTTGCACAGCATCTTTTAGTCGTTGGCGTAATTGGTTACCAAGAACTTTCAAATCTTCATCTTCAGTCAGATGAGACTCGTAATAGAGTGCGATGTTGGCATCGGCTTTAGACAATACCATTTCCAGCATATCAATTAGCGTCTGGAAATAAGGCCATTGCTGAAGCATTTCATCAAGTGTCGCTTTTTGCTGATCGGCAATCACTTCATTAATTGCTGCACCAGTACCTAACCATGCAGGCAACATCAAACGAATTTGTGTCCAAGCGAATACCCATGGAATCGCACGTAAAGACTCGATGCCGCCACTCACTTTACGTTTTGCAGGACGCGAGCCTAATGGCAACATTTGTAATTCAAGTTCAGGCGTAACGGTCCGTAAATATTTCACAAAGTGAGGGTTTTCACGAACAGTTTGACGGTAAACCTTAACAGAATGATCAGTCATACGGTTCATAATTTCACGCCACTCAGCCTTAGGCTCTGGTGGTGGTAATAATGTCGCTTCAAGCGTTGCTGCGGTATAGATTTCAAGGTTTTGCATGGCAATACCTTCTAAACCGAATTTGAAACGGATCATTTCACCTTGTTCTGTGACACGAATTGCACCAGAGATCGAACCCGGCGGCTGTGAGAATAGAGCTTGTTGGGTTGGTGCGCCACCACGGCTAATTGATCCGCCGCGGCCGTGGAACAGGGTCAACTGTACGCTGTGTGTTTGAGCAATTGCAGTCAGCTCTTCTTGAGCACGATACTGTGCCCAGTTGGCAGACATGAAACCGGCATCTTTTGCTGAGTCGGAGTAACCGATCATGACTTCGTGTTTACCCTGAATGTGCTGTTTATACCAATGCATATTGAACAGCGTATTCATAGTCGTTGCAGCGCCATCTAAATCTTTTAAAGTTTCAAATAGAGGAACTACACGTAAAGGATGCTGAATACCGGCTTCTTTTTGCAATAATAATACAGCTAAAACATCACTTGGATATTCAGCCATAGAAATAATATATGCCCCTAAAGACTCAGGTGGTTGGTCTGCCAAAGTACGCATGGTTGCAAATACTTCTTGGACATCTGGATGACCAATTAAACTACCTTCAGGCTCATTAATATATTTCGGTAAAAGCGGGCGTTTACTTTGTAATTCTTGAATGAGGAAATTTTGGCGCGCTTGTTCAGTCCACGATTCAAAATTACCTAAACCCAAATATTCGGTAATTGCTGAAATGGCTTGGCGATGACGGCCTGATTCTTGGCGAATGTCGAGTTTAAGTAGTTCAATACCAAAACAGTTCACACGGTAGATAAAGTCGAGCAGTTGTCCATTCGCAATTTCAGGTAGGTTACTGTCGATTAAAGAGCGGTAGCACAGCAATAGTGGTTGTAAAAGCTCATCTTTACTTTTAATGACATTGCTGTCATCAGCTTCTAAGCCTTGTAAACGCTGAGCTAACCAGTGGCGAGTTGCTTTTAAACGTTCTCGTGTAGCACGTAAATATTCACGATAAGGTTCTGCATGTTGGCTACCAATTGCCTGAATCATTTCTTCGGAACAAGTCTGGATTGAAAGTTCCCAACGTAAGTTTTCGATATCTCTTAAATAGAGATCGGCAGCTTGCCAGCGTGATAACCACAGCACTTCTTGGGTAATTTGATGGGTAACATTTGGGTTGCCATCACGGTCTCCGCCCATCCAAGATGCGAAACGTACTGGTGCAATATTAAGTGGTAAATTGAGTTGGCAGTTTTCTTGAACTAATTCATTTAACTCGCGAATGAATTTAGGTACGGCATTCCAAAGTGTTTGCTCAATTGTGGCAAACCCCCATTTTGCTTCATCAACTGGAGTTGGACGATGCTGTCTGATTTCATCTGTTTGCCAAGCCGAACTAATTTGTTGCTTTAAATTCGCAAGTGCATTTTGGCGTTCGCGTGGGGTAAGTTTTTGCTGATCAAGCTGTGAGAGACATGCGTTAATATCATCATATTTCTGAATCAGGGTACGACGACTCACTTCAGTTGGGTGCGCCGTAAGTACTAACTCAATTTTAAGATCGCAAATTTGCTGGAATAATTTTTCTGTCGAAATACTTTTATCTTTAAATTTTTGAAATAAGTGAACAAGCGGATTCGGAGAGTTTGCATCTGAATCAAATTCTGCTTGTCTGCGGCTACGGACCACATGATATTGCTCGGCAATATTCGCAAAATTGAGGAAATGAGAAAAAGCGCGGGTGAGAGGAAGTAACTCTTCATCGGGCAGTTCTAAAAATAATTGTTCTAGTTGCTTTTCGGCTTCAGCTTGACCATCACGTGCACCTTTGGCAAGAGCACGGATTTGCTCGATCTGATTAAACAGTTCTTGTCCTGCATGTTGTTTTAGGGTTTCACCTAACAAATTACCAAGTAAGCGGACATCCTCACGCAGTGGCGCATCGATTTGCTGAACCATGCTATTTTCTCCTGTTCTTATTCTTATCGAATATAGCGCGATTAACAAACATTCCAAGCTTTGAGCGTAAGAAAATGTGAATTTTTGCTTAAAAAATAACATTTAATTCGCTTGTAGTGTCTTAAAAGCTGGCATGCACTCAGCGCAACTTTTGACAATCGGACTTTGGTTTAATTCCGATATTTGAGCAAGAATAAATTAATTGCGTCGCGAATAATTTGCTCTAGCTCCTGTGCATTTGGGGCAGCAGTAATGCCCAGTAAAACCTTGTGATGGCGTACACCAAGCAATAAGGTCAAAAGCAGTTCTGTTTGATAGATCGGATCATCGGCTTGAATAAAACCTAATTGAGCAGCTTTTTGAAAAAACTCAGCTAATTGATTCTCCATTCGTGTGTGTGAAGCTTCAAAAAACTGTAGGGCGAGTGGGTTCTGTTCGGCTGCAAGCTCCAACAATACATGATCAAGCTTTAATGCTTCAGGTGAATAAATAATTTGTAAGGCACGTGAACATACATTAAAGAGTGTTTGATAGAAGTCTGCCGATGTATCTAAGTCAAATTGTTTAGTGCACAGTGTCTCTTCACAAGTTTCCGTAATCGCACAGATAAACAGATTCACTTTATCTTGAAAATGGTTATAAACCGTGAGTTTAGTAACACCGGCTTCCTGTGCAATCTGGTTCATGCTAGTACCGTGATAACCGGATTTTAAAAAAATAGCTTTCGCGGCTTGTAGGATACGAGCACGCTTTTCCAGATCTTTGGGTCGACCACTTTGATTAACTGTTTGCACAAAACCCTCTAATAAAAGTTTAGAAAAATAAATATTTATAAGTTTTTTTTAATTAATGTACTCATAGGTATATTAATTAAAAAACAAACAAACTATGATGCAAGCATATTGTGCCTTAAAAAATCAGTTTGAATAAGAGCGATAAGATATGAATCTGTTAAAACCTCTCATCATGAGTATGGTGATTGTTTGTACGGTCACATTAATGGGATGCAGTAAAGAAGCACCCAAAACAGAAGAAATACCCTATGTGATGGTGGCGCAGCCATTAACCACACTCAATGAACAAAAAAGCTATGCAGGGGATGTGCAGGCTAGACAACAAACAGCTTTGGCATTTCGAGTTGGTGGACAAGTTACTGCACGCTATGTGGATATAGGCGACCGAGTTAAAGTTGGACAAGTATTAGCAAAACTCGATGTGGCAGATGCTCAGTTACAATTAAATGCTGCTAAAGCTCAACTGGATAATGCACAGGCTTCAGCAAAAACAGCAGCAGATGAACTTAAACGTTTTCAACAATTACTCCCTATTAATGCAGTGAGCCGTTCACAATTTGATACGATAAAAAATCAATACGACGCGGCACAAGCGGCGCTACAGCAAGCTCGTTCTAACTATGAGGTATCTGCTAACCAGACAGGTTATAACCAACTCGTTTCTAATAAAAACGGGGTAATTACTGCGCGAAATATAGAAATTGGACAAGTGGTTGCAGCAGGGCAAGCTGCTTATCAACTTGCAATTGATGGAGAGCGTGAAGTTGTTATTGGTGTTCCTGAACAAGCGGTTAGCGAGATTAAAGTTGGCCAAGCAGCTTGGGTGACTTTGTGGTCTAAACCGAATGAAAGATTTGCTGGATATGTACGCGAAGTTTCTCCTGCGGCTGATCAGTCTCGTACCTTTACAGTGAAAGTTGCACTCAAAGAAGGGCAGTCTGTTATCCAACTTGGACAAAGTGCACGTGTATTTTTTACCTCAACTCAAACCAACGTGATGAGTGTGCCACTTTCGAGTGTTTCAGCAACAGATAATCAGCCTTATGTCTGGGTTGTTAATGCGAATCAAACTTTACGCAAAGTACCTGTAACGGTTGGTGCATATGGCAGAGACAGTGTACCCGTGCTATCTGGTTTAACACCAAATGATTGGGTGGTGATTGGTGGTGTGCATTTGCTACGCGATAAGCAGAAGATTCACCCGATTGACCGTGAAAACCGTGCGGTGAAAATTCAGGGAGCAATCCAGCCATGAAATTCAATCTCTCGGAATGGGCATTAAATAATAAAGGTATCGTCCTTTATTTTATGCTGTTACTTGGCATTATCGGCGCGATCTCTTATTCAAAACTTTCACAAAGTGAAGACCCACCATTTACCTTTAAAGTCATGGTTGTACAAACCTATTGGCCGGGAGCAACAGCGAAAGAAGTTTCAACGCTGGTGACTGACCGTATCGAAAAGGAACTCATGACAACAGGGCAGTATGACAAGATTATGGCTTACTCCCGCCCAGGTGAGTCTATGGTCACGTTTGTTGCCAAGGACTCGCTGACATCGGCACAGATCCCTGACGTTTGGTATAACGTCCGTAAGAAGGTAAATGATATTCGCCATGAACTGCCAAACGGTGTACAAGGTCCATTTTTTAACGATGAATTTGGGGACACTTTCGGTAATATTTATGTACTGACAGGCAAAGACTTTGACTATGCACTTTTGAAAGAATATGCAGATCGTTTGCAATTACAGCTTCAACGAGTCAAGGATGTCAGTAAGGTCGAATTGATTGGTCTACAAGACCAAAAAATCTGGGTTGAGATTTCTAACACTAAAGCGGTGCAGCTCGGAATTCCAGTTACAGCGATTCAAGAAGCCTTACAAAAGCAAAATAGTATGGCAAGTGCGGGCTTTTTTGAAACGGGTACAGACCGTATTCAAATTAGAGTAAGTGGTCATCTACAAAACATTGATGAAATTAAAAAAACACCTTTATTGGTCGGTGATAAAACCATCCAGCTTGGTGACGTTGCTGATGTTTATCGTGGTTTTAGTCAGCCTGCTCAACCACGTATGCGTTTCATGGGTGAAAATGGTATTGGCATTGCGGTTTCGATGCGTAAAGGCGGTGACATTATTGCCCTTGGTAAAAATCTAGAAACAGAATTTGCCCAACTGCAAAAGACCTTGCCACTCGGCATGAAATTGCAGAAAGTTTCTGACCAACCTGTAGCAGTACAACGCAGTATTCATGAGTTTGTGAAGGTACTCGCTGAAGCAGTCATTATTGTCTTGTTAGTGAGTTTTTTCTCTTTAGGCTTCCGTACGGGATTGGTGGTCGCTTTTTCTATTCCTTTAGTTTTAGCAATGACCTTTGCCGGTATGAGTTTATTCGATGTCGGACTGCATAAGATTTCACTTGGTGCTTTGATCTTAGCGTTAGGTCTGTTAGTCGATGACGCCATTATCGCCGTCGAGATGATGGCCATTAAGATGGAGCAGGGCTATAGCCGGATTAAAGCCGCCGGATTTGCGTGGAAAACTACCGCATTTCCGATGCTCACGGGAACATTGATTACCGCGGCAGGTTTTTTACCGATTGCTACGGCTCAGTCTAGTACAGGTGAATACACACGCTCTATCTTTCAGGTTGTGACCATTGCTTTATTGGTGTCTTGGATCGCGGCAGTTTTATTTGTGCCTTATTTAGGTGAAAAGCTATTACCAGATTTTACCAAGTTAGGACATCAGGCCCCTTGGTATGTCCGTTTGTGGGCAAGATTAACGAAAAAACCGCAACCGCAAACTGTGGCAATTTCACAGGACCATCATTACGATCCTTATCAATCTAGTTTCTATTTACGTTTTAGAAAGATGGTCGAGTTTTGTGTGACCTATCGTAAAACCGTGATTGCAACGACGGTGGGGATTTTTGTGCTCTCTGTGCTGATGTTTAAGATGGTACCTCAGCAGTTTTTCCCGCCTTCAAACCGTGCTGAGATTTTAGTCGATTTAAAGCTTGAAGAAGGTGCTTCTTTAACAGCAACAGAACAAGCTGTGAAAAAGGTTGAAAAATTCTTGTCTAAACAAAAAGGTATTGATAACTATGTGGCCTATGTAGGGACAGGTTCACCACGTTTTTATTTACCTTTAGACCAGCAATTACCGCAAGCCAGCTTTGCTCAGTTTGTTGTACTCGCATCATCGCTTGATGATCGTGATGACATTCGTCGTTCGTTAGAAACACAAATTAAGCAGTTACTCCCACAAGTCCGTACTCGTGTGTCATTACTTGAAAATGGCCCACCTGTTGGTTATCCATTGCAATATCGTGTGTCAGGTGAAGATTTAAATCTGGTACGTAAAGAAGCGCAGCAAGTCGCTAAAGTAATGAGTGAAAACCCGAATACCACCAATGTGCATTTAGATTGGGGCGAGCCAAGTAAGATCATTTCCATTCAAATTGATCAAGACCGTGCTCGACAAATGGGTGTCTCTAGTCTGGATTTAGCGAACTTCATTAATGCATCAATTACTGGTAGTGCGATTGAGCAATATCGTGAAAAACGTGAACTCATTGAAATTCGCTTACGCGGGGACCAAGCAGAGCGCGTTGAAGTGGCTTCACTGGCAAGCTTAGCTGTGCCAACGAACAATGGAACTACTGTACCTTTAGCTCAAATTGCGAAGATTGAGTATAAGTTTGAAGATGGTTTGATCTGGCATCGTAACCGCTTACCGACGATTACTGTTCGCGCAGATATTCGTACCAATTTACAGCCTGCTACCGTTGTGGGTGAGTTAGCTGAATCAATGGATAAGTTACGTGCTGAATTACCAAGTGGTTATCTCATTGAAGTGGGTGGAACTGTAGAAGAGTCTGCACGTGGGCAAAATTCTGTGAATGCGGGTATGCCACTGTTCTTGGCAGTGGTCATGACATTACTGATGATTCAGCTCAAAAGCTTGTCTCGTTCGACCATCGTGTTGTTAACAGCTCCACTGGGTTTAATTGGTGTGGTTTTATTCTTGCTCCTATTTAACAAACCATTTGGCTTTGTGGCCATGTTGGGCACAATTGCACTCTCTGGCATGATCATGCGTAACTCGCTTATTTTGATTGATCAAATTGAACAAGACAGGCAAGCAGGACATCCAGCATGGGAGGCGATTATTGAAGCGACAGTGCGACGATTCCGTCCCATTATTTTGACTGCTTTAGCCGCTGTTCTGGCCATGATTCCACTTTCTCGAAGTATTTTCTTTGGTCCGATGGCAGTTGCGATCATGGGCGGATTGATTGTTGCCACCCTACTGACATTATTTTTCCTACCTGCACTCTACGCAGCGTGGTTTAAGGTGAAAAAAACCGCATAAAATACATAAATTTTTTGTGAATAAAGGTGCGAAATATTGAAAACTCCAATATAGTAGCACCTGTCTTTACACAAAAAATACAGGATTATTTCACTGCATAAAAAATAGGCAAAATGCAGTGAATTGAGGTGAAATACAGATGGGGCAAGACCATATCGAACAGCATCGCCGCTATATAGTAATTTCTTATGCGTTCATGTTTCTTGCATTGTTTACGGTTATTTTTGCGGCCTTTGCTTATTTGGTCGCTCGTAAAGTGGCAGTTGTAGATAATGCAGAAGTTTGGATTCATGCGCATGCGCTATGGATTATGCGCAATGCGATTCTATTTCTATTTATGGCAATTTTTGCTGTTGTCTGGTTTATTCCGCTCTTCTTCTTTGCATGGGATAGTAATCTTTGGGTCACAGCCTCTACGGTTGCTGGCGTAGTTTTTAGCGCTATTGCGTGGTTATTTCTATTAAATGCATGGTTAAAAGGCTTGTCTAAATATTTAAAAAATAAGGCAGTTTTTTAATATATCTATTTTTTAAACATTTCCCCCTTGTAAATTCGGCTAAAGCCCCCCATTTAGTCGGCAATAGAGTATTGATAAAATTCCGTGAGGAGCACCGCCAAAAATGGCTAAACGTGATTATTATGAGGTTTTAGGCGTTTCAAAAACCGCAAGTGATGATGAGATCAAAAAAGCCTACCGTAAATTGGCGATGAAATATCATCCTGATAGAAACCCTGACAATGCCGAAGCTGAAGAGAAATTTAAAGAAGCTGCTGAAGCTTATGAAGTTTTATCGGACAGCGAAAAGCGTAGCATGTACGATCGCATGGGACATAATGCGTTCGAAGGTGGCTTTGGCGGGGGCGGTGGTGGCTTCGGCGGATTTAGTGCAGAAGATATTTTTAGCCAGTTCGGTGATATCTTCGGTGGCGCATTCGGTGGTGGTGGACGTCAACAGCGTCAACGTCGCGGATCAGATCTACGCTATGTAATGGAACTTACCCTTGAAGAAGCTGTAAAAGGGGTTAAAAAAACCATTACCTTTACTGCTCCAGCACCATGTGATGTGTGTGATGGTAAAGGTTCTAAAAATCCAAAAGATGTTGAAACCTGTAAAACTTGTCATGGTTCAGGACAAGTTCGTATGCAGCAAGGTTTCTTCTCTGTACAACAAACATGTGGTACGTGTCGTGGTCAAGGTAAAATTATTAAAAACCCTTGTCAGGCATGTCATGGTTCAGGTGTTGCCGATCGCCAGCAAACGTTGGAAGTTACAATTCCAGCGGGTGTAGATAATGGTGACCGCGTTCGTTTGAGTGGTAAAGGCGAAGCAATTCGTGATGGCCAATCAGGTGACTTGTACGTTGAAGTCGTCGTTCGTGAACACGAAATTTTCCAACGTGATGGCGCAGATCTTTATATGGACGTACCAGTGAGCATTGCTGATGCTGCACTTGGTAAAGAAATTGAAATCCCAACTTTGGAAGGCCGTGTTAGCCTGAAAATTCCTGAGGGTACTCAAACAGGTAAATTATTCCGTTTACGTGGCAAAGGCGTTCGTCCAGTACGTAGTAGCATGGTGGGTGATTTACTCTGCCGTATTGTGGTAGAAACACCAGTCAACTTAAATTCTCGCCAACGTGAATTACTTAAAGAGTTGCAAGCTTCTTTTGATGGCGAAGACAGCGCTTCTTCACCGAAGAAAAAATCATTCTTTGATCGTTTGTTCGATTAATACTTGATTAGATAAGAAATTAAAAAGAAGGCGGATATTTATAAAATATCCGCCTTTTTATTGCGCTGATTCATCTTATTATTTTTATTCTGCTTAAAAGAAAATTACGTCTGCTTACTCTGTAGGATGAGCAACATCAATATCGTCAACACTTACAGTCGGTTCGCTAGAAGCAAGAGTAGGAGCATTTTCGATCACTGGTGCGGCTACTGCTTCTGCCTGTACAGCTACTTTCGGTGCTTCTGCTGTTTTTTCGCCAATAATTGGGTCAATATCTTCAACTTTAACGTCAGCATTGGCATCGCTTGTTTGAGCTGTAGGCGTTGCTGTTTGAGTATTTACGTTTGTTGTAATGCGCGCTTTAGATAAGCTTTCTAATGTGTCTCCTGGCTGGATTGCAGGCTCTGCAAATGCCACTGAACTCATAATCCCCATCATTACGGTAAAACCAATAATTCTCGAATGCATGCTGAACTCCTTATAGTCATCTTTTTCTCATTCGTGGCTCCGTAGTCTGCCGATCAATTCTTTAACTTTTGTGAAAACAGATTAAATTTCGTCCTAACTCAAAAAATAATTTTTACTTTTTAAGATGAGCAAAGAGTTTTGATATAGTAGGTAAATTACGTAAAACCGAAGATTGGGAAGATTATGTCAGCAGCTCCACGCATTGGTATTTTAGGTGCAGGCGGTCGTATGGGCCGTATACTTATTCAAGCAGTTCAACAAGCAGGCTATCAATTAGGAGCAGCCGTTGTACGCCCAGAAAGTACTTTAATCGGTGCTGATGCTGGTGAACTTGCAGGGGTAGGTTCAATTGGAGTGAAGCTTACAGGAAGCTTGGCAGAGGTTCTTAAAGACTGCGATGTAATCATTGACTTTTCTACTCCTGTTGCAACATCTGAGCATCTAAAGCTATGTCGTGAAGCTGGAGTAGCTATAGTAATCGGGACAACGGGCATGTCAGATGAGCAAAAAGCTGAGCTAGACGAAGTTGCTACGCATACCCCTGTGGTTTATGCTGCGAACTATTCAGTGGGTGTAAATGTATCAATCAAGTTACTTGAGCTTGCAGCAAAAGTATTTGGCGATACAGTAGATATTGAAGTGATCGAAGCTCACCACCGTCATAAAGTAGATGCGCCGTCAGGTACAGCATTAATGATGGGTGAAGCAATTGCAGATACTTTAGGTCGTAACTTAAAAGAAGTTGCTGTGTATGGACGTGAAGGGCATACAGGCCCACGTGACCGTCAAACAATTGGTTTTGAAACCATTCGTGGTGGTGACATCGTTGGCGAACACACTGTGATGTTCATTGGTGAAGGTGAGCGTGTTGAAGTGACTCATAAGGCCACAAACCGTATGAACTTTGCTGCTGGTGCAGTGCGAGCTGCGGCATGGGTTGTGGGTCGTGAAGCGCGTAAATATGACATGAAAGATGTTTTAGGATTGAACGACGTACAGGTATAAAACCCTGTACGTATTCCATGTGTAGCGAGAAAAACAAGATAGAGCAGAACATGAATAAAAAACAAATTGCCTTGACCACTCTTCTTTGCTTAAGCAGCCTCTGGACGGGGGCTGCTTCTACAGAAAAAGCTAAACTCAGCTTAGACCGCAATAATATTAAAGTCTGGACCTATCAAAAAACTGATAATCCAGTCTTTCAATATAAGGCTGAAACGACATTTGATGTGCCACTTGAACGCGCTGTTGCTGTGATTTTAGATGTAAATCGTGCTGACCAGTGGGTGCCTTATATGGGCAAAGTTGAAATGTTGTCTCAAGATGAGAAAAAAGGTGAGTTCACACTGTATATGGTGTTGGATTTTCCGTTTCCTTTGAAAGATCGTGATGTCGTTGTAAAAGGAAAAATGAGCAAGGCCGCAAATGGTGTTGTGACAATTAAAAATACCGCAATTAGTGGAAATTATCCGATACAACCTGATGTGGTGCGCTTAACACGCTATGAAGGGGATTGGACATTCCAGAAACTTGGAAATAATAAGGTGAAAGTAACCACCAGTGGTTATGCTGATCCTGCTGGTGCAATTCCGTTGAGCTTTGTAAATATGTTTGTTCAACAGCAGCCTTACCAGATGTTGCTTAAAATGAAGCGGGAAGTGACTAGTCCGATTTATGAACACCCTAAATTACCAGATATTTTAAAATAAATAGCTTAAAAAAAAGCGCCTGAGATCAGGCGCTTTTTTTATTAATCTGAACACTGCTGTAAAGCTTGTGCAGGGCTACTTTCGCGTTTGATTTGAAATAAAACCAATAACAAACCTAAGCCAGCTAGTAATGCTCCAGCAAATGATACTGCGCTATAACCCCAACCTAAATCGAGTACTAACGCGCCTGCTGCTGCTCCTACTGCGTTACCTAAGTTAAATGCACCGATATTCACTGAAGAGGCAAGTCCCGGTGCTTCATGAGCGACTGACATTACACGCATTTGCAAAGGTGGTACTAAAGCAAAGGTTGCTGCACCCCAGATCACTAATGCAATGGCTGCTCCAATCTGGCTTTGTGCAAGAATTGGGAAAGTCACCATCATCACAATTAACAGAACCAAGAAACCAATCAAAGTTTTATTAATCGACAAATCTGCAAAACGTCCGCCTAAATGGTTACCAATTGAGAAACCGACACCAATCAATACCAACATAAACGTAATGAACGTCGGTGAAGCATGGGTAAACTCAGTCAAACTTGGCGCAATATAGGTATAGAGCGTAAACATTGCACCTGCACCGAGTACGGTAGTGAGTAGCGCAAGAACTACAGGAGTACGCGTTAATACCTTCAATTCAACTTTCACATTTGGTTTTTGGGCAACCATCCCTTGTGGGAGTGCTTTCCATAAAGCGAGCATGGTAATCACACCAAGCAAGGAAATCGCAAGGAAAGACATACGCCAGCCAATGTTTTGTCCAACCCAAGTTGCCAACGGTACACCACCAATATTGGCAATAGTTAAGCCCATAAACATGGTGGCTACAGCACTGGCCTGTTTATGTGCGGGTACAATGCTTGCCGCTACAACAGAGCCAATCCCGAAGAAGGCACCGTGGTTTAAGCTTGTGATAAGACGTGCACCTAATAAGCTCATATAACTTGGTGAAAAGGCTGCGATTAGGTTACCTACCGTAAAGATCGCCATCAGTAAAATAAGCGCATTACGTCGTGCAAAACCACCAAACCATAGGGTCATGAATGGGGCACCTAGCATTACACCAAGTGCATAACCTGTAATTAACATTCCGGCTGTTGGAATTGAAATACCTAAATCGTTAGCGATGTTCGGAAGTAACCCCATTGGAGAAAATTCCGTGGTGCCAATGGCAAAGGCACCTATTGCCAATGCCAATAACGAGAACGCCGTATTTGATTGAGTGTTCATGAGTTTAGTCCCAAACTGGTGCCCATGGCTCTGGGCTAACTTCACGACTGTTACGATCAAGTTCGGCAATCATTTGCATTTCAGCTGAAGTTAACTCGATATCCTGTGCTTTTAAGTTGCTAATCAGGTTTTCACGTTTAGTCGAAGATGGAATGACTGCAAAACCACGTTGCAATGCCCACGCTAGTGCAATTTGTGCTGTTGTTGCTTTATGCGCTGCTGCAATTTCAGCGAGAACTGGGTCTTGAAGCACTTTGCCGTATGCAAGAGTCATATATGAAGTCACATCAATATTCTTCTCTTGTAAGAAATTCACAAGCTTATGGTTTTGAAGATAAGGACTTAGCTCAATCTGGTTGGTTGCAATATGCTCTACACCAATTGTGTCAATTGCTTGTTGGATAAGCGCAATATTGAAGTTTGAAATACCAATTTGTTTGGTAAGACCTTGTTGTTTCGCTTCAAGTAGAAGCTGCATAACTTCAGGAATAGAAACGCCTAAGTCCGGTGCTGGCCAATGAATTAAAGTGAGGTCAACATGGTCAGTACGAAGCTTTTGTAAGCTCTCTTTTAAGCTCGGAATAAACTTATCTTGAGCAAAATTATCTACCCAGATTTTTGTGGTTAAAAATAAGTCCTGACGGGATACACCGCTTTCGGCAATCGCTTGACCAATCGCTGCTTCATTATCATAAATTTGAGCAGTATCAATGACACGGTAACCTACGTCTAAAGCAGTTTTAACAGAATCAATAACTGCTTGTTCTTTAAGACGGAAAGTTCCTAGACCAAAACGTGGGATATTCATGTGTTTACCTAAATTTGAATAATCATTTAACTTGATGTGCATTTTGCTTTTTTTATTGTTGCGAAAAAATAGATGAATAAGCAAAATATCTTTGATCATTAGTCAATAATGGAATAAGACATGAAATCAACAATTGAAGAACTTGTCGCGTTTATTGCAATCGTTGATACAGGTTCTTTTGTTGCAGCAGCAGAACACTTAAAACAAACGCCTTCAGGAGTCAGTCGATCTTTAACACGCCTAGAAGCTAAGTTAGATGTGACTTTGTTAGAGCGAACTACACGTAAATTGAAACTCACTCAAGAAGGGCAACAGTTTCTGGTAAAGGCCCGTAAAATCTTAAATGAGCTAAATGCGGCTGAAGAAGAACTACAAAAATCTGATCAAGGTACTGCGGGACTTATTCGCATTGATTCAGCAACGCCGTTTGTCTTACACGTTATTGCGCCATTAATGCATAAGTTTCGTGAGTGCTATCCAAACATTGAAATTGAATTAAATAGCAATGATCAGGTGATTGATTTGCTGCAACATAAAACTGATGTCGCATTTCGGTTTGGGGAGCTCAATGATTCAAGTCTTCATGCCAAATTAGTATGTAAAAGTCGCTTATTTATCGTTGCAAGCCCTGAGTATTTAGCAATTAAGGGTACACCGACACAACCTGAACAGCTTGAACAACATGATTTGATTGGTTTTACTAGACCTACTTATATCAATAGTTGGCCGATTAAAGTTGGTGATGAATATTTTTTTGCACAATCAAAAATTAAAGCATCGAGTGGAGAAACGGTACGTCAGCTGACGATTAGAGGACATGGTATTGCACGACTATCTGAATTTGAAATTTGGAAAGATATTGAAGAAGGGCGATTGATTGCTTTATTTGAAGACCAAATTGAACATCAATACCAAAGCATCCATGCTGTGTATTATCAACAAGAGCATCTACCAAAACGGATTCGTTTATTTATTGAGTTTTTGGCAGAACAGTTAAAAGACGGATTTAAAAACGCTCTCTAAAAGTAGTGTAACTGTCAGTTGGAAAATGAACTTCTAAAAGTGGGGTCGTTTGTCCTTGTGATGAATGTTGAGACAGAAAATAGCTTTTTTGATGTTCTCGGCAGCTAAAATACAAAGTCGAATAAACCGAGTTCACCATTACAACTTCATTTGAGCTATTCCGTTTATATTGATAATGAGAAATTGTACTGGTCTTTTCATCAGTGCGTTGCTCTATTTTATAGTCTTGTTGATTGGTCATTTTTAAATAGCCTTCTATGAGGCTTTGGCAAACAGTATGTCTGTACTGCTCATCTTTTGGTTGTTGTTGGCAACCAGCTAAAACAATAGTAAAT
Source organism: Acinetobacter sp. V115_6 (assembly GCF_031799025.1). Classification (NCBI taxonomy): domain Bacteria; kingdom Pseudomonadati; phylum Pseudomonadota; class Gammaproteobacteria; order Moraxellales; family Moraxellaceae; genus Acinetobacter; species Acinetobacter sp. V115_6. The sequence continues at coordinate 226,153 of NZ_JAVQNO010000017.1, read as the reverse complement.
AACAATATAGCTTTTAATTTCATGACTTTGCTACTTTCTGAGTTGATTTCTATAGCCTAAAGGTGTTCTATAAACCAGTACAGATACAGAAATTTTTAAAAAAGCAGCACAGAATGACTTTCCAATATCAGGTTCTTGCCAATCAATTAGCACATCGTATTTATCAAGATGAGCTTAAACCTCATCAGAAACTTATCTCTTTACGAGATTTTGCTCGTCAGCACAGCATTAGTTTAAGTACAGCAAAAAGTTGTTATGAGTTACTTGAGGCGAGGGGGCTTATTTATGTAAAGCCAAAGTCAGGTTATTTTGTGGTAGCTCGTGCACAATCCGGACCCATTCCTGAAAGTCCAGATTTCTTGTCTTTACCTCGACAAGTTTCAAATCTGGAATTGCATAATCAAATTCAGGAAGCTGCCTTACAAAGCCATCTTGTACCATTAGGCTCTATTCAGTTAACGCCTCATTTTATTCCTGTGGAAGGTTTACGTCGTTCTATTCAACGGGCTTTAAAAAATTGTCAGCCTCAAGACTTTCTTTATTGTAATAAACAAGGGCATGAGCAATTAAGAAAAGCGTTATCTTATCATTGGCGTGAAGATGGGATTTTTATCTCGGTAGAAGATATTTTTATTACCAATGGCTGCATGCCTGCTTTGTCTTTGGTGATTCAACATCTAACAGAAGTAGGCGATAGTATTTTAATTCCGACGCCTACTTTTAATGGACAACTACAGCTTATAGCCAGTTTAAAACGGCAGATTATTGAAATTCCAGCGCATCATCGTGGTATCGATCTTGAGCGCTTAGAATCATTTATGAAGCAAGGTTTGGCTAAGGTTTGTTTAATGACAGCCAACTATCAGAACCCATTGGGATATTGTTTAAGTAATGCAGAAAAACAAAAGATTGCCGAATTAGCAGCAAAGTATCAGTGCTTTATTATTGAAGATGATATTTATGGAGAGTGTGGCTACAGTGGTGAGCGGCCATTGCCTATACGCTATTGGGACCGTGAGGGCTATGTAATTTGGTGTGGGTCAGTTTCTAAGTCATTGTCGAGTGCGTATCGCGTAGGGTGGTTCTGTTTAAGTGCGAAGCTACAACATTTAAGGCTTGAGCTGGTAGCCAGTAATATAGGGGTCAATACACCGCTACAATTAGGCCTAGCTGATTTTATTTATAGTCGTGGTTACAGGGAGCATTTAGAGCAGTTAAGACCGAATTTGATGCGGCAAGTCGAGGAATATCGTAGTTGTATTTTAAATGCCTTTGAAGGTATTCCAATTGCACTGAGCCAACCAGAAGGGGGTTATGCTTTATGGATGCAGTTACCTAAAACTGTAGATAGTTTGGCGCTCTATTACACTGCAAAATCTCACGGAATTACCGTAGTTCCCGGGCATGTTTTTGGGGAGGATGAGCGCTATCGGCATTTTATTCGTTTAAATGCAGGTCATGAGCTAACAGGAGATGTCCGCCAAGCCATTAAAGATTTGGCGGACTGGTCACGACAACAGATTAAATCAGTGAGTTAGCCTTATTCTGCAAAGTCTGCTTTAAGCACAATGCGGTAGCGTGCCTGACCCGAGTGTAGACGTTCAATTGCTTCATTGAGCTGTGACATTGGAAATAGCTCAATTTGAGGCGCAATTTTTTTGCGTGCAGCAAACTTTAAAAGCTGACGTAGTGCAGCAGGTGAGCCTGTAGGTGAACCAGTCACTGACTTGGCACCACCAATAAGAGAGCCAACAGAAACAGGAACAGGCTCAAGCGTAAGACCTAAGAAATGTAAGGTTCCGTTTGGTGCCAGTGTTGCAATAAAAGCAGACCAATTTAGAGTCACATTCACGGTACTTAGCAATAGATCGAATTTACCTTTTTGAGCTTTTACTGCCTCTGTATCGCGACTATTTACCACATGGTCCGCTCCCATTGCTTTGAGTTCTTCCGTTTTATCTGGGTTAGAACTAAAAGCAGTGATTTCACAGCCCCATGCTTTAAGTAGCTTAATGGCTATATGGCCTAAACCACCAATGCCAATTACACCGACATGATGCGTTGCCTGAATTTTGTGTTTGAGTAGTGGATCAAAAACGGTAATTCCGCCACACAGTAAAGGACCTGCACTTTCAGCATCTAAATCGTCAGGGAGGGGAATGGCCCATTGCCAACCTGCACGGACTTTATCAGCAAAGCCACCAGCATGCCCTACGATTGTTGCAACATTTCCACCTGTACACAGTACTTGCTGACCACCAATACATTCATCACAGGCTTGACAACTTTCAGCTGTCCAACCAATACCGACACGTTGCCCAATTTGTAGACCTTTTGCTTCTGAACCCAAAGCAACAATTCGTCCAATAATTTCATGACCTGCAACCACAGGGTACACGGTCGAACGCCATTCATTATTTAAAACAGAAATATCAGAATGACATAAACCACAATATTCAACTTTTACCTCAACCTGATGCGGTTGTAATTCACCTGCGTCAAATTGATAGGGAACCAGTTTTTCACCTGCCTGCATTGCAGCATAAGCTTGAATCGTATTATTGCTCATCGGAAACTCCTTAAGCGGCTTTGAACCGTTCTGGTGGGTTATGAAGCTTTAAATTGACAATCGTTTTCATGATCATCGACCATGCCTACTGCCTGCATAAAAGCATAGCAGGTGGTTGGGCCAACAAATTTGAAACCATTCTTTTTAAGAGTTTTGGAAAGTTTTACACTCAGTTCGGTTTGAGCAGGGGCCTTACGATAATCTACAACATCATTGTTTTGTGGAGCTGCATCTACAAACTGCCAAAGCCATGTAGGAACATCACCGACTTGTGCTTTGAGCGCTTGCCAAGCAATAGCATTATCACGAATAGCTTTGAGTTTCCCCAAGTGACGAATTAAGCCTGCATCAGATAATTTTAGTTCTAGAAAATCATCTGTAAATGAAGCAATGTCTGCAATCGGATGATTAAAAAAGTGTTGACGGTAGCTTTCTCTTTTTTTTAGTACGGTAATCCATGAGAGGCCGGCTTGCTGACCTTCGAGACAAAGCATTTCAAATAATCGTGCCTCGTCGTGTTCGGGTTTACCCCATTCCTCATCATGGTAGGCAATATAGAGTGGATCGTCGGAACACCATCCGCAACGTTGAGTTTTCATGATAATGCTCCTTATATTTATCTTAGAATTTTAAAGTTTAAATAAGACCCATTCATTTGGGCGAGTATCCCAATAATACAGTTCTGCTTGTGTTAAGTCTTCAAACTTCAGCCAAAAGTCTTTGCCGACTTTGTCTGAAAAACCGGTACTGATTAGTAGGGCATCATCGCTGATTTCCATGATCCAGCCTTGATAGCTATTGCCATTTAAAATGATCTTTTGCTGGTTACCAGACTCGGCAAACTCTACTAAGCGATTGATCAGCGCTTCCGACATAAAATGTTCCTAGCGTAAATATGAATAAGGATTAACAGCACCACGACCTTTACCATCTAGATAAAGACCATAATGAAGATGAGGTGAAGTATAACGTGCATTGCCCGTATTGCCGACATAACCAATGAGGTCGCCCTTTTTGACATAGTCGCCTACATTTAAGCCACGTTTGTGACCATCAAGATGGGCATAATAATGCCATGTTCCTGCTGGACCTAAAATCCAGATCACTTTGCCACCTAAGTTGTTATTGCGAAGATCTGCAACGAGTCCTTCGGTTGCACTGTACACTTTGGTTCCACGTGGAGCCAAAATATCAATTCCTTCGTGACTACGGCCCTGACTCCGAGCAGCTCCCCATGTGTTTTTTAATTCATCACGGTCAATACCTTTTACAGGTACAGGTAGTCGACTTGGAAGCTGCATACTTTTGAGTTTGATGACTTGAGCAGGTGGAAGTGGGGCAGGTTTTTTAGGTGTACTGGCACAGGCAGCCAAAAGAATAATCAGAAAACCAAGTGAGAAATGAGAAACAAAACGTCGCACAAAATACTCCCTGTCACAGCCATATCAAAATTATTTTACTCACTATGTCATGAACGGCTTGTCGAGATCAATTTTTTCATAGCAGTTGGGACACCTTTAGCAATAGCCTGTTCCGGACTCAACCATTGGCCTTCAAGTTCAATACCCAGATGTTCTTTTTGATCAGGTTCCACGTGGAACACGTGAGCATTAAGTAACCATGTGAAGTGAGTGAAGCTATGACTGATCTGAAAAGTTTGTGCTTGAGGCTGTAGTTTAAATTGTTGGCTTAAGCTCAGTCGTTCATGTTCATTTTCTAAAATAGGTAAACAGAATAAACCGCCCCATAGACCATGAGCTTGACGTTGTTGCCAGAACCATTCACCTTCGCACTGAATAATAAGAACATCTGCTGTTTTAACAGGTGGTGTTTTTTTCGGTTTTTTAAAAGGTAATTCTTGTTCTAAACCTTGCTGATAAGCCTGACAATGAGCTTGCATTGGACAATATAAACATAGCGGTTTTTTAGGAGTACAAATGGTTGCACCCAAGTCCATAATCGCTTGCGTGTAATCATGGTTGCGATGTGTAGGGCAAAGCTCTTCAGCGAGTTTCCACGTTTCACGCTCGTGCTGTGGTTTGCTTAAGTCATCTTCAATGGCAAAGAAACGAGCTAAGACGCGTTTCACGTTGCCATCCATGATGACGCCGTACTGACGTAAACCTAAAGACATGAGCGCGCCTGCGGTAGAGCGACCAATGCCAGGTAACGCAATCCATTCTTCTAGCGTTTCAGGAAATTTACCTTGCTGCGTGACAAGACCAGCCGCTTTATGCAAATTGCGTGCACGAGCGTAGTAACCGAGGCCAGCCCAAAAAGGGGCTACTTCATCCCAAGTTGCATGACCTAAAGCTTCTACCGTCGGGAAGCGCTCCATAAAGCGATCAAAATATTGCAAGACCGTTTTCACCTGAGTTTGCTGTAGCATAATTTCAGAAACCCAAACTTTGTACGGATCATCGGCAACTTGCCAAGGCAAATCGTGCCGACCATGTTGGTCGAACCAGTTTAAGAGGGCATCAGAAAAAGAAAATTCAGGCATGAACAGCTATAGAAGAAAAGTAAGGGCTAAATTATAGCTGAAATTTAGATGAAATTTTGTTTAAAGCAGGCAAACAAAAAGAGTGTACTAAAACAGAGACTACTTCAAAGCGCGTAATCTCTGTTTCAATCAGATAAAAGGATTAATCCTTTTGTACACCCCAACGTTGATCAAGTTTCAATGGCTGATTTTTGTAGTAAGGGATGACATGAATGTGGAAATGATCTGAGGTTTGTCCAAACACTTCACCATCATTAAAGCCAATATGAAAGCCGTCTGGTTGATGACGAAGCTGTGTCTCATGACGGGCAATTTCAAGAAGTGTCAGTAAGCCTTGATGTTCTTTAGACGTAATGTCAAAAAAAGAACTAACATGGCGTAGTGGTGTTACTATACAGTGGCCTTTAGATAACGGATTAGAATCAGGCAAAATTACGGCAAATTCATTCTTATCAATGATGTCATATTCATCAAATTCGCAATACGGACATTTCTTGTCAGTCATTGTTGTATCCTCTCATGTTATTCCATTAAACCCCGAGTGCGGGAAATAAGACTAGGCTTTGCTCTAGCTCAACGGGAGTATAGTTATTGAAGTATGGTTTAAAAAATACAGTAAAAATATTGCAAAGTCATAAACATTTAAGGGAGCAAATGCAAAAAAAAACCATTTGCTCCAAATTTGCTTCTTTTATTTTAGAGTACGATCTAATAAAGCATACATTTTAGCAAGGCCTTGTTTTTCCGCTTCGCTATTGTAGCCAAGGTCCACACCGTTCGCTTTAGCTCTTTCATCGGCAAGCGGGTTACTAAAGCCATGTTTAGCACCTTCTAAAACCACTACCTCGTGTTTAACCTCAGCAGCTTGCATCTCTTTTTCAAAATTAGCAACATCTTCTAAGGTGACCATACTGTCTAGTTCACCATGTAGAACTAAAATTTCACCCTGAATGTTGCCTTTTTGAGCAGGAGCCTTCGGTGCTAATGTGGCATGGAACGTTACACTTGCTTTAAGTGGAGCACCTGAGCGAGCAAGATCCAACACGACTTTACCACCATAGCAAAAGCCAATCGCAGCCAATTTCTCGTTATTTACTTCTGGTTGGGCAGCAAGGGTTTGCAGTGCTGCATTAGCACGATCAGTCACCGTGTCTAAATCTTCAAATGTCTGCATCATCCATTCATAGGCTTGAGCTGCTGTTGTCGTGACTTTTTTATCGCCATACATGTCAATAGCAAGAGCTGCATACCCGTGTTCAGCAAGCTCACGTGCGCGTTGCTCAGTATATTCATTACGACCCCACCACTCAGGACCAATAATGATACCTGGTACCGGTTCTTCACTCTCTGGAGCCGCAAAGTAACCAATTAAATGGCTGCCATCTGGTGCAGTATATTGAATTTCACGGGTTTTAATTGCTGTACTCATGACATTAATCCTGAAATTAAACTTGGTTTAAACACGCTTGATTAAAGCATAAAAAATAAGAAGTAAAATAAAGAACTATGTAAAAAACTACATCAAAATAAAAAGATAGATATTTCTACGCAATAAAAAAGAAGGAAACCAGTTCCTTCTTTTTATATGGTGATGATTAAATTTAAGTCCGGCCTCGGGAAATGAACCCAATTACAGCTAGAATTACAGCCACAACTAATAAAATCACGGCAAAGTCTTTAGATAGTCCTGCAACACCACCAAACCCTAATAGACTGGCAATGAGTGCAATCACTGCAAAAATTATCGCCCAACGGAACATAATGCTGTCCTCCTTATTTTTCATTGTCATTTAACTATATAGTGTGTTTTTTAGCCCGAATGTGTCGTTTATGTGGTTGAAATGTATATTAAACAATCATTTTGTGATGCCATAAATACAGCTTCTTTTTTAGTACAGACCACTTCAATGCTATACTAATACATCGTTTTATCTCATCAGCTGTTAAAAGATTATGTCTACCGAGACCTCCCTCCGACCACTCTTCTGGAAAAATTATCCATTAGAGCAACTGACTCAACTTGAGTGGGAAGCTTTATGTGATGGGTGTGGTTTATGCTGTCTGGTCAAACTAGAAGATGAAGATACACATGAGGTGGCTTATACTAAAGTGGCTTGTAAGTTACTCGATTGTGGTACAGGGCGTTGTACGGACTATCCAAATCGTCAGCAGCAAGTACCTGATTGTTTACAATTAACGGTAGAGTCTCTAAAAACAATTCATTGGCTACCCTCAAGCTGTGCTTATAAGCGCTTGAATGAAGGAAAAAATCTACCTTCTTGGCATTATTTAAATACGGGTTCTAGACAAAGCGTGGTTAAGGCGAAAAAGTCAGTTGCAGGACGTTGTATTTCCGAAGTTGATGTACATGAAGATGATCTTGAAGATTATGTAGTACGTTGGGTACGTTAAATAGATCTTAAAAGGCGTTGTTTGATTACAGCGTATAATAAAGTAACATTTTTATCGTCATTTTTTTGCTCATCTCCGTTATATAACAATAAAAGCAAAAGGAGATAAAAACGATGAGACGATTAGCAGCCCCCTTATTATGTAGTAGCTTTTTTTTGTTAATGGCCTGTGGGTCTAATAATACCAATTCAAAAAATCCTGAACAAAATACGACTGCGAAAACAAATCAGTCTGTTGCTGTCAAACAAACTTATCAGGTCGAAGCAGTCGCACATTTTAATGAGCCTTGGGCTGTGACCAGTCTGCCTGATCAACGTTTATTAGTGACTGAACGGCAGGGTAAATTAAAAATTTTTAACCCTAAAAATAAACAAATATTAGATGTCCAGAATGTTCCTGCCGTGAACTATGGGGGACAAGGTGGTTTAGGAGATGTCATTTTACACCCTGACTTTGCCAAGAATCATTGGGTTTATCTTAGCTATGCTACAAAAGGACAAGGCGGATCTGGCGCAGTGATTTCACGTGCGAAATTAGATTTATCTAATCCTAATCAGCCAAAACTTAACGATATAAAGCAGATTTGGCAGCAAGTACCTAAAGTCTCAGGACAGGGCCATTATGGACATCGTATGCTTTTTGGTACAGATGGTAAGCTGTGGGTCAGTTCAGGTGAGCGACAAAAGTTTGATCCTGCCCAAAACATGAAAAGTAACTTGGGTAAAATCTTGCGTTTAAATGAGGATGGCACCGCGGCTGAAGGTAACCCTTTTTATAAGCAAGGCGGGGTAACTGCTGAGATATGGTCACTTGGACACCGTAACCCGTTAGGTATGGCTTTTGATCGCCAAGGACAGTTATGGGTGGTTGAGATGGGGCCTAAAGGTGGTGATGAGCTTAATATTATTACTAAAGGTGAAAATTATGGTTATCCAATTGTTTCAAATGGAGACCATTATTCGGGCCAACCTATTCCAGACCATCACACTCGGCCAGAGTTTAAAGCGCCCGAAATTGATTGGACTCCTGTTATCTCGCCATCGAGTATGATCATTTATCGCGGACAACAATTTCCTGCATGGCAAAATAAAGCCTTAATTGGCGGGTTATCTTCCGAAGCGATTATTGTGGTGGATTTAGAGCATAAACCCGTGAAAGAAGTGCAAAGACTAGAGATGAAGCAACGTATTCGTGGGTTACATGAAGTACAAGATGGTTCGATTTGGGTGATTGAAGATGGCTCAAATGCGCGTTTACTCAAGCTGAGTAAGAAATCCTCTTAATGCTAAGAAGAGCCTGTAAATAAAGAACGTGTCTCATAGATTCAAATTGTAGATTTCTGTGAGACACAATAGACTATAGCGAAAAGACGATAAAGCCATTTGAGATGTCAGACACCCATATTCCACTTCCCGAACGCCTGCGCCCAAGAGACTTGTCTGAAATTATTGGGCAAGATCATTTATTAGGTGAACATGCACCATTGCGTCAAATGATTGATCAGGGTCATTTGCCTTCTATTATTTTTTGGGGACCACCAGGCGTTGGTAAAACAACAATTGCTTTGCTTTTGGCTCAGGCAATAGACCGTCCATTTGTGAGCTTGTCCGCGCTGAATACGGGCGTAAAAGAATTACGTGAAGTGATTGCAGAAAGTGGTGATTTACTGACACCTGTGGTTTTTATTGATGAAATTCATCGTTTTAATAAATCGCAGCAAGATGCTTTATTGGGTGCAGTTGAAAAAGGCAAAATTACTTTAATTGGCGCGACCACTGAAAACCCGTCTTTTGAAGTGAATAGCGCACTTTTATCACGCTGTCAGGTCTATACCTTAAATAGTTTAGACAGTGAGGCAATTCAAACATTACTCAATAATGCACTTCAAAGCGATAAATTCTTAAAAGAACGTTATATCCATATTGAAGAATATGATGCACTCATTCAGTTTGCAGCAGGTGATGCTCGAAAAGCGCTTAATTTACTGGACTTGATCGCAAGTACTTTTGAACCAGAAATTGAAAACACGATTACCAATGCGGTTGTGGTAAAAGTCGCTCAGCAAAATATTGCGCGTTATGACAAATCTGGCGAGCAGCATTACGACCTTGTTTCTGCCTTTATTAAATCAATTCGTGGTAGTGATCCAGATGCAACTCTATATTGGATGGCTCGTATGCTTAAAGGTGGAGAAGATCCGGTTTTTATTGCAAGACGTATGCTGATTGCCGCCTCAGAAGACATTGGAAATTCTAACCCTAATGCGCTATTGCTTGCAGGTGAGTGTTTCCGCTCCGTACAAGCGGTGGGCATGCCTGAGGCTCGAATTATTCTAGGCCAAACAGCGGTTTACCTAGCAACGAGTGCAAAAAGTAATAGTACTTATTTAGCGATTAATAAGGCTTTGGAACTTGCTGAAAAAACGGCAAATTTACCTGTGCCTTTGCATTTGAGAAATGCGCCGACCAAGCTTATGAAACAGCAAGGCTATGGAATTAATTATCTCTATCCTCATGACTACCCAGAGCACTTTGTGCTGCAAGACTATTTGCCGCCTGAGTTGAAGGGAACCAAACTCTATGAGTCTGCAAGAAATAAGCGTGAGGTTGAAGGTGAGCGCTTACAGCAACGCAGATGGCAGCAGGAACAATAGTTCCTGCTTTATGCTATTCCAGCTCTTCAGTGACCTGACCATAAATCAGTAGCGTGAACACACCTGTACCGCCAATAATATTGCCGATAGTGGTTGGGATGAGGAAAGTAAACAGATACTTGCCAATAGAAGCTTCTCCTTGCCAGACCAGGTAGGACATTTCTGTAGAACCAACCACTACATGAGTAAAGTCACCCAGTCCTATCAAATACGTCATAAAAAAGATGAGCAGGAATTTATTACTGACCGAGGGCAACATCCAGACCAATGCTGCAATTAATAGCCCTGACATAATGCCTTTAAGCAGATTCTGGGTTGCAGAAAAGGAGCCCACATGATGTGCGAGTTCATCCAATGCTTTGTCAATATCTGGAGTAAACAGGTGAGTAGTTAGGAAAAATAAACTCGCCAAAGCTGTTCCAATAATGTTGCATAGAATCACAATGCCCCATAAGCGTCCCACTGCTCGTAATTTATCGAAAGTAAAGGGATTAAATAATGGCACAACTGTGGTGATGGTATTTTCGGTAAAGAGTTGCATGTGGCTCAAAATAGCGATCAAGAACCCAATGGTATAACCAACATTAGTGATTAAATCGGTCCAGACTGCATCAGTTGGGAGATAAGCAGCAATAATCGCTTTAAATACAAATGAAAAACTGATGACTAAACCCGCGGCAATCCCTGAAAAGATGAGTGCAGTTGTTGGACGATCAAGCTCTTCGGCACCATCACGGCGGATAATTTCATAAACCAGACGGGGTGACAGTTTCTCATGTTCTTCGACTGCCATTTTTTCACGCCAGCTTAAAGTTTTCTCGACTTTCTTTTCCTCTATTTCATGGTCCATCAGGTTTACTCCTCACTGAATAAATATCTTATATTTATTGTTTTATTTATTGTTAAGGCAGTGTTCAGGATAAATCTAGTCTATTCATAACAGCTTTATGTGTCTTTTTATAAATTGAATGCACAGTGGTCAGATCATCAATCACAAAATCAAAGAAAAGTATAAGCTCTTAAAGTACGGATGAGCGCCATATAGTCGCCTTGAGAGGCTTTAGCAATAACAGATTCAACCTCTACCTGACTCCAGCCTTGTTTTAAGGCAGTAGTGCTAAAGTTATTTAATAGGACCAGAGGATTTTCACCAAAATGGATTGGATGATTCATTAATCTCTTTTCAAGCTTAGATAATTCCATAGGTTCATCCTAGTTTTTAAATTTAATTATTGTGAAGTGCTTTGTGTTTTTTTAGATTTTAGTGTTTTAAATTAAGCTTATGCAAGTGTTAATTTATTGAAATAGACAAATCTGTCTACATTGTTCGGGGCGCATGACGCTGAATATAAAAAACCGGGCTTTAGCCCGGTTTTTTTATGAAGTTTTACTGATTAGATGTCAGATAAATCTACGCCTAAACGAGCAGCAACTTCTTCATAAGCTTCAACAACACCGCCTAAACCTTGACGGAAACGGTCTTTGTCGAGTTTCTTCTTAGAGTCTTTATCCCATAAACGGCAGCCGTCTGGAGAGAACTCATCACCAAGCACGATACGGTCATGGAACACACCGAATTCAAGCTTGAAGTCCACCAAAATCATGTTGCCTTCAGCAAATAATGCTTTTAATACATCGTTTACTTTATAAGTTAAAACTTTCATTTGTTCTAACTGTTCAGCAGTCGCCCAACCTAAAGCAATCGCTTGAGATTCGTTAACCATTGGGTCGCCTAGACCGTCATCTTTATAGAACAATTCAAATGTAGGAGGAGTTAACTCTTTACCTTCTTCTACACCTAAGCGACGGCATAGAGAACCAGCTGCGTAGTTACGAATTACACATTCAACTGGAATCATTTGAAGTTTTTTAACAAGCACTTCAGTTGGAGAAAGCAATTTTTCAAAATGCGTTTCAATACCCGCAGCAGCAAGTTTTTCCATGATGAAGGCGTTAAAACGGTTGTTCACCTTGCCTTTACGATCTAGTTGTTCGATTTTTTCGCCGTTGAACGCAGAGGCATCATCACGAAAGACTAAAATCAGATGGTCGGCATTGTCTGTTTCATATACAGATTTTGCTTTACCAGTATAGAGCAAGGTTTGTTTTAACATGAGGGAACCTTTTTAAAAAAAATGCCTAGTAAACGACTAGGCTGGCCAATTTTGGTAAATCTGGTTTAGCACTTCAGCAGCCACATCTGGGCTTGCAAAAGTGTTATCTACATTAAATAGAGCAAGAGTATGACTAGAACCTACACCAGTAAGTTTAAGCACATAAGTATTGTCATTTACTTTAATCGTCGCCTGATTGCTGCCTTGAGCGATGATGTTGAAATTTAAAGTACTTAACGTAGCTTTGGTGTATTGCCAGATCTCAGCTGTATTTCCATCAACTTTTAACAACGGATTTTTATTACCGTCAGTCACAAGCTGAGGACGTCCAAGCGCAGTTGTCGTTTCAGTAGAGGCATCTAGTGTCGCATTACCTTGCGTTTGTTCAGGGCGTGGCAAGGCATAACGGTTGCCACGCTTGTTTTCAAACTTCGGTGCGTTATCGATAGCGCGCTGTTCTACAGTTGGTGCAGGATACAAAGGTGTCGCTGGTCGTACAGTTGCATCGGCAGGATACTCAAGCGGGGCAAGTTGCTTGGCATTTTTATAATCTAAAGAGTGATTATTAATTGCGAAGCGACCACAACCAGCTAAACTTAAGGCTGAAACTGCAAGGACTAAACCAAGACGTAATTGCATCATAAATTGCTCTTATTAAATAATTCCCGCATCTTTTAGGGCATTGCGGAGAGGTTCGCGATATTGCTCAGCGAGAGGAGTGAGTGGTAAGCGAATACCAGTATCAATCAGTCCCATCTCATGTAGTGCCCATTTCACAGGAATTGGGTTTGATTCGCAAAATAGAATATTGTGTAAATTTGCAATCTTATTGTTAAGCGTCTTCGCTTGTTGTTCATCTTTGGCAATCGCAACAGCACATACTTCACTCATTGCTTTAGGTGCAATATTTGCAGTAACCGAGATATTACCATCAGCGCCAAGAAGCATTAGTTCCCATGCTGTTTCATCATCACCTGAGTACACAGCCATCTTGCCATTTAACGCCTCAATTAAAGCTTTACCACGAGGTACATCACCTGTTGCATCTTTAATACCAACAATATTCGAGATCTCTGCTAAGCGTACAGCTGTGTCGTTTGAAAGGTCTACGCCAGTACGACCAGGTACGTTATAGAGAATAAGTGGTAATTCAACAGCTTCAGCAATCGCTTTATAGTGTTGGTAGAGGCCTTCTTGGGTTGGCTTGTTATAATATGGTGTTACAAGTAAAGCAGCATCTGCGCCAAGCTCTTTAGCAGCTTTAGTTAATTCGATTGCTTCACGGGTTGAGTTTGCACCAGTACCGGCAATAATTGGAATACGTTTATTGGCTACACGAATAATTTCTTTAATAACCTGTGTGTGCTCTTCCATGCTCAATGTTGAGGCTTCGCCGGTTGTACCGACGGCTACAATACTGTTTGTACCTTGTTCTATGTGCCACTCAACCAGCTTCTCAAGACCCTTCCAATCTACACCGCCGTCTTTCAACATTGGTGTGACGATTGCGACGATTGAGCCTTGAATGGTCTGTGCTTGCTGAGTCATTTTTAAAAATATCCTATTTATCCATCCGAATCTGAGGTAAGAAAAACAAAATGTGGGATGGTTGCAGTATTTTGATTGTCCAGTTCTAACAATAACAGATTGTTGAATGACAATTATGCAAATTATGACTGATCAGACGCATAAGAACAATACGCCTAACGGATAATCGCGATGTAAACTTGAGGAAAAGATAGGATGTTTTCATTATTGCGCGCTAAGAATACCCAGTAAACATAACAATACGGCTTGATTCGACTGAGCCTTACTTAATATGGGCTTTTTTTGTGGCAAGATAGAATGCAATTTCCCAGTTGGGATTGAAGATGACATGAAAATGAATAAACAACCACAAAATGCGGTTTTAATCGTAGTTGATGTACAAAATGGTTTTACACCGGGTGGAAATTTAGCAGTCGCCGATGCCGATATAATTATTCCAACGATTAACCAACTTGCTGGTTGTTTTGAAAATGTCGTCCTGACTCAGGACTGGCACCCGGATAATCATATCTCTTTTGCAGCCAATCATTTTGGCAAGCAGCCATTTGAAACAATTGAACTCGACTATGGACCACAGGTGCTTTGGCCTAAGCATTGTGTACAAGGTACTCAAGATGCCGAGTTTCATCCTGATTTAAATATTCCGACAGCTCAACTGATTATTCGAAAAGGCTTTCACGCGCATATTGATAGCTACTCGGCTTTTATAGAAGCTGATCACTCTACAACGACGGGTTTAACGGGTTATCTAAAAGAGCGCGGTATTGATACGGTTTATGTGGTCGGAATTGCTACGGACTTTTGTGTAGCATGGACTGCTTTAGATGCAGTTAAACAAGGTTTTAAAACTTTAGTGGTTGAAGATGCTTGTAAAGGGATTGATCTGAATTGTTCGTTAGAACAAACGTGGCAAACCATGCAACAACAAGGTGTTGTCCGTATTCAGTCGATTGATCTGTTGGGTGAGCGCTAATTATATTGCTCTGGTTTTTAACTTTGATATTTTAATTTTTAGGGATAGAAAGTATGGCTGCATTCCTACGCTTTACCCAATTTATTCAAAAAACTTTTGCCCTATGGGTGATTATTTTTGCAGCGCTAGCGCTATGGCAGCCTGAATTTTTTGTCTGGCTCAAAGCGTACATTCCATGGATTTTGGGCATTATTATGCTTGGTATGGGAATGACCATGACCGTCGATGACTTTAAAGGGGTATTACAAAGCCCTAAAGCGGTATTGATTGGGGTGGTAGCGCAGTTTGTGGTGATGCCTGGCTTAGCATATGCTCTATGTAAATTATTTAACTTACCGCCTGAAATTGCGGTTGGGGTCATTTTGGTGGGTTGTTGCCCAGGGGGAACGGCGTCAAACGTAATTACCTATATGGCTAAAGGCAATGTGGCTTTATCGGTGGCCTGTACATCGGTATCAACACTTTTGGCACCGATATTAACCCCTGCGATTTTCTATCTGCTTGCCAGCCAATGGCTAAAGATTGATGCAGCCTCGATGTTTATTTCGATTTTGCAGGTGGTGTTACTTCCTATTGTTATTGGCCTGATTTTAAGAACATGGCTTAAACGTCAGGTCGAATCTTATATTCAAGTCATGCCTTTAGTTTCGGTCATTGCAATTGTAGCGATTGTGGCCGCGATTATTGGTGGAAGCAAAGCAGCAATTTTACAGTCGGGTTTGCTTATTTTGGCTGTGGTGATTTTACATAATGGGCTTGGATATTTATTAGGTTTTACCGCAGCGCGTTTCTTTAAATTACCTTATGCGGACAGTAAGGCGATTGCTATTGAGGTGGGGATGCAAAACTCAGGCTTAGGTGTTGCACTTGCAGCAGTCCATTTTGCTGCTTCTCCGATTACAGCTGTACCAAGCGCAATTTTCAGTCTTTGGCATAATATTTCTGGACCTGCGCTTGCGACTTATTGGGCAAGTAAACACAAACAAGAATAACTGTATAAACAACATTCATTAGGAAAGAAGGCCAAACGAATAGTTTGGCCTTTTTATTTAAAGCATATTTTAGGGGAGCTAAAGCTAGAACTGGTATGTCTTTTGCTTTGAATTGATGCACTAAAAATAACGTGAATATGAGTATAAATCGTAAAGAAAAATAAGGCATTTCCTTGATGAATCAGATTTTTAAATTATTTATTCCCATGCTCTCAAGCAATTTAATTCTAGTTTTAAGTGGATTGATTGATATTGCTTATGTAGGGCATTTTAGTAACGATCATGTAGCAGCATTATCGGTGACCTTATCTTTATATACAGTGGTTTATGTCATTGGTATGGGGATTCTGCAAGGTGTGATGCTCAAGCTTTCAGAAGCTTATGGTTCCCATGACATACCACGCATTCGTCAAATTTTTATTCAAGGCATCTGGCTGATGTTATGTTCGGCATTGCTGAGTATTGGCTTGCTTTACTTGTTCCGTGATTTACCAAAATTGTTTGGAGCATCTGAACATGTTGTTTCAATTACTAAAAACTGTATTTGGGCTTTGGTATTTATTTTACCTGCCCATTTACTGATGCGCTTATTTACAGCTTTGTCTCAGGTCACTGAAAATGCGCATAAGGTTTTAGTATCAGATAGTATTTTCTTCATTCTTAAAATTATGTTGTCCTATCTTTTGATTTATGGTGTCGCTTTATTTTCAATTCCGCCACTCGGTGCCATAGGGGCTTTGTTAGCTACTCTCATTGTACGGTGGTTTATGTTGGCTGTTTACTACCTGTTTTTCCTAGAGAAAGGATACATCTTTACTGAACATCCAGAACGTTCGGTTGAAGATAGCCGCCAAAGTCTGCGTATGATTTTAAAAATAGGTATCCCGACAGCAATTATGGCGTTGATGGACGTCGTTGCATTTTGTTCGGTTGCTATTCTGATTTTGCCTTTTGGGAGTGTGGTGTCAGCGGCACATCAAATTGTCGCAAGTACTGGCGGCTTCATGTTTATTTTTCCTTCGTCAATTGCCTCGGCTTATAGCATTTTAGTGTCACGATCTGTGGGCAGCGGAAACATGGAAGAAGCAGATAAAATTGCCAGACAAAGTATATGGGTGATTATGGCAGTAAGCGGCAGTCTATCCCTGTGTTTATGGCTGGAGAGGGACTTAATTGTCACCTTTTATTCAGATGATTTGGCTGTTCAGATTTTGGCTGCATCACTGCTGTTGATTGTCTGTATGTCTCACTTTCTAGATGGCTTAATGACGTTATTGACCTCTTTGCTGCGTTGTTGGGATGTGTCGATTTTACCAATGCTGATTTTCTTGGTCGTGGTGTTATGTTTCGGATTAGGCGGCGGTTGGTGGATGGCTTATAAAGGACTGCATTGGCAAGATATCTCGATTTCTGCAATGGGAATTTATGGTTTCTGGTGGATGGCTGCCATAAGCTATTTAGTGGCTTGTATATTGAGTGCCTTCTGTTTCCATTTTAGAAAACAATTAAGAGGTTTTTGATTAGGTAGATCAACACACTCTTAAAGAGGATGTTCTACTAACCAATCTTCAATCTCATTTTCAGAAATTACTTCAAAGCCGTGGCGCTGCAAAAGCGCTGTGGTGATTCCAACTCCCGTAATTTTCTCACCTTGAAAAGTACCGTTATAAATTTTTTGGCTACCACAAGATGGGCTATTCTCTTTTAAAACCACACAAGTCGCTTTTATTTGCTGTGCAACTTCTAGGGTGCGGTAAGCACCTTTTAAATATAACTCTGTCACATCTAAACCAGATGAATCAGTAATTCTTGCTTTGCCATCAAGCACATCTTGACCTGTTCCGCCCACAATTTCTGCGGGTAAACGGGGAGTGGTAAAACCACCTAATAGCTCTGGGCATAATGCTTGGGCTTTTTTATTGATTAATAGCTGCTTAAGTCGGGTATTTGGACAGGATTTACCATCATATCGAACAGGTTCACCAATTAAACATGCGCTGACTAAAAGCATAGTTTTCCAAACTCAAAGCAAGAGAGATTTTTGAAGATAAAGAATCATAAACAGAATATCGAATATGACAATTGATTTTAAAAACAGGCAAACTAAAAGATTACTAAAATTATGCAATTCATAATTAAGTTATGTATTGCATAATTTAATTGTTTTTAGTAGCATCTAATTCAAGGTAAATGGCCATTGGAGATCCAACAAGGATGTTGGTCTCCATAAATCTATAAATGATTTTTAGGAAAAGACGATTTTTAAAGGTTTATTGAAAAATCTCAATCGTACTTTTAGATAACAAAGGACAGTGTGTATGGAAAATAAACACCACATGGAACGGAAATTCATCATCAAAGGCTCCACGCTCATCATATCTTCATTTTAATGATTCGTTTTTTTCTCATAGGATGCGTTGGGTTAAGGCATTTTGACGGTTCAAATACTCACCCAATGATTACGTATTCTATAGAGAAAGGAGCTGAGTTCATCAGCAATAGAGATAAACGGAACAGGTAATCACCAGAGGGAAACTAGATGGATATTTTAGAGAACCCATTAGAATTATGCGGTTTTGCATTTATTGAGTTTGTTTCAAAAGAAAATGAATTAGATCCAGTTTTTGAGACAATCGGCTTTTCAAAAGTAGCCAAGCATAAATCGAAAGAAGCGTACTTATGGCGTCAAGGAAATATCAATATTATCCTGAATTATCAGCCAGAATCTTATGCTTCATTCTTCTTTAATGAACATGGTCCATCTGCTTGTGCGATGGGTTTTAAAACACGTGATGCAGCAAAAGCTTTCCAAAAAGCAGTAGAACTTGGTGCTGAACCAATGTATTCAAAAGTTGGGCCAATGGAGCTCAACATCCCGGCAATCAAAGGTATTGGTGGTATGCCAATCTTTTTAGTTGACCGTGATATTTATGAAAATGACTTTGTTTTCTTTGATGATGCCGAGAAACGTCCAGTAGGGGCAGGCTTAAATGAGATTGACCACTTAACTCATAACGTCTACAAAGGCCGTATGGAGTATTGGGCAAACTTCTATGAAAAAATCTTTAACTTCCAAGAAATTCGCTACTTTGATATTAAAGGTGAATATACAGGTTTAACGTCTAAAGCATTAACAGCACCAGACGGTAAGATCCGTATTCCGTTAAACGAAGATTCAGACAAAGGAAACGGCCAAATTGCAGAGTTCCTATCTGACTTTAATGGCGAAGGTATTCAGCATATCGCGTTTATTTGTGATGACTTAATCTCGACTTGGGATAAGTTAAAAGGTCTCGGTCTGAAATTTATGACACCACCGCCAAATACCTATTATGAAATGCTACCAGAACGTTTACCTGATCATGGTGAGCCGACTGATGAATTAAAACAGCGCGGTATTTTGCTTGATGGTAATACTAAAGACGGTCAGAAAAAGCTGTTATTGCAAATTTTCTCTGAAAACATGATTGGTCCAGTTTTCTTTGAATTTATTCAACGTAAAGATGATGATGGCTTTGGTGAAGGTAACTTCAAGGCGTTATTTGAGTCGATTGAACGTGACCAGATTCGCCGTGGTGTTTTAGAAACTAAATAAATAAGCTGAGCTTTATTCCTGATCTAAAAAAACCAAGAGTTTGATCTCTTGGTTTTTTTATGGCTATTGATTAGCGGCTTTTAATATATTGATTGATGAGGTTCACTTCATTTTTCAAGATTTCAATCGTTTTACTGTGAGGGTCGACTGGTAAAAACATTTCACTATCCAGTGCGACAATACAAAACTCAATGCTTTGGTTTGAGTTAAATACAGGTAAACCCACCGCATTAATTCCTGTCAGTAAATCACCTTTCGCTGCCGACATTTGTTGCTGGCGAATGGTGTCTTTAAGCTCTGTAAATGCGTGCCAGTTTTGTGGTGCGATGTGCAGACCAAGTTCTTGATGCTTTTGCCATTCTGCTTCCATTAAGGGACGAACGAAATGTTCTGGTAGATAAGAAGCAAATAGACGCCCCGCAGCAGAATTGACTAAAGGCATAATCGAGCCGACTTTAGTGACAATCGAAATAGGGTGGTTTGATTCAATCGATTGAACCACGACAGGGCCTTTTGGTGACCATTTACTAATTTGTATACCGCAACCAATTTTGTTTTGTAGGTCATAAATTAAATGCTGTACCAGCTGTAGGGTATCGCTATGCTGGACACAGTTGAGACCTAAGCGCCATGCCTGATCACCTAAAGCATACTGCCCATCATCAAGCTGTTTTGCATATTCCATGCGAATAAGGCTGACCAGATAGCGGTGAACCTTGGCAGGATGCATTTCTAGCTTGCTAGACAGATCTTTGAGAATAATAGGTTGATTGTGTTCCAAAAGGGCGTTTAGTACAGATAAACCGACTTCAAGTGATTGAACCCCCCCAGATACTTTTTCTTCAATCATTTAAATACCCTTAATAAATTTACTTCAGCTGTTAAACAGTGACGATCAAAACATAAATTGAAATTGGCGCGTTTTACATCATGCCTGAGCCTAGTGAAAAATAGAAATCACCTTTTTCTATTAGCGAAATTGACATGTTTAATAACCAACAATTTTTTAAAATCACTATGCTCTTATTTATAGCGCAATTTTCTAGAAATTTAGCGGTTTTAAATAATATAAATCGGCATTGATATAGAACTGCTCTTAAAACAATTCTAATCAATGCCGATTTTTTATTACGCTCTTTAAAAATTAGGTTCCTAACTCTTCTTCATGCAAGAAATGAGTATGGTGCGGAGCGCGTTTGGTTTTGCTCCATTCCTCTAGCATTTCAGTTTTCATTTCTTCAGTAATTTTTGCAATTTTTTCTTCAGCATGAGCATCGTTATAAGTCAGTTCTAAACGATGGCCATTTGGGTCAAAGAAGTAAATTGAGTGGAAAATACCGTGGTTGGTTACGCCTAAAACTTTCACACCATTTTCTTCTAAATGTTGCTTGGCAGCCATCAACGCATTTAAGTCTTCAACTTCAAAAGCAATATGTTGTACCCATTGAGGCGTATTTTCGTCTCGGCCCATTTCTGGTTGAGTTGGCAATTCAAAAAATGCCAAAACGTTGCCTTGTCCTGCATCTAAGAATAAATGCATATATGGGTCAAAGGCTTTAGTTGACGGCACATGGTCTTCAGCAAAAGCTAAAATAAAGTCCATGTTGAGCATTTTTTTATACCACTCAACAGTTTCTTTCGCATCCTTACAACGATATGCAACGTGATGTATTTTTTTAATGGCAAATGTCATATTAAAACTCCTTTTTACTATTCCCAATCTGGTTGTTGTTCTGGCGCCGCGTTATAAAAGGCTGGGATAGACAAACAATGGTGATAAATCGATTCAATTTTTGGAAACGCAGATAAATCAATCTTGAAGCGTTTCGCGTTGTAGACCTGTGGAATCAGACAGCAATCAGCAATTGTTGCTTGTTGTCCAAAGCAAAATTGTCCATTTGAATCTTGAAGTTGCTGTTCGAGATTTTGAAAGCCTTCAATAATCCAGTGCTGATACCAATAATTCTTCTGCTCATCTGAAACATTTAAGTCATTTTTTAAATATTTCAGTACGCGTAAGTTGTTTAACGGGTGAATATCACAAGCGATTGCTTGAGCAAAAGCGCGAACTTTTGCTCTCTCTTGCACATCACTTGGAAGTAGTTTGGTTTCTGGATATTGCTCATCTAGATATTCCAAAATACTTAACGATTGAGACAAGGTTAAATCGCCGTCAATTAAAGTCGGAACTAGAGCACTACGGTTTAACTTTAAATAGTCTTCGCTTTGCTGTTCGTTTTTTACCAGATGAACTGGAACAGTCTCATAAGCTAAACCTTTAATGTTTAGACCAATCCGTACTCTGTAGGCTGCAGAGCTACGAAAGTAACTATACAGCTTCATAGTCAGGCTCCGAAGTTTCTGCAAAATCGAAATTTAATGCAGGAAGGACTGTATTTCGAACTTCACCGAAGCCAATGCGAATACCATTTTTCTCACAGTGACCTTTCATGATCAGGGTATCGCCGTCTTGCAAGAAACCACGAGTTTCACCATTGGCAAGTGTTAAAGGCTTGGTGGTGTTCCATGTAAGCTCAAGCAAGCTACCATAGGAATCTGGTGTAGAACCTGAAATAGTACCTGAACCCATTAAATCACCAACCTGAACGTTACAGCCGCCAATGGTGTGGTGAGTGAGCTGCTGAGCCATAGACCAGTACATATATTTGAAATTAGTTTGGCAAATCACGTCAGCTTGTGCCGATTTCGGGCTTTGAATTTCAACACTCAAATTAATGTCATAACTATTCGCGATATTTTCTTGTAAATACGTTAAAGGTTTAGGCTCTTGTTTTGGGCCTTCCACTTTAAATGGCTCAAGTGCTTCAAGTGTGACTACCCAAGGTGAGATGGCACTAGCAAATGATTTTGAATTGAAAGGGCCTAAAGGCACATATTCCCATTGCTGGATATCGCGTGCTGACCAGTCATTGAGTAATACCATTCCAAAAATATGATCCCAAGCATTTTCAATCGAGATCGGCTGGCCAAGCTCTGTTGGTTTACCAATAACAAATGCTGTTTCAAGTTCGAAATCGAGTTTACGCGTAGCTGAGAAAACTGGGCGCTCTTCATTTGGAAGTTTAATTTGACCAGATGGACGCACGACTTGAGTGCCACTGACGACAACAGAGCTAGCACGGCCGTTATAACCAACAGGCAATTCAGTCCAGTTTGGCAGTAAAGCATTTTTAGGGTCGCGGAACATACAGCCTACATTGGTGGCATGTTCTTTAGAAGAATAGAAATCGGTATAACCAGATACTTGAAGTGGTAAATGCAAAGTAACGCTGTCTTGCTTAACCAAAACTTCCTGACGCAATGCTTCATTTTCTTGAAGCGTTAAATTTTCAACCGAGAGAAGAGACTGTAGTGTCTTACGAACTTTTGACCAGTTGGCTTTGCCAGACTCGATAAATTTATTCAGAGTAGGCTGGTTAAAGTATGTGTCTTGTTCTGAAAGTTTTAAAAGACCATGCTTTTCAAGAGCAGCGAGATCAATCACCCAATCACCAATAGCTACACCAACTTGACGCTCACTTTCGTTAGCTCTGCTAAAAACACCGTAAGGCAAATTATGAATAGTGAAATCTGATTGAGGTGAAACTTCAATAAAAGAGTTTAGTTTTTGTTCCATTTTCGCTTCCTTGTCTTTATCTCGGGTCTTATACAAATAAAAGTTCGGTCTAGGACTGAGCTACTCAATAAGTTTTAACCTTTGCTTAGATCATCTTTTGTCTTATGAGTTTGATATAGACCGAGCACAACCAATTGCTTCATGTCTCTATAATACTGAATTCATCAAATTACGCAATACATAATTTAATTACACATTTCATAATAATTGTCATTTCTTGTATTTTCTGTTTTCATTCGCGGTCATGAGAAAAGTCACGCAATTATTTTTTCATGAATCTCTATGAAAGTTTGATCAATTTATGATATACGTAATTTATTGGAAAAAAATTACGTGACACGGATGAGAATAATCATATGTCAGCACAAGAGCAAGGAAACCTGAAACATGGTTTGAGTAATCGGCACATCCAGCTTATTGCATTGGGTGGGGCGATTGGCACAGGGCTTTTTCTTGGTATATCACAATCGATTAAATTAGCAGGTCCATCGGTCATCCTCGGTTATGCCATTGCAGGATTTATTGCTTTTTTAATGATGCGTCAGCTTGGTGAAATGGTGGTAGAAGAGCCAGTTAGTGGATCTTTTAGTCATTTTGCCTACAAATATTGGGGACCATTTGCAGGGTTCATGTCAGGATGGAACTATTGGGTACTCAATGTACTCGTCTGTATGGCAGAACTAAGCGCAATTGGTCTTTATATTCAATATTGGTGGCCGCAAATACCGACATGGGCATCTGCTTTAGCCTTCTTTGTCTTAATTAATGGCATTAATTTGCTACACGTTAAGTTTTTTGGCGAAATGGAATTTTGGTTTTCTATTGTCAAAATCTTAGCAATTCTTGCAATGATTGGTTTTGGTTCATATTTACTTGCAACGGGCACAGCAGGTCCACAGGCAAGCATTTCGAACCTCTGGGCACTCGGAGGTTTCTTCCCGTTTGGTATTGAAGGCTTAGTGATGGCAATGGCGGTCATTATTTTTGCTTTTGGTGGTATTGAGCTTTTCGGTATTACTGCAGCTGAAGCACGTGACCCTTATAAAACTTTACCTAAAGCTGTGAATCAAATTATTTACCGTATTTTGATTTTCTATATTGCGACGCTTTTTGTTTTATTCTCGCTATTTCCATGGAATCAAATGGCACAAGGCGGAAGCCCTTTTGTGATGGTCTTTGCTTCTTTAGATAGCCAAGGCATTGCAACATTATTGAACTTTGTCATTTTGACAGCTGCGGTTTCAGTTTATAACGGCACAAGTTATTGCAGTAGCCGTATGCTATTGGGCCTTGCGCAACAAGGAAATGCATCAAAAGTATTTGCACGTATTAATAAACGCGGTATTCCAACCAATGCAGTAATCCTTTCTGCGGCAGTCACTATTTTATGTGTACTGTTAAACTATATTTTCCCTGAAAAAGCATTTGGTTTGCTCATGATGATGGTGGTTGCAGCGATTGTAATTAACTGGGTTGTAATTTCATGGACGCATTTAAAATTCCGCAAATATATGCAGCGCCAAGGACAAACAACGAAGTTCCCAAGCTTTATGTATCCGTTTAGCAACTATTTATGCATATTATTTATGCTTGGCATTTTGACCGTGATGTCTTTAACACCAGATATGCGTGTTGCAGTCATGATGATTCCTGGTTGGATCTTATGTTTAATGGTGGCGTACCAATTTAAACGCCGAAAATTAAAAGCTGAGCAGTCTGTACCTGCCTTAGAAGCAGATATTTAATAATTTATTGAGTTGTATCTAAAAAGGACGTCTGACAGGCGTCCTTTTTTATTTTTAAAATTTAGCAACAGAAATTAAAGGATTTTACTATTGTTATAATATAACATTTCATTAATTTAATGATGAGCAATTTTCCCATTTTTGGTGAAGATAGAGCATATTTATGAAGCGTTATTTAGGTTTAATTTTATTAACTCTCACAGCATGTAGCACTCCAACTCCCAAGCCAACAATTCCTCAACACACCCAAACATCTTTACCTCAACCTACAAAAACAGTGGTCAGAATAAAGCCTCAACCCGAGGCGTATGTTGCGTGGTTAGCAACAGCAGACCATCGACAGTCTGTGCAAGCTTACAAGCAATTTCTTAAGCAAAAGGCACTTGCCGATTTAGTGCCAGACCATGAGTTATTACGCTCAGCTCGAGATTGGCAGAAATGTGGAGTTGAGCCTTATGCAGTACCTCCACGCGAGATTTGGTCCAATATCGTTCCGACACTTAGTATTTTAAAAGCGTTAGTTGAGGATGGTGTAATTAATGATTTTGAAGTGACTTCGGTCTACCGAGCGTTATCTCTAAACCGCTGTGCTGGTGGTGCTGATGCTTCTCGACATGTCTTTAATGCAGCGCTTGATTTTCGAATTGGCCCAGAACAGCCGAGTGATTTAGACCAATTCAATATTCAGCAAACTAAAACCAAACTTTGTCAGTTCTGGGCGACAAAAGGTCAAGCGCTTAATATGGGACTGGGTGTTTATGCTTCAGGACAAATTCATATTGATAGCCAAGGATTCCGTGCATGGGGGCCTGACCATCACTACAAAACCTCAATTTGTCAGGGATTATAAAAGCAATTTTTTCAACGACTAAGTAAATTGGCTTAAATAAAACTAGAATAAAAACTTGATCCATAGTTATGTTATAACATAACATTATTGTGGTTTAGAAATAGATTACGCCTGTGATCTGGTCATATTAAATGGCCAGCCATGATCAGTTTAAATATTATTCAAAGAGATTAAGCCATGCGCACTGCAATCGCCAACT
The DNA here is from genome assembly GCF_031799025.1 of Acinetobacter sp. V115_6. NCBI lineage: Bacteria > Pseudomonadati > Pseudomonadota > Gammaproteobacteria > Moraxellales > Moraxellaceae > Acinetobacter > Acinetobacter sp. V115_6. Next base: position 200,363 of record NZ_JAVQNO010000017.1, on the reverse strand, counting down.
CATTTGCCAAGCTTCCTGTCACTGTTTTATCGGGCTTTTTGGGTGCAGGAAAGACCACATTACTCAACCATATTTTAAATAATCGTGAAGGCCGCCGTATTGCCGTAATTGTCAATGATATGTCTGAGGTGAATATTGATGCGGCATTAGTACGTGAAGGTGGGGCAGAGCTTTCAAGAACAGATGAAAAGCTGGTTGAAATGAGTAATGGCTGTATCTGTTGTACGCTACGAGAAGATTTATTGGTTGAGGTAAGACGTTTAGCTGATGAAGGACGCTTTGACCAGTTAGTCATTGAGTCAACTGGCATTTCAGAACCTTTACCTGTGGCAGAAACCTTTACCTTTGAAGATGAAGATGGAAACTCACTCAATGAGTTCGCTCGACTCGACACCATGGTCACGGTAGTCGATGCTTTTAACTTTCTTAAAGATTACAGTTCAGTTGACTCCCTGCAACAACGCGGCGAGTCATTAGGCGAACAAGATGAGAGAACTGTGGTTGACCTCCTTATCGACCAAATTGAGTTTTGTGATGTGATTGTGCTGAATAAAATTGATTTGATTGATCTGGCGCAGCAAGAGCAACTTATCGCCATTTTAAAAACGTTAAACCCGCGTGCCCGAATTGAAATTGCTCAATTTGGAAAGATCGCTTTAGATAAAATTTTAAATACGCAATTATTCGATTTTGATGAAGCTGCGCAAGCACCAGGCTGGTTAAAAGAGTTACGCGGCGAGCATACGCCAGAGACTGAAGAGTATGGAATCAGTAGCTTTGTTTACCGTGCCCGCCGACCTTTCCATCCCGAGCGTTTTTATGATTTGGTACAGGCTGAATGGCCGGGAGTCGTGCGTTCCAAAGGCTTTTTCTGGTTGGCTGCCGAACCAACATTGGCTTATTCATGGTCACAAGCGGGTGCAATGGCTCGACATGGCTTAGCTGGTTATTGGTGGGCGGCCGTTGCAGAAGAAGATTGGCCGAGTGACCTAGCCAGCATTGAACAAATTAAGAAAAATTGGGATGCCCGCACAGGTGATGCGCGTCAGGAACTGGTTTTAATTGGTATGCAAATGGATGAGCAGGCTTTAATACAGCGCTTAGATCGTTGCTTGTTAAGCGATGAAGAAATGGCTTTAGGGCCACAAGTTTGGCAGAGCTGGTCTAACCCTTTTAAGCAAGATGATGAAACCATGTTGATTGCTTAATTAAATAAGCCCCTATTTTAAAGGGGCTTATTTTTATGATTTATCTTTAATGAAAAGCTTTCGAATGTAGCTGTTAAGCGGTGTGGAATAGTATTTTTCAATTGCTGCGCTGATGATAAAAGTTAAAACCAGATAGCTAATTAAAAGCATAATTTTGATGCTAGAGTCGGTTTGGGCCGGAATAAAAGCAACTTTCATAAGGCCCAGCACAACCAGATGAAACAAATAAGTTTCATAACTTCTTTGCCCCAACCAGACCATCACTTTGGTAAATAGGCTATGCGCTTGCATTCCAGCAGGATGTTGAAAACACAAAATCAGTAAGCCTGTGGCAAGAGCAAATAAGCTAATACCCCAAGTACTCACTTCTTTAATTGGTGCATATAAATATAGAGCGGCCATACCCAAAATAAGCAACCAAGAAAAAGGTTTTTTATAGTGCCAATTTGGCTGGTATTTATGAGAAAAAATCGCCGTTAAACAGCCAATTGCTATGCCGTCAAAACTTGAAAAATAATGATATAAATAAGCGCCGCTTTCTTCTCCAAAATGCAGAGATCTAAAATAAGGGCCATATAAAATTACGCCAACAAGTAAAGCAATAAAGACCTTATTACTACGTGTGAGTAGGCACAATAATGGGAAAACAAAGTAAAAAACTTCTTCTACAGAGAGTGACCACAACACCCCCAAAGCGTAGTTTACCCAACCAAATTTAATAATCAGGATATTCATCCAGAAGGTTAAAGCCGCAAAAATTGTTAGTGGATAGGAAACCTCAATGCCATTGGGTGCTTGGTTCATAAAGGGTTTTAAGTCAAATGAACCAAGTATGCTTACACCTAAAATGAGTAATATCAGACACGGTAAAATACGCGCTGCCCGTCGGATATAAAAATGCTTGAGGTTAATTGCGGAAAATTGTTTATCTCTTTTTAAAGTGTGATGGGTAATTAAAAAACCCGAAATCACAAAAAACATGGTAACGCCATAATTTCCATTTCTTGCGATGACTGTGCTAAATGCTTCACCTAAGAAATCAAAACCTAACCATGTATCTTTAAGTTTATAGGGAATATTAAAATGGTGTAAAAGAACCAAAAGGATAGAGATTCCTCGAAGAATATCTATTTTATAATTACGCATTCGATGTGCTTCCAGTTTTATTAATATACTGTGTGGCAGAAGAATACTATCGATCAGTTATTTTAAATAAAAGTTTTAAGCATCATTTCGTAAATTAGAAAAGACGATACTTTTTATATCCTTGAATTGAGCATAGACTTAGCAGAAATAACTATTAAATAAATATTGATAAAATACTAATATATTTGAATTTCTCTACATAAAACTTTAAATTAGCTCTTATTGAGATATGTTTATTTTTTAAACTTTTTGAAATCTATTTAATTCATAAATTAACATGTTGTATGTGGTTGTATATACATAGCATGTCAACTAAAATACCTTTTTGCCTGCTGCCTTTTTGAGTAATTAGTTATGCCCAGAACATCAAAACAAGAACATACTGAGCTTTCGATTGAAGCTGATAGTCCAGTTCCTTTATATCAGCGCGTCAAACAGCTGATTTCACAAAAGATTTATGAAGGTTCGTGGGCTGTAAATAAAAAAATTCCTTCGGAAAGTGAACTGGTTAATCAACTCGGCTGTAGCCGTATGACGGTAAACCGTGCGCTACGTGAGTTAACAACAGAAGGCTTACTTGTTCGAATTCAAGGCGTTGGTTCTTTCGTGGCTGAAGGGCAAGGCCGAACTGCACTTTTTCAGATTAATAATATTGCCGATGAGATTATTGCACGAAACCATAAGCACCACGCTGAAGTTTTGGTCTTAGAACAAATTTATGCAAATGCAGAACAAAGCGTGTTAATGCAGACTCGCGAAGGGCAAAGATTATTTCACTCGATTATTGTGCATTATGAAAATGATGTACCTGTTCAGGTCGAAGATCGTCTGGTTGATGCAGCATTGATTCCAGATTATTTAGAACAAGATTTTAAAACCATTACTCCAAATGCTTACCTCATGGCAAAAGCACCCGTGACGGAAGGTGAACACATTGTTGAGGCCGTTTTAGCATCACCTCAAGAGTGCAAGTGGTTAAAGATTACTAAAGCTGAGCCATGCTTACTCATTCGTCGCCGCACATGGTCAAATAAACAACTCATTTCAAGTGCACGATTAATTTATCCGGGCAGTCGCTATTATCTCGAAGGGAAATTTAATCCATGATTGAATTGATCAGGGCCGATCAATATACAAAAATGCTTTGGAAAAATGGTGCGGGTTTTACTTTGGAAATTGCCAGAAGCCAAGGTGAGGCTGATTTCGATTGGCGTATTTCGATGGCAGATGTGACCACTTCCGGACCATTTTCACTATTTCCCAATAAGCAGCGCATTATTAGCGTACTTGATGGACAGGGCATGGTATTACATGTCGATGATCTTCCTGCCAAAAAGCTGAACCAAGGCGATATTTTTGCATTTCATGGTGAAAGTCAGGTCAAAAGTGAATTGGTCGATGGGGCAATTCGGGACTTAAATTTAATTTATGATCCTGCAAAGTTCCATGCCCGTTTTCAGCGGTTGAATGATACGGCGAAGCAGATATTTATAAGCTCGGCAGACCTGATTTTTATTTTTAATCAGGGCGCTGAAACGGAAGTAAATGTTGATGATCATTCCTTTCAGATTGCTGCTACTGAGACTTTAAAAATTGAAAAAAATAGTGGGGTAACATCGGTTCATTTTACGCAAAATCAGCCAAACAGTTGTTATGTTATTGAGCTAATTCAACGTTAAAACTTAAGTAATTTACTTATTTGAAAGCACATGTCTAGTGAAAAGATATGTGCTTTTTTTATGCTAGATACAAAAATAAATTAATTTAATTCATAAGCTTATTCAATTCCTTTAAAAAAATGTGGGCAAGCCTCTTCACGCCGGAGAATATTTGTGTAGTATATGGATGTATATACAAGTTAATACATTACTATACAAATGCAGAAACAAGTGATGTTCTGCTGATGTAAGCTCAAAGGAAGGAGTCCGCCTGTGACAACAATGACAACAAAATTTCGTGATGTAGAAATTCGTGCGCCACGCGGCACTGAATTGACGGCTAAAAGTTGGTTAACTGAAGCTCCATTACGTATGTTGATGAATAACCTTGATCCGGACGTTGCAGAAAACCCGAAAGAGTTGGTTGTATACGGTGGTATTGGCCGTGCAGCACGAAACTGGGAATGTTTCGACAAAATTGTAGATACTCTAAAAAATCTTGAAACTGATGAAACATTATTAGTTCAATCAGGTAAGCCAGTAGGCGTATTTAAAACTCATAAAGATGCTCCACGCGTTTTAATTGCAAACTCAAACCTTGTACCGCACTGGGCAAACTGGGAACACTTCAACGAGTTAGATGCAAAAGCTTTGGCGATGTATGGTCAAATGACAGCAGGTTCGTGGATCTACATTGGTAGCCAAGGCATTGTGCAGGGTACTTATGAAACTTTCGTTGAAGCAGGTCGCCAACACTACAACGGTGACCTAAAAGGCCGTTGGGTTCTTACTGCTGGTTTAGGTGGTATGGGTGGTGCTCAGCCTTTAGCTGCAACACTTGCAGGTGCGTGTTCTTTAAACATTGAATGCCAACAAGCAAGTATCGATTTCCGTTTACGTACCCGTTATGTAGACGAACAAGCAACTGACTTAGACGATGCTTTAGCGCGTATTGACCGCTATACAAAAGAAGGTAAAGCAATTTCAATTGCGCTTCATGGTAACGCTGCTGAAATTTTACCTGAGCTTGTACGTCGTGGTGTACGTCCAGACATGGTGACTGACCAAACAAGTGCGCACGATCCCCTTAATGGCTACTTACCAGTAGGTTGGACTTGGGATGAATACCGTGCACGCGCGAAAACCGAACCAGAAGCTGTTGTAAAAGCTGCAAAACAGTCGATGGCAAAACACGTACAAGCGATGCTTGATTTCCAAAAAATGGGTGTCCCAACATTTGACTATGGCAATAACATCCGTCAAATGGCGAAAGATGAAGGCGTAGCAAACGCTTTTGATTTCCCTGGCTTCGTACCTGCATACATCCGTCCATTGTTCTGCCGTGGTATTGGTCCATTCCGTTGGGCTGCGCTTTCTGGTGACCCAGAAGACATTTATAAAACAGATGCCAAAGTTAAAGAGTTAATTCCTGATGATGAACATTTACATCACTGGTTAGACATGGCACGTGAACGTATTAGCTTCCAAGGCTTACCAGCGCGTATTTGCTGGGTTGGTTTAGGCTTACGTGCAAAACTTGGTTTGGCATTTAACGAAATGGTTCGTAGCGGTGAATTATCAGCTCCAGTTGTGATTGGTCGTGACCATTTAGACTCAGGTTCGGTTGCAAGTCCAAACCGTGAAACTGAAGCAATGCAAGACGGATCAGATGCAGTATCAGATTGGCCTTTATTAAACGCGTTGCTCAATACAGCAGGCGGCGCAACTTGGGTGTCTTTACATCACGGTGGTGGTGTAGGTATGGGCTTCTCTCAACACTCAGGCGTTGTGATTGTGTGTGATGGTACAGATGAAGCTGCTGCACGTATTGCTCGCGTACTGACCAATGACCCTGCAACAGGTGTTATGCGTCATGCCGATGCAGGTTATGAGATTGCGATTAACTGTGCGAAAGAGCAAGGCCTACACTTGCCAATGATCACGCAATAAAAATACACGGAAGAACTGGCGGTGCTTTTTGCAATTGTGAAAAGCACCGTCTCAGCAGAATATAGTGCAAAAAATTAGGAAGCCAACATGGAATTACTGATCCAACCGGGAAAACTAACCTTAGCCGATTTACGTCAAGCTTACCTCAACCCAATTAAAGTTAAATTAGATGAAAGTGCTTCATCTGCAATCAATGCAAGTGTGGCTTGTGTAGAGCAGATTGTAAATGAAGGGCGTACAGCTTACGGCATTAATACTGGTTTTGGTTTACTTGCTTCGACCAAGATTGCTCCTGAAGATTTAGAAAAATTACAACGTTCATTGGTTCTTTCACATGCGGCAGGTGTAGGTGAAGCACTTGATGATGCAATGGTTCGTTTAATTATTCTATTGAAAGCAAATAGCTTGGCGCGTGGTTTCTCTGGTATTCGTCGTAAAGTGATTGATGCTTTGTTGGCTTTAATTAATGCCGAAGTTTATCCACATATTCCACTGAAAGGTTCAGTAGGTGCTTCAGGTGACTTGGCACCACTTGCACACATGTCTTTAGTGTTACTTGGTGAAGGTAAAGCGCGTTATAAAGGTGAATGGTTACCAGCAGTTGAAGCTTTAAAAGTTGCAGGTTTAGAACCTATTTCTTTAGCAGCTAAAGAAGGTTTAGCTCTTTTAAATGGTACACAAGTTTCAACTGCTTATGCTTTACGCGGCTTATTTGAAGCGGAAGATTTATTTGCAGCTGCAACTGTTTGTGGTGGCTTAAGCGTTGAAGCAATGCTAGGTTCACGTGCACCATTCGATGCTCGTATTCACGAAGTACGTGGTCAACGTGGCCAAATTGATGTGGCTGCGGCTTATCGTGATCTCTTAACAGACTCAAGTGAAATTGCACATTCACACGAAGACTGTAGCAAAGTTCAAGACCCATACTCTTTACGTTGCCAACCACAGGTGATGGGCGCATGTTTAACCCAAATCCGTCAGGCTGCTGAAGTATTAGAAATTGAAGCAAATGCTGTATCTGATAACCCGCTTGTGTTTGCTGAACAAGGTGACGTGATTTCTGGTGGTAACTTCCATGCAGAACCTGTTGCAATGGCAGCTGATAATCTAGCTTTGGCAATTGCAGAAATTGGTTCACTGTCTGAACGTCGTATTTCAATGATGATGGACCGTCATATGTCACAGCTTCCACCGTTCTTGGTGGCAAATGGTGGTGTTAACTCGGGCTTTATGATTGCTCAAGTTACCGCTGCTGCTCTTGCAAGTGACAATAAAGCGCTTGCACATCCGGCAAGTGTTGATAGTTTGCCGACCTCTGCCAACCAAGAAGACCATGTATCAATGGCTCCGAATGCGGGTAAACGTCTTTGGTATATGGCTGACAACGTCCGTGGCATTTTAGCTGTTGAATGGTTAGGCGCTTGTCAGGGTCTAGACTTCCGTGAAGGCTTAAAAAGCTCGCCTAAACTTGAACAAGCTCGTAAAATCTTGCGCGCTCAAGTGCCTTACTACAGTGAAGACCGTTTCTTTGCTCCTGATATTGAGCAAGCAAGTGAATTACTCTCAAGCGGCTGCTTAAACGAGTTAATTATTCCAAAACTACTCCCTAGTTTATCTGAAGTGTGATTGATAAAACGGTCACATGGAGTGGCCGAATCTAACTAAATATCCTCAAGGATTGGAGATTATAATGTCACAAAACTCCACACTACAGCGGGGTTTAAACACCCGCCACATTCGTTTCTTGGCATTGGGCTCAGCAATTGGAACTGGGCTTTTCTATGGTTCGGCAACTGCAATTAAAATGGCAGGGCCTTCAGTATTACTGGCGTATATCGTTGCAGGGATTGCAATTTATATCGTTATGCGCGCATTGGGTGAAATGGCTGTCCAAAACCCTGTCTCTGGTTCATTTAGCCACTATGCTTCACAGTACATTGGTCCATTGGCTGGCTTTACGACAGGCTGGACTTATGTTTTTGAGATGATCATTGTGGCGTTGGCTGATGTCACTGCTTTTGGTATTTACATGGGGTTCTGGTATCCCGATGTACCACGGTGGATCTGGATTTTATCCCTGATTATGTTCTTGGGTGCAATTAACCTCATTCACGTTAAAGTCTTTGGCGAACTCGAGTTTTGGCTTTCTATTGTCAAGGTGAGCGCTATTGTTGCCATGATTTTAGGTGGAATCGGTTTAATGTTCTACGGCTTCCATGCTGACCATAGCAGTGTGGTACCGGGTATTCAAAACTTATGGATTTATGATGGCTTTATGCCGCATGGGATTGCAGGCTTAGTTGCATGTTTATCTGTGGTTGTATTTGCTTTCGGTGGTATCGAAATTATTGGTATTACAGCAGGTGAATCACAAGATCCGAAAACCACCTTACCTAAAGCAATTAATGCAGTTCCAGTACGTATTTTACTTTTCTATGTGTTGACCATTTTTGTACTGATGTCGATTTTCCCATGGAATCAAATTGGTAGCCAAGGTAGTCCATTTGTACAGATTTTTGAGAATTTGGGCATTCAATCAGCAGCTACAATTTTAAATATTGTCGTGATTACTGCTGCTGTTTCAGCGATTAATAGTGATGTATTTGGTGCTGGTCGTATGCTTTATGGCATGGCAAACCGTGGTCAAGCGCCTCGAGTTTTCCAGAAATTATCACGTAATGGTGTGCCATGGATGACTGTAGTGGTTATGGCTGGCGTGCTATTAATTGGTGTAGTGCTGAACTACCTGATTCCTGAAAATGTATTCATGATCATTGCCTCAATTGCAACTTTCGCAACCGTTTGGGTGTGGCTCATGATCTTGCTTTCGCAAGTCGCGATGCGCCGTAAGTTGTCTACTGCTGAAATTAAGGCATTGGATTTCCCCGTTATTGGTTGGCCGTATGCTCCTGCGTTTGCAATTGGTTTTATGGTATTCATTTTAGTCATGATGGGTTATTTCCCAGATTCACGCCCTGCAATTTATGTGGGAATCACATGGCTTGTTCTGTTAATGATCGCTTATCGTATTTGGGTCAAACCTCAGCAAAATTCGGGAAAGCAAAATAATTCAATTCCGCAAAATATCGAGATAGAAAGCTAACAAGTCAACTGCCCAATAGCTTTACTGTTGGGCAGTTTTGAGGAAAGGCGAATGAAAAAACTTTGGCAAAATTGCCACATTGCGACCATGCAAAATGGGCAATATTCCTATATTGAAGATGCAGCAATAGTCACAGAAGGGCATCTGATTCACTGGATTGGAAAACAACAACAACTTCCTGCCGACACTTATTCCGAAACAGTTAACTTAAATGGCGCTTGGGTAACCCCGGGGTTGATCGACTGTCATACGCATAGTGTTTTTGGTGGCAACCGTAGTGTTGAGTTTGAAAAACGCTTGCAAGGTGTGAGCTATGCTGAAATTGCAGCAAGCGGTGGTGGCATTGCCAGTACAGTACGTGCAACGCGTGAAGCCAGCGAAGAACAATTACTGAAATCAGCTCTTAAGCGTATTCGCTGTATGCAACAAGACGGCGTTACAACCATCGAGATCAAATCTGGCTACGGACTCAATTACGAAAATGAGCGCAAGATGCTGCGTGTGATCCGTCAAATTGGTGAAGCTTTACCAATGACGGTAAAAAGCACTTGCTTGGCTGCACATGCGTTACCGCCAGAGTACAAAGACCAAAGCGATGCTTATATCGAGCATATCTGTACAGAAATGCTGCCTAAACTGCATGCCGAAGGTTTAGTCGATGCAGTAGATGCATTCTGCGAGCATTTGGCATTTTCACCAGCTCAGGTTGAACGTGTTTTTAAAACGGCACAATCATTAGGTTTGCCCGTTAAGCTCCATGCTGAGCAGCTCTCATCGCTAGGTGGCTCAAGTTTGGCAGCACGTTATCATGCTTTGTCAGCCGACCATTTAGAGTACATGACCGAAGATGACGTCAAAGCAATGGCAGAGTCGGATACGGTTGCTGTGCTATTGCCGGGTGCCTTTTATTTATTACGTGAAACACAATATCCACCAGTTGAAAGTCTAATTAAACATGGCGTGCGTATTGCGTTATCGAGTGATTTAAACCCGGGGACATCTCCAGCACTTTCTTTACGTTTAATGCTCAACATGGGAAGCACGCTATTCCGTCTTACACCTGAGCAAGCATTAGCGGGTGTCACCATTCATGCTGCACAAGCGCTCGGTTTAGAACAAACCCATGGCAGTTTAGAGCAGGGTAAAGTCGCTGACTTTGTGGCTTGGGATATTGAGCATCCATCTGAAATTGTTTACTGGCTGGGCGGAGATTTGCCTAAGCGTGTCGTTCAGCATGGAAAAGAAGTTATTTTTTAAACGGTGGCACATGAATCACACATTTAAATGGCAAGGCCGACATGATGGCGAGGGTGAAGCACACCAACGTATTCACCATATTATGAATAAAACCCAACATGCTGAATTTGCCCTGATTGGTTTTAGTTCTGATGAAGGCGTGAAACGTAATAAAGGCCGAGTCGGTGCTGCCGATGCACCAGATGCAATCCGTAATCAGCTTGCCAACTTACCGATTCATCGTCCAGTCCGTATTGTCGATTTGGGTACAGTGACTTGCGAATATGACAATTTAGAGCAAGCCCAAACTGAGTTGGCGGAGCAAGTCGCAAACAGCTTGCAAAATGGTTTAAAGCCGATTGTATTGGGCGGTGGACATGAAGTTGCATTTGGTAGCTTTAGTGGTCTGTTCCAATATGTACAAGCCCACGCACCAGATAAAAAAATAGGCATTATTAATTTCGATGCCCATTTTGATTTGCGTGAGGCAGAGCATGCCACCTCTGGAACACCATTTTTACAGGCAGCTCGACTTTCAGAACAGCATCAAAAACAATTTAATTATTTATGTATTGGGGTCGCCAACCATGCCAATACTAAAGTTTTGTTTGATACAGCCGATGCTCTAAATTGTTCATATTTACGTGACCATGAGGTTAATATTTTTAACCTAAACAACGTGCTCGCGGCGGTTGACGCTTTTATTGAAAAAGTAGACTGCTTGTACGTTACGATTGATTTAGATGTCTTCGCGGCTGCGGTTGCACCCGGAGTCAGTGCGCCAGCTGTCAGAGGAATTGATTTAGCCACTTTTGAAGCAATTTTTAAGCATATTCAAGAGACTGGAAAAATTAAACTTTTAGATATTGCTGAATGCAATCCAAAATTTGATTTGGACAATAGAACTGCAAAGTTGGCTGCCTATATTGTTTATCAATATTTGTTTTCTTGAGAAACAATTTTTAATGTAAAAATTCAAAAGTGCACTGAGATCGTTCATGTGCACTTTTTTTAAGTTCTTGGTCTATTAAAGTCAGATGTGGAATATAGATAGCAACTATAAATAATATAATTAAAAAGAAAATTAATTTATAAAATCATTGAGTTAAAAAAATACTCGATTTTTACACCATTTTATATGCTGCTTGGCACGTAATTTGTTTTGTCTTTATTTTAACCTTTGTTAAATATTTCTGGATAATTAAATGAAAAACAGAACCTTACATTTTGCTTGTATCAGTGTTTTATTTTGGATGTCTCATTCTTCTAATGCTGCAACCCCCGAAATAAATACAAATACCATCGAAAAATCGCAATCTAAACAAAACAGTAATGTCTCTGTTCGGGTGAAAGCTTTAAACCAACTTTTACAGGAACAGTGGGAATATACTTTGAAAAATAGTCCTGAAACTGCAACTGTTTTAGGAGATTTACGCTACAACGATCGATGGACTGAGCTTTCAAAAAATCAGATCGAGAAAGATAAAAAAAGTACGCAAAATTTTTTAAAACGTTTTGAAGCAATTGATAGCACAGGGTTTTCAGCAACTGATCAATTAAATAAAGATTTAATGATTTATCAGTTGAAAGAAACACTTAAAAATTATGATTTGAAACTCTATGAGATGCCTTTTAATCAAATGTGGGGGCTACATTTACAATTTCCGGGATTTATTAGTTCGATTCCATTTAATAATGCTAAGCAATATCAAGACTATATTTCTCGTTTAAAACAAATTCCTCTTATTCTTGATCAAGGTATTCAGTTAGCGAAACAAGGACAAAAAGATGGTTTGGTGCCACCCAAATATTTAATTGAAAAGGTGGCAAAGCAGATTAATAGTATTGCAACTCCCGCAGGGAAAGACAGTGTGTTTGCTTCTCCATTAAAGCAATTTCCAAAAAATATTTCGAAAGCAGAACAAGAGCGTTTAAGCCGTGAAATACTACAGGCCATAGATCAAAATGTTCGACCTGCCTATCAAAAACTCGGGACGTTTATTCAGAAAGATTACTTACCCTATGGACGACAACACGAGGGTATATGGAGCTTGCCAAACGGTGACGAGCTCTATCGTTTTTATGTAGAAAATAATACGACCACCCTAGAAAGCCCTGAAATTATTCATCAGCTCGGACTAAAAGAAGTTACGCGTATAGAAGCGGAAATGCTTAAAATTGCCAAAGCGCAAGGTTTCAATGACTTAAAAAGTTTTCAACAATCCTTAAAAAAAAATCCAGCGGTTTTCCCAAAATCTCGTGAAGAAATTTTAGATATATATCGCGGGTATATTGCCCAAATGCAACCAGAGCTGCCGAAGCTCTTTGGTTTATTACCCAAAAATAAAGTCGAGGTTTTGCCTGTAGAGCAATATCGAGAAAAAGAAGCGGCAGGTGCGGAGTATCACCAAGGCACGCCTGATGGTTCACGCCTCGGACAAGTGTATGTAAATACTGGTGACTTCTCTGAACGTTCCAAAATATCAATGGAATCGACCGCTTATCATGAAGCAATTCCCGGCCACCATATGCAGATTGATATTGCCCAAAACCTGCCAAATTTGCCTATGTTTCGGAAGCAGCCGAATCACACCGCCTATATTGAAGGATGGGCACTTTACGCAGAGCAGTTGGGTAAAGATGTGGGTTTCTATAAAGACCCGCTTTCAGACTACGGGAGACTATCGAGTGAGTTGTTTCGTGCTTGCCGTTTAGTGGTTGACACTGGGGTACATTATAAAAAATGGACCCGTCAGCAAATGATTGATTTTATGCGAGAACACTCTGCTTTAGACGAGCCTGATATTCAGGCAGAGGCAGATCGCTATATTGCTATTCCTGCCCAAGCATTAGCGTATAAGATGGGACAACTGAAAATTTTAGAGCTTCGAGAGCTAGCCAAACAAGAGCTCGGAGACCGTTTTGATATCAAAGCCTTCCATGACATGATTTTAAATGCAGGAACATTGCCTTTAAATATTCTGGATGCGCGTATTAAAAATTGGATTAAGGAACAAAAAGTGGCAGCTTAAAATAAAATTCAAAATTTAGGTCAGGTCCTCGTTGGGCCTGATTTAAAAACCAATAGAAAACAGAATATAATTATAAAAAATATATTTTATTTCAGAACTTTAAAATGGAAAAATCTTTAAAAGAATACCAAGCTATTATTTTTGATATGGACGGTACTTTAGTCGACTCCTTTAGCTTCTTTTTAGGTGCTTTAAATCAGCTTGCCAAGAAGCATAAATTTAAATCTGTAGAGCTACATGAAGTAGAGCAGTACAAACATCTTTCACCAAAAGAAATTATGAAAGAGATGAATGTTTCTAGGTGGAAACTGCCTTGGATTGCCAAAGATTTCATTCGTTTAATGAAAGAAAGAGACCAAGAAGTTTACATGTTTGAAGGCATGCGGGACCACTTAATTGAACTACATAATCGGGGATATACGCTCGCAATTATTACTTCAAACTCTAAAGAAAACTGTCAAAGTCTTTTGGGTGCAGAGCTATGTGAGCTTTTTGCTCATATTGATGGTGGCTCGTCTATATTTGGCAAAGCTAAACGAATTAAGCGTGTTCTAAACATTTTGAATTTAAATAAAGAGCAGGCCATTTATGTCGGAGACCAAACGACTGATGGCGAAGCTGCACATAAAGCAGGCATTGATTTTGCTGCGGTAGGTTGGGGGTATACATCGGCTGAAAAATTAAAAACCATTCAGCCCAAAGTCGTGCTCAATGACTTGGCAACCATGAAAGAATTTTTCTAAATATATGAAATGCAGGACAAACCATGAATAACAATAACAACCCGATTGGAATGATTGATTCTGGTTTAGGCGGGCTGTCTCTATTTAAGTACATTCGGCAGGCCCTTCCGAATGAAGACATTATCTATTTCGCTGACTCGAAATATGTCCCGTATGGAGACAAAGAAAGCGACTGGATTGTTTCACGAACCACGCATTTAATTTCAAATCTAGTTGCACAGGGTAAATGTAAGGCGATCGTGATTGCTTGTAACACCATGACGGCTGTAGCGATTGAAACAATCAGAGCACAAATTAGTGTTCCACTTATTGCGATAGAACCAGCGGTAAAACCCGCGGTAGCAATGACTGTGAGCAAGCATATTGCTGTTTTGGCAACTGCCACCACAGTGAAGGGCAAAAACTTAAAAAGTTTAATTGAAACGTATGCCCAAGATATTAAAGTGTCTTTGGTGCCTTGTATTGGCTTAGCCGAAAAAATCGAAACGGGCAAAGCGCATACAGCGGAAGTTAAGGATTATTTGAAAAATATTTTGGCGCCGTTAGTCGAGCAAAAAGTCGATACGATTATTTTAGGATGCACACACTATCCATTTGTCTCAGACACGATTCAGGAAATTGTAGGCCGTGATATCCAAATTATTGAGCCTTCGGAAGCTGTAACAGCGCAATTAATTCGGCAGCTCAAACAATATCATTTAAGTTCTGAAAGTCCAAATGAGGGAAATCATATTATTTGGACCAGTTCAGACCCGTTGGAAGTTGCGGACGTGACTTTTTCTTTGTTAGGTACGCGATTACCCGTAAAGGCTATAGAAAAGTAAACTCTAGAAAAGATGATAAGAGGTATATACTTATCATCTTATATATTTACATAAACTGTTTAATTAGAATTAATGATAAATCTATTTTATTAACTAAATATATATAACCAAATTTTAAATTTTTAAATTTAATTAAAATTCGCAAATATAATAAAGATAATAATATTATTTAAACATTAGTTAAATTATTATATTTAAACTTTTTTTATTAAAATAAATTGACGTTCTTTATTATACCAATTATTATTTCGTTGCTGGCCTACATCGCCAGTCGGTTTTGACAGACCGTGTCTAGCGTGTCGGGTTATACTTTCTCAGTATTTCCCGTGTGGAACCTTTGTGCCCCCTTTTTCTCTATGGTAGGGCGGAAGGGGGACGCGTACGCGCGTGCTGATCGCTAGGCTCAGTCTGTCAACCCTCTTTCGTTCTGCCACCCTAATCAATTGACGGTGATTTGGTGGTAGGACTCCATTTTTAAGGAGTTGGCCATGCCACAATTTAAACTCATTTTCTCTCTCATTTAACTATTTTATTTATTTAAAATTTGGATTTTCTATGTCCTGATTTTTTAAATATATAAATTATTTTTATTTTATAATCTTAATTATTTTGTTTTCCTATTCTTGTGGGAGGATTAATTATTATTTAAAAAAATTATTTTAATATTTAAACGAATAATATTTTTATTTTATTTAAAGATATAAATAATCATGAGAATAATATGAAACTTCATAAATTTATATTGTTTTTAAACCTTGTGGTCGGTGCTTACAGTATTACAAATGATGATGCGAACGCTCAGCAGGAATTTAAAAGAATTTGTTCGTTAGGTGAACACAGGCAAGCCAGTTGCAATTGTATTTGCCAACAGCTTGCACAGGTGTATTCGCCTCAAACCGTACAACGTTTAAAACACACCAGTTTGCAAAGTCCTGATCTCCCACAGGACTTTGCCCCTAACTTGTTCGGCATCATTCGACGCTGCGACAAAACTGAAATGGGCTAAGTTCGCTTAGCTCCTTTATCTCTGTGTCGCAATGATCTCTCAAACTTTAAATCAGCGCAAAAGTAAAAGTCCGTTGTGACATAGGGTCCTAGGGGGTGTTCTGTATGTTCTGGTATGAACGCAATAAAAAAGCCCGCTATGCAGTTATACATATCGGGCTTAATCAATCAGTTATTAAAGCAAGTGATGCCTTAATAATGATCTTTTTGAATTACTCTACAGTTACTGACTTCGCCAAGTTACGTGGTTGGTCAACGTCTGTACCACGTAATACAGCAACGTGATAAGACAACAACTGAACTGGTACGCTATAAACGATTGGAGCTAGCCATTCGTTTACTGCTGGAATATGCACAACGTGTTGACGGTCTTTTTCATTGATTCCGCTATTTTCGTCAGCGAAAACAAATAATTCACCACCACGTGCCTGAACTTCTTCCATATTTGATTTGAGCTTATCAAGCATTTCATCATTTGGAGCAAGAATCACGATCGGCATTTCATTATCAACAAGTGCTAATGGACCGTGTTTTAACTCACCAGCTGCATAGCCTTCGGCATGAATATATGAAATTTCTTTTAGCTTTAATGCGCCTTCCAATGCGATTGGATAATTCGTACCACGGCCTAAGAATAAGCAGTGATTTTTTTCAACGAATAATTCAGACAAACGCAAAATTTCTGGATCATACTTAAGCGTATCAAGAATAACTTTCGGGCTGTGCCATAACTCACGTGTAATTTCTTCAAGCAGAGCAGGGCTAATACGTTGTTTCACTTGACCAATTTTCAAGATTAACAACATAAGCGCAGCGAGCTGAGTCGTGAACGCTTTAGTTGAAGCAACACCAATCTCAGGACCAGCAAGAGTCAATAAGTGATGATCAGTTTCACGAACCATTGAAGACGTTGCAACGTTACAAATAGTCAAAGTCTGAATATCGATATTGTTTGCTTTCGCACGCTTTTGAGTTTCACGTAGTGCAGCTAAAGTATCAGCAGTTTCACCTGACTGTGAAATACAAATATAAAGTGTATTTTCAACAATTACAGGAGTGCGATAGCGGAATTCACTTGCGATTTCAACTTGGCAAGGTACGCCAATCAGTTGTTCAAACCAATATTTCGCAATCATTCCTGAGTGGTAACTTGTACCACAAGCAATGATTTGTACGCTTTGAATTTTGTTGAAATCTGCATCAGCATTTTTCAAGAAATCATCACGTAAGCTATTGCCATCAAGCGCTTGAGAAATCGTTTGCTTGATTGCTTCTGGCTGCTCATAAATTTCTTTGAGCATGTAGTGCTTGTATTCACCTTTTGATGCACTGCTTACGGTTGCATCAAGCTCTCTTACTGGACGTTCAACGCGTTCGCCATTTGCAAATACTTCAATTGAAGTACGGGTAAGACGTGCAATATCACCTTCTTCAAGGTACATAAAGCGGTTAGTCACTGGTAAAAGAGCAAGTTGGTCTGAACTAATAAAGTTTTCACCAATACCTACACCAATCACGAGCGGTGAACCTTCACGTACAGTAATAAGTTCATCTGGGTAATCGCTATGGATAATACCTAGCGCGTAAGCACCTTTAAGCTGAGGTACAACAGTTTCAACAGCATCTAAAAGACTATCTGTGCTTTTTAGAGCTTCAGCAACTAAGTGTGCAACAACTTCAGTATCTGTTTGAGAAGTAAAAACATAACCTAATGCTTGAAGGTCGTCTTTTAATTCTTGGTAGTTTTCAATAATACCGTTATGTACAACAGCCACCTTACCAGACATATGCGGGTGAGCATTATTTTCAGTTGGTTTACCGTGTGTTGCCCAACGGGTATGTGCGATCCCGATAGCCCCTGTAAGTTGGTGTTCAGTCACTGCATCTGCAAGATTGATTACTTTACCTACACGACGCTCACGTAAAATTTGTTGGTTATTCAATAAAGCAACACCCGCAGAATCATAACCGCGGTATTCAAGACGTTTTAAACCTTCAATTAAAATCTCGGTTACACAACGTTCTGCAACGCCTCCGACGATACCACACATACTTCAATCCTCTTATTTTTTAACCTTTTGGGGACGTTGATAATTTGCTTTTGAAATTTGTTGCGCACGTTCAAAGGAGAGACTTTGTTCGGCTACATCTTTCGTAATCACAGAACCCGCACCAACTGTTGCGCCATTCCCAATGGTCACCGGAGCAACCAGCGAGCTATTAGAACCGATAAAAACGGCATCGCCAATAGTGGTTTTGTGTTTATTTGCACCGTCGTAATTACAAGTAATCGTACCTGCCCCAATATTCGATTCAGCACCGATTTCTGCATCACCTAAATAGGTGAAATGGTTAGCTTTACTACCCAATCCAATCGTTGTATTTTTAACTTCAACAAAGTTGCCGATATGTACTTCATTTGCCAATTTAGCGCCTGGGCGTAAGCGTGCAAATGGTCCAATTTGAGCATTTTCGCCTACAACTGCGCCATCAAAAACGCTATAGGCTTGAACTTTAGTTCCGGCTGCAATTTTGGTGTTCTTTAAAATACAACCAGCGCCGATTTCTACAAAATCGCCAAGTTCACAGTCACCTTCAATAATCACATTTACGTCAATACGAACGTCATGTCCAACTTTTACAGAACCGCGTAAGTCAAAGCGTGCAGGGTCTGCAAAAGTTACGCCTTGTTGCATAAGCTCTTTTGTTTGCTGTTGCTGGAACTCACGTTCAAGTGCAGCAAGTTGTAAGCGGTCATTGACACCTTCAACTTCAAAAGCGAGTTCTGGTTGAATAGATGCGATTTCTAGACCATCTGCAACAGCCATTGCTACGATGTCAGTTAGATAATATTCGCCTTGCGCATTTTCATTTGAAAGTTTAGGCAACCATTCATGAAGTTTTGCGTTGCTAACACAGTAAATACCTGTGTTGATTTCTTGAATCTGACGCTGAGCTTCTGTTGCATCTTTATGCTCAACAATCGCTTGAATCTTACCTTCTTGACGAACGATACGACCATAACCTGTTGGGTTGTCGACATGTAAAGTAATCATGCCAATGCCCGTTTTACTTGAAACTTCAACAAGTTGCTCTAGCGTTGTTTGACGTACTAAAGGTACATCACCATAAAGAATTAATGAAATACCGTCTTTAGGAAGTACGGGTAAAGTCATTTGTACCGCATGACCTGTACCTAGTTGTTCTGCTTGTTCAACCCATTGAATCTTTTCTTGTGCAAAAGTTTGTTTGACGTGGTCACCACCATGCCCATAAATCGTAATAATATTTTCTGCGTGTATTTTTTTTGCTGTTTGAATGACATGTCCTAGTAGCGGGCGACCAGCTAAAGGTTGCAATACTTTAGGTAGTTGTGAACGCATTCGCGTTCCTTTGCCTGCAGCAAGGATAATGACGGTAGTTGACATGAGTAAACCTACTTAAATGGCGTTACGCCCCAGAAAGTAATAAATATGATGATACAGAGTGCCGCCCAAAGCCCTGCAATGATGTCGTCTAGCATGATCCCGAAACCACCAGCAACTTTCTGGTCGGCAACGCGGATTGGCCAAGGTTTCCAAACATCAAATAGGCGGAATAAGCAAAAACCAATTAGTGCCCATTGTAACGACATTATATTAAAAAAGATTAAAGGCAGAAGAGTAATTGATTGTCCTGCAAATTCATCCCAAACAATTCGCCCATCATCATGAACATCAAGGACTTTTGCAGTTTGACCACAAATATAAATTCCTACCAAGGACATGATAAGGATAGCGATTAAGCTTAAGTTAAAGCCAAACGATAACCAGATTGGAACGAAAAGTAGGGCAAAGGCAGAGCCAAAAGTACCGGGAGCTTTAGGTGCGAGACCAGATCCGAAACCAACTCCACAGAAAACGATGCAGCGGTTGAACCAAGACATGTCCTTAAAATGAATCGGTGGCTTATGCAAAGTGTTGGTATCCATGAATTTGCAATGGGTAATCTGAACCCAAATGCTCAAAAGTTAGTTGTGTTTGCTCAACGATCTCTCCGATCATTGTAATCTTAATGTCTAGTTGTTTTTGCAAAAGTTTTTCATAATTTTGCGGTGTTATTGTAAAACATAACTCGTAATCATCACCACCAGCTAGCGCATATTGCCAGCGCTGTTGTTCTGGTAGTTCTTCTAGCATTGAATCAATCGGTAACTTTTCTAAAAGTAATCGGGCACCGACATTTGAAGCTTTTAAGATATGGCCTAAATCTTGGGCTAATCCATCAGAAATATCAATCATACTAGATGCTAATCCCTTCAGCTGTTGTCCAAGCTGACAACGTGGTGTCGGGTAGTCTAGTCTTTCTTGTAATGGATGACCTAGGTGCTGTAAACCATACGCGGCATCACCAACTTGACCGCTCACACAAACATAGTCACCGACTTTGGCACCTGAACGTAACACGGCTTGTCCGGTTTCAACCCAGCCCATGGCTGTGACAGTAATGGTGAGATGAGGGCCTTGGGTCGTGTCTCCACCAATGAGAGCAACCCCAAATTGATTACAGCAGTCATAAATTCCCTGACTGAATCCTTTAAGCCATCCATGATCAATTGTAGGTAGGCTGAGCGCCAGTAAAATACTATGCGGTTTTGCCCCCATTGCTGCAATATCTGAAAGATTGACAGCTACGCTTTTCCAGCCAATTGCATGGGCAGAGGTATCAAGAGGAAAATGACGTCCAGCAACGAGTGTATCTGCACAGATCACCAATTGTTGGTTTACGGGAGGGGTAATTAAGGCTGAGTCATCTCCAATACCCAAGGTGACATCTGTGTAAGATTGTCTGTTAAAGTATTGGTCAATAATAGAAAACTCAGCCATATCAACTTCAAACCTATTAGTTTGCTTGTTGTTTTTCAGCACTACGTAGTGTTGAACTTAAACGATCTAGAACGCCATTAATGTATTTATGGCTATCTGCTCCACCAAAGTGTTTAGCGAGTTCAATAGCTTCATCTAGAACTACTCGGTAAGGTACTTCTAAATGATCACGTAATTCGTAAGCACCCAAGCGTAATGTTGCTAGCTCTACACCATCAAGTGCACTAAGTTCACGGTCAAGTACCGGAATAAGTAATGCATCAAGATCTTCGTGCTGTGCAATCACTTGTGTTAGCAGTTCGTGATAGTAGTTTAAGTCTACCTTGTGCATTGCATTTTCAGCACGGGTGCGTGCTTCGATTTCATGTACAGGGTTGTGACTCATTTGCCACTCATAAATACCTTGTACAGCAAAACGACGTGCTTTACGTTTTGCTGCATAAGCGGCTTGCAGTGTTTGAGACATGCTTTAAATTGCCTTTAATAAATTAACCATTTCAATAGCAGTCAATGCAGCTTCGCTACCTTTGTTTCCTGCTTTTGTACCTGAACGTTCGATGGCTTGCTCGATGCTATCAGTAGTTAATACACCATTGATGACAGGCAAGCTGCTTTCTAACGCGACTACACCTAAACCTTTTGCACATTCACCTGCAACGAAGTCAAAATGTGGTGTGCTACCACGAATAACTGCGCCAAGTGCGATAATGGCATCAAACTGGTTTGATGTAGCTAATTTTTTAGCAACAATCGGGAGTTCCCATGCGCCAGGAGCGTGAATAACAGTAATGTTATCTTCATTTACACCATGACGTTTTAATGTGTCGATTGCACCATCCAATAAGTGTTCAACAACAAAGCTGTTGAAACGACCCACTAAAATCGCATAACGACCTTCGCTTGCGAGATGTAATAAACCTTCAATACGGCGAATTGCCATAGCAACCTCGATTATTTCGTTGTGATTTGATCAGCAGTGGCATATTCCACTACTTCTAAATTAAAGCCAGATAAAGCATTGAAACGTAATGGTGAGCTAAGAAGCTTCATTTTTTCAACACCTAAGTCACGCAAAATTTGAGCACCGACACCAATGGTTTGATATTGATGTGAAAGTGCTGCATTGGATTTCACCGGTTTTGGCCTATTTAAATCATCCAACGCTGGTCCCAAGTCTTGCAAATGATCTTGACCGATCCAGACTAAAACACCGCGATCACTCGCTGCAATCGTCTGTAGGGCACGGTCTAAGTTCCACGCAGGTTCACCATCAGCTTTATTTAGCTTAAGCAAATCGCGAATTGGACTAAAACCATGCACACGTACTGTTGTAATACCTTCTTTTGGCTCGCCTTTAACTAAAGCCAAATGAATGTCCGGGTTACCAATCTCACGATAACGATAAAGTTCAAATGAACCATATTCTGTTTGAATGGTTTTTTGATCCAGACGTTCAACCGTTTGCTCATTGGTCATGCGGTAGTGAATCAAGTCCGCAATTGTACCAATTTTTAAGCCATGCTTCTCGGCAAAAATTTCTAAATCTGCACGGCGTGCCATTGTGCCATCTTCATTAATGATTTCACAAATGACAGAAGCTGGTTCAAGACCTGCTAAACGTGCTAAATCACAACCTGCTTCGGTATGGCCTGCACGATGTAAAACACCACCTGGTTGTGCCATTAACGGGAAAATATGACCCGGCTGTACGATATCAGTTGGTTTTGCATGCGCTGCGACAGCAGCTTGAATTGTATGTGCACGCTCTGCTGCTGAAATACCTGTGGTAATCCCTTCAGCGGCTTCGATTGATAAGGTAAAGTTTGTACTGTGCTGAGCACCGTTTTGGTCAACCATCAATGGAAGGTTTAACTGTTTACAGCGCTCACGGCTTAGCGTTAGGCAAACTAGACCACGTGCATGGGTAATCATGAAGTTAATATCTTCAGGACGAACATGCGTTGCTGCAATGACAAGATCACCTTCATTTTCGCGATCTTCGTCATCCATCAAGATAACCATTTTGCCTGCACGAATATCGGCGACAAGATCTTCAACACGACTCAGCGGCATTCGCTTTCACCTTTTTTTGTCGTAAGACAATTTCTATTTAATAAATTTTGCATAGTTTACGCTGTTTAGAGAATTTTGCCTATGATTCTGATTTATCCAAATTTGTGAACTCTAAGAATAGATCGAGAGTTATTTATACAAATAAATCATAAGAAAATGGAGTAGTTTTAAATAAAAGCTATGAATTTAAATAAAAAAACCTAGCCAAAAGGCTAGGTTCTGATGCGCGTAGTTACTTTTTATGAAGCTGCACTACTTGGACTATCATTTTGTGGGATTGATTTTTTCCCCATTAAAATTTCAGTCCGGATATTTTGGGCAAGTTCAGCACATTCTGCATTCATACCATTGATCATAAATGCATGACGTGTCATCACATTGCTTGGGTTTGGCATAGCAACAAGTTGGTAGCTGTCTTGAATTGCTTTGAGCTGTTCATTCTCAAGATATAAAGCAGATTCTTTAGCGTGAAGATGCTGTGCTAAACGTTGAGCGGCTTCTTTCGCATCGATTTGCATAGCTTCTACAGCATTACACGTTGCACTACGAGTTTGTAGCGCAAAGCGTTTATCTTCACGGTAACGTTTATATAAAACATCTGAAAGTAGTTGGAATACGGTTCCAATCATAAGTAGACATTCTACGGCATGCGTATGAGAGGTTGAAATCGCAAGTGTCGCGCCTTCGGCATTAAACTCATCTACTACTTCAATATCTGTGAGCTTCAATTGGTAATGCTTAACGCATAACTCAATACTCTTATTTAAAAAGAGCTGGCAGAGTTTGAAATAAGGAACAGATACCGATTGGTTAACACTGCTTAATAACTGTTTAGGGTCATAAAACTGAATATTGAGTGCCAACGTATGTTGGTCAGCTGAATCTGAAGTTTTCTCGGTTTGTTGGCGAGCTGCTGGTTTCGCTTTAGCTTGTTGCTGAGCTTGTGCAACCAACGTGACCGTATTTTGTTTTTCTAGAGCCAATGCTTGAGTTAACTGCTGAATTTCATGCTTCAAGCGGTTTTCTTCATTAATGCGTGCCAAATATTCGCTACGGGTTGGACGGGCAATCGCGCGATAGGCAAGCCACAATAAAACATGCAAAAACAGAGAAGCTAAAATTGCAAGCCATTGAGTACGAAGAATTTCTCCAATACTTGGCTGAATCAACGTAACTTCGATAGATCCCACTTTCTTTTCATTTTGAAGGGCATCACGAGCAAAAATTTCGCCTTGGCGGGTTTTTGAAATTCCGCTCGTTGCTAGAACCTGTTTGTTCGCATCAAGAATGCGAATAGACGCAACACTTGGATTGGTCGCATAGCGATTGGCAATCAGAGCTAAAGACACCGTATTAGCAGGTTCAAGCTCAGATAAGCTGTCTGCAACGAGCTGACTGGTCATGAGCTGACCTTGACTCGCACGGTTTTCATTAAGCTGGTGTGTCGTTGCAATGACCAATAAAAAGGTATGCAATGCAAAACTAACGATCAGTAGGCTAGCAAATAGCCCTTGTCTAGGCGCAATCAAGTTAAACTTCCAAGGCAATTATATTGAAATTCGATTATGATTCTTACAATAGTTGTCACTCAGACTAGAGTCAATTCATGCGAGAAATCATTCTTATATCCTTTTTAGGACCGGACCAACCAAACCAGTTTACCCGATTAATGCAAGTACTATCCGTACATTCATTGCAAATACTGGATGTAGGTCAGGCTGTTATTCATAATCAACTTACATTAGGCATTGTGGTCGCTTCTGATAATGAAACTGCGACCGCATTGGCAATGAAAGAGATTCTGATTTTAGCACATGATATTGGCTTAACAGTGCGCTTTAAACCAATCACGGGCGCAGAATACGATCAATGGGTAAGTGAAGGCGGACGTACTCGTTATATCGTCACGGCTTTAGCCCCAGAACTCACTGCGGCACACTTACAAGCAGTTACAAAAATTGTGTCTAGCCAAGGCTTTAACATCGAAACAGTAACGCGTTTATCAGGTCGTGTAGACTTCGAAAGAGATAGTGCATTCCCACGTCGTGCCTGTGTACAGTTTGGTTTAAGCAGCGGCCCAACTTTAGATGCACAAGCCATGCGTGCTGCATGTTTGCTTCTTTCAAGCGAACTAAATATCGATGTTGCTGTTCAAGAAGACAACGCTTATCGCCGTAATCGCCGTTTGGTGTGTTTCGATATGGACTCAACATTAATTGAACAAGAAGTGATTGATGAGTTGGCGATTGAAGCAGGGGTAGGCGCACAAGTTGCTGAAATTACTGAAAGAGCGATGCAAGGTGAGCTTGATTTCCAGCAAAGCTTCCGTGCACGTGTTGCATTATTAAAAGGGCTTGATGCTGCTGTTTTACCTAAAATTGCAGAGCGTTTAACCATTACAGAAGGTGCAGAGCGTCTTATCTCGACCTTAAAGGCACTTGGTTATAAAACGGCAATTTTATCTGGTGGATTCCAGTATTTTGCTGAATATTTACAAGGCAAACTCGGTATTGATGAAGTTCACGCTAACATTTTAGATGTGCAAGACGGCTTCGTAACAGGCGAAGTAAAAGGTGCAATTGTTGATGGTGCCCGTAAAGCTGAGTTATTACGCGAACTTGCAAATAAGATGGGAATTTCTTTAGAGCAAGCGATGGCCGTAGGCGATGGTGCAAACGATTTACCGATGCTTGCGATTGCAGGTTTAGGCGTCGCTTATCGTGCAAAACCATTAGTACGCCAAAATGCAAATCAAGCGATTTCAAGTGTTGGTTTAGATGGTGTGCTTTATTTACTCGGTATGCATGATAAAGATTTAAATCGTGCTTAACCTATATGGATAAGCTTTAAGCGCTACTTCAGAGTAGCGCTTTTTTTATGCAGAATAGTCATAAAAACAAGCAAGTTATGACAAAATTTTGCACAGAAAAAAGGCAATAAAAAAATCTGAAAAAAACTTATTTTGGTCCTTAAAAACAGCATATTTTTTTGTAATGACACGCCAGAATTGATGCCATATAGGGAATCGAACTTTTTGAATTTTACAAAAATGTAATGACAAAAGAATGTTGCGACAAAGTATGTCGCATTAAGAAAAAACGGGTCTTTTTTTCTAAAAAAAAACATCCATAATGCATCGTAAGCTTCAACACAAATCATGAATTAAAGTTGTTTTTGGAATGAGGTCGGGTATTAAAGACCGAATGTTTTTAGACGTTTTCATTAAGACGGAGGTTTCTATGGTAACAGCGAGTTTTGCCGCTATCGCCGGATTCAGCTTAATTGCTGTCGCGCTTGTTGCTGTTTTCTTTTCTCCTTACCGTCGTTGGCTTGGTTTTATGCTTGCAGGGATGTTCTTTTGGGGGCTATTGGAAGTGGTCCGTTTTGGAGTTCAAGTCACTTTTGAAATGCCAGTCACATATAGTTATTTAACTGCATTAAGTCTAGCGATGGTAATGGTTACATTTATTTTGTTACGTGAGGATAAACAAGCACAAAAGGCATTGGCAAATCGCCAATATATAGAACACACGCCAGTATATGAAGATGATCAGCAGCAATGTTCTAGCCGATAATTAAATTGTTATCTAACGGTAAAAAGGTATGCACAGCATGCCTTTTTCATTTACGAAACGTGATTTTTATTATACAAAGCATTTATTAAAAAATAGCCAGTTATGCTACGATAGATGGGTCTGTTGACGTTTCATCTAGATTGCGTTGCCAGCTAAAAAATATCAATTGATGCATAAAACACAGGCAATGGTATGTCCTTGCTAAGTTTTGCTCTAAAGTTTTCATAAAAATACAATAGGCGTGAATGTTCATGAAACTTTCTTCCATACCTGTAGTCAAGTTACCTCTTGTTGATGTCAGTACAGACCCATTAGATTTGTTGGTAGCAGGTTTAGTGCTGCGTATGAAGCAGTTGGCGCGTACTAGCCCTAAGTTTATTGAACTGATTCATGACCGCGCATTCCGTATTCAGATCGGTACAGATTTAGGTGTTGCACGTCAGATCATTATTAATAATGGTCAGATTGATACTGTTGCAGGCGCACCTGAAAAAGCTGATTTTATTTTGCAATTTGCAGACAGTGAGCAAGGTGTAAAAACTTTGATCAAAGGTGACCCAACAGCATTTATGACGGGTATGCAAGATGGCAGCATTAAAATGGAAGGTGACTTCAGCCTATTGGTATGGTTCAACCAAGTTGCTAAGCTCATTCCGCCTAAGTTACCAAAACCAGTAAAAGATAAAGTACGTCAGGCACGTGCTTTTATTAAAGAGAAAACTGGACGTTAATATCCAAATATAAAAAAACTCCCATTTTGGGAGTTTTTTTATATCTATGCTTCTACTTCTAGATTGAATGTCACCGGACCATCATTAATCAAATGAACTTTCATATCCGCAGCAAAAATTCCGGTTTGAACTTTTTCAAATTGAGAATGCGCATATTCAACCAATTGCTCGTATAACGCTTTTGCGTCGCTAGGTGGCATGGCAGGACCAAAGTCTGGACGCAAACCTTTCTGTGTTTGTGCCATTAAGGTAAATTGTGACACAAGCAAGATTCCACCATTTGCTTGAGATACATTCCAGCCCATTTTGCCTTGTTCATCATCAAAAATTCGATATTTCAAAATTTTATCAATAAGCTTTTGGCCAATAGCCAAAGTATCATCTCGGCCAATGCCTAAAAACACCAGTAGGCCGTGTTGGATTTCGCCTGTAGTTTCACCGTCTACAACCACTTTGGCTTCAAGAACTCGTTGTATTAAAGCGCGCATAGTTAAAGCAAATTTCTATAATTAATTGAATTAACGTAGTTTAGCAGAATTTAAATTAAATGATTTTTAAAAGGAAATTTCATGGAACTGCAACAATGGTATAAAACCTCGTAATTCATCCATAAAAGTATGCTTTAATGCTAAGAAGCAAGCGAATAATCATTGACTATGTCTCCAATTATCCATTCTTTACTAGATACAGACTTGTACAAATTTACGATGCTACAAGTGGTTCTACATAAATTCCCGCAAACACATAGTGTCTATCATTTTCGTTGCAGAAACTTAGAAGATACAGTCTATCCATTAGTGGATATTTTGGATGACTTAAACGAGCAACTCGACCATTTATGTAATCTCAAATATAAAGAAGACGAGCTACAATATTTAAGAAAATTACGATTTATTAAAAGCGACTTTGTCGATTACTTAGAATTATTCCAACTCAAACGTCGTTTTATTCAGGCTAGTATTGATGCAGAAGGCCGATTAGATATTCATATTGAAGGACCGATGGTTCAGGCGATGATGTTCGAGATTTTTGTCCTAGCCATTGTAAACGAGTTGTATTTTAGCCGTATCAAAACAGATCAAGTTTGGGCCGAAGGCGAACGCCGTTTACAAGCAAAGCTCGATTTGATTCAGCAATATGAAAAATCTCAACAGCCAAACGATCCACCGTTTTTAGTTTCTGATTTCGGTACACGTCGTCGTTATAGCTTTGCTTGGCAAAAACATGTCGTGGCAGCTTTTCATAAAACTGTACCCAATGTGTTCCGTGGTACAAGTAATGTGTTGCTGGCTAAAGAGCTTAACATTACACCGATCGGGACCATGGCACATGAATTCCTACAAGCGTTTCAGGCACTTGATGTACGTTTGCGTGATTTCCAAAAAGCTGCTTTAGAAACGTGGGTACAAGAGTACCGTGGAGATTTGGGAATTGCCCTAACTGATGTGGTAGGGATGGATGCTTTCTTACGCGACTTTGACCTGTATTTTGCCAAACTATTTGATGGATTACGTCATGATAGTGGCGACCCGTATGAATGGGGTGATAAGGCTTATGCGCACTATCGTAAATTAAAAATTGATACCAAAACTAAAATGTTGACCTTTAGCGATGGTCTTAATTTGCCAAAGGCATGGGAGTTGCATCAATACTTTAAAGATCGTTTTCAAGTGAGTTTCGGTATTGGAACTAATTTGACTAACGATATGGGGCAAAAGCCACTGAATATTGTGTTGAAACTGGTTGAATGTAATGGTCAGTCAGTTGCGAAGATCTCTGATAGTCCGGGTAAAACCATGACTGACAACGATACTTTCTTGGCCTATTTACGTCAGGTTTTTGAAATCGAAGAACTTGAAGAAGTGGTTTAAGTAAAAAGTAGTCTCGCTATTTTTTATTTTTAAAAGTGAGAATGCTGATATCTGATTTTCTGCTAAAGCGTAGCAGAAAATCAGAGTTTGTTAGATATATGCTTATGCTAAGATTGAAAATAAGCTGGTATAAAAAGAAACCATGACGATGACACTCCCGAATTTTAAACTCGATTTATTAATAGAAGCAGAAGAATTAGTGCCTTATCTAGGCAACGAATATATTCGTATTGTAGATTTGAGCCGTGCATCTGTTTATGAGCAACTTCATATTCCGCATGCTATTCATTTACAACCAAAATGGTTAGTGTCTCAACACGAAGAAGCCACTGGCATTTTGCCAGATGAAGCAGGTTTACAAGCACTAATTGAGAAATTGAATATTTCACCGAATCATCATGTTGTGGTCTATGACGATGAAGGTGGAGCATGGGCTGGACGTTTAATCTGGAATTTGCATTGCTTAGGATTCACCCGTACCAGTTTAATTAACGGGGGTATTCATGCATGGTTAGGTGCAGGCTTACCAACTACAGCAGAAGTTGAAAAAATTTCTCCTGTTACGGACTTAATTCAAATTGATTTATCACATGCCGCTCAGTTCCGTGTGAACTATGAAGAGCTACGCAAACAAGTTGAGCAAGAAAGTGTGCAACTGTGGGATTGCCGGACGAGTGATGAATATAGTGGTGTCCGTTTAGCAGCGCGACGCGGCGGTCACATTCCAAATGCCCTCCATTTTGAATGGAGTACTGCACTTAATCGTCAAAATCATCTAAAATTGCATCCGCTTGAACGCACGCGGCAGCGCCTTGAACAACTTGGGTTCGATTTACAACAACCTGTAGTTGTGTACTGCCAGTCACATCACCGTTCCGGTTTGGCCTATATTCTGGCTAGACTCTTGGGCTGGGAAGCAAAAGCCTATGATGGTGCGTGGAGTGAATGGGGCAATCGCCTCGATAGTCCTATTATTACTGGAGAATCACCGTCGTGAGTTTCACATCTCGATTAAAAAAAGAATTATTTATTAAGGCACAAAACCTTGTACCACAGCATCAATTGAGCCGTGTGGTAGGTAAAGTTGCTGCGAGTGAAAATCCAGTTGTGAAAAACGCTGTTATTCATGCATTTAAAACCAAATATGGGATTGATTTATCGATTGCTGAACAAGGCAATGCTCTGAAATATAAATCTTTTAATGACTTTTTTACCCGTGCATTAAAAGAAGGTGTACGTCTGATTGACGAAAATGCAGATAGCATCGTGTCCCCAGCAGATGGCGCAATTTCCCAAATTGGTAAGATCACTGCGGGTGAAGTATTTCAAGCAAAAGGTCAAAGTTTCTCTGTAGAGAAATTAATTGGCGATCCACAACTTGCTCAACCATTCCAAGACGGTGAGTTCGCGACAGTTTATTTATCACCGCGTGATTACCACCGTGTTCATATGCCGTTTGCA
The DNA here is from genome assembly GCF_031799025.1 of Acinetobacter sp. V115_6. NCBI lineage: Bacteria > Pseudomonadati > Pseudomonadota > Gammaproteobacteria > Moraxellales > Moraxellaceae > Acinetobacter > Acinetobacter sp. V115_6. The sequence continues at coordinate 169,882 of NZ_JAVQNO010000017.1, read as the reverse complement.
GGGACATTAACAGAAACGTTATATGTGCCAGGCGAGCTATTTTCGGTAAATCAGGTCACTGCTGAAAATGTACCGGGATTATTTGCTCGTAATGAACGTATGGTGTGTTTGTTCGATACTGAACTTGGCCGTATGGCTGTTGTTCTAGTAGGTGCAATGATTGTTGCTGGTATTGAAACTGTGGCAACAGGCAAGGTAAAACCTTCAGGCCGTATCGAATTACAACATCATCAGTTAAAGCTAGAGAAAGGTGCTGAGCTTGGACGTTTTTATTTAGGTTCTACAGCCGTTATTTTATTTGAAAAAGATAAGATCGAATGGGAACAACGTTTTAAAGCTGAGTCTGTAGTTGTAATGGGCGAGCGCATGGGACATACCATTTAGTCCGTTATATTGCTCCCTAAAAACAAGTAAACCCTGACTTTAATTATTCAGGGTTTTTTTTGATTTAAATTATATAAACCTAAAATATATAATTATGTTTGGATTTATATTATATGGAAATATAATTATTATTAAGTGATCTAAATGAGTACGTTATATAAGCTAGTGTATAAATATGTATCTGAAAAGAGCAAAAATATTAATATGATTAAAAATTAATAAATAAAAATAGAATGAAATATTTAAGTTAGACTTAAGTCGAGGTTTTAATTTTATTTGAAGATAAGTTATTAAATCTAAAAAATTTATTTAGTTTTTTTATAAGCATGAAGCGCTTTTTAGATATTACACAACTTTAGCCTTGGCACAATGCTTGCTAACTATTCAGGACCTTACTGTAATTTTCATATTTTTTTAGGTTCTGAAATCATGTTAAAAGTTAAATGTCTGACAGCTTCAGTTTTATCTGTACTTTGTATTTCACTCACTCATGCCAATGATTTTAAAGTTTTAAATCAAATTTCAAAACAACCTACTCAACTTCAAACTGGGGAATATAAAGGTAATTATTATGTTCCATCTACTTTAAATACCATTACATGGGGCTATTTACCAAATCGAGATGCTAAACCCGTGCTTACTGTTCCGTCGGGTAGTGTCGTAACATTTGATACGGTTTCTCATGAAGGTTTGCTTGAAGACCAAGGGCGTAATGCTGAAAAGTTCTTTAAATCTAAGGGTGTAAATTCTAATCAAATATTGGAAGATGCAAAAACAATTACGCAATCAAATTTAAAGCATGATTTTCATAAAGATGGGCCGCATATTGTGACAGGCCCTGTTGCAATTGAAGGCGCACAGCCCGGTGATATTCTGAAAGTTGAAGTACTTAAAGTTGAGCCACGTGTTCCTTACGGTGTGATTTCAAATCGACATGGTAAAGGTGCTTTAGTAGGGGAGTTTCCTAAAAAAGCAAAGCAAGAAAATGCATCGGCTGAGCATCCTGAACGTTATGGAAATGTATCGATTTTCACCCCAATCGAAAAAAATGCTAAAGGTGAATACGAAGGTGTATTAAAAACAGAATCTGGTAAATCAATACGTTTTCCGCTCTATCCTTTTATGGGAATTATGGGGGTAGCAGCCAATACGTCTGAGCCTGTTCACTCTGTACCACCTGCAATGTATGGCGGAAATATTGATATTAATGAACTAGGTGCAGGTTCAACTGCGTATTATCCTGTTCAGGTTAAAGGTGCATTATTCTATACGGGTGATAGTCATTTCGCGCAAGGCGATGGGGAAGTGGCATTAACGGCACTAGAAGCTTCAGCCCGCGCCACACTGAAATTTACCTTACTCAAAACAGGTAAGGACAAAATACCGGGCAAAGAGCTAAAACAACCTTTAGCTGAAAATGCTGAGTTTTGGATTACACCGGGACTTGATGAAGATCTTGATGAAGCGATGAAGAAATCTACACGTGAAGCCATTCGTTTCTTAAACCAAGAATACGGTATTGATGAAGCGACAGCGTATGCCTATTTAAGTGCCGCGACTGATTTTGAAGTTTCACAAGTAGTAGATAAAACCAAAGGTATTCATGCAAAAATTAGAAAAGCTGATTTTAAAGAGTTTGAGAGTAAATAATTGAGATGACCCAAGCTTGGTATTTAAAATATTAAATACCAAGTTAATTTTATTTTAACTATTTATAAGTTTTCTATATTTTATAATTAAGTATAATAAATATCACATATATTGATTAGTATAAAATCTAATGCAATCACTTCCGAACGTTCTACTATATCTGGCTGCACTATTAACATTCTGTGCCGCATTACTTCATTTTGTTTGTGTGTTCTGGGGAGCAAATGGTTTTCGGTTTTTAGGGGCGGGGAAAAGTATTGTCCAGATGGTTGAAAGAGGACACTGGTATCCTAATTTTACAGCTATAACTGTGGGATTAATTCTAACAGTATGTGCTACATATGCCTTCTTTGCAGCAAAGGGAATACAGATATTACCTTTTACCAAAATTATTTTGTCGCTTGTTGCAGCGGTTTTTCTTATCCGTGGTTTTGCTTTTCCATGGTTAAAGTCAAAATTTGTTGGTAATAGTGATTTATTTTGGTACGTCAGCTCAGCCTTTTGCTTAATACTCGGTGCTTTATATGCCGCAGGCGTATATTTAATTTGAAACGAATATATTCTAGGTGAACTAGAGTGAATAATTTTAAAAAATAAAAGGGAGCTTGGCTCCCTTTTTAATTATTTAGTCCAACCATATTTTTTGAAAATAGTATTGCCTTGTTGTGAAGATAGAAAATATACAAAACGTTTAGCCTCGGCATCTTTTAAACTATGTTTAGTCAAGGCTACACCTGTGTCACGATAGACAACTAGCTCTGGTTCGATAGGGATAATTTGTCCAACGTCCGGGTTACTGATTCCCCAAATATTAAAGACTAACCAAGCATCATAGCTGCTATTTTCTTCCCAGTTTTTCTTGGCAATACCTGTGTTGGCTGCATAGGTAACAATATTCTTTCGAAAAGCTTTTGTTAATTGAATATTTCCAGTTCTGCCAGCGATATCTTCCCACATACCAACTTGACCTGCACCATGTGTAACTAAAACCTTAACGCCAGATTTAGCGAGGTCTTTAAATCCTTTAATATTTTTAGGATTTCCTTTTCTCACTAAAATCGCTGCGGGGCGTAAATATAAAGGTTCTATCGAGTCTTTTATAATTTGCTCAGAAAATGTATTTTCGAAATCAGACATCATGGCTTCGGAACCACTATAGATAACATCTCCATCTAGTTTCGCCTTTTCAGACCATTGAGTAGTAGGACCAGAAGTCACATGAACTGCTATTCCTGTCTTATTGGTGAATTGTTTGGCGGCTTCTTTCATAGCAGGTGCTGGCCCACCCGGACCATATACTTGTACATCTGCAAAACTATGGATAGATAGAGAACCGAGAATAAGAAAAATCAGGTAGGGTATAAATTTTTGTTTTGGCATTTTAATCGCTATCGTAATTAAGAAAATATCAGCATATATTTTTTATTATTAAAATTGGATTAATTTTTGCAACGATATTTATAATACATTCCTTTAAAATATATTTTAATGAGATTTTAAGAGAATATATAAATGTAAATTATTTTGAGTTGAATATAAATATAGAAGATTCTATGGTAATTTATATTTTATAAATTAATTATTTAAATAGATGTAATGTAAATAATAGAGGAGTAATCCCTTGATTAGAAAAAGTAATTCTTTCTTAAAAATTTTATTTAGCAGTATTTGTTTGGCATCCGGTTCTGCTATGGCTGCTCCAATTACAGATTTGGGTAAGCAAATTGTGAGCGAAAAACCGGGTTCAATATTGTCGCTAGAACAGCAAGCTGTGACGGATTTATTTCCTCATGCCGGTCAGCGCTTATTAGTAAATTATCGTAGTCGAGGTATTCAGGGCGAACCTATTGTTGCATCGGCTTTTATTTTATTACCAAAAGGAACGCCACCCAAAAATGGCTGGCCGATACTTGCTTGGGCGCATGGTACGACTGGAGTTGCTGATACTTGTGCACCTTCGGGCGACTATGTGGGTGGACCAGTTCACTCATATCAAGAAGTTGCTTCCAAAGCTTTAGATGGTTGGCTTGCACGTGGCTATGCAGTTGTCGCACCCGACTATCAAGGCTTAGGCACATTAGGTGCACATCCCTATATGAATGCAAAGAGCCAACTGCATACAGTGGTTGATGCAGTGCGTGCATTACATATGCTTAAGCCAAAAGATTTCAATAAACAGTGGTTGGTGATGGGGCATAGTCAAGGCGGGGCTGCTGCTATTACAGTGGCGGCTTATGGTCAAAAAGATGCTCCCGAACTAGATTTAAAAGGGGCAATCGCTCTTGCGCCAGGCGGCTATCAATATGAAGGCATTGCAGAATATGTGCAGAGTAATCCGAACCCAGAACCTAGTGTGGCTGCTTTTTTCCCAATTGTGTTATTGGGAGCACAAGCAGCAGAACCAAGCATTGTTCCTGAAAATTTAGTCAGTCCAGAAATGAATACGGTGCTAACTCAAGCACGTAGCCGCTGTTTATCTGAACTTCAATCTGATTTGAAGAAGTCTCCTTCTAGCATATTTCGCCCTAACGCAGATTTAAAACCTCTTTTGGCTTATTTAAAACAGCAGTCTATTGAAAATATGGTGCCTACCGTACCGTTAATGATTGTTCAGGGTTCTAAAGATCATTTAGTCGACCCTAGAGGAACATCTGCTTATTATCAGCAGCTATGTAAATTAAAAAAACCAACTATTTATCAAACGATTGATGGTGGAGATCACCGTGATGCACTGCGTCAAAGTAATATTTTTGCCACTCACTTTTTAAATGTCATAGAGAAAAATCAGACAAAATCGTATTGCTCGAATTTTAAGTAAATTGGTTTAAATAATACAAAAAAGCCGACTTTTCATGAGTCGGCTTTTTAAATGTGAGAGGGGCAAATTTAGGTCATGTTATATAGTCTTTCTTTTGGAAAAACTGCGGTAAATGTTGATCCTTCGTTTTCTTTAGACTGCACATCTAAATAAGCGCCGTGTTGCATCAGCACGTGTTTTACAATTGCCAAGCCTAAACCTGTTCCACCTGTTTGACGACTACGGTCGCTATCAACACGATAGAAGCGTTCAGTCAGTCGTGGCAAATGTTTAGGGTTAATTCCGATGCCTGTGTCTTGCACACTAAAGTATGCATGTTCACCGTCATCATGCCAGCCAATGGTAATGGTTCCACCTTTTGGCGTGTACTTGATAGCATTCGTAATTAAGTTACTAAATGCACTGGCAATTTCCATGTCAGAACCAATTAGGTCACAGTGGCTATCAATGTGTAAATTGAGCGTGTGTCCATAATCGGCATTGTAGGCCTGAGCATCATCAAAGAGTTGACTCATTAAACTCGGCATTTCAATAATCTGATTCTTTGCAATTTTTTTATTATTTTCTAAATTCGATAACAGCAGTAAATCATTCACCAAAGCATTCATACGCTTGGTTTGTGACTGCATCTGATCAAAGGCACGTTTCCAGCGCGGACTAATATCTTCTTGATCGGTAAATGTCTCGATATAACCACTCAGTACAGTTAATGGTGTACGAAGTTCATGAGAAATATTATCGACGAAGTCTTTACGCATTTGCTCAAGGTTGTGCATACGCGTAACGTCGTAAGCCACCAATAAGCGACTTTCTCCACCAAATCGTGTGAGTTTAACCTGCACATAACGGTCATCATCAAAATTTGAGTGAAGCTTAATTCCATCAGGTGCCTGATCAATATTGTTAAAATATTCAATAAAGGTCGGCTGACGTAAAATCGTTAAGAGGTTTCGGCCACGATCGAGAGGGCTGATTCCTAACAAACGTTCGGCAGCAGGGTTCCACCACTCGATTTGATGTTGATCATCAATGAGTACCACCGCTTCAGCAAGCGCCACCAAAGATGACTGTGCACGGTCAATTAAACCGACCATTTCGGCCTGAACTATTCTTTCCTGACGCTGAGCACGGTAAACATTAAATAACAATGCCCCCCAAATCCCATTAAGGTTTGGAGGCACGTCATAAGGTTTATTCGCAATCCAGTCATTGACCAGATATAAAGAACGCAATTGGAGTGTAAAAAACACCACGAAGGCGATAAAAATACAGCTCCAGAAATACCCAATACCGAAACCGACTAAACCGGCAATAATTAGAAAAAATAATAAAAGCCGTAAATCTTGTTTGGCAAACGTCCATAAACTACTGTATCGAGAAAGCTTTTGTTCACGTACCTGTTCAGGGACGGGGTAAGGTTCATACATAAATCTTGGTTAACCTGCGGCTAAATCTGCACGTGTTGAGAAACGGTAGCCAGTTCCACGTACAGTCTGAACAAATCGGTCAACACCAAAAGGTTCTAACACTTTACGCAAACGACGGATATGCACATCGATAGTGCGGTCTTCAATATATACATTACCGCCCCATACCTGATCGAGCAACTGGGCACGCGTATATGCACGTTCTGGATGGGTCATAAAAAACGCAAGTAAGCGATATTCAGTTGGGCCCATATCTAAAATGCTGTTGCCAAAGCTAACACGTTGGCTTACAGGATCAAGAATTAAACCATTGGCATCAATTGTTTTTTCACCACTTAATGCATTCGCGCGGCGCAGAACTGCCTTAATACGTGAAACCAGTTCACGTGTTGAGAAAGGCTTCGTCATGTAATCATCTGCACCCGCATCAAGACCTTGTACTTTATGGTCTTCTTCTCCGCGAGCGGTCAGCATAATCACTGGAATTTCTGCTAGGTTCTCATCGCGTTTTAAGCGGCGACATAAATCGACACCGCTTACGCCTCCAGGTAACATCCAATCAAGCAAGATAAGCGCCGGACGTTGGTCGACGATAATTTGATGAGCCTGTTTGGCATCTTCTGCCTGTAAACACTGAAAGCCTGCCATGTCCAAAGAAGTATGGATCATTTCACGAATAGGAAGCTCATCATCGACAATTAAAATATAGTCATCTTTCACAACGCAATATCCTATAGATTTAACGGTGAACCGTTTTGTAGTTATGACAGGCTTATTACAAAGATTAATTATGACAATTTCATTGCAGAAAAGTCTATAAAAATGAATTTAGCAATAATTTGTGACAAAACTAAGGCAAAGGTATGACCAAATTATGACATCTCAGCCTCAAAATTTCTAAAATCATTCAATAGGTTATCACCTTAATTGCTTAGCTATTTTTTCACATTTTTGGCTGTCAAAAAACTTTAATATTATTTTGAAACTTGAGCTAATAAAGATAAAAAAACGATACGGCATGCAGTTAAAACCTGCTCAAGAGACTGCTCAAATCCTCCCATCACCCAACGAATTGCAATTTGAGTGACATATCCATTCAAACCTGTTGCGATTAAAGAGAGTTCATTTTCATGGTGTTGAATTTGCGGCATGGTCAGCATAACGAAGGCTTGAATCATGCGATCAAATTGCGCAAGTGTTTCTTGAATGGTGGCCTGATTATGTAACTCTTGTACCAAAACTGCGTCGACATAGACAATACGAGCTAATCTTGGATCGTCTTTTAATGTCGTCAGTAATGCTCTTAAACCCGCATCGACCATTTTTTCTGGATCGGGTGCAGCTTTAATCACGGCTTGCATCAGATTTTGCTGTAATTCTTCAATCATTTTTAAAAAGATGGTTTGGAATAAATCTTCACTCTTTTTAAATGATTCATAAAAATAACGTTCGGTGAGTTTAGCTTCTTGGCAGACATCTTTTACCGTCACTGAAAAAAAACCAAGGGTTCCGTAGGTTGCAATACCCGCTTCAATCAGTTTTTCACGGCGTGCCTCTTTACGTTCAGATAGAGATAACCCTTTGAACTGACGTTCTTTACTCACACTTTTTGTTTTCTTTTTACTGGTTGAGTCGTTAGTCGCCATAAATAAATTGTTTCCTAAAGAATGGTTTCCTAATTTATAGGTTTTGGCCAAATATACTCACTATGATAAAGCCCTCTGCATAATTGTGCCATTCTATCTGAAATTACAGTGTACTATATTGACAATGTGTATTGTCAAAATTATATTGAAGGTGTCTAAAGTGCACATGCAATGAACCGATTGTGCAAATCGAAAAACAAAGGATGGACAATGAAAAATTTTAAAAACAAAGTCGCTGCAATTACGGGCGCGGGTTCTGGCATTGGGCAACAGTTAGCAATTCTTTTGGCAAAACAGGGCTGCCATCTTTCGTTGAGTGATATTAATGAAAAAGGATTACAACAAACTGTCGAGCTTTTAAAGCCGTACAGCAATATTACTGTTACCACCAAAAAGCTTGATGTGTCTGACCGTGAAGCGGTAAAGCAGTGGGCGCAAGAAACTGTGCAAGATCACGGCTCTGTTAACCTAATTTTTAACAATGCTGGTGTTGCGTTAGGTTCGACTGTCGAAGGCGCGACCTACGAAGATTTAGAGTGGATTGTTGGGATTAACTTCTGGGGCGTGGTTTACGGGACTAAAGAATTTTTACCGTTCATTAAGCAAACTCAAGATGGGCACATTATTAACATCTCGAGCTTATTTGGTCTGACTGCTCAACCCACTCAATCTGGCTATAACGCAACTAAATTTGCTGTGCGTGGCTTTACCGAATCATTACGCCAAGAGTTAGATATTGAAAAAAGTGGTGTGAGTTCTTTATGCGTACATCCGGGGGGAATTCGCACCAATATTGCTAAAGCTGCAAAAATGAGTGATAGCTTGAGTACTTTAGGTATGGACCCAGCTAAATCGATTCAAAACTTTGATAAGTTCCTACGTACTCCACCAGAAGAAGCGGCTCGTCAAATCTTGGATGCTGTTTTGAAAAATAAACGCCGTTTATTGATTGGTAGTGATGCAAAATTTCTTGATGCATTGCAGCGTTTGTTCCCAACAGGATATCAACGCGCTTCAACCGTTGTGACCAAATGGATGAAATAAGATTTAAATTAAAAAAAGCCATCAAATGATGGCTTTTTTTTATATGGCTTGGATGGTTCTAAATAAGAACTTTGATCGTCTTTTTCTTCCAGATAAATTGATAATACAAGCCTTGAATAATACATAAACTCACAAATGCCAGGGCATACGCAACCCAAATGCCTTTAAGGCCCCACATTGAGCTAAACCAATAAGCACATGGAATTTCAATAAATAAAATGGCAGAGATGTTAATCAACATTGGAACAGTCACGGTACCGCTCGCACGCATGATAGAGGCAAAAATGGCACCTGCGCCAAAGAATAAAATCGCCCAAAGTACAATAAATAAAAGCTGTTGACCTAACACCACCACAGTTGGGTCGGTAATAAACAAAGCCATTAAATATTTTGAAAATAGATAACCAAGTGCAATTAAGGCACCTGTAAATAAAAAGTTCATTCCCAGAGCCGTACGGGTTACTCGCGCTAATAGATCTGATTTACCCGCACCAATCGCTTGCGCTGCAAAAATTGAGGCTGCGATGGAGATCGAAATTGCTGGAAACTGAATGTAGTTGAGCACCTGATTCACTGCACCATACGCTGCTGTAGCGTGTGAACCATAATGGTTAACCAACCCAACAATAACTAAACCCGCCATTGAGGTCGTAATCATTTGAATACCCGTTGGGACGCCTAAGCGTAAAATGATTTTGCTCAGTTCTGGATTATGACGAATATGTTGCAGAAGCTGACGATTCGGGCGAAGTGGATGATTTTTCTTATTTAGATAAATCGCGAGAAAAATCAAAATAGCCACATAACCCGTGATCGTTGCGATTGCTGGAGCAATAATCCCAAGAGCAGGTAAGCCAAAATAACCTTTAAGTAATATTGGGGTAATCACTAAACCAATTACACTGGTTAAAGCAAGGGCCAGTAAAGGGGTCGTACTGTCTCCCACACCACGTAAAATTGAGGTATAGATAATATAAACGAACAGAAGTGGACTACCTGCCAGCATCCATTGCACATAAGGCAAAGAAAGATGCATTACCTTGGGATCTGTACCTAAAAGCTCCAAAATATCATGGGCGAAAAACACACCGATAATCGCGGTAATAATTCCACCAATGATGGTCATAAACAGGGTAGAACCAACTACACTTTGGACTTTTTCTATATTTTGCGCGCCCCATGCTTGCCCTACTAAAACAGTAGTACCCGTTGAAATCCCGATAATAAAAGCGAGGAGCAAAAACAAAATAGGAAAAAAAACCGAGACGGCAGCAATCGCATCAACTCCCATCATTTGACCAACAAAGATGGTGTTAATAGTTCCTGACAAGTTCTGCAAAATATTGGTAGCAATCAAAGGTAGCAAGAAAACAAAAAATGTTTTCCATAGATTTTGCTGTTGAATTAAGGACTGTCTTGGTGGCATGTGTTCTCCATCGCCCATCTCTTTGTTGAGCTGGGCGGATATTCAACTTAGCATAGTTGGAGCGAATGACTTGTAGTATTTTTACAGTGCTAAGTGGCTAAATTTATTAACATTGATTTAAAATTTCTCCTGCTTTTTGCAGAGTCTCATCATTTTTAGCAAAGCAGAATCGAATCAAGCGTAAAGACTCAGGGGCTTGCTGGTAGAAAACCGAAACTGGAATTGCCACAATCTTGTGTTGCTCGGCAAGAAACTGGCACATTTCCACATCGTTTAAGTCAGGTCTAATTTGACTATAATCAAGATTTTGGAAATAAGTACCTTGAGATGGTTTTAGTAAAAAACGGCTATTGTGAATTGCCTGATTAAATCGATCTCTTTTCGTTTGGTAAAACTGAGAAAGTTCTTGAATATGTTCTGGATGTTGCTCCATATATTGCGCTAGCGCAATCTGACAAGGAGTCGTGCCACAGAAATTCGCATATTGATAAATCTGGCGGAATAAACGCATTAGCTCAGGTGAAGCGACGCAGTAACCCGTTTTCCATCCCGTCACATGAAAGGTTTTTCCAAAAGAACCAATCACAAAACTACGCTCTCTGAGCTCTGGAAAATGCAATGCGCTAAAGTGTTGTTGACCATCAAAAACTAAGTGTTCATAGACCTCATCGGATAAAACCAGAATATTTTTATCTTGAATCAGTTCAATGAGTTCTAACCAGTCTTGTTTTGCCCAGATCGTACCGGTTGGATTATGGGGCGTATTCACCACAATCATACGGGTTTTGTCATTAATCAAATCTTTAACTTGTTGCCAGTTCACCTTAAAGTCAGGTGCTTGCAACGCAATATGAACAGCTTTACCGCCTGCTAACTCGACAGAAGGGCCATAGCTATCATAACTTGGGTCAAAAATAATGACTTCATCACCTGCATTGATGCAGGCTTGTATGGCACAAAAAATTGCAATGGTTGCGCCAGGAGTAATCGTGATTTGAGTAACCGGATCAAGTTGAATTTGATCACGTTGCTGAAATTGTAAAGCGAGTTGCTCCCGTAAACCGAGAATACCATCGCCAGGCGGGTACTGATTATGTCCAGCTAAAGTCGCTTGAGATAAGGCTTCAAGTAAGGCTTGTGGCGCCGGAAAATCTGGAAATCCTTGTGACAGGTTTAGTGCACCTAGACGATGTGCCAGTGCCGTCATGGTACTAAAAATAGTCACGCCTTGAGTGGCCAATTTTGACTGTAGCTGAAGCATATTGTTCTCTTATTAAAAATATTTAAAGTTATAAAATTGATTCAATCACTGCCCGAATTACACCAAGTGTCAAACCAATAAATGCACCCACTACAACACCATTTACTCGGATCATGTGCAAGTCGCCACCGACTTCATTTTCAATTTTCCCGATCATTTCACGTGAATCCCATTCATGAATGCGTTCACTCACATAGCGTATGATTTTATGGCTATATTGATCCGTAAAATTCATGGCAAGTCCTGTCATTTCTTTGTTGAGAACTTCACGTACTTTTACATTTTGAACGAGATTTTCACCCAACTGCTGAATCGCAGCTCGCAGGTTCATTGCAATGCCAGAGTCTTCTTTCATTAAATCTTCTTTAATGGCATCACACAAAATGGTGACAGCACCACTAATAAAATTTAGAACTTGAGGACTATCAAGGAGCGCATCTTTACCGCTGTTAAGGCGTTGACTGGCAACACTATCGGGTTTCGCTAGCTCTAGCATGAGTGTATGTGCAATCGTTTCAATTTCTTGTCGCCATGGGTGTTCATGGTCGGCCAGCATCGATTCTACTTTTTCAACCAATGAGTCGATGGTACGTTGTTGAACATCAATACCAATCCAGCTTGCGCCTCTTGCAAGAGACCATACACCTAACGCTTTAAACATTTTTCTGGTTAGTTCACGGGTTTTATCTGGGTTTTGTACCACCCACTCATGGGCAATATCTAGACCACGTTGTAAAACATCTTGGTGGAAATCATTTTCCAAGACTGCACGTAGCATTTCACTGGCGAGTTTGTTGACTTGGGTATTACGTACCCATTGCACGCTGTTGTTTTGTACGAAATTAGCAATTTGCTCTTGGCTCACAAATTCAAAAATTTTCGGTACAGTTTGCTGAATGAGCTGCACCACTTGCGTATTGTTTTGCGGACTTGCCAACCATTGACCAATTGCGAGGCTTAAGTCAGTTTTTTCTAAGCTTCTTTCGACCACTTGAGGCGAAAGAAAATTTTCCTGTACAAAACGGCCCATTGACTCTGCAATACGTGCCTTATTGCGCGGAATAATCTCGGTATGGTCCCGTAAAAACTTAGGAATCGGTAACTTACCAAAAGGGTTCCGAAACAGAACTGTAATCGCGTACCAATCGGCTAGACCACCAACTACACCTGCTTCGGCCCCTAGCATTAAAATATGAATAAAACCTGTGTACTCTGGCAGAAAACGGTCGGCTACCATCAGTGCAATCCACAGCACAACGACGATGATCAGCGCTAGGGTAGCAAAATATTTACTACGTTTAAGACTGGGCACGTGGTGAACTTCTTCTGCCATGCTCATAAATTTATCCTATTCATTTTTGTTTTACTGGAAGCTCGGGCGGTGGCAACAGCTCTCCTGTCGGACTCAATCCATATTTTTGTCCGAGTGATTTCAAGATCAAGCTTGCATCAAAAGCGTCTTGAGGAGCCTGCTTTTGATCCCGATAACATTCAATAGTATACGACACTTGAACAGGATCGATATTGACCACTTGTGGGAAATCATAGAACGGATCATGCCAGAAACCCGGATAGCGACGACCATAGCCATAAGGATAAAAGCTCGGCGCAGATGGATAAACCACAGCCTGACGTGGTGGTTTCTGACTTTGGTTACTTGGGTCATTCAGTACTTTAAAAAAGCGGAAACCTTTTTGCACGGTCGTTTGTGCTGATTTTACCAAAGTGATTTCTTCAGCTGCACCGTAACTCATATTCGGATCGGCTTGGAAACTAATACGAAACGTTTGCGCATTTAAAGGGTATGCGGAAAACTGGCCAAGTTGATCAAAGGTTTTTGGTTTACTTGGAGTCGTCGCACAAGCAGTTAAAGTTAAGGCAGCGCCTAATGCTAAACAAAGAGAGAGATATTTCATGGTGAACTCCCAGCTGAGCATTAAAACAAAGATGACTCAGCATTAAAAATTAATAAGCTTTAAAAACTACTGTTCGGTTCTAATAAAAATTCGGTTTCCCCTGGAGTAGAAACACGTCCAAGAATGGTATTGCGATGAGGATAGCGTCCAAATCGATCAATAATGACTTTATGCTTTTTCTCAAAGCTTAAGTTAATTTCATTGCCAAGACGTTGAAATAGTTTCAAGGCAAATTCATGGATCAATTTTGATTCACTATGCATAAACGGCATATATAAAAAAGAGCGTTGCTCTGGATTAAGCTGTGCATCGAGTTGCAAACTAATTGCTTCTTGTGCCAAAGCTAATGCCAAGCTGTCATAGGCAAAAGATTGGGGCTGATCACGATAGATGTTGCGAGAAAACTGGTCTAGTACAATAATCTCTGCCAAACGACCTTCTGCTGTTTTTCGCCAAGACCAGAGTTCTGCTTGAGTTGCCTGTCGATGAACATCAGAAAAATTTTCACGGATTTTTTTGTCAAAATCATCACTTTTTGCAAACCAAAGTGAACGGTGTTCAGGAGAAAACCAGAAGTTTAAAATGTCTTGTTCGTTCATGATATTGACAACTCTTTAGCAATTATTCTTCAATAAAATCACAATTCTTTCGTGTCTTAAATAACAAGATTGTGATAAAAATTGCCAAACTGGAATGATGTGATTATATAAGTAACCGTATCATCTCACGATTTTGTATATAGTGATCTTTAATAAGCGAGCAAATGCATGAGTCAACCCACTACACCATCTCAATCAGTTATTCCTGCTTGGGTGGATTCGTCGCTACTACAAGGCATGTTACGTGGAATAGAGCGTGAAAGCCTACGTATGCAAAGTAATGGGTTCTTATCACAAGAGTTACATCCGAAAGCATTAGGTTCAGCTTTAACACATCCAAAAATTACGACTGATTATTCAGAAGCGTTGATGGAGTTTATTACCTCACCTAAGCCAACAATTGAAGAAGCTCTGCATGAGCTCACCGATATTCATGCGGTTGTACATCGTCATTTAGAAAATGGTGAAAAACTCTGGCCGCTGTCTATGCCATGTATGTTAGACGACAATGAAGAACGCATTCGTCTAGCGCAATATGGCACTTCTAATATTGGCCGTTTTAAAACACTATATCGCCGTGGGTTAGGAATTCGATATGGTCGTCGTATGCAGACCATTTCAGGGGTGCATTACAACTTATCTTTCCCAGATACCCTTTTTGCTGAGCTACAAGCTCATGAAACTGACGAACAATTAAAATCATTAAGTTTGCAGGATTACCGTAGCCATCGTTATTTTGGCCTTATTCGTAATTTTATTCGTTTAACACCATTGGTCATGTTCTTGGTGGGCGCAAGCCCAACAGTCTGTCGTTGTTTCTTGACCGGACACAAACATCATTTGTTGCCTTTAATCAAAGGTTCATACTATTTACCGTATGCTACAGCACTCCGTATGGGGCGATTGGGCTATCAAAACTCAGCACAAAAAAGCTTAGGTATTCATTACAACAATTTGTCTGGCTATCTGGATGGTTTACAAAAAGCCGTTCATTCTCCTTACCCACCATTTAGCCGTTTAGGGTTAAATGATGCATCTGGTGAGCCATTGCAAATTAATGATCATGTTTTGCAGATTGAGAATGAATATTACAGTCTAGTACGTCCAAAACAGGTGCCTCAAGCAGGTGAAACACCGTCTCAAGCTTTAAAAAATCGAGGCGTGGGCTATGTTGAGTTACGTGCTGTAGATGTAAATCCATACTCGGCAATTGGCGTTGATGAAACGACAGCAGGCTTTCTTGAAGTGTTAGCACTTTATTGTCTGTTAAGTGATAGCCCAGACTTGTTATGTTCTGAGCAAGACTTGGTTGAGAAAAATCAGACAGAGGTGGTCAACCGAGGTCGAGCGCCAAACGCAACCATTACAGATTTAACAGGGTCATATCACATCGAAGATTGGGCACGTTTATATATTGCAAAAATGCAAGATTGTGCACAGCTACTCGATCAGACCTATGCAACGGACTTGTATGGTTCAGCTTTGGCGGTCATGCAAGCACGAATTGATGAAGTTGATGAAACTTTATCTGCCCATGTCATTAACGATACGTTAAAGCATGGTGGAACTTGGAGTTTTGGTAGCCACATGGCTCAGTTACATGCTGAAAGTTATGAACAGCATGAGCTTAGTGTGGAAACTTTGAAACATTTTGAACAGTTGGCTGCGCAATCTTTACAGCAGCAAGAAAAACTTGAGCAAGATACCAAGATCAGTTTTGATCAGTATCTTGAACAATATCGATAATAAAACGAGGTTTTACATGCGATTAAGTTACCGTTTGGTGAGTGGACTACTTGTTTTAGCAAGTATAGTCGGCATGTCTTTTGCGTTGTATCTGGAACATGTAAAAGGTTTAGAGCCATGTCCGCTCTGTATTTTTCAACGTGTTGGCTTAATGGCGATGGGCCTTGTAGCACTCATAGCCTTTTTGCATAACCCAGTTTCCAATGCGGTTAAACGTTTTTATGCATTTTTAGCAGGCATTGCAATTTTATGGTCAGTGGGTGTGGCAGGGCGTCATGTCTGGTTGCAACATTTACCACCAGATCAAGTACCAAGCTGTGGCCCCGGTTTAAATTATTTAATTGATGCCTTACCAATGAAAACGGTTTTACAAGAAGTATTGTCGGGTTCAGGTGAATGTGCAGCAATTGATTGGACCTTTTTAGGTCAATCTTTACCAGTTTGGTCATTGGTTTATTTCCTCTTACTATTATTGGTTTGTGTATGGCAGTTATTCCGTTTTTATCCAGTATTTAAGACAACCAAAAAAAGAGCTTAAAGCTCTATAAAAAAGCCCAACACTATGTTGGGCTTTTTATTGCTTGGGAATAGGTCAAAATATAAAAAAACGAATTAAAAAAAAGCATAATCATGTAGACAGATAGTTCTGTTTTTTATAAAGTGCAGCCGTTTATATATCCTTATGATTATAAAAAATGCTTTTTAATATCTTTAATGTTTTGGAAAAAATAGGGTTAAGTGCGCAGAAACGTGCGATTCACGTGCAATTTTCTAATGAACTACTCAATAACCAAGTTTTTTTACAGCGTATCGAAGGCCAACACCAGCTAAATGGGGGAGTTGAAGCTGAGTTAATTTGTCTTTCGACGAGTGCACAAATTGCATTGAAGCAGTTTATAGGGGTGCAAGTTGCCGTTGATCAGGTCACTGATTCTGGACAATTATTTCGAACTACTGGAATTGTGACAGAAGCGAGTTATGGCCAGAGTGACGGTGCTTTAACGCTTTATAAACTCACCTTAAAAGACGCGACAAACTTATGGCACAAGCGCCGTAATAGTCGTGTTTTTATGAATAAAAGCATTATTGAAGTCACGGAAGTTTTATTTAAAGAGTGGCAAGAAAAAAGTCAGCTTTTTGCGACAAGTTTAAGTCTCGACCTTAGTGGGTTAAGCCAGAGTTATGATATTCGCCCATTTATCATGCAGCACAATGAATCTGATTATGACTTTCTTACACGCTTGTGGCGAAGTGAAGGCGTTAGTTGGCTCATTGATGAAGCAGAGCTTTTTGTTCCTCACTTTACTGCACCTATACAACCTCAAAAACTAAGACTCATTGATGACAATAGCCAGTACCAAGCTTTAGCACGTCGTAGTATTCGCTATCACAGAAGTAGTGCAACAGAATATCAAGATAGCATTACAGGTTTTGTTGCGGTGCGGTCTTTACAGCCGACTGCTGTACATGTGCAACGTTGGCAACCTGATGCTCTAGCACATGAAGAAGGTATAGGTTCAGTTATCACTACACACCTACATTCAGAGCAATTTGATTCAGCGAGTTTGAGCCTTGAACAAGCATGGCATGTTAGTCCTGCTTGGATGCAAGATTTGAAAGGGGAAGATCAGGCAACAGCTTCAGGCAGTGGCCAATTAGAAAAATTAAATCAGCACTTCACCAACATGCATGCGAGTCGGGCCAAATATTTTAAGGCTTATAGTAGCGTCCGTGATAGTCAAGTCGGCTATTGGTTTAATTTACAGGAGCATCCTGAAATTGATCAGCATGAAGGAGCAGATCAAGAGTTCCTGATTATTGCTAAAAACTTCTATAACCAAAATAACTTACCAAAAGATTTACATCAGCAAGTGAGCCAGTTGTTAACCCAAAGTCGTTGGGATAAACATGGTTATGATGATATTGAGCGCCAAGGCAATGAGCTGACCCTAATACGCCGTCAGATCAAGACGGCACCTGAATATAATCCAGAACAGCATCGCCCAATTGCTTACCCACAAAGAGCGAAAGTTGTGGGGCCAGAGGGAGAAACCATTCATGTCGATGAGTGGGGACGTATTAAGGTACGTTTTCTATTTACCCGTAGTGATGATCATGGCCATGATGGTGGTGCAGGTAGCAATGATAACGATACGGACTCGGCTTGGGTGGATGTACTGACCCCTTGGGCAGGCGAGGGCTATGGAGCACGTTTCTTGCCACGTATTGGTGAGGTGGTTGTCATTGACTTCTTTGATGGCAATATTGACCGTCCATTTGTGACTGGACGCATTCATGAAGCACAGCGCTCACCAACCAAGTTCGATGTGAAAGGGCAGCTTCCTGATACTAAAAAACTAAGCGGAATTCGCAGTCAGGAAATCAGTGGTAGTGGTTTTAACCAATTACGCTTTGATGACACAACGGGGCAAATTAGTACCCAATTACAAAGTAGTCATGCAGCAACACAGCTGAATTTGGGTAATTTAAGCCATCCGAAAGAACAAGCGACGAGCCAAGGCCGTGGAGAAGGCTTTGAGCTAAGAACAGATGCTTGGGGAGCTGTGCGTGCAGGTAAAGGCATGCTCATCAGTACCTATGCACAAGAGCAAGCTATTGCAGACCATCTAGAGGCCGCCCAAGCACAATCCTTACTTTCACAAGGTTATGAAAGCATGAAAATGCTCAGCGAAGTTGCAGCCAAGCAACAGACTGATGCTTTGAACGTGATTAATCGCTTACCTAAATTCATCCAGTCACTTGAGCTAAAAACTACAGGACAGGCATTAGATAGTACGGTAAACCTCTTTAAAGAAGGAATTAATAACGATCCTATTCACGCTTTAAAAGACTGTGGTGGCTTTATTCAAGATATTGGTGCGCTAGGGGGAAATGCAAAAGGCGTTGTAGATGAGTTTAATGCTTTCTTTAGTGATGCCAAAGATGCAGTAGAAAATTTAAAAGCATTTATTGAAAATGTTGAAGAGCATGGTGCCGACATCGTTAAAGGAAAACTTGCCAGTATTAAAGACCGCATTCATAAAAATCCATTTGAAAGTATTCAAGAGGTTGGAAAGGTCTTAGCTAATGTTGAGACTAAAGACTTCGACATGATGAGTGTATGCGGAACTTTTAGTAAAAGCAGTAAATTGGAAGTATCACCTTCTAAAGCATTGAGTTCTTTACAAGGCTTTATGGAGGGTTATACCCAAGGTTTAGAAAGCAGTTCCGATACTAAACAGCAAGAACAAGGCAAAATTTTTAGACAAGCCTTGATGTTATTAGCATCGCCAAATGGGATTGCCTTGACGACACCTGAAAATATTATTTTGCAAGCTTCGCAAGATATTGCAGAAAGTGCCAGCGGTTCAATTAATTTGAGTGCGCAGAAAAATATCATTGGGCACGCACAAGACAAAATCAGTTTGTTTGCCGCGCAAAAGGGTTTCCGTGCTTATGCAGCAAAAGGAAAGCTCGAACTGCAAGCACAAGATGATGCTATTGAAGCAATTGCCAAGAAGGTCATCAAGCTCATTTCTACTGAAGAAAAAATCGAGCTTACGAGTCCAAAAGAAATTGTATTAACAGCAGGTGGTTCACAGCTCAAAATTAATGCTAATGGCGTATTTTCAACAACAGGCGGTAAGTTTGAAAGTAAAGCTGGGCAGCATTTATTTACGAGTGGGGCAACAGTAAATGCTGAGTTGCCGAAAATGCCTGAGAGTGGAATTTTTAGTCGAAGATTTGATTTTAGTGATATTTTCAATTTAGAAAACTTGAAAGAGGAGATTAGACTTAAAGTTATCAATAAAACAAAGAATACGGAATATATTGGGATGTTAGATGAAATGGGCCGAACACCAAGAATATTTAGTGACTCATCAGATACTGTTGAAATTCAATTTATTAGCAATAATGACAATAAAAGTATTATACCAACGAAGGAATTAAATGAAGATATTTATAATCATGATACTGGGGATTTTGTAGATGATGGAATTCAGAGCCAGCTTGCAGAAGCGCTAGATGATGAATATAAAGATGATCTAGAAGATGATTTTAATAAATTTGGAGTATAAAAGATGAAACGCAGTCTAACATTGCTACTGAGCACATTTATCTCAATACAAGCTTTTGCTGAAGAAAATGCTTGTGAAAAAATTTGGGATAGCTTCAAAAATAAAAATGAAAGTATCAAAATTGATAAAGTTAATGTCCCCTGTAAACAAATTTGGGAAGATAGCAATAAAGCAAAGCTTGTAAAGACTATTGGCTTAAACCCAAAAGATGCTCAATGGATGTCAACAGGGGAATGCCAAGTTATTGAAGTGAATAAAAATAAATACCAAGTTTATTATGCTTATCTAAAAAATGATCATAGTGATATAAATATCATTAATGACACTAATGGTAATTATTTTTCATATTTTAGAAATTTAGGTCGCTATGATATGTTCGAAGATAAGTTTTTTCCAACAAAAAAAGCTAATAAAAATGGTGTGGAATTAAGCTGCCCTGGATTGGGGAATTTTGAAAAAATGAAACCTATTTTAAGTTCATATATCAATAATAAAAAAATTGATATTAAACGATTTAGTTTTGAGGACTTAAATAAATGAAAAATGGTAAATCTATAAATCAAAAATCATATCCGTTAACGCGTTATGGATTTATTTGTGCCGTTTCAAGAATGGAATCTTCATCAGATTTAAGTTTACCCTTAACGGCACCGGTAAACATTAGAGCAAGCCAAAATAAAAATTCTCGGGGTTATATTGGTTTTTTTCAGTTTGGGGAAGCTGCACTGATTGATCTTGGTTATTATAAGCATTGGAAAGATAATTCTGATAAAACCAAAGCAAACGATTGGTCCGGGAGTTGGGTTGGACATAATGGTGTTAATTCTTTATCAGACTTTTTGAAATCCCCTGCTAAGCAAATTCAGATCATTGGAGAATGGATAGATCTTCTTTGCAAACGATTAAGAAATAGAAGTTTTAATGAATACTATGGGAAAATAATAAATGGAATTGAAATTACTGAATCAGGAGCTATTGCAGGTGCTCATTTAGTTGGGGAAGGAGGATTAGGTTCTTTTTTAGGTATATCAGGTTTTAAAGGAAATTATAAAGAAGTAGATGGAAATAATGTTCATATTAGTAGATATATTGAGATGTTTAACCATTATGACTTAGAAAGCTGTTGTAGTAGAAAAATATATATAATATTAAAAAACCAAATAGGACAAATAACAAAAAATAAAAAAGTAACTATTGAATCTGAATATAGTGGTAAGTTTAAACAATCTAAGTTTATTGTAAATACTGAGTCAGATGAGCAAGGATTATTACCTGTTATTATTAGACATCCAGGCAGTAAAATTATAATTAAAGTAGATGGCAAACAATCAGCTGTCATCACACAAGCCTCTGATAAAAAACAATCTATTGAATTAAGTGTAAGTGAAGATATTAAAATTCAATCTGTCTTACAAAAACCTGCTGAACCAGAGCCAAAACAAGAAAAAGTTGTTGTTGTGGAACAGAAAACTGTTGATTTGAAGAAAGATGAGGTGAAAACGAATGCTTCTAAAGATATAAAATTTGATATAGCGATAATAGAAAGTGACACAAATAGAAAAATAACGAATATGAGGTTTTTCGTAAGATATAAAGGTAAGATCAAAGAGCATACTTCTGATAGTTCAGGAATAAAAACTGGTATAATTGCAGAAGAGGGAGAAAATTTAGATATATTGGTAAATGGAAGTAAAGGTTATCAAAAACTAAAAACAATATCTGTAACTAAAGGAATGGAAAATAGCTGTATATCAGTCCCATTAGGGCTAGTCAGTGTGAAATTGAAGATATATGATAGTAAAGGTAAAATTTTAAAAAATAATAAGTTTTTTGTTTCATATAGAGGTAGAGAAATAGAAAAAATAACGGATAGTAATGGCTTTATTCAATTAAAAATGTTGAATGCATTTGTTTATAAATTGCTACTTTCAAATAAGAAACCTGTTTTGACATTAAGAAATGATCCAAGTATTTCCGTAATCAATGTTAACTTAAATTCTGCGGCTACAACAATACAGATGCCTCGAGTATCTTCAAATCCCCCAAGTAAGACAGTGCCAGCAAAAACAACACCAGCGAAAGAAACGTCATCTAAGAAAGAAGAGAGCTTTGTTGATTACTTAATTGATTTTATTCCTTCATTAGGAAAAACAGAGAATGTTCATACAGAGAAAAATGGTAATCCTTTAACCAAACAGTATGGTAGTGATGTCGCTTTTACTATTAAAACAATCAATAAAGAGACAGGTAAGGAAGAAAATCTAGCTTATTCAATTAAGTATAATGGTGCAAAAAGAACACATTATACTGGACAAGATGGGATTGGATTAAAAAAACATCGGGGCGAAGAAGGAAAGAAAATTGAAATTGTTGTAGATGTTGATAGTAAAGAACAAGTACTTTATACCGCTATATTGAAGAATCCTATGCCAGTTATTGAAATAAGAATAGATAAGCCAAAAGATGATGACTCATATTTATTCCCTTTAAAGGCACGGACAAATTCATATAAAAATGGATTTGCTCGATTTGGTTCTAATCGTAGTGGTGGAAAACGTAAACACGCAGGTTGTGATCTGTATGCACCGACAGGAACTGAAATTAGAGCGATGGCTGATGGAAAAGTCCGTGTAGTAAAAGGTTTTTATTCTGGTACTGATGTAATTGAAATTGTACATAAAAAACATATTATACGTTATGGCGAGGTTCTGGCAGGGAAGTCCTTAGTAAAAGTTGGAGATGATGTAAAACGTGGGCAAACTATTGGCTATGTCGGTAAACTCACAGTACAAGTTCCAAGTATGATGTTACATTTGGAGATGTATTCTAATCCTAAAGATACTAGTCCATTAACAGTTCGTGGCAATAATGCCTATCAACGACGCTCTGATCTAGTAGATCCTACTACTTTTTTAGATAATTCAACATTATGAGATTGGTAATGAATAAAATTTTAATAGCGCTAAGTTTTCTATTTTTGACGGCTTGCAATGATTTTAACAAACTGGAAAAAGAATCTAATGCATCTATTGAACAGCAAAAAGAATCAAATTCAGTTATAAAGTCACAGTTAAGTAACTCTAATGACTCACTAATAAAAGAAACTACTGTTTCTCAAGTAAAAGATAAAAAAATGGAAAATTCAAAACCGCAAATGGATGCTCAGAATAAAATTACTTGTATGGGTAAAACCTTAAATGATTGGTATACTTTTGATGAAAAGTTAGAACAACCAAAATGTAAGAAATTAAACGGTTATAAACTAAAGAATTATCAATGCTCTGTTGAGAAAAATGTATTCGATTTAAATTCTGATGCTATTAGAATTACTATGAAAGATACTAGAGTATTTGCATTCCATTCTCTTGAACAATGTCAAGAAGCTGTTGAAATGTGGGAAGCGAATGGTATTTAGAATTTGAAAAAATTGATTAGAGTCATGAATCATTATATTTATTTAGAAGATATAAAATTATTTTATTAAAAGTGGTTTTAATGAATATCTAATATATTTCTGTAATTCTAGATTTTGATAAGATTTTTATCTAACTTGTTGTGAAGATACGTTAAAAATCAAATTAATCGGTAGATAGCTTATAAATATATAAAATCACTTTTATAGGCACTTTTATTGCTAAAAGTGCCTATATTATCTTTAGTTAATTATTTGTTAGACAGCTTCTATAAACAATATTATAACTTTTAAAACCAATTTAATATTTTTAATTTTATTGTTATCCCCATTAACTAAATAGGGTAATTTAGCGCCAATCAAAATAGGTAAGTCATCTTCAATATCATCACTGTATGTTGCAAGCCAAGGTTGTTTGATATCAAACTTATTCAATCTTCTTACTTTTTCTTCAGACCTACAATGTATCCCACTTATCCATCCTCCCAGCTTGTTTTGTAGAGGAGTACCAATAATTCGTACATCTAGATTGATAGACTCGAGTAAAACATTCGCTAACTTTTCTGGTGCACCCGTGGCAATAAACACAATTCTTCCATTGGCTAAATGATCTTTAACTTTGGCTATACCTTGCTCAAACCAATATAATGAACCGGAAGTAATTTCATTGATATCCTTAGAGAAATTTTTAAAGCTGTATTCTAATTCTTCTTCGTTCAAGCTATACGTTGCAATCCATAAATACAATGAAGCACCTTTAGATTTAAATTTCATAAGAGGTAAAGCGATGGGCGTAACAATAAGTGCAGCGATAAATCTAAAAATATTAGATTTCAATTTATCTGTTAACCATGCCTTTGTAGAGTCATCGGATAGTTATGTCCCATCCAAGTCAAAAACAACAATTTCTTTCATATATTTCTCTATATTTGGTAATAGTGATAAGAATTAATTTTCAAAAAATTATTTTAAGGGTTGATTTATAAAATAAGAAAATATTTTATTATATTGTGATATGGTTATAATAGTTTAGCTTGATTGTTTATAAATTAATTAAATGAAAAAATTTTGTTTATTATTGCTGGCTTTTTCTGTTAACACATTTGCAAATACAGATAAGTGGAATGGTACTTATCATTATTATAGTTCAGAAGAACTATCAGGTGGAAATGTTGCGACGATAGAATCAACTTTAACATTAGCACCAAAAAAATG
The DNA here is from genome assembly GCF_031799025.1 of Acinetobacter sp. V115_6. Lineage (NCBI taxonomy): Bacteria > Pseudomonadati > Pseudomonadota > Gammaproteobacteria > Moraxellales > Moraxellaceae > Acinetobacter > Acinetobacter sp. V115_6. Next base: position 145,259 of record NZ_JAVQNO010000017.1, on the reverse strand, counting down.
TGTGTACTCTATTATAGGTTTTCAGGTTGATAAATCCTATATGTGCAAAGTAAAAGAGAAAAATAACGAGCTATATTTCTTTAATGTTCAAAGTGGTGAAAAGTTAGGAAAAGTAGTCTTTAAGAAAGGAAAATACTATCTTTATTCTGATGAAGTTTTAGATAGTAAAGACAACTTATTTTTTAAAGATAAATAATAGTTATAGAACTCTTTTTAAAATATTTTCAGATTCTGTAAAAAAGCCCAACAAAAGTTGGGCTTTTTTAAGTCTCTACAATTCCTTCTAAATCTTCGAGCTTATAGTTCGGCATATCAATAATATGAGTTTGAATACCTTCTTGAACATAATCATTCACATGAGGATATAACCAGCGAGTAATCTGTTCCGCAACACTCGAGTGATACTGAATTTCAAAGTGATTTAAACCATAAAACACGGCTTTATGTGAGTCTGGAACCTTAAGCTGAAAACGTGGATTAGGGTGTTCGCCTAGCGCGCTTTTTACACTCACTAAGTAGTCGCCAATTACGGTCAACGCTTTATTGCGCACCTTTTCAAATTCTAAGGTCCCTGCCACTAAAAAGGTGTTGATATGGGAAGGTAGCGGAGCAGGGGCGCGGTTATCATCCATCATACCAATACGGGCATCCATATGTTCCCAATCATCATCACGAACGCTACCGTGGCGTAAGTCTAAAATGCCATTACTGCGAATATTAACCAGTTGACCGAGTAAACCCACAAAAGGGAAAGCCCCAAGTTTATCTTGTATGGTAAAGCCAAAGCGCTCCAAAACTGCCCCATGATGTGGAGAGCCAATACAGACTAGATTTTCGACCATATGGATCCATTGATACATATTTTGTTTGCCATAAAACAAGGCACTACGAGAAACCAGTCCGCCCATACTATGGCCAATGATATCGATGCTGGTAATTCTTGGATTACGTTGGACCAAGTCTTCTAATAAGTTTGAAAAACTGCGTCCATTCGCTGAAATGCGTCGTCCTGTATTGTAATTTAAATACAGCATGGTGTTATGGTCACGCTGCGCTAAAAGGCGCTCTCCAATTCCACCATAGTGTGCATTTGACCAAGTCAGATGGTTCATACACAAACCATGAGCTAAAATCACAATACGGCCTGCAAGTTCCCCTTGTTGTATTGCACCGTAGTGATCGTATAGCACCATAGGTAAGGCGAGGGGGCTATGCTGTTTAAGTAGATAATCTCCAAAAATCCCATTCAAAATGCCGACTAAAAAATGTAGGCTGGGGGTGAGTGGTTTTTCGTGAAGTGTAGGATATTTTTCAATAATATGACGTAAGCTTGGCGCTAAAAAACAACTACCATATTTTTGTAAAGCACCATAAGAAAATTGATATGCCTTTTGCACAAATGGTCGTTTTTGAAAGTTTTTAGCATTTTGTGTGCTCACACCAAAAGCATTTTTTAATACTTCAATATTAATAACTTGAATTAATTCATGTACACCATTTAAGCTGGTACTGAACAGTTGAGCTAAACCTTCTAATACGTCTGCCTGACTAGGTGGCGTACGATCCCATTTACAATAAGTTTCATGTAGTGGTGTTAAGCTCGGCATATCTTTTCCCCATATACGTTATAACCGACGTTTTAAGCTGTACTTTTTATCAACGGCAGCTAACGTTTCCATCTTAGTAGTTTAAATAACACATGTTTTTAAAATACTGATGAATGGTTAGTTGAGTGGTTTTTCTTGTCTGACAATAGTGTTTTTATATACAAACTGAGAACAAAAATGTGAGTTTATTCTCAATTTAGAGGGAAAATATATGAATATTATCTACCTCCATGGCTTTAATAGTAGCTCTCTTTCAATTAAAGGGCTGAGCCTTAAGCAGTATTGTAGCGAATTGGGCATAAATGTGCATTTGCCAGACTTAAATAGATCTCCTGATCTAGTGGTTGGGCAAGTTTCAGAGCTTATTGAATCGTTACAAGACGTGGCTTTAGTTGGTAGTAGCCTTGGCGGGTTTTTTGCGACATATTTTGTCGCGAAATATAATGTTCCAGCTGTACTGATTAACCCTGCTATGCAACCATGGAAACTGTTTGATGAGTTATTTCAAGTTGAAAGTATGCCCTATGTGGTGAATGATCAATGGTCAATTGACCATGTTCAGTTACGGCAGTTACAACAACTGGAACTGAAACAACCTGAAAATGCCGACAAAATACTCGTCTTATTACAACAAGGCGACGAAATTTTGGATTATCGTCAAGCACAACGCTATTATAGTGCTGCAACGCCATCCTCATTGATTTTGACGGATGCTCATGGCAATCATGCTATGGAAGATTTTGAAGAAAAATTACCGTTAGTGATCGAATTCTTTGCGCACACCATCAAATAAGGAAAACGTACAACGTGACACAATATACGGCTCAATCGCTTGAAGTTCTTTCTGGTTTAGACCCTGTTCGTCGTCGTCCAGGGATGTATACCGATACGACTCGACCTAACCATTTAGCCCAAGAAGTTATTGATAATGCTGTTGATGAAGCATTAGCTGGTCATGCCGACAAAATATGTGTCACGGTTTATAAAGATGGTTCGTTGTCGGTTGAAGATAACGGCCGTGGTATGCCGGTCGATATTCACCCTGAATATGGACAAAGTGGTATCGAAATCATTCTGACCAAGCTCCATGCCGGTGGTAAATTCAGTACCGATAACTACCAATTTTCAGGTGGTTTGCATGGTGTGGGGATTTCGGTTGTAAACGCTTTATCAACACGTGTTGAGGTCGAAGTTCAACGTCAGGGTAACCTATACCAGATGGCCTTTGAGCAAGGTGAACCAGTAGCACCTTTAGCAGTGCTAGAAGGCAAAGCACCAAAACGTGCGACAGGTACAACTGTACATTTTTGGCCAGAAGCTAAATATTTTGATAGTCCAAAATTTGCGTTAAAAGCACTTAAACACAATTTAAAGGCCAAAGCTGTTTTAGCTGCTGGTTTAAAAATTATTTATATCGATCAAATTAACGATGAAAAAATCGAATGGCAATTTGAAAATGGCCTCGTCGATTATTTGATGGATGAGTTGCAAGACCGTGAAATCTTGCCAAATCCTGCTTTTGTGAGTAATGGTCAGGCAGATCGTGCGGCATGTGAATTTGCAATTTGTTGGAATGTAGAAGGCGGTGAGCAGGTTCAAGAAAGTTACGTCAACTTAATTCCAACCGCGCAAGGCGGTACTCACGTGAACGGTTTGCGCTCAGGTGTAACAGAAGCGTTACGTGAGTTCTGTGAGTTACGTAATTTGCTACCACGAAACCTCAAACTTTCGGCAGAAGATGTTTGGGATGGCGTGAACTATATATTGTCGCTCAAGTTCCAAGAACCGCAGTTTTCAGGTCAAACCAAAGAGCGTCTTTCGAGTCGTGAAGCATCAAATATTGTTTTAAATATTGCTAAAGATGCTTTCGCACTCTGGCTCAACCAACATGCTGAAATTGCCATGCAGCTGGCAGAAATGGCGATTTCTAAAGCAGGTCGTCGTTTAAAAGCAGCCAAGAAAGTCGAGCGTAAAAAAATTGTTTCCGGCCCTGCATTACCAGGTAAGTTAGCAGATTGTGTTGGTCAAACACGTGAGGACAGTGAACTGTTTATTGTCGAGGGTGACTCTGCTGGCGGTAGTGCCAAGCAGGCGCGCGATAAAAACTTTCAGGCGATCATGCCAATTCGTGGAAAAATCTTAAACACATGGGAAGTTTCTTCAGATGAAGTATTGGCTTCTCAAGAGGTTCACGACATTGCGATTGCGATTGGTGTAGATCCGGGCAGTGATGATTTATCTGAATTACGTTATGGCAAAATCTGTATTCTGGCCGATGCTGACTCGGATGGTTTACACATTGCGACTTTGCTTTGTGCTTTATTCGTTAAACACTTCCCAGCATTGGTTGAAGAAGGACATTTGTATGTGGCAATGCCACCATTGTTCCGTATCGACATTGGTAAAGATGTTCATTACGCGCTTGATGATGATGAACTTGAAACTATTTTGAAAAATATTAAAGGTAATCGTAATCCGCAAATTACCCGATTCAAGGGATTGGGTGAGATGAACGCGATTCAATTACGTGAAACGACTATGGATCCGAACACGCGTCGTTTAGTTCAGCTCGACCTAGATGATGTTCACTTAACGGCAGGTTTACTCGACAAGTTGCTTGCGAAAAAGCGTTCGGCAGATCGTAAGCAGTGGCTTGAGCAGAAGGGTAACTTAGCTGATATTACTGTTTAGAAAAATGAAAAAACCCCGCTCAATTAGCGGGGTTTTTTTATATAAACCTAAGATTGTTAGAAATCACCACAACGATTCCTGCTATTAAGGTTTAGACCATTAAATTAGACAGATCTGTATATTTTAATTTAGGTCGTAATTTTTATAGCATGTGGAAATTGAAAAATATCACAATTCGCTCCCCCTCCAATTCGATCTACTACTGCAAAATCACTTGGTGCTTCAAAGGTAAGCAAAGGATGATGCCATGTGCCTGCCCGATAATTGATGCTTTGCTGTCCGTTTGAAATAAAAGCACATAACTTTGAAATATCAGGAGTATTTTCATCCAAAGCGGGTGCAACAATAATTAAAAACTTTTGTTGCTGTAGTGGAATAAATGCCTGAGAGCCTTTCGGATGACGCTCTAACATTGAAATCTCTAAAGGCAGCACACTTGTCTTAATATTACGGAAAATACTAATTCCTGCTTTTGCTTCCCCTTCAATTTCAGTTTCAACGAGCGCATGGTAGCGCTCGGTGTGGGCATCATTAATATGAAAAAAGTCATGCCCGTCACAACAGATGACTTCTCCGAAGGGCTGAAAGTTTTCAATTGTTAAGGGCTGAATTTGAACAGTATTCATCATCATGACTTGGCAATTTTTCCCCATAAACGAACACGGCTAATACCACCATCTGGAATCATGTTAATACGAATATGCGAGATTTTTTCATGTTGTAAAATCTCATTCACATATTCATGAATATGGTCCATTTGCATCGGTTGAGCTTCAAGTAAATAAGACCAGAACATACTTTGAGGAATTAACTGTGCATCGGTTGCGTTTTCAAGGTAAACCGCCTGAATAGATACTTGGGCAGGGAAGTTCCCTTTAAAATGAGCTGTATCAATTTCAAGCTTTTCAATTTTTCCGCTTTTACCCAACGCAAGAATACACCAGTCATAACCCGGTGCACGGCGGCGTTTGGTTTCCCACCCATCGCCCATGTTGACGCCACGGCCTGGGTTAATCAAATTACGCGGGTGTCCAAAATGAGCATCACTATAGGCAACAACGCGGCCACCATTTTCGAGAGCCAATAAATCGAGAGTTTGTTCGCTGTCAGTTACCTGAATATGAACATCACCATAGACACGTAAACGGGCAATACCGCCATCTGGGAAAATATTAAGGCGTATATGAGTGAAAAGTGCATCATTATTGACCATAAAAATATGATGCTGGCTTGGGCCTAGTTCAGTATTTCCTAAAACATTCTCCCATTTTGCCCCTGTCAGGTCCCCATTTGGTGCATAACATGCTTCTAATGATGCAGAGGCAGGGTAATTTCCTGTAAAAAAGCTGGTATCAATATCAAGAGCAGTGATTTTTCCACTTACACCAAGCTTCACGATACACCAATCATAACCTGCGTGACGTTTACGGCGCGTCTCCCATCCGTCCATCCATTTGCCGTTATCATCAAATTTATCTTCAACAAAAATAGGTGCATCAAATTGCAGCATACGCTTTGCTTCTGCAAAGAAATCATCTGAACACTCAATGACTTGTGCACCAATTCGGGCATCTGCCAAATTGGTCTTAGTATTCAAAATCTCAGGAAGTTCAAAAGCTGGAGCGTGCAATGTTGCCATAATGGAGTATCCGTATTTCTTGTTAAAAACATGATTTTTCATTTAAAACTGCGCTAACACGGAGCGTGCCAAGTCGAGTTTTATACATAAATATATAAGCATGGTGCATGCCAGTTTTGTGGAAAAGCTAAATAAATTTTGAACGATGGCATGTTTTTAGCATAAGCACCCTATAGGTGAATATCTATAGGAGCGTGTTATGAATGTGGTGATTATTGGTGCGGGAATGGGAGGTCTAACCACAGGCATTGCATTAAAGAAATTTGGTCACCAAGTTCGAATTTTTGAGCAAACTGAAAAAATTCTTCCTGTCGGCGCGGCAATTTCGCTGTGGTCGAATGGTGTGAAATGTCTGAACTATCTGGGATTAACTGACAAAATCGCCAAACTTGGTGGACAAATGGATGATTTGGCCTATGTGGACGGTTTAACTGGAGATGTGATGACACAATTCAGTTTACTGCCATTAATTGAAGAAGTGGGCCAAAGACCTTATCCGGTTGCACGTGCTGATTTACAAAATATGTTGATGGATGAATTTGGTCGTGATCAGATTTATCTAGGCAAAAAAATGGTCAGCCTTGAAGACAAAGCTGATTATGTCGAGGTTCATTTTGCAGATGGTAGCTCAACGCAGGCCGATCTATTAATTGGGGCGGACGGCACTCATTCACTTACACGGACCTATGTGTTGGGGCAGCAAGTACAGCGCCGTTACGCAGGTTATGTAAATTGGAATGGGTTGGTTGAGATCTCTGAAGAGTTGGCTCCAGCCCAACAATGGACGACTTATGTGGGCGAAGGCAAGCGAGCTTCTTTAATGCCAGTTGCAGATGGAAAGTTCTATTTCTTTTTAGATGTGCCTTTACCAGCAGGGTTAGATAATAATCGAGATGAATATAAAAAACTTTTAAAACAATATTTTGTTGATTGGTGTCAACCCGTACAGCAGCTTATTGAACGCTTAGACCCGCAAAAAACCAATCGGGTAGAAATCCATGATATTGAACCGTTTACACAGTTTTATAAAGGTCGTGTAGTGATTTTGGGTGACGCTGCACATAGCACGACACCTGATATTGGGCAAGGCGGCTGCCAAGCCATGGAAGACGCGATTTATTTAGCGCGTTCTCTGCAAATTAATACTTTGGGGCTAGAGGATGCTTTACGTCGCTATCAAAACAAGCGCAATGAACGTGCTAATGAATTGGTACTTCGTGCGCGCAAACGTTGTGATGTGACACATATGAAAGATGAAGCCGTTACACAAGCATGGTATGAAGAATTACGCCGTGAACAAGGTGGACATATTATGCAGGGGATTATTAGTAATATTGTGGGTAATCCACTTGATTAAAAACAAAAACAGCAAGGAATTTTCCTTGCTGTTTATCTTCTAAATTTGGATTTTAGAAGTGGTATTTAACCAATGCACTAACGTTATTTTCGTCTGCACCTTTAATACCAAATTTGTTATTCCATACTGAGTGCTCGATACCGAGGTATAGGCGTGTATCAGGAGAAATGTGTTTACCTACATTCCATTTCCACTGAGTTGTCCAGTTCAACTCGCTGGCATGGTCGCCTTCAGCAGTTGACCAGTCAAGGAAACCATCTACCAAGAAATCTTCAGATCCTAATTTTAATGGAACGCCGTAAACGAATGTCATTTGATAATCGTCGTCAGTGTTCTCATTATTTGCACGGTAGAAGTTTAAATTTGCATATTGGAAATATGGGATATCTAAATCAACTGCAAAACCATAAAGGAAGTTGTCGAAGTTGTTGCCGTCTTCACTGTTACCTTCCCAAGTAGTACTAATGAGTACATCTTTGATTGGGCCATACGACAATTTTTTACCAGACACTTCGCCTAAACTTAGTCGTGGTGATAACTCAAAGTAAGTACTCTTGTGGTCATTTTCACCACGCATGCGGTCCATAAAGAAAAACACATCAGCGTATTTAACTTTTGCTGCATATTCCAAAGTAATCGTGGTTTCTTTGTCATCTACAACTTCATAGTTTTCACCATAAAGTCCAGTCACACTAAAATCTTGCCAAATTGGTTTTGCCTGAACCATGGCAGTTGCAGATAACAAGGCACAAGTCGCCGCAAGTTGCTTTAATTGCATTTAAATGATCTCCCCCCAAATAAAGCACGCTAAGGATACAGGGTCTTAAGCAAAAATGAAGCCAAATTTGATCAACGGTTAAAAAAAAGCCCACCGAAGTGGGGCGCTAAAAACTAAATCTTTAATGAGTATTTCTTGTGTTTATTGTTTGGCTTAAATGTGGGGTGCGCGAGCTACGAAATGAAGGTAAATGATTAAATAATAAATTCAACAAGATAGCAAAGAGACAAGTTGAACTAATGCCCGAATGGAACAAAGTTTGTACCCAAACCGGGAAATGAGCATAAAACTCATGGTTAATAATTGGGATCATCCCAGCTGATAAAGCAGTTGCGACAATAATTAAATTTTTCTGATCGTTATAATCAATTTTTGCCAAAGTGCGAATTCCACTCGCTGCAACCGACCCAAACAAGACCAAACCTGCACCACCAAGTACGGGCATTGGAATCGCTGCAATCAAACGACCCATAATAGGTAGTAGACCCAAAATAATCAGAATGACACCGCCTGCTGCTACGACAAATCGACTCTTGATGCCTGTGATCGCAACCAGTCCAACATTTTGGGCAAAAGCGCTTTGCATGAATGAACCAAAGAGAGGGGCAAAAGCACTGGAAAACATATCCGCACGAACACCATTGGCGATACGTTTAGCATCTACCTCAGTTCCTACAATGTCTCCAACAGCAATAATATCGGCTGTGGTTTCAGTCATAATCACCAAAGTGACGATCAACATCGACAAGATAGCGCTGAGCTCGAAAGTCGGTAAACCGAATGCAAATAGGTGAGGAAATTGCAGCCATGCGCCTGAGCTCACCTGACTAAAATCACCAAAACCCATAAAGTAGGCGAGGATAGTACCGGTAACAATAGCCAACAAAATTGATATGCGTCGGATGCCTGCTTGCGGCAGCATATTTAGAACAATCACAATGCCTAAGGTCAGCAGTGCCAAAGAGATATTTTCTACGCTACCCCAGTCAGGTGCTTTATTGTTCCCACCCATCATCCAGCGAATCGCAACGGGTAACAAAGATAGACCAATAATCGTGATGACACATCCTGTCACAACAGGTGGGAAAAAACGAATAATTTTAGAAAAGTAAGGTGCAAGACACAGTCCAATTAGAGATGCAGTAATGACCGCGCCATAGACAGCAGGTAAACCACCGCCTGTAGTGATAATGGCGACCATCGTTGCAACACCCGCGAAAGATACACCCTGTACCAGAGGTAATTTTGCGCCTAAATATTTGGTTCCGATTGTTTGGATCAGGGTTGCCAATCCACCTACAAATAGGGCCGCTGCAATGAGCATTCCGATTTGTGCTGAGCTTAAGCCAGCTGCCGTTCCAATAATCAAAGGCGGGGCTACAATGCCACCATACATGGTCAGCACATGCTGTAAGCCGTAAGCAAAACTTTTGGAAATTCCTAAATATTCATGCTCTGGAGAAATCACATTTTTTTGCTGATGATTCATATTTTTCTCCTATTTATAATTGAGTTAGCTACCGCGATAAGTGGAGTAAGCAAACGGACTGATCAGTAATGGAATGTGATAATGCTGATTAATGTCTTCTATGAAAAATTGGATACAAACACGCGGGAAAAAAGTTTTGACTTGCTGCCATGAAAAATAAGGGGCAATTTCAAATTCAAGTTGATAAGCACCTTCTGCAAAGTCTGTTATTCCAAAATCACTCACTCGACCATCTTGATTAGTGGTTGCTGTCGCTATCAGCTCATGGGTTGCTGCATGAAACAACTTCACTTCTACGTCTGCAGCTGGTTTACCTAAATTCGTATCTAAAATATGAGTGCTGATCATGTTTGTATTTCCTGAGATAGACGTAATAGAGCAATCGCTGCAAGTTGCTCATGTACAATTGTTTTTTCGATAGCTAAGTCGTTTTGTAGTCGTTCATGTAGCTTTTTTAAAATTTCATCGCTACTGAGGCCTGCCGCTTTAATTAAAAAAATAAAGCCAAACTTTTGTTCATAATCCATGTTGCCTTGTAGCAGAGCTTGTTGTGTTTGTTCATCTAAAGAAATGCCAGCTTGTTCTTTAGATGAAAAATTCTGCTCTTTTGCATTGAGTTGTTTCTTAGCCTGGCGTTCACCAATTTTTGGATGGGTTGCTAAAGCCGCTAGTATCTCTTGCCATGACCACATTTGACTTAATTGTTCTGCATATTCCAAAAGAGATACTTTTGTTGAATAGGGACGATTTGAGATGATTTTTTCGGCCCATGCTTGAATGTGGACACAGTTTTTTAACAAAGTCTTGAGTTGTTCTGGTGGGGCTTGATTAAACTCGGCTAAAAACACTGTTATTCCTAAACTCGTTGTCTTGATATAGAGTTTTAGCAATAACAGTGCCAATAGCGAGTTTTGGTTCGCCTAAGGATTTTGAAAATTAAAAATCAATTATTTAGTTATGTGATTTTTATACCAATGTTCAGCAATATCTTGACGACGACATATCCAGACCCGATCGTGCATTTGGATATAGTCGAGAAATTTCTGTAGTGCTTTAAAACGGCCCGGACGCCCTAAAATGCGGCAATGCATTCCAATCGACATCATTTTTGGTGCAGTTTCTCCCTCTGCATACAGCACATCGAAACTATCTTTCAAATATTGAAAAAACTGTTCTGAACTATTAAATCCGCCTGGTGAGCAGAACTTCATGTCATTACATTCCAAAGTATAAGGAATAATCAGATGAGAGCGTGATGCACCATTAGCATTGGTAAGCGTTGTCCAAAAAGGCAGGTCATCGCCATAATAATCAGAGTCATATTGTATTTGTGGAAACTCTGCGAGTAACTGACGTGTATTAGGACTGTCACGTCCGGTGTACCAACCTATAGTTTTATTTTCAAACAAGTTTTCTAAAACAGTTAAAGCTTGTTCCATATGCTTCTTTTCGATTTCAATATCCGTATCTTGATAGTGAAGCCAGCGGTAACCATGAGAAACTACATCATAGTCGGCTTGCTTAATCGCTTCTACAATATAAGGATTGCGGGCAAGCGCCATTGCAACTCCGAAAATGGTCATTGGAAGTTTGCGCTTTTGGAATTCATTATGAATGCGCCAAAAACCAGCACGTGAACCATATTCGTACATAGAGTCCATCGACATATGTTTAGCTGGGTAACTTGCGGCACCAATAATCTCTGATAAAAACTGTTCTGAACCATCATCGCCATGCTCTATATGTTTTTCGCCACCTTCTTCATAATTAAGAACAAATTGTACAGCAACCTTTGCATTATTAGGCCATTTAACTTGTGGCGGTTGCCCGTGATATCCGATTAAATCACGTGAATAAGGAGACTTCTGGATTTGCTCAATAAGCTCTGCTCCAGATAGATAAGATTTGGACACGATTGCTCTCCTTTTGTTCAATTTTTCATAAAAATTTAAAAAATCAGCTTGCATATTTTTATAGATGGACTGATATTGAAGGTATGAAGATCTTCAAAATAAATTAAAAGCAGTACGTTTAAGTCAGGAGATAACAAACCATTACACCATCAAAATGTACAATTGAAGTCAGTTCATGCATGCTTAAAACATGCCAACATAAAAAAGTTTTGCATAGAAAAGATCCACAGTAAGAAAGAGAGGATGGTATTTATGAATATTGAAATCCGCACAGATAAAAACATCCATAACAGCGAACGTTTAATTACTTATGTACGTGCAGAACTTACTCAAGAATTCCAACGTCATAGCGAACGTATTACGCATTTTTCGGTTCATTTTAGTGATGAAAATGGGGACAAAGGTGGTGACAAAGATATCCACTGTATGATTGAAGCGCGTCCTTCAGGTTTGAAACCAGTTGCAGTACACCATAAAGCAGGAAATATTGATGCTTCAATTCATGGAGCGATTGAAAAATTAAAACGTAGCCTTGAACATACTTTTGAGAAAAAGGAACACCCGAGAGGTGGTCAACCAGAATTCATTGATGATGAAGTTTAATTTAAAATCCTAAAAAGCCCTTCGGGGCTTTTTTTTATATTTAATGAAAATAAAACTATTCACAACATTAGGTTTGCAATGCGATGCAATCAACCTCTAAAATCTTCAGAAGAGATTAGGCATAATAGCCCTAATATATTTTTGAGAGATGGTCATGTTAACCACCCAGCAGCAAGCTTTAATTAAAGCCATAGAAGAATTAGAACTCGCGCAAGTGCAAAAATTACTTGCTGAAGGACTTGATCCGAACTTTATTGATCCGGAACAAGGACCACCTGTATCAATCATTTGTGATGGAATTTTTAAATGGTGGGAAGATGTATCAGAAGCTTATGAAGCTGGTACACCACTATCACAAGAAGAAAAACAACAATCATTACAGGTTTACCTCGATATACTCGAAGCGTTGATTCAAGCCAAAGCGAATGTACACCTTTGGGATGCAGAAGAGTTTTATGGTCCTTTATGGGATGCAGCAAGCTCGGCATGTGCGCCAGCCGTTCAACGTTTATTAAATGAAAAAGTTGATCCAAATACACGTGATGAAGAAGGACTCACTATTTTATCTTCAATCAGTCAGTTGTTCTTTGATTGTGACTTTGATGAAATAGATTGGTCAGAAGCGCTTCAAGAAGAGCGTGAAACATTAGAATTATTGCGCCAACATGGGGCAAAAATGTCAAAAGAACTAACTACTTGATTGGATAATAGAATGAGAACATTTCAAATTTTAACTTTTGCTCTGACCACTGTTGCTGCTGGAAGTACTTTCGCTGCGGAGTTTTCTTTTGACCGCCCAGGTGCTGGCTTTGGAACAGGGATTACTCCGGTTGGTAAATTGGCTTGGGAACAAGGTTTGCCAAGTGCAACTTATACAGAGTCAACGGTTGATGGCGTCAAAGAAAAGACCGTAACTGTAAATGAAGATATGTTATTCCGTACCGGTTTAGCCGACGGCTTGGAATTACAATTAGGTTGGCAAGGTCCAGCATGGACTCAAACTAAACGTGCTGGTAAAAAACATGACACGTCAGGCTTTGGTGATGTCAGCATCGGTTTGAAAAAAGCAATTGATCTAAACGATGAAAACTTATCAATGGCTGTGTTAGCTGAAGCGATCATTGCCACTGGAAATGATGAATTTACTGCGCATGACGATATTTATAGCTTAAGTTCAGCAGTTGCTTATAAATATAATGACTTAGTCGGCACATCAATTACCATGCGCTATGAAGTACAAAATAGTAACTGGGCAGTAACTGCAATTCCAACGATTGATTATAAAATCGCAGGTAAGCTGTCAGGTTATTCTGAGTTTATTTACCGTAAAGCTGAAAGCCAAGACTACGAATATGGTTTAGGGACAGGTTTAGTCTACGCTGTAAATGATCGTACTCAGCTCGATGCAAGTATCGGGGTTGATTTAGAGGGTCAAGATAAGAGCTACAACGGTGGCTTAGGCGTGGCATTCTTGTTCTAATCGAAGCAATTTAAATTTATGTTAATGAAAAAGCTTATTCATCAGGGAATTCTTTATTTTCTAGCAGTTGCTGTTTGTGTGTTTAGCCAGTTGGTTTCTGCGCAAGATAAGCTACTCTCACCCGAACAAGCTTTTTCATTTTCGGTTGAATCCTCTGAGCCGCATACTGCGAGTTTGTCTTGGCAGATTCAGCCAAATTACTATCTTTATCAGCATAAATTTTCCGTACAACAAGGTACTCAACCTTTAACTTTAAAGTTACCTAAAGCGGTTGCCCAATATGATGAAAATTATGGGCAAAGTCAGGTTTACTACCATCAAGTTAATTTCCAAATTAAGACTAAGCCGTCAGAGCACTATAGTGTGACTTGGCAGGGCTGTGCCAAAGACCGTATTTGTTATCCACCTCAAACCATTGAGTTTCAAACCGATGCAGATGGCTTGGTGGGTGTGCAAAACCAAGCAGGAACAGCGCCAAAAAGATTACTAGATTTAGCGAATACACAATCCGACACTTCCTCGGGTTCAGAATCTTTAGAAAAAGAGCAGAGTACAGAGACAGCAGCTGATACGACTACACCTCAAATTGCACAAGATCAGATCTGGTCATCCAAGTTAATTGAGAACTCGCTTTGGTATGGAGTTTTATTATTTTTAGGTTTAGGTATGTTGCTCGCATTTACGCCATGTTCTTTACCGATGCTTCCTATTTTAACTTCGCTGATTATTCGAGAACATAAAGGTTTAAAGGCTTGGACCATTGCGCTTACTTTTGTGTGTAGCATGGCATTGGTTTATGCAGGTTTAGGTTTAATTGCTTCTTCGGCAGGCTTAAATTTCCAACGCTGGTTACAACAGCCAGCGACTTTAATTGCTTTTAGTTTGCTGTTTATTGTTTTTGCTCTGAACTTATTTGGTTTGTTTGAGCTTCGTTTACCTCAGACATGGTTAAACCGACTTGACCGTATTCAGTCAATGCAACAAGGTGGTACTTTGGTCGGTGCTGGGGTTATGGGTGTCGTTTCTGCGCTTTTGGTGGGGCCTTGTATGACCGCACCTCTCGCCGGAACTTTGTTATTTATTTCTCAAACGCAAAATCAGTGGCAAGGTGCTTTGCTTTTATTCTGCCTAGGCTTTGGAATGGGAATTCCATTGTTACTCGCAAGTATTTTAGGGGCAAAATTCTTGCCTAAAGCGGGCGACTGGATGCATCAGATTAAAGTAATTTTTGCTTTTCTGATGTTGGGATTAAGTCTTTATTTTATTCGTCCTTTGCTGCCAGATTTGGGTATGCAAGTGCTCAGCCTCGTATTAGGCCTTGCTTTTATAGGCTATGCTGTTTATCAGTTTTTCTGGAAAAAAGGGCAACTACAATGGCTCTACGCGATTTTATTATTAATCGTTACACCTTTTGTAGCCTATAACCAATATCAACACATTCAAAATCGAACCTTGCAAAGTTCTAATCATATGGCCGAGTGGCATATTGCGACTAGTGCAGCAGACTTTGAGAAAATTTTAGCGGCAGCACCTACTGACCAAGCTATTGTGGTTGATGTCTATGCAGATTGGTGTGTTGCCTGCCAACCGATTGAGCACCGTATTTTAAAAGCACCAGAGGTCCAGTCTGCTCTTGCACCTTATTATTTAATTAAGCTTGATTTGAGCCATTATGACCAGTCGCATGAAGCGCTACTCAAGCAGTGGAATATTTTAGGACCACCGACCTATTTATTTTTAAGTCCAGAGCAAAAAGAGATTCGTGCTTTACGTTTAACGGGCGCTTTTAGTCAGCAAGAGCTTTTGCAGCAACTCGCGAGTTTGGCAAAATTCAAAGAATCATAAGGTATCAATAGTTTCTGTCTGATGAAATGTACGTACCTGATTACGTCCCGAAGCTTTTACCGCATAAAGTGCTTGGTCAGCCTGCCGAATAACCAGATAAGGGTCTTGTGCAAAAGCTGAACTGCTTATTCCAAAACTCGCACTAATGTGAATAGGATTATTTTGAGCGGTAAAAACAGGTAATTCTTGCAAGGCTTGGCGACAACGCTCAGCAATTTTTTCTGCTTGAATAATATCTGTATGGGGGAGTAGTAAAATAAATTCTTCTCCACCAAATCGACCAATAATATCCTCGCTACGCAAATTCTCAGAAAGACATTGAGCAATTTCAATTAAGACCTGATCACCTTGATGGTGGCCGTATATATCATTAATTTTTTTAAAATGATCGATATCAAGAAGTACCACAGCATAATCAAATTGTTGTTGGTGTAGCGACTCCAAATGCATGTTTAAACTACGTCTATTTAATACATTAGTTAATGGGTCGATTTGGCTTAAACGTTGAATGTAAGTTTCTCGCTGACGCCATTGGGTGAGTAATATTTCAAATAAAACAAAACAGGCCAATAAAATAGGCATAATAAAAAAAGCCATACTTCCTAACCAGAAAGAATTGGTTTGGGCATGATCCATGGCTCTAAAATTAAATAGAGGTGCATACGCTAAAGCACCTGTCATACTTAAATATGTACAAACAGTTAAAATAATTGTGGCAGGTACAAGGGCGCTATAAACAATTTTACGGTCAAATAACACCAAACCCACCCCAATCGTACCCACATAACCGACCATAGTGGCAGGGCTGATACTGCCAATTAAATATCCATCATGACATAGCATAAGTGCAAAGAACTGCACGCTAATGAAAGGAATAACTTTTTGAGCCCATTCATCATTTTTGTAGCGATAACAGGGAATAATCAAAAGGACTAATAAAAATAAGGTAAATAAATTGAGCCAGATTTGTGATTCAACTAAAGGTAAATTTGCCCATTGCCAGACACTTGGTGTAATTAAAATATAGCCTTTCCATAAAATCCAACTGAAATTCATTGCGCAAGCAAGTGTGAGCATCAGTGCGCTTTTTTGTAAAGGAGTCCAGTTGATGATGTGATTATTGTGGATGAAATCGATTATCACCTGTTTTATTCTATTTACGGGATAAGTGATTAAACGATTTTTCATAATAAATAAGGGCTCCTAAATATAGATGCCTCTTTGTTAGACCATCCTAAAATTGGATTGTTTCAATAATTTATATTTTAAACATAACATGATTTTCAATTTATATATGATGACTTTTTATAAAGAAAATGATGTGAAAAGTTTTGAGGCCTATTCACATCATTTATAAATAAATTAAGTTTTATCGAGTTCGTGTGCAAATTCAGCAATATCTGCCAATGCTTGTTTAGCCTCATCAAACCAAGCATTAAACATCTGGAAGTTATGCCACATGCCCGTATAAAGTTTGAATTGAACTTTAACACCAGCATCTTCAGCTTTTTCTCTAAAACGCTTGGCATCGTCTAATAAGATTTCTTTAGATCCTACTTGAACTAAAGTAGGTGGTAGGCCATGCAAGTCATCGAAAATAGGTGAAACGCGTGGGTCATCGGCTGCGATATGATTGCCTATATAGTACTGAGTGCCTGTTTGTAGGGCCTCAATTGATAATAAAGCATCATGTTTTTTATTAAAGCGAAGAGACTCACTCGTGAGTGTTAAATCCAAAAATGGAGACAATAAAATCAGGCCACTCGGCATGAGTTCAGGTTGTTCTTTCAAACGCAAGCAAAGTGCCAACGCTAAATTTGCTCCGCATGAATCACCCGATAAAATAATATCTTTCGGCTGAACGCCTTGCACCACTAAAGATTGATAGATGTCATATAAAGCTTCGGTTGCCTCAGGGTATGGATGTTCAGGTGCAAGAGGATAGTCCACATGAATAATCTGCATTTGAGTACGGGCAGCTAAATCCGTCATAAAAGCATGATGTGTTTTGACACTACCAAGGAAAAAAGCACCGCCGTGAATGTGAAAAATCAGTTGAGTCGCAGAATCTTGCGGTTTGATTTCTTCACCTTTAATACCTGCTAGTCGAATCGGGCGCACAGAAACATTTTTTTGACGTGGAAAAGCACGACACATCTGATCTAGTACAGGGCGTAAGGCAGTAGCTGGCAAATTTAGCTGGCTTGGCTTACGAATTGTTGTTTTAAGAAAAGTTTCTGTAAAATAATATTTCCAAACATTTGATATATTCATATAGCATCCATTTTTATGCTAGTTTCTTGTTTTCTTGTAAATTTTATTTTGCAAGATTACAAGGTTACACGAAACAGTCACATTCAAAAATTGCAATATCTTTGCGACTTCTGAATACTGAAAATCTTGAAAGACCCAAGGATATTACAAAAATGAAAAAGATTGCTTTAGCTTTAGGACTCATTGGTATGGCTGCATTTGCCAATGCGGCTGATTCACTCAATGGAACGGTATGGAAAACGATTGATGATCAGACCAACAAGCCAAAAGCCGTAGTGAAATTTACGGAACAGAAGGACGGAACCTTAACTGCAACCATCCAAAACATTTTGACACCAGGTGAAGAAAACGCTTGTACAAAATGTGAAGGTCCGTACAAAAACAAACCGCTTAAAGGTGTCACCATTGTACATAATTTAAAAAATGTAGGTGGTAACAGTTATGAAAACGGTACGATTTTAGACCCAAAATCAGGTAAAACTTACAAACTGAAAGGTGAGTTAACCGATGGCGGCAAAAAGCTTAAATTACGTGGTTATATTGGCGTTTCTGCACTTGGTCGTAACCAAACATGGATTCGCGCGAACTAAAAGTTTTAATAAAAAAACGAGCCAAATGGCTCGTTTTTTTAGGCTTGTATATTTTGATAAGCGGTTTCATCAAAACCCACAATAAAACCCTGTGAAGTTTTTAAAACAGGTCTTTTAATCAAACTTGGTTGAGCAATGAGTGCTTCAATCAGGTGATCTTCACTGCTTAGAGCACGGTTTTGTTCTTCTTCTGAAAGCTTGCGCCAAGTCGTTCCTTTTTTGTTGAGAACAGTATCTTGTCCAATTTCTTTTAACCAGATTTTTAAAGTATCTGCATCAATGCTTTGTTTTTTATAATCATGAAAATCATAGTTAAGCCCTTTAGCCTGTAAGGCATCAAATGCTTTTTTCATTGAGTTACAGTTTTTAATTCCATAAATTTTTAACATTTTATCGGACCATGTCAAAAAGAGAGAGCACACAGCCTAACCCAAAATGCTTTTAAGCACTACTTTATACCGATACTTTTAAAACAAATGAAAATTAATGATTAATCGAAAGAGAAATGTCATGTTATTGTCATAAGACAAGGTAATAATGAGCTTAATAAGAAGAAGTTAAAACTAAAAGAACTTAGCGCAAAATAAGAGACAGAAAAGAGAAAACCCGCATTTAATCATCCTGATCATGCGGGTCTCATTTCAACGTCCAATGTCACATCCTTGCAAATAAACTTATCATAAGTTTATTTTATCTTCCTACGGCGTCCTATCCTTTTGCGTCATCCTGACTGCTTCCCTGTGCCGTGGGGCTATAATGCCGTTAAAGCTGTGTAAGAAAAATACTCAAAAACGACATATGCTGTAAGCGAAAACGACAATGTAAGTGAACGAGTGTTCACTTATTCTTGAATTTTATAGTCGATAATAACTGGTGCATGGTCGCTAAACCATTGATCTTTATAGACCCAGGCATTAGTTGTACGTGCTTTCCAGTCTGGCGAGCATGCATGGTAGTCAATACGCCACCCAACATTTTTTGCACGAGCTTGACCGCGATTTGACCACCATGAATAAAGTTCTGCTTCTGTGCGAACTACACGGAAGGTATCGACATAACCAAGTTCATCATAGATATGGTCAAGCCATGCACGTTCATGTGGTAAACAACCAGAAGATTTCTGGTTACCAGACCAGTTTTTGATATCAATGCGTTTATGAACAATGTTGTAATCACCACAAATGATGACTGACTTGTTTTCATCACGCCATTGTTTCAAGATTTTTGCGTATTCACCTAAAAATAAATCTTTACGTGCTTGCGCTTCTTCACCACTTGAGCCCGAAGGTAAGTATAATGATGCAATATGTACCGGATGTGACAAACCTAAATCGAATTCCGCAGAAATAAAGCGGCCTTGACTGTCAGCCAGCTCAAACCCTAAACCATCTTTAACAGAGACAAAGGGTAAGCGGCTATATATTGCAGTCCCCGCGTAACCTGCACGCTCTGCTGGAAAGAGATGGGTATGCCATCCTTCGGGTCTAAATTTTTCAGTCCATTGTTCATGGGTAATGCGGCTTTCCTGCATGCATACGACATCGGCATCTGATTGTTCTAACCATTCAAGTAAGCCTTTCGTTACTGAAGAACGTAAGCCATTTACGTTAATGGAAACGACTCGAAGAATTTTTACATCACTTGGATACTGATCCTTTGGTATCATGCGAAAATTTAACCTCAATTGTGAATTTGGAGCACCTCATGACAACGCCTGTGTCATTTCACCCGCAAGCATTTATCGAACTCGCATTATCACGCGGTGTGCTTAAATTTGGTGAGTTTACTTTAAAATCTGGACGCGTGAGTCCTTATTTTTTTAATGCAGGCCTACTCAACGATGGTGAAGCTTTATCTCTTTTAGCGCAAGGCTATGCTGATAAATTAACACAATGTGAAAATGTTGATGTGATTTTTGGACCAGCTTACAAAGGTATTCCTTTTGTAGCAGCGACTGCTGTTGCTTTGTCTCAAGTCCATAACAAAAGTGTGCCATGGGGCTTTAACCGTAAAGAAGCAAAAGATCATGGTGAAGGCGGTGTATTAGTTGGTGCTGCGGTTGAAGGTAAAAAAGTCTGGATTATTGACGACGTAATTACCGCAGGTACAGCGATTCGCGAAGTGGTAACAATTTTGAAAAATGCTGGTGCAACTATTGCGGGTGTGTTGGTTGCGCTAGATCGTCAAGAACGTGGTCAAGGTGAACTTTCCGCAATTCAAGAAGTTCAAAAAGAATTAGAAATCCCTGTGCATGCACTGATTACTATGAAGGACTTAATGGATTATTTAGATGGAAAAGACGAAAAAGAAGCTTTAGCCAATATGCAATCTTATCGTGAAAAGTACGGAATTTAATTTTTAACAATTTAAGGGGAAGCATAAAGCTTCCTTTTTTGTTATTAATTTTCCTTAAATAACATATAAATAATACAGTTAAAAATTATATAAAATATTCTTTCCTCTTATAAATTATTAAATAATACTTTGATTTTTTACTAAATAGTATTTTTTATTCTTTGTTTTTTTATTTTAAAATTCACATGAAATTAATAATTATATTTAAGACTTAAAATCATCTTTAAAAGCCATATTTTTTCTTTTTGGTAAAATATATTAAACTGATGATGAATAATAAATTTAATAATTTTTATTTTTAAAAATTTTACCTAAGTTATTGATCTTGACGAATGCTTGAAATGAGCTCATTTATAGATAAAAGCGTTAAAAGATGTAAAAAATTTTCCAGTTTTTCATTTCATAAGGATACGAGGTGGAGATATGGTAGTTTTTGGATATTCATCAGCAACTTCAGTAGTACCTGGAAGTTCAATAAGTTTTTATCTCAGTACTGATTCACCTGGGGTAACTAATTTAACCATAGAGCGTATAGGAACAACTTCAATATCATCAACAATCTCTACAACTCTTTCTAATCGATCACTGCCTACGGTAAATCCATGGGAAGGATTTGGATGGCCAGTTTCAACAACTTTTAACATCCCTTCAACTTGGCCTTCTGGACTATATCGTCTAGCTTATTCTGGACAGGATGTACTTACTTTTGTAATTCGACCAGCCACTCCAGCGGCTGTTTCTAAGGTACTTTTACAAGTCTCTTTTCTGACACCAACCGCCTATAATCCAGCAGGTGGCAAAAGTTTATATGATTTTAACAGTGGGGGCGCGGGAACTCGGGCGAGTAAAGTTTCGTTTGATCGATCTGGTGGTACTCCATCAAGTGATGGACCTGAGTCCATTCTTATTCACTGGCTCGAAACTGAAGGA
The DNA here is from genome assembly GCF_031799025.1 of Acinetobacter sp. V115_6. Taxonomy (NCBI): domain Bacteria; kingdom Pseudomonadati; phylum Pseudomonadota; class Gammaproteobacteria; order Moraxellales; family Moraxellaceae; genus Acinetobacter; species Acinetobacter sp. V115_6. The sequence goes on along the minus strand of NZ_JAVQNO010000017.1, from coordinate 123,708 downwards.
ATAGCGATTGAATATTGCTCGAGTGTGGACTTACATAGTATTTCAAATCTACTTATGAATTATGAGTGTCTTATCATTGCAGGACATGATGAGTACTGGACAAGAGCAATGCGGGACCAAACGGAACAGTTCGTTGCTAACGGCGGGAACATGATCATACTCTCTGGGAACACTTGTTATCGAGCTGTGAGGTTAGAACAAGGGAACCGCATGGTTGTTTTTTATAAATTTGCTGGTAGTGACCCTAACCAAAATGCTTATGATACGACCGTAGCATGGGCAGAGCCTCCATTGAACCGGCCACAGAACTCGTTCCTTGGTACTGGTTTTACTGATGGGGCTTATGGTGGAGCAGCAACAGCATATACGCTCAGGTTTCCGAGCCATTGGGTATTCAATGGTGTTTCATCTGCAACCACAACATCAGCTTTCATGACTTATGAGGCTGATGCTGCAGCTTATGTAGAAGAAATTGAGGGTTATCCGCGTGTTACAGGGGATGAAAATACACCACTTACAACGACAGTGCTTGCTTCGGCAGATCTGCGTTCATGGAATGGTAAACCAGGGCGGGCGACAATGAGTATATTTTCTCGTAATGGTACTGTTTTTAATGTTGCAACAACGGACTGGATATCTGTTTTGGGAAGTGATTCTGTTGTAGCTACTATTACACGTAACGTGTTTTCTCGTCTTAAACAGCGTATAGCTTGGGATTGGGAGAATATTGGATATGCAAATGATTGCCAAGCACTTACAGCATTGGAAGGCAAACTTTTCGCGGCAACTGCACAGAATAGGCTTGCACAACGTTATCCTGTTGGTGCAGATATAGCTTGGCGTGACATTAGTGAGGCGAATTATGTCACCGCCATGGCTGCTCTTGGAGATACGCTTTATTGTGTTACAACCGATAATCAACTTTGGTGGTATCCTGCTTCAGAAGTTGGTCACTTCTGGACTTCAATAGGGACTGGTCCGACTGGTGGAACCAAGGCATTAGCTGCTACGGGCGGGATGCTTTATGCAGTTGATAGTCTAGGAGCATTATGGAGGGCACCAGCAACGAGAACATCGCCGTCATGGACAGCAATGACGACGTTTACACAGGATGCAACTGTCAATGCAATGGCTGCTTATGGAGATATCCTATTCGCGTCGACTACAGATAATCGCTTGTTACGTACAAATTCTGACTATATTAGTGAAAGTACTGCTTGGATATATATTCATCATTGTAACTACTCTGCTGGTCTGGCAGTAGTTGAATCAATCCTATTTGTTGCTACAACCCAAAATCTTCTTTGGAAAATCGATCTTTATGGACTTCGTCAGCCTTAAGATCGTACAAATGTATAGCATTAATAAAAAGGCATACCTCTAATAGGGGTATGCCTTTTTAATATTTTTTTTAGAACTGATAATTCAAACGCAATAACACATTACGTGGTGTGCCTGGCATGCTGTCTGAACGCCAGTACTCTTTATTGGTTAGATTATTCACCGCAAGTGTGACATTCCACGGATCTGCACTATAGCCAATCGCCGCATCGACACGGTTAAAGCCTTCCATTTTTACCTGATTATTAATATTTGGATAATAAGAGCCCACATAGGTCACACCCACTTCGGTATACCACTGTTCAGTTGGTAAATAGCGAACAAATAAATTACCCGTGTTTTTAGATGTGTTGGCTAAATAGTTGCCTTCTTGTTCAGGTTTTTGTTTATCTTCTTTTACTTTTGCATCTGTGTAGCCATAACCACCACGGACAAAGACATTATCAAGTACGCGACCAATAAAGCTAAATTCAAGACCACGAGATTGATGCTGTCCCGCAGTTGCCCATACTTCTGGTTGCTCATTAGGATTTGGTTTATAGCGAATATTATTTTTACGAATATCAAAGACAGAAAATTGAGTATTTAAACGATTATCTAACCATTCGCTTTTTACCCCAACTTCATATTGCTCGTTATATTGAGGCTCTTTATCCATTTTTGTGACATCGGTGTTTCCAGTAACTTGGTTAACACCCATTTGTCCGCCAAATGGTGCAAAACTTTTAGAGTAAGATGTGTAAAAACTATGTTCAGGAAGCGGTTGCCATACCAAACCAACGTTTGGGCTAAAGCTGCCATCTTTTACATTACGGTGTTCATTCGTTAATTTGTTGGTGGTTGAAAAGTCAAAGTAATCGTAGCGGACACCCATCATCAGTTTAAGTTGGTCATTTAGACCAATTAAATCTTGAATAAATACACCATAAGTTGTGCCTTCATTATAGTTATGCTGTCTCATCTTTAATGGTCCATTGCCACGACTGTACTCTCGTTCACCAGTGATTGGATTAACGTAACCATAAATGGCTGACCCATTTTGAGTTTTATTGGCTAGACGTGGCTCTCGTTGTTCATAAGTCCAGTCTGTACCCACCATAATTTGGTGTTCAAGTTGGCCTGTTTTAAACTTGCCCTTAATATCAAAGGTATTGGTGGTAGTCTTATTGCTGGTTTGTTGCCAGTAGTAAATTTGGTCGACGTAACCTTTTTTAGTACAAGACTCATTCTTTGAGTTTTTACCATCTAAACCACAATAAGTTCCAAAATAAAAGTGGTCAAAGTTCTGTTCTGCTTGTCGGTAACTTGCTGCCCAGTGAAAGTTCCAATCAGGCGCATATTGATAATTCACATCGGTGCGGACAACTTGCAAAATATCATCAACATAATCGCCGTCTTGGGCAAATCCCATTTTGATTGAAGTCCCTGCAGGCAGAATGTCACGTGATGGTCCGCGATCAGGTACACGACCTAATTTGTCATAGGTGTATTGTGTGGTCCAAGTGAGTGTTCCATCGTCATTTTTATAAGTGAAACTTGGTGAAAACATTTCAATCTTATTTTCAATACCAGAGCGGAAACTGCCTGACTCGCCATATTCTCCAGTTAAACGTATTGCTAAATTGTCATTAATGACTTGGTTGATGTCAGCCGTTGTTCCGTAATTATCATATGAACCAGCGTACGCGCCAACTGAACTTTTAGAGTCAAAATTGGCGAACTTACTCACCATATTCACAACACCGCCGCCAGCACTACGGCCATATAAAACAGAGGCGGGGCCTTTTAAAATTTCAATACGTTCGATATTTGCTGTACTACGGCGTACTTGTCCGCTTTCACGTATGCCATCACGGTAAATATCACCTGTATCAGCACCAAAGCCACGAATCGTGATCCCATCACCGCGCATATCGTAACTGGTTGATACTCCAGGGGTGCCTTGCAACATAACGCTTAAATCATTTGATCCATAAATTTTATATTTCTGAACATCAATTGTATCAACGGTTTGAGGAATATCTTTTTTGTCTAAACCATTGCGTGTGACATTGGCTTTATCATAGTCGATATAACTTTTAATTGGGTCGAGCTCACTCATGGCCTCAATTTTTATAGTGGGCATGGTAGCTGCCACTTTTGCGGCTGAATCAGTCGGTTCCTCTGCGTAGGCACCTTGAATATTCAATATCATTAAACTGAGTAAGCTCAGCGGGAAAAGACGCTTCATTTGGGGAGATGGTATAGAAATTCTTAACATAAAAATAAAATCAATTAACAAAAATAAAAGTATAAATGATAATTATAATCATTTAATTGTTTAGAATAAAAGAACTATTACCTTAAAAAATGACATATTTATTTTTTAATAACTGATTTTTTGTAAGTTAATTGGCAAATTAAACGAATTATATGAGTTGACTCATTAGTTTTTCTTGTTAATTGGGTTTTAAAGGGGACTTTTCGTCGATTAAAAGCACCCTTCTGGAATTACGCGTTATTTTTGAGAACATCTAAAATATCCATTTCTGGATCATAATTTTCATCAATTGTTTTGCAAATTGCTTGTCCCACAATGACATGCGTGCCATTAAAGGTCATAGTGGGTGCTTCATATAACTCCCAACCATGATTCAGAGCTTTAGTTACTCGCGCACAAAAAGCAGAGTCATCGGGGCCAGTTAAATAACGATAAAGTTTCATGTTTAGCCTTTAAAAATAGTATTTTATAACCTTAGTTTAACTGAATTTACCTTAATTCAAGATAAAGAAATAACCGATAAGGTTTTACTGAAATTAAGAAAAACCAGTGAAAAATCTCAGTTATACTCATGCTAATTTAAATTTTAAGAAGAGCTTGAGCATGCGTGTACTTGTCGTCATGGATCCGATTGAAACCGTAAACCTTAAAAAGGATTCAACCATGGCAATGTTGTGGGCGGCGAGCCGTCGTGGACATGAATTAGGTTATGCATTACAACAAGATTTATATATCGATCAAGGCAAAGCTTACGGCCTCATTTCACCGTTAAAGGTGTTCGAAGATTATAACCATTACTATGAGTTAGGCGAAAAGAAAAAGGAATCAATCGCGGCTTACGATGTTGTGCTCATGCGTAAAGACCCGCCGTTTGATATGAATTTTGTCTACACGACTTACGTGCTTGAGCAAGCTGAGCGCGAAGGTTCATGGATTATTAATAAGCCTCAATCACTGCGTGATTGCAATGAAAAACTCTTTGCAACGCAGTTTCCAGAGCTACAAGTGCCTACACTTGTAACATCTCAACAAAGTTTAATTCGTGAATTTATTAAAGAACATGGCGATGTGATCGTTAAGCCACTTGATGGTATGGGTGGCATGGGAATTTTCCGTTTATATCAAGACGGTGTAAATATTGGTTCTACCCTAGAAATGCTTACAGAGCTAGGTACTCGTCCAATTATGGCTCAGCGCTACATTCCTGAAATTGTAGAAGGGGATAAGCGTATTTTAATGGTAAATGGCGAACCTATTCCTTACTGCCTAGCTCGTATTCCACAAAATGGTGAAGTGCGCGGTAACTTGGCGGCAGGTGGTTTAGGTCAAGCGCGTCCGCTTAATGAAAACGATAAGCTAATCGCAACTAAAATTGGTCCTTTCTTACGCGAAAAAGGTTTAGTTTTTGTAGGCTTAGATGTGATTGGTAATTATGTCACTGAAATTAATGTCACTAGTCCAACCTGTATCCGCGAAATTGATGCTCAATTTGGTACATCCATTGCCGATGATCTATTTGATGTATTAGAAGCTGGTCGTTCAGCTTAATTAATTATTTCAGGTGGTTTTCAGCGGTATTTAGTGGAAATCACCTGAAAATATATGAATTAATAAAATAACAATACTAAATACACCACAGCTTTGTAGGCATATTTTCAAAAAAGCACATCTTTCTGTTATAAACGAGTGAAATTAGCTTTTCGTTAATGAAGCTTTAGGATTAAAATAAACGGCTACAAAAATAGATGACAATTTCCATTGTTTTTTGAGTTGAAGAATTAGACCGTGACCGATTCACAGCAAAGCAAACCCAAACATGTCATGATGATGGCTGCCGGTACAGGTGGACATGTTTTTCCAGCCCTCGCCGTAGCCAAACAACTTCAACAACAAGGTTGTCAGGTTTCATGGTTAGCCACGCCAACAGGTATGGAAAATCGGTTATTAAAAGATCAAAATATTCCAATATATCAAATTGATATCCAAGGTGTTCGTGGCAATGGATTAGTCCGTAAAGTTGCTGCACCTTTTAAAATTTTAAAAGCCACTTTTAGTGCAATGCGCTATATGAAACAACTTAAAGTTGATGCGGTTGCAGGCTTTGGTGGTTATGTTGCGGGACCAGGTGGTTTAGCCGCCCGTTTGTTAGGCATTCCTGTACTTATTCACGAGCAAAATGCAGTTGCAGGGTTTACCAATGCACAGTTATCTCGTGTTGCTAAAGTGGTGTGCGAAGCATTTCCAAATACTTTTCCTGCTGGTGGTAAAGTTGTAACCACAGGAAACCCTGTGCGTCGTGAAATCACGGATATTTTAAGCCCAAAGTGGCGTTATGATGAGCGTGAGCAAGCGGGCAAGCCTTTAAACATTTTAATTGTGGGCGGGTCTTTAGGTGCCAAAGCACTCAATGAACGCTTACCTCCAGCATTAAAAGAACTACAAGTTCCACTCAATATTTTTCACCAGTGTGGTCAGCAACAAGTTGAGGCAACTCAAGCACTTTATGCAGATGCACCAGCTAATTTAACTGTACACGTTTTGCCGTTTATTGAAGATATGGCAAAAGCTTATAGTGAGGCAGATTTAATTATTTGCCGAGCTGGAGCACTCACGGTAACAGAAGTTGCAACAGCAGGTGTGGCCGCAGTTTTTGTACCACTCCCTATAGCAGTTGATGACCATCAAACTGCAAATGCCAAATTTCTGGCGGATGTCGGTGCTGCGAAAATTTGCCAGCAATCGACCATGACACCAGATGTTTTAAATGAATTGTTCACTTCGCTGATGAACCGCCAATTACTTACTGAAATGGCAGTGAAAGCGCGTCAACATGCCCAACCAAATGCGACTCAGCATGTGGTTGATCTTATCCAAAAAATGTAATCGGATTTACTATGTCTCCATCAACAGCTGCGAACCAAGCAAAAAAACTGATTAAAGTGCCTGAAATGCGCCGTATCAAACACATTCATTTTGTGGGGATCGGTGGCGCTGGGATGTGTGGCATTGCAGAGGTTTTGGGTAACCAAGGCTATAAAATTTCCGGTTCAGACATTAAAGCGTCTAAAACTACAGAACAATTAGAGAAAAATGGCATCAAAGTTTATATTGGCCATCAACCGGAAAATATTAAAAATGCCAATGTGCTTGTAGTTTCTACAGCAATTGATCCGGAAAATCCGGAAATTAAAGCTGCAATTGAACAGCGTGTTCCAATTGTACGTCGTGCAGAGATGCTAGGCGAGCTGATGCGTTACCGTCACGGTATTGCTGTGGCTGGTACACATGGTAAAACCACAACCACAAGTCTTTTGACGACAATGTTGGCTGAAGAAAACCTTGATCCAACTTATGTTATTGGCGGCTTACTTAACAGTACAGGTGTAAATGCAGCGTTAGGTGAAAGCCGGTTTATCGTAGCTGAAGCTGATGAATCAGATGCATCTTTCCTTTATTTGCAACCAATGGCAGCGATTGTTACCAATATCGATGCTGACCATATGGATACCTATGAAGGTAGCTTTGATAAATTAAAAGATACGTTTGTACAGTTCCTTCATAACCTACCATTTTATGGTTTGGCTGTAGTGTGTGGTGATGATGCGAACATTCGTGAAATTCTGCCGCGTGTAGGCCGTCCGGTTATTACTTATGGTTTTAATGAAGATAATGACATTCGTGCAGTTGATATTGAACAAGATGGTATGCAATCGCACTTCACTGTGTTGCGTAAAGGCCGTGAACCATTGCGTTTAACAATTAATCAACCAGGCTTACATAATGTTTTAAATGCCTTGGCAGCGATTGGTGTTGCAACAGATGAAGGTGTTTCTGATGATGCAATTAGTCGTGCATTAGAAGGATTTAGTGGTGTAGGTCGCCGCTTCCAAGTGCAAGGTGAATTTGAACTTGCTGATGGCAATGTTAAGTTAGTTGATGACTATGGACACCATCCGAAAGAAGTAGAAGCAACTATTAAAGCTGCTCGCCAAAGCCATCCGGACCGTCGTTTGGTTATGTTGTTCCAGCCACACCGTTACTCTCGTACCCGCGATTGTTTTGATGACTTCATTGAAGTGCTCTCTCAAGTTGATCAATTATTATTGTTGGAAGTTTACCCTGCTGGTGAAAAGCCTATTGTGGGTGCAGACAGCCGTACTTTAGCGCGTAGTATTCGTTTACGCGGACAAGTAGAACCAATTTTGGTCGATCCGGTTGAAGGTAATTTGCAAAACATCATGCAAAATGTGTTACAACCAAATGACTTGTTATTAACACAAGGTGCGGGTAACGTGGGAGCAATTTCAGTAGAACTTGCACAACACCATTTGTATGTGAAATAAACAAAAAGTATTGAATAATCGGGTTAAGGATTTAAACGTGTCAAATGCTACAAAATTCGGCAAAGTTGCCGTGTTGTTTGGTGGGAAATCGGCTGAGCGTGCTGTGTCTTTGGATAGTGGTCAGGCAGTTTTGGACGCTTTGTTACGTTCAGGTGTTCAGGCTGAAGCATTTGATCCACAAGACCGCAGTGTGACTGAACTTGTAAATTATGATCGTGCATTTATTGTATTGCATGGTCGCGGCGGTGAAGATGGCCAAATTCAAGGTGTGCTTGAATGGTTAAATCTGCCTTATACAGGAACAGGCGTGCAAGGTTCTGCTATTGGCATGGATAAAGTTAAAACCAAGCAAATCTGGCAAGGTAGCGATTTACCTACAGCGCCATATCGCATTATTACTAAAGAAACAGATTTAGATGCGGTGATTGCTGAGTTAGGCTTACCTGTCATTATCAAACCTGTACATGAAGGCTCGAGTGTCGGCATGAGTAAGGTTGAGAAAGCAGAAGACTTTGCTGCTGCAATTGAAAAGGCGACTCAGCATGATGCTGTGGTGATGGCAGAAAAATGGATCACTGGTCGTGAATTCACAATTTCATTCCTCAATGGGCAGCCTTTGCCGGTTATTCGTTTGCAACCACCAGCAGATGTAGCTTTCTACGACTATGAAGCGAAATATCAACGTAATGATGTAGAGTATGGTATTCCTTGTGGTCTCAGTGAGGCTGAAGAGAAAAACCTACAAGCATTGTGTTTACGTGCTTTTCAGGCGGTGGGTGCAGAAGGCTGGGGCCGTATTGATGCGATGCAGGATGAGCAAGGCAATTTCTGGCTTTTAGAAGTAAATACTGTTCCAGGTATGACGAGCCATTCTTTAGTTCCAAAAGCTGCTAAAGCTGTTGGTTATAGTTTTGATGAATTGTGTGTTGCGATTCTTGAGCAAACATTGGAAGGTACGGCTTAAATATGGCACAACTTCCGGCTTCCATGCGCCGTAAACGTGCGGCCATCACCTCTATTCATGATAAACCGCCTACGCGTAAGCAGAAGCTTGCGAATGCTGGTGGATGGGTGCTGTTGGTTATTGCTTTTGTAGTGCTGGCAGTCGGAATTTATGGGTTATATAAAGTTATTACAGATGCAACAGTTGCAAAACTAGAAGTTGTAGGTTCAGCATCTTCTGTTGAAACCCAACAAGTGATGCAACATGTTGCTCCAATTATAAAAGCGAATTATTTCACATCTGATTTAGAACAGATTCGTGACAAAACATTAGAAATTTCATGGGTAGACCGAGTTGTTGTATCTCGTGCTTGGCCCAATGGTATTCGTGTTCGTGTCATGCCTCGACATGCTATCGCCCGTTGGGGGACAGGTCGCTTGTTAAGCGATGGAGGCGATGTATTTAGTGAGGCGGAGCCGACAATTCATCCTGAACTTCCGTTGCTTCATGGGCCGGTAAGTCAGTCAAAAATGATGATGCGACGCTATAATGAAATTAATCAATTATTCCATCCTGTTAATTTACGCTTAAAAGAGTTATATCTGACTGAGCGAATGACTTGGTTTATGCAATTTGATTCTGGTTTACGTATTATTGTTGACCAAGATCAAACAATGAATAAGTTGCAACGTTTAAGTCATCTGGCACAATCTGACTTAAAACCGGTGTGGTCGAAAATCTCAGCCATTGATTTGCGATATCGTAATGGATTATCTATTCAATGGAAGAACGCAACACCACCTAAAATTGTGAATGGTCAGTTTGTTGTAACGAGTGATGACACAAGCATTGCAGGTGGAACAAAAGCAAAGCCATAATACGTGGCTTTAAAATAGGCAATTTGCCTGGTATTAAACAACAAAGAAATGGTATGAGTGATGAGTGAAGCTGTTCCCTCAGTTGTTGCGATTGACATTGGGACGCATAAAGTTTCAGTTTTGATTGGAAAAATTCATGCGCCGGATAACATTCAAGTTATCGGTATGGCAACTGCTCGCAATCGAGGCATGAATAAAGGAAAAATTGTAAGCCTCGATAAAGTCATTGCTGCGATTAAAAATGCTGTTGCTGAAGCGGAAAATATGGCCGAATGTCGCATTCATAGCGCATGGGTATCTATTCCGAGTACCGAGTTGCAAAGTTTTTATGCCTCTGGTCGAACACCAGTATCTAATCCAGCACATGTGATTACAACAAATGAAGTCGTGCGCGCGTTAGAATTGGCAAAAGCAAGTCATGTGACTTCTGATTACTATTTAGCAAGTGCAGTGCCGTTAGGCTTTGAGTTGGGTGATTCTGCTGAATGGGTGCAGAATCCAATTAATATGACTGCCCATAGTATGACTGGACATTATCAGTTAATGATGATGCCTATAGCGACTATGCAAAACCTTGATCGTGCCATGAAAGGTGCAAATATCGGGGTTGAAAAAATGGTGGTGTCTTGTCTGGCAACCGCTGAGGCAAGCTTGCTGAAAGATGAAAAAGAATATGGTGTTTGTCTGGTTGATATTGGCGCAGGCATTACCAATCTTGCTGTTTATCTAGATGGCCGTTTAGCTCTAGCACGTACATTGCAACGCGGTGGTGAGCACGTTACGCGTGATATTGCTGCTGTATTGCAAACTACGACAGAAGAAGCTGAACGAATTAAAATTCTGCATGGTTGTGTCGATTTAAGTGCTGTTAAGCCAGATCACATGATTCAGGTAGAAGGAATTGATGGCCCTCAAACAATTAGCCGAATTGAGTTGTCAGAAATTATTATTGCCCGTTATGAAGAGATCTTTAGCCAGATTCGCGATGAACTCGAACAAAGCGGTGCAATTCATGGTTTATACCATGGGGTAGTATTGACAGGGGATGCTTGTCAAATAGAAGGTATGGTGAGTTTAGCTCGTCGTATGTTGGGTGTATCTGCACATTTGGGTAATCCGCCGTTACAGGTTTATGCTGATGATCAACATCAAGCAGCCTTACGTCGTTCTATGTATGCAACAGCAGCTGGTTTGCTCATGTTTAGCCAAAGTGAGTTGCAAGATGCTGTTGAAGAGCCTGAAGAGGCAAATGACCGTTCGGTATGGGAACGAATGGTAAATGGCTGGAATGCGTTTAATAGCAAGTTAAAAGCCATTTTTTAGGATGTATGTATTTATTGGTAGAATTGTTAGGAAGTTGTAAGAGAAAACCGCTGTACTTGACAAGGTTGGTATTGCACAGCATTCTTAAAATTAGTTATTTTTGAAAATCAAGGCAGTATACGGGCTGAAGTGACTGCCATAATGTATTAGGAACCCTAAAGGTCATGGCCTCATTTGAATTTATAGAAGATGAACTAAACGATGGCAACGGTCAAGCCCGTTTCACTGTATTTGGTGTAGGTGGTGGTGGCGGTAATGCCGTTCAACATATGGTGCAGTCTGATATTCAAGGCGTTAAATTCGTTTGTGCCAATACAGACAAACAAGCACTGGACTGTATGAATGCACCTTTCAAAATTCAGTTAGGCGAGCAAAGTACACGTGGTCTAGGTGCTGGTGCTAACCCTGAAGTAGGGCAAGTTGCAGCAGAAGAAAGCCGTGAAATCATTCGTCACCACCTTGAAGGTACGGATATGGTTTTCGTTACCGCTGGTATGGGTGGTGGTACGGGTACTGGTGCAGCGCCTGTTGTGGCTGAAGTTGCCAAAGAAATGGGGATTTTGACTGTTGGTGTAGTTACAACTCCATTTAACTTTGAAGGCCGTCGTCGTTTAAAATCTGCTGAACGCGGTATTGAAGCACTTGAAGCACATGTTGATTCATTGATTATTATCCCTAACCAACGCTTATTGAGCGTATATGGCGATATTTCAATGAAAGATGCTTATAAAAAAGCTGATGATGTATTGTTAAACGCTGTACGTAGTATCTTTGACTTGGTTGTTAACCGTGGTCACATTAACCTTGACTTCGCCGATTTGAAAACTGCAATGAGTACTCGCGGTTACGCAATGATGGGTGCTGGTTTAGGTCGTGGTGAAGATCGTGCGCGTCAAGCTGCTGAACAAGCGATCCGTAGTCCATTACTTGATAATGTTAATATTATTAATGCCAAAGGTGTGTTAATTAACATTACGGGTGGTGATGATATTACGTTACGTGAAACAGAAATCATTACTGATGTTGTGAACCAGATTGTTGACCTTGATGAAGGTGAAATCTTCTACGGGACAGTATTTGATCCAGATGCACGTGATGAATTACGTGTAACAGTGATTGCAACTGGTTTAACTCGTAATGCAGCAGACGCTGAACCAAGAAAACGTAATACGGTAAGTCATGCATCGTCTCAATCAGCTCAATCTGTTGATGAAGATGACGTTCCTGCAATTAATAAGCGTCAAAACGCCGATAATGAAGTCAGTAGCACAGCAAGTTCTACTCCGCGTTCTTCTCCAATGAGTATTCAAGATTACTTGAAAAATCAGCAACGTAAGTAAATTATCATTAGATTTAATGAAGGGCAGTGTTTAAACACTGCCTTTTTTTATTTTTGATCAATGACTAAATATGCTAACGTATAGCGGTTTTAAAAAAGAAGTTACAAAGCATGGTGAAACAGCGTACTCTCAATCGTGTGGTAAAAGCGAGTGGAATAGGTCTTCATAGCGGTCAAAAAGTGATGATCAATTTCATTCCACATACCGTGGATGGGGGTATTGTATTTCGCCGTATCGATTTGGATCCGCCAGTCGATATCCCTGCTAATGCATTGCTCATCCAAGAAGCTTTTATGTGCTCCAACTTGGTAACCGGAGATATAAAAGTAGGCACAATTGAGCATGTAATGAGTGCGATTGCAGGTTTAGGAATTGATAACCTAATTGTTGAGGTATCTGCTTCTGAAGTTCCAATTATGGATGGTAGTGCCGGTCCATTTATTTACCTTTTAATGCAAGGTGGATTGCGTGAACTTGATGCACCGAAAAAATTCATAAAAATATTAAAACCAGTTGAAGCACTTATCGATGATAAGAAAGCAATTTTCAGCCCTCACAATGGTTTTCAATTAAATTTCACGATTGATTTTGACCATCCGGCATTTGCTAAAGAATATCAATCTGCGACGATCGACTTTTCGACCGAAACTTTTGTTTATGAAGTCAGTGAAGCACGTACTTTTGGTTTCATGAAAGATCTGGATTACCTGAAAGCAAACAATTTAGCACTAGGTGCAAGCTTAGATAATGCAATTGGTGTAGATGATACAGGGGTCGTCAACGAAGAAGGTTTACGTTTCGCTGATGAATTTGTTAGACATAAGATTTTAGATGCAGTTGGTGATTTGTATTTGCTTGGTCATCAAATTATTGCCAAGTTTGATGGTTATAAATCAGGACATGCTTTAAATAATCAGTTGTTACGCAATGTTCAAAGTGATCCGAGTAATTATGAAATTGTAACATTTGATGACGAGAGTCAATGTCCAATTCCATATGTGAGCGTGACATAAGTCCTTGTCTTTACTTGGCTACGTTATAATGTAACATTTAAAAGTGTGATTATAATCACATAATAATAATGATTCTAATTAAGAAATAGAAAGCTCGTCATTTTTTATTGCTTGCCAAACGTAGTAAAGCTTGGCTAAGCTTAGGGTCGCTCACGAAGTCGGCTGCACTACGTAACATTTCTTGTGTTTCCGGGGGAATGGGTTTAGATGGCTCAGATGAGGGTGCATTTGGAATATTTTTATTTCTCAATCGGACCTGAATTCGTTGTAAGTCTTTTAACCCTTCAAGCTGAGATAATTTAGATACATATTGGTTCTGTAAATAACTGAGTTGACTAATCATCGCTTGATTTTCACCAGTAATGATTAAAGAGCCATTTTGATAACACACGACCTGCCATTGTTCCGGTTGGGGCAATAAGGGTTGGATAATTTTCGTAAGTCTTTGCCATTGCGCGACTTGCGTTGTTAGAAACGTAAGGTTTCCTGTTTTTATGTGTTTTCCGGTTTGTTGAAAAACGTTATCGGGTTTAGACATGGTCATTCTCGGATGGATTCTTGTCTTAATCTTAAGCGTTCATTTCAATCGATATCAAGGAAGAGATCATAAGGAACTTGAGTAAGAACAGTTTCAAGAGGTTTTTATGCACACGCGTCGTATTTTATTAGCGTTTTCACTTGCCGCTTCGGCAGCATCAGTTGCTTTTGCAGATTATCAAACAATTAACCAATCTACTGATTCAGATCGATTGGAACAGCTATCAAAAACATTATCTCAAGGTTCATATACTCATCCCGATGATTTAGATCTTCCGGCGAGTGCGAAAGTTTCAGTGACCTTACGCCAAAAAACAGTTGAACTCAACAATGAGTCGCTCGCAAAGAAGTACGGTAATACAACCGCAAAAAATTCTTTTAATGCTTCTTCTTCAAATTCTTACTCTTGGTTAGTTTCTCACCCTCTTCCTGATACTGTACGAGTTTCTTCAAACTTTGGTGGTCGTACCATGGGTGGCCGTGCAGAACATCATGGCGGATTAGATATGGCTGCTCCGAGTGGCACGCCAATCTATGCTACAGGCCCAGGTATTGTAACTAAATCTGGCTGGGGCACTGGCTATGGTCAATATGTTGAAATTAACCACGGCAATGGTTATTTAACGCGTTATGCTCATGCTTCACGTCTAATGGTGCGTGTAGGCGACCAAGTATCTGCAGGTGAACATATTGCTAATGTAGGGTGTACAGGTCGCTGTACTGGTCCACATTTGCATTATGAAGTAGTAAAAGACGGTCAACGTAAAAACCCAACTACTTACTTGGCGATGCTTCCATAAAAGCATAGTTAAAAAGTAAGGTTATTAAATTTATGAATCTAAAACTAAGCTAAACCTTTTTTAACGCAAAGATTGTATAAAAAAACGCCATTATTGGCGTTTTTTTGTTATTTTGTTTACTGCTCGGTCAATGACTATTCATTCAGAAAATAATAGGGCCCCCTCACATTCACCCGAGGCAATAACTTGAAAGGGGTAAAACGTGGTAAAAATACAAAGTAGATTAGAGAACAAGGAACAGGTGAATTATGGCGTTTTACGGTGACTCCGACGCACAAGAAACCCAAGAATGGCAAGATGCATTCGATTCAGTTTTACAACATATGGGAACTGAACGAGCGGCATTCTTGTTGGAAAAACTTTACCAACAAGCAATTGCTAAGCATGTTCCAATTCAACGTCTCAATACACCTTACTTAAATACAATTTCTGTTGAAGAGCAACCTGCAATGCCAGGCGACCAAGATATGGAACGCCGTATTCGTGCATTGATTCGTTGGAATGCCTTAGCAATGGTACTTCGTGCGAATAAAACAGGTGACGATTTAGGTGGACACTTGGCGAGCTTCGCATCAAGTGCAACATTATATGACGTAGGTTTTAACCATTTCTTCCGCGCAAACAGCAATAGCTTTGGCGGAGATATGATTTATTACCAAGGGCACTGTGCTCCTGGTATTTATGCACGTTCATTCCTTGAAGGACGTTTAACTGAAGAACAGTTAAGTAATTTCCGCCGTGAAGTTGGCGGTAACGGTTTACCAAGCTATCCGCATCCATATTTAATGCCTGACTATTGGCAATTCCCAACCGTATCAATGGGTCTTGGTCCAATCATGTCGATTTATCAAGCACATATTCAAAAATATTTGATGAACCGTGGCTTGATCAAAGAAGAAGATCGTAAAGTTTGGGCTTATCTTGGCGATGGCGAGATGGATGAGCCGGAAAGTACTGGTGCTATTTCACTTGCTGGTCGCGAAAAGCTTGATAACCTTATCTGGGTTGTTAACTGTAACTTACAGCGTTTAGATGGTCCTGTACGTGGTAACGGTAAAATCATTCAAGAACTAGAATCTTTATTCCGTGGTGCGGGCTGGCGTGTAATTAAAGTGGTATGGGGCCGTCATTGGGACCCACTACTTGCAAAAGACAGCACAGGCGCTTTAAAAGCGGTAATGGAAGAGACAGTTGATGGTGAATACCAACGCTATCAAGTGAAAGGTGGTGCATATACACGTGAGAAATTCTTTGGCAAGTACCCAGAAGCTGCGGAACTTGTAAAAGATTTAAGCGATGAAGACATCGATAATCTCAACCGTGGTGGTCACGACCCTTACAAAGTGTTTGCTGCATATGCAGAAGCAATGAAAGCTAAAGGTCAACCAACAGTTATTCTTGCGAAAACTGTTAAAGGTTACGGTTTGTCTGAAGAAATTGAAGCGGTAAACAAAACTCACCAAATCAAAAAAATGCAGATTGACTCTTTGAAATATGTACGTGACCGTTTCAATCTTCCATTTACAGACGATAAGTTAGAAGAGCTTCCATTCTACCGCCCAAGTGAAAACTCTCCAGAAATGAAGTATATGAAGGCGCGTCGTGAAGCGTTAGGTGGTTACCTACCTGCACGTCGTAAAGAGAGTGAAATCTTAGCGATTCCTGAATTATCTGTATTTGATGCTGTATTAAATGGTTCAGGTGGTAAAGAACAATCTACCACTATGGTGATGGTTCGTTTAATTGCTTCTTTACTCAAAGAAAAAGCAATTAAAGACCGCGTAGTACCAATTGTTCCAGATGAAGCACGTACTTTTGGTCTGGAAGGTATGTTCCGTCAGCTCGGTATCTATGCTGCTCACGGCCAAAAATATACCCCAGAAGACCAAGAACAATTAATGCATTACCGTGAAGCAAGTGACGGTCACATGCTTCAAGAAGGGATTAACGAAGCTGGTGCAATGAGTGCATGGGCTGCGTTGGCAACAAGTTATTCAACGAATAACTTACCAATGATTCCGATGTACATGTACTACTCAATGTTCGGTTTCCAACGTATTGGTGACATTGCATGGGCTGCGGGCGATGCACAAGCTCAAGGTTTCTTGTTAGGTGCAACAGCTGGTCGTACAACGTTGAATGGTGAAGGTCTACAGCACCAAGATGGTCATTCACATATCTTGGCGAACACTATTCCAAACTGTGTATCTTATGATCCATGTTTTGGTTATGAATTAGCTGTAATCGTACATGACGGTTTGCAACGTATGTATGTGAACCAAGAGCGTGTGTTCTACTACTTAACTGTAATGAACGAAAACTACGAGCATCCTGCAATGCCTGAAGGCGCTGAGGAAGGCATTAAACGTGGTATGTACTTGTTCGAAAAAGATGAAAAAGCAACTGTCCAATTACTTGGTTCAGGTGTAATTCTTCGTGAAGTAATCAAAGCTGCGAAAATCTTACGTGATGAATATCAAATCCACTCAAACGTTTGGAGTGTAACAAGCTTCAATGAGTTGTCACGTGATGGTATGGCATGTGAAGAATACAACCGTTTACACCCACTTTCTGAAGAAGTGAAAGAGTCTTGGGTATCTAAACAGTTACGTGGTACAGAAGGTATCGTTGTTTCAGCAACAGACCATATGCGTGCTTACAGCGAACAAATCCGTGCTTATCTTCCAGATGGTCGCCCATTTGTTGCATTAGGTACAGATGGATACGGTCGTTCAGATACACGTGCTAATTTACGTAGTTTCTTTGGTGTTGATGCTGCACATATCGTTGTTGCTACTTTGAAAAAATTAGCTGACGAAGGTGAAGTGGACGCACGTTTAGTTAAAGACGCAATTTCTAACTTTGAGTTAGATACTGACCGTCCAGTGGCATGGGCTCCTCAAGCGCATCCAGAAGTTCAGGCAGTTGCTGAATATAATGAAACGCAAACAGGTGAGGGGAACTAAGCATGCAAATTAAGACCCCTGATATTGGTGTAGATAAAGCAGTTGTTGCTGAAATTTTAGTAAAAGTTGGCGACAGTATTGCAGAAAATGACAGCCTTGTTTTGCTTGAGTCAGATAAAGCCTCTGTTGAAGTGCCTAGCACTTCAGCAGGGGTGGTAAAAAGCATCTTAATCAAAGAAGGTGATAGCGTAACTGAAGGTACGGTATTGCTTGAACTTGAAGCTGAGGGTGCTGCACCAGTAGCTCAAGCAGAAGAAGCTCCAAAAGCTGCACCAGCAGCTGAACAAACAGCAGCACCGGCAGCGGCTCAACAGCCTTCAACTGCTGCTCAACCAGCAACGGCAACAACTAGCCAAGTGGTTGAAGTTCAAGTTCCCGATATTGGTGTTGAAAAAGCACTAGTTGGTGAAATTTTAGTAAAAGTTGGTGAGCAAATCGATGTTGAACAAAGCATCGTTGTGGTTGAGTCTGACAAAGCAACTGTAGAAGTACCAAGCAGTGTTGCAGGTACTGTAGAAAGCATTCAAGTTAAAGAAGGCGATACAGTTAAAGAAGGTGTTGTGCTCATTAAAGTAAAAACAACGTCTGCATCTAGTGCACCAGCTGAGGCACCTGCTTCTACAACAGCAGCTCCAGCGGCAGCACCTGCACCAGCTCAAACTGTAGCATCGACTGCTACTCAATCTGGACCGGTTGATATTAACGTTCCTGATTTGGGTGTAGATAAAGCAGTTGTTGCTGAAATCTTGGTTCAGGTTGGTGACAAAGTTGATGTAGACCAAAGCCTTGTTGTTGTTGAGTCAGATAAAGCAACTGTGGAAGTTCCAAGTACTGTTGCTGGTGTTGTGAAAGCAATTCACTTGCAAGCAGGCCAACAAGTTTCACAAGGTGTATTGCTGGCAACAATTGAAGCTGAAGGCCAAGCATCTGCTGCTGCACCAGCGGCGAAAGCAGAATCAGCTCCAGCTTCGCAGGCAGCAGCGCCTAAAGCAGCAGCTCCTGCTGCGACTCAGTCTGCGCCTGTAGCGTCAACATCTGGTGCTGATAAGTTAACGAAAGAGCAAGAAGCTGAAAATGCTAAAGTATATGCAGGCCCTGCCGTTCGTAAGCTTGCTCGTGAACTTGGCGTGATTTTGTCACAAGTTAAAACTTCTGGTGAGCATGGCCGTGTTGTTAAAGAAGATATCTTTGCGTATGTGAAGACTCGTTTAACTGCACCGCAAGCGGCACCAGTTGCTGCGGCTGCACCAGCGGTTTCGGGTTTGCCAAAGCTTCCTGACTTCACTGCATTTGGTGGCGTAGAAGAAAAAGTACTGACGCGTTTGCAGCAAGTATCAATTCCGCAATTGTCGTTGAACAACTTTATTCCGCAAGTCACCCAGTTTGATTTGGCTGACATTACTGAGTTGGAAGATTGGCGTAATGAGTTGAAAGGCAACTTCAAAAAAGAAGGTATCAGCCTGACGATTATGGCATTCATTATCAAAGCGGTTGCGTACTTGTTGAAAGAAGAGCGTGAATTTGCAGGTCATCTATCTGATGACGGTAAATCAGTGCTCTTGCGCAATGAAATCCATATGGGTATTGCTGTTGCAACACCTGATGGTTTAACTGTGCCAGTACTTCGTAACCCAGACCAAAAATCAATTAAGCAAATTGCAGTTGAATTGGGTGTGTTAGGTCAAAAAGCGCGTGATAAGAAATTAACACCGAAAGATTTGCAAGGTGCGAATTTCACCATTTCAAGTTTAGGCGCAATTGGTGGTACAGCATTTACACCTCTTGTGAACTGGCCACAAGTTGCAATTTTAGGTATTTCACCTGCAACAATGCAGCCAGTATGGAATGGTAAAGACTTTGATCCGCGCTTAATGTTGCCGTTGTCATTGTCTTATGACCACCGTGTAATTAATGGTGCAGATGCAGCTCGCTTTACAAATAAACTTACGAAACTTCTTAAAGATATTCGTACTTTATTAATCTAATATTTTAAAATGAATCATTAAAACCTCGCTTCGGCGGGGTTTTATTTTGATATTTAATTTAATTGGTTTTAAGTTAATCTAAAGACGAAAAATGAAGTGTCGAGAGAGGAGAAATTTCTCGTTATTAAGCAAAGGAGAAATACTAAATGACGGGTTTTTTAAAAATCATGGTACCCATCCTATTGATTGTATTTTTATTGATGGGGGTATGGGTGAGTGTTTTACACTTTCCTTGGGGATGGATGACCTACGTTGCAATGGGTTTGGAAGTATTTGTGGCTATGCTTATTTTGCCGTTTGAATTTCAATCTCAGCACGTAACTGGCATTAATCATTTTGGATTTATTAACTTAAGTATTTGTTTAGCTTTACTATTGGGTCTAGGACGCTTGTTGGTTTGGGCATGGATAAAATTTTTTATTTGAAAAATAGAATTGCTCGAATATAATAAGCACATACTTCATTGGGGAGTAGCCGCTATTCATTTCTGAATGAATAGGTGATGATCAACATAATTGTTCAGCAGAACATGGTCATCATAGCTTAAACGTCTCATCGTTTCCGAGTTGGCAAGACCTTTGATTTACCACTCTGCAGATATTTGGCTAGCAGGAGAGGTAGGTCATGGGCATTTATGCTAGCCAGAGAAACGACATGCAAGAATTTCTGATTTCTACTTCAATTGTTGCCCTCGCTGAAATGGGCGATAAAACTCAATTATTGGCCCTTTTACTGTCTGCACGTTTCCGTAAGCCAATCCCTATTCTTATTGCGATTCTTTTAGCTACTCTAATTAATCATGGTATTTCTGCTGTACTTGGACAGTGGATTACGACCGTGTTGAGCCCCGAAATTTTAGTCTGGGTCCTTGCAGCTGGTTTCATTGGTATGGCGTTCTGGATGCTTATTCCAGATAAGCTCGATGATGAAACGGATAGTATTAATAGATGGCAAAAATTTGGTGTTTTTGGTGCTACCTTCATCTTATTCTTCTTAGCTGAAATTGGTGATAAAACCCAAATAGCAACAGTTGCTTTAGCTGCACGTTACGATAGCATTTTCTGGGTGATGTTAGGTACAACCTTAGGAATGATGATTGCTAATGCACCTGCTGTATTTATTGGTAATAAATTGGCTGAACGTTTATCTATCTCGCTCATTCATAAAATTGGTGCTGCTATTTTCTTAATTGTAGGTATCTCTACTTTGGTACAGCATTATTTCTTCTAACACATTTTAAGCTGCCAAAAAAAACGCACTCGAATCGAGTGCGTTTTTTTATAGGTAATTTTAATAGTTAAATTTCACGGTAAAGTTAATTTGACGTGGATTACCTAAAGTCACCATATTTTCATTTAAGGCGCCTGCATAATAATCTTTATCGAATAGATTACGGATCGCAAGTTGAGCACCCCAATGTCCTGCATCATAGCCAGCTTCTGTATCAAATACGGTATAGCCTGGAATATGGACATCTAACTTATCCATAGTTTTATAGGTTTCACCTCGGAATCCACCGCCGACATACCAACCAAGTTTTGAGGCAGGGTCAAATTTATAACGAGCCGACAGGCTGTAAGCATGCTCAGGAATATTGTCGAGTGCTTTTCCTATATTGCTCGCGTTTGCATCTTTACTAATTTCAGCATCAATTGTGTAGGTATAGGCAGCTGTTAATTTTAAACCTTCTAAAATTTCTGCGCTGAGCTCAGTCTCGATACCACGAGTTAATTGTTCGCCACGCTGAACTTTCTCACTCGTATTGATTGGGTCATTAACTACAACATTCTGACGTTTTAGGTCATACCAGGCGATAGCACCTTGAACTCGTTGATCTGGGCTTTGTAATTTCATTCCGACTTCAACCTGTTTCCCTTCTTCAGGTTTGAACGGATTGTTATTTACATCAGTACCACTATTTGGGGTAAATGAAGTGGCATAGCTGACATAAGGAGCCACAATGTCATTAAGGGTATACATGACAGAGGCGCTGCCTGTAAATGCATTGTCTGTTTGTTTACTTGTACTGCCAGTCACCAAACTTGTGGTTTGAGTTTGCGCCCAGTCTTGACGACCAGATAAGCTTAAAAGTAATTGGTCATTAAGCTGAATGCGGTCACGTAAATAAAGCCCTAAATATTTGAGACGGTTGATATCACGAACATTTTGAGTCAATTTTAAATTTTGACCGTAAACGGGGTCGTAGATATTTAAATCGCCAATATCGTATTTATCATTGGTGTAATCACTTTTTTCCTGAAAAGCATCTACCCCAATATTAAGGTCGTGTTGCATGCCATATAAATCAAACTGTTTATTGAAACGGTTATCGATGGCAAAGCTTAAATTATCAATAATTTGGTGGCGGCTATTATTTTTACGGCTAATGGTTGTGTAGTCGATTTCACCTTGTTTGTTTTTTGCCCAAAAGTTGTTACCCGTGCGAGCAAAGACAGCGGTACCATCCATTTCAGTTTTTTGTACGGCAAAGTTCTGATTAAAGTTCCAACCGTTATCAAAAGCGTGTTTAAAGGTATAACCTGTGCGGTAAACATCGGCTTCATATTTACCAAAATTAGGATCGCCAATATATAAACTTCGGTCTATAGCGCCGTTAGGGTTATCTTTTAATGTACCAACTACAGGCAAGCCTTGTTGACGAATGTATTCGCGATGCTGATAGCTTGCGATGACAGAGAGATCAGTGTTATCCCCTACGTCAAAGTTATAAGAGGGGGAGATGTAGTAATTTTTAAAATATACATAATCTGTTGGGTCATCTTGATCCGAGATACGACCATTTAAACGGAAAGCACCTTTTTCACTATTATTAGGGCTATAGTTTAAATCGAACGTTCCTTCTTTAAGGTTGTAGCTGCCATAAGTCATAGTGGCCCGAGCAAAGCTTTCAGCTTGAGGGCGTTTAGTCACTAAGTTGACCATACCTCCTGGAGCAACCAAACCAAAATTAATAGATGCAGGCCCTTTTAAAATCTGTACCTGATCCATACCTGATATTTCAGCTGCTACAGATGGGGTTGGAGAGCTTTGGCCTACTCTTAAACCATCGACATAAACTGAATCAGAAGAAGTTTGTCCTCGAATAATGAAATCATCCCAGCCACGACGACCAAGTTTCCCAGCTCCAACACCCGCAACACCTTCAAGTGCATCTGTAAGTGTCTTTGCTTGTTTTTGGTCAAGTTGCTCGCGGGTCACCACCGAAATCGACTGAGCAGTTTTAAATAAAGGTGCGTCTGATTTTAAGGCAGAGTTTGCTTTCGTTGCGACGTAAGGTGAAGTGCTTTCTTTTTGCGCTTGAACAGAAATCGTGGGGAGAACACTGGTCGAATTTTGTTGTTCTGTTATTTCTTCAGCGTGACTTGCTGTCATCGAAGTAAAAATAGCAACTGCTAACAATGTTTTTGATGTTGAAAAACGGAAGGGTTGATTCATGGGAGGCCTAAGCAGCACAAAAAATAAATTTGATAATGAGAATTATTTTAATTTATTGTGGTTTAATTTTAAATAACATTATGATTCATTTATAAAATAAGAAAAGCAAAATCAATTTTAAAATATTATTAGAAAAATAAAGTAGTTTATTGCAAGAGTTACTGAATCCCTTTATTTTAGTATGGATATAAAAATATCTAATATTTAAAGTTTTTTTGGGGAATTGTATGGGGTTTGAAAAAACAACATCGCAGATATTATTTGATAATGGCGTACATAAATGTATTAGTTTTACCAGTTTGGTTAAAGGGGAAGGCATCCAAGCCAATCAATTTTTAATTATTGATCATGAACGTGCTGCTGTAATCGATCCAGGTGGCGATTTGACCTATGTTCCATTAACGATGGAATTAAATAAATATACACGTTTGAAAAATCTGGACTATGTGATGGCCTCGCATCAAGATCCGGACATTATTACCTCAATGCCACGCTGGCTGGTTTATACCGATGCTAAAGTCGTTGCATCAAAATTATGGGCACGTTTTTTACCACACCTAAATTCCTCATTTATGAGTGAACGTATGAAAGGGAATTGGGAAGACCGTCTTATTGAATTACCCGACCGCGGCCAAGTGATTACTCTAGGAGAATCCAAGCTTGTGGTAGTTCCAGCTCATTTCTTACATTCGGTGGGTAATTTTCAGTTTTATGATCCAGTTGCCAAAATTTTATTTTCTGGCGATATGGGGGCATCGATTGTTGAAGATGCTAATCAGCCTTTAAAAGATTTTGATACGCACGTCATGAAAATGAAGGCTTTTCACCAACGCTATATGTGTTCCAATAAGGTTATCCGTTTGTGGGTTAACATGGTGCGGCAAATGGATATTGAAATGATCGTTCCTCAGCATGGCAGTCCATTTATTGGCAAAGAAATGATTAATCAGTTTTTGGACTGGATTGAGGTTTTACCTTGTGGTGTCGACTTGATGACAGAACAAGTTTTTAGTTGTCCAACTTAAAAAATGAGGTCCATTATCTTGAGTCGGAATTGAAATTTTTTTAGTATTTTTCGTCGCAGAAAAATTTTTGATGACGAGAATTTGAATAAAATGTTATCTCAAGTTGCGACTCCAGATGAGTGCCTACGCTGTGGGGCATGTTGTGCACATTTTCGGGTTTCATTTTACTGGGCTGAGGCCGAGTTAATAGATGAACATCTAGTTGAACCTTTAACACCTGTTTATTCTTGTATGCGTGGAACTAATCGGGTTCAGCCACGTTGTCAGGCTTTGACCGGTGAAATTGGTAAAGAGGTGGGGTGTTCTATTTATGCTGTACGTAGTTCT
This sequence comes from Acinetobacter sp. V115_6, assembly GCF_031799025.1. Classification (NCBI taxonomy): domain Bacteria; kingdom Pseudomonadati; phylum Pseudomonadota; class Gammaproteobacteria; order Moraxellales; family Moraxellaceae; genus Acinetobacter; species Acinetobacter sp. V115_6. The sequence goes on along the minus strand of NZ_JAVQNO010000017.1, from coordinate 99,171 downwards.
ACCTGTAGAGAAGTGCAGGTGGGAGATGAGCAGTGTAATAAAGCTCGTTTGGCGCACCAGCTTATTCCTCTTATTCGTGTTAATCCAGCCGATTCTGAGAATGATCATGACTATGATCAGGTGAGTTAAATATGAGCTAACACAATAATAAGTGGGAAATATTTAGAGTAGGCAAATATCTATTGCTGAAAAAGGCAAAGATAATATGAAAATTGCATTGAAATTTGTTTATAATAGCTCACGGAATTTACCAGTGAGATTGTTATGCTGACCATCGTTCAAGAAGCGCTAACCTTCGATGATGTCTTATTACTTCCTGCCTACTCTACTGTTCTCCCAAAAGATGTCTCTTTAAAGACACGTTTAACTCGCGGCATTCATTTAAATATCCCATTAGTTTCAGCGGCAATGGATACAGTGACTGAGTCACGTATGGCGATTGCTATGTCACAAAATGGTGGTATCGGGATTTTGCACAAAAACATGGATATTGCTGCTCAAGCTGCAGAAGTACGCCGTGTGAAAAAATTCGAAGCGGGTATGGTGAAAGATCCTATCACTGTAACGCCAGAAACTACAGTACGTGAACTGATTGCAATTACCTCTGCTAATAACATTAGTGGTGTACCTGTTGTTAAAGATGGCAAGGTTGTTGGTATTGTGACAGGCCGTGATACGCGTTTTGAAACCAATTTAGAACAACCTGTTAGCAACATCATGACAGGCCAAGATCGTTTAGTAACTGTACGTGAAGGCGAGTCTAAAGAAAATATTCAAGCATTATTGCAAAAACACCGTATTGAAAAAGTCTTGGTCGTTGGTGAGAGCAACGAACTTAAAGGCTTAATTACAGTAACTGACTTCCGTAAAGCTGAGAGCTATCCAAACAGTTGTAAAGATGATCTTGGGCGTTTACGTGTTGGTGCTGCGGTAGGCACAGGTGCTGATACACCAAGTCGTGTGGAAGCATTGGTTGAAGCTGGTGTTGACGTAATTGTTGTTGATACAGCACACGGTCACTCTGCTGGTGTAATTGAACGTGTACGTTGGGTGAAACAAAACTTCCCTCAAGTACAAGTGATTGGTGGCAACATTGCAACTGGTGATGCTGCATTAGCATTATTAGATGCAGGTGCAGATGCTGTAAAAGTAGGTATTGGCCCTGGTTCTATCTGTACAACACGTATTGTAGCTGGTATCGGTATGCCACAAATTTCTGCGATTGACAGCGTTGCTAGTGCACTAAAAGATCAAATTCCTTTAATTGCAGATGGCGGTATCCGCTTCTCTGGTGATATGGCAAAAGCGATCGGTGCGGGTGCAAGTACGATCATGGTTGGTTCATTACTTGCGGGTACTGAAGAAGCGCCGGGCGAAGTTGAGTTTTTCCAAGGTCGTTACTACAAAGCATATCGTGGTATGGGTTCATTAGGTGCAATGGCGGGAGCAACTGGTTCTGCTGACCGTTATTTCCAAGATTCAAAAGCGGGTGCTGAGAAATTAGTACCAGAAGGAATCGAAGGCCGTGTTCCATATAAAGGCCCAATGGGTAACATCGTTCATCAAATGATGGGTGGTTTACGTTCATCGATGGGTTATACAGGTTCAGCTGTGATTGAAGATCTTCGCCAAAATGCGAAATTTGTGAAAATTACTTCAGCAGGCATGTCTGAGTCACATGTTCATGATGTAACGATTACTAAAGAAGCTCCAAACTATCGTGTTGGTTAGATTTTCGTAACCAAAACAACGAAGAAAGCCGTCATTACACTGACGGCTTTTTGTTTTTGGTGTAAAGTAAATCTGACGAAAAGAGATATGGCGGAATTGCCATATATGAAGTAAGCCACGGCTGAAGTGGCGTAAAAATGAGATAAGCTATGAGTTATTTTGGAACGGATGGTATTCGTGGAAAATTTGGGCAAATGCCTATTACTCCAGAGTTTGCTTTAAAACTCGGTTTTGCTGCAGGGAAGGTATTAAAACGAACGAGTCCAAAAAATAAGCCACTTGTTGTATTAGGAAAAGACACTCGTTTATCTGGTTATATTTTAGAGTCTGCTTTGCAGGCGGGGTTAAACGCTGCTGGCGTATATGTTCATTTACTTGGCCCATTACCAACCCCAGCAATTGCGCACCTTACTCGTGCTTTACATGCGCATGCAGGTATCGTGATTTCTGCATCACATAACCCATATTTTGATAATGGTATTAAATTTTTCTCAAGCGAAGGTAAAAAATTACCAGATGCTCTACAAGAAGAAATTAACCTCGAATTAGAAAAAGATTTGTTTATTGAGGACACGGCAAACTTAGGTAAAAGTGTTCGTGTAAATGATGCGAATGGTCGCTATATCGAATTTTGTAAATCTACTTTCCCTTACCACTTTGACTTAAATAATTTAAAGATTGTGTTGGACTGTGCTCATGGTGCGGCGTATAGCGTTGGTCCTTCGGTTTTCCGTGAGTTAGGGGCAAAAGTTGTTGCTTTATATAATGAGCCAGATGGTTTAAATATTAATGAAGGTTGTGGTTCAACACATCCTGAAAAACTACAAAAAGCTGTAGTTGAGCACGAAGCAGATTTAGGGATTGCCTTTGATGGTGATGCTGACCGTGTCGTAATGGTTGATAAGTTTGGTAACTTAATTGATGGCGACCATATTTTATATATTTTAGCGACTCAGGCTCAAAATAAGCCAGCAGGCGTAGTCGGTACTGTCATGAGTAACATGGCACTCGAAGTTGCACTTGAAAAAGCGAATGTTGGTTTTGTTCGGGCTAAGGTTGGCGACCGATATGTATTACAAGCTTTAGAAGAAAATGGTTGGGTTACTGGTGGGGAACCATCTGGCCATATTTTAACTCTAGACAAGAGTACGACTGGTGATGCCATTATCGCTGCACTTCAAGTTTTAACTGTGATGGTCGAGCAAAATAAGGCTCTTCATGAATTGGTGCAAGACTTTAAACTATTCCCACAAATTCTTGTGAATGTACGTTTAGAACAAATGCTTGATCCATATTCTATTCCTGCATTGGTTGCCGAGTTTGATAAAGCAGAAGCACAGCTCAAAGGACGTGGACGAATCTTGATTCGTAAGTCAGGAACAGAACCTGTGATTCGAGTTATGGTCGAAGGTGATGATGAGCAAGAAGTGAATGCTTTAGCTCAGCATTTAGCAGATTCAGTTCGTTCACAAGCACAAGTCGCATAAGGTGCATGACATGAGTGATGTCATTAAAGATTTAAGTGAATTACGCTTAAGCTACGAGCAAGGAGAATTGCATGAGGGACAGGTTGAATCTAACCCTCATCTTCAGTTTCTTGGTTGGTTTAACCATGCTCTAGCAGCCAATTTACATGAACCCTATGCAATGTCATTAGCGACAGCAAGTGCGAATGGCAGACCTCATGTTCGAACAGTTTTGTTACGTGGGGCTACAGAAGCTGGGTATGATTTTTATACTAACTATGACAGTCAAAAAGGTATCGATTTGGCAGAAAATCCATATGCCGAATTATTATTTTATTGGCCAAGTCTAGAGCGTCAGGTGCGAGTTGGTGGTCATGTAGTCAAAATTGCTGAACAAGAGTCTACAGATTACTATCGTAAACGACCGCGTGATAGCCAGATTGCAGCGCATATCAGTACGCCGCAAAGTGGTAAGATTGAAAGCCGAGAGCTGTTACAGCAACGTTTTCAAGACTTACAACAGCAAGTTACCAGTCGTGAAGTGCTTGATAAGCCAGAGTTCTGGGGAGGCTATCGTCTGCAACCAGATTATTATGAATTCTGGCAAGGGCGACCAAATCGTTTACATGACCGCTTGAGTTATGAAAAAATTGACGGTCAATGGACGTTGCACCGACTGATGCCTTAAATGACAAAAATACAAATCAAACAAAGACCTTTATTGACACGCCCTGAACAGTTTCAGGGCGTGCCTCCGTTTATTGCCGAAATTTTGGCAAGGCGTGGGGTACAGTCTGAACAGGAATTAGAGTTAAAGCTTAAGAACTTATTAGCTCCGCAGCTCAAGGGATTAGAAACTGCTGTGGCATTAATAGATCAAGCTATTGATGAACAGAAAAAAATTGTTATTGTTGGCGACTACGATGCCGATGGAGCAACCAGTACAGCTTTAATGCTATTGGTGCTTCGCGATATGGGGGCACAAGTCGACTATTTAGTTCCAGACCGATTTAAATACGGTTATGGACTTACCCCTGCAATTGCAGAGCTTGCACATCAAACTTATCAACCCGATTTATTAATTACTGTCGATAATGGGATTTCCAGCCATGCTGGTGTTGATGCGGCACATGCACTGGGCATGCAAGTGGTTATTACAGATCACCATTTAACCACTAAAGAAACACCGCTTGCAGAAGCAGTTGTAAACCCAAATCAGTTAGGTTGTGAGTTCCCAAGTAAGGCGCTTGCAGGTGTTGGAGTTGCATTTTATGTGCTGGCCAATTTAGCAAGTTTACGTAACAAGCAAAACAAAAGTACAAGTAAAGTCACTCAATATCTAGACTTGGTTGCTTTGGGAACCTATGCGGATGTTGCTGTTCTAGATTATAACAACCGTATTTTGGTCGATGCAGGTGTAAAACGTATTCAACAACATCAATGCCGAGTCGGAATATTGGCGTTGCTAGATATTGCTGGCCGTGAGGCTTCATCTTTGCGTGCACAAGATTTAGGTTTTGTTTTAGGTCCGCGTATTAACGCTGCTGGTCGCATGGAGAGCATGCGTATAGGCATTGAATGTTTATTAGCTGACACAATGGAATCTGCTTATCCAATCGCGAGACAGTTAAATCAATTAAATATAGAGCGTCGTCAAATCGAAGGGGAAATGAAGCAACAAGCTTTATTTGCTTTAGATGGCTTGCAGCTCTCAAAAGAAGACGTTCCTCCGGCTATTGTACTTTTTGAAGAAAACTGGCATCAAGGCGTGATCGGGATTGTGGCAGGGCGTTTAAAAGAACAGTTTCATCGTCCCACTATTGTGTTTGCACCTGATGAAGATGGTATTCATATAAAAGGATCAGCACGTTCAATTGATGGCGTGCATATTCGAGATACGATTGAACAGGTCGCTGAACAACATCCAGAATTGGTGAGCCATTTTGGTGGTCATGCAGCAGCAGCAGGTTTAACCATACGTAAAGAAAACTTTGAAGCTTTTAAAACAGCATTTACCAATTGCATTGCAGCAATGGAAGAATCTTTGTTTCAAGCAACGCTATGGACGGATGGAGAACTCCCTGCTTCGGCTTTGCAACTAAATACATTAGATTGGATAGAACAGTTGGGGCCTTGGGGACAAAAATTCCCTTTTCCTCAGTTTGAGGGGCATTTTAAAGTTGTTGATTATCGCTGGCTTAAAGAAACGCATTTGAAGCTTAAATTAGCACTCGACCAATACAGTTTTGATGCAATTGCTTTTAATGCAGCAGGCCGTTTTGAATTTGACCCAATGCGGGATTATGTACATTTAGTCTATGAAATAGATCGTAATACATTTAATGGCAATGTGAATTTACAATTACGCATCTTACATTTAAACCAATAAAAAAAATCCGCTCAATTGAGCGGATTTTTTATGACTTTAGGCTTGATTAGAAGCGGTATGCTGCACGAACACCATAAGTGTTGTCGTTATCACCAAATCCAACACGGCCTTCAACACTTACTTGCTGATTTAAGAATTTTTTAGCATTGATACCAAATTCATCTTTGTCAGTTAAGTCGTTGTTGTAGTAATCAGCACCAACACTTAAAGTTTTGTCAATGTAGTAGTCACCACGAACTTTATATTCGTCTAGGTCACCGAACGCACCGAACGCTTCAAGGTTTACGTCATGTTGACCTACTTGAGTTACGTATTTAGCACGAACTGTTGGATCAGCGCCGTCTTTGCCGTCTTTTTCGTCGTAGCCTTTAACACCGAGAGCAAGTAATAAACCTGGAGCTGGTAAATAACCTACTTCAGCTGCATAAGTAGTTACTTTGCTGTCAATATTGGTATTGTCGACTTCACGCTCATTTCGACCTACATCACCACTAAGGTAGAAATCTGAGTTAGGAACGTAATATTCAACGCCTACGCCATATTGAGTATCTTTTGTACCGCTGTTATCGCCATAGTTGATAAGGGCGTTAACGTTACTTGCACGGCTTAAGAAAGCTGCTTCAGCAAGTGGAGCGTTACGAGTTTGAACAGGATTAAAGTAATAAGTCCCGTCAACACCGAATTTACTTACGCTGCTACCGTTGTCTGGATCAAGATAATTGTAAGAACCACCAACTTCAGCTTGGTAAGCGTTTGCTGCGCCACTCACTGCGAGTGCAGATAAAAGAGCTGATGCAATTGCTAGTTTTTTCATGGAATCTCTCCCCTCTAAAAAGCGATTTTATAAATGTTTTGTTACAACTTTTAGTCTAGACGAAAAAGCTTTGTCGTCAATCTTGCGCAAGTAACCGTACTGTAACCGTGTGATATTTATGTAAAGCAATTTAATTTAAGATATTGATTTTAAAATATAAAAACATAATGTTTTATTTTATTAAAATTGAGGAGATTTTGTGTAGATCATAAAAAATGCTGTAAAAGTACCCAATTTTGTATGAGGATGTTACTAATTAATCTTAAGATAAAATGAAAAATGCCCAAGGAAAACTCCCTTGAGCATACATATTTTTTAATAATAGATACTTATGGCTTAGAAACGGAATGTTCCATTAATACCAAAAGAGTCAGCATCATCAACAGTTGTATAAGTTAAGCCTACTGCTACTTGAGGTGTAAAGAATTTCTGTGCGCGAACACTAAAGATTGTATCTGAATCTTCTGCTGTTGAATCTGCAAAAGATGCTCCAATACTTAAAGTAGGATCAAGATAGAGATCTGCACCTAAACGATAAGTGGTTTCATCACCAATATAGGTTTGTCCTTCAAAATTAGTATAAAAACCTGAAATTTGAGTAACATACTTGGCGCGTAAAGTTACGGCAGTATCATCATCTTCACCAGTTACGGCTACGGCATTTGAAACCGTAGTAGTGAAGCCATATTTAGCGGCTTGTATTGGATCAAAGCTTTCAGATAAATCCGTTACACCAGCAGCCAATAACAAGCCATCGGTTGGTAGGAAACCGACCTCTACAGCATAGCCGTTGCCACTATCATCAACCGAACCAAAATCATTTGCAGAGACTTCGGTTTTTGTGCGGTTAAATGCGCCTGATAAATAGAGTGGGGTATTTGGAATAAAGTATTCACCTGTAATGCCTACAGAACTAAATTCGAGTTTTCCAAAGTCTTCATCATCTTCTAGTTTGCTATATGCATATCCTATTCCAATATTTGAAGATTTATTTAAAAAAGCAGCTTCAGCTAAAGGGAAAGTTTTTGCTTCCACAGGATTAAAATAATATTTACCGTTAATCCCGAAGCTATTATTTTCTCCACCATCCATATCTGTAAATTCGTACATTGTACCAACTTCAGTTTGATAGGCATTTGCGTTGAAAGCACATACAGTTGTGACAAGTGCAAACAAAAATTTTGATTTTTTCATGGATAAAGCTCTAGAGTAATATATGTTATAAAGTTATTAAGATTTAAGTTGTTAATTTTAATGCATTTTTAATGGGTAAATCAATAATATTATATTTATTTTTCATTAATGAGATATTGAAAATCAATATGTTTGAGGGCTTTTGTTTGAGTATGGCAAGCTATGCTAAAATAATTGACTGTTTATCTGCTCTTATGGGAACACTCGCGTGGAAATTAATCCTTATCTAAACCAATTGAAAGACTTAACTGATCGTAGCCAAACACTACGGGGGTATCTTTGACTACGATCTGAAAAAAGAACGTTTAGAAGAAGTTTTACGTGAGTTAGAAGATCCTGCGATCTGGAATGATCAAAGCCGCGCTCAGGCGATGGCGAAAGAAAAGGGCGAACTAGAAAACGTTATTAATGTATTGGATTGCTTATCTACACAGCTTGAAGATGCAAAAGCGATGTTAGATTTGGCTGTAGAAGCTGACGATGAAAGCCTGCTTGAAGATGTTCAGGCAGAACTTGGTGCGGCTGAAGATGAACTGGCTAAACTTGAATTCCGTCGTATGTTTAGCAATCCGATGGACCCGAATCCTTGCTATGTCGAGATTCAATCAGGTTCAGGTGGTACCGAAGCGCAAGATTGGGCGTCTATGCTTTTACGTATGTATATGCGCTGGATTGAACGTCATGGTTTTAAAGCAGAACTTATGGAAGTGTCTGACGGTGACGTAGCTGGTATTAAATCAGCAACGATACGTGTTGAAGGTGAATATGCCTACGGTTGGTTACGCACAGAGTCAGGTGTACACCGTTTAGTTCGTAAATCACCATTTGACAGTGGCAACCGTCGTCACACTTCATTCTCTGCGGTATTTATTTCACCAGAAGTTGATGACAATATTGAAATTGATATCAATCCTTCTGATGTTCGTACCGATACGTACCGTGCGTCTGGTGCAGGTGGTCAGCATATTAACAAAACCGACTCGGCTGTACGTTTGACTCACATCCCAACAGGTATTGTAGTAGCGTGTCAGAACCAGCGTTCGCAACATGCTAACCGTGACCACGCATGGAAACAGTTACGTGCACGTTTATATGAATTGGAAATGCAAAAACGTAATGAAGCAGCTCAAGCTCTAGAAGACTCGAAGTCTGATATTGGTTGGGGAAGCCAAATTCGTTCATATGTATTAGATGATTCTCGTATTAAAGATTTACGTACGGGTGTTGAGAACTCTAATACAGGTGCTGTTCTTGATGGTGACCTTGATCGTTTTATCGAAGCGAGTTTAAAACAAGGTTTATAAGAGTCTGCTGAACTTTTAGTTTAAATACAGTTCATCTATGAATATGTAGAACTCTTGGATTTTTAGCGATTAAAACGGCAAAGCAGTTCAGTCTTCGAATGTTAATCGAAAAAAATAGATATGAATATCGAAAAAATTAGATATGAATATCGAAAAAATGCGATATTATGTTTTCGAAATGCTGAACAAAGCTTTGTTCGTTTAAAAGACGTGTTGAGCCTATGGATATTGATGCAATTAGCAAAGCCCTTTCCAATCCGCTCCGTCGGCAGATTTTGCAATGGTTGAAAGAACCTGCGCATTATTTACCGGTGGAAGAGTGTGGTGGTAGTTTTGAGAAGGGTGTTTGCGCAGGTCATATTGAACGTTTGGGTAAAGTAGCTCAGTCTACGATGTCTAATCATTTGTCTGTGTTACAACAGGCGGGGCTTATTCAGGTCCAAAAATATGGTCAATGGTCTTATTTTTCACGTAACGAAGCTTTGATTCAGCAATATATCGAACATTTAAAACAAACACTTTAAATTATTAAAAGTGTAAGTCGAGGCGATTATGGCTGAACTCAATACTCCTTTAACGGTTGGTGATTTTGAAATCAAAAATCGATTGGTAATGGCTCCATTAACGCGTGCGCGTAGTGGTGAAAGCCGAGTGCCTAATGATTTAATGGTTGAATACTATCAACAACGTGCAAATGCTGGTCTAATTTTGACCGAAGCAACAGTAATTGGTTCAAAAACTGTGGGTTACGCAGACACCCCAGGATTATGGTCACAAGAGCAGGTACAAGCTTGGAATAAAATTATTGAGGCAGTTCATGCTCAAGGTTCAAAAATTGTAGCTCAACTTTGGCATGTAGGTCGTATTTCGCATCCTGAACTTTTAGATGGTGATATTCCTGTTGCACCAAGTGCAATCCAACCTGCGGGTGAAGTGAGTTTATTGCGTCCTAAACGTCCGTATGTAACACCGCGTGCACTTTCAATTGAAGAGATTCAAGAAGTTATTGCTCAATACAAACATTCAGCAGAACTGGCTAAAGCAGCAGGTTTTGATGGTGTTGAATTACACGCAGCGAACGGTTACTTAATTGACCAGTTCCTTCAAAGTAATACCAACCAACGTGATGACGAATACGGTGGTCCTGTTGAAAACCGTGCACGTTTATTATTAGAAGTCATTGATGCATTTATTGAAGTGTGGGGCGCTGGCCGAGTAGGTGTTCATATTGCACCGCGTGGTGATTCACACGATATGGGAGATGAAAACCCATTAGCAACTTTTGGTTATGTAGTTGAACAACTTAACCAACGTAATGTTGCTTTCATTTTCTCTCGTGAATATGAAGCTGCTGATAGTATTAGTCCTAAACTTCGCGAAAAATTTAATGGTGTATGGATTGCCAATGAGAACCTAACACCAGAATCAGCAAAACGTATCTTGCGTGAAGGTCAGGCAGATGCCGTATCTTTTGGTAAAGCATATATTGCTAACCCAGATCTTTTACAGCGCTTAGAACAAGACTTGCCATTAAATGAACTTCAACCAACGACTTTATACGCTAAAGGTGCTGAAGGGTATACAGACTATCCAACGCTGGAAGCGTCATAATATCTTTGAGATTTCGATTTACTGAACTATTTCATTTCTTAAGTCAGTAAATCGCTTTTCTTGTAATGGTAGAGTTTAGGTATCGAAACTCTGCCATTTTTTCTATCTATGTTATATTTTCCCCAGTTTAAAACTTTGACTATTTGAGGCAAACCGCTTGGCGACCCCTTTTTGGTATAACACCGCACTCCATTTATTAAAACCTTTTTACCAATGGCGGATAAAAAGACGTGCAGAAAGCCAGGAATTATATAATCAGGAATGTCTTGAAAGATTTGGGCCGTTTGAGTCTCCGAAAAATGTAAGAGCAATTTGGTTCCATGCTGTTTCGGTTGGAGAAACCAATGCTGCGCAGCCTTTAATCGAGCATTATCTTAAACTCGGTCAACCTGTATTAGTTACGAATACAACAAAGACGGGGCAGGCGCGTGCCAAATCATTATTTTTAAAAGCACCTTATTTAGACCTATTTCAAGCAGTTTATTTGCCTGTTGATCAAAAGCATCTTTTAAAACAATTCTTTGAGTTGTATCAGCCAAAACTTTTAGCATTGGTTGAAACTGAACTTTGGCCAAATTTAATTGATCAAGCCAAACTACAACAGGTTCCTTGTTTATTATTAAATGCGCGATTATCAGAAAAATCAGCAAAAGGTTATAGCCGCGTTTCAGGTCTAACGGCAGGAATGCTGAAACAAATTGACTGGGTGCTGGCACAAGATAATGCGACTCGACAACGTTATGTAGAACTTGGTTTAGATCAACAAAAAAGTCAGGTGGTTGGAAATATTAAATTTGATATTCACGCACCAGAAGCTTTTATAAATCAGGCTAAGCAATTACAACAACAATGGTATTTGGGGCAGCGTAAAGTCCTAACAATTGCCAGTACACATGCGCCAGAAGAACAACAAATTTTGCAGGCACTTGCACCTTATCTAAAGTCAGATCCAGATTTAGTTTGTATTGTCGTGCCTCGACATCCTGAACGTTTTGATGAAGTATTTGAAATTTGCCATAACCTAGATTTAATTACTCATCGTAGAAGTATGAATCATAGTATCCATGCCAGTACACAGGTTTATCTGGCGGATAGTATGGGTGAGCTTTGGTTGTGGTATGCCTTAAGTCAGGTGTGTTTTGTGGGTGGATCACTTAATGAGCCAGGTGGTGGGCATAATATTTTAGAGCCTATGGTTTTAAATGTACCGACCGTAATTGGACCTCGTTACTTTAATTTCCAAACCATCGTTGATGAATTCATTGATGAAAATGGGGTGCTCATTGCTCAAGACGCTGAGCAAGTTGTAGCAATCTGGATGGCATGCTTAGCCGAGCCGGAAGAAGCAAAGCAGGTGGTTGAGCAGGCGCATAAAGTTTTGCAGCGTAACCAAGGTTCATTACAGAAACATATTGGAGTAATTAACCGGTATTTAGCCGAAAAACCATGAATATCGTTTTACTAGAATCTGAAGATGTTCAGTCAGAGTTGTGGTCAATCCGTTCAAAGCGCCAATTACAGCATTTGCGTGAACACCTTGATATTACGGTTGGCCAAAATCTAAAAGTTGGTATTCGTAATGGTGCACGTTATACCACTGAAATCGTTTCGATGAATGAGCAAGAAGTTTGTATACGGCCTATTCGTGATGAAGCAGTACCTGCAAAGCTTCCAGTACATTTAATCGTAGCTTTGCCAAGGCCCAAAGTTTTACGCCGTTTAATTATGGACAGTGTGACTTTAGGGGTTGAAAGAATTAGTTTGATTCATAGTTACCGCGTAGATAAAAGCTATTGGCAAACTCCATTTTTACAACAACTTGATAACTATGTGACTTTAGGTCTCGAGCAAGCAGGTGACACCATTGTCCCCGAAATTCAATTATATAAACGCTTTAAACCTTTTGTTGAGGATATCCTACCAAGCTTAATCTCAGAGGAAAGCCCTGCTTATGTGGCTCATCCTTATGCCGAGCAGAGCATGCCAGTTAATATTCCACATGCTTGTAGTGTAGTCGTTGGACCCGAAGGCGGCTTTATTCCGTATGAAGTTGATTTGCTCACAAAAAACGGCTGCCAAGCTGTGAGCTTAGGCAACCGTATTTTAAGAACTGAAACGTCTATTTCTTATATTTTAGGTCGTCTCTTTACTTGATAGTTCAGGGTTTAACGGTGGCTGATTTGCAGCCATTTTTAATTCCTGAATAGGGTAAGGGATATTAATGCCATTTGCATTGAACGCTTGTTTGACTTGAGCTTGGATTGTGCTTGTAGATGAGGACATATCAGTTTCAGTGGTATCAACCCACCAACGTACAGTCAGGTTAACCGAGAAATCTGCTAAAGCTGTAACGTTAACCGAGAAGGCTGGCTGACTCAGTACATTTCGGTCATTATTAAGAATATCTAAAATAATCTGTTTAGCTTTTTGTTCATCGTCGTCATATCCAATGCCAACTACAAACTCACAACGTCGTTGTTGATAGGCAGTATTTACAGTTAATGCACTTGTATAAACAGTTGCATTTGGAATAACAATACGACGGCCATCTGGTGAACGTAAGAATGTTGCACGAATTTGAATATCTTCAACAGTTCCTTCAAGTGAATTGACCACGATTGAATCGCCAATACGGAACGGTTCGCTCAATAAAATCAAAATACCTGAAAGCAAATTTTGGAAAATATCTTTAAATGCGAAACCAATTGCGACCGAACCGATCCCTAACGCGCTCATAAGTTGTCCTGGGGTAAAACCCGGGATCATGATGACAAGTGCAATTAAGAATCCAAAAAATAAAATTGTCGTACTTCCCACACGGTTTAGAACCAACACTAGGTTTTGGCGCGTATAAGAGCGATTTTCTAAGGTTTTACGAACAAAGAACTTAAATAATTTGGTGAGTAGCCAAAAAATAATAAAAACGATAATCGCAATACAAATATAAGGCACACGTTCCCAGAAGCTATCCACGATTTTATCAATAGTGGTATAGGCATCATGATACTTTTCGGTATGGGCTAAAACCGTTTGAGTGGTTTTAGTACCTGCTTCTTGCAAAAGTTCGCCTGTATTTTTTGCAACATCCGTTAAGGAGTTTTGTTCATCAGCCACGACAAGTCTCTATTTAAAAAATGATGAAAGCGATGATCGGCTTTCATTATAGTAGGAGATAAAATGTGCGCCTACTATAATGAGTTCATCTAAATAATAAAGTGTTTTTTAATTAAAAGTATTCCGTTCCTTTTTGTAAGATTTGTGTCGGCGTTTCTATAGTATCGGTACCAGAGAAATAGTAAAAAAAGCCTGCGGTAGAAATAAGGCTAATTAAAATAGCGAATAAGATAAACCAAGCCATTAACTTTTCGATGAACGTTGATGATCGAGCTGGACCATATTGATTTGGACCTGCTGTACCTGAGGCAAGCAGTAAATAAATCATAAAAAAGAATTGAACAATAGGAATGAATAACAGCAACCCCATCCAGCCACTTTTATTTAGATCGTGCAAACGTCGCACGACGAGAACAACATTTAAATAAATCAGGAACAGCCAAAAAGCCCATACCACCAAAGCACTGAGGCCAGAAAGAGAGCTATAAAACTCAAAATTAAATAAATTACTTGAAAGCTGAAAACTTCCAAGAAGTGAGGTCAAAATAAAATAGCCCACGATTGTGACTAAATAAATCAGTCCATACCCACCTAAATAACTCGTGCGGTTAAAACGGCCATGAATTGAAAAAGGGCTATCTTTTAAAGGGAGTTGTGGTGGACGTGAGGAAGTCGTTTGGGCAAACATATTATTTTATTCCTAGGTTGCATATGAGAGACAAAATAATCTTTGTTGATGATCAAAACCATCAAATATTGAAAAAATTATAAAAGTAAAAGCTATAGACAAATGTTTTAAATCAACTTAATTTTATAAAAATGTTCATAATTTCGTATGCTTGAGTAAGTGGTTAATATATGACCAAAGTCGCATTGTCTAGGCTTTGAAAGAGTCATCATACTGAAAAGGCATACAAATAAGATCCAGTAAAATAATAGCCACAGTCTCGAGATGGGATGCACAAGATCAAGGAAGTTGCGTATGAATGAGATCTATCCAGTACCAGAGGAATTTAAAAAGACAGCTCGTACTGTTGAAGCAGACTACTTTAAACGTTATCAACACTCTATCGAGAACCCGGATGAATTCTGGGCAGAGCAAGCTAAAATTGTCGATTGGATAAAGCCATTTACCCAAGTTAAAAATACCAGTTTTGACAAAGACAATTTCAAAATTGAATGGTTTGCTGATGGTGAGTTGAATGTATCAGCAAACTGCCTAGACAGGCATCTTAAAGAACATCCGCATAAACCTGCAATTATTTGGGAGGGTGACCATCCTTCTCGTCATAAAATTGTCTCTTATAAAGAATTACACGATGAAGTCTGCCGTTTTGCTAACGTTTTAAAGAAATATGGCATTGGTAAGGGTGACCGCGTTGTGCTGTATATGCCGATGGTGACTGAGGCTGCAATTGCCATGTTAGCCTGTGCACGTATTGGTGCTGTTCACTGTGTAGTGTTTGGTGGGTTCTCGCCAGATTCTTTGGCTAGTCGTATTGAAGACAGCCAAGCTAAACTGGTGATTACCGCAGACTCAAGTCTACGTGCCGGAAAACTATTACCACTTAAAGAAAATGTTGATTTGGCTTTAGCATTGCCGGGTACCGAGTGTGTTGAAAATGTGATTGTGGTTTACCGTAATGCAAACCCAATTGAAATGAAGCCGGGCCGTGATTTGTGGTATCACCTCATTATTATGGAAGTGGATGCAGACTGTCCTCCAGAACCAATGAAGGCAGAAGATCCATTATTTATTCTCTATACCTCGGGCTCAACAGGTAAACCGAAAGGTGTGTTGCATACTACAGGTGGTTATTTAGTTTATGTAACCAGTACCTTTAAAGAGGTATTTGATTTAAAACAAGACGATGTGTACTGGTGTACAGCTGATATTGGCTGGATTACAGGGCATAGTTATTTGATTTATGGACCGCTAGCAAATGGCACCACGACCCTAATGTTTGAAGGTGTGCCTCAATATCCAACATGGGCTCGTCTTGGTCATGTGGTCGATAAACATAAAGTTTCTATCTTATATACAGCACCAACTGCGATTCGCGCCATGATGCGAGAAGGCGATTCGTATGTACGCGAAAGTAACCGTAGCAGTTTGCGTTTACTTGGTTCGGTTGGTGAACCAATTAACCCTGAGGCTTGGAACTGGTACTACAATGTCGTGGGTGAAGGCCGCTGTCCAATAGTCGATACATGGTGGCAAACTGAAACAGGTGGTATTTTGATTGCGCCATTACCGGGGGCAACAGCGTTAAAACCGGGTTCGGCAACGCGCCCATTATTTGGTGTTCAGCCAGCGATCGTAGATGGTGAAGGAAATGAGCTAGAGGGTGCGGCTGAAGGTAATCTTGTGATTAAAGATTCATGGCCGGGCCAGATGCGTACTATTTGGGGTGATCCAGATCGCTTTATTGAGGCGTATTTCTCGACCTTTAAAAATACTTATTTTACGGGTGATGGTGCTCGCCGTGATGAAGATGGTTATTACTGGATCACAGGGCGTGTTGATGATGTCTTAAACGTTTCAGGCCACCGTTTAGGTACTGCTGAAATTGAAAGTGCTCTTGTTTCACATGAATCAGTAGCAGAAGCAGCAGTGGTAGGCATGCCGCATGACATTAAAGGGCAGGGTATTTGTACTTTTGTGACCTTGCAAGCGGGCGTTCCAGAGTCGGAAGAACTGCGTAAAGAATTAATTAATTGGGTACGTAAAGTGCTTGGGCCTGTCGCCTCACCAGATGCATTACACTGGGCACCAGCGTTACCTAAAACGCGTTCCGGTAAAATCATGCGCCGTATTTTAAGAAAAATTGCAGCGAATGAGCTAGATAGTTTAGGTGATACCTCAACCTTGGCTGAGCCAGCAGTGGTAGATCAGTTAATTACAACGGTTTATCCTGATAAGCAGAACTAATTTTAAGAAAGCCCCATCTGGGGCTTTCTTATTGCTTTCTATTAAGAGCTTGCTAAAAAGTCAGCAGTATTTTGTACATTTGCAAACGTACTAAGCGCAGTTAAAAAAGCAGTTTGTACGTCTTCAGCTTTTACAGTTTTTCCAGCATGGCTTAAATCGCGAGTTGCGGTTGCATCTGCAATTAAGATGGGTTGATAGCCAAGTTCTTTGGCTGCACGTGTACCTGAATCAATACACATATGAGTCATCATGCCTGTAATAATAAGTTGCTCAATTTGATGTGCTTTTAAAAGCTCGTCTAAATTGGTTTCTAAAAAACTGTTTGGATAATGCTTTGTCACGATTAATGAATTACTGCCAGCACTGAGTTCAGGATGAAGTAAAACCCCATCTGTATTTTCTTGGAAGAAACTCGCTTGTGGTGGATTAATATGTTGTACATAAATAATGGGTAAGTTTTTCGCGTTAAAATATTGTTCAAGCTGCTTTATTTTTTCTAGCGCTTGCTCTGGTCCGACTAATTCCATTTTGCCATTTTTAAAATAATCATTTTGAACATCGATAACTAACAGTGCTTGTTTCATGAGGTCACTCTTGTTGATATGAGATAAAACAAGATTATTCTCTGCTTGAAAAATCGGCTATAGTCAGATGAAAGCATTACCGCCAGTTTTCTTTCACCATGAAAAATGAATATTGAATTAGACCCGATTGATCTAAAAATTATTGCATTACTCAAACAAGATTCTCGTCTGACAAATAAAGACATTGGGCAGCGCGTCCATCGAACAGGACAGGCGGTGGGTGCTCGAATTGCTCAGTTAATGGATGCAGGTGTTATCAAAAACTACACCATTGCCGTGCAATATTCGCATAAGCAATTTATTCACTTGCATTTAAATGAACAACGCGCATTTGAAGAAATTGAAAATTTGGTTAAGCAATATGAACAAATCGATGAATGCTTTAAAGTCATGGGTAATGCTTGCTATATGATCGTAAGCCATTTTGAACCAGCAGCATTAAATGAATTTATCGAGAAACTTTCACAATGGTGCCGTTACTCAGTTGAAACTGTGATTCGAGAAGTCGAGAAATCTTAAAAAATAAAGGCTCCAAGCCGAGTCTTGGAGCCAATAAATTCTTTATTTTTAATTTATTGTTTTTATTATCTTGCGCTGTTTTAACTGGGGTTTTTTAGGCTGATTTAGCTTGGATTTCTACCTCCTTTTCCTGTTGAAGTTCTAACTGACGAACGAGCGGCAGAACTTTTTCTCCGAAATATTCCACCTCTTCAATAAAGTGTAAAAATCCGGAAAGAATCAAATCAACACCTACATTTTTGAGTGCCACAATACGCTCTGCAATTTGCTGCGGCGTACCAATTAAATTGGTTTTAAAGCCATCGTTGTATTGCACTAAGTCTTCAAAAGTTGATTTTGCCCAGTTACCTTGTTGCTCTGGTGAAGCAGCACCTGCTTCACGTGTAGCATCTCCAAACGCATTTACCGCTTCAGTGTTGGCTTTATCAATAATTTCTTGAAGTACCGCTTTTGCTTCTTCTTCGGTATCTCGGGCAATAATGAAAGCATTTACCCCAATTTTGACATGATGGTTATTGGCTTTTGCTTTAGTACGAATATCTTCGACTTGTTTTTGAATTTCTTCCACAGTATTGCCGTTGGTGAAATACCAGTCAGACACGCGAGAAGCCATGTCACGTGCAGCACGTGAGCTACCGCCTTGAAAAACTTCGATATAAGGCTTTTGCAGAGGTTTTGGTTTAAGTGTGTAATTCTGAAATTGGTAATATTTACCATCGAAACTATAGTTATCGGTGGTCCAGATTCCTTTTAGTGTACGAATAAATTCTTCGGAGCGAACATAACGTTCATCATGCTCTGGCCACTCTTCACCAATGGCATCAAACTCACCTCTGAACCAGCCACTCACTACGTTAATCGCAATACGGCCTTGAGTTAAATAATCAATCGTTGCAAGTTGTTTAGCGGCAAGTGCCGGTTTCCAAGGGCCGGGCAGAATAGCCGCAATGACTTTAAGTTTCTCAGTTTTTGCTAGTAATGCATGACTGAAACTTACCGATTCATGTTGGTTTTCTGCCCCGTACCCAGCTGTAAAACGAATTTGGGTGAGCGCATATTCAAAACCATTGTTTTCGGCAGCCTGTGCAAGTCGAACATTGTAGTCATAACTCCAGTCTGTACGCTGTTCGATGTTACTCACTACAAGGCCACCGCTTACGTTTGGTACCCAATAAGCAAATTTAATTGGTTGTTGTAATTGCGTCATGGTTCGCTCTCCCCATTCGTTCTTTTTATTTAGCGATATTGCGCTTAAGCAACATGCGTTAATGATTTGCCAGACTTGTGATGCAAACGAGATTCTGCCGCATCAAGGTCTGGTACAGCCGCTGAAGGTAATACTTCTTCTTGTTCAATTTGCTTGTTAATACCAAGCTCTTGATTTGCTTGCTGTGATTTAGATTTAACCACTTCAGCACGTTTACCTTTCGCTGGCGCCCATTCTAAAATTGGTAATGCGCGTGCCACTGCTAACGTAATACGATCTGATAATTGCTCGCTTTTCACCGTATATTCCGGAGTAAAGTCACGATCTGTCGCATATACGCCAATTGGTAAAGTTTGTGCTTGGAAGAAACTGAACAATGGGCGAAGTTGATGTTCAAGTACGAGTGCATGACGATCACTACCGCCCGATGCTGCTAAAAGTACAGGCACATCGACTAAAGCAGTCTGTTCAACAAAATCGAAGAAATGTTTGAAAAGACCTGTAAAAGAAGCACGGTAAACGGGTGTACCTACAATTAAAGCATCTGCTGCTTCAACTGCTGCAAGGTCATCTTGCACGCGCTGTGGAAGTTGGTTGCGATAAAATGCGCCGCCTAATAGAGGCCCGATTTCGCTTAATTTAATAAAGTGAACTTTAATATCGATTGCTTCTGATAATTCATCAAGAATGGCTTGAACCAGACTTTCCGTTTTAGATGGGGTATTTAATCCACCAGAAACAGCAACGATATTTAAAGGTTTTGGTGATGTGATACCAGTCATAATTTGGTTCCTAAGCCTAAAACAAGAGATTGGACTTATTAATCAACAATGACGGTGAACTGTAAAATAACGAAATTGGTCAACCTTATCAGTTTTAAATATAAAAGATAAATAGTGGATTTTTATACTTTGCTTTTTTATTAAGTTGCTGTTTTTATTTTATATAATTATAGGTGATATATTTCTTATAATAAAAAAGAAGCTTATATAAAAAACAGATTAATTTTGATTAAAAGTTAAAAAACATCTGAAAATATGGGCTAAGTTCTGCATTTATCAACATTTTGCATAAAAATGGATAAGATGAACGTATCTTTCATCTAAATAGTATGGTTACAATAGGCCATACTTATGCTCAAGATTACTTTAATCGCTTATGAATATTTTAATCGTTGATGATCATCCTTTGTTTCGTCATGCTTTAATTCAAGCAGTACGTTATAGCCTGCCACAGGCACAAATTCATGAAACAGCCTCGGTTGATGAGTTTTATGAGCGTTTGGAAAATGGGGCAGAACCTGATCTAGTATTACTCGATTTAAATTTACCGGGTGCTTCAGGCTTTTCGGCTCTGGTTTATGTAAGAGCACAGTATCCATCTATTCCGATTATTGTGGTTTCTGCACATGAAGAAACTTCAATTATTCAGCGTGCAATTGCACATGGTGCAATGGGTTATATTCCTAAGTCGGCTCATCCAAGCCATATTGGTGAAGCGATTCGTCAAGTCTTAGAAGGCGATATCTGGTTACCACCTAACTTGCCATCTAATCTTAACCTTGACCCAAGAGCAGCAGATGAAACTGCTTTAGCCGAACGTATTCAATCGTTAACACCTCAGCAATTCCGTGTTTTGATGATGGTTGCGGAAGGCTTGTTAAACAAACAGATCGCATACGAGCTCGATGTTTCAGAAGCAACGATTAAAGCTCACGTAACGGCTATCTTTAGAAAATTAGGTGTACAAAACCGTACACAAGCCGTATTGGCCATTAGCGCACTCAATATTGAAGATAAGAAAATTTAAAAGAAAAAAAGACCTCGATTGAGGTCTTTTTTATGGGCGCTACTTAAGCAAGGCAATCTTGCTTTGGTGTTAAGCTGTCGCAGTACAATGGATTAAGCGCGCATTGCAAATCATCAATTTGTTCCTGAGTCACATAGCGTTTCATTTTTAAATATTCAGCCACGCGGTCATCACGCAAGCTTAAGAACGCCGCATCATAAACACCTAAATCAACAAATAGAGCAGCTGTTTCTAGGCTGTTGAATCGATCAAGGAAAATATCGTTGCCATACATTAAGAAGATGTGGTCGAGTTTTGCTTTTTCATCAACATGTAGACGTTCAGCAAGTTGATCTGGGTGCGTTTTAATAAAGAGTAAATCAGACAATTCATCAAACTGCGTCATATCTAACTGATTCTCGCCGAGTTTGACATGACCAAGCCAAGCTTTGAAAACGAGTACAGCACCACCACGAAGTAGCATACTCCAGATTTGATGGCGTGTGTCATGGTCAAGATTTTCACTTTCAGCACTAAGAACTTTTAAGAAATTTTCTTCTTGTTGGGCTAATTTATCAAATAAACCTAAACCTTGAGGATGATAAGCTGCAGGTGCAAATACATCAAAATTTAGATCATGAAATACATTAAGTGCGAGGGGGACAGCACACTGATAAATTGTATTTAACGCTTTGATATGTGCTTCATTGAGCTTGCTGTGGGGAAAAATACTTTGCCAATCTAATTCAGGAAGTAAAGCATTGGCACTGTATTGACGATAAAACTGTTGAGACGAAAGTTGGCCTTGCGGGCTGTTATCAGAAATATTCATGGCAATTGTCCTTTGCATTAATTCGTGAGCAGGGGTGCTTAATATGGAAATGGGTTATAAAAATGACTGTACATTTAAGAAATAGGTTTTGAATATTTATGTGCCAGGAAGAATGCAAGTAGAATACGACTAAAGTCGTATACGGTTGTTTTTATCTAATTATAATTTTAAAAAACATAAATTTATGAAATTGTAACTAAGTATACAAGTGTTCACTTACAAAAAAGGTGAGCTTTGCCATAGAAAAAGGGCTATTGGAAAGTTTGGCCAATTATTTAATCAACAAAAGTAGACTTTTTGAGCAGTTCTGCCTATTGGCTTAAATTAGACCAATAATTTTTGCCAAAAATCTTTCCCAAACTTATTAAAAGGTTTGGGAGAGAAAATATTTAATCTACCTCACTGGCAATTTTAAGTCCCGATAACCATGCTCTTAGAGAGGCTGGCTTAAGCGGTTTTTTGAGTAAAACAATATTCAGTTCTTTCAATTGTTGAGGTAACTCAGGATGAGAGTCAGCAGTAATTAAAGCAACAGGAACATCATGTTGACGATTTTGCAAAATAAAATCGACACCGAGTTGGTTGTTATTTAAATGCTGATCGATAAGCCAGACCTGAATATTTTCATTTTGAATAATTTCAAGTGCTTGTTCTGGTTCAGTGGCTTTAAAAACTTCATAGCCCCATCGACCTAATAAGCTACTCATGCCCTCAAGAATGGTTTCATCATTGTCTAAACATAAAATCCGATAGGCTTTGGTTTTTAAAGGTATTGCCTGTACGGTTGGGGTTATCACTTTTGGAGCTTCTACCACCGGAACCTCAATCATAAAGCAGGAGCCTTTATCGAGTTGCGAATAGACATGGACTGGATAATTCAACAAACCTGTCATGCGTTGCACAATCGCGAGACCTAAACCGAGACCTTGCTCACCCCAAGGTGATAAATGGCCACAGCGTTCGAATTCTTGAAATAGTTTAATACGTTGTTCTTCGGCAATTCCGGGACCTGTATCCCAGACTCCAATTCGAATGTGTCCAGGTTTTTGTGCTGAACGTAATACCCCCACAATCACTCGGCCTTTGGCTGTATATCGCAAAGCATTACTTACAAAGTTTTGAATAATGCGTCGTATCCACTGTGGATCTGTGTCAATCCAGAATGATACATCGTGAACTTTTAATGAAATATTTCGCTGAGCAGCAATCGACTTAAACTGTAGTTCGAGGTCGCTTAATAAGTCGTGTAGAGGATAAGGCTGTCTTTTTGGCTGTATGGTACCGCCTTCCAAACGTGCAATATCGAGCAGGGCAGAGAGCATACTTTCTGCACCATATAGAGCACGGTCAAGTTGTTGCAAAGTTTGACGGTCTTCTTCGGTCGCAATGCTTTGCTCAAGAACTGTACTAAACAGACGAGCAGCGTGCATAGGCTGTAATAAGTCATGACTGGCCGCGGCAATAAATCGGCTTTTTGACATATTGGCCATATCGGCTTGTTCACGTGCAAGCTGTTGTTCGGTTAAGGCATCGGCAAGTTGTTGGGTGCGGTCTTTTACGCGGGCCTCAAGTATTGCCTCATTCGCACGGAAAGCCGTAATGTCGGCAAAGGTAGTTACAAAGCCACCACCTGAAATAGGATTACCGCGCATTTGAATAACGCGTCCGTCTTTACGGATTCGTTCAAATTCATGCGCACTTCCGACTTTCATCCAGTGCAAACGTTTGCGGACGTGCTCTTCGACTGAACCGGGACCGCATTCGCCACGTTCAGCGTTATAACGAATCAGATCAGCAATTGGACAACCCACATAGACTAAATCTTTAGGGTAGCCAAACAGTTTTAAATATTGGTTATTCCAAGCCACTAAACACATATTTTTATCGACCACACTCACACCTTGGGTCATGTGGTCAATCATGGTCATTAGCAAGTTTTGATTAAAACGTTGCCACTGTGAGGCTTGGTCTAAAATATTGGCGACTTGCCCTAAGGCGAGGCCATTGTTAATCATTGCCGTAGTCAGCAACGTACGTGCAGAAGCGGCCCCGATAATACCTGCAAGATATTGCTCGGTGAACCGCCACCACATGCCATTGGCGATAGTATTTTGGTTGAGTGTGAGATGATTTTGCTCGCAAAAGTTTTCGAATGCTTGAGTTGTGGGTTGCTCACCTGTAATTCTTTTAGCAAGCGCAAATAAATCGCCTACTTTTAAACGTGCGGCATCATGTGGTAAATAAGTTAAATCGGTAGAAGTATGGGGTGATGGCAAAGGCTTAGTTTCATAGTAGAAAAAGCTTTCTGCCTGAATTTGTTCTGCCACACTTGGGCGGTAAAGTTTAGAAATCCAAATATATAAAAGAATATTTAAACCAAGCGACCAAATAACGCCGTGCGTTAAAGGTGCAAATGACTCAAAGCCAAAAAGTGACTCTGGCCGTAATGCATTAATTCCCAAAGGGCCAAAAAGCAAAATACTTTGGGCAGTTTCCTGATAGGCTTCCGGCAAGCTACGTAAGATGGTTGGAAATAGTAATGTGTAGCTCCACATTAAAAATCCAACGATGAGACCTGCATAAACGCCTTGGCGACTTCCGCCTCGCCAATACAATCCCCCAATCAGTGCAGGAGCGAATTGAGCAACTGCACTAAACGCTAATAAACCAAATACTGAAAGCTGGTTAATATCATTAAAGAAATGGAAGAATAAAAAGCCAAGTAACATCACCGCGACAATACTAATACGACGGCTGAATTTAAGAACTTTAGGTAAATGTTTATCGTGACGTGATAGCAGCTTAAAACGCCAGAGTGCGGGCATAATCAAGTCGTTACTGAGCATGATAGACAGGGCAACAGATGAAACCAGTAACATGCCTGTTGAGGCAGAGAACCCACCTAAAAAGGCTAGTAGGGCTAACCACTCTTGGTTATAACTCAATGGTAATGAGAGTACTGCCACATCAGGCACAGTTAGGAATTTTGGCGCTGCATGCAAAGCCCAGCTTGCAATCGGGATAATAGCTAAAATCGTTAAAATGAGATAAGCCGCAAACCATTTACGTGCACCGCGAATGTGCTTTTCATCGCGTAATTCGACAACAGCCACATGAAATTGACGGGGTAAACAGATAATTGCGAGACCTGCCAATAATGTCTGAATCCAGAAAGTTTCAGGGACCCCAAATAATTGAACTTCCTGAAAAGTTTGGTTTACGTCGGCTGTAACTTGAACTAAGTTCGCGGGTGCCTCAAAAATAAAAAATAAAGCGACACAAATCAGCGCGAATAATTTTACAAAAGATTCAAAAGCGACAGCTAACATGAGGCCGCCATGCTGTTCGGTATTCGCAATCTGCCTTGTGCCAAAAATCATGGCCAAGATCGCAAGGACACTGGTTAAAAGCAAAACGCTATTGGTGGTCGTATGAATATGAGCATTTTGCTCCAATATGACTGATGTACTTAAGGCAATTGCACGTAACTGTAGGGCGAGGTAGGGAATAATCGCAATAACTGCCAAGATCGTAACCAGCGATGCCAATACCCCGCTTTTGCCATAACGCGCAGCAACAAAGTCGGCAATTGAGGAAATCGCGTGGTGCTGACGTACTCGGCCTAAACGTCGCCAGATATCGTAACCAAACCAGACAAATAACAGTGGACCTAAATAAATAGGTAAAAAAATGACGCCTTCTCGGACGGCAGCTCCGGTTGCACCATAAAATGTCCAAGATGAACAGTAAACACCTAAGGTCAAACTAAACAGGAACATCCGACCACGTGTACTCAGGCGACTAGCATGCTTCTCGCCAAAAAAAGCACAAATGAATAAGAGTGCTATATAAAGTGTGAGTACCCCAATAATCAGCCAGCTGTTCATATGACCTACATGATTAAAACCTTGTGCCTATCATACCCCAAGCAGAAACAAAGCTATAAATTGATTAAATTTTAACGACCAAAGTCTAAGTTACGAATTACACGTAATTTTGCTAATTTGAATAATGAGAAACTACTATTAAAAAAGTGGCCAAGGTTGGGCACAGGGCAAGGAGTTTGGTTATGGATCAAAGCCAAGTAGAAAAGATTCTACACAATCCAAAGTTTCAGAAAATGGTCAAGAAAAAAAGTGCATTAAGCTGGACGCTCACAATCATTATGTTAGTGCTTTATGTGGGCTTTATGCTACTTGTTGGCTACAACAAAGAATTTTTGATGAGTTCATTTAGTGGTGGTGTAACGACATGGGGTATTCCACTAGGCTTAGGAATTATCGTTTTATCTTTCCTACTGTGTGGCGTGTATTCCTATATCGCAAATAATACCCTTGACCAGTTGAGTGAAGAAGCGTTGAAGGAAGTTGAAGCCATCACGCATGAGAAAGGATTACACTAATATGAAATGGAATTCATTAAAAGCGAAAGCCTTATTGGCAGCAGCATCGCTATATTCAACTGTTGCTATGGCAAGCCCGGACTTAGGTGAAGCGGAGCAACAAGCCACTAACTGGCACGCTATCATCATGTTTGTCATCTTTGTTGGTTTCACTTTGTTTATTACTAAGTGGGCTGCAAAACAAACTCAATCAGCACAAGATTTCTATACCGCAGGGGGCGGAATCAGCGGTTTCCAAAACGGATTGGCAATTGCCGGTGACTATATGTCAGCAGCATCTTTCCTTGGTATTTCCGCGATGGTGTTTAGTTCGGGTTTTGATGGCTTACTTTATTCTCTTGGGTTTATGGTAGGTTGGCCAATCGTTTTATTCTTGGTTGCAGAGCGTTTACGTAACCTCGGTAAATACAACCTTTCAGATGTAGTGTCATTCCGTCTCGAAGAAAAACCGGTCCGTACTTTAGCTGCCTTAAGCTCGCTTGTGGTTGTGGCATTCTACTTGATCGCTCAAATGGTAGGCGCGGGCCAGCTCATCAAATTACTATTTGGTTTGAACTATAACATCGCTGTTGTCATCGTTGGTCTATTAATGATGGCATACGTAATTTTTGGTGGCATGTTGGCAACGACATGGGTACAGATCATTAAAGCGGTTATGTTGCTTAGTGGTGCGACTTTCATGGCATTCATGGTAATGAAAGCGGTTGGTTTCAGCTTCAGCAACATGTTCACTCAATCAATTGAAGTATTCAGTAAAGTTCACAGCGTAAGCTTTGAAGAAGCTGCAAAAATTATGGGTCCGGGTAAACTTGCCGCAAACCCGATTGATGCATTGTCTCTTGGCTTGGCACTCATGTTTGGTACAGCGGGTCTTCCACACATTCTTATGCGTTTCTTCACTGTAAAAGATGCAAAAGAAGCGCGTAAATCGGTTGTGGTTGCGACAGGTTTCATTGGTTACTTCTATCTTTTAACTTTCATTATTGGTTTCGGTGCGATCCTTTTCGTATCAAACAACCCACAGTTCCTTGATGTTGCGAAAATGGCAGTATCAGGCAAGCTTGAACTTGTTGGTGGTAACAACATGGCAGCCGTGCATTTAAGTGATGCTTTAGGCGGTGACTTATTCATGGGCTTCATTTCAGCAGTAGCGTTCGCAACGATTCTTGCTGTTGTTGCTGGTTTAACACTTTCAGGTGCATCTGCAATCTCACATGACTTATACGCTAACGTATTCAAGAAAGGTCAAACGACTCCAGCTTCAGAACTTCGTATGTCAAAAATTGCGACACTTGGTTTAGCAATCTTTGCCATGATTTTGGGTATCTTGTTTGAAAAGCAAAACGTAGCATTCATGGTGGGCTTAGCGTTCTCTGTGGCATGTTGTGCAAACTTCCCAATTCTTGTTCTTTCAATGTTTTGGAAAGGTTTAACTACTCGTGGAGCAGTTATCGGTGGTGTGGTTGGTCTTGTAACAGCGGTAGTACTTATTGTTCTGTCTAAAGCGGTTTGGGTAGATACTTTAAAAATCTCTGATACACCAGTTAACCCATTCAATGGTCCTGCATTATTTGCGATGCCATTGTCATTCCTTTGCTGTTGGTTCTTCTCGGTGACTGACAACTCTGCACGTGCTAAAAAAGAGCGTGCTGCATTCGATGCCCAATATGTTCGTTCAATGACAGGTATTGGTGCTTCTGGTGCATCAGATCACTAAAATCAAAATGGATTAAATATCTATCTCATTAAAAGCCTTGCGGGGCTTTTTTTGTTGATCGGAGACATTAAAGTGAAAGAAGCTCTTTAATAAAGAACAACTTGTTTGTCCTATTTTTTGTACAGTATGATTTCCTATAATTCAAAACATAATGAAAAAGGAAAATAATTAAATGCGATCTATCATGGACTTCTGGGCGAGCTTTCGACTGCTACCTTCTGCATGGTTGCTGCTTGTGCAATTTATCCTACTCATTTTGGCCATGCTCACTTTTCATGATGTATTTTACCGGACCCTAACGTGGGCTTTAGGAGTGCTTGCCCTACTTATTATTGCTAAGGTCATTCGTCAAACCCCAATGTTTACTTTTCTGGGATTAACTTTTGTCAGTGGAGCGATTATATCCTCCGTCTTTATTTTATTAGGCTATAACAATTTAACGATTCAGATTTTTGCCCATAGTTGTGAAGCGCTGGCTTACTTTTCGGCTGCTTACGGTTTATTTCGTTATATGTTTGCTGATCGATATTTAACAAGAGATGAATTATTTGCAGCCGCCGCGGTTTTTACTTTGCTTGCTTGGGGCTTTGCATTCCTCTACAACATTTGTCAGCTATTGATTCCTGCTAGCTTCCAAAATCCAAACAATGTTCATCATTTGCAGACTTGGTTAGATCTACTGTTCCTGAGCTTTAGCTTACAGTCAGCAACAGGTTTATCTGATTTAATGCCGCTTAGTCCACCAGCACGCGTTTTAGCCATGCTACAAATGTTTTGTGGCGTGATGTATCTCGCTTTGATTGTCACACGTTTAATTGCTCTACAGTACATTGCCCATCCAACAAAAAAGGATTCTGACAAATAAAGGAGAAGGTGTTTTAATTTTTTACACCTTTGTAACTGCAATATTATTTAAGTTTATTTAAAGTATTATCGGCTTTCTCTATTGAAAGATTTAACTTTGTTCATTCTGTGAATGTCTTTATTGGCTTTATGCCTGTCACTTTTCATTAAAATAACATGGAGGAGTTATGCCTTCCAAACAACCAGGTTGGTTCGCAAACGTTAATCCTAACGTATTTTTTGGTACGGTCATTATCATTGCTTTGTTCTTGGCAGTTGTGGTGATCGCCCCGAGTTCTTTTGAACTTCTAACGCAGCAATTAAAACAATGGATCACCGATTCATTTAGCTGGTTTTATGTTTTATCTGTTGCTTTCTTTCTCATTTTATTGATTTATATCGCCTGTTCATCAATAGGTCGGATTAAATTAGGACCTGACCATAGTCAGCCTGAATATAATAATGGGTCTTGGTTTGCCATGCTGTTTACAGCAGGGATGGGTATCGGTCTCATGTTCTTCGGAGTTGCCGAACCTGTCATGCATTATGTTAATCCACCAAGTGGAGATGCTCAGACTATTGAGGCAGCACAGCAAGCATTAAGGGTGACCTTCTTCCACTGGGGCTTGCATGCGTGGGCTATTTACGCAGTGGTCGGATTGGCATTGGCTTATTTTGCTTATCGACATAATTTACCCTTAAAGACTCGTTCAGCCCTCTATCCACTGATTGGTAAAAAGATTTATGGGCCTTGGGGCGACAGCATCGATATATTCGCAACCATTGGTACAGTATTTGGTGTAGCAACTTCTCTCGGGTTTGGCGTTACCCAGATTAACTCTGGTTTACATTATTTGTTCGGTGTCGAGCAAAGCACCCATATTCAAGTATTACTCATTATTTTTGTGAGCATTTTAGCTTCCTTGTCTGTGTTCTTAGGTCTAGATAAAGGGGTTAAACGTTTATCAGAGCTAAACTTAGTCTTAGCCTTAATATTATTAGTCTTTGTTTTTATTGCTGGTCCTAGTATTTATTTACTCCAGACTACTATTCAAAATACTGGTCAATATATCTCTAATCTTTTTACCATGACATTCAATTTATACGCTTATCAGCCAAATGGATGGATTGGTGGTTGGACAATTTTATATTGGGCTTGGTGGATTTCTTGGTCGCCATTTGTGGGTATGTTTATCGCAAGGGTTTCACGTGGTCGTACCATTCGAGAATTTATTGTAGGGGTTCTCCTCATCCCGACAGGCTTTACCATTATCTGGATGGGCTTTTTAGGAAACGCTGCATTATTTAGCATTATCCATGAACATCAAACCACTCTTATTCAGGCTGTTCAGCAGGACTCATCAGTAGCTCTATTTGAGTTTTTAGGGCATTTGCCGTGGTCAGGCGCCATGAATATTCTGGCTACCATTTTAGTGGTTTTATTCTTTGTGACCTCTGCTGATTCGGGAGCATTGGTAACAGACTACTTAACTGCAAAAACTGAAAATTCACCAACTTGGCAGCGTTTGTTCTGGACAGTACTGATGGCTGTACTCGCCATTATTTTATTGTTAGTCGGTGGTTTGGCTGCACTTCAATCTTCAATCATTATGAGCGCATTGCCGTTTACTGTGGTTATGCTGTTCATGAGTTGGGGATTAATCAAAGCATTGCATCTTGATGTCACGAAAATGCAAGCTATTCAAGAAGCACGTATTACCCCACGTGCCATTCATAATCCAAGAAGCTGGCAACAGCGGCTAGGTTTAATCATGCACTATCCTCATAGTGAAGAAGAAGTAAGAGAATATATCGAAAAACAAGTGGCTCGTGCGTTTGAAAATATCAAACATGAATTTAGACGCCGCCATTTAGAAGTTTCAATTACTCAACTTGAGGATGGGATGCAGCTTCGGGTCGATCATCACAATGAAATTAATTTTATTTATAAAGTTGTTTCACGTGAAACAGTGCCACCAAGTTTTTTAATTGGGCGTACTGAAGCCGAAGATGGGCAATATTTCCAAGCCGAAGTATTTTTAAGAGAGGGTGGGCAGAACTATGATGTAATGGATTGGACCCAAGAAGATTTAATTCAGGACATTATCGATCAGTATGAACGTCATCTATATTTTTTAAATATTGTACGAAGTTAAATTTAGCTGTAAAAAAAGGACTCAATTGAGTCCTTTTTTAATTCGATTTCTAAATTAAATTAGAAACGGAATTTAGCATTTAAGCCGATAGTTTGTGTATCACGTGGGTTGCCATCTTTCGCATTTGCTTTAACGAAGTCAGCACCAACTGCTACAGCAGGAGTGATGAAGTATTGAGTGTGACCACCCCAAACATGATCGTAACCAGAATTAAATGCAGACACATCAGCAAAAGATGCACCAACACTTAACTTAGGAGTTACGAAAAGATCAGTTTTCATGCCGTAAGCATTGTCTTCAGCAAATACACCAAATGCTTCAAAACCAATAGCCATGTTAGTGCCATCGATGTTGCCAACATATTTAGTACGAGCAGTTACAGCATCTTGTTTGTCAGCAATAGCTGCTGATTCACCAACTGCTTTAACGATACCGTATTTATTAACGCCAAAAGCATCCAATGATTCTTGGTCAGCTACACTTGTATAACCAACAGCAACTAAGAAGTTAGGTAACAACATTGCACCAGCTTCTAATGCATAACGGTCACCATTGTCATCGCTTACGCCATCTTTATAATCATTGATAGTATGATTGTAAGATGCGCTAGCATAAACTGGTAAGTAAGGAGTTGGAAGGTATGCTTCACCCTTAACACCATAAGTATGAGATTCAACGTTTACAGTATCTTTCTCATCATATTTGATATAGTTATAAGCAACAGAAACGTTAGATGCTTGGTTTAAGAAAGCTGCTTCAGCTAAAGGACCTTTAGAAGCATCTACATTTTTTAGGTAATAAGTACCTTGAGCAGTACCAGTGAAGTTTTTATCGTTTGCAGTTGTGTCAACATATTCAGATTGACCTTGAACTTCAAATTGATAAGCATGAGCACCGGTCATGGCTAATAATACAGCAGTGGCTAAACCAAGTTTTTTCATAATCATTTCCAGCATTAACAAGAGATAAAGCTGGGGTCATTGTATTGTAACAATTTATGAAGTCAATAATCTAGAAAAGGTAATGTTAAAGATATTTGACACTTATGTTAAAATTGGTGAAAAACTAATCAAATGAAAAGTGGTTTGTCAACCTGATAAAAAAATGAACATTTACAATAAGCTAATAATTATATTTCATTAAGAATTAAGAAGTAAATGTTAAAAAGATATTACAATTGTGATTGGAAAAATAGATTGCATTAATCGGTTTTAACATTAACAAAAATATAGCTGTGTTTACAATGTGAATAAAAAACCGCCATTTTATTGTCAAATTCGTTTTATTTTGAGGAATAGTTAACAATATTTGGATTAGTTTAACTAAAAAATTTAACTATTCTTAATTATTATATAAGTGAATAAAATAAAAGAAATCTCTATTTTAAGTTGAAAAAACGATTAAAATTTTAATCCTGATTAATTTAATCAACTTTACAAAGGTAGAAGTAAATCACATAATTCGATTGCAAAGTTCACTGCCTAACGCTTTTTAGGATTTAAAGTGCTTGCCCAGATACGATGTGTAGAACACATCAGATTTTACGAGCTCAGCTTTCCCCAAGGTTGAGCTTTTTTTTATCTGTAAGAAAATCTAAAAATTAAAATAAGAGTTATGTGAATTTTATTGAAAAAATGAGAGGCTAAAAAGAGCCCAGCTTAAAGCTGGGCAGCGGATGCTGGGAGAGGCATCCAAGAGGACAAGTAAATACTGTTTTTACTATCATGATTAAAAATCTTTAATCTGTAAAATAGAGTTTTTTTATAAAAAGCATTCAATTTTTCGATTCATTTTGTTATTTAAGCTGACAAAATTTAGGGATCGTATAATTATTAAAAAAGAAATGAAGGGGTTAATGATGAAATTTTAGTTATTAAAATGCTAGGATGGATTTAAGCCTAATTTATATCGTATTAAAAATGGCAGGACATTTACGGAGTACCAGCTAGAAATGTCAGGATTACGTTCAGAGCATATTAGTAATCGACTGTTCTTTTTTATGCTGGTTATTATTTTATCCTTATTATTCATGGCAGTACCTCTTATTGTAGGAAGCTATCAGGATTATATAAAAACTAGACAAGCCCTAGCTGAAATAAAAAGTTTAAGAGCAGTAGCCGATATTGCCTATAAAGTTTCTAAGGAACGTGCTCCTGCTAATAAAATGATGTCGAGTGGTCCTCATGATTTAGTAAAAAATCAGCAAGAATTAAAAAAATTTCGTTTAATTGTCGATGCGCAAATTGATACAAGCATTTTAATTTTAAAACAAGCTGGTTATGTTTCCTTAGCCAATGAGCTGCAAACCAATTTTAAAGAAAATCTTAGACAAGCCCGACATGTGGTTGATTATTACGGTGAAACTCCATACACAGCAAGAACTTCTGTTCAACTGGATAATGCCATTTTAGGGATGTTTGGCGCATGGGATAATTGTAGGGAAATACTGCAAAAACTAATGTTGCAGTTAAAAAGTAAAGATAGCCGTATCTCTAATTATTTTACGCTTATTATTGTGCTGACTGATATGCGTGATCAGGCTGGGCGTATGGCCTCTAACATTATTGCTCCCGTCAGTTTTAATGAAGAGATTCCAAGTAATAATCGTGCACGTTCATTACAAACTCAACACCAAGCTAGATATTTATGGATTTTGGTCGATACCTTACAGCCTGAACAGGCAAAAACTCCAGAATACCGTCGGTTATATTCTAGAGTGAAAACAGAGTTTATAGATCAGGGTATTCCGATTGTAGAAAGGCTATTAGAAGAAAGCCAAAAGAGCGAACCATATTTTTTAAGTGGTACACAGTTAACCGAAGCAATTGTAGGTAAATTTACCACTGTGGTTGATTTGCAGAGTTATATTCTTAATGAGAGTGTGGTCATTGCCACTCAAGAAAATGCAATTGCTCGAAATGGTTTCTTTTTAACTTTATTTATTTCTCTAATTTCTTTAGCAACAGCATTACTTACTCTGATATATGCGCAAAGACGAGTATTTTCGCCTTTAATTAAAGCGAGAACTTTAATTTTAGATTTATCGCATAGTTCTGATGATTGTAAAGATGAGATGAATGTCACCACCAAAGGTGAATTTTTTTCCCTATTTGAAGCAATTGACCGATTACAACGTATGTTGCAACAACGGGACGCTTTTGAATTTCAGTTAAAGAATATTGCCAATACTGATCCACTCACTGGAGTCTCCAATCGTTTAGCTTTATCTGAATATTTAAAAATTGTTGAAAGTTACCCTCAAAAATTTACGCAAACCTGTTTAATGATTATTGATATTGATCGTTTTAAACAGGTGAACGACCAATATGGGCATATTGTAGGTGATCGCGTCATTGTCAGTATTGCCGAGCAATTAAAGCAAAATATTCGAAGTTCGGATTTAATTGTTCGTTATGGGGGAGATGAGTTTTTAATATTGCTAGAGCAGGTGCAATTTATAGATGCTCGTCTTTTAGCAGAGAAAATTCGGATTGCGATTTCTTTAGAAGAAATTTGTTTATCTGGTTCAGATGAAAAATTGCATGTCTCTGTCAGTATTGGTTTTGCCATAGGAGCGGCGAGTTGGATAGAGCTTTTAGAGAAAGCTGACCGTTCGCTATTAAGAGCAAAAGCCCGAGGACGAAATGCAGTTGAGGGATAAAAAAGCCGGAAATAAATTCCGGCTTTTTTATTCAATAACTTATTTCAACATCGGTTTTAAGAAACGACCTGTGTGGGAAATCTCAACCTCAGCCACTTGTTCAGGTGTACCTTCGGCAATGATCATACCACCGCCCGAACCACCTTCTGGACCTAAGTCGACAACCCAGTCTGCTGTTTTAATCACATCAAGGTTATGTTCAATCACAACAATGGTATTCCCCTTGTTACGTAGCTCATGCAAAATGTCGAGTAATTTGGCAATATCATGGAAATGTAGACCTGTTGTTGGTTCATCCAAGATATATAAAGTTTTACCCGTATCTCGTTTTGCTAACTCACGTGCGAGTTTTACACGTTGTGCCTCACCACCAGAGAGAGTGGTAGCAGCTTGACCTAAACGAATATAACCTAAGCCCACCTGAGTTAAGGTTTCTAAGCGGCGGTGGATGACTGGAATGGCACTAAAGAATTCAGCAGCATCTTCGACAGTCATTTCTAGAACATCAGAAATGTTTTTGCCTTTATAGCCGACTTCAAGCGTTTCACGGTTATAACGTTTGCCATGACATGCATCGCAAGGCACATACATATCTGGTAGGAAGTGCATTGCGACTTTGATCATACCGTCGCCTTCACACGCTTCGCAGCGTCCGCCTTTTACGTTAAACGAGAAACGACCAGCACTATAACCACGGGCTTTTGCCTCTGGGGTTTGAGCAAATAACTCACGGATTGGCGTAAATAACCCTGTATAAGTCGCTGGGTTAGAACGCGGTGTACGTCCAATTGGGCTTTGGTCAATATCAACAACTTTATCTAGATGTTGAAGTCCATCAATCGAGTCAAACTTTTCAGCGGTTAAAGTTGTTGCACCGTTGAGTTGTGTAGCTGCTAATGGAAGCAAAGTACGGTTAATCAGGGTTGACTTACCTGAACCTGAAACGCCAGTCACACAAGTCATAATGCCGAGCGGAATTGTTAAGTCGACATTTTTTAAGTTATGACCTGCTGCACCTGAAAGTTTGATGACTTCATCTGGACGTGGTGATTCAGTACGCTTTTTTGGCACTTCAATTTTGAGTTTGCCCGAAAGATATTGACCTGTAAGTGAATCGGCATGTTTAGCCAGTTCATCATAAGTCCCTTCAGCAATAATCACACCGCCGTGTACACCGGCACCTGGACCGATATCAATAATATGGTCAGCAGCACGGATTGCATCTTCATCGTGTTCAACAACTAATACCGTGTTACCTAAATCACGTAAGCGAATGAGCGTTTGCAATAAACGATCATTATCGCGTTGATGTAGACCAATTGAAGGTTCATCGAGCACATACATGACGCCCATTAAACCTGCACCAATCTGCGAAGCTAGACGGATACGCTGCGCTTCACCACCAGATAAGGTTTCTGCAGAGCGAGCCAGACTTAAATAATTCAGTCCAACACTCACCAAGAAATGTAAACGCTCTCGAATCTCTTTAAAGATTTTATCTGCGATTTCGCCTTTAGCACCTTCAAGGTTTAAGCCTTGATAGTAGCTTTCAGCATCACCAATCGACATGCGGGTAATGTCAGCAATGGTTTTGTCTTTCACACGAACATGACGTGAAATTTCATTAAGACGTGAACCATCACATGCATCACACGCTGCATTAGAAAGGTACTGAGCTAAATCATCACGTACATAGTTACTTTCAGTTTCACGGTAACGACGTTCAAGGTGCGGCAAAATTCCTTCAAATGGTTGCACGCGAGTGTGTTTACGGCCACGTTCGTCGATATAGCTTAAATCAACTTTTTCTTTGCCCGTACCTTGTAAGAATTTCTTTTGAGTGTCTTTATCTAGCTGGTTCCAAGGTGTATCAAGTTGAAAACCAAAATGGTCGGCAACTTTTTGCAGCATGGAATAATAATATGGACGCTGACGATCCCATCCACGAATAGCCCCTTCACTAATTGCAAGGTCAGGATTTGGAATGAGCTTTTCAGAACTAAAATGACTACGGGTACCTAAGCCATCACAAACAGGGCAGGCACCGAACGGGTTGTTAAATGAAAACAAACGTGGCTCAAGCTCTGCGACAGCGCGATCACATTCAGGACACGAGTGCTTTGCAGAAAAAACGCGATCAGGATGTTCACCATTCATCCATGATAAAACTGCAATATCGCCACCTAAACGTAGTGCGGTTTCAAATGATTCTGCAATACGGTTACCTAAGTCTTCACGTACTTTGAAGCGGTCAACAACGACTTCAATGGTATGTTTTTTCTTTTTGTCGAGTTCTGGTGGTGTATCAATATCAATGATTTCACCATCCACACGGGCACGAACAAAACCTTGACCTTGTAGCTGCTCGAACAAGTTACTGTATTCACCTTTACGCTCACGAACGACAGGAGCAAGCAACATGAGTGCTGTGCCTTCCTCAAGGGTTTTTACTGCATCGACCATTTCAGAAACAGTTTGCGCAACCATTGGTAAGTCATGTTCTGGGCAATATGGTGTACCGACACGTGCATAAAGCAAACGCAAATAGTCATAAATTTCGGTAATCGTACCGACGGTTGAACGTGGGTTATGACTGGTAGATTTTTGCTCAATGGCAATCGCTGGTGATAAACCCTCAATCGAGTCGACTTCAGGCTTTTCCATTTGCGATAAAAACTGGCGGGCATACGCTGAAAGTGATTCGACGTAACGGCGTTGTCCTTCGGCGTATAGGGTATCGAAGGCAAGAGAAGATTTTCCTGAACCTGATAACCCCGTAATTACCACAAATTTGTCGCGTGGAATATCGAGGGACACATTTTTTAAATTATGGGTGCGTGCGCCTCGAATACGGATATGACTTTGGCTCATAAAACATCTCAATTATGTATTGATGAAAATTTAGGTGTTGATTGCTCAGTCGCAGAGAGGTGTGACTGGTTATAAACAACAGACCCTATATATGATAACGATTTAAAATTGTTCAAGTGGTACAAAATGATTTAAAGCGACAAATTGTGACGGTTAAACGACAATCGACAAAATTTGTTTAATTAAGCAGATTGTATTTTTAACATTCCTCACTTCAGATTTCTACTCTAAGCAAATTTTAACCAGCAACATAACTTTACTAGACGACTGGTCTAATAGTTGTTTATGATGTATGCATGAAACGATTAAATAAAAGTGAAACCACACGACAGCACATTTTAGATACCAGCTTTGAGTTGGTGCTACGAAAAGGGTTTGTCGGTGTTGGTTTGCAAGAAATTTTAAAGGCTTGTGACGTACCTAAAGGTTCGTTCTATCACTACTTTGCTTCGAAAGAGGCATTTGGCTGCGCATTGCTAGAGCAATATATGGCTGACTATAAAGTGCGTATGGAACAACTTTGGCAACATAGCGAGCAAAGTGCTCATGCCCGTTTAATGGCTCTATGGCAGGCATGGATTGATGATCCGGTAAACGGTAGCTGGGCTGAGAACTGCCTGATTGTGAAACTGGCAGCCGAGGTTTCTGACTTATCGGAAGATATGCGTCAAATTCTCAATGACGGTGTGCACAAACTAACGCAGCGTTTGGCTTTGCTACTCAAAGAAGGGCAACAAGAAGGATCAATTCCAAAACACGTTGAGCCTTTAAAAACTGCGCAAGTCATGTATCAGTTATGGTTAGGTGCTGCTTTACTCACAAAATTGTCGCAAGACAAAGCACATCTACATCTAGCTTTAGAAACCACCCAACAACTCTTAAAACCGATAGAGGAATAAAGCATGCGAAGTATTATCCATCGTAATTTTGGCGAACCTATAGACGTTTTAGAGCAGGCGGATATGCCAAAGCCGGAACCGAAAGCAGGCGAAGTACGTATTAAAACCATCATGTCTCCGATCCATAACCATGATGTATGGACAGTACGTGGAAGCTATGGCTACAAGCCGACCTTACCTGCAATTGGTGGTAGTGAAGCAGTTGGTATTGTTGATGCGTTGGGCGATGGGGTCACTCATTTACAAGTAGGGCAGCGTATTGCAGTTGCGGCTGTGCATGGCAGTTGGGCTGAATACTTTATTGCACCAGCACAAGGGCTTATTCCGCTCAATGATGAAATTGATGATGAGACAGCAGCGCAGCTGATTGGTATGCCAATTAGTGCTCTCATGCTATTGGACTTTGTAAATGTTCAACCGGGTCAATGGCTC
The DNA here is from genome assembly GCF_031799025.1 of Acinetobacter sp. V115_6. Taxonomy (NCBI): domain Bacteria; kingdom Pseudomonadati; phylum Pseudomonadota; class Gammaproteobacteria; order Moraxellales; family Moraxellaceae; genus Acinetobacter; species Acinetobacter sp. V115_6. Next base: position 60,705 of record NZ_JAVQNO010000017.1, on the reverse strand, counting down.
ATTCAAAACACGGCGAATGGCGCAGTAGGTAAAACGGTTGCCATGATTGCGCAGGCACGTGGTTTACCTGTCATTAATTTAGTTCGTCGTACTGACGCAATTGCAGAGATGCAAGCATTAGGTATTCAGCATATTGTTGCAACTGATCAACCTAACTGGAAAGAGCAAGTTAAACAAATTCACGGCGACCAACCTCTGATTGCTGGTGTGGACTCGATTGGTGGCAGCGCAAGTGGTGAAATGCTTAATCTGCTCAGTGAAAATAGCCTGCTTGTTTCATTTGGCAGTATGACTGGTGAAACTATGCAGATTTCATCTGGTGATCTCATCTTTAAACAAGCGACAGTAAAAGGTTTCTGGGCGAGTGTGGTCAACAAAGAAATGCCGGCAGCGCGTAAAAAGGAACTGATTGTTGAGTTATTAACGTTAGCAACTCAGAAAAAATTAATCCTTCCTGTAGAAGGTGTGTTTAGTTTTGATGAGATTAAAACAGCTGCCCAAAGAGCAACGCAAGGTGCTCGTCAAGGCAAAGTGTTGTTAAAGCCCTAACACATAAAAGATCAGTCGAGAGACTGATCTTTTTTCATATCTTTAAAATAAAAAGGAAAATTGTATGATCGGACAAGTTTTAGTGGGTTTAATTGCAATATTACATGTCTATATTTTAGTGTTAGAGATGTTTTTGTGGGACAAACCCTATGGCATGAAAGCCTTTGGAAATAATGCAGAAAAAGCAAAACTCACCAAAGTCATGGCACAAAACCAAGGTCTTTATAATGGCTTTTTAGCTGCGGGTTTATTCTGGGCTTTATTGGCAGATGCACCGTTTGCAACATCAATTGCCAACTTCTTTTTAGGCTGTGTGCTCATTGCGGGTATTTATGGCGGACTGACAGCCAGCAAAAAGATTATTTATATTCAGGCAGTTCCAGCTTTGATTGCATTGGTTGCTGTTAATTTTCTTTAAAAAGCGCAAAATACAGCGTTTTGGGCTGGAATGACCAGATAGGATCAGCGCATGTGGGCGTTATTTTTAAAATGTATGTTGGGGGCTGGGGTTGTCCTCATTATTTCGATTTTATCGAAAAGTAAGGCATTTTATATTGCAGGCTTAGTCCCGCTTTTTCCTACATTTGCTTTGATTGCTCACGTGATTGTTTTTCAGCAAAAAGGGGCGGAGGCGTTACAAAAAACAGCTCTGTTTGGTCTATGGTCACTTATTCCCTATGCCATTTATTTAATTGCTGTTTATGTGCTGGCAACGCGTATGTCGATGTGGTCTTGTCTAGGACTGGCAACTTTATGTTGGGTGGTGGCCGCGGCAGGTTTGATTTACGGTTGGCAGTTGTTTCAAAGTTAAATTTAAGGCTGACCATTTAAATAATTAAATGGTCGAAGCCTCATCTTGATTTAGATATGATCTAAACCTAACCATTGTCTTTGATGGTAGGCGCTATCCCAAAACAACCATTCAAGTTTTGCACCCATGGTGTAAGCAGCATGCATTTTTTCTAAAGTGTCTGCATCACAACGTGCAGCAACTTTATCTACTGTCGCAATCACATTACGAACGGCGGTATGGAACTCTTCACCTGCGTAAGTATCAATCCATGCTTGGTAAGGATTATTAGGAATTGATTTGTTCACAATATCTTTACCGACTTCGGCGTAAATCCAGAAGCAAGGTAAAAGCGCAGCGAGTACAACAGGATAGCTTTCAGACCAAGCAGTGGCTGTCAAAAATGAAGTGTAATGGTGGCCTGCTAATGTTAATGGGGTATTTTTAAATTCTTCTTTAGTTACACCAAAATTTTTCATGAAGTCATCATGCAAACTACGCTCCACTACAATTGCAATTTTAGCTGCATCTGAAAATTGCATAATATCGTCAGCCTCAAAGGCCTTTGCTGCTGCAACAGCAAGCACACGACCATAGGCCACTAAATATTGAGCATCTTGAATAACATAATGACAAAAAGCTTCTTTATCTAAAGTACCGTTAGCAAGTTCCTGATTAAAAGGCAGGTCGAGAATTTTTTGATATAAATTTAAATTGCGTTGCCAAAGTTCTTGAGAAAAAAGCATAAAAACATTCCATTTAAATTAAGACAGCTGAACCAGATTTTAAATCAATTTTAAAATACAAAAATAATAATGATAGATATATCGAAAGAAAATATTTAATACGATTAATGAGTTAATTAAATATTATAAATTTCTTTATTAAACAGAGAGATAAAGTAAAGGGAATCACGGCACAAAACAACATCGTTTTGTGGTTAATTATCGATATAATAGCGGCGGTTTTTAAGAAAGATTAAATTTATTCTTGGTATAGGTCTGATCCATGAAGCATTTCCGATTTTCGATATTTTTTACGGTGGTGTGTTTAGCACTATCCGCGTATTGGGGTTTTACCCATGGACCTGAAGCGGGCGTGTCTACCATGCTTAAAGCTTTAACAATTACAGCCATTTTAGCTGTAATGGAGGTCTCTTTATCTTTTGACAATGCTGTCGTAAATGCATCGGTTCTACGTAATTGGGATCCGTTCTGGAAAATGCTCTTTTTAACGGTAGGTATTTTAATCGCCGTTTTTGGTATGCGTTTAATTTTCCCGGTGGCGATTGTTGCCGTGACTGCGGATATGGGAATGATTGAAGTAGCTAAATTGGCACTCAATGATCCGAAAACCTATTCTGAACGTTTAATGGCACATCACGCTGAAATTTCGGCTTTTGGTGGAACATTCCTATTACTGGTGTTCTTAAACTTCTTCTTTGATGAAGAAAAAGAAACCCATTGGTTCAGATGGCTTGAAGCTAAACTTTCTAGTTTAGCAAGCGTGCCAGCAATGTCTGTCTTTATTGCTCTAATTGCGATGTTAATTATGGCAGCAAATGTTGATGAGTCGCAGCGCCTTGTGGTGACTATGGCAGGTATTTGGGGCATTGTGGTTTATATTGGCGTTGAAGTATTAAGTCATATGTTAGGTGGTGAGCCTGAAATTGACGAAGATGGCAATGCTATTATGAAAGATGGATCGGGCGCGGCTTCTGGCGTAGTTAAAGCGGGTATAGGTGGTTTCTTATATCTTGAAGTATTAGATGCATCATTCAGTTTTGATGGCGTGATTGGTGCTTTTGCAATTACTAGCGATGTTGTCGTGATTATGCTGGGCCTTGCGATCGGCGCTATTTTTGTCCGTTCAATGACAGTTTACCTTGTTGAAAAAGGCACACTAGATGCCTATGTGTTCTTGGAACATGGCGCGCATTATGCGATCGGTGCTTTAGCATTCATTATGATTGCAAGTGGTACTGGCGTACATGTACCTGAAGTTGTTACTGGTTTAATTGGTGTAGCGTTTATTGTTTGGGCTGTTATTGCTTCAATTCAATATTCAAAGCGCGAGCAACAGTCGCCTTAAGCTAATTTTCAGTAAAGTTCGATAGAATAAAGAGGCTAAATGCCTCTTTATTTTTTTAAGCCCAAATCGTTATTTTAAATAAGGTGTTCCGTATTTTTAGAAACGAATCGGCTTATAATTTACCTAGTTTGATAACGTGTATTGATATGATGAATGCTTTGGAACGTCGCTCAACTTTTGCCTTAAGTAGTATTTTTGCGCTACGCATGTTGGGCTTGTTCATGATTATTCCTGTCTTTTCTGTAGTTGGGCAGTCATATCAATATGCGACTCCAGCACTCATTGGTTTGGCTGTAGGTGTCTACGGCTTAAGTCAGGCGATTTTACAAATTCCATTTAGCTTACTGGCTGACCGTTTTAGCCGTAAACCACTTGTGGTCTTTGGTCTATTACTGTTTGCGATTGGTGGTGCAATTGCTGGTTTATCTGACACGATTTATGGCGTGATTATTGGCCGTGCCATAGCAGGTGCGGGTGCAGTTTCAGCAGTCGTGATGGCACTTTTGGCCGATGTGACGCGTGAAGAACAACGTACTAAAGCCATGGCTGCGATGGGCATGAGTATTGGTCTGTCTTTTGTGGTGGCGTTCAGCCTTGGGCCTTGGCTCACAAGTCTTGTCGGCATTTCTGGCTTATTCTTTGTCACGACCATTATGGGCTTAATTGCGATTGCGATGTTATTGCTTGTACCTAAAGTCACTCGTCATCATCGCAATTATCAGCAAGGCTACATGGCACAGCTTAAACAAGTCATTCAAATGGGTGATTTAAACCGATTACACGTTTCGGTTTTTGCACTGCACTTATTACTGACCGCCATGTTTATTTATGTGCCTTCACAGCTCATCGAGTTTGCACATATTCCTTTAGCAAGTCATGGTTTGGTGTATTTACCCCTGTTAGTCATTAGCCTGTTCTTTGCATTCCCAAGCATTATCATTGCTGAAAAATATCGCAAAATGCGCGGGATTTTCTTAACAGCAATTACAGGCATTATTGCAGGTTTGCTGCTGCTCATATTTGGTTATCAATCCAAATATGTTTTGCTTGCTGGCCTAGGAATTTTCTTTATTGCATTTAATGTGATGGAGGCTTTATTGCCTTCTTGGTTGTCGAAGTCTGCTCCAATCCAGTCAAAAGCAACGGCTATGGGCGTCAATGCTAGTAGTCAGTTTTTAGGCGCTTTTTTCGGTGGCACGCTAGGTGGTCAATTATTGATGTTACATAATACTGCGATTGGATGGAGTGTCTTAGCAGGGATTGCTATAATATGGTTGCTAATTAGTTTTGGTTTAGCTCAGCCGCGGTATTTGTCATCGATTGTGTTGCCATTGCCGCAAGTGCAACAGGTGAATGAGTGGACCACACAGCTATTGGCAATTCGTGGTATCGAAGAAGTTGTGGTGATGCCTGACCAGCAAGTTGCTTATATTAAAGTCGATAAACAGTCTCTAGATGATGCTGCGCGACGTGATTTAACGCAGTTGTTCGGTAAAGAGGTAGCCATTTAAGCATAACTCTTATAAAGTAAAACATAGAAATGTATAGGATGAAGACAGCTAATGCGTGGTGTAAATAAGGTTATTTTGGTTGGTACTTTGGGTCGTGATCCTGAAACAAAAACTTTTCCAAATGGGGGCTCGTTGACCCAATTTTCAATCGCGACAAGTGAAGCTTGGACTGATAAAAATACCGGTGAACGTAAAGAACAAACAGAATGGCACCGTATTGTTTTGCATAACCGTTTAGGGGAAATTGCTCAGCAGTTCTTGCGTAAAGGTTCTAAGGTTTATATTGAAGGTTCACTACGTACGCGTCAGTGGACAGACCAAAATGGCCAAGAGCGTTACACTACAGAAATCCGTGGCGACCAGATGCAAATGTTAGATGCTCGTCAACAAGGTGAACAAGGTTTCGCTGGTGGTAATGATTTTAATCAACCACGTTTTAACGCACCTCAACAAGGTGGTAATGGTTATCAAAATAATAACAACCAAGGTGGCGGCTATGGCCAAAACAGCGGTGGTTATGGTAGCCAAGGTGGTTTCGGTAATGGTGGAAGCAACCCTCAAGCGGGTGGTTTTGCGCCTAAAGCGCCACAACAACCAGCTTCTGCACCAGCTGATTTAGACGACGATTTACCGTTCTAATCAAAGTTTCAAAAAAGGCGAGTTTATCTCGCCTTTTTTATTATTCAATGCCAAGCAAACGTATCAGTGCCGTGCCAGCGGCTGCCAAGCAAATCACCAATAACAGCGGTACTTTTTTCCAAACCAAGAACAGTGCTAAGCCAACACCAAATATACGCGCGAACCCCGCAAAATGTTGACCTTCAAAAAATGTTGTCGTCACTGCAATCGCACAGAGCAAAACAGTCGCACCGTTTGAGAGTAAAACTTGGTATTTTTCAGAAAATGAGAACTTGGCACCCAAATGAAAACCAGCGAAACGAATCCCATAGGTTCCAAGTGCTAGTAAGCCGATACCTAAAATAATTAGTAATTGTTGACTCATTTCTTTCTACCAAATATTAAGCCAAAAAGTGAAATCAGAATTGGAAGTCCTGAGGCCAAAAAGGGCGTGGTGATCAGCGCTAAAGTTGATCCGGCAAATGCAGCTTTTCGAGTGGATTTATTCTTTAAAGCATTAAAAGTAAGAGCAATTAAAATCGCTGGGAAAATGGCATCTAAGCCAAATGTTTTAGGGTCTGGAATAGCACTTCCAATGAAATAACCCGCAGTGACACCCAGTGGCCAACTCAGCATAATGCAAATACCACATAACCAGTAAGCAGCCTTTTTTGTTTCGAAATCGGGCTGTGCCATGCCAAACAAAACGCTTTCATCGTTCATGATATGAGCCCCGAAATATCGAGAATATTTGCCACGGATTAGTTCATTGACTGCAATACCAAAAGGTAGATGTCTTAAATTGACTAGTAGTCCTGCAATCGCAGCTGCAATTGGGCTACCACCTACAGCCAAGAAACCAATAAAAATAAATTCAGCAGTTCCTGCGAGCACAAACACGGATAGACAAAGCGGGATCCAGAGCGCTAAGCCATAACTTGCAGCGAGTGAACCTAAAGACATACCAACGACACTCGTCGCTAGACATACAAAGAAAATCGAGCGGGTAGTGTCTTTACTAAGTTTTTTAATTAGAGAGTATGTGGACATAGCATGATATAACGAACGATTTTCCATTATAATGAATAAGTCTGATCGTTTTGTCAAAACGAACGATCGTTTTTTTTATAGAACGGATGTGGTGAATGTCTCAGCCAATCGAAATTATTGCCAAAGGTTTAACGCGTGAACGTCAAAGAGCAGGGCTTTCATTGGCAGAGGTTGCTCGTCGTGCAGGTGTTGCTAAATCTACACTGTCACAATTAGAGGCAGGGCAAGGTAATCCAAGTATTGAAACCTTATGGGCACTTTGTGTTGCACTCAATATTCCATTTGCACGGTTGATGGAAGAACCAAGCAATCAGGTACAAGTCATTCGCTGTGGTGATGGGCCAACAGTAAGTTCTGAGATTGCCAATTACAAAGCGATTTTGTTGGCGACTTGTCCGCCACATGCGCGCCGCGATGTTTATTTACTGATTGTTGAGCCAGGCGAAGACCGTCTTTCAGAGCCGCATCCAGTGGGTTCTGTGGAGCATATTATTGTGGTTGAAGGTAAAGCTTTAGTGGGCTTAATTGATGAAGCCGTTGAACTTGGAGTTGGGGACTATATTTGTTATCCAGCTGATCAAAAACATATATTTAGAGCATTAGAAACTGGTACAAAAGCATTATTAATTTCTGAACAAAATTAAAGAATTTGAAGCTGATTAAAATAAAAACTAAAAGCCATTTACCAGCATCCCCTACAAAAAGGGCCAATTTTGCGTATAAATTTTGCAATTGGCTCTCTCTTTTATTACAAAAATGGCTCTCGTTTCTTGAGTGCCGAAACGACAAATTAAAGCTATTGGAAGTATGCATACGGAAGCGCCGGATAAGCTCAGTGAATTTTCTGTTTTAGGAATTGGGCAGAACGGCTAAATTTTTAGGGGATATTTTTTGGCTTCGGAGGATTTCCGAGACTAGCCGATATCCTCCATATATTAAGGAAAATGATATGGCAGCTCATCAAAATGGTTCTGAAGCCAATCACTCCCAAAGTTTAAAACATGGACTCAAATCACGCCACCTGACCATGATCTCGATTGCAGGGGTTATTGGTGGTTCTCTATTCGTCGGCTCAGGCAGTATTATTTACAATACCGGACCTGTAGTTTTCTTAACTTACGCTTTAGGTGGTCTACTCGTTTGGTTCATCATGCGTATGTTAGGCGAGATGGCCGTTTTAAACCCTGATAGTGGTTCTTTTTCAACTTATGCTGACCGTGCGATTGGCCGTTGGGCAGGGTTTTCAATTGGTTGGTTGTACTGGTGTACTCTGGCCATGCTCATGGGGTGGGAAGCCTATGTGGCAGGAAAAATTCTAAATAATTGGTTCCCGTTTATACCGATCTGGGTCTATATGGTCGTGGTGATTGGTGCACTGGTTGTCGTTAATTTACAAAACGTGAAAAACTATGGTGAATTTGAGTTTTGGTTCGCCCTCATCAAAGTCATTGCGATTGTTATTTTCCTTGTGATTGGTAGTTTAGCCATCATGCACTTGTGGCCTTGGGGTAATCCGGCTGCTTCTGGTATGAGTCATTTAACCTCTCAAGGCTTTATGCCAAATGGAGGTTCATCTGTTATCACAGCTTTGCTTGGGGTGATGTTTGCCTACATTGGTGCTGAAATTGTTACGGTAGCGGCAGCAGAGTCGGCAAATCCATCGAAAGAAATTCGTAAAGCATCAAACTCGGTGGTTTGGCGAATTATTTTATTCTACGTAGGCTCTATGTTTGTTGCGGTATGTTTGATTCCTCACAACAATGAACTTTTGAAAGATTCAACTTGGGGAACCTATAGCGTAACGTTGTCTGCACTGGGCATTCCAGGGGCGCGCCATATCGTAAACTTTGTGGTTCTAACCTCAGTATGTAGTTGCTTTAACTCAGCTCTTTATACGTGTTCACGTATGTTGTTCTCTTTAGCTAAACGTGGTGATGCACCGAAAAGTTTTGGTTCTGTAAACAGTAAAAGCAGTCCTTGGGTAGGCGTGATTGTGTCATGCTTCTTCTCTGTAATTGCGGTAGTTTTAACTGCAACCGAGAGTATGAATGTTTATGACTTTTTCATGTTAACAACAGGCGCGGCAACACTGTATGTTTACCTGACTATTGCTTATTCTCAGCTTCGTATGCGTAAAAAGTTAGAAGCTGAAGGCGTGAAAATTGACTTTAAAATGTGGATGTTCCCTTATCTAACTTACGTGGTGATTTTTGCAATTATTGGTGCAATTCTTACCATGTTGATTGAAGGCACCTATTTTAAAGAAGTGATTTACACCACAGCTCTGTTCGGCATTATTGTGTTCTTCGGATTGTTGTCTGAAAAACTGGGTTGGGGTAAAGATCGTAGAGCGACCCATTTAACTCATAGTCATGAAGAAAAGTTAGTTTAAATTTTTAAATAGAAAAGAGCCTCACTGTGAGGCTCTTTTTGTTTGTTTTGATACGAGAGAATAGTTAATTTAGCGTAGGTACGCCTGCTTCACGTAAGCATTGAAGCAAGACGCCAAAAGCCATCACCATATCTTTTTCATTTACACAGGCAAAGCCCATGAGCAGTCCACGTTCGGCATGTGCATGCGACTGCATGTAATACTGCGAAAGAGGACGAACTTTGACACCACGTTCAAGTGCTGTGGCTGCAATGGCGACATCATCGCAAGAGTTTGGTAGTTTTAAAACTAGATGTAATCCTGCCGCTTCATCATATTCATGAATAAATTCGGGACCAAGATAACGTTGAATTAAGCTCACCAAGTAGTCGCGGCGCTTGCCATAAAGTAGACGCATACGGCGAATATGCGCTTCATAATGGCCTTCACGAATAAATTCAGCTAGGGCTTTTTGCTCAAGCAAGTGTCCACCACGATAAAGCTCGGCTGCCACAATGCGTAATGGTGAAAATAACGGCTTAGGCACCACTAGATAGCCAATTCTTAAGGATGGATAAATGGTTTTACTAAACGTGCCCATGTAGAGCACAGGTGCATCATTTTCTAAGCCTTGTAAAGACGGATAAGGCTGCCCCGAGAAACGGAACTCACTGTCATAATCATCTTCTACAATCCAGCTATTGTGCTGACGGGCAATCTCAATCAGTTTACGTCGGCGGTTTAGACTTAAATGAGAGCCAAGAGGATATTGGTGTGAAGGTGTAACAAAAATGAGTTTAGGCGGCTTGGCCGAATTTTCCTCAGGAATAATGCCTTCAGCATCGACAGGCATTGGTTGAATATCAAGGCCATTAATTCGTAACGTATTACGCATTCCCCAATAAGCAGGATCTTCAATCCAGATTTTGTCTCCCATATCACTGAGCGCACGTGAGACTAAATCAATCGCTTGGTGAATGCCTTCGGTAATAATAATTTGGTCAGCATCGCACTGGACTGAACGCGCAACACGTAAGTAATCTGCCAATGCACTTCGAAGCTCAATACAGCCACCAGCATTGCTATAAATCAGGCGATTAATGTCGGGTTCGCGGCTCAAGCGTGCTTGAATACGACTAAAAATATGATGCGGAAACTCAGTCACATCTGGTGCTCCCGGCACAAAAGCGCCCCATTGGTGTGGCGACGCTGCTGCATAGCCTAATAAGTTGGAACCACGCTGCGATAGTGCATAGGAGCTTTGAGCTTTCGGGCTAGAAACCACTTTTTTCTTGTTTTGTGTATTTAAAAAACTCTCTGGTAATTTTTCGGCAACCCATGTGCCATGTCCTGTCCTTGCTTCTAAGTAGCCTTCAGCTTGTAGCTGTTCATAGGCACTAAGCACCGTATTTCTTGAAACATGAATTTCACTGGCTAAGTCGCGTGACGCAGGTAGACGAGTCTTGGGCTGGATGACTCCATCAATAATCGCACCACGCAGGCAACGGAAAAGGCGTTGATGTAGTTTCCCTTCAGTGTCCTGTTGGAGTCGTTGCAGCAAATGATCTCCAAGTAAACTACGCAATTGGCTCTCTCCTACAGTTAAAAAGTGGCTCTCGTCAGTTGGCATCAGACGAGCGAAATTACATGCATAGGCAGTCGTTGTAAAGCACCCTGAAAATTAAGCACAGGATGCAAAAAACCAAAGCTGCAACTGATGATGAAAATATGAGGGAATCAAATGGATAATCAACATTCTGCACTTAACGCACGTAAACAGCAAGCAACTCCACGTGGTGTAGGCGTGATGTGTCAGTGGTATGCGGAAAAAGCTGAAAATGCTACGCTTTGGGACAAGGAAGGCAACCAATTTATCGACTTTGCTGGTGGTATCGCGGTTTTAAATACAGGCCATCGCCACCCTAAAGTGATTGCAGCAGTAACTGAGCAACTTACTAAATTTACTCACACTGCCTATCAAGTAACACCATATGAAAGCTATGTCGCTTTAGCTGAGCGTATTAATGAACGCGCGCCAATTGCGGGTCCTGCGAAGTCAGCTTTTTTCACAACTGGTGCAGAAGCAGTTGAAAATGCAGTGAAGATTGCTCGTTCTTATACAGGTCGTCACGGCATTATCACTTTTGGTAACGGTTTCCACGGTCGTTCATTTATGACGATGGCAATGACAGGTAAAACGGCTCCTTACAAACGTGATTTCGGCGTAATGCCAGCGGGTGTGTTCCACGCGCGTTACCCAGTGCCTGCTAAAGGTATTTCAGTAGACGCGGCAATTGAAAGCGTTGAAGATATTTTCAGTGAAGATATTGCACCACATGATGTTGCGGCAATCGTACTTGAGCCAGTACAAGGTGAAGGTGGTTTTAATGTTGTGCCAGCTGAGTTCTTAAAACGTTTACGTTCAATTTGCGACAAGCACGGTATTTTATTGGTTGCTGACGAAGTGCAATCAGGTTTTGCCCGTACTGGTAAATTGTTCGCAATGAACTATTACGAGACTAAAGCAGATCTCATCACGATGGCGAAAAGCTTGGGCGGTGGCTTCCCTATTTCAGGTGTTGTTGGCCGTGCAGAAGTAATGGATGCGCCTAACCCAGGTGGATTAGGTGGTACTTACGCAGGTAGCCCGATTGCAGTTGCTGCTGCGCACGCGGTTATTGATGCGATTGAAGAAGAAAACCTATGCGACCGTGCAAATGAATTAGGTGCAGAGTTAGTCGCTACCCTTAAAGATATTCAACAAGCAACAGGCGACGTCGTAACTGATATTCGTGCATTAGGTTCAATGGTTGCAGTAGAGCTTGAAACAGCTGAACAAGCAAAAGTTGTACAAAACTATGCAATGGAAAACGGGTTGTTACTTCTTACTTGTGGTAAATACGGTAATGTAATTCGTTTCTTATATCCATTAACCATTCCTGCTGAACAATTCCGTCAAGGCCTTGATATCTTGAAACAAGGTTTTGCAACTCTAAAAGCAGGTAGTGCAAAAGCAATGGAGCAATCTGCATGATTCAAAATAATTTGCAGTATTTATTAAAACATCCTGATATTTCATTAGAAGCACCTGCATCAAATGACTATATCGAAGTTAATGATGCTGCTACAGGTGAAACTTTGGCATGGGTAAAAACCTATGACCGTGCAGGAGTTGAAGCCGCAATTAACCGTTCAGCAAAAGCGCAGGCTGCTTGGAAAAAGCAAACTGCCTTGGCTCGTGCTGATGTGCTATTGGCATGGTACAACCTCATGCTTGAGCACAAAGAAAATCTGGCTCAAATCTTAACAGCTGAGCAAGGTAAGCCATTAGCAGAAGCACGTGGTGAAATTGGTTATGCAGCATCTTTTATACGATGGTTTGCCGAGCAAGCTCGCCGTATTGATGGTGAAGTGTTGACGCCAACCTTGCCAAACCAACGTCTGCTCGTGATTAAACAAGCGATTGGAGTTACTGCTGCCATTACGCCGTGGAACTTCCCTGCTGCCATGATTACGCGTAAAGCAGGTCCAGCCATTGCTGCGGGTTGTTCAATGTTGGTTAAACCAGCAGAACAAACGCCGTTAACCGCCTATGCACTTGAAGTATTGGCTTTACAGGCAGGTTTACCAGCTGATGTTTTAATTAACATTAGTGGTGATGCGGTTGAAGTGGGTAAAACACTATGTGAAAGCGATATTGTTCGTAAGTTAAGCTTCACAGGTTCAACTCAAGTTGGCCGTATCTTGATGCAACAATGTGCGCCAACCATTAAAAAGCTTTCGCTTGAACTCGGTGGTAATGCACCAGTTGTGGTATTTGACGATGCTAACCTTGAGCAAGCAGTTCAGGGCATTATGGCAAGTAAATATCGTAACAGCGGTCAAACTTGTGTATGTGCTAACCGTATTTATGTTCAAGACGGTATTTACGATGCATTGGCAGAGCGTTTGGTTGAAGCTGTGTCTAAGCTTAAAGTTGGCGATGGCCGTCAAGAAGGTTCAACTCAAGGGCCTTTAATTGATGAAGACGCGATTGCAAAAGTTCAGTCTCATATTGCAGATGCAACTGAGAAAGGGGCAACAGTTCGTATTGGTGGTCAGCGCTCGGCACTGGGCGGTACATTCTTTGAACCGACTGTGTTAACAGGCGTAACGCAAGACATGATAGTGTCTAAAGAAGAAACTTTTGGTCCGCTTGCCCCACTGTTCCGCTTTAAAACTGAAGATGAAGCAGTGGCAATGGCGAACGATACTGAGTTCGGTTTAGCTGCTTATTTATTTACTCAAAGCACAGCTCGTCAATGGCGAGTAGGTGAAGCACTCGAATACGGTATGGTTGGTATTAACACGGGCGCGATTTCAAACGAAGTTGCTCCGTTTGGTGGCGTAAAACAATCAGGTCTAGGCCGTGAAGGTTCAAAATTCGGCATCGAAGAATATGTCGAGATGAAATACCTTTGCGTAGACTTATCTGAGTAAGGAATAAAGCGAGTTCGTTTTGTTCTGAACGAAAACATACAGTTATGCTGTATGTGATGTTTCACAAAAAACCGGTCATGCCCATTCATGACCGGTTTTTTATTTTAAGTCGATAGATAGCCATCACGACTTTCAGGCAAACGCCTGAGTTCATCAATCAGCGTTTCAATGAGTTTTTCAACCACAAGACGTTGGCCTTTTCTTGATACATATACCAATTGCAGCGTACCAATATTCGACTTCCAGTCAGGAAGAATATGAATAAGCGTACCTTTACGAATTTCAGATTCGACAGTTAAAAAAGGAAGGTCGGCAATGCCTAAACCATCCATCACAGCATAGTAAACGCCTGCCAAATCATTACTTTTTATTCGTGGTTGGTAAGGTACATCAACCGATTCACCATTACGAATATTGCATAAATGCCAAATAGGATTTTGCTTTTGAGTACCTAAGCTAATACTCGGAAAGTCCTGTAATTCAGAATAATGCTCAATAGTGCGGCCTTGTAATAATTCAGGCGAAGCCACCAGACAATGATCGGTTTTAATCACATCACGAACAATTAAATTCGAATCTTCATTGGGTTCAAAATTGGTACGAATCGCGAGGTCGATGTCATCATGCAAGATATCTACTCGACGGCTGGTTAGCTCGAGTGCGATTTCAACTTTGGGGTAGGTTTTTAAAAACTGATTTAAAATTTTTCTAATTTGAAAATGCATCATCAGAGGTGGGCAACTTACTTTTACCAAACCTTGAGGCTCACTTTTTTGCTTTAATAACACGTTTTCTGCACATTCAACTTGAGTAATAACTTTGCAGCATTCCTCATAAAACTCTTGGCCTAAATCGGTCACTTTAAAATGGCGTGTTGTTCTTTGAATCAGGCTGACGTTAAATTTATTTTCAAGGTCAATAATGCGTCGGCTGAGCTTAGATTTACTAATATTTTCAGCATCACTGGCCGCACTAAAGCCGCCGTGTTTTACGACCAAATAGAAATAATAAAAATCATCAAAAGAGCTTATCAATGTCCGATCAATCCATTTAAATTTAAGATTAGAGCGCTTAAGCACTCTAATCTTGGCAATAGAACTTATTTTTGTGAGGTATTAAAGCTATAGCTTGTCATCAGGTTACGGTAATCAGGGATATGATTTGAGAACAACGCACCTAGACCTTCCACATCATTACGCCAGTCGCGGTGTAACTCACACGCCATACCAAACCAAGTCATAAGTTGAGCACCTGCTTTTGACATACGATCCCAAGCAGCATCACGTGTTAATTCATTGAAAGTACCAGAAGCATCGGTAATCACAAACACTTCAAAGCCTTCAGCGAGTGCAGATAAAGCTGGGAATGCCACACAAACCTCAGTCACTACCCCTGCAATAATCAGTTGTTTTTTACCTGTCGCTTTGACTGCTTTTACGAAGTCTTCATTGTCCCATGCATTGATTTGACCAGGACGTGGAATAAATGGTGCATCTGGGAAAAGTTCTTTTAATTCTGGAACTAAAGGACCATTTGGACCATTTTCAAAACTAGTGGTAAGAATAGTTGGTAAATTAAAATATTTAGCAGCATCTGCAAGTGCTAATACATTGTTTTTAAATTTATCTGGATCGATATCTCGAACTAAAGAAAGTAAACCTGCTTGATGGTCAACCAAAAGAACCGCAGCATTATCCTTGTCTAAACGCACGTAATCTTGAGCCATTTTTTATGTCCTCATGTTATCAAAATAAATAATCAAAAATTATTGAGTAGGTCGTTATTGCCTAAAATTATGCTAGTTGAGTTTTATGTCGTGATTAAGTCTAAAAAATAGGATTAAGAATTTTAAAAATAGGACGATCTTAAAAAGAGCACATTAAACTCTTAGATTGTCTCATAGATGAAATAATGTGTTGCTAATCCTGATCTATAAACTGCAATTATTGAGGCGTAAAATCAATACCAGTTCAAGAAAATCCTACATATATAGGAGAGATCAGATGAAGAAATTTCTTGGTGCATATCAAAATAACCACATGCATTGGGTGGGTGATGGTTTCCCTGTATATAACCTATTCTCTTATGACCGTTTAGGCCAAACCTTAAGCCCATTTTTGCTACTAGATTATGCAGCGCCTTATACATTCTCGCCAACGACTGAACAGCAAGGCGTAGGTTCGCATCCTCATCGTGGCTTTGAAACAGTGACCATCGCTTACCAAGGTGAGGTGACCCATAAAGACTCAAGTGGCGGCGGCGGAACCATTAAAACTGGTGATGTACAGTGGATGACTGCGGGTGCAGGCGTGTTGCATGAAGAGTTCCATTCTCCTGAATTTGCTGAACACGGTGGTCTTTTTGAAATGGTGCAATTGTGGGTAAATTTACCTGCTCATTCAAAAATGACGCCTGGAAAATACCAAGCGATTGAAGCTAAAGATATTCCAGACATTGCACTAGACGAAGAAGGTAGTCATTTGCGGGTTATTGCAGGTGAATATGCAGATGCAAAAGGTGCTGCAACTACATTTAGTCCATTAAATGTATGGGATGGTAAATTGGTTAAAGGCCAAAAACATACCCTCTATGTACCTGAAGGTCACACCACGCTTGTTGTGATATTAGATGGTGCGGTTGTGGTTAATGATGCAAATCGTCTTGAAGGTAAAACCGTTGCGATTTTGTCTCGTGAGGGCGTTGAGTTTAGTTTAAATGCAGAAGAAGACACTAAATTTTTAGTGTTGACTGGCCAACCACTCAATGAACCAATCGAAGGTTATGGACCATTCGTCATGAATACCAAAGCCGAGATTATGGAAGCGATTAATGATTTTAATCGTGGAAAATTCGGTTCACTCATGCAAGAAGGTTAAATTGTTTAATCGTGCTTAATTGGCTATTAAAGCAAAGTAATAAAAAGCCCGCTATCAAGTGTGAATAGCGGGCTTTTTCGCTGTAAAGATTCTATTTTTATGATGGTTTTCATTATTCTCTCGGCATTGTTTTGTGTGAATTGCTTCTCATTATTATGGGCTAATGATATCTTAAAAAAAGATAGTTGTAAAACAAATGATATAAATATAGTTAAATTATCTTATTTTATTTAAAAGATTTTTTTTAAATTTTTAAAAAATATAGATTTTTATACACTCATCCTCTTTTGTAAAATTTTATGAAAAACTTTTGGGCGGATCTGTTAAATTTTTTCTATATAAATTGATGCAAAAAATAAAAATCTGGTAGTTTTTAATACGGTGTTTTTTTAGGGTATGAGTGATAATCAAAAAAATTCTCGAAAAATGGGACATCATTTTGAATATCGCAATTATTGGCAGTGGAATGGCAGGGCTTGCGGCAGCAAGAATTCTGAAAGATGCAGGGCATACGATCACGATATTTGAAGCACTTCCTGGCCGGGGAATGGATAGCCATAGCATTGAGTTCGATGGTGGAATTATTGATGCACCGCTACGTGTGATGAATCCACATCTGTGGAAGAATACACTCAGCCTTGCTGCTCATTTAGGCATTAAAACCTTCCCAGTTCGTACTTATATGTCATGTAGCTGGTTATTCGAAGATCGTACGGAAACATGGTTAACGACATCTCGTAGCCGTATTGGTAATTTCCCGATTATTAATAACCGTAAAGGCATTCAGCAATATGGCTGGCGTCTTGTGAAAGGGATGTTGCAATTAAAAACTGCGATTCACCAGTTTTTTAAATCTAAAAATCAAGATATTACCCTCGCTGAATTTATTAATCAGAACGATATTGAAGAAGTATTCTGGCACGGTGTGGTCATGCCAGTGCTCTATACAATTTGTACGTGTAATCCAAAAACAATTGGCGATTGGCCTGCAAAAAACTTACTTGAGTTTTTACGTCACTTAACTGATGGCGACATGTTATTGCGCATGAAAGGTGGCACACCTGCATTTGTAGATAGCTTGATTAAAGGCATCGATATCCATAGCGGATCGGCAATTAAGAAAGTTGAATTACAAGGCGAAAAAGTACTGGTTGAAAACAGCCAAGGTGAACAGAACTTATTTGATCGAGTCATTGTTGCAACGCCAACATCTAAAATCGATGAGTTTTTAAATTCTGAACAGTTTGCAGAAGATATGAACCTGCTTAAGCAATTCCGCTTTGAGCAAGGTGATCTTGTTATTCATACCGATGCGACCGTTATGCCACCACGCCGTAAGGACTGGTCAGTGCTGAGCTATATGATGGACCGTAAGTTTACGCGTCAGCAATTTACAGTTTGGATGAATGCGGTTGAGCCAACACTCGTGGGTAAAAATCCTGTATTCCAAACTTGGCGTCCAGTGGTTGATATTGACCCTAAAAAAGTTATTTCAAAAGTGACTTTAACGCGTGCGGTTGTAGACTCACAAACGGTTGCTTTAAACAAAGAATTGCAACAACGCCATTTAGACCCAAGCCGTAAAGTATTCTACTGTGGTTCATGGTCGTGTGATGGCTTGCCAATTTTAGAGTCAGCAGTTACTTCTGCCATGCATATTGCTGAAATTTTAGGTGCACCTTTACCATTTGTAGGCTTAAAACCTAAGGTGGAAGTTGCCCCAGAACTCGGCTACTAAAATTGTGAAAACAAAAGTTCGAGCAGCTCTCTCTCGATTCATTCCTCATAAATATGCAATTGATGCATCAAGCTTAGGGGATGATGGGGAGATTGCTTGGACAAATTTGGGTTTTTGGAAAAACGCCCAAAACTACCGTGAAGCTTGTTGCCAATTGGCAGATCATTTGGCACAAGCTGTCAATTTAAATTCAAAAGATCATCTCTTAGATTTAGGCTGCGGACAGGGTGCAAGTTTGTTGCACTGGTTACAGCATTATCAGCCTAAAAGCCTCAGTGCAGTTGACTTGCAAGCCCAATGTGTTCATAAAATTCAAAAGCTTATTCCCGAAATAAGCCAGATTTTCTGTGGTTCATTTTTAAATTTGAAACAATTTGAATTTAAACAATACTTCGATGTGGTGATATGTATTGATGCCGCTTATCACAGCAATTTAAATTCATTTCTAGATTCCATCGCTCCAGTTTTAAATTCAAAAGGACGATTAGGTTTTCACTACCTAATGCGTGCCGATTCATGTCAAAACATGACCGCTCTACAAGAACAAAAGCATCGTTATTTACTCAAAGCAGCAAATGTCGCTTGGGATGCTGTGCCAAATGAAAAAATGCTGAGAACTACCTTGGAACAACAAGGTTTTGTCGATATTCAAATTGAAGATTTATCTGAGCAAGTGTTACTCGGTTTTTCGCAATATATTCAAAAACAACAAGGACAAAAGCAAAGCCGAGGATTGGCAAATTTTAAAATTCAAATGACTGCAAAGTTATGCCAACAACTCTACCAAAATGGATATGTACGTTATATTCAAATCACAGCAATAAAAAAATAGGATGAGCTATGTCAGCCAAATATCAAGGATCGTGTTTATGTGGAGCTGTGAGCTACCAAAGTGAAGCGGAGCCACGTTATAGCTTTAATTGCCATTGCCGTGATTGCCAAAAGGCAACAGGTTCAGCATATGCACCAATTGCTTTTTTTCACCAATCTGAATTGAAAGTAAGTGGTGAGCTGAAATATTTTGAGACTTTGGGATCTTCTGGCCGAGCTATTAAAAGAGCGTTTTGCCCGACGTGTGGTTCTCAGCTTTTTGGCTTACCTGAAATTGCGCCTGAAATGATTTCAATACGTGCAGGTACGCTTGATGACCCGAGTCTCTATCAGCCTAGAGCAGAGGTGTTTGTGAGCCAAGCCTATGCATGGGATACGTTGAACCCAAACCTTAAACACTTTGAAAAAATGATAGAGAAGAAGAAAGAAGGATAGAGGCATTCTGACAAGCTCGTACGCTTTTTCGTACATACATTCGGGAAATTGGCGTCTTTTTATGACGTGATAAATTGCCTATGATGAACTCATCAGGAACAGGAAGTTCCGAAACGTAAAACAACAATAATAAGTTTAAGCATCAGGACGTGAGGTATTACAGGAAGTGTACCTAGTAACGAAATACGAAAAAAGCCCAACAGGATGTTGGGCTTTTTTCATTTCTTATTAACGAATTTCTTTACCACCTAAGGCAGCACAGTTAAATGGTGTATTCCATTTCACAGCAGTACCTGTGAGTACTGGGCGAACAATACGCCAAGGCCAGAAGCCAAATCTTTGGCTTTGGTGATAATTAATTACCACATCTGCACCATATTTACGGGCAACGGTAGCTAATTTAGGTTTTACTTCTTCAAAACCACCATAGGTTCCTTTCGCGGCTTTAATACGTTTAATAGATTTATAGTGCTCTGCTGAAGGAGTCCCCTCAATTAAGCAAATGGGTGGGTTTGCAGTAGTTTGAATTTGAGGTTGAGATGCAGTTTCTTGAGCATATGTTGTTAAAGGGAATGCTAGAAATAAAGCAGATAAAATAAAGCGAAGTTTCATACTTTTCCGTATTGGTATCTTAATGAATTAAAGTTTATAAAATAGGTCTTATTTATATGACCTTATTTGGTAGCGCATTATAATCTTATCTTTTTCATATTTCTTATTTTAAAATTATATTTTTTTATAAATTAATAACGCATATTTTTCTGTTAAAAGAATAAATTGGTTTTAGAAAAAATATTTTGAAGCTCGAGTTTATAATGAATTTTTATCGAAATTTAAAAATATCTTTGTCTAGATGCTATTTGATAATTCTATGTATTCGGCACATGATTAAGAAGGGATTCGCTTCTTGATTGTAAAAAAATATCAAAACTTTGACTCATTAATGGATCAATTTGGCTTTGTATCTTAAAAATAGGTGAAAATTGTTTAATATAGTAATTCATCCAGTCAGCTTTATTTGAAAAAGCTGAATAGTCTTTAAGCCCTGTATATAATGATTGTAGATTACTTACGATCAGATCAATATTAGGATGGACAAGCCAAATCATAATTTCATTAGGTTCTAATGGAGTAGAAAAATAATCTTGTTGGGGCGAAAATTTTTCAATTTTATAGAGTTGTGCTCCCTTGTCATTAGAACTTGAACATAGCAGTTTACTATTCTCTACTTGATAGAGACCATTTCCAATTTCTGATTCTCTAATAATTCTAGAAATAAGTAAGCAATGGGGCAGATCTTCTATAGAGGGAGTGGGCAGAGTTTTAAAAAGTTTAACAGCCCGGCTTATAACTTGATATTCACCAGATCCAGTAATTATACCATTTTGCCATGAATGCATTTTCAAGATTTTTTCAGGTGAAAATTTAATTATCCCATCTTTTTGTTGGCTAACTTTTTTATTATCTGATGCAACAATAATACTATCGTTTAATTGAATAGCAACAATAAAGGTCATGTATAAATAAGTTAAACAGTTTAAAATATTAACTTAATTATAGATTAGTTTGCATAAAATAATAGGTAAATCATGGCTGGTGGTTCACAAATCATTATTAATAAGAGTGGTATTACGGTTATTACACCCGCTAAGTTCGAAGTAAAAGCGGGACAGCATATCTTTAAAGGTGGTGCAGAAATTGGAGTAAATCTGCAAGGTTTGCCTGCTTATGAAAAGTATGATGAAAAGTTTAATTTATTCCTCCCTTCTGGCAAACCTTTAACTAATGTGAGTTATAACATTCAATCTAATAATCAAAGTTTTATGGCAGAAACTGATGTGAAAGGGAAAACTAAAAGGATAAATACTAAAGAGGCTGAACAACTTGATGTTGATTTAAATTGGTTGAATTTTGAACCTGACGAAAATGACCCTGTGAAATAACTATTTCTTATTCATCATTTAAAAGGATAAATTTTAAAATGGCTGGTTCTCTTGATTGGTCTAGTACAACGAATAATATTGAAAATAGTTGTAAATCAGTAAATTGTGACTGTACTACGATATGGGAATATTACCAACAGATGGCAATGACCCTATTATCTAATAAAAAAGATAATCAAAATTACCGTATAGAACCTGGTTATGAAGCCCGTGCTAGACGAATTGCATCGATCTACGCTCGTATTTATTTAGAAATGTTTCCTTTTACACCGAATCAATCTGTTACTGCAGCGACCTATAGTGGGCGTTTCTATTGGATGGGCTTAGGAGCTTTTGCTTCAAAAACAGTTGCTGCTGTATTTGATCATATTGTTTCTAAGACTGGGTCAAATGCAGATGCTTTAATTAAATCGATCAGTTCTGATCATTTTAATCTAAATAGTTTTGGTGTTGCTGGTATTCATACTTTTGCAAAAGGCAATCTATGGCTCTATATGGATATTAGTGTCTGGCATTTTGTTTGGGCGAAATCATCTGCAGATTTCAAAATTTGCGTAAACAACAGAGATACAACAACTTATAAAAAAGTTAAAAGCTCTTTATATAATTTTCCATGGTCTAGTTGTTTAACAACAATTAATAATCTTAAAGCGACAACAGAAATTCATAATGCATTTGAAAATACTTTACCCACAATAGAAAAAATTTTTGCAGCAAATGCTTTAAGACAAGACAAGTTTAGCCTTGCTGCTAAAGACTTGTTATACCATTTATTACAAATCGCAAATCAAGAACAGATCAATATTTTACAAAAAATCGTATGGAATGATCCTATTGTACGAAACGGTGCAGATGTTCAACGTAAGGCTGGAATCCCAAAGGCTGAATTGATTCTCTCTAGCGAATATAATGGAACAATAAAAAAAATACATGCTGTTCGTGGCAATGTTTATTCGTATGAAACCGAATTTGGAAAAAAGATAAAATCTTTACCTGAATCTCCAATCAGTACTCCACCGAGTGGTACTAAAGTTGAGAATCAAGATAGCCGTATGCGCTGGATTAATTTAGCAGCTCAAAAGTATCATCGTTTGATGTTAAGTGATGTTGGACGGCCTTATTTAGAAAAAGAACTACGTACAATTGCTGGTTGGAAAGCCAGTAAATGGGATGACGGTCTAAGTCGATTCGATAAGTTATTTATTAAAATAGGAAAAGATTCAAATGATGGAAAAGGTGGTTAGTTATATATTTCTGATCTTTATTTTTTTAAATTTACAGGCGTGTCATGCTCAGCAAAAGGAACAAAAAATGTCTTCTCAACCTGAACTTTACTCATTGAATTTTGGGGTAGAGGGTGAAAAAAAGTTTAAATCTTATATGCAAACAGGTGTAGACCAGCAACCAGCGGGGATGTCTTTTTTTGACCTTACGTGGGAACCTCCACATTTAGCAAATATAAAAATAGATTTAGGTGAGAATAGTTTTGTTATTAAGAATGCATTCTCGGCAATGGGTACGCGGATTGACTATGCTCAGCAAAATGAAGGTATCCAGATTATTGATGTGACTGCAGGGTTAAATAAGGAAGAGTTTGTTAGTCAAGAACAGGCTTATATGGCTTATAAAGAGCTATTTGGTCAGCTACAAAAAGCAGGGTGGGAACAGTATTTTTATCCAAATACTGCTCGAATTGCAAAACAAGATAACATTAAGTCTATGATTGAATATGGCCTTATTATAGATCCTTATAATCATTTAACACTTACAGAGTGGAGTGATTTTTTTAATAAAAAACCAACAGTAGCAGTGCGCTTATATACTCATGGTATATCTTTAGAAATTAGTATAGATAAAACAAAATCAGAAAATAATAAAAAACAATATATGCTTAGATATTCTATTGAAACGATTCGTTATAGTACAAAAAATTCAATTAAAGATGGCTATAAACTATCAGGTCAGGAACTTAAAACTGCCTTTGATGAAAGAATAAAATACACTGAAAAGCAAAGAGCTAAAGTTGAAAACCAAGCTAAAAAAGAAGGTTTCCATATTGATGAGTCTTATCAGGACCCAGATGTTTGGCAGTATGTAAAATAATCAGATTGCTGAATTTAAAGCTATAAAACTAACCTCTGGATTTTCTAGTTGATGAAAAAAATAGTTAGTTATTTCTTTTTATTTTTTATTCTTTTAAATTTACAAGGATGTAATGCTGAGAGAAATAATAAAAAAGCATTTTCTCAACCTGAACTTTACACATTGAATTTTGGTATAGAAGGTGAAAAAAAGTTTAAATCTTATATGCAAACAGTTGTAGACCAGCAACCAGCGGGAATGTCTTTTTTCGACCTCACTTGGGAACCTCCGCATTTAGCAAATATAAAAATAGACTTAGGTGAACATAGTTTTGTTATTAAAAATGCATTTTCAGCAATGGGAACACGGATTGACTATGCACAGCAAAATGAAGGTACCCAAATTATTGATGTGACAGCAGGCTTGAATAAAGAAGAGTTTGTTAATGAAGAGCAGGCTTATAACGCTTACAAGGAATTATTTGAACAGTTACAAAAAGCAGGATGGAAACAATACTTCTATCCCTCAGATGCTCGTTTTGATAAAAAAGATAATTTAAAGAGAATTGGAAAAAATAATACTGTAATAGATCCCTATAATCTATTAACTCCAGCCGAATGGAGAGAGCATTTTAAATCTTCTACCTCACTATATTTCAATTTATATAAAAATGGTGTTTTAACTGAACTAAATTTAGAGAAAACTAGTAAAAAAAATTTAAATACTGAAAAGAATGAACAGTTTATGTTGAGATTTTCTATTCAGACAATTAGATACGTAACAAAAAATTTAATTGAAAATGGATATAAATTAACAGGAGCTGAGTTAAAAAGTGCTTACGATGAAATGGTATTAGTAGATCAAAAAGAAAGAAGCAAAGCTGAAATTAAAGCCAAAAAAGAAGGTTTCCATATTGAGGAGTCATATCAGGACCCTGATGTTTGGCAGTATGTAAAATAAAATAAAATAAGTTAAATTACATACTTAATCCTTTTAAACTTAAGTTACTATCTATTTTAGAACTGTTATAGAGATAATATTGCTATAGCAGTTTTTATTTTTAGATAAAATTTTGCCATTCAAAACTTACAGACAACAAAAAACCCCATAAATCAAATATTCATGAGGTTTTATGATGGTGCCGGCACACGGATTCGAACTGTGGACCTACTGATTACAAGTCAGTTGCTCTACCAACTGAGCTATGCCGG
Organism: Acinetobacter sp. V115_6; assembly: GCF_031799025.1. Classification (NCBI taxonomy): domain Bacteria; kingdom Pseudomonadati; phylum Pseudomonadota; class Gammaproteobacteria; order Moraxellales; family Moraxellaceae; genus Acinetobacter; species Acinetobacter sp. V115_6. The sequence continues at coordinate 36,130 of NZ_JAVQNO010000017.1, read as the reverse complement.
CAACGTGGAGTGAATTTTACAGTTTCTTAAAAAAATTACAAGCCAAAAAATGAGCATTTAAATTTTTTCATATCATTTTTAAATTCTCATTGGGTTTAGCCTGAAAAATTTAGGGTTTCAACACATTAATGCGCTTTCGCATGTTTTGTATAAATGACTAAAAATATCCCAAGTAATGACAGTACAACAGTTAAGCCTACAATCGCACTCCAGCCACCGTGTAACCAGAACCAACCACCCGCCGAGCCGACAATACTTGAACCCATATAGTAAAACAGTAAGTAGAGCGAACTAGCATGTGCTTTAGCTTGTTTGCTTTCAGCGCCCACAGAACTACTGGTAAGTGAGTGGGTAATAAAGAAACCTGTGGTAATAAATGCAATACCAATAATAATGCCGAAAAGCGAGCTGAGTAGGGTCATGAGGCTCCCTACAATCATTAAGGCAAAACCACTCATCATCATGGTTTTTTTGCTAAAGCGATCGGCTAGTGTTCCTGCCAACGATGAAGACACCATGCCAAAGCTATACGACAAGAAAATAAGGCTAATTTGTGTTTGGCTCAGTGAATAAGGCGCGCCACTTAAGCGGAAAGTCGCGTAATTAAACAGAGTCACAAACACACTGGTGAGTAAGAACCCAATAGCAAACAGGCGTAATAATTTAGTATTGCTTAAATGAGCACGCCACATTTGCATGTGAAAGCCTAAATTGAGCCCTTTTTTCTGGACGAAATTACGCGAAGCAGGCAGTAGTTTTAAAAAGGCAATTGAGCAAACAAAACAGATTGCCCCAAGTAAGCCTAGAGCTGTGCGCCACGAAAAATATTCAACCAAAATACCCATGCCGACACGGCCCATCATGCCACCAAAAGCCGTACCTGCAATATATAAACCCATAGTTTTACCTAGGTGCTCAGGTGCAATTTCTTCGGCAATCCAAGCCATTGTCACTGCGGGAACACCACCGAGCAGTAAACCTTCTAAAGCGCGTGCTATCAGCAAACTGTGCCAGTTAGGGGTAAACATTGAGACAATATTAAGAATTGCTGCACACAGCATTGATGTAAAAATTACACCACGACGGCCAAGGGCTTGTGAAAAAGCACTTGATAGCACAATTGAAATCGCTAAAAAGGCAGTCGTTAATGACAGTGCCAAAGAGCTACTCGCAGGGCTAATCCAGAAGCTTTGGCTAAATGCGGGCAGGAGTGGCTGTACACAATAAATCAGTGAGAAACTTGCAAAACCTACGAGGAATAAAGCGAAGCCAGCATGTTTATAGGCTTTAGTCCCTTTGTGAATCCACTCACGGGAAAGAACAGAAGTCGCCTTAGTGCTTAAGGTACTGGGTGTAGATGAAGAGTTCATATCATGACCATGACAGAAAAAAGAGCAGTGCCTAAAGGCATGCTGCATCGAGAAAATTCGATAAATTAAAATTAGCAATTTGAGAGGTATTTTTCTAATATATTTAACAATAGATCATGATATGTTTTATATATAGCAATGGAACTCAGGCATATACGCTACTTCTTAGCGGTAGCAGAAGAAAAAAACTTTACCAAAGCTGCGCAACGTTTAAACATGAGCCAGCCGCCTTTAAGCATGCAAATACGAGACTTAGAAGAAGAGCTAGGTGCAGATTTATTTATTCGTTCCCCGCATGGGGTGGAGCTGACCGAAGCGGGGCTTGCCTTTTTAAATGCGATACAGCCTGTACAGCAGCGTGTAGAAGATGCAGCCAACCTTGTTAAACAAGTGGCAAATGGCGAAGTGGGTCAACTACGATTAGGCTTTACTGGTACTTCAATGCTGAATCCTCTCATTCCTAAATGCATTCGTTATTTTCAGCAACAATATTCGAAAGTGAATTTAAAGCTTGAAGAAGCCAATACCTTACTTCTCATCGATTTATTGCTTGAAGACCGTTTAGATGTCGCGATTATTCGCTCACCACGTAACATTCCAGATAGTCTCATTCTTCAAGAATTATTAGCAGAACCACTCATTGCGGCTTTACCTTCAGAGTCTTTTCAACTCGACGATGCATCACCAGAAATTGATTTAACGGCACTCCGAGAGCTTGATTTTATTGTCTCGCCACCATCCATTAGTGCAGGGCTTTTTGATGCGATTAAACAAGCCTGTCATGAGCGTGGTTTTGAACCAAAAATTGGACAAAATGCTCCGCAAATTGTGTCAATTTTATCGTTGGTGTCTGCAAATTTAGGGGTGTCTTTGGTTCCTGAGTCGACCAAACAACTGCAAATACAAGGCGTTGCTTATCGCTCTTTGAAAGCCCCTGTCCCTACGGTGGGTTTAGGGCTTGCTTATAAGAAACATGCCCCTTCGCAAATGGCAATTAATTTTGCCAGTGTGGTGCAAGTGGCTTGTCACCACGCCAACGAAATAAATGAAATCAGCTAGTTTGATTTCGGCGCTCTGTTCATTAAAAAGATGCCTAAAATAATAAAAATCGCGCCATATAAAAACGATAAAGTCGGCTGTTCATGAATGAAAACCCAAGCCATAAGCGCTGCGAAAATAGGTTCAGAAAGCTCGGTCACCTGTACCTTGGCCGCACTCATATAAGACAACGCTTTAGTGGTACAGAAAAAGCCGAGGATGGTCGGCAGAACAGCTAAACCAATCAAACCTAAAACAATGTCACTATTAAAATTAATGCTGTGAAAATTAATTAAAAACGGAACCGCAAGATAAATGCTACCAAACAGCAGTAAGTATTTAGTCAGAAATAGTCCGCCGTTTAATTTGAACTTTTTCACTAAAACCGAAAATAGGCCATAACCTGTACCGGCAATAGAAGCGTTGATCAGCATTAAAAGGCTATTTTCACCTTTCCATGAAATGATACTAATTCCCGCGACAGCCAATAATGTTCCAATAAGCGAATGAATGTAGATGCTTTCTTTTAAAATAAACCGACCAAAAAATAGGGCAGAGATGGCAGCCGAAGCCATGAGTACCACTACCACATTGGCCGCAGCACCGTGGTTATAGGCAATGGTCTCGAAAAAGAATAAAGAGAAAATCCCTAAAAAAGCACATATGGCAATTTGAGTAAAAACGCTGAGTTTACTTGGCGTGCTGCTAATAAAAGCAATCTTTTGGCTAACAGGGACTTTAAATAAAAACACACTTAAAAAGAAAAAGGCGATAATGGTTTTTAAAAAGGCAATGTCTTGTGGGTTTAAACCACTGTGCATGAGTAATTTACTAATTACACCAATAGAGGCATTGAGTGCAGCTGCACAAAGCGCAAATAGGCTTCCAATAATTAGATTATTCACTCTTATAATTCTTCCTAAGTTTTACGCATGCAGTCTACAATATTTTTTGGATGAATATTCAACAAAAATAACCAATTAACGCTTAATATTTTCAATGATTTATTTTGAATTGATTTAATAAATTTTTATTTAAGACTAAAGGCATTCTATAGACTTTTGTTTCAGAGAATTGTGATTTAGAGCGCCAGCTCATATTATATAATTAGTTAATTATTAAAGAATTTTAAAAATGATTAAATCAATTATTACAGGCTGCGCGGTTCTTACACTTTCAGCTTTGGCGGTCACGCATGCAGAGTTTTCTTATGAACAAGAGCTACAACAAAGCTGTAATAAAGTGAAGCAATACGCGAGTTTAGGTAAGAAATTCTACGACCAAAAACAATATAAAAAAGCGCTCGAAAATTTCCAAAACCAAGCCTCTTGGACTGCTTTTTGTAAGGCCAATGAAGATGAAACTACCGTTAAATTTACTGACCGTGATATTGAAGTTGCCAACAATAATGTGGGCTTAGCCTATGCCAAATTGGGTCAGCCACTTTGGGCAAGAGCATGGTTTATGCTCGATGAAAAATCAAAGTCTAGTCAATTTAACCTTAAGCAGCTGCCTCAACCTAAAGCATCAAATGATTTGTCGGGTGAATACGTCCGTTACTCAGGTTTTGGTGAGTGGGATCACATCACGGTAAGCCGTAAGCAGGGCCAATATGCAATTAGCTATGCCGGTTTATATATGGGACTTAGAAGCTTGATCTATGGCCCAAACATGGGTGAGTTCGACACCAAAATACCGACTAATAAAAAGCAAACGGTTTATAAAAATGAAGACTGCCGCATTCAGCTCGATTTTAAATCTAACGCAAAATTAGGCAATTATATTCTGGTCAAACAAAATGAGGGTAACGCGGGTTGTGGCTTTGGGCATAACGTATATGCTGATGGAACTTTTTTAAAAGTTGAGTCTGGAAAATAAGAGAATAATGATTTTTATTGATTATTTTATTTAACTGTAAATAAACTAAGATATATACAATGGCATATGTCTCAGTCATTCGTAACTAATACTTGTTTTATAGATGATATTGTGCCTTTAAAGGATAAAAAGTAACATGGTTTGAAGTGTATTTAATAAAACTTTAAAATGAATAGGTATTAATTATGAAAACTGTAGAAAAAATTTTAATTGTTATTCTTGTTTTAATAATTCTGATTTTCTTCTTGCTGCAATGGTTTATGCATGGTTTTAACTTGTAATTGTTTATATGAAAATATAATATTAAAAAACTTTAAAATATTGAAAATATAATTATAGAAGTTTTAGGATTAAGTATGAAAAAATTATTTTTAGGTTTAACTTTAGCTATAACTACTCAAGTAATCCAAGCAGCACCGATGGGAAAACTTCCTATTATGGCAAGTAGAGGAAATTGCTTTGCAGTAACTCCTGTAGGTTTTGGCGAGCATAATGAATCTATAAGTTATTATGTAAATGATTCCCACGATTTATGGGTGAGATCATTTCAAAGGTCAAAAGGGGGAGCTGTAAGATCAATCGATTCTGCCTACGCTTATGAATGGACTTGGCGAGCATACGCTGGATATGTTGATTCAAAAATCTATACGTCATGGACTGTTAATGGACATCATGCCATAAGATTTTCTCTTATGGATATACGGACATCTACGACAAGTGCAACAACATGCAATTTAGGTCAAGGTTGGCCTTGGAGTTAAGATTTTGAAAAATATAATTATAATTTTTGGCCTAATTTTATTAGTTAGTTTGATTTTTTATTTTTATAGTAGTAATTCAAACATAGAAACTACCAAATCGGTACCTACAGAAAAAAACATAGTTTTTCATAGTAATAAACCGAATAATACTAAGGTTAATGACCTAACGCAGCAAAAAATGAACACTGCAAAAAATACAGCTTCTCAAGAAGAGTATTTTATGTCTGAAGTTAAATTTAACTCGATTATGGAAAAGGGTGCTAAAAATAATGGTGTTGTATACTTATCAATTTCTGAGCTTGATCCGGTAAGTAGAAGAGATGCTGAGAGGGCTTTGAGAAATTTAAATGAAAAAGGTAGTTTAACTGGGGGAATAAAACAGCAAGAGTTTGAAGAGCTAGATAAGGCTAGAGAAACGTTAAAAGAAGAAGGAATTAAAAATATAGAGTCTAAATTAGATGGTTTTAAAGGAGTTAACGATAGTATTTTAAATGCCTATAATTTGAAACTTACAGGAGCACAAGCATTTGGTCGTTATGATAGTGATAATGGTTGGAATAGTGTTTATAAACTATATGAAAATAATAATCAAAAAGTTGAAATTGAACAATCATTTCTAAAACCTAATGAATCAAGTCATCAATTTATTACTGAGTCGATGAATTTTGAGTTAAATAATAATACTCCTGCAAGATATGAAAGATTACCTTCTGACTTAATAGATAAAGTAACATTTGTATATAACAGTAATTATTATCAAATTAATGGACAAAACTTGCAGCCAGATCAATTGATTCATATTGCAAATAAAATTATTGATTCACAATAAGAATTATTAAGCACTTAAAATCTATTACTCAATTTAGATAAGATTGAGCAATGGTTTTTATTTTATATGGAAATATAAATTTTTCTTTGAATAACTTATTGTTTTCTACCAAAAGCTTGGAGCTTATTTCTCCAAGCTTTTCTTAAATATTGTTACCTAATTAATGATTCACCGCAGCAAGTTGCTGAGCGTTATAGCGTGCGCCCATGTTTGGATATCTCGCAATAATCGCGTCGATTTCTGCCAAATCTGCCGCTGTTAAATGAAGGTCTACAGCACCCGCATTTTCTACAAGGCGCTCGATTTTACGCGTACCCGGAATTGGAATAATGTCGTCACCTTGCGCCAAAATCCAAGCCAAAGCCAGTTGAGCCGCTGTCGCATTTTTGCTTTGGGCAAAGTCACTAAATGCTTGTGCCAAGCTTTGGTTATTTTTCCAGTTATCGCCCTGATAGCGTGGTAATTGGCGACGGAAATCACTTTCGTCTAGGCTACCCACATCAAGCGTATTGGTGATTAAACCACGTGACAGCGGTGAATACGGCACAAGGCTAATGCCTAACTCACGAATGGTTTGCAAATGGGTTTGCTCAAACTCACGGGTAAGTAGTGAATATTCATGCTGAACCGCTGCAATCGGGTGAATCGCATGTGCTTTACGAATGGTTTCAGCCGATGCTTCACTGAGTCCTAAATAACGAACTTTACCTTGTTGCACCAAGTCGGCCATTGCACCAATCGTGTCTTCAACTGGAACATTCGGGTCAATGCGGTGTGCATAATACAAATCAATCACGTCTGTATTTAAACGTCTTAAACTGTTTTCGACCGCAACTTTAATCCACTCAGGAGAACCGTCGATATAAGACTCTAAAGAGTTTTGTGGGTTAAGGTTGTCTTCTTTATAACGAAAGCCAAATTTGGTCGCTAAGAACACTTTGTCGCGATGTTTTTCTAAAACTTTTGAGAGTAAAACTTCGTTTGCGCCGTTGCCGTACATGTCGGCCGTGTCCCAAAAGTTAATGCCGAGGTCTAAGGCCTTTTCTAGAGTTGCAATGCTTTGTGTGTCGTCTGAGGCACCATAGGCAAAGCTCATTCCCATGCAACCTAAACCAAGTGCTGATACTTTTTCGCCTGTTTGTCCTAAAGTTCTATATTTCATTTTTCACACTCTTTTTGCAAAATCACTTGAGTAGAAAAACTATAAAATGCTTTGGCTCAAACTGACGTATAACATTCAAACCAATAATTATAAAATTCAAACAATCTTTTTTTAGGCCACACAGTCTTCGCGGAATTTTTTAGGCGAAAATCCCGTATTTTTCTTAAAGAAGTTGGTGAAATATGCTGAATATTCAAAGCCTAAGCTATAGGCAATTTCGGAAATATTCCAACTGGTGTGTTGTAGCAGTGCTTTCGCTTCTTGCGTAATGCGCGAGCTAATATGTTCAGAGGTGGTTTTGCCTGTGGCTTCTTTTACAGCTCGGTTTAAATGGTTCACATGCACCGACAAGCCATAGGCAAAATCATTTGCCGTTTTGAGTTTAAGCTGAAAATGGGGCGAATCGATGGGGAACTGGCGTTCTAATAATTCAAAGAATAAATGGCAAATCCGAACCGCAGCATTGCTATGTTTTTCAAACTGTTGGGTCGGTTGCATTTTCATGGCTTCGTGCACAAGTAGGTGCAAATAGTTTCTTAAAACGTTGTATTTATGAATATAGTCTGAATTTATGTCATTCATCATCTTTTTGAAAATAAATGAAATTTCTCCAACCTGTTGGTCGTTTAAAAAATACAATGGGTCGCCGTCGACCTTAAACAGTGGTGAGTCTTTTAAAAAGCTTTGTCGCGACTCTTGGTTTACAAACTCTTCGGTAAATAGGCAAAACCAGCCTGCCTGTTCGGGCGAATTAATTTCCCAAGCGTAGGGAACCATGGGGTTTGAGAACAGCAAAGCAGGGCGGTCAACTCGTATCCAGCGGTTAGCGTAGTGAAGTTCGCCTGTGCCTAAAACCAGTGAAATTTTATAATAATCGCGGCGGCTATAAGGTGTTAGGAACGAGCAAGCATCGCGTTGGAACACGTTAAAATGTCCAAACGAAGTCGATGGAACCGAGTAATCGCTATCTCTGGTTAAAGAAAAGCGGCGATAAAAATCATGTATGGTTTCCATGTCTTTGCCTGCATGCATTATCAATTTATTTAAAGTTATAAAATTCAAACTTTATTTACTGTAGCTCTTATTTATAGCGTGATCAATCGGGTTATTTCAGCAGTTTTGAAAATGAATGATAAATTAACAATGAAAAAATGAGCCAATAGAAATAAAAATATTTTATAAATTAATAATATATGAGTGTTGACACTTAAAAACTTGAGAATTATTCTTTGTCTGCAAACTACTCTAGGGTAGAACGATAAGGGGACATCTTCGAGTGTGCTGGTGCTGTACCCAGTCTGCTAACCCCTTTCGTTTTGTCACCATTCTATGGTAGAGCGATAAGGGGACACTTTCGAGTGTACTGGTTCTGTGTGTCCAGTCTGCTAACCTCTTTTCGTTCTGCCACCAATTTTACTATTATGATGATATCGTTAAATTTAAGTTAAAGGTCTTTTTAGCTTAAATATCTAATTGAATAAACAACAATAATTATTTAACCAATTTCTATTCAACCTTACATTGACACTCCAAAACACGCGGATTATCCTTTGCCTGCTGGCCACATTGCCAGTCGATTTTGACAGATCGATATAACACACAAGACATCAAAAAGTTCTCTTTTTGGTGGCGAACTCGTTCGTCCCCCTTCGTAGCGGTAGGGCGAGGGAGGGACGCCTTGTGCGTGCTGATTCTTGTGTGTCAGTCTGTCAACCTTCTCTCGTTCTACCACCATCATTTGACAGTGATCGGGTAGAACTCCTTTACACACAAGGAGTCCGCACATGCGCACTATTTCATCTCTCTCATTGGCTACCTTCGCCAAAATCTTTGACTCTATACCCAACTGGTCTTTAAAACGGTTTAACCGACTCTAGGTTTTAAGCCATAGGTCATTACGACTAAAAAATCATAGCAACAATAAAACCCGAGATAGGCGAGCACACATTTTTGTGCGGCTTTTGCATGCCTGTTTTTAGCACTCAATTTAAGAGTGACGGCATTTCTATCTCTTTTATTTACAACAAGAAATTATTTTAAGCGGTATACATGAAAAATTTAGAAGCTTCCTTTCGAGCGACGCGGGCGCTATACACAGCAGCAGAGTTATTTAAACAACATGGCTTTAACAAGGTCGGGGTGGGCCGAATTGTTAGTGAGGCCAAAATTACCAAAGCCACTTTTTACAACTACTTTCACTCCAAAGAAAGACTGATTGAAATGTGTTTATTGGTTCAAAAAGAGCAGTTAAAAGAAAAAGTGAGGGCGATAAGCGAAGCTCGCCAATATCCAGATTTGGTTCATCAGCTCAGGCAAATTTACCTTTTACATGCCGACTTAAAAGGTGCGTACTACCTTTTGTTTAAAGCGATTTTTGAAATTAAAAAGCTTTATCCAAATGCCTATCAAACTGCACTCAGATATAGGCGCTGGCTTAAAAATGAAATTTTTTGGGTACTGAGGGAATCTAAAAAAAGAGCAACATATGAAGAGTCTGATATTTTTGTATTTATGATTGATGGCGCGATTTTTGGACTTTTAGGTTCAGATCAGGCAAAGGACAGAGACGCATTACTTGAGTATTTTTTAAAGCGGGTTTGATGGGGAAGGCCCGACGGGAGTTGGGCTTTTATAATGATTTTAGGATTAAATTAAATAAAAATTAATTTAATATTAAAAATACTCTATATTAGGAATATTTAAAATTTAATTAGAAAAATATTATAATTTCTTGTGGCGACAGTTTATGTCGTACAGTTCCAATCTACTATAGTAATAATAAAATTAAAAATATAAAATATTTATAAAGACTTAAAGATAATTTAATGTATAAACTATCTTTAATTTTTTAGGATTATTTTTTTATGGTTCAAGCAATATGTGAAATTAATGAATACATTGTCCATAAGTTAGAAAAAGAAGTTAATACTACTGGCGAAACTACTTTAACTTTAAGAAGTAGTCCCTTGGCAGTAAATGATTCAGCTCAACGTTTAATCGATGCAATACATGAAAAATATTCAAAACTTACGGGGAAATCTTTTGGGACTTTTGAAGCTAATTTAGATAATTACCCAACTCAGAAATATCTTAAAGAGTATTTGGATGGGGAAAATTCTTTTCATGAGTTATCAGTTAAATTAATGGAGCGACTCGAGTTCTGTGCTAAAAATCAATCTTTAGCTAAGGGTGGGTATGTTTTAATATCAAAAATGTCTATTGGAGCAGAAGACTATTTTCTTGTAGCCGTTGTAACTGATGTGTTAGGTACTGCTATTACTGAAACATATGAAGTCGTTGATAGTATGCATATTGATTTGACCCAACTACGTGTGGTTGGACGAATTAATTTAACAGAATGGCTTAGCGGAAATGCAAAGTATATTAGTTTTCTAAAAGGTAATTCAGATGTATCTAAATACTTTAAAGAATTTATAGGTTGTAATGATGTTCATGCAGTATCTGCTGAATCAAAAAAAGTTGTTGAAGTACTTAAAAGATTTGCTAGCTCATTAGAAGGTAAAACCGATCAGGAAAGAGATAGAATTATTGATAATGCATTCAGCTACTTAAAAGAATTAAGTGTTTCTAAAAGAGCTTTGAGTTTAGATGCTTTAGCAAATCATGTATATCCTGATGATCCAGAAACACTCAAAGTATTGCTTGGTTCAGATGAGTATAAAATTATCGACGGTTTTATTCCTGATGGGCGTAGTATTAATGGGTTATTAAGATATGAGGGTAAATCGAAACACTGGACTCTTAAGTTTGATCGAGTAGCGGTTAGAAGTCAGCATTTAAGGTATGATCAAAAAAATCGGATTATTACTTTAAGTGAAGTTTCAGAAAGTTTACATAATGATTTAATTGAAGTAATTGGTGAAGAGGAAGATGATGAGTAATGACCCACGTTTTGAACTATTAAGTTCAATATATGACGAAATGGTATTTCAAGACCATTATCGTCATGGGGAGTTATTGATAAAAAATGAAACAATCTTAGAAAATTTAAAAACTTGTTTGACTGATGTACACACTTTTGGTTTATCAACTCTTACAGATATAGAAGAGTTGAAGGTTAATGATAAAATTTTACTAGACCGCGGTGAGCCATTACCGCGTATAGGTTATTTTAATATTAATTTTAAAGATTTTTTAACTAATATGAATTTAGTTAAATTTCCAAAAAAGAACTTTTATTTTTTAGAGGATAAATTATCCAGTCTTGATCCTGATATAGAACAGATAGAGTATTTTAAAAGATATAAGGCTATATTAGATTTTATAAATGAGGTTTTGATACCTAGTGCGATTTATTTTGATAAAGATTTTCAAACTTTAATTTATTTGGATAATAAAAAACTTGAAATACCAGTAAAATATGATTTTGATGATTTAATGTCTTTAGATATGGATCTACTTTTAAAGTTGAGAGAATATTTTTTCGAAGATACTCACAAAGAACAAAAATTATCTATTATTTCAGAGTCAGTTAAGAATATATGCTCAGCAGTAAGTAAAAATTTTAGATTTAAGCATATTTTAGAAAATCTTGGTGATTTAAAAAGAAGTTTTGATAATGGTTATAAATTATTTGTTGCAAGTTTTTCTTATGAAAAAATTAAAGATGAAACTGAGTCAGCAAAAATTGAAGAGATGACTAAAATACATAAAGTAATTTCAGATGTTCAGAATCATATACTTGGTATTCCTATTGCTACTGTAGTTGTAGGTACACAAATGAAAATAATTGCTCCTAACACAGGGCAGTTTATAATTAATACTTGTATATTATTGGGTGCTTTATTTTTTACATTGCTAGTTTCATTTGTCATGAATAATCAGAAAGATACTTTAAATATAATAAAGCTTGAAATTGATAGAAAGAAAGATTTGATCGAAAAGAAGTATGCTTCTGTTGAGGAAATAGTAAAACCAGACTTTGAAAATTTGTATAAAAGAATTAATTTTCAAAAAAATATTTTATCTGCAGTAATCTGGATAGTCTGGCTTGGTTTTATTGCTACTGTATTGGCTTATTTTATATTAAGTTTTAATTGATTGTTAATATTATTATAAACTTGGTTTAAATATAAGGATTTTTATGATGGTTTATATTCATAGCATTCTCATAATTTATTAATGCAAAGCGATAAAGGAAGAAACTTTTTAGAAAAAGAATTAGAAACTATTGCAGGATGGAGAAATAGCAAAGCAGAGTTTAAAGTAGGGAAAGATAGTAATGATGGCAAAGTTTAAACAATATTTCCTAATCTGTATTTTTGGATTATTACTTTCCGCTTGTCAGCCAACATCAGAACATAATGAGAATTTGACTATGAATCAGCAAGCCTACACTTTGCATATGGGTGAACAAGGTGTTCAAGATTTTTCAAAATATAGTGATGGAAATGTCGATAATCATCCAGCTGGTGTTAGCTTTAGAGAACTTCAATTTTCTCCTCCTAACTTAGGAAAAATAACTATAGAGAATGGTTCTAATACTTTATCGATTGAGCATGTTTTCTCTGTATTAGGAACTCAATATGATAAAAATGAAGGGATCCAAGTTTTAGATATTGATGCTGGCCTTACAAAAGAAGAATTTGCTACCTCAGAGCAGGTTTATCAAAGCTATGTAGCTTTAATGAAACGTATTAATCAGGCTGGTTGGAAAAACTATTTCTTTACAGATGCTCCGCGTATCGCTAAAGAAGATAATATTAAGCATCTATCGAAAAGTCGTGATGTCATTGACCCGAGTTATATTTTTAGCTTTGAAGAGTGGAAAAATATAATAAACAACAGCCCGACAAAATCATTGGGTTATAGGTTGTATGCTAATGGGGTTATTTTAGATATCAGTTTAAAAAGAACAGCTAAGAATGAGCGGAATGAAGAACAATATATGCTTAGATTTAGCTTTCAGAGTGTGCGATACAATGAAAGAGACTCAATTCCTGACTCTGATAAAATGACACCTAGTGAATTCGAGCAAGCGTTTAAAAAAAGATTAATTGAAAATAAAAAATATCGGGAAAAGGAAGAAAGAAAAGCTAAGGCTGAGGGTTATCATATCGATGAAGAATATATAGATCCTGATGTTTGGCCTTATGTTAAATAATTAATTTTTAAGTTTAAAATAATGAAAAGGCTTGAATTTAAGCCTTTTCGAATAACTCTAATTACCGCTCATTTAAAACCAACTGTTTAATCTTAACTGCCTTCTCGAAGTGATCTAGCTTGTGTACCATAATCCACCAATGCGCTGCTTCCATCAGTAACTCAGGGTTATCGTTCTTATTTTTAAAAAAAGCATAAAAAGATAGACCCACATTGTCTCCCTTCTTTTCAATTTTATCGTCACATCCCTTAATAAAAATTTCTCTTAATTCATTTCTCATATTTAGTATCACTTCAAGTCTATAAAACTAAGACGACTTATTACGTTCGCCCCAATCGCACATCATATCTAATAAAGGAATCAAAGACTGTCCTCTTTCTGAAAGGCGATATTCAACCTTTGGCGGAATTTGAGGATATTCCTTACGAATAATAAGCTCGTCTCTTTCTAACTCTTTAAGTGTATTGCTGAGTGTTCTAAATGAAATATTGCCAATGCAGCGTTGCATCTCATTAAAACGCATGACATTTTTTTCATACAGCCAATACATAATAATCATTTTATATTTGCCATTAATCAAAGAAAGGGTGTAGCCAAAACCTGTCTCTTCTAATGGCGTATGTGATGGAACGCATTCAGTCATTTTTAAAATCTACACTATCTTTTAGTATAGTATATAACACAAATTACCGTACTTATATTTAGGAAAGCACACTTCTATAATCGATTTATCAACTTTCCGATAAGAGTGTTTTCATAATGAAAAAGACATTAGTCATTGTTACTCACCCTCACATAGACCAGTCTGTTGTAAATAAAAGATGGGTAGAGGAACTAGAAAAACACCCAGACCAATTTACGGTTCATCAAATTTATCAAGCCTATCCAGATGGCGTAATTGATGTTGCCAAAGAGCAAGCATTGGTAGAAGAACACGAAAATTTAGTTTTTCAATTTCCAGTGTATTGGTTTAACTGTCCACCGCTTTTGAAACAATGGCTTGATGAGGTTTTGACGTATGGGTGGGCGTATGGTTCAACAGGTGACAAGCTTAAAAATAAGAAGTTTATGTTGGCTGTGTCTGCTGGTGTAAAAGAAAAGGTCTATTCAGAGTATGGTGAATATAAGCTTTCTTTAGAGCAGATTTTTACTCCCTTTAAGCTAACAGCTTTATATATTGGAGCGGACTATCAACCACTTCATGCATTTTATGGTTTAGATACCAATCCATCAGAAGATGATGATATTCCGACGCACCAAGATATAGAAAATAATGCGATTGAGTATGTTCAGAAGTTATTAGCGTTGTCTGAGTAATTTTTAAGAGGAGGAGACCTAAGCGTGAGGTTTGGGTCTTTTATATAGAAGATTTTTTAAAAACATGGATTAAGGTATTAAGTTAAATATACGATTTATTTATGATATAAATGTTCGTTAAATATAGATTAAATTTAAAAAATTATGACCGTTTTTCGCATTAAAGAAAAAGAAAATTCCCTTATAACTGAAGATGCTCATGAATTAATATGCTACGCAACAATCAGTGAAATAAACTCATGGAACGATGTTGTTAACTTATATTCAGAAATTAAGCAGAAACATTTCCCTAAAAAAGTATTATTACTTTTAGAAGATATAGGACAGTGCGAATACACGTCTATGCATGCTTCAATGGGAGAGGGGCTTTACTTCGATGCTTCAGAACTCATTGAAGATGACAGTGAAGCGAGTTGGGATAACACTCGACCTTTAGAACTTCAATACCACATTGAACAATTATTAAAGCGAGAAAATTATATAGACTTTAATAAGTTGCCAAAAAAACTTAATTATTGTGATGAAGACCAAGCGACTCTGCTACAGATTAATGCTGAACCTGAAAAAATTTTAGATGAAGTTATTCAAGTAAAGCTAGTAAACAGTGAAACTGAAACTCAAAAATTTGCAGCATGCCTCAATGGATACTTTACTTGTGATTTGAATCCGTTTGAATCTTTTAGCCTAATTCAGCATTTAGATCAGAACTATGACTTAGAGTATGTTGGCTTAGGTGCAAGCTTATTATATTTTATTAAAACACCAGAATTTGATGCAAATAAAACTCCTGAATTGCTTAATGAGTTGAGCAACTTTTATCAATTCAATCAAACTACACATAATCAACTAGAACAGCATTTATCTAATCATGAATATCTTATTTTGCCTTATGTAGAGTCATTAGAAGTGTTCGATTTGGATTAAAGCTAATTAGGGAAATCTAATGGACTTCTTTCTTGGTTAGCTATTGGGTTTAAGAGATAATATTTTTAAAGTGTTTGCAAAAACCAATTTTGTCTATAAGTTGAAAACACAATAATACATCTTTGGAAAAAATTATGAATATCGCGCCTTTTCCATTTCAAATTACAAACTGGGAAGAAATTGAAGTCACTGAATATAGTGGTGAAACTGGAAAAGCGTATTGGAAAACTCAATTTTTTGGTGAAGAAACAAATAAAATTAGAGTAAGGCTTGTCGAGTACTCAGCAAACTATTTAGCTGACCATTGGTGTGAAAAAGGGCACATATTATTTTGCCTAGAAGGCAAGTTAGAAAGTAGATTGAAAGACGGAAGAACATTTACTTTAACTTCAGGTATGAGTTATCAAGTCGGAGACAATTCAGAGCCACATCAGTCTTTTAGCCTGAATGGTGCGAAGTTACTTATAGTTGATTAGAGTGATTTTATAGGGATAGAAATCTCTATCCCTAACCAAACATCTTAATTTGCTAAAGTTGTCATCGCCTCAACCAAGCTTGTAATCCCTGTATAGATATCCTTTAAACCAGCTTGATCATCCATATAGGCAGGGGTAGTAACAAATAAGTTTTGTTGATCGACCACACAGTCTGAGGTTTGACAAACATGGTGAATTGAACCCGTTTTTTCAATTTCCTTAGCAATGTTAAGGTCAGACCCTAAGGTAATAGTTGGGTGTAACTCTCCAAACGTAAGCGCCAAGAGTGCAGGCGAAATACAGATTGCCCCAATCGGTTTCTTGCTCTGATGAAACACTTTTAAAATTGAAGCCACTGTACCATGTACTCGTGCCTCTGCGCCTTTAAAGGCAAACGTTGATAAATTTTTTGCGACGCCAAAACCACCTGGCAAAATAAGACCATCAAATTCATTTGCATCAAGTTTATGCAGTAGTGAAATTTCACCTCGGGCAATTCTTGCTGCTTCTTGTAAAACATTTCTCTGTTCAGTCATGTTTATTTCGCCGCTTACATGGTCAATGACATGAAACAAAGGCTCATCGGGTGCAAAAATCTGATATTCAATATTGGCTGTATCTAAAGCTAACAGGGTTAAAACTGATTCTCTAATTTCAGAACCATCTAAATAACCACAACCCGATAAAATCACTGCTAATTTTTTCATTTGCTTGCTTAAGCACCTTTTTTAAATGTGTAAAAGATATTAAGTTTGCTTCTAAAAATTTTTTATACGCAGATTTGCCAGAAATTCGCCCTAAGTGAGCATTTTGGTTTTACGTAGTTCACGTGGTGTAAGACCAAACAAATTTTTAAATTGTTCAGTAAATCGAGATTGAGATTGATAGCCACATTCAAAAGCAATATTTCCAATACTGGAGTTGGTGGTTTGAATAAGATGCAATCCATGGCCTAGTCTTACTCTATTACGAATGTCCTGAATGCTGTTTCCTTCACTTTTTAGTTTTCTTCTTAGAGTCGATGAACTCATAAAAAGTTGAGATGCGATAAATTCAGCTGTGAGTTCCGTAGATAAATGATCAGAAATTAATGCCTGAACTTTTTCACTCAAGCTTGTAGTCATATTTAGATTAGAGATATCGGTGTAACCAGAATAATAAATAAGGTCTAAAAGCTCCCTTTTTCTAAATTTAAACGCAGAAGGCGGGGCAATTAAAGAGAAGTCAATAAATTGATGCAGGGCACTTTCTAAAAGAGGATTAAGCTCGCCTTGAACATAGTTTTGAGGAGCGGTGATGATTTGAGGAAGAGCATTAAAATCTTCAAAATCAAACTCGATAAGAAGAGCGAAATATTCTTCTTGATCTGGAATATTACGCATATCAATGCTGGAGCTGTTGGCTAAAAAAATAAAAGAACCAGCTTCACAGTTAATATTTTCCGTTTTTCCAAGTTCTTTATATCCACTCAAAACAATAATCAGTAAGGGCTTAAAAATCGGAACGTTTGTGATTTTTTGCTCTTGGTAAGCTGAATAGACCGCAAAAGGCAGGTTTACGTTACTCTGCTCAAGCAGGCTTTTTTTAGCTAAAGAAATAAGATTCTTCATTGAATTTAAATGCTTAATAAAATTTAAGTTTTGTGATGGATATAAAAATTATCAATATTTTTTGGCTATTTTTAATGTTTGAGCCATTAAAAAAGCCTAAACCTTTTAAGTTTAAGCTTCTTTAAATTTTAATTCTGGCGGTGAGAGAGGGATTCGAACCCTCGATACGCGCAAACGTATACACACTTTCCAGGCGTGCTCCTTCAGCCACTCGGACACCTCACCAAGGCGTGCGATAGTAACTAAAAAAACGAGTCCTGCCAAGATTTAAGACGAGCATTACAGAAAAAAAATAATAGAGGTGATAAGATTGCGCTAAAAATCATATTGGTTTAATTACACAATGCAAAATACGGCCAAAAAAGCGACCTTGCCTGCCACGGCTTTGGCAGCTCTTGGAGTGGTCTTTGGAGACATCGGAACAAGTCCGCTCTATGCCTTGAAAGAGTCCTTCCATGCAGCGCATGGGTTGGGAATTCAGCCTGAAAACGTATTAGGAATTTTATCTATTATTTTTTGGTGCTTAATGCTGATCATCAGCATCAAGTATGTCGCTATTGTCATGCGTGCAGACAACAACGGCGAAGGCGGGATCATGGCCTTACTCGCATTGAACTTACGTAAAGCCAAAATTGCCGACAACAAAAAAATCTACATGATTGCCATTGGTTTTATCGGTGCATCGCTATTTTTTGGTGACGGTATTATTACCCCAGCCATTTCGGTATTGTCAGCCGTCGAAGGCTTGTCTATAGCCACCGATGTGTTTGACCCGTTCATCATGCCGATTGCGATTACCATTATCATCTCTTTGTTTTTGGTACAAAAACACGGTACGGCCTTTGTCGGTAAGTTTTTTGGCCCGATCACCATGGTGTGGTTTTTATCTTTAGGATTATTAGGCCTTCACAGTGTTATTCAGACCCCTGTGGTGTTGGGGATGTTCAGTCCACACTGGGCCATTCAGTTTATCTATCATCATCCAGTAATGACCTTTTTCATTATGGGCGCTGTGGTGTTAACGGTAACGGGTGGTGAAGCACTTTATGCCGATATGGGCCACTTCGGACCAGTACCAATCCGTATGGCATGGTTCTTTGTGGTGTTGCCATGCTTGGTTTTAAACTACGCAGGACAGGGCGCATTATTGCTCAGAGACCCAGCGGCAATTGAAAACCCGTTCTATTTATTGGTGCCGCAATGGGCGCTTTACCCAATGATTATTATGGCGACCATGGCAACGGTAATTGCTTCTCAAGCTGTAATTTCTGGGGTGTTTTCTCTTGCGCGCCAAGCGATTCAATTGGGTTATTTACCACGTTTAAGTATTAAACATACGTCTGAGTCTGAAGAAGGCCAGATCTATATTCCTTTCTTAAACTGGTTACTTTTAATCGCGATTATTATCCTAATCTTGATCTTCAAAAGCAGTTCGAACCTTGCAAGTGCGTATGGTTTAGCTGTGACCTTAACCATGCTGTGTGACACGATTTTGGTTGCGGTATTTATCTATTCAGCTTGGAAGTGGAGCCTGCCAAAAGTGCTGCTCCTGATTATTCCGTTCTTTATTTTAGAGTCGGTATTAGTCGGTGCAACTTCACTTAAAATCTTGTCGGGTGGTTGGGTGCCACTACTGATTGGTGCGATTGCCGTGACCATTTTAATGACATGGAAACGTGGTCGTGAGCTTACTTTTGCCAAGCTTGAACACGATACATTGTCGCTCGATTTGTTTGTAAAAAGTATTGGTAATAGCGTGCACTGGGTGCCGGGTGATGCAGTATTTATGACGGGTACGCCAAACGTTGTGCCACATGCCATGCTGCATAACATTAAGCATAACAAGGTGCTGCATCAGCGTAATATCTTGGTCACTGTAGTGATTGAAGATGTGCCTTATGTTGAACCTGAAGAGCGTATTACGACAGAAACATTAGCTGAACATTTCTTCCGTATTAAAATCTTCTACGGTTTTAAAGATGAAATGAATGTACCAAAAGCATTGATGCAAGCCTATGAACAGCTTGGTCTTGAGTATGACTTGATGCACATCAGCTTCTTCATTTCCCGTGATCGTATTGTTCATTCGGTGGGCGATGGTATGTCTCCATGGAGAGAAAAACTGTTTATCTCTATGCAGCGTAATACCAGTCCGGTGAGTGACTTCTACCAAATTCCAACCAACCGTGTGGTTGAGTTAGGTAGTCAAATCGAAATATAAAAATTGATGTAATAAAAAAACCAAGACATAAGTCTTGGTTTTTTTATGGCTCTGATTATTGAGCTTGTTGCATAGGTGCATCTGCTGGTAAAGCACCATCTTTTGCCATCGGGTCTGCCGACTGACTTGGATCTGCCGGAGGCGGTGGAGTGTTCGGATCTTGTGGCGCTGGAGGCGCTTGGTTCGGTGCAGGTGGCACTGCATCAGTTGGTGCTGCAGGAGGTGCCATTTCACCGCCTGCTGGAGGTGCTGGTGGAACGTCCGCAGGAATAGGAGCACCTGTAGGCGCTGCATTTGTTGGTGCAGCAGAAACTTGCTGTACTTGTCCGCTATTGACTAAATCGCTAATAGAGCCAGGTTGGCCATTTACGGTTGTGGTTACTTTTACTTTAGACAAACTTTCTAAAGTATCTCCTGGCTGCACTGCTGGCTCAGCCAAAGCGGCCATACTACATAATCCCGTGATTACGCCAATACCAATAATCTTTGAATGGATCATTAAGTGGACTCCGATTATATTTTTATCCAAATTTGTGGAGCTAACCATGTCATAAGCGATCAGTCTTTTTCAACGAAAGATACGCAATTGGCGCAATTCAATAGCCAAAGGCTCTCATAATTCCAACAGATTGTTACGTAATGGGTAATGGAGTTACAAAAAAGATGACCATGTTTTAACCATTTGAAAGATAAGAGATATACTTAAAAAAGCAGGATTGTTAAGCTGCGTGTGGACAGTGGTATTGATAGAAACATGGCAAGTAAAAAACGTAGTAAAGGTACAAACTCATTCTCTATAAGTCAGCATTTTGGCAAGATTATTCTTGCTTGTATTGCGGCTGGAAGTTTTGCGATTGCTTTTGGTAGTGAAAAGATTTCGCAGTGGTTTTCACCTTTAACGACTAACTCGACTTGTCTTAATCAGTTCTATCGTGAAGTTCCACCTGCTTTAAATAAAGACAGCCTAAAAAAAGACAGTTATCCGCTGTGTTTTAATGGCTTTAACGTTTTGTATTCAGGCATTTCTAAAACGCCGTTGTGGTCGGCTGAGCATTTAAATGCAGAACGTTTGAGTACCAAAATTAAGCGTGAAGATAACTTCCATGAAGAAACCCGTGTTGCTCAAAAACATCGGGCACTGTTAAGTGACTATCGCGGTTCAGGTTATGACCGCGGACATATGGCGCCTAACGGTGATATGCCAAATAAAGAATCCCAATCTGATAGTTTCTCGCTCAGCAACATGGTGCCTCAAGCCCCTAAAAATAACCAAGAAGTATGGCGTAAGCTCGAAGAAGCGACCCGTGCTATTGCCACTAAACAAAAACAAGATGTTTATGTAGTGACAGGTCCTGTTTTTGAAGGCAAACGTCTTAAGACGATTGGGCAGGGTGTCATTGTTCCTACCGCAGTTTATAAAGCGGTGTATATGCCAAAAACTGGCGCGATCGGTGCTTATTACGCACCTAACAATAATTCTCTACAAGTAAAGGTTGTGAGTGTTTGCTACCTTGAGGAGCGCTTAGGCGTTAACCTGTTCCCGCAGTTAACCGAGCAACAAAAGCGTAATGTCTATCGTCTACCTTTAACAGCGGGCCAAGTTAAGCCAAATCAAAAGCTAGACTATTTACACTGGGATGGTGAAAGTCAGTGTGAGCAAGACTTAAACGCTGACCAAATTCAAGCGCTACAAGACCAATTCAAAAAGCAAAAAACTGGTTCTTCGGAGCCAATGGAAGCAAAAGTTCCAACAATTGACGAAGAAACGAGAAAGGCGATTGTGAAACAACTGGTAGAAGCCTTGGTGAACTATTTCTTGCAAATAATGAAATAAGCAGCTTTTTTTGATTGTTATTGCAACACCGTAATTGATTAAAATAGAATCCATAGACAGATCTGTCTATGGATTCTATTTTAATAAGGACAATAACAATGTTTGCCTCGATGTTTCTTTTTTCATTTGCAATGTCTATAACCCCAGGGCCAGTAAACACTGTCATTTTATCAACCAGTTTAAATCACGGTTTAAAAAGATCGCTTCCCTATATTTCAGGCGCCACAATTGGTTTTACCTTGCTTTTAATTTTTATGGCATTTGGTCTTCAGAGTTTATTAACTCAGTTTCCTGTTGTATTAAAAATTCTTGCAGTTTGTGGAACGCTATTTGTTTGTTATATAGGCATAAAAATTATTCTTGCTGCCGCCAATATTTCCATTTCAAGTGCTCCTGTAGAGCAAATTATTATTCCTAATTTTAAAGATGGTTTCTTGTTACAGTGGCTCAACCCCAAGGCTTGGTTGGCTTGTGTGTCAGGCATTACCATGTTTACTAGCATTGAAAACCCGCAGTCGTTGCCGATCTTTATTATTATTTATTTCTTCACTTGCTACGCGTGTTTGTTCTTTTGGGGACTATGTGGTGATAAATTTTCAGTGGTGCTTAATCAGGGCAACCGTTTGAAATATTTTAATATCTTGATGGGAGCTTTCTTAATTTTATCGGCTCTTTTAATTTTGATCGATTTTTTTTAAATTGATCGTATTACACTGTGAAGATATAACAACGAGATAAGACCTATGTTTAAACCATTTGAAAAGGGTACAGAGTCTTCATCAATTGAAGATTTAACATTAGAAAATGATGTCGATTGCGTCAGCATTTACGGCAACTTGCAAATTACCAAAGACAAAGTCGGGTTAGAACAGGCAAAGGCATTGCAGAGCTTTTTAAATGATGTGGTGGCGGCTTTGGAAAAAGAAGAATTGCCTGAGAAAATTGAACGTCCAGCTGAACAAGAAATTAATAATCCGTTTTTATAATTTATGCATGCTATGCGTGATATTTAGTATGGTCATGCTGCCATACAGTCTTTAATACCACGTTAGACTTTATTAAGTGTGTATAGACACTTTTTACTTTTGAAAGCCCAAAAGTAAACAAAAGGCTTTGTTGATCAGAGGGTACATCCATGTACCCCTGCTCAACAGGTGACATCCATGTCACCTTCCGCGATAGTAGATTGTGTCTAAGAAGAGTTAATCCTTATCCCCAGCAACTACCTTATAAATAATCGCACCAATCACAGCCCCTAAAATCGGTGCCACCCAGAACAACCACAATTGACTTAATGCAGCCGTTTCAGCAAAGAACGCAACACCTGTACTACGTGCAGGGTTTACCGAAGTGTTCGTCACCGGAATACTGATTAAGTGAATGAGTGTTAAGCCTAAACCAATCGCAATAGGAGCGAAGCCAGCAGGCGCGCGGCGATCGGTTGCACCTAAAATAATGATTAAGAAGAAAGCAGTAAGTACCACTTCAATAATAAAAGCAGAACCTAAGCCAAATTTGTTTGGTGATAAATCACCGAAACCATTTGAAGCAAAACCACCAACACCGCTAAAGCCAGCTTGGCCTTGAGCAATAATGTAAAGAACAAATGCAGCAGCAGTCGCACCGACCACTTGAGCAACAATATAGGGAATCAAATCTTTAACATCGAAGCGGCCGCCAACCCAAAGGCCAACACTTACCGCGGGGTTAAAATGTCCACCTGAGATATGCCCTAGAGCATAAGCACCTGTGAGTACGGTTAAACCAAAGGCAAGGGCTACACCTGCAAAGCCAATACCAAGTTCAGGGAAAGCTGCGGCTAATACTGCACTACCACAACCACCAAAGACTAGCCAAAACGTACCTAGAAATTCAGCAAAATATTTATTCATTCTGATTACTCATTTATTTAATCTATTTTAATTAATGTGAATTACGTCACATAAATTTGAAGCATGTGACTATATGAAATTTTTGTTTTCAGTGTTGTTTTAATCAAGAAAAGATTTGTAAGTTTTGGTTGGTTATTCTTTGTCTAAAAATTGATCTCGCCATTGTTGTGGTGTTTGATTGGTCCAATGCTTGAATGCTCTTTGAAAAGCACTTTGTTCTGAATAACAAAGCAAAAGAGCAATCTCTTGTAAGCTTAAATGTGGATCTTTTAAATATTCAGTCGCAAGCATAAACCGCACTTGCTGTACACGTTCCTGAAATGTGGTGTTTTGTTGTTGCAAGTGACGTTGGAGCTGTCGGACTGAAAGGCCTAGTTGAGCTGCAATATATTCAATTTGATATTGGTCCTTTTGTAGTCCAGTCAAAATTGAATGCTGTAAGCGTTGATCAAGTTGTGTCGAATTTGGTAATTGTTCTAAAAGCGCTTGAGCTTGTTGAACCAGTAATTGTTGTAGCGTGTGGTCAGCACTGCTCAGAGGCTTATTAATTTCAGTAATTGGAATGAGTAATTGAGTACGGGGCTGGCTAAAACGAACTGGACATTGAAAGTATTGTTCATAAACCCTGATGTTTTTAGGTGGGGCATTTAAAAAATGCACTTCATGCAAATGCACATCTTGGTGAGACATAAAAAGACGTAAGAACTGAATCACCAACGCAATCGCGATTTCATCGGTAAGCTGGGTAGGGTGTAGCTCAGTCGCTTCCCAGCGAATAGAACCATATCTCCCTTGTAGCTCAACCACTAATGGGCTCCCGTCATAAATCAGACGGTGAAAATCATGATAGCGAATTAAGGCTTCACCTAAGTTGTCGCAAGAGAGCGCGAGGTAAGCAATAATCCCTAAGTGTTTGGGTTGCACATATTTGGCAATTTCTAGCCCTAAACCTGGCTTCGGGTCTAGTTTATAAATCACTTCTAATAGGTCACGCCAAACGACGTAGTCAAAGCGTTCCAGATTTTGAACTTGTTCTAATTGTTCAGGAATAGCTAACTGATTGGCTTCACAGTAAGCCTTTAAAAGATGCCCCAGTCCTCCATACACTGAGCCTGTATAATTTTTTAATTGTGGCATCCCTAACCACCTCTTTCTTGTCGTGATTTGTCAATGAAACCATAAATTCTGGTCAATACCTAGCATAACGAATTTTATATTCTGAATAAAAAGAAAAGGAGTTAGCTGATGTTAAAAGGGTTTATTGCAGGAATTGCGGTTGCAAATGCATTTGAATGGGTAGCACACAAATATATTTTGCATGGTGTACACCGTGCTGGAAAACCACGTTATAGCCCAGTACCAAAAAGCATGGAATCTCATTGGGCACACCATCGTGAAGTCCGCAAACAACAATTTCATGATGATTGCTATGTTGAGGGCGTTGGTAACTGGCGAACAAAAAATGAGTTAATTTCGCTTGCTGTAGTGGCAACCGTTTCAAGTGCAATGTTCTATCCATTTTCAAAAGGCATGGCTCTCGCAGCTTGGTACAGTGCAGGAAATTATTATTATATTCATCGCCGTGCACATTTAGAGCCTGACTGGGCAAAGCGTAAAATTCCATGGCATTACGACCACCACATGAACTCTAATCAAGACGCCAATTGGTGTGTGACCAAACCTTGGTTTGACTATGTAATGGGAACACGTGTGGTGTCTTCAGCAGATTTAAAAGAACAAAATCCTTTGGGTATTCGGTTGCCTACTTTATTTGCTAAACCGTTAACTCAAGCTGTAGAAAAAATCTTTCCAGCAAAATGGGTCGAGAAAAAAGAAAAATTAGAACTTCCTAGTGAAGTGAAAGAAATAGATGGTGCGGCATAAAAATTAAAGGGGCATATTGCCCCTTTAATTATGATTAAGCTTACAAGCGCATTTCGATGCCTTGTTCAGCCAAATATTGTTTAGCTTCTGGAATCGTATATTGACCAAAGTGGAAAATACTTGCTGCCAATACTGCATCGGCACCACCTTGTAAAATACCATCTGCAAGGTGTTGTAAGTTACCTACACCACCTGAGGCAATCGTTGGAATGGTAACGCGGTCATTAATAGCACGCATTAATGCAATATCGTAACCTGCTTTAGTACCATCCGCGTCCATACTGGTAATCAGCAACTCGCCCGCACCGTAGTCAGCCATTTTTACAGCCCATTCAATGGCATCAATACCCGTTGGTTTACGTCCACCGTGAGTAAAGATTTCCCATTTGTTATCGCCAGTTTTTTTGGCATCAATCGCAACCACAATGCATTGTGCGCCAAAGTGCTGAGAAGCTTCTTGAACAAATTCCGGATTAAATACGGCAGCCGAGTTAATACTCACTTTATCTGCACCTGCATTTAATAACGCACGAATATCTTCAACCTTACGTACACCACCACCGACAGTTAATGGCACAAATACAGTCTCGGCCATACGCTCAACAGTACGGTAAGTGGTATCACGTCCATGATGTGTAGCGGTAATGTCTAAGAAAGTAATTTCGTCTGCACCTTGTTCGTTATAGCGACGTGCCACTTCAACAGGGTCGCCAGCATCACGAATATCGAGGAATTGAACGCCTTTAACTACGCGTCCGTTATCAACGTCTAGGCAAGGAATAATACGTTTAGCAAGCATAGCTTTTTCCAAAAATAATCGCCGTTGGTGAAAGTTCCTACACAGGCGCTACACCTTCATGGAGGGAAGAGGTATTCTATCAAACTTCACAGATGTTTTTTGCAGGTTTTCCATGTCGGTTTATACCCCGTTGAGTTTAGATGAAGTTCGCACCTTTGCTGCACCTTATGGATTAGAGGTGTTGGAGCTGAACCCAATTCAGGGAGGTATTCAAAACACCAATTATTTTCTGGTTGATGTAAACCGCAAACAATATGTACTCACCGTATTTGAAGAGTTAGATGCACAAGGGGCAGGCGAACTCATTCCGGTACTTGAACAATTAGGGACTCATAATGTACCTGTTGCAGTGCCGTTAAAACATAGCGGACAAGCGGTTCATGTGATTGCAGACAAGCCTGCACAAATTGCACCACGTTTAATGGGGCACCATCCCATGCAAACTACAGTAGCCCAAGTTGCTGCAATTGCAGATGCACAGGCGAAGTTACATGTAGCTTTACAAGATTTTCCGCTTGAACGTGAATATCGCCGTGATCATCAATATTGGACAGGTGTTGCAGAGCAGCTTAAACCAAGCATGACTCAAGATGACCAAACTTTACTTGAGCAGGTCTATCAAGCTTTTAATGCGAAAACAGCGCAGTATTCAAATCGACCAACAGGTTTTATTCACTCTGATTTGTTCCGCGACAATACTTTGTTTGAAGGCGAGCAACTACAAGGTATTCTAGATTTTTACGAGTTAAATCAAGATGAGTTGCTGTTTGATATTGCGATTACCATTAATGATTTTTGTACCGAATATCCAGCAGCGCATTTAAACTCAGACAAAGTCGCAGCTTACTTAGCGGCATACCAAAAAGTTCGTACGCTTACATCAGATGAGCTTGCATGTTTAGATGTATTCTTGGCAATGGCAGCGTGCCGTTTTTGGTCAATGCGTTTGCAAGTTGCTCAAAAAAATAAAGAAGAAGGACGTACCGGCGATGACATTTTGCAAAAAGACCCGCAAGAAATGCGAGCAATGATGCAAGACCGTTTAAGTCATGTAAAAGCATAAAAGGGAATAAAGATGCGAGATCAGGGGCGTTTAGTCGAATGGTTCGACGAAAAAGGTTATGGCTTTATTCAGCCGGATGATGCTGAAAAAGAGCGAGTCTTTTTGCATATCAAAGATTTTGCACGCCCCGGACCTCGGCCAATTATTGGCTGTGCACTGGAATATCGGGTGATTCTCGATGAACGAGGCCGTTTTCGTGCTCAGCAGGTCACCTATTTAAAAGCATCTCAAACTCGAAAAGCGTCCAAGCCTGCAAAAGCAGAATCTTCTTTTCAAGCTAACCCTTGGTCTGCAATGCAAATGGGGATCGTGTTTTATTTCGTTTTAATGGGAATTATGAGTTTTATTCATATTTTACCCGCCTACACCTTGTTATTTGTTTTAATGATGAATGCCTTAAGTTATTGGCTCTATTCTCAAGATAAAGAAGCCGCACAATTGGGTAATCGCCGTGTACCTGAACAAACATTGCACATTGTTAGCTTTTTAGGAGGTTGGCCAGCTGCATGGTGGGCACAACAAAAACTGAGACATAAAACACAAAAACAACCCTTTCGTAAGATTTATTTTTGTACCATATTCTTTCATTTACTTTTGATTTTGTGGCTAATTTCTCCCTTAAACGTATTGCGGGGCTCATAAAAG
This sequence comes from Acinetobacter sp. V115_6, assembly GCF_031799025.1. Taxonomy (NCBI): domain Bacteria; kingdom Pseudomonadati; phylum Pseudomonadota; class Gammaproteobacteria; order Moraxellales; family Moraxellaceae; genus Acinetobacter; species Acinetobacter sp. V115_6. The sequence goes on along the minus strand of NZ_JAVQNO010000017.1, from coordinate 8,303 downwards.
TAAATCGTTTTATTAAACTTGAGAGGTATAAAAATGAATAGTTCTATCGACCAAGATCCAAATCGTACTTTAACACTTATTTTATATGTACTTTATATTGTTGCCATTTTTACAGGCGGCTTACTTGCGGTTATTGCTTTAATTATTAACTACGTAAAACGTTCTGATGTACAAGGCTCGATTTTCGCGAGCCACTTTACATGGCAAATCAGAACATTCTGGTGGTATCTGGCTTGGAATATTATTGCCTTTCTGCCGTTTATTTTCCTGTTCTTTACGGGCGAAAATACTAATCTATTTGCAGGCGTTGCCGTTTCATCGACCGTATTCTGTGTGGGCGTAATTGGTGCTGCGTGGATCTGGATTGTATATCGTGCAATTCGCGGCTTGATTGCGCTAAATGATAACCGTCCGATGTATCAACCTTAATAAATAAAAAAGAGAGCGTTAAGCTCTCTTTTTTTATTCTCGAATTCTTTTAGCTTTTTTAATTGGTAACTTAATTTTTAACTCACTGACTAAAACGCCTAATACCACCAAAGCCCCACCAAGAAGGGCAATCATTGACAAACGCTCACCTGCAATTCGGCCAATAATGCCCGCCCAAACAGGTTCGCCTGCATAAATAATTGCAGCACGTGAAGGATCAACCACACGTTGAGCCCAGTTCATAACAAATTGAATGAGCGCACTCGCTAAACCTAATGCAACAGCAATCAGTACTAGGGGCCATGAAAATGCTGGAATCGTATGTTCACCTACCATAGGCATGATGGCAAAAGAAAGTAGAGAAGCGACACCAAGTTGAATGATTGTGACGCGGCGTAAATTTACTTTTCCGGCAAAGTAGCTAATAAAAATAATTTCTAAAGCAATCGCAAAGGCGCCGAGTACTGTTAAAAGCTGCCCAAAACTTAAGGAAATTTGCTCAAAACCATTGCCCGTTAATAAAACAAGGCCAGCAAAAGCCAGAGCTGCTCCCACCCAAGTCATAATATGTGGAGTTTTTCTAAAGATGAGCCACATTAAAATAGGAACAAGTGGAACATATAGCGCTGTTAAAAATGCTGATTCACTACTCGGAATGGTTTGTAGGCCAATGGTCTGGGTGCCGTAGCCTGCCGCAATTACAAGACCAATCGCGCAACCCGCACCTAAGTCTTTTAAAGTGACACCTTTCATGCTTTTTAATGAAATAAGAATCAAAGTAAGAGCCGCTACAGCAAAACGACAGCCTACAAAAAACATAGGTGATGAAAAATGCAGTGCATACTGCACAGTAAGAAATGTTCCCCCCCAAATGATCGTAATCAAAATGAGTGCTAACTGTGGAGCTTTGCTTGAACTCAGAGAAATTGGTGACATACTCAAGTTAAATTAAATTGTGCAATATACTGCACATATTGCGCTATTCTTTTGTTTTGTGCAATATATTGCTCATATTTTATATACTACTTTAATTTATGAGCCAGTCGAGTACCGTTTTACAGCATGTAGGCACAAATATTCGTTCCTTAAGAGATGAGCGAGATTTGAGCCAGCAAGATTTGGCAGATCGGGCAGGTGTGAGTAGACGTACCATTGCTGCTTTGGAAACAGGGCAGGTTAATATTAGTTTGGCCAAACTCGATGCGATTGCGGTAGTGCTGGGTGTGGATTTTAAAACGATTGTGAGTGCACCTGAGCATAAAGAACATGCCCTAGTAAATGCACTCGCTTGGCAGGGTGAAGATGAAGAAAGTAAAGCAACCTTACTCGCTTCAGTTCCATCTCGTTCCCAAGTTGAACTTTGGATATGGTCCTTGGCTGTAGGGGAGTCTTACGTTGCGGAAGCAGATGCAGATGGATGGCAGGAAATTATTTACGTATTAGAAGGTGAGTTGACCATACAATTTACAGACAGCAAAAAAATAATACCTGCTGGTTCATCTTTCATTTTTGAAAGTTCTGTTACTTATACCTATATCAATAGTGGTAACCAAGTGCTTAAATTTACTCGTAATGTGGTGTATTGATTTGGAATTTAAGCTTTTTAATAAAATATATGTTTTTAAAATTTATGCAGTTTATTGAAGGCATATATGATGCATATGATCTATCTTAAAAACCTACGAATTCAATTTAAACAAAAAATATGAATAAGAGTAAATAAGGCAAGTTATGATATTTCTTGTGTAATGAAATTATTTTTAACTCGTTTTAATAGAAAAAAGATACAGAAATGAAGTTTTTATTAAGTTCACAAGATATTCAAAACTATAAATTTTTATGGCAGGTTTCTAAAGAAAATTATAAGAAACAGAAAGGTAGTATGTTTCTCATGTTTTTATTAGTGATGTTTACAGCATTCTTTACGACATTATTGCCATACTTGTTAAAAATTATTATTGATTACTCTGCACAGGCATATAACTTTTCACTAGATATTCGACTTCCATTTAATTTCTTATATCTAATCGTACTCGCATATGCGGCAGCATGGTTAGCGAATGAGTTATGTAATTGGACGAAAAATATTTTTAGTGCTTATTTGATGGTTGATTTCAAAAGTGCATTAATCTTTGCGGGACTAAAAAATTATTTAAATCTTAAAAAAGATGAGCAAGATCAAATTGAGGCTGGAACAGTGATCAGTGATCTTGCAAGAGGAAGTTCTGCTTTTGGTGAGATTAATTTAACGTTATTGCTTCATTTGGGACCGATCATTTTTCAATTGGTTATGATCTTTGCAGTGCTATTTACAACCATTAGCTTACTTTTTAGTATCAGTTTTTTATTGGTAGCTATTGTTATTTTTTTAGTTTCCTTTCATATCAATAAAACAAGCAGTTCTTTATTCGATTCGATGTATCAACAAGATAATCAGGTAAATAGCCATTTGATACATCAGATCTCAAATTCATATGAAATTAAAGTAAAAAATGCAGTACCGTTCCAATTATCAAAATTTAATACCACGTTAGACTCATTCATCAAAACAGCTAAAGATAGGAACAAGAAAATAGGGCTATTGATGATTTCTCAATTGTTCCTGATCTTTCTTTTTTTACTCTTTTTTATGTTATTTACCGTATTTCTTTCAACTGAAAAGCAGCTTACACCGGGTGCTTTTGTATTGATAAGTACCTATATTATTCAACTCACCAATCCATTTCTGGCGGTTTCCCAAAGCTTGATGCGTTTAAATGGCAACTTTGTCGCCTTGGCAAAATATCGAAAATACTTTGATCTCAATAAAGAAAATTATACGCATTCTATCGTTCAAGACTCTAACGTTCTCTTTCAATTTATAAATGCTAAATTTTTACTTGGGAAACGAGCCGTAGATCATTTTAATTTAAAAATATTACCCAATAAAACGTATGTAGTGATTGGGCAAACTGGCTTGGGAAAAACTTCTCTAATGAATTATTTAATGGGTGTCTACCAGATTCAATCAGGGCAGCTTTGCTATAAGAATATTGATATTAGCCAAAATTTCTCTAAGCATATTTTTGATGAGGTTGTTTACGTTGCACAGCAACCAGTTATTTTTCCTTATTCCCTTAGAGATAATTTAGTTTATAACTCCTCGCACATATATGAGGATTCTTACTTACTTCAGATGCTTGATCAATTTAATCTATTACATATTTTGAAAAAGCATCAACTAACGCTCGATGATGATTTAGCTGAAATTTATAAGAATTTTTCAGGAGGAGAAAAGCAAAGAATTTGCATTCTTCGAGGTCTTTTAGCTCGCCCGCAGCTCATCATCCTAGACGAACCAACTGCCGCCTTGGATCTAGATACTGCAAAAAATATACTTGAATATATTCAGCAGGTTGTTCCATCCGTGATCATGATTACGCATTCACCGTATGCGATGGAAATTGCGGATGAGGTAATCGATTTAGAAAAGTTATTAAACTAAAGATAATCAAAAAATAAAAAAGAGCCTAAAGCGGCTCTTTTTTTACATCTTAAGAATTAAAGACGGTTTTCATCCAACAAAAGCTGAGCTTCACGAAGATTTAAAGTACCTTCATAAATTGCGCGGCCTGTGATCGCGCCTAAAATGCCCGGTTGACCTTTTAAGTTACGAACGTCATCAAGGTTGGTAACACCACCAGAAGCAATCACTGGTAAGCCTGAGTATTCAGCCAAGTTTACAGTCTGCTCAACGTTTACACCTTGCATCATGCCATCACGCGCAATATCTGTATAAACAATGCTAGACACGCCTGCATCTGCAAAACGTTTTGCTAAATCAGTTGCTTTAACGTCAGTAACGTTTGCCCAGCCATCAGTTGCAACCATACCATTCATGGCATCAATACCAACAATGATGTGGCCAGCAAAGCGCTTGCAAGCTTCTTCTACAAATTCAGGTTCTTGAACTGCTTTAGTACCAATAATGACAAAAGTCACGCCAGCTTCTAAGTAGTGCTCGATAGTCTCTAGTGAGCGAATACCACCACCAATTTGAATTGGTAATTCTGGCTGAGCTTTAGCAATTGCTTCAACAACAGGCTTATGAATTGGAGTACCTGCGAAAGCGCCATTCAAATCAACCAAATGCAAACGACGTGCGCCTTCATTTACCCAATGCTGGGCAGTTGCAACTGGATCGTCAGAGAAAACGGTATCGTCTTCCATACGCCCTTGTTTTAAACGCACACATTTACCATCTTTCAGGTCAATTGCTGGAATGATTAGCATGCTTCCGCTCCTTGCTTCATCATGATTATGAAATTGTGCACATCTTAGCAAAGTATTGATCAATCGCTAAGCCTTAGAAAAGACTTTTATAACTTTACGCTTGAAGTGCAGTTTGAATCGTTTGTGAAATGTGAGTCGGTAATAGGTTTTGTTTACGAAGCTCTAAAAATACCAGTAGAGCTGCATAAGCATCGGCAGCGGCATAACTGATTTGTTGTGATGTAAGTGGCTTTCGTGCCCAATTTGAAGTTCCAACTTTTTTCGACTTTGCAAGATATTGCCCAAATAGCAGAGCAATTGCTTTTTGGACCCCCATTTGCTGTGTAAAACCAAAGTGACTAAAGCCTTTTGCTAGGTCGACACAACTTTCTAGCTCAATGCCTTTTTTATGAAAAATGTGTTTATCATTTTTAAGGCCAAAGCCAACTTTAATTTGCTGAGGGTTAGACAAAACGGGCTGTAAAAATTTTAAAGTCGATGAGTTGACATGAAATAGATAGGCTTTTTTTGCTGTGGCAAGCTGAATCAAATGTGGACCTGTTGACACTTCACCCACTCGAAAAGTCGGTTTAGATTCAGAATCAAATCCCAAAATTACAGCATTTTTTAATTCTTCTTCAATAGTTTTGCATTGCTCAATATTTTCAATCACGACAATATTTTGATAGGTGAGATTTTCAAAAGGAGGGAGCTGCTGAATAGAGGCTTTATCAAGGAGGGGAGAGGCTTCGGACATATTTAACAGCATACAAATGAATTGAGCTATTAGCTTTATATATGAATAAAGCCTAGAGAACTAGGCTTTATGACTTTCTTTAAAAATTATTGAGACTGAGACGGTGTACCAATGACCACACTTTCGCTTTTCTCAACATAGCCTTCATAGGTCGGAGCCATGATTGTAGCAACAATGGCAAAAACAAAAGCAAGTGGAATTAGGACAATATAAATCCAGCCTAAAACGCGTTCCCAACCAGGGGTAGGGCGCTGCGGACCATAATCATTATTGCCTTCCGTACCTTTTGCCGCAAAGAGATAAATCATAAAAATGAGGTTTACGGCAGGGATCAACATCAGTAACGATAGCCATCCTGTATTATTGCGGTCATGCAAACGGCGGATGGTAAATACAAAGCTTACATAGAGGCAAACAATATAAAGAATGGCGATAACAATCATGCCTGCCATAGAAAGGCCTGTTAGTTCCTGACTAGATGTAAATCCAAAAGTAAAAGCGATGATGACAACAGCGATACCGATGACGAGTGAAAATAAGAATGTCCAAGCAGCATAAGAGAGTCGTCCAAAACGACCATTAGCTTTAAAGGGGGAATCTTGTTGAAGTGGCTGATTTTCGAAAGGTGAATTCATTTTGTTTTCCTGATCATTTGGTTTTATTTAAAAGTATAAATATTCAATATTTTGTTGAATAAAATATCATTCTATAAATGATTAGTTGTTATTATAAATAAAAAAAAAGATCAGGCCATCTCGACCTGATCTTTTTCAGTTTTGAATCAGATTAAATATTCCATTCCACAAAGTTTTTAAGTAACTGCAAACCAGCAGTATGACTTTTCTCTGGATGGAATTGAGTTGCGAATAAATTATCTTTGTGAATGGCTGTGCAGAAGTTCACACCATACTCACATGTGGCGGCAACTAAGCTTTCATCTTTTGGTTCGACATAGTAGCTATGTACAAAGTAGAAGCGAGCATCTTGTTCGATGTTGTTCCACATTGGATGGCTTGGGTCCATTTGGTGAACTTGGTTCCAGCCCATGTGTGGTACTTTTAAACCTTCCATTTGAGGGAAATGTTTTACTACGCCGTCAAAAATACCTAATGCGTCTACACCGCCATTTTCTTCAGAACTTTGTAGTAATGCTTGCATGCCTACGCAAATCGCAAGAACAGGTTTATTAAAAGCGGCTTTACGTACTACTTCATCGATACCTGCTTCACGCATACCTTGCATGCAGTCACGCATTGCACCAACGCCCGGAAAAACAATTTTGTCAGCTTGTGCAATTAACTTTGGGTCATTGGTTACATCGACTGTTGCACCTACATGCTCAAGTGCTTTAGCCGCTGAGTGTAGATTGCCCATGCCATAATCAAGTAACGCGATACGTGTCATTAGAGGCTACCTTTTGTCGATGCAATCGTATTTTCTGCACGTGGATCAACTTCACATGCCATACGTAAAGCACGAGCAAGTGCTTTGAACACACTTTCAATTTGATGGTGGCTATTTTTACCTTTCAAATTATCGATGTGTAAGGTCATAAGCGCATGGTTTACGAAGCCTTGGAAAAACTCAGAAAATAAATCGACATCAAATGTACCGATGCGCGCACGAGTAAATGGAATATCCATGAATAAACCCGGACGACCAGATAAATCGACAACAACGCGAGATAAAGCTTCGTCTAATGGTGCATAAAAATGACCATAGCGTTTTAAACCTTTTTTATCACCCAAAGCTTGTGCAAAAGCTTGTCCAAGCGTGATACCACAGTCTTCTACGGTGTGGTGATCATCAATCTCGAGGTCTCCGTCACAATGAATATCGATATCAAATAAGCCATGTCGCTTGATTTGATCAATCATATGGTCTAAAAATGGAACTCCAGTGTTTAGTGTGCCTTGACCAGTACCGTCGAGATTTAAACGAACTCGAATTTTGGTTTCATTGGTATTTCTAACCACTTCACTGATACGTTGCGTCATGGACACGTTCCTCAAAAAACGTCAAAAATGATTGGATGTTAACGACAATTTCGCTGTGACGAATTCGTGACAGCATCATAGTTTGCTCAGGAGGGTTAATCAATGCCTATTACCGTACATGCTTATAGTTCTCTAGATAATTCAGAGATCCGCGATCAGCTTGAGCGACTGTATGATACAAGTCCGGAGTTTGGTGACGGGCACGATGCGATTGAACAACTTGAACAAGATTTACAACAGTATACCACGCTATACACTGCCGAATTTAACACCAAAATTATAGGTGCAATTTGGTCTTCAGGACAAGGCGAAAGCAAGGTTCTTGAATATATTGTTGTGCACCCTGCGAATCGTGGTCGTGGGGTAGCTGAGCGCTTAGTTGAAGAAGCTTGCCGCATAGAAGAGTCAAAAGGTGTTAAAACTTTTGAACCAGGCTGTGGCGCGATTCATCGCTGTTTGGCTCACATTGGTAAATTACATCACTAAAAGCTTCTATTATTTTGTGGTTGTGATTTAAAAATAATCACTTGTTACAAAAAACACGGAAGTTGCTTGACGTCTTCTTATAAACATTGTTTAATACGCCCACTTCGGCGTGATAGCTCAGTAGGTAGAGCAACGGATTGAAAATCCGTGTGTCCCCAGTTCGATCCTGGGTCTCGCCACCATTATTTGTGTTTTCAATCCCTGATCCCATCAGGGATTTTTTTTAAGTATAAAAAATACTCATTTAAATCAGAAACTCAGGATAATTGTTGACTATTGTTCTGAGATACGGCTTAATACAGGCCATCGGCGTGATAGCTCAGTAGGTAGAGCAACGGATTGAAAATCCGTGTGTCCCCAGTTCGATCCTGGGTCTCGCCACC
>NZ_JAVQNO010000016.1:0-312818 GCF_031799025.1 Acinetobacter sp. V115_6 | reverse complement strand
AAGGTACCAATTCTGGCTCATCAATTACTGACTTAAATTTCGCTCAAATAAACTTCGAGTAATTTAAACCAATCAATCAATGAAAATTATTTCGATTAATCAATCAGTAAAAATCCACACAAGTTGTTCTTCAATTCTCTTAATGATCTTCTTCCTGGTTCGTCACCAGCAAGCTAGGTCGGCTATATTACTCTTAATCTCTTAAAAGTCAACAGGTAATTTCGATATTTTTAAAACTCATCTCTCAAACCAACTTACCATCAAATTCATCACTTAAAGCAATCAACTTAATCACAAGTAACTGTTTTTCAACAAGTTTCTATCTGCATCACCGCCGATGGATGTGCATTATAGACCATTACATTCCCTTTGCAACCCTTTTTTTAAATCAATATTATCAACTGGATACTTTTTAAGCTTTTTAGCATTTTATCTATATTATTTGATCAATTTTACATTGATAATAGGTTATCAATTTTGTATTAAAACATATCTCCACCCAACTGCACATTTAAGTATTAGCCTGGCTGGCGGTTAAGGAATTATATGAATTATTCTAATTTAATTTTATTAAGCGTATTATCTGTAGGTGTTTGTACCTCTCTATATGCTCAAGAAAATACTATAAGTGAATCTTCTGATGCTAGCTCACTAGAAGAAACAGTACCGACTCATACGCGCTCACAAATTATTAAAGATTTAAAAAATATTAAAGTTAAAGATTTAAAAATTAATGCGAATGCAGCACAACCAGATCCTGTAAAAGACCCATTACAATCATTAAATCGTCCAATTTACTCATTTAACGACATGTTGGATCGAAATTTTTTACGCCCAGTAGCTGTGCAATATAGAGAAAAGACTCCAGAAGATGTCCGTGGTTCTTATCGTCAGTTCCGCAAAAATCTTGGAGAACCTTGGAATGCTGTTAACCAGCTTATTCAAGGTCGCCCTAGTCGTGCAGCAAAAACTCTAGGTCGCTTTACAATTAATACGTTAACGACTCTTGGATTAGCTGACCCTGCGAGCCGTTTAGGCTTACCGACTGAAGAAGAGAGTTTTGGTGTAACGCTCGGTTACTATGGTGTTCCTTCTGGCCCATTCCTGATGTTGCCTTTTTTCGGCCCAAGTACCTTGCGTGATGGTTTTGGTTTAGCAGTAGACGCCCAAACACGTCCACAGAAATATGTTATGGATGATCAAGAGGGTCTTTATTGGTCAAGTAATATGTTACAAGCGGTTGATACACGCGCTCAATATCTGGACCTAGATCAGACCTTACAAGGTGATCAATACGCCATGATTCGAGATTTATATCTCCAACGTAAAGCATTCCAAATTGCAGAGAAAAAGGGTGACTCAGCTGATGTATCTTTCATTGATGATGATTCAGAAGATACACCGGATGAGAATCAAAACCCTTAAAAGATAAAATCGAGGTATTGCTCGGATTAAGAGTTCGGCAATACCTTGATTTTGATCATACATACTCTATGATGAACAAAGTGATCATATAAAAGGACTACCATCTCTTCTATGTATTTTATTAAACCGACACGCTCTATCCCTTATTTAGAGCAAGCTTTGGATAAATTGCCAGGCTTACAAGTCATTAACATAGATGATTTAGATTTATATGATCCAACCATCATTGCAATAGCAGATGTACAAGATTTCCTGACATATAAATGGAATTTACCAACGATTGTTATTGCTTTTGAACATGAAGGTAGCGCTTTAGCTCAAGCTTGGGAAGCGGGTGCTCTTGCAGGTTGGGTATGGAATCAACTACCTAACGATTTAAATAAAGCATTATCAAGAATCGATGCTCAATATAAACGTAACCAAGATAGCCGCGATTTACCTTCGGCTGCTGAACTACAAAAAAGACTATTACCTAATCCAATTGATTTATTAAATTATCAAGTCGAAACTTTCTTTCAGCCTTCAGCTTATCTTTCTGGTGATTGGTATGACTACTGGAAATTAAATGATAAGGAAGTTTTATTCTATCTTGCCGATGTTTCAGGACATGGCGTAACTAGCAGCTTATTAACCTCTTGGATGGCAGCTTTCCATGGCCGCTCTAAAACCCCAAGACAATTAATAAAAAAATTAAATGGAATGTTGGTTCAAGAGAATATTGAAAAGCATATTACGATTGTGGTGGGTATTTTAAACCTTGAAACACATACACTTCGCTGGTCAAGTGCTGGGCACTACCCTCCTCCTATCATTTTTGAACCTAATCAAGCTCCAAAAATTCTAACAACAAGTAGCTTCCCATTAGGCTTGACTGATGAACTCGAAGTTGAAGAGCATGTTTGTACATTAAATCACCAAGCACGCTTCATTGTTTGCTCAGATGGGGCCCTTGAACCTTTTGATGGCGGCTTAAATGATCAGTTCCAACAATTGGTTCATCATTTGCAAAATCAATCATTCCAAGCACCCGATCATGTGGCTGATGACATTGCCATTTTCAGTCTTTGTCGAATGAATTAATTTACGAATCAATTAATTACACAATATACGACTTAAGGACTCTTGAGTCTGCGATGGCACTATGTGATAATTTTTCTATCCTTCTCTGAAAATGGCATTTATATGTCAACAGGTCATGTTGAATATGCAAGTTTAAATGGAACGCATATTTTCAAACTTATTGGTGAAGTGCGAGCCCATTCTTGTATAAGTCTAGACAAACTTTTAAACAGAATTGAACAGCAAGAGAATGTTGTTGGTGCAATCGTTGATTTAACCCAAACAACATTTATTGATAGTACGGTGTTAGGCATCCTAGCTAAGCTAGGTTTAAAGCTTAAACAAACTCATCATATTCAAGCTGTGATGCTATCTACCAATCCAGATATCACAACCTTAGCCAACAGTATGGGGCTAGGGCAGGTTTTTGTCATTTTGAATTACTGTGGCGATCCTAACGTTTGCACACTAACGTTAACTGATGAACAGATCACTCATAATGCAATGCTAAGAACAGTTCTGGATGCACATAAGACATTGATGAAACTCAATGCAAACAATCAGAATATGTTTGAGCCACTTGTGAAGCAGTTACAGAAAGAACAAGATACGCTTGAACAGGTATCAGATAAGCAAAATGCCTGACTTTAATCATTAAGCCGGATTATTAGAATATGACCCTTATTTCTGTTGCTCAAATGAACTCTCAAGATGATATTGAAAATAATTTTCAAGTCATTGAGTCGTTGATTCAACAAAGTAAGGCGCAAAATGCTAGCCTGATTGTTTTCCCCGAAAACTTTGTATGTTTTGCAGCTGGAAAACAACGCGAAACAGCTGAGCAATTTGAGTCTATTCAACAACGGCTTGAGAAACTAGCACATCAATATCAAATCTGGATTGTGGCCGGTACCTTACCATGTCCATTTCGTCCAGATGGATCTACCATTCAAGATGGTCGAGTCCGGACGGTTAGTCTTTGTATTAGCCCTGAGCGTACAGAAGCACGTTATGACAAGATCCATTTATTTGATGTACAAGTGGGTGATGCTGTCGGTGGTTATCAAGAGTCTCGTTTCTTTGAACCTGGAACAGACGTAGTAGTCACATCTACCCCTTTTGGCAATATTGGCTTAATGGTATGTTATGACTTACGTTTTCCAGAGCTTGCTCTCACTCTGAGACAACAAGGCGCTCATATTCTTACTGCTCCTGCTGCATTTACTTATACAACTGGACAAATGCACTGGCAGCTTTTGCTACAAGCTCGGGCAATGGATAGCCAATGTTATGTTTTAGGCGCAGCACAACAGGGCTGGCATGGTGAAAAACGACAAACCTGGGGACACTCTGGGGCAACAGATAGTCGTGGCCAAATTTTAAGTATGATTGGATATGAAGGGAGTGGTTTAATCACTGTACCCTTTGATTTAACAGCACAAGAACTCGTCCGCTCTTCAATGCCTCTGATGACTCACCGTAAATTGATTCATTATTAAAAGTTTAATTATTCATGTGGAAATACTTATTTAGCATTTTTTGCTTGGGGGCAAATATTCATTGTTATGCAGAGTTTGGTACAACAAACCATTTTGTTTCGCCTGCTGCACAGCTCAACTCAGATATTCTTCCAGCAACCCCTAAAAATATCCCCTTGCCCGCTTTTGGCCAAAGAATTATTGGCTGGGGTACAGGCGCAGAAGGTGCAAGACAACGTTTAGAAAATATTCAGCCAGCAGATGTTTCTGTAATTAAAAAACAAGGAACTACGCTTGAAATGATTACTGCATGGCAAGATTTTTATGAACAAGAGCAGCAACGCAATGCAAATAATCCTACTGCGAAGTATCGTGCGCGTTTAATGAAAAAGATTGCAGATTTATGGTAAACACTTTCATCTAGAATATTTTATCTTATGGAATAATTGATGTAATTATTCCATTTTTTATATCCCTTAATTTATTTTATTCATAACCTATTCTTATGAACATTTAAGAAACTGAATAGAACGCGATATACTACAAAGTAATACTAGTTTCTTTGAGGAAGATATGGACCAAGACTGTCAAAACTTAAAGCTTGAGAATCAACTATGTTTCCTCATTTATTCAACGAATTTAGCGCTTAATCAACTCTACAGAAAACTTCTAGCACCTTTGGGCATTACCTATCCCCAATATTTAGTGATGTTAGTGTTATGGGAGCAGGATGAAGTGACTGTTTCAGAAATTGGAGCTAAACTTTTTTTAGAATCATCTACCCTCACTCCTATCTTGAAAAAGTTAGAAGCCTCGCATTTACTTCATCGTACCCGTTCAACTCAAGATGAGAGACAAGTGATTATTACGCTAAGTGATGAAGGAAAAAAATTAAAAGATCAAGCAATCCATATTCCAGCAGGCGTATTAGAAGCAAGCTCATGTGATATGACAACGCTATTAGGCCTTAAAGACCAACTTACTAAACTTCGTACAAACTTAGTCAAATAAACAGCAATTTTTTCAAAAAATATACTTGTCAAAATAATTAAGTCGTGTACGATATATTTGTATTCAATTTAATTTAGGAATAAAACGATGTCATTAGAAAAAGTTGTTTATCGTGCAAAAGCTAAAGCAACCGGTGGTCGTGATGGCCGTGCGACTTCATCAGACGGCGTATTAGATGTACAGCTTGGTGTGCCTAAAGAAATGGGTGGCGCAGGTGGTGCTGTAACAAATCCAGAGCAACTATTCGCAGCTGGTTATTCAGCATGCTTTTTAGGTGCTTTAAAATTTGTTGCAAACCGCGATAAATTTAATATTAGTAAAGACGCTTATGTAGAAGGTGAAGTAGGTATTGGTCCAATTCCTACAGGTTTTAGCATCGAAGCGACTTTAAATGTTTACTTAGTGGGTATGGATCGTGAAGAAGCTGAAAAGTTAGTTGCAGCAGCTCATATTGTTTGCCCATATTCAAATGCAACTCGCAATAATATTGATGTGACGTTTAATATTGTGACTGAATAAGTTTTGATATGTAAAAAAATGCCCGAATTAAATCGGGCATTTTTTACATCTTAAATATTATGCTTCACTTGCCTCATTAGTTACACGAAGCACTTCTTCGAGTGTAGTTTTACCCGCCAGTACTTTGCGCAAACCATCATCACGAATAGAACCTGAATACTCACGAGCATGATTTTCTAATTCATATTCAGCTGCATTACCATGAATCAGACGGCGCATGGGTTCATCAACTGGTACGATTTCATAAATCGCTGTACGTCCATTAAAACCTAAATGTGAGCAATGATCGCACCCTTTGGCTTCAGGTAACTGCAACAACGATTCATTATGAATATGCTGAAAAACCTGTTTCTCAAAAGTATCGGCTTCACGCCATGTCATACAATGTGGACATAAAGTACGAACCAAACGTTGAGCAATCACCCCAATTAAAGAGCTTGATAATAAGAAAGGCTCGATTCCCATATCTTTAAGACGAGTAACTGCACCAATAGCTGTATTGGTATGTAGTGTCGATAAAACCAAATGTCCTGTTAAAGATGCTTGAACCGCAATTTCAGCAGTTTCTAAATCACGAATCTCCCCCACCATCACCACATCAGGATCTTGACGTAACATTGCTTTTAAAGCCCGAGCAAATGTCATATCCACTTTGGTATTCACTTGTGTTTGACCAATACCTTCGAGTTGATATTCGATTGGATCTTCAGCAGTTAAGATATTACGAGTATTGTCATTTAGATCGGATAAGGCGGCATATAAGGTGGTCGTTTTCCCCGAACCTGTAGGGCCTGTGACCAAAATAATACCGTGGGGACGATGTACTAACTGAGTTAAACGCTCATAGTCATTGGCCATTAAACCTAAATGAGTCATGTTGAGTCGGCCCGCTTGTTTATCAAGCAAACGCATAACAACCCTTTCACCATGTGACGATGGCAAAGTTGAAACACGCACATCCACTTCACGGCCAGCCAGACGTAAAGAAATACGTCCATCTTGTGGTACACGTTTCTCGGCAATATCGAGCTTCGCCATAACTTTAATACGCGAAACCAGTAGAGGCGCCAGCTCACGGCGTGGTTGTACAATCTCACGTAGTTGACCATCTACACGTAATCGTACAGATAGTTTCTTTTCAAAAGCTTCAATATGAATATCAGAAGCCCCTACTCGAATTGCTTCAGAGAGAAGTGCATTGATCAGACGAACAATAGGTGCGTCATCTTCTTGATCCATCAAATCTTCTGTTTCAGGAACCTGATCGGCCAAGCTCAATAAATCCGGATGATCTTCTAAACCAGCTGCAACTTGTTGTGATTCCCCTGTATCACCTGCGTAACTCGTACTTAAGAGCGTATTAAATTCTTGTTCAGTACATAATTGATAATGAGCTGGCTTACCCAAGATGCGTCTTGCTTCCTGTAATGCAATTTTTTCAGTGTTTTGACGTCTAATAATAAATACCTGATCACCGTCATAACGAAATAAAACACCATGACGCTTGGCAAAACTATATGGAACTTGTATTTGTTTCAATATTTGCATCACAATTTATAATGATGAGTAAGATGATTTTGAGTGTACTCTAAACAGATTACAGCATGAAGTCTGTTTAACAACTCGGTAGAGGAATTTTGCGTCTTGTTTGAAAATAATGAATATCAGCCTCGCCCCCAGAATTCTTTAAAATGGTGGGGTGAACAGCACTTTGAAATTAACCAGTCCAAAGCATGGCAATTCGGTTCAATGCTCTTTCGTTTAACACGTGGCATAAAAGAATGGCGCATCGAATATTATCGTCCATCTCTCCAAGATGATAATGAACAAGATTGGCACCCAATTGCCGATCCACATTTTGCCTTTCCGCATACGGTTCAAGTAGAACGTTACATGTTTCGAAAGACTAATCCAGAATTTTTACTGATGCCACGTCTGGCAGATCGTTCTGTGGTCATTAAACCTGTTGATCCTATTTACATTCCAGCAGGTCAACGTGGGACTCTATATATCAGCACACCATTATGGATTGCAGGCTTAGTTGAAAGTCAGCATGAACCTTTGTTTGAGATTCCTGTGATTCAGCCTAAAGATACGTGGTTTGGTCCTAATGCGCAGCAAGGAGAAATCTGTTATGCCACTTCCGTGGATGGCCGTACTGATTTGAACCTATTAACACCACGCGCTTTCCGTGCTGTTACTCCAATCGACTTTCACAACACAAGTAATCATCAATTACGCTTTGATCGTATGAATGTGCCAGTTACCGCCCTTCCTCTTTTTTATAGTGAAAGTACAGGTCGTTTGTGGACTTCTCAAATTAAAGTTTATTATGAGGGTTCTGATCGTCCGGCACGTATTCGTATTGAAAACCGTACGCCACCTCTTGCTGGTGAAGTGACCTATGTTCACCCACCACGCTCACCTGGTGGAGCATTATTCAATATGTTTGATTCATTCTTTTAAGAGGTTTATATGGCCGATTCAAATATTCCAAAAGATATCGCTGATAGCCTCAAAAGTATATTTACCAATATCAATACCGAACGTATTAGTGAAATTTTAGTCGCTGTTGTACTGTGTTTCATTGGCTTTGTTCTTGCTCGTATTATTTCGAATACGTTTATTAGAACCATTGGCTCACGTTTTAATGCTCACCAACGCCTTGTATGGCGCCGTGGTATTTTTTATTTCATTTTCTTACTCTTCATCATGACAAGTTTGAAAGAAGCTGGGTTCAAACTTAGTGTATTCCTTGGTGCAGCAGGGATTTTAACTGTAGCACTCGGTTTTGCATCGCAAACATCTGCCAGTAACTTGATTAGTGGTTTATTTTTGATTGGTGAAGGTTCATTTGAAGTCGGTGATACGATCCAGATTACTCTCATTCGTGGTAATACAATTGAAGGCGAAGTCATTTCAATTGATTTGCTTTCGGTAAAATTACTTACACTCGACAATGTCTATATTCGTTTGCCGAATGAACAGCTTATTCGTGCGCCTGTACACAACTTGTCTAAATATCCGATACGACGTATCCCAATTACGCTCGCAATCAACTTTCACGAAGATATTATTAAAGTCCGTGAGGTTCTACTGAATGTAGCAGCTCATTATCCACTTGTACTGGATGATCCCAAACCTGCAGTTACAGTTACCGCGTTCAGAGAATCATCAATTGAGCTTTTATTCACAATGTGGTGTCGACAAGAGAACTCTTTAAAAGTTCGAGATGAAATGCAAGAACGAATCCGAAATGGATTCTTAGATAACCGAATTGAAATTCCTGTTCCTAAAATGGGCTTGATTGATCGACCGTCTACCGGTTTTGCTGAAGACGATATCGATCAATATAGCAATCAAAAAGAATTAAAACGAGAGCCTAAAGCTTAGGCTCTTGATTCTTCTGCGCGGTAGACGACGGGGGTAATGGCGCAAGATAAGCAATAATTAACATTACTCCACCTGCTCCAATAAACGAAATGACTCGAGTTAATGTCGCACTTTGTGATAGATCAAGCAAAATCAACTTTAATACCACAATACCTAAAAGTGCAGCGCCTACAAACCAGAGTTGACGAATCATTTTACGGCTTGAGAATGTAGTTAGTACAAATGCCAAAATGACCCAAAGCAATGTCAAACTTAACTGCACTTCACCATTCGTCCAAATTGCTAAGCTCCATAGTGGTGTCCCCCAGTAATGATGTAAGCCCCTAACGACCACACTACTGAATACCAATAACCCAGCTAAAATTGTTGTAATTTTAAAAGTCCACTCTAGTGATTTATCTTGCTCAAAAGCATGTTGATAAATAATAAAGAGCAGACCTGCAAATACTACAATAGAAAGAAAATCAGTTAAGTTAAATAAAGGAACAAAATAAAGGTACTCAGCAGAGTGGCGATCAACGCTCACAACTAGCAACCAAATTAAGCTTAAACACCAAATCGGAATTTGATGTAACAATGCAGTTTTATGAGCCTTATACGCCCAAAGCGAATAAACCACAGGGATAAAAGCCAAAGCAACAACTGGTATTTTTGGGAAGATCGCCAAACCCACTACCGCTAACACCAACCAGCTTAAACCAGCCCAGACATTTAAGTACCCAGACTCATCTGACTGCGGTTGAGCCATAAGAAATAAGGCACTTAGAATAATGGTAGCGACCAGGAAAGAACTCTGCTGTAATAGATCGGTCCATTTAAACAGAATGAATACTTGACTCGCAAACGCTTCACCCAAAACTAACAACAGTAACAGGCTAATTAAAATTAACTGCAAACTTTGCCATTGCACACGAAGTTTATAGTGAACGACTGCGCTAAATATTGCGATTAGAACTACGGCGAACATCAAATATGGACTCAAAGAATGATGATGCCATGTCATTATTTCTACACCAGCTACAGCACCTGCATACATCCCTAAACACAAGAAAATGCCACTAAACATGCTTGCGCTAAAATAGCGTTGCTCTTTACTGTTGTATTGCAATAAATAAAAGGCAGAAATAAATTGGGCAATTGCATAGATGCTTGTGCTTAGCGTTGGGAACTCTTCATTTGCCCACACTTGATAAAACAGTGCAATAGAGCTAAGTAAAACTAAAACTACACCAATATATCGGCTTAAACGGTAGCGCTCAGTTACTCCCCACACAATTAAAGCTGTACCTTGAGCTACCCAACCAATTGCTGTCCAATGTGCTCCTTTTGCAAGCGGGAAAATTAAGGCAAAAAACGCAACCGCGAGAATGAAAAAGCTTTTTGCAAGGACCGAAAGCTGTGGATGAGTTTTTTTAATCCAGAAAGTTAATACTGCATAGGTACCTGCCAAGACGGCTGCACCAATCGTCAATGCTTGTGTAGACTCATGTACTAAGTAGGCATGAAGGGTAAAGCCCAGTACTGGCACACTAAAAATAAGACCAACATCCAAGAGCGGAGGTAAACGAATGCCTTCTTGTTTTTCACTTGCTGATGTCCGAGATATATTTTGGCTATAACGAACACTAAGCCAAATAAATAGCGCTATATGGCACCACAAAATTCTGTCTAGTGTATTAAATTTTGCGGGTTCTGCATAAAATGCGATTGCACTACTACCAATAAACATTGTGGCAAAGAAAGCAATTTGATTTAAGATTTTCCAAGGCTGAATAAAATTAACCGCAGCAACTGCTAAGTTAATTACTAAGTAGTAGCTAAATAGGAAGGTTACATCAGGGCGATATTGCGGAATAACTAAAGGAGCCGCATAAGCCATACCAAGTGCTAATATTGCCAAATAAATAGCTTGTTGTTTTAAGCTCAGGAATACCGTAATAGCTAATAAAATCGTAAACAGAATACTCGCTGTAGTTAGGTTGGCAATTACACCAAAATGATGTGAGAACACAAGTGTCAGGAATACAACAGCCAGCCCGACACCTTGCAGTGCCACAGCAAAAAGCTGATTTTTCTTTTGCAATGTATACCCCAATGCCGTTAACACACCTCCAGCAATCGCAATAAATCCAAGTTTCACACCTAAACTAAGTTGCCAATGCTCGCTTGCAAAACGTAATAGCAACACTACCCCAACCATAAGCACAGCAACAGCAACTCTTAAGATTGGATTACCATGAATCATCCAATCTACGGCTGGTTGCCACCATGCGGTCTGAACATGTGCTGGTTGTTCTGTTTGATTTAAAGGTGCCGTTCCCACTGGGACTAGCGTGTCTGTATTATTGGAACTAACTTGTTCTATTACAGGATTTATAACTTCTGTTTGTATGGTCTCATTTACATGAACAGTTTGTTTTGCTGACTCGAGGTATAATAGTCGAGTATGAAATGCACTGATGGTTTGAATCAAACATAGCAATAAAACCAGTAAAGCCCCACCAGCAATCCACATCCAATGATTGATATAAGCAACTAATGCAACCAAGGCGGCTGCATAAATCACTGTTCTTTGCATGTGAATAGAATAAAGTGGCGTTTTCTGCTGAGAAAACTGCTGTTCTAAATGAGTTAAACGCTCATGCAGATTTGACAGTAATTGAACTAGAATGACAGTAAGTGCAATAGATAAAGCAATAACAGCACTCTGAAATTTAAAACCAATTGAAATGGCTAAAAACAAAGTCAAAGCGATCAAAACAATGATCATTCCCTGTTTGTCTTTTTTATACATGGGCTTAGCAATATGACACCTTCATTACAGGTCATCTTACTTCAAGCCAATACAAGCGTATATTTATACATACAAAATACTGCAAAAATCATAAACCTGCATTCATATCCGTTTTCACGTAAAATACCCCTAATTCAAATTAAGGAATTGTTCAATGCCACCATTTGTCTTGGTTGATGGGTCCTATTTTTTATTTCGTGCATATCATGCATTACCACCATTGACGACCTCTACAGGGTTACATACCAATGCAATACGTGGGGCAATTTCTGCCATTCAAAAATTAATGCGCCGTATGCAGCCGACACATATGGCTGTCATTTTTGATACGCCTGAGCCAACTTTCCGCCACAAGCTTTCACCTATTTATAAAGGTGATCGCCCAACCATGCCAGAAGAGTTATCTCAACAGATTCCATATTTGCATGCATTGATTAAAGCTCAGGGGATTCCTTTATATAGTCTTCCGGGTGCAGAGGCAGATGACATTATCGGTACACTCGCTAAACGTGCCGTACTCGAAGGCCACCATGTACTTATCTCAACTGGAGATAAAGACATGGCTCAGCTCGTCAATGATCATGTAAAACTTGAAGATAGCTTTAAAGATCGTGTCATGGATACCGACGGGGTATTTGAAAAATT
Organism: Acinetobacter sp. V115_6; assembly: GCF_031799025.1. Taxonomy (NCBI): domain Bacteria; kingdom Pseudomonadati; phylum Pseudomonadota; class Gammaproteobacteria; order Moraxellales; family Moraxellaceae; genus Acinetobacter; species Acinetobacter sp. V115_6. The sequence goes on along the minus strand of NZ_JAVQNO010000016.1, from coordinate 300,494 downwards.
CGGTGTTTGGCCAAATCAAATTATCGATTACTTAACCCTTATGGGCGATGCGTCTGATGGCATCATGGGTGTGCCGGGCGTAGGTGCAAAAACAGCAGCTAAGTTACTAACTGAATATGGCACTTTAGACAATATTATTGCCAATGCAGACCAACTTAAAGGCAAACTTAGCCAAAATATTAAAGATAACTTAGACAATATTAAGCTTGACCACCAGTTAGCTAGTATCGTCTGTGATCTTCCTTTAGAACTCGATTGGCATGAGTTAAAGCTTACTGATCCAAATGTAGAGGCTCTACGTAATCTTTATACTGAGCTTGAGTTTAGAAACCAATTACAGTCACTTGATCATCCAAACAATCCAAATAGCTCAAGCTATAAACAACAAGCTTCACAAACTGTTGTTCAAAATGAAGTTAAACCTGCTGAATCTATAGAAACCGAAGATCAAGCAAGCTTAACTAGTCAAGATGACCAGCTTGGAACTGCAAATTATCACACTGTTTTAACCCAAGAAGCATGGGATCAGCTCTTGCAACGCATGCAAAATGCCGATCATTTTGCTATTGATACAGAAACCACAAGTCTGGACTACCGTATTGCCGAGATGGTTGGTTTTTCAATCGCATTTGATGCGAAAGATGCCTACTATGTTCCATTAGCGCATAATTATGAAAATGCGCCGCAGCAACTAGATCGTGATCAAATTCTGGCTCAGATTAAACCTGTGCTAGAAAATGAAGCAGTTAAAAAAATTGGGCATCACCTTAAATATGATGCCCATATCTTTGCCAATCATGGCATAGAACTTAAAGGCTGGTATTTCGATAGCATGCTTGCATCTTATGTATTGAATGCAGCAGCGACTCGTCACGGCATGGATGACGTAGCTCGTGTCTACTTAAGCCACTTAACCACCACCTTTGAACAAATTGCTGGTAAGGGCGCCAAACAAAAGACTTTCAATCAAATTGAGATTGAAGTTGCTGCTCACTATGCTGCAGAAGATGCTCATGTGACTTATCGTTTGTATGAAGTGCTTTCAAACAAACTTAAGCCATTTCCTGAGCTAGAAAATATTTTATATAACATCGAAATGCCAGTTGCCCGTATTTTATCGGGTATGGAAGAAGATGGAATTCGTTTAGATCATGCCTTCTTAGATAAATTAAGCGTTGAATTTGCAAAAACGATGGAAGGGCTTGAAAATCAGGCGATGGAAATTGCAGATGAAACTTTTAATATTGCATCTCCTAAACAAGTAGGTGAAATCCTATTTGATAAATTAGGAATCAAAGGCGGTAAAAAAACTGCAACTGGACAATACAGCACCAGTGAAAGTGTTTTAGAAAAAATTGAACATCCTTTAGCGGAAATTATTCTAGAGCATCGCGGTTTAGCAAAGCTAAAAAGTACCTATACTGACCGTTTAGTTGAGCAATCTCATAACGACACGCATCGCGTACATACGAGCTATCACCAAGCACTGACAGCGACAGGCCGTCTCTCCTCTTCTGATCCTAACTTACAAAATATTCCAATTCGTAGACAAATTGGCCGCCAAATTCGTAAAGCATTTATTGCACCAGAAGGCCGAGTACTATTGGCTGCCGATTACTCGCAAATTGAATTACGTTTGATGGCTCATTTTTCTCAAGATGATGCTTTAGTACATGCGTTCCAGCACGGACAAGATGTTCACCGCCGTACTGCTGCAGAAGTATTGGGTATTGCTATCGAAGATGTGACCAATGACCAACGCCGTCAAGCGAAGGCAGTAAACTTTGGTCTACTGTATGGTATGTCTGAGTTTGGTTTGATTCGTCAGTTAGGTTTCACGCGCCAAGAGTCACAGAACTATATCAAACAATACTTCCAGCGCTATCCTGGCATTTACGAATACATGCAACGTACCCGCCAAGTAGCATCGGAACAAGGCTTTGTTGAAACTATTTTAGGCCGTCGTCTTTATACACCAGATATTGATGCACGAAATGTAATGGTGCGTAAGGCTGCCGAACGTGCTGCAATTAATGCGCCGTTACAAGGTAGTGCAGCTGATATTATTAAACTTGCCATGATTGAAGTCGATAAAATCTTACCAAAAGATCAAGCCAAGTTACTTCTTCAAGTACACGATGAATTAGTATTTGAAGCAGATCAAAATATTGCCGAAGAGCTCTCTAAGCAAATCGCGACTGTCATGGAATCTGTAGTAAAAATTTCTGTGCCTTTAGTTGTTGAAGTTGGGCAAGGGCAAAACTGGGATGATGCCCATTAATTAGTAGAAATAAAAAAGGGCTGTATTAACAGCCCTTTTTTTATTGCGTTAACTTAAAGTCCTGTTAAAAGAACTTTTGCAACTTCATTCATTAAGATCTCGGCAATATAAAGCGCTAAAAAGGCCAAAATTGGAGATAAGTCAATCATTCCCATATTAGGCAACAAACGACGGAATGGCGCAAGTAATGGTTCAGCTAAATCTTGAATCACTTCAATATAAGGTGAACGCGATTGAGTGAACATAACCACCCAACTCAAAATAATTGTCGCGAAAATTAAATAACGGCAGAAACGAATCAAGTCCTGAATCATCGTCACAAATGTCAGAATCACTAAGTGAACCGGACTATTTGGCATAGAACCAGAAAGATACATCACACCAAAAATTTTCAGCAAATATAAAATAATTAAAAGAACCAACGCAGCCAAATTAAATCGGCCTTTTGCGACCGTCGGAAAAATTCGGCCAAAAATATCAACAATTTTAGTCGCCTTTACGGTCGATAAAACCACAGGATTATAAGGACTTACTGCCGCCAATTGCATTAAAAAACGGAAAAAGACCAATAAAATCGCGACATTAATTAAAATTCCAAAAATTAGCGCAGAATTTGCACCCATAGTTGTCTTATCCTATTTAAGCTATTTCGCACTGTCACTCAATTCTTGAGCCAATTCTTGACTACGCTTCTGTGCAGCAGCCAATGCAGATTGAATATTTTGGGAGATTTGTGCACGGTCAAAAACTTCAAGTGCAGCTTGAGTTGTGCCATTTGGCGATGTCACATTCTTACGAAGTTCAGAAGGAGTGTTTGAACTCGTAATTGCCATTTGAGCTGCACCTAATGCCGTTTGAAGAGTCAACGCAGTTGCAACTTTTTCATCAAGTCCTAAATTTTTACCCGCACGGATCATACTTTCCATGAGATAGAAGAAATATGCAGGACCTGAGCCAGAAACCGCTGTTACCGCATCAATTTGAGCTTCGGAGTTTACCCAAATTGTTAAGCCTGTGGCTGCTAAAATCTGACTTGTTAATTCACGATCCGAAGTATCTACTACATCATTTGCATAGATACCATGCGCACCCGTCTGAACTAGAGCTGGCGTATTTGGCATAACTCGAACAATTCGATTGCTATCAATTAAGTTTGATATCGTTTGAATTTCAGCACCAGCAATAATTGAAATAACCAATTTATCTGATAACAGTCCTTTTAAAGGACGTAAAACAGTCGCCAAAACTTGTGGTTTTACTGCCAGTACAACGACATCAGCATTTTTAATTGCAGCTACATTATCTTGTGTCACATGGACTTCTTTTTCTTGCAATAATTGACGTATTTGCTCAACAGGATCTGAAACGGTAATACGTGTTGGCGGTAAACCTCTTGAAATGAGCCCACCAATCAAAGCTTGGGCCATATTACCACCACCAATAAAACAGATATTACTATTTACTGCACTTGTCATAACCATCTTCGCCATTTACCAGATTACAAGAATAAGAAATTAAATCTGGTTGCCATCCTCCTTGCTCACAATACGGAGACTGAGCCAACCAAAATCCTTTCGGTGTAAAAACCCCAAGCATAACATTATCTATGACTAATATTTGAATTGTATGACGAAGCCAAGGCAAAATATGCGCTTCTTGAATTGCTTTTTTTAATGGCCATTGCCCAACACGACCATATAAATGGATCTTTTCACCACCTTGGCGTCGAATAATTTTTAATTTTTTATTTAATAAAGATGCAGACAAACCCATATTTTTTTGAGTAATTTGAAAATTTCCTGAAGCGCAATCCACTATTTTCCCTAGTTGAAAATGATGCTCTGTCTCGGTTTCAACTGGGTTTAATTTTTCAGCAAGAAAAACTTGTCGACTCAACCTATAAAGATGATGTTGGTAACGGACATAGTAAAACTGGTTCCAGTGTAATGCCGCCTGTGCATCAGACTTTGAATCAATTACTTCATTTTTTAACCGCTCAACCATTTCAAATGCAGGTCGATATTGCCCTTCACCTTTCATCCAAACCGAAAGCAATTGACGCTGACGGGCAGAAGATAGTTTTAATAGCTGAGTTAAATCCAAATATTCGTCCGTACCACAATTTTGCAAATCAATTTTTAAAACTTCTTCTAAAATTTCAGAAGCATCTTGCATCAGATAGCTGGTACGACTAAGTGCTTGCTGCATTTTTGGAAAACGGTTTTGTAAGAAGGGCCAAAGTTCTTCACGCGACCACGCCCGATCATAATGGATATCGTAATTTGTAGGATCATCTATATACTCAATTTCAAGTTGAGTAGTCCACTCGGCAATCTGCTCACGGGTTAAATCCAAAAAAGGGCGCCAAATTGTCATATCTACACGATGATCAATAGACTGCATAGCAGCAAGCCCATCAACACCTGTACCCGACAATAAACGCAATATTACCGTTTCAGCCTGATCTTGCTGATGATGAGCGAGCACTAAAATTTCATTGGCTTGCAAATGTTGTAGATAAGCGTGATAACGCGCCTGACGTGCTTGAGCTTCCAAATTACCGTCAGTAACTTGAACTTTTTGAATAGTATAAGGAATATTTAAACGAGTCGCTTGTTTAGCAACGAGTTCGCCCCACTCTGCACTTTTTGATTGCAGTTGATGATCTATATAAATTATTCGGATCTTATGAGGGAAAATTTGAGACATCAAATGTAGTAGCAGCATTGAATCCATGCCGCCACTACATCCAATAAGAAAAGTACTATTTTCTGAAAACTCTTGAGCCTGTTTTAAGACGCGATGCCTAAATTTTCGCTGCCAAACTTCATTAAACGTTGATAACGTGCTTCGCATCGTTCATTTGCATCCATTGGTAGCAACTCATCCAAAGCTTGCTTCAAAACTACTTTTAGGTTTTGCATGACTTGCTCAGGGTCTAAATGAGCACCTTCGCCTTCATCTACTACATATTCAACAATACCTAGAGATTGTAATTTATCTGCTGTCAAACCTAAAGCTTCACTTGCTTGAGCCGCTTTTTCAGCAGTTTTCCACAAAATAGATGCACAGCCTTCTGGTGAAATCACTGAATAAATACTATGCGACAACATAATTACTCGGTCAGCAACACCAATACCTAGAGCACCACCAGAACCGCCCTCACCCAGTACTGTTGCAACAACAGGAACTTTCAAACTTGAAAGTTGAGCCAGGCTAGTTGCAATTGCTTCAGCTTGTCCACGCTCTTCAGCACCAACACCTGGATAAGCACCCATAGTATCAATAAATGTGAAGACCGGAAGGTTAAAGCGCTCAGCCATATCTAATAGGCGTTGAGATTTACGGTAACCTTCTGGGTTAGCCATACCGAAGTTGTGCTTTAATTTTTCACGGGTACTACGACCACGGTGTTGGCCAATAACCATCACAGGTTGACCATCAAAACGAGCAAGACCACCTACCATCGCACCATCGTCACCAAACAAACGATCACCATGCAAGGCATCAAACTCTGTAAAGATTTCACCGACATAATCTAGAAACTGCGGACGATCAGGATGACGTGCAATTTGAACCGTTGTCCACGCTTTGGACTGAGTAGCTTTTTTCATAGGTCGAATATTATCCCTTTAATCGATAAATTTTTCCGACTGAATATTCAATTCAATGTCCCAATGCTTAAACTGCTCTTGCTCATCATGCAAGTCGGCAACTAACAATGGCCATTGTTTGGCATCACCAGAAACACTAAGTTGCCATTGTTGATCATTTATGATGGTCAGTTCAATGGCAGGAAGCATCTGATCACTTCGACTATGGTTGAGTAAAACTGCTAGGCGAAGTAATAAACATAGATAAAGTAATTTATTACCACCAGCCTTCAAAATTTCATTTTTTATATCATTTCGCAATTTACGACGGTGGTGAGCGACTAAATGTGAAAGGTGATTTTGATCAATTTGTGAGAAGCCTGGAATATCAGAATGCTGCAATAAATAAGCACCATGACGGTGATAACCACCATGGCTAATTGCTAAACCAATTTCATGCAAATAGGCAGCTCGACGTAGTAAGTCACTGTCTTCACTCGTTAAATTAAGAGATTCCGCAACACCATCAAATAATTGCTGTGCTGTATTTACAACCCGTTCTGCTTGTTTTGGATCTGCGTTATAACGCCCCATTAAGGCCTGTACACTACGATCACGGATATCTTCATGTTTAAAACGACCTAATAGGTCATACATGACTCCTTCACGTAATGCACCATCAGAATATGCCAAACGATCAATTTCTAAAACTTCGAAAACTGCGTACAAAATTGCCAATCCGGCTGGCAAAACTGCTCGTCGGTCTTCTCTTAACCCTTCAAAATCAATTTCAGAAATATTTTTAAACTTAAGTAATTTATCTTTGAGTTTATATAACCCTTCTCGAGTGACGTTTTCTTGTTCATCACTCAAGCCCATATTCACCATAATTTGGCGGCAAGCTTTAATCGTTCCACTAGAACCAACGACAGTATCCCAACCTTCCATTTTATACGTTGTTGCAATAGCTGAAAGTTCTTTACGGGCAGCAACTACTGCTTTATCAAAGGCTTTTTGTGTGATTTCGCCATCGGCAAAGTAGGCTTTTGTATAAGCCACACATCCCATTTGCAATGACTCTGTATAAATAGGCTCAAACTCTTCACCAATAATGAACTCAGTAGAACCACCACCAATATCTACAACTAAACGTCGACCACCATTTGCCATGGTATGCGATACACCAAGATAAATCAGACGCGCTTCTTCTCGCCCAGCAATAATTTCAATAGGTTTAGGCAAAATTTCTGCTGCTTTTTGAATAAATTCATGACCATTTTTTGCCTGACGCAAGGCATTGGTCGCCACAATTCTTAAACGATTTGGTTGAACAGAACTTAATCTTCCAACAAAACGAGCCAAGCAGGCTAAGCCTCGTTGCTGAGCGGCTTCTGTTAGGTTTTTATTCTCATCTAAACCAGCTGCGAGCTGTACTTTTTCTGACATCGAAGCAACTTTTTTAACTTCGCCATGATCTACCCGTGCAATTGCAAGGTGAAAACTGTTCGACCCCATATCTATGGCGGCAAGTAATTCTTCATCAATCAGAAAGTCAGACATTATTGAACTAAACCCATAACAATTCACGCCTAGAGTAATTCACAAGAATGCAATTGAAAAGCCATTTTCATCAACAATTAGCTGTGATTTAAATTTTTCTATTTATTAGTTGATTGTACAAGTCGATGATGAATATCGTGAGCATCCATTAGACAAATTTAGTTAAGCCTTGAATAATAGCATCAAACCCTTACATTGAACTAAGTAGCTATGTAATACTGATAGAGATAATTTCTCCTGTAATAGCACTTTTTTCTAAAAATTGGAGCCGTACCATGTCTGCGACTATTGTAAATACAACTGATGATAACTTCCAAGCAGATGTTTTAGATGCTGAAACCCCTGTACTTGTTGACTTCTGGGCAGGATGGTGTGCACCTTGTAAAGCGATCGCACCTGTTCTTGAAGACCTATCAAGTGAATATGCTGGTAAAGTAAAAATTGTTAAAGTTGATGTGACTTCTTGCGAAGATACAGCAGTGAAATACAACATCCGTAACATTCCTGCTTTACTACTTTTCAAAAATGGTGAAGTTGTAGCTCAACAAATTGGTGCTGTACCTCGCTCTAAACTTGTTAGCTTTATTGATGAAAACGTTTAAGTCAAAATGCTAAAAAAGAAAATACGCTATACTTTTTTATAGCGTATTTTTTTCGCCTATAAATTGACAAATTTGCTAGGCTGGCTTATATTGCATGCTCAAGAGGCACTGAAGGGAATCATCTTCGTCCGGCTTCTTACAAGACACAAACATAAAGATCGCCACTCGGCAACAGAAATTGTTTTTTCACATTTCTCTTCGAAACAATTAATCAGACTTCTGAATTGTTATTGTGTAAATACAATTGCGATAATCTTTTTTGTATGCGAGCGATTTTTCTCCTTTTTAAACCACACTCTACTCTTTCCTAATTCTGACCCTTATGAATTTAACTGAACTCAAGAAAAAACCAATCGGCGAACTAATTAAAATTGCTGAATTTATGGGCCTGGAAGGTATGGCTCGTAACAGAAAGCAAGATATTATTTTTGCCATTTTGAAACGCCATGCGATGAATGGCGAAGAAATTTTTGGTGACGGCGTTCTCGAAATTCTCTCTGATGGTTTTGGTTTTTTGCGTTCTGCCGCAGGTTCGTATTTAGCAGGTCCGGATGATATTTATGTGAGTCCTTCACAGATCCGACGCTTTAACTTGCGTACAGGTGATACCATCACAGGTACTATTCGCCCTCCAAAAGAAGGTGAGCGTTATTTTGCGTTGCTCAAAGTTAACCAGATTAACTATGACACGCCAGAAAATTCTCGAAATAAAATTTTATTTGAAAACTTAACCCCCCTTTTCCCGACCGAACAATTGGTTATGGAATTAGGTAATGGTACGACAGAAGACTTAACTGCTCGTGTCGTTGATTTAGTTGCGCCAATTGGTAAAGGCCAACGTTCTATTATTGTTGCACCGCCGAAAGCGGGTAAAACAATGTTACTTCAAAATATTGCTCAATCGATTGTTAGAAACAATCCAGAAGTATTCTTGATTGTTCTATTAATTGACGAACGTCCAGAAGAAGTAACTGAAATGGAGCGTACTGTTCGCGGTGAAGTTATTGCCTCAACATTTGATGAAGCACCGGCCCGCCATGTACAAGTTGCAGAAATGGTAATTGAAAAAGCTAAACGTCTTGTTGAACATAAAAAAGATGTTGTGATTCTTCTTGACTCTATTACCCGCCTTGCACGTGCTTACAACACAGTCATCCCGTCATCAGGCAAAGTGTTAACTGGTGGTGTAGACGCTCATGCATTAGAGCGCCCTAAACGTTTCTTCGGTGCTGCGCGTAATATCGAAGAAGGTGGTTCACTTACGATCATCTCTACTGCTTTGATTGAAACAGGCAGTAAAATGGATGATGTAATTTATGAAGAATTCAAAGGTACAGGTAACCAAGAGATTACGCTTGATCGCCGTATTGCTGAAAAACGTGTCTTCCCTGCTATGAATATCAAAAAATCTGGCACACGTCGTGAAGAGCGTTTAATGGATGAAGATAAATTACGTAAAGTATGGATCCTCCGTAAGCTACTTCACCCTATGGATGAGTTGGCAGCAATGGAATTCTTACTTGACCGTATGAAAGAAACCAAAACAAATGATGATTTCTTTGATCAAATGAAACGTAAAGCTTCAACTTAAGTGATTAAGCCTTCAAAAAAGCCACTCTTTTGAGTGGCTTTTTATTTGGTTGACAAGCTTTACACAAAAATACATTTTGCTTATTTTTATGTAAAATTATTTATAAGCTTTTGATAATAAATATTTTTGCATAAAAAAGCTTAGTTTTTTTAGTAGCTTATCTCTACCTTTTCCAATATATACGAGCTGATTAATTGTTTTTTTCTGTTAAAAAACAGTCTGTTTTTCTCTTTTTCATACGTTTTTTTGATAGACGACAGTAGTATTTCAGCATTTGCAATGATAGCATAGCGGCAGACCAGTTAGACTGCTCCATGCGTTGTTACCTAGCTACGTTTTAGGAATAATAAAAGCAAAACAGTCCAACTTAGGTTTTTTTAATCTCAAATCTTTTTTGTGAGAGTGATGCCATGTTATTCAAAAAATTCGCTGTTGCTGCTGCTGTTGCTGCTACTTTAGCTTTCGTTGGTTGTTCTAAGAAAGAAGAAGCTCCTGCTGCTGCTTCTGAAGCTGTAGCTGCTGCTTCTGAAGCTACTGCTGCTGCTTCTGAAGCAGCTGTAGCTGTTGACGCTGCTGCTGCTGAAACTGCTGCTGCTGCTTCTGACGTTGCTGCTGCTGCTTCTGACGTTGCTGCTGCTTCTGCTGCACAATAATCTATATTTTAGATTAGATAAAAAGAGGACATTTGTCCTCTTTTTTTATGTTTAAGTTTTGAGTTCTCAATATAATTTTTTTATTTATCAATATTTAAAAAATCAATATTGCTGCCAATTAAAATTATATAAAGCCATTTAAAAGTATAGGTAAAAAAAGCAGATCAATCGATCTGCTCATTTCCAACGCGTTGTCTAAACTTCTGACCCGCTCTGAAGGTCACTACCCTACGTGCTGAAATTGGAATTTCTTCACCTGTCTTAGGGTTACGTCCTGGGCGTTCGCGTTTATCTCTTAATTCGAAATTACCAAAACCAGAAAGCTTAACCTGCTCCCCTGCAATAAGCGCTTGGCTAATCTCGTCGAAGAACAACTCGACCATTTGTTTTGCTTCACGGCGATTTAAGCTGGTTAACTCACTTAAATGATCAGCCATGTCTGCTTTAGTTAATGCTGTCATGAGGCCCTCAATGTCGCTTGATAAGTGTTTTCCAACACTTGGATTATATTGTCCATACCAGATTTAATTTCAGCATCTTCAAGCGTACGTGAAGGATGTTGCCATAATAATGCAAACGCCAATGAGCGCTTACCTTCTTCGACACCCTGCCCCGTATACACATCGAATAACCATGTAGAGTCTAAAAGCTCTCCACCAGTTTTTTCGATTAACTGCTGAATATCTCTAACATTTATATTATCAGAGATTAAAAGCGCAATATCACGTCTAATCGAAGGAAAACGTGATAATTCTGTAAAATTAGATACATAAGATTGCAAAACGGCTGTTTGATTAAGTTCAGCAACCCAAGTTGTGCTTAAATCTAGCTCATTTTCTAAAGATGGATGCAGACGGCCTAAGTAACCAATTGATTGCCCATCAACTAAAATTTCAGCAGACTGCCCTGGATGCAACCATGCACGCTCTGAACGTAAATATTCAACTTTGACACGACCAGCAGCTAAAATCTCTTCAATCTCTCCTTTGAAGTCGAAGAAATCCATTGGTTGAGGCTTCACATGCCAAGATTCTGGTTGTTGCGAGCCAACGGCCACTAGAGCTAAAGTTGGAATCTGTTTTAGATCGTCAATACTCTTAGCATCTTGATAATCAAAACGAAGTCCTAATTCAAAGTAACGAACACGACTTTGTTGACGGTTGAGATTATATTGTACGCACGGGATTAAACTTGAAAGTAAAGTACTACGCATCGCAGCCAAATCACTTGAAATTGGATTTGCTAGCATTAACGGGTTTACTTGCGGGTTCAATTGTTTTTCAAGTTTTGCATCAGCAAAGCTAAAACTAATTGCTTCTTGATAGCCTAAAGTCACGATGGTTTGGCGTAACTCTGCAATTTCAAATCGGTCTTGATATTTAGCTAATTGAACATCCATGCTTGGTAAGCTAATTTGGATATTGTCATAACCATCAATACGTGCCACTTCTTCAATTAAGTCTTGATAAATAGCCATGTCATAGCGATGTGATGGAGGTACTACATTCCACTCACCTTCAGCTTTAACAGTTACTTCACACCCTAGTCGAGTTAAAGCATCTGCAATGAAATCAGCCGTCAATTGATATCCCAACAATTGGTCTACCTGAGCTTGTTTCAGTTCAATTGCTTCACGCTTTGGTAAAATTTCAGTTTTTTCAGCCACAGTAATTGGACCAAATTCACCACCTGCCAACTCTTGAATAAGCTGCGAAGCACGGTTCATGGCAATCAACGGCAACTCAAAATCTACACCACGTTCATAACGCTGTGAAGAATCAGTATGCAAGCCAAAACGACGAGCACGTCCAGCAATAGCAAGTGGCGCGAAGAATGCACTTTCTAGGAAAATGTCAGTTGTGTCATCAGTTACGCTTGATGCTAAACCCCCCATAATTCCGGCAATTGCCAAAGCTTTCTGATCATCAGCAATCACCATTATATCTTCTTGCAACTCAACTTCTTGATCATTAAGAAGTTGTAGTTTTTCTTGTGGCTGAGCTTGACGCACATGTACAGTCCCTTCGATTTTAGCTAAATCGAAAGCATGCATTGGCTGACCCAGTTCCATAAGGACATAGTTCGTCACATCAACCAAAATACTGTGCGTGCGAATTCCTGAACGAGCTAAAGCCTGCTCCATCCACTCAGGAGTAGCAGCTTTTACATTAACGTTTTTAATTACACGTCCTAAGTAGCGTGGAGCACCTTCAGTGCTGATCACTACTTTCTTCTCATCAGCAATTGTCGCATCAACTGATTTGATTTCAGGTTCATTCATTTGCAGCTTATTAATAACTGCAATTTCACGGGCAATACCACGGATACTGAAACAGTCACCACGGTTTGGCGTAATACTGATATCAATGACATGATCGTCAAGTTTGAGGTATTCGCGGATATTTACTCCTACTGGAGCATCATCTGGTAGTTCGAGCAAACCATCGATTTTATCTTCAAGATCGATTTCAGAAGCACCACAAAGCATGCCTTGTGACTCAACTCCACGAAGTTTACCTTTTTTGATCTTGAAATCACCCGGTAATACAGCACCAATACTTGCCACTGGCGCTTTCATGCCAGCGCGAACATTCGGTGCCCCACAAACAATTTGTAAAGGCTCGCCAGAACCAATATTCACTGTCGTTACACGCAAACGATCTGCATCAGGGTGTTGCTCAACTGTTAAAACTTCGCCGACCACAACACCAGTAAATGGCTTGGCAACAGGTGCAAGTTCATCAACTTCAAGACCAAGCATCGTTAACTGATCAGACAATGTTTCACTATCAATTGCTGGGTTAACCCATGTGCGTAGCCAATTTTCGCTAATCTTCATCTTTATAAACCTTTTTTAATCCTGAAAAATTGTTAGGCAAATTGGCGTAAGAAACGCACATCATTTTGATAGAACATACGCAAATCATTAATGCCATAACGCAACATTGCAAAACGCTCTACCCCTAAACCAAAAGCAAAGCCTTTGTATTTATCAGGATCAATACCCGCAGCACGCAATACATTTGGATGCACCATGCCACAGCCTAATACTTCTAACCAACGTCCACGCTCATCCATAATATCTACTTCTGCACTAGGCTCTGTAAATGGGAAATATGAAGGGCGGAAACGTACTTTTAAATCTTTCTCAAAAAACTCATTCAGTAGGTTGATCAATAAACCTTTTAATTCAGCAAAGCTTGTGTTCTCAGCAACGTATAAACCTTCGATCTGATGGAACATTGGCGAATGCGTTTGATCCGAATCACAACGGTAAACACGGCCAGGGCATACGATACGAATTGGCGGCTCACTCGTCTCCATTGTACGAATCTGTACCCCAGAGGTATGCGTACGTAGCAAGTGAGTGGCATCAAAGTAGAAAGTATCGTGCATAGCACGTGCCGGATGGTGACCAGGAATATTTAATGCTTCGAAATTGTGATAGTCATCTTCAACTTCTGGACCGGTTGCAACTGTAAAACCAGCTTTAGTGAAGAACTGACAAATTCGCTCTTGTACCTGAGTAACAGGATGAACTGTACCAATACGTTGACCACGGCCCGGCAATGTAATATCAATCGTTTCACTTGCTAGCTTTTGTGCAAGTGCTGCCTGTTGTAGTGCCGCTTGACGCTCTGTTAATGCAGTATTAATTGTTTCTCGAACAGCATGAATCGCAGCACCTTGTACTTTGCGTTCTTCAGGGTCCATTTTCCCTAATGCTTTCGATTGTTCTGCAAGCTGGCTTTTTTTCCCTGTAAATTGCACACGCACCTGATCAAGTGCAACAAGGTCTTGAGCTGCTGCAATGGCAGCAAGCGCTTCTGTGGTCAGGGCTTCCAGTGACATATTAACTCTCAAAGCAACAAATTTAAAAAATATAATAAAACACTGCATTCTAACAGTTTTTCATCGAATTGATGAAGTTTATCCATCATGAAAAATGTATTAGGCAACAAAAAGATAAAACGTATAAGATAGTAGCATCGTCAATGAGATCAACTATTATGGCGCTTAATCAGATTTGGAAACAACAACTTACGCTTGTGACATATGGTAATGAATACCTCCGTCAGAATTTAAGCTTTAACCAATGGCGACAACATCATATTTTCGACCATCATAGTTTTCAGTTTCGTGACTTAACTTCTCAACATTTGTTGGCCCAACACTTCCAAGTTTGGCTAGAAGCATTAAAAAAACAAGGTACCTCAAAGCTCAGCTTACATTTATCAAGCCTTCTCAATGAAGAGCAAAATCCAAACAGTAATGTCGAGCTCTTACCTTATACTCATTTTATCGTGAGTCATCAGAATGATAAGAAATTTGCTTGGATTTTTGGCCATGAGCTTGCCGAATGGTATAACAATGATAATGAGTTTGAAGCCCCTGGCTCACAAACCTGTGAGCTTCGTTTAGAAACTTTCTGGCGTTTTGAACTCAATGAAAAATTATCAAAAAAAATTGAAGCTGATTTAAAAAATCCGCCATGGCAAGAAATAGCTGATTTTATGGATAGTGAATTATTTCGTAGTAAATATGCAGCAGGCTTTGAGGAACCAGAACTTCAAAATGCTCTTTTTGATGGTACGAACATTAAAAGCTTAGAGCCAAAACTTGCATTAATTCCAGAGAATTATCCCGCAGATTATGCCCATCAACTTTTATCTCGTACTCAAGCATTAGCTGATTATTTAGAACAAAAGAAACGCCTTGCAAATGATTCTTTGGGAGAAGAACTAGACCAAGAGCAACTCATCAATTTAAGAAACTTTACACAAAAAACTGATGATTTGTTTGCCAAGCTTATTGTAAAAGTTGCCAACCATTATCAGACAGCCCAGATGGTGCCTGTAGTTAAATCATCTCCATTTGAGCAATCAAATGAAAATCCACAGCATCTCAAATCTCAGCCCCATAAAGGTACTGGTTCAGGCGTTATTAAACTGGTTATTCTAACGATTATTATTTGTGCTTTGGCTTATTATTTTGGACTTTAAAGATTAGAGTTCCCATTGATAAAATAACTCTGTTATTTCGGGGCCGAACTCAGGTAGTTCGGCTTCCCCAATTAATTTAGCTCCCATTTTTTCGTAGAAGAAACGACTTGGATTTTTATTAAAAACTTCTAAGCGAATAAAACTGTATCCTTGATTTAAAGCGTATTGGTAGAACTTTTGAAATAACTCACGTCCCATGCCTTGCTTTTGAACTTCTTTTAAAAGATAAAAAGCCATAATTTCAGCAATATTATTTTCTGGGTTTAAATAACCATCGAGAAAGCCTTTCACTGCCCCATTTTCAGTATAGACAAATAACTTGTGATCAGGGCTTTTTGCTATTTCTTTCCATAATAACTCCTTATCTAGGATTTTAAGCTCATCTAATATTTCTTGCTTAATTATACCTGTATAGGTTTCTTTCCACCCCTGTACATGTACTTCTGCAATAGATAATGCATCCTTAAGTGATGCTATACGAATATCCATGTCATTTAATGATTTCAATTTACTTCCCTCACGTCACTACTTTTAAAGTGAAGCATTGATTGGTCTCACACCAACCTACTCAGTTAAAAGTAGCCCTCGAACATGCATTAAAGCAAAACCCAACAAATTTAGTCCTTGCCATAGAGATGGATCTTGAATATGTGGATGGTCCTGCGCCATACCAATTCCCCAAATTTTATCGACTGGAGATGCTTCAACTAAAATACGGTCTTTCGTTGCTAATAAGAATTTCTTCAACTCAGGATGCTGTGAGAATTTGGCAAAATTCGCCTGCACCACTATATCAAAACGGTTCTCTCGCCATATCTGTTCGTCATAATTACGTACTTTGCGGCCGAGTTGCTTTGCTTCATTCGGATGTTTAACTTGCAAAATCTGTGCAAAAATTTTTTCATCATTAAATAATTTTGCTTTTTGCACCATCATATAGTGCTCAGCAGTAAAGTACTCAACACCCTCAATTTCAAATTGCGCAGGAAACCACTGGCTAAAACAGCTTTTATCAACAATATCAACTTTCTTAGGAGTATGTCCCCAGAAATATAGATATTTGAACTGGTGACCTTGCTGTACTTTTTGAATTAAATCATTAAGAAATTTTTCGTCTTTCATCTTTTATCTCTGATTGTTATCTCTTTTTAAAATAGAACCGCTAAAAATAAAAAAGACCGCTAAAAAGCGGCCTCTTTTTTGAATCTCTAAGCTTATGCAGCTAATGCACCTTTAGCTTTTTCAGCTAAAGCAGCAAATGCTACTGCATCATGCATAGCGATGTCAGCTAATACGCGACGGTCGATGATCACTTGAGCTTTTTTCAAGCCATCGATCATACGGCTGTAAGACAAACCATTTTGACGAGCACCAGCATTGATACGCGCAATCCATAGAGCACGGAATTGACGTTTCTTTTGACGGCGGTCACGGTAAGCGTATTGACCAGCTTTGATTACCGCTTGGAACGCTACGCGGTAAACGCGTGAACGAGCACCATAGTAACCTTTAGCGCGAGCAAGAATTTTTTTGTGACGACGATGAGCCACTACACCACGTTTTACACGAGCCATTTATAATCTCCTTAGATGTATGGGCACATACGACGAACTGAATTCATGTCAGAAACATGAACCATTACACAGCCGCGTAATTGACGGATACGTTTAGCAGATTTTTTGGTCAAAATGTGGCGCTTGAATGCTTGTTTGCGCTTAAAACCGTTTGCAGTCGCTTTGAAGCGTTTAGCTGCACCACGGCGAGTTTTTAACTTAGCCATAGTAACCTCTTTTGGGCACCTGTTCGGCACGATCGCACCATTGCAAAATCGACCTGCAGGTAAGGAAGCGCGTATTTTATAGCAACCTGAGCAAAATTAAAACTATTAGTTACTGTTTTTATGAGTGCAAAGAAAGACTTTTTTCACCTTTCATAGTGTCAGCAATATCAATAATAAATAAAGCGCCTGTGCTTTTTTCCATTTATAATACGATCAAATTATCAACATACGATATTCCTAATGCAGAAACATGATGCATTTGCTGCCTTACGCTACAGAGATTTCTCAATTGTTACGATTAATCAATTTTGCTTAACTTTAGCAATTCTGATTCAAGAAATTATTGTTGCCTACTCACTCTATCAAATCACCAAAGACCCTCTGACTCTAGGTTTAATTGGACTCGCAGAAGCCATCCCTTTTATTGCTCTTTCTCTTTGGGGTGGCTATTTTGCAGATAGATTTAATAAACAGATTATTATGAAAATCTGTTTGTTTTTCTCGGTTCCTCTTCCTTTAGTGCTGTGGTCGTTGTTCCATCTGCATGGTTTAGGTCATATCAGCGTAAATTTCCTTTCTTGGGGTATTTATGCGGTTATTTTTGGCTTAGGTACAATTCGTGGTTTTTACAATCCTTCTGCAACATCTTTAAAACCATTTTTGATTCCTCGTGAACTGTATGCAAATGGAGCAACATGGACGACGATCGGTTGGCAAAGTGGTGTAATTATCGGGCCAATGCTTGGTGGTTTCATGCTTGCCTATTTAGGCCGAGAAACAAGTCTATTTAGTGTTGCAGTTTTACTTGGTATTTGTTTTATCTTAATTAACCTATTGCATAAGCGTAGTTTTCCTAAAATTGAAACTGCTAATGTTTTAGAAAGTTTAGGAGATGGTTTCCGTTTTATCTGGAAAACTAAAATTGTTCTTTGGGCAATTTCTCTTGATTTAGCTTCTGTTTTATTTGGTGGAGTCATCGCATTATTACCAATTTTCGCAGAAGATATCTTAAAAGTCGGTCCAGAAGGACTGGGATATTTGCGTGCGGCACCATCTATTGGAGCGCTCGTCACTATGATTGCTTTGACTCGCTTCCCACCAACTCAGCATGCATGGCGTAACATGCTACTTGCTGTTGCAGGATTTGGTGTTTTCACGATTCTTTTCGCGTTCTCAAATAACATGTGGTTATCACTATTTGCGTTGGCTATGACAGGCGCTTGTGACAGTATTTCAGTTGTGGTTAGACAAACCATTTTGCAAATTTTTCCACCAGAAAATATGCGTGGTCGCGTTGCTGCCGTAAATGGCATGTTCGTTTCATCAAGTAATGAGCTTGGTGCATTTGAGTCAGGTTTAGCAGCTAAATATTTAGGAACGATTGCAGCAACTATTTTTGGTGGTTGTATGACACTTGCAGTGGTCACATTTTGTTGGCTAAAAACCAATGACCTATTTAAAGTCGATATTACTAAAAGCTCAGAAGACTAATTAAACCATTTTAATAAAAGCATCTTCAGATGCTTTTATTTTAGATAAAATCTGTAATCACCCAATAAATAAAAATATAACGCCCTGCTTTAGCAATCAAAACGATAATTAAAAAGCGCCAAAAATTTTCTTTGAATAAACCCGCAACTAAAGTAATTGGGTCACCAATCACAGGTGTCCAACTTAGCAGCAACGAATAAAACCCATATTTATGATAAAAACGCTGAGCTTGTTCTAAACGTTTTTCAGAAACTGGGAACCACTTTTTGTGTTTAAACTGCTCTATTTTTAAACCAAGCCACCAGTTCACACACGAGCCCAGTACATTTCCGAAAGTAGCGATAGAAATTAGAAGGAAAGCAGAATATTCTTTTTTTAATAATAAGGTGGCGAGCACAGCCTCTGATTGTAATGGTAATAATGTAGCCGCCCCAAACGCGCTCAAAAAAAGTAAAAAGTAACTTAGCATATTAAATTAGACCAAATCACCTTTCACTTTATTCATTAGGCTACCAATAAGAATTAGATGACTTTGATTGATAATGCTTTTTGTACCGCAGGACGTGCCGTTAAACGTACAACATATTCTTGTACATAAGGATAATCTTCTAATTGAATACCCTGCCATTCATAGCGCAAGATCCAGGGTAAAATTGCCATATCAGCAATCGAGTATTCACCTGCAACAAACTTCTGACCAATAAGCTGTTTGTTTAATACACCATATAAACGTTTAGTCTCATTTACATACCGGTCTATAGCGTAGGGAATTTTTTCTGGTGCAAAGCGGTTAAAATGATGATTCTGCCCAAGCATAGGCCCTAGCCCACCCATTTGCCACATGAGCCATTGTTCAACTTCAACTCGTTCTTGCTCATCAGTTGGATAAAATAATCCAGTTTTTCGACCTAGATATTGCAAGATAGCGCCTGATTCAAATATTGAAATTGGCTCACCACGAGGTCCATCTTGGTCAACAATTGCCGGAATTTTATTATTTGGAGAAATTCTCAGAAAGTCTGGTTGAAATTGATCATTTTCTAAAATATTGATTGGGTAAAGAGTGTAGTCCAGTCCCATTTCTTCTAAGGCAATTGTGATTTTATGTCCATTGGGAGTTCCCCAATAATATAGATCAATCATTCTATTTTCCTATTCATCGTTATCATGACTGCGTCTTGCGTTATAGCATGTTTTAAGAGGGACGATGAGATTTCCAACACTAAAAAATACATAAAATTCAAGAATTGAATTTCTTTCAAAATATAGCAACTGTCTTAAATCAAACTGAATAGATAAAAGTTAAATCATCTTTTTTTATTATGATAAGGATATAAAAAAGCACTGCTTTTGCAGTGCTTTTTTTGAGTATTACTTTTTCTTTTTCGGTCCAAGTAACATACCCATTTGACGGCCTTCCATTTTAGGTGCTTGTTCCACAACCCCAAACTCAGCGACATCCGCTTCAATTTTTTGTAATTGAGCTAAGCCAAGTTGTTGGTGAGCCATTTCACGACCACGGAAACGTAAAGTGATTTTCACTTTGTTTCCTTCTTCAAGGAATTTCAAAATAGCACGAAGCTTAACTTGATAATCACCAACATCAGTTGCAGGGCGCAGTTTGATTTCCTTCACTTGCACTTGATGCTGTTTTTTCTTCGCATCTTTTTGCTTCTGCTTAAGGTCAAACAAGTGCTTGTTGTAATCCATAATTTTACAAACAGGCGGCTCGGCGTTTGCAACGATCTCAACTAGGTCAAGATCTGCCTCTTCAGCAGCGCGCAGTGCTTCATTTAATGAAACAATTCCTTTTTGCTCACCGTCAGCACCAACGAGGCGTACTTCTTTTGCACGGATCTCGTCGTTAATTGCTGGACGGTTGCTTTTTGCACCTTGTTGTTGGTTACGGTCAGGCTGTTTAATCTTTCTTACTCCACAATATACCGGCCACGTTCGGCGACGGCAGACTTCACTAAGTCAATGAATGCATCTACTGACATAGTACCTAAATTTTTTCCTGAGCGGGTACGCACATTCACTGTACCTTCTTCAACTTCTCGATCACCAAGAACTAATAGGTAAGGAATACGCTCTAGAGTACGCTCACGAATCTTAAATCCGATTTTTTCATTTCTCAAGTCAGAAATAGCACGAAGGCCATTTTCTTTGAGTTTTGCTACGACTTTCTCACAAGCTTCAGCTTGAGAGTCCGTAATATTCATGACACAAGCTTGTAACGGCGACAACCAAGGTGGCATGAAACCAGCGTAGTGTTCAATTAGTATACCAATAAAACGCTCAAAACTACCAAGAATTGCACGATGCAACATCACAGGCTGATCACGATCATTGTCTTCAGTCACATAAGACGCATCTAAACGTTCTGGTAAGTTGAAGTCACACTGAATAGTACCACACTGCCATACACGTCCGAGACAGTCTTTCAATGAGAATTCAATTTTCGGACCGTAGAACGCGCCTTCACCAGGTTGTAATTCCCATTCGAGACCCGCTGCATCTAAAGCATCTGCTAAAGATTTTTCAGCCATATCCCAAAGTGCATCATCACCCACACGTTTTTCTGGACGTGTAGAAAGTTTCATTTGCACTTCTTCAAAGCCAAAATCTTTATAAACTTCTAAAGTCAGCTTAATAAAGTCTGCAACTTCTTGACCGATCTGTTCTTTAGTACAGAAAATATGTGCGTCATCTTGTGTAAAGCCACGTACACGCATAATGCCGTGTAAAGAACCTGATGGTTCGTTACGATGACAAGAACCAAACTCTGCTAAACGAATCGGTAAATCACGGTAAGACTTCAAACCTTGGTTGAACACTTGCACGTGACATGGGCAGTTCATTGGCTTAACGGCATAGTTACGATTCTCAGAATGAGTTGTAAACATGTTGTCAGCATAGTTCGCCGCATGACCTGATTTTTCCCACAGTGTAAAATCTACAATTTGTGGTGTTTTAATCTCAAGGTAACCGTTGTCTTGCTGAACTTTACGCATGTATTGTTCAAGTACTTGGTAAATAGTCCAGCCATTTGGATGCCAGAACACCATACCTGGTGCTTCTTCTTGCATATGGAACAAGTCTAAAGCTTTACCAATTTTACGATGGTCACGCTTTTCAGCTTCTTCGATACGTTTGATGTATGCAGCGAGCTGTTTTTTGTCTGCCCAAGCTGTACCATAAATACGTTGAAGCTGTTCGTTCTTCGCATCACCACGCCAGTATGCACCAGAGATTTTAGTGAGCTTGAACGATTTTAAGAATTTGGTATTCGGTACGTGCGGACCACGACACATATCCAAATAATCTTGATGGTAGTACAAGCCCATTTGTGTTTCTTCAGGCATGTCTGCAATCAAGCGTAATTTGTATTCTTCGCCACGCGCAGTAAATTCAGCAATAACTTCATCACGTGGTGTCATTTTTTTAACGACATCGTAATCTTGATCGATGAGCTTTTTCATACGCTCTTCGATAGCTGCCATATCATCCAAGGTAAAAGGACGTGGCATCCAGATGTCGTAGTAAAAACCTTCTTCAATGACTGGACCAATCACCATCTTGGCTTCCGGGAAAAGCTGTTTAACAGCATGCCCTACAAGGTGTGCACAAGAGTGGCGAATAATTTCAAGACCTTCCTCATCTTTTGGAGTGATAATTTGTAAGGTCGAATCTTCGGTAATTAAGTCACATGCATCAACTAAGCGATCATTTACACGGCCAGCAACAGTATTTTTTGCTAGACCAGGCCCGATACTTTGGGCAACGTCCATAACAGATACAGCGTGATCAAAACTCTTTTGATCGCCATTTGGCAATGTGATAATTGGCATAAAAAAATCCTTAAGGAGTGATGCCCTATACGAAGGAGCATTTCACCGCGAGATTATGATCGAGGCGAACCTCAAAATATAAAAACGGTGTAAATCAAAGTTAAAAAACCTGAAAGATTTTACACTTGTTCAAGCAATGTGAAAACCTTTGAGTCCATAAAATCATAAATACATTTTGCTTATCACGTAAACAGCAATAAATGACTTAAAAAATATATTGAGATGATTTTTAAACATGTTTAACACAAGTGGTTTAAGATGAAGAAAATAGCATTTCTGCTCATTTTTTGACTGGAGGGTATCGCTCTTTAAGACTAAAGCATAGATGCTTTGATTAATATTAAATCATATGTTCAAAGAATGAATTAAAAATAGAACACGGAGTTGTTTCACATGGTTAGTGCTTATGATGAGTTACCACGTACACCCGCAAACTTTGTTGCATTATCACCTCTACGCTACCTAGAGCGTGCGGCTTATATTTACCCAGATCAAGCTTCAATTATTCATGGTAAGCGCCAAATTTCATGGAAAGAAACTTACCAACGTTGTTGCCAATTTGCATCTCAGCTCAAGCAACTGGGAATTGAGAAAAATGATACGGTATCTGTCTTATTGCCAAATATTCCAGCCATGATTGAAGCACATTTTGCAGTTCCTATGGCTGGTGCGGTACTTAATACTCTCAATACACGTTTAGATGCAAAAACAATCGCTTTCATGTTGGAACATGCTGAAAGTAAAGTACTGTTGGTTGACCCTGAATTTGTGAATTTAGCAAGAGAGGCCCTCTCACTTATTCCGAATCAACACATTATTGTGATTGATGTAGCTGATACAGAATATGAAGGCGAAAATCAGTTTTTAGGTTCTTTTGAATATGAAGAGTGGATCGCTCAAGGCGATATTAACTTCTCTTGGCATTTACCAGAAGACGAATGGGATGCGATTAGCTTAAATTACACATCTGGCACTACAGGTAATCCCAAAGGCGTGGTCTATCATCATCGCGGGGCTTATCTTAACGCTGCAAGCAATATCTTGGCTTGTGGAATGAAACCGCGTGCTGTGTATTTATGGACACTCCCCCTCTTTCATTGTAATGGCTGGTGTTTTGCATGGAGTATAGCAGCAAGTGGTGGAACCAATATTTGTTTACGCAAAGTCGATCCAGAATTAGTCATGCAATTGATTGCAGCCCATAAAGTTGATTATTTCTGTGGTGCACCTATTGTTCTTTCAATGATTCTTAACTTACCTAAAGAAAAACAAACGGACTTTGATCACCATGTTGAAGTCATGGTTGCCGGGGCAGCTCCACCTGTTGCCATTATTGAAGGGATGCGAAACATGGGGATTAACGTAAACCATGTATATGGCCTAACAGAAACTTATGGGCCTTCTGCACTATGCGCTTCTCAATCTGGATGGAATGAGCTATCAATTGCTGAACAAGCCCAACTTCATTCCCGTCAAGGCGTACCCTACCCATTACAAGACAGCATGCGTGTATTAGATCCCGAGACTATGGAACCTGTGCCTAATGATGGTCAAACCATGGGAGAAATCATGTTCCGTGGCAATATTGTCATGAAAGGCTATTTGAAGAATCCTAAAGCGACTCAAGAAGCCTTTGCTGGAGGATGGTTTCACACGGGCGACTTAGCTGTTTGTCACCCAGATGGTTATGCAAAAATTACTGATCGTTCAAAAGACATCATTATTTCAGGTGGAGAAAACATTTCATCTTTAGAAGTAGAAGATGTGTTGTATAAACACCCTGCTGTATTAACCGCTGCGGTAGTCGCCAAACCCGATGCGCGCTGGCAAGAAGTACCATGCGCGTTTATTGAATTAAAGATGGGTACTACAGCAACGCCTGAAGAAATCATTGCACACTGCCAAAAAGAATTAGCGCGCTTTAAAGTGCCTAAAGATGTGGTTATTACAGAAATTCCAAAAACATCTACAGGTAAATTACAGAAATTTATCTTGCGTGAATGGGCAAAAGAACGGGCTGAAAATGTATAAATAAAAAAGCGACGCCTTGAGCGTCGCTTTTTATGGAAAAGCATTTAGCCTTGATCAGACAATAGAGCAATTTGCTGCACATAGTTTACAAATTTACCTTTTGATGCCTCAAGCTCTGCCTCACTCAATTGTTGACTCTTATCACGGTTGATTCTCAACACATGCTGACGCAAGGTGTGACGCTCCGATGCATTATAAATTTTACTAAATTCATTAATTGCAGGGTCGCCTTGTTCGATCATACGATCAACCCAACGCATCAATTGAGCCTGCTTTTTTGCGCCTTGCTGCGGAGTTAAATAAGACAAAATAACGGTCTCATCTTCATTACGCAATAATTTACCAATACGTTGAAACTGACGACGACGAGCTTCAAAAGAACTAATGTTCTGTACTTCCATTAACGCATCAATTAAACGTTCATCAACTGGGAGTTTTTGAATCTGTTTAACAGAAAGTTGTGCTAATTGCTCACCTAAAGCAGCCATACGTTGAACTGCTTTTTTCTGTTCTGTTTTACTTGCACGTCCTTCTAAAGAGCCAAAATCTTCTTCAGTATAACGTTGGGGACGACGTGCCACGATTAATCTGCCTCATAAAATTTTGCGGCGAATAACGCCTGTACTTCATTTAATGCCTGCTCTTCGTCGGTACCATCAATGACCAATCGTAAAGTGGTCCCTTTACCGGCACCCAACATCAGCAAAGACATAATATTTTTTGCATCTACTAAATGATCGCCTTTTCCAATTTGGATCGACGAACGAAATTTTGTAGTAACCTCTATCAGTTTTCCTGATGCACGAGCATGTAAACCGAGTTTATTAATTACATCAACAGTTGTGTCTATCATGACCAGTGCTTCATTTCTCTGTGTAAGACCTGAACAGACCATTCTGCCTCAAGTGCTTGTTTTAGTCTATCTACGATATAAACGGAACGATGTTGACCACCAGTACAACCAATAGAAATCGTCATATAGTGACGATGTCCTTCAGCAAATGCTGGAAGCCATTTTTTTAAGAAGTGAAGAATATCATCAAACATTTCGTTTGCTTGCGGACTTGCTTCTAAAAATTGTCTTACTGGCTCATCCAAACCAGAAAAACGTCTCAATTCTAAATCCCAATGCGGATTTGGTAAATGCCGTACATCAAAAACATAATCAGCATCTAAAGGAATGCCGTGTTTATATCCAAATGATTGCAATATTACGATGAGCTTATCTGACTGCCCCAATTTAGACAGTAAAATATGCTTTAAATCATGAACACTTTTATCCGTTGTATCAATATGAACCGTAGCGCGGAACTGAATTGGCAGCAGTAACTGCTTTTCTTCATGAATACATTGCAACAGACTTTTAAAACGATTGGCCAATGGATGCGGGCGACGCGATGCACTAAAACGTGCGATCAAATCCTGATCTTGCGTAGTCAGATAAATCACATCAACTGTGCCATGTTTTTGTAGTTGCTCAAAAACATGATCGAACTCTTGCATATCTGCACGAGTGCTTCGAACATCCACACCTAATGCCAACTGCTCTAGATTATTTTCATGATCTAGCTTTGCCACAATTTCGGGCAGCAATGCCAAAGGCAAATTATCAATACAGTAATAGCCCAAATCTTCTAACACTTGGAGAGCCGAAGATTTTCCTGAACCAGACTGTCCTGTCACGATAAGTATACGCTTCATGGCATGGCTGTCCTTTGATCTGTTTATTGGGGTGTAAAGGCAACTTCTAAATTATCAATCAAACGAGTTGCACCCAATTTTGCCGCGATGAACAACACAATATCACGATCAAACTGAGTAGCAGGTAACAGATTTGACTGACGAGCTTCGACATAATCCACAACAAACCCATTATCTGTCAACTGAGTTTTGATATCTTCTAAAACTTGTTGTAGATCTTTGCCTTGATGTAACTGCTGCTCAGCTTGCTTTAAACTCTGATAAATAACCGGAGCGACCTGACGTTGCTCAGGACTTAAATAACCATTTCTTGAACTAAGAGCCAAGCCATCTGCTGCACGAACAATAGGCACACCAATGACTTCTAAAGGGATATTTAAATCTTGTACAAACTGACGAATCACTGCTAACTGCTGGTAATCTTTTTGACCAAAGAAAGCATAGTTAGGTTGCACAATATTAAAGAGTTTGGTGACCACCAAAGCTACGCCATCAAAATGCCCAGGACGTGAACTACCACATAAAGCATCAGTAATTTGGCTAACACTTATATTGGTTAAACGTGGCTGAGTACCGTACATTTGCTCAACTGATGGTGCAAAAATAATGTCACAGCCGACATCGGCCAATAGACGGCTATCTTGCTCTAAAGTACGAGGATAGTTATCAAAATCTTCACCCGGTCCAAATTGAGTTGGATTTACGAAGATGCTAACAACAACAACATCACATAACTTTTTCGCTTCACGAACAAGTGTGAGATGTCCTTCATGTAGATTTCCCATTGTTGGGACAAAACCAATAATTTTACGCGCAGCTCTAGCAGGATTTAAAGAAGCTGCAAGACCTTGTATGGTGGTTTCTGTTTTCATGAATTACAGCTCAACGTGGAAAGTATGTTCTTTGGCTGGAAATGACTGATCCTGCACGGCAGCATGAAAAGCTTTAAAAGCGTCTAGGATTGCTGTTTCTCCAGATTGTTCTTTCATAAAGTTACGGACAAAACGCGCAACTCGACCAAAAGTTAAACCAAGCATGTCCTGTACTACAAGTACCTGACCATCAGTCGCATTACCCGCACCAATACCAATCACAGGCGTATTTGGAAATAGTTCGGCAATTTCTTGTCCCAACTGAGCAGGAACACATTCAAGCAATAGAACTACCGCACCTGCTTCAACCACTGCCGTACAATCAGCAATAAGTTGATCAGCTGCTTCACGTGTTTTAGCTTGTAATTTATAGCCACCAAATACGTGTACAGATTGAGGAGTTAAACCTAAATGTACACATACAGGTACACCATTACGTGTTAACACTTGTACAGTTTCACTTAGCCACGCGCCACCTTCGATTTTGATCATCTGAGCACCAGCTTGCATAACTGTTCTTGCGTTTTGCAAAGCATCATTTAAGGTGGCATAACTCATAAATGGCAAGTCCGTCATAATCAAGGCATGCTGATTACCGCGGCGCACCGCTGCCGTATGATAAGCCATATCTTCAACGGTTACTGGCAAAGTTGAATCTCGCCCTTGAATTGCCATTCCAAGAGAATCACCAATTAAGATTGTATCAATTTCAGCAAGTTCCATTGCTTTTGCCATGCTTGCATCGTAACAAGTTAGACAAGAGAACTTACGTCCTTCGGCTTTAAATTTTCTTAAGTCACTTAGACTAATCATGATGATATCCTCTACAGGAGTTTGCAGAACATAATGAATCGAGAGCTTAAGCCCAAGACTCATCCGCAAGTACAGTCAGCGTTGGCTGCTGTATCAGTTCTAAATTTTTAAGTGGCTGATCATTAATCTGTAAATCAGCATCTAAATCTAATAAAGGAATCACAACGAAATCTCGTTGTAGAATGCCTATGTGCGGCACAGTTAAGCGCTCATTGTGAATTTTTTCATTGCCATAAATAAGTAAATCCAGATCTAAGGTTCGCTCACCCCAACGACGAAGTCGTACACGGCCAGCTTCTTGCTCAAACCGTTGTAAATGATCCAGCAGATCTAAAGGTTCAAGATAGGTATTTAATTTTGCAACTGCATTTAAATAATTTGGCTGGTCTTGAGGTCCCATAGGCGGACTTTGATAAAGTCTAGAGACTTTAACCATTCCTAACGTCTTAAGCTTAGCAATGGCTTCAGATAAAATTTGACGTGAATCGCCTAAATTACTTCCTAAACCAATATAAGTGGTTATTGTCATTGCGTTGGCCCAAAGACGACTTGGCTTAAATCACGTTGTACTCGCTTACGTTTTAAAATTGGATGATCGCCCATCACGCCTGCTTCAGAAGTAGTCGCTTTTTCAACAAATCGGCCAACTGCCTGATCTTGTCTAGTACGTTCTTTTTTCCCACGGCGAGTACGTGGTTCCGGAATATCAACCAAAGGTTCAATTTCCGTGTCAACTTTATTATTTTCAATAGGTTCAGCAGCAGCTTTACGACGGTTTCTAGCTTTCTGACGATTATATTGGCTAATCGCAGCTTCTTTTTCGTCATTTGACATTTCTTGGTAGGCTTCCCACCAGCTTCCCATTCCTTGTGTTGTGTCATCACCTGACTTTTCACGAAGTAATAAGAAGTCAAAACCTGCACGGAAACGAGCATGTCCAGCCAATGCTTCTATTTGCTGTGGTTTTGGATTGAGCAAACGGGTCTGCATTTCCCAAACTTCACGAATAAAAGTTTCTGCAAAGCGAGGAATAACTGTACGTGTTGCTTGACGTTTTAAGACATCTAAACCAGCCTGTGCACGGGCTTCAGCCGGCACAATACCTTTAGATAAATAAAACTCACAACGCTCTAAAAATGGTTGCCACAATAACACTGCATAGAAAAATGCTGGGTTAATTGTTTTCCCAACCTGAATACGTTGATCTGTATTTTTTGCTGCTCTTAAAATAAATGGAGTGAGGTTAGGCTGAATATCTGCAAAGAGTTGCTTCCAGACACCAAACTCAATCAACATTGGCAAAACACGCGCCAAATGTCCCATTGTGAACAGCTTCTGAGATTCATCGTATAAACGATGCGGAGAGACATCACGCAGTAATTGCGTCATTTCAGCATCAAAGATATTGAGAATATTTGAATCAATTTTGAAATTTAACTTAGCTGCAAAACGTAGAGTTCGCAGCATACGCACTGGGTCTTCTTCGAAGCGCTGTGCCGGATCGCCCAATAAACGTAGAGTTTTATTTTTTACATCATCAATTGCTTTGCAGAAATCGAGCACAATACTCTTACGCGGTTGGTAATATAGCGTATTGATTGAAAAATCACGTCGAGCAAAGTCTTGTTCGATAGTCCCCCAGTTATTGTCACGTAAAATCATGCCTGAAGCACTAGTGACTGCTTTTTTTGGAGGAGCACGGAAAGTTGCAACTTCAATAAGCTCACGCCCTGAATAGACATGTGCTAATTCAAATCGACGGCCAATGATTCGACAACGTCGACCAAAAACTTCTTTAATCTGGGAAGGTGTTGCGTTAGTGACTGCATCGAAATCTTTAGGATTAAGCCCTAGCATTAAATCACGGACACCACCCCCAACAATATAAGCTTCATAGCCAGCTTTAGTCAGGCTATCGATCACATCTAAAATCGAAGAAGGAAGTTGGGCTGTGGACAAACCACATTTTGACGCTCGCAAGGTTTGCAAAAGACGCTGTCTCCTACGTCAGGACGTAAATAACAAGTTGTCGCTAATCATAGCTCTAACGCACACAAAGGGCAATTTGATTCTCTGTAGTTTGCACATGAAATGATAATTGACAGACAGATGATTTATAAAGTCAAACGCATTTTATTCTTTTCAAAAATGGCTGGACCAATGCCCTTTACGTTTTTAAATTCATCAATATTTTTAAAGCCACCATTCTTTTGACGGTATTCCACAATTGCCTGAGCCTTTTTCTCACCAATACCTTTTAGCTTTTGGAGCTCATCAATATTGGCTTGATTCAAATGAACTTGTCCCGAAGAGTCAGTCATGGCTGAGCTTTTTGGAACACTAGAATGAGAAGCGTGTTGTATGCTCAACTTCTGATCATACCTCTGCTGTTTCGCCTTCCACTCCTTAAAATTTTGATCAAAAGATTGAGCCTGAACAAAGGTTGAAGAAATCAGGCTCCAAAATAAAACAATGAAAATATTGTGCTTATTCTTCCAAAGGTTCATGCTGAGCTGCATGTGTTTTTTCCCCTAACTTTAACTGCCGCTTTGCCTGATTCCACAATTCATCCATTTCAGACAGGGTCATGTCTTCTAATGTTCTTTGCTGTTTTTGGGCTTGATCTTCAATAAAAGCAAAACGGCTTCTAAATTTATGTATTGTCGATAAAAGTGATGTTTCACTTGAAATCGCAAGTTTACGTCCAACATTGACTAATGAAAACAGGCAATCTCCAAATTCGTCTTGAATTTCATCAATATTTTGATTTTTTAGGGCCTGCTTAAACTCATCCAACTCTTCTTCTAGTTTTTCATAGGCATCTTCTACCGTTTCGAAATCAAACCCAACCTTAGCTACATTTGTTTGAATTTCTTGTGCCTGTAACAATGCTGGCCCATGCTTTATTTCATCTAATCTTGATTGCGGCTTGCCTTGTTTTTCTTGTTGTTTAATTTGTTTCCAAAGCTCACTTACTTGTTCTGGGCTTAAATTATTAAGTTGATCTGCCTGAAAAACATGGGGATGACGGCGTATTAACTTTTCACTTATTGCCTCAACAACATCTTGAAAGTTAAAAGCGCCTTGCTCACTAAACATTTGTGATTGAAACACAACCTGTAATAACAAATCGCCTAGTTCATTTCTAATTTCATTAATATCGCCATGGCGGATGGCCGCCTCGACTTCATATGCTTCTTCAATCGCATATTTAGTCAGTGACATTGGAGTTTGCTGTTGATCCCACGGACATTTTTCACGTAACTCTTGCATGATTTTAAGCAATTTATCCATGGTAACCCTCAAGTTTAAAAAGTCGGTCAGTCAAACTAAGATTTTAATTTGTTATGATCAAAATCAAAGCGATTAAATCAGTCGCACTATTGTACTGACAAAGAGAAAAAAGATGAGATACAGTATTCTGATTAGTGGTGCCGCTCAAGGTATTGGGGCTGAAATTGCACGCGTATTCTACAAACAAGGATATAAAGTAGGCATTTATGATATTAATGAATCGCTTGCTCAGGAACTAGCAAATGACTTAGGGCCAAATGCCCGTGCCGGCTATCTAGATGTAAGTGACTACAGCCAGTGGCAACACATATTAAAAGAATTTACCGAATGGGCTGGTGAACTTAATATTTTGGTAAATAATGCAGGTATTTTATATTCTGGCGCTTTTGAAACGACTGATATTAAAGCTCACCAAAGAACAATAAATATTAATGTAAACGGCGTAATCAATGGCTGTCACGCTGCTCTACCCTACTTAAAGCAAGCGTCTTTTGCACGCGTTATCAACCTCTCTTCGGCTTCTGCAATTTATGGTCAAGCTGATTTGGTCTCTTATTCAGCCAGTAAATTTGCTGTTCGCGGGATTACTGAAGGTTTAGATGTGGAATGGAAAAAATATGGTATTCGCGTTTTAGATGTGATGCCGCTATTTGTACAAACTGCAATGGTTAACAATATGGATGCAGGCACTATTCAAAATATGGGGATAGATTTAACCCCAAATGATATTGCTCAGCAGGTGCTTACGCTTGTAGAGAAAAAGGCTCATTTTTGGACACCTACCCACACTCCAGTGGGTATAAAAACCAAACTGCTTTATCAACTATCAACGTTGAGCCCACAATTTCTAAATCGACTCACCAATATTTATTTATCTAGAAAGTAATTTGCAGTAAAAAGGCTGTCATTTGACAGCCTTTTTACTTAATTTATTAAACACCTTGAATCATGCGTCGCGCACTAATGATTCCCGGTTGTTGCTCTAGGCGAGCCAATAAACGAGAAAGCTGCGCTAAACCTTTAACCTCAATGAGCAACTTCATATTGGCAATACCATCTGCCTCAGAAATTGTATTAACCTGACGAATATTGATTTGGTCAGAGAAAATCACTTGAGTTAAGTCTTTAAGAAGACCACGACGATCATAAGCTTCCACCACAATCTGAACGCTTTGACCACGTGTTGGCTGCATTTCCCAATCAGCTTCAACAGCACGCTCTGGCTCTTGCTTAATCATACGCTGATAGTCAGAACAAATGACTTTATGGATGCTGACACCACGGTTCAAAGTAATATATCCAGCGATTGATTCACCATGTACCGGCTGACAGCACTGAGCGATGTGCAGCTCTACATTATCTAAACCATCAATTAAAATGCCATGTGCTGATAGCGTATGGCTAGCACGCGGATTTAACGTTGGTTTAAGTACTAGTTCAGGCTCATCCTGATCTAGATGCATTTGGCGGTTCACCTGATTAATCAGGGCATGTAAGCTAATATCGCCACTGACCAAATTCACCAAAATGTCGTCGCCGGTCTTCACATTAAAATGTGATGAATAATCGTTTAAGTCGATACTTTTTGGGTGAATCGCAAGACGAGCTAACTCTTTATTAAGCAGTTCTCGGCCTACTTCAAGATTCTTACTACGGTCTTGCTGCCTAAACCAATGACGCAACTTGTCACGTGCACGAGAGGTTTTAATATAACCAAGAGAGTTCACCAACCAATCACGGTTTGGTTCACGATCTTTTTTAGTTAAAATTTCAACCTGTTCACCCGTTTTTAAAGTATAGGTAAGTGGCACATAACGCTGGTTGACCCGCGCCGCATAACACTTATTCCCTACTTCTGTATGCACATGATAGGCAAAATCTAAAACTGTTGAGCCACGCGGCAATTCCTTAATATCACCATCACGACTGAAAACATAAATCTTCTCAAAGCCCTCAAAGTCTTGTAACTGTTCAAAGCCTTCTGTTTCATCTTCGTTTTGATGTACCGTCGTTTCATTACGTTCTTGATAGTGTTCTAAAACGGCACGTAATGAATGCAAACGATGGTTAAAAGAATGGTCGGTATTCTTTGAACCTTCTTTATAGTTAAAGTGTGAACATACGCCTAACTCTGCTTCATCATGCATCTCGTGAGTACGAATTTGCACTTCAAGAGATTTGTTTTCAGCAATTACAGCCGTATGCAAAGAACGATAACCATTGGCTTTCGGGTTTGTAATATAGTCATCAAACTGATGCGGAATATGACGCCAGATTTGATGTACGATACCTAAAGAGTGGTAGCACTCTGGCACACTATTGACCAACACACGCAAAGCACGAATGTCATAAAGTTGGTCAAAGCTCAGGTTTTTGCTCTTCATTTTTCGATAAATCGAATAAATGTGTTTTGCACGCCCTGTAATTTCAGCTTCAATGCCGTAAGACGCTAACTCATTTTTCAAACGGTCAATGACGAACTGAATATAATGCTCACGCTCTAAACGCTTTTCATTGAGTAATGAAGCAATCTCTTTATAGCGATCTGGAGCCAAATAGCGAAACGCTAGATCTTCAAGTTCCCATTTAAGCTGAGCAATACCAAGTCGATGTGCCAACGGCGAATAAATAGTAAGAATTTCACGCGCTACACGTTCTTGGCGTTCACGAGAGGAATTTGCAAGCTCTCGCAAAGAATAAGTACGTTCAGCAAGTTTAATTAAAACAACACGAACATCTTCGGTCACCGAAATCAGCATTTTATAAATGCCGCTTAGATGTTCTCGTTGATTATTATTAAAGTGATCTTCTAACCGTTTATTTTTTTCAATAAGTTCTGAGAGTTTACCCATTGCCAAAGTACCTTTGACAAGGTTGTAAACTTGCTCCCCGAATTTCTGTTTTACTTCTTCTATATCGGTAATGCCTTCACGCACACTACGATAAAGCATTGCTGCTGATAAAGTATCTTCATCTACATGGAGATGTGCCAGAATGTCG
The DNA here is from genome assembly GCF_031799025.1 of Acinetobacter sp. V115_6. Taxonomy (NCBI): domain Bacteria; kingdom Pseudomonadati; phylum Pseudomonadota; class Gammaproteobacteria; order Moraxellales; family Moraxellaceae; genus Acinetobacter; species Acinetobacter sp. V115_6. Next base: position 266,378 of record NZ_JAVQNO010000016.1, on the reverse strand, counting down.
GCCATTCCAACGCCTGTAGCAAAAGTATTGGAACGATGATTAACCGTTGAATCTAACTCTTTTTGCAGGGTTAAATGAGCGACTTTTTCAAGTTGTTCAAGCTCCGCCCCATCTAATATTTCACGCACCCGATCCAACCATGAGGCTAAACCGATTTGCGTTTCGGCGGCATGCTCTACAGTCGTTTCCTCTGACAACTCGGTTAGTTGTTCAGGTAACTGTTCACGTACTGTGACCATACCATTCTCCTCAATATGTAACTCATGTTTTTAATCGTTTATCTCTTGAATTTTTTCAAATAGTGCAATGGATTCAACATGTTCGGTATGCGTAAACATGTCCATCACTGCTGCTTTTTTTAACTGGTAACCATATTGGACCAAAACACCCGCATCCCTTGCCAGTGTAGCTGGATTACATGATACATAAACGATTCTTTTTGCTCCAAAATTTGATACATACTGCATAATTTCATATGCACCAGCACGAGGAGGATCAATCAATAATGCATCAAATCCTTGATTTGCCCAAGAATGATGCGAAAAATCTTTTGTTAAATCTTGTGAAAAGAAGGTTGCTTGCACCAAACTATTGCATTCCGCATTAGCTGTTGCTCGCTGCACCATTTCTTCACTCCCTTCAACACCGACAACCTGACCACTCTCACCAACACATCGTGCTAACGGGAGTGAGAAATTGCCCAAACCGCAAAATAGATCAAGCACCTTTTCACCTGGTTGCAACTGAAGCAATTCACATGCCAATTGAACCATCTGTTCATTTACTGTGGCATTGACCTGAGTAAAATCCAATGGCGAAAAAGCAAAATTTACATTAAACCTTTCTAAGGCATAATGTAAACGTAAAGCACCTTGTTCATCATCAATACGACGAATGCTTTCAGGACCTTTAGGTTGCAAATACAACTGCCACCCTTTGTGTAACGCAAATTGCTTTAATTGGTTGACATCAGAATTGTTTAATTTTTCTACATGACGAACCAATAAAGAAATTTCATTATCACCTTTTGCTAATTCTACATGACCAATGTGCGCTTTGCCTTTTAGACTTTGGAGTAAAGTGCGTAACTCAGGCAGACTATTTGATAAGTTTTTATCCAAAACACTACAGCTATGGATCGAAGTTAAACGATTACTATGATGTTCGCGAAAACCCATGATTAAGCGATCTGGTTTTGGCAAATAGCGCACGCCTATTCGAGCACGACGACGATAATCACTTTGTAAAGATCGAATCGGTTCTAGCCACTGTTCAGGTTGAATACCTGCAAAATGCTGTAAATGTGACTGGAGTACATTTTGTTTTAAACGGATTTGTTCATCAGGATGAATATGCTGCATGCTACATCCACCACAGATACCATAATGAGGACAAATTGCCTCTATACGATGTGCTGAAGGTTCTCCTAACAACTGCAACATTTCAGCTTCTTCAAGACGCTTCGCTTGATGGGTAATCCGAGCTTTTACAGTTTCTCCTGGCAATGCATAACGAATAAAAACTTTTTTGCCATGCTTATCTGCAGGGTGCTCAGGATGAGAACCATAATGCGCAATTCCACGCCCCTCATGAGAAAGTGTTTCAACCTGAAAAATATATTCAGGCTGTTGAAGGTTGCGAGATTTGGCTTGTTGTTTCAAAGAATGAACCTAAAAATCTGAAGAATTAAAATAGTGAGAAGTAAATTCGGTATGTTTCGAAGTACGCTCCCATACTTCAAGGAAATCGGCTTGCTGTGGCATAGTCTGTAAATATTCAATACTCGAACTGATCCAATGGTTATGCTCATCTGCATTTAATTGGCCTTTTAGTACTAACCAACGCAAATAAATAAACCATGTATTGAGCACATCCCCTTCACAATAGCTCGTCAATTTTAACCACTGTTGATTACGAACATATTCCGGCACATGATAACCCGACTCACCACGCTTACCCGGTAAACCTAAAATACAGGCAATATCATCAAGCTTTTGAAAATTACGACCATTAAACATTGCCATCACGTCCATTAAATCTATATGGCGATGGTGATAACGGTTTTGGTAATTATTAAAACGCTTCTGGCTATCAATCTCACCTTGATCAAACAGACCGGGTGCAGAGAGCCCATGATACATAGCGCGAAATAGGATAACTGGTAAATCAAATTGTGAACCATTCCAACTTACTAGAGTCGGATGGCGCTTATCAAAAATAGATAGAAATTTCTGCAAAATTTCTGCTTCAGAATATTGTTCTCGACTAAAAGAAAATAATCGAAAACCAGACTCATCGATCCATAAGCCAGAAATACACACAATTTCATGTAAAGGCAAACGCTGAAAATCCATACCAGATTCTTGGCGACGGATTTTCGTCAATGCTTGCTCTACATCGGCCTCAGGTAAATCAAGATGATATAAATGCGCACCCGCTTTTAAATCAGTTAAAGTTTCAATATCAAAAACTAAGGTAGGGAAACGCATTATTTCTCTCAATTATGAGTTATCGTCCTGTACTGAAAACAGACCTGTAGACAAGTAGCGATCGCCACGGTCACAGATAATGCAAACAATAACAGCATCTGGATTTTCTTCTGCAATTTTGATTGATGCCCAAACTGCACCGCCTGAAGATGTACCAGCACTAACACCTTCCATACGTGCTAATTTACGCATAGTTTTTTCAGCTTCAATTTGTGGAATATCAATAATACGATCCACACGGCTACTATCAAAAATAGTAGGCAAATATTCTTTTGGCCAACGGCGAATACCAGCAATACTTGATCCGTCTGCTGGCTGTAAACCAACAATTTGAATATCTGGGTTTTGTTGTTTTAAATATTTAGAAACGCCCATAATAGTACCGGTTGTACCCATTGAGCTTACAAAATGGGTAATCTTCCCACCTGTTTGTTTCCAAATTTCAGGGCCAGTTGTTAAATAATGTGCTTCAACATTATCAGGATTACCAAACTGATTTAAAACGTGACCTTTACCTTCTTTTTCCATTTGCAAGGCTAAATCTCGTGCACCTTCCATACCTTGCTGTGGTGTTACTTCAATCAGCTCTGCGCCATAAGCCAACATTGCGTCTTTACGCTCCTGGCTCATGTTGTTCGGCATAATAAGTTTCATTTTATAGCCGCGCATTGCCGCAACCATAGCCAACGCAATACCTGTATTACCGCTAGTTGCTTCAATTAATGTATCACCCGGTTTAATTTGACCACGTTTTTCTGCCTGCATAATCATGTTATATGCAGGACGGTCTTTTACAGAACCTGCCGGATTATTACCTTCCAATTTTGCTAAAACTATCGCTTGCGTATGAGAAGCTAATCGCTGCAAACGAACTAGAGGTGTCTTACCTACATAGTGATCTAACAAAAATTCGTCAGCTAAAAAATCAGGTTGTGTATTACTCATGATCAACACCTATATCGAGGTGGGCCTATTGTATGAAAAAATGCTCGGTACTGCACCCATTTCAATATGCTTTTTCATGAAAGCGATTAAAGCTCGGTCATTTATAAAATGCCGTCTGTTTTAAAATAAAGCGTGATAAGATGCCGTACAGAGAGATAAATCTGATGTAGCCATGTCTAATTTCAATAAAACCTTATCGAAACGCTTACGTCTGAATCACGCATATGGGCAATTGATTGCTCTTATTTTTGTGCCCATTATGATTTTAACGTGTGTTGGTGCTTTTCTGGTTTTAACTGAAACCTCGCATTCAGTAAAACAACAACAGCTACATCATGCCTCAGCAATTTTAGCCCGCTATAATCAAATCGCACTAGATTTATACCACCTAGTTGAACTACAGCCCGATGAATATGACCATGCTCAGCACATCATGCAAAGCATGTTTAATGAAAAAAATCTAAAACGTGCTGCGTTAATTGATAGCAATGGTCAGACTTATTTAAGTATCGGTTATCGAGACAATCGTTATTGGCCAAACTTTACTGAAAAAAATAATTTTTTTGGTCCAATCTCTTATAACCACAACAATATTTATGGACAGCGGATTAGCGACACACCCGGAAAAGCACCTGTCTGGCTTGTGATTGAAATGGATAATCAGCCACTAGAATTGGCACGTTACCGTATTTTGATTGCCCTCGTCATTACTGGCTTAATGACCTTACTGTTACTTTTACTTTGCTTGAATTTTTACTCTCGTCGCTGGATTGCACCGATGTACGAAATTCGCATGCAGTTGCAACGTTTAAATGCAGACACGTTGGACCAGCATATGGTCATTAACAGTACGGGTGAATTGCGCTTATTACAGCGTGATATTGCAAACGTTGTTAAACGATTGCACTTTAGCTTTTTAGAGTTAAAAGAACACACCGAACAAACCGAAGAAGACTTACGCAGAACGCTAGATACCTTAGAAGTTCAAAACATTACCTATCGTCAAGCACGTGACCAAGCGATTTCTTCAAACCAAGCCAAATCGGTTTTTCTTGCCAATATTAGTCATGAGCTTCGAACGCCTTTAAACAGTATTGATGGCTTTATTCATTTATTACTTCGTCAACAAAACCTAAATAACGAACAAAATCTTTACCTGCAAACTATTCGCAAGTCATCAGCCCATTTATTGGCATTAATTAATGATGTATTAGATTTCTCAAAAATTGATGCTGGTAAATTAGAGCTCGAAACAGCGCCGTTTGATTTAGAAGAAGCCGTCTTTGACGTCATGGATATGCTGTCTCCACTGGCTGCCCAAAAGCATATCGCTATGGCTTTTTACTATGCCGACAATATTCCACAACAAGTGATTGGTGATGCTTTACGCTTCAAACAAATTCTGACTAACTTGATTTCGAATGCGATTAAGTTCACTCCAGATGGCGAAATTATTGTTCGTGTTCGTATGGAGCATGATGATATCGGACAGTGCCTACTTCATTTTAGTGTTCAAGACAGTGGTATTGGTTTAAGCGGTACAGATCGTAAAAAATTATTTGAATCATTCTCGCAAGGTGATGCATCCGTTACACGTCAATTTGGCGGTACAGGTTTAGGTCTTGCGATCTCTAAACAGCTCGTTCATCTCATGCATGGCCAAATTGGCTTTGAGGACAATCAGGAACGTGCTCCAACAGAAAAAGGTTCAACCTTCTGGTTTACCGCACAATTTGTAGTAGATGAAGATTACGAGATTGAACACCCGCACTTTGAACATTTACAAGTGGTGTCTTATCTTGCCCACCCCGCTACAGCAAGTGTTTTACGTTATTACCTTGAGAACTATCATGTTCCTCACATCGAGACGCAATCGATTCTGGACTTGTTTAGCCGCTTAAAGCATCTTGATCAGAAAGATAATACATGGCTCATTGTTGACCATAGTGGTGATACTGAAGCGTTATTAAAAGAAATTCGTAGTCGTTATCAAGGTAATTTGGCAGTTTATGGCTATCAAATGACGCTTGAGCCAAACATGCTCACTGAATATCGTGCTCGTCCTCTCTATCAACCACTCAGCCGAAGCGGACTCATTCAATTATTAAATGATCAGCCTATTTTTGAAGAGGAACAACAAGACTTTAATGGTCAGGGTTTACACATTCTGGCAGTGGATGACCATTTACCTAACTTAATTGTTTTAGAAGCCCTACTGGGTGAACTTAACGTTAGAACAACTAAAGCAATCAGTGGTCAAGAAGCGCTTAATCTGATTCAAGAGCGAATCGATCAGAAACTCAAACCATTTGATTTAGTGTTTATGGATATTCAAATGCCTGTTATGTCAGGTATTGATACAACTCGCGCTATTCGTTCATTAGAGTCGACTTTAGATGGTGAAATGCAACTTCCAATTATTGCATTAACAGCCCATGCCCTTGCCGATGAAAAACAAAAACTTCTCAAAGTCGGCATGAATGACTATGTCACCAAGCCAATTCAAATGGAACAAATTATCCAGATTCTAACGCAATGGACTAAAAACAACTTTACAGCAAAAGCTCCAGATAAAGACCATCATGTCGTTGCAGAAGCATTAGACCCAGAAATTCTAAACTGGCAACAAAGCTTGCAGCTTGCAGCAAACAAAGAAGATCTTGCTCAAGATTTACTTAAAATGTTAGTTGATAGTTTCCCAACTGAGCTAGACGAAATGCAGCAGCTTATTGAGCTTGAAGACTTCCCTCAACTTGAGCATGTTTTACATCGTCTTTATGGCGCTACACGCTATGTAGGGACTCCAAAACTACAACAAGTGACCGGTGACTTTGAGCAATTTGTTTCAACACTACGCAAAGAACGCCGTATAGCCGATGAAAGCTTTATTGAAGAAGTTATGAGACGCTTTGATGAGTTAGGACTTGTTGTAAAAGAAGTAGAAAGTGCTGCTCATCAAATCTTAGTAATCCCTGACTAACAGACCGACTAAATAGGCATGACTGAGCTGTCATGTTTCCAAATTACAGCCATGTTATGCTCCGCTTATCGATAAAAAAATAAGCGGGAATTTCATGGCACTTTTACGTATTGAAAAGAATAATGGCATTGCAACAGTTTATCTAAACCGTCCTGATAAACGTAACGCCATGAGTTTTGCCCTTCTCAAAGAACTCGTTTCAACAGCAAAAGCCATTAAAAAAGATAGAGAGATCCGCTGTGTGATTTTGACAGGTGAAGCACAAGTTTTTAGTGCTGGAATTGATTTATCTGATCTGAATAATCCGAAAAACTCCGCTTTTGCCATTTGGGAGCTTGTGAAACCCGGACAAAGCCTATTCCAGAAAGCATTCCTGATTTGGCAAAATTTACCTGTACCTGTGATTGCAGCTCTTGAAGGATATTGTTTTGGTGCCGGAATGCAACTTGCCTTAGCAGCTGATATTCGCATTTCTCATCCAGACACTAAAATGTCGATTATGGAAAGCCGTTGGGGCTTAGTGCCAGACATGGGACTTACTCGTTCATTGAAGGGACTAATTGGCGTTGATCTTGCAAAAGAACTCACCTTAACCGCTCGTGTTTTCGATGGAAATTATGCAAAAGAAATTGGTCTTGTAACTCATTTAAGTGACTCTCCGCTAGAAAAAGCAAATGAAATTGCCACTGAAATGTTACAACGCTCACCCGATGCTCTCACTGCTGCAAAACGTGTACTTGATGCAATGGAACACCAACCAGAAAAATCATTACGTCTAGAAAAAATCTGGCAACTTAAATTATTACTTGGTAAAAATAGCAAACTTGCTCGTAAAAAAGACAAACATCCGGAAGTTAATTTTTTACCACGCCAATATAAATAAAGAGCTTAGATTATGAATTTTGATCGCAACACCCCTATTGCTTTTTTAGGTATAGGGCTTATGGGGAGCCGCATGGCAACCCGCCTTATTCAAGCTGGCTTTCAAGTTGCGGTTTGGAATCGAACCCCTTCTGCATGTGAAGAACTGATTGATATCGGCGCACAGCCTCTAGATCTTATAAATATTGGCGAATATCCTGTTATTTTAATCTGTCTAGCAGATGACAAAGCCGTAGAGGCAGTATTTGAACAAATTCAGCCGAACTTAAAAGCTAAACAGGTAATTGTTGATTTCTCGAGCTTATCTGTTGCTGCAACAAAAACGCTTGCTCAAACTTCTGCCACACATGACGTTATTTGGATTGATTCACCTGTATCAGGTGGAACAGCTGGAGCAGAACAAGGCACGCTTGTTATTTTTGCAGGTGGTGATGCTCAAACCATTACAGAATTAACGCCTGTTTATAATGTTTTATCTCAACGTGTAACACGGATGGGAGATACAGGAACTGGCCAAGCCACCAAAATCTGCAATCAACTCATTGTTGCAGCCAACAGTGCGCTTATTGCAGAAGCTGTTGCTCTTGCAGATCGAGCAGGTGTAGATACGACTTTGCTCGCTCCAGCTTTAGCGGGTGGATTTGCAGATTCAAAACCTTTTCAAATTCTCACCCCACGTATGGCAACTCATACCTTTGAACCTGTTCAGTGGAAAGTTCAAACATTATCAAAGGATCTTAACAACGCAGTAACATTGGCTAACAATGTTAATTTAGATATCCCAGTTGCACAAAAAGCTCTATTACAGCTACAAACTCACCAAAAAAATGGCTTTGCCGAGAAAGATTTAGCTACTATGATTCAATTAATAGAGCAAAAATAAACGGAGTTTGAGTATGGGTCGTCTTGCAGTCAATTTATCCATGATTTTTACCGAAGTTCCTTTAATTGAACGCTTTGCTCTGGCCCATGCTCAGGGCTTTGAATATGTCGAAATTCAATTTCCTTATGAATTGTCTATTGCAGATATTCAAACTCAACTCGAACGCTACAACCTCAGCCTTTGTTTAATTAATGTGCCTGCCGGTGATCTTATGCAAGGTGGAAACGGTTTAGCAGGCATTCCTGGCCAAGAAACAGCTTTCCATGAGGCATTAGAATTGGCTATTAGTTATGCTACGGCTTTAAAAGTTCCTCGTGTTAATATTTTAGCGGGCAAACAACCACTAGATGCAGACTTGCTTCCTTGTTTAAAAACACTAGCAGCCAATTTAAAACTTGCCTGCAACTTACTCAGTGAACATGGTATAGAACCCGTTTTCGAAATGATTAATGGCACGGATATGCCACGCTTTTTGGTGCAGAACATTGCGCAGGGCCAAGAAATGCTAGAAGCAGTCAATCACCCTGCCCTCAAAATGCAATATGACTGCTATCACATGGCCATGATGGGTGAAGATGTACTTGAGGGTTTACAAGAGAATATTAACTTAATTGGACATATTCAATTTGCAGACTGTCCGGGCCGCCATGAGCCTGATACAGCTCAAATTCCTTATGAACAAATTTTTTCCTGGTTAAAGCAAAGTTCATATCAGAACTATATTGCAGCGGAATATAAACCTGAAAATGGTTCAAATCAGTCGTTTACATGGAAGAAAAAATACTTTTCTGATGATGTAAATATATAAACTGTTACGACTTCTGTTTGAAATTTAGTGCGAAAACCACTATATTAGATAGTGAGTAATTGTCAGGAAAATATACCCTATATGAATTTAGAACCATCGCCCAGCGTGTCTAATTCTCACGATTTCGCAATGAACACCTCAAATAAAGACGTACAAGCTTGTCTCAAAGTCGTCCACGACGCTTTAGTTGATGTAAAAGCAAAAGATATTCTCCAGTTAGATGTTAGCTCAATTAGCAATGTCGCTGATGCTATTGTAATTGCAAGTGGTACTTCTACTCGCCATGTCAAAGCACTTGCTGACAATGTTGCAGAAGAAGCTCGAAAAGCCGGTTTCCGCCCGATTGGCGTTGAAGGTGAACGAGATGCAGAATGGATCTTAATTGATCTCGGCTTTGTTGTAGTACACGTAATGCTACCAACAGCTCGTAAATTCTATGATTTAGAAAGCTTATGGCGTACCGCTCCAGAGTCGGTTGCTTAAAATTTTGCTTTTAAAAAAAGCGGCTCTTTTGAGCCGCTTTTTTAGTTGTTAAAGGTGATATTTTTCATTACCACCTACAGTTTATTGTGTACTAACTTTTCTTTCTTCTCGAATAACTTTAAGCATTTCCTCAGTCATATTTATCTTCATTTTCTTTACAATATCACTTTGTAGCTCAGAAATTAGTTTGAGTTGCTCCTCACTTATATTTTTATAATCATCACCCGCCAATTTTTTTATATCAGTTACCCCCATCCATTCCTTTTCCTCTTGTCTACATTTATAGAAAGCATCTTCAACAATATCATTTTCATCTTTATTCATTTTTATTTGAGGCCCAACTTGCCCCATCAAACAATTTGCATATTTTTCACTTACCTCCTCAAGAGGCTCTGCCAAAGTTACCGATGAAAAGGAAAAACTGATAAATGAGATTAAAAAGAATATTATTTTTTTAACCACTTAAATTCCTTAAATAATTACTATATATCAATCAAATATTATCATTCTTAGCATCCAGTTAAAGTAAAAAATAGCCAATATAACCCCCATCACATTAAATAAAAATAAATACCTCCATTTTTGATTATAGAGATTAAGTGAAAGTCCAAAAGCTGTCAGTCATCACCCATTCTTAAATTTGACATGACAAATTGTCAAATTTGCAGCACTATACAAATTCTTGAAGTCCCCACCAATAAATAGCATAACCGGAGTACAGAAAGTGAAGATATTAATTACTGGTGCCAATACAGGCATAGGTTTCGCCACAGCAGAACAACTCGTTAAACAAGGGCAACATGTGATCCTGGCATGTCGAAATCCTCAAAAAGCGCAAGAGGCACAAAACAAACTACGCTCACTTAACCAAGGACAAGTCGATGTCGTTTCTCTCGACTTAAATAGCCTTGAATTAACTAGAAAAGCTGCCGATGAAATTGCAGATAAATATAGCAATCTTGACGTACTCATTAATAACGCAGGTTTATTTGCCAAAACCAAACAGTTGACCAGTGAAGGCTTTGAGCAACAATTTGGGGTTAATTATTTAGGCCATTTTTTATTAACTCAAAAACTACTCCCAGTTTTACAACAATCTCCTAAAGCGCGCATTATCCATCTTGCATCTATTGCCCACTGGGTGGGTTCAATTAAACCCAACAAGTTTCGTGCAGAAGGTTTTTACAATCCCCTGTTCTATTATGGTCAATCAAAGCTTGCAAATTTATTATTTAGTAATGCATTAGCAGAACAGCTAGCTGGAAGTTCAATTACCAATAATGCATTACATCCCGGCGGTGTTGCTTCTGATATTTATCGAGACCTACCAAAACCTGTCTATGCGGCGATGAAATTAGGACTAGTACCAACTTCAGTTCCAGCAAACCTCATTACAGAAATGGCAACTGGAGATGCATGGCAGAACCGTAATGGTGAATATGTGAGTGCACATATGCCAGACTGGAAATCATCACATGCTAAAAATCAGCAACTGGCACGTGACTTATATCAACAATCTATGGATCTTGTAGAAAAATTTCTTTAAAAAATCAGCCCAAATAAAAAAACCACCCGAAGGTGGTTTTTTTATTTCAAAGCAAATTAGTGGCCTGTACCGTTAATTGCTTTTGTCATATCTTCAACAACTTTCTTAGCATCACCAAAGATCATCATTGTTTTTTCGTTATAGAACAAATCGTTGTCTAGACCAGCATAACCAGTTGCCATAGAACGCTTAATCACCATGATTGTACGCGCTTTATGAGCCTCAAGAATCGGCATACCATAAATCGGTGAGCTTGGGTCATCTTTTGCAGCTGGGTTTACAACGTCGTTTGCACCAATTACAAGTACTACATCAGTTGCAGGGAAGTCTGAGTTGATCTCATCCATTTCCAAAATGTCTTCATATGCTACGTCTGCTTCAGCAAGTAGTACGTTCATATGACCAGGCATACGACCCGCAACCGGATGGATTGCAAAGCGAACGCGAACACCCTGTTCTTTCAAAAGTTCACACAACTCTTTTACCGCATTTTGAGCACGACCTTGCGCCATACCATAACCCGGTACAATCACAACGCTGTCCGCATTTGACATTAAGAAGCCAGCATCATCAGCAGAACCTGAACGGTAGTTACGTTGAACTTGTTCACCTTTATCTGCAGATGCAACTGCTGCACCACCCATTGCTCCACCAAACAATACATTGATGATCGAACGGTTCATTGCTTTACACATGATGTACGACAGAATCGCACCAGATGAACCTACAAGAGAACCCGCAACGATCAACATGTTGTTTTCAAGTGTAAAACCAATACCTGCCGCAGCCCAACCAGAGAATGAGTTAAGAAGCGATACCACTACAGGCATATCACCACCACCGACTGGTGCAATCCACACCCAGCCAAATGCAAGTGCAAGTGCTGTCATTGCCCAGAAAGCAGTCATGTTGCCAGTTGTAAAGAAGTAGAAACCACAAGCCAACATCGCAACAAAGATAAGTGCTTGAACAGGTTTAACCCATGCACCAGAAATTGTTTTAGCCCATTTTTTCGCAGCCAATTTACCGTACGCAAACACAGATGCGGTAAAGGTAATCGCACCAACGAAACAACCAACAAACAATTCAAATAAGTGAACCTTACTCATGTGTGCATGCTGCACGCCAGCTGCGGTTAAAGCCGCCTCATTTTGAGCAAATAGTTCAGTAAGTTGGTTATTATGTAAAATTGCAGCAATCGCAATTAAAACAGCAGCCAAACCCACTAATGAGTGCATAAGCGCAACAGTTTCCGGCATTTGAGTCATTGGCACTGTACGTGCACGCGCGATACCCACGATTGCACCTAACACCATTGCCCCAACGATCATCCAAATAACTGGGTTATTCGCAACAAAGAAGGTAGTTACAACTGCAATCGCCATCGCGATCATACCGTAACGGTTACCTTGAATTGCTGTTTTAGGGCCAGATAAGCCACGAAGCGTCAAGATAAAGAGGATTGCGCCAACAAGGTACAACCAGTTTGCATTTGCTTGAATAAATTCCATGTCAAAGCCCTCTTATTTCTTTTGCTTAGGCTTGAACATTTCCAGCATGCGTGCAGTTACTGCAAAGCCACCGAAAATATTAATGCTTGCCAAAAATACTGCAATCGCACCGAGTACGCTCACCACATTCACACTTTGAAATGCAACGTTAGCATCTACACCTAAAACTGGCAGACCTACAGTTTGCAACATCGCACCTACCACAATAATAGATGACAACGCATTGGTTACCGCCATAAGTGGTGTATGCAAAGCTGGCGTAACACCCCAAACCACGTAATAACCTACGAAGATGGCAAGGACGAAAATTGTAATAGTTTCAACCATGAGAAATCTCCTTAACCACGCTTAAGCAGTACTTGACCGCCATGAGTGACCAATAGGGCTTTTTGAATTTCGTCTTCCTGATTAATCGCAAAGTTTTTCTCTTTGTCGAATAAGGTCTCTACAAAATTAAAAACGTTACGCGCATACAATGCAGAAGCTTCTGTTGCTACAGTTGCCGGAATATTTGGAACACCCAGAATTTTCACGCCATTTTCTGTAAACACAGTCTCACCAACTTTAGAGCCTTCAACGTTACCACCAGTTTCAACAGCCATATCTAAAATGACAGAGCCCGGTTTCATCTTGGCAACAGTTTCAGCTTTAATTAAACGCGGTGCATCACGACCTGGTAACAATGCAGTAGTAATCACGATGTCAGCATTAGAAACAGCTTTATCTACAATCGCAGCTTGGTCTTTGATGTATTGCTCACCCGGCATCCATCCATAACCATTTTTAGCGGCATCTGCTGCACGTTGTTGCTCTTCTTCAGACATTGGGACGTCTAACCACTTACCACCTAAAGACTCAACTTGATCTTTAGCTGTAGGACGTAAGTCTGTCGCTTCAACAATTGCACCTAAACGTTTTGCAGTTGCAATCGCTTGAAGACCAGCAACCCCAACACCCATGATCACAACACGCGCAGGCTTTACAGTACCCGCAGCAGTCATAAGCATTGGGAACATGCGTTGATATTCAGCAGCAGCAAGTAAAACTGACTTATAACCAGCTAAGTTTGCTTGAGAAGACAACACATCCATGTTTTGTGCACGAGAAAGCGTACGAGGAAGCAGTTCTAAAGCAAAAGCAGATACTTGTTGATTCGCAAACTGATCTAGCTCGGTATTACGATAAGGATCAAACATTGCTACAACAGCGGTATTTGCTGCAAGTTTCTGAATTTCCCCGCTCTGTGGTGCGCGAACTTTCAAAATAATTTGACTACCCGTATAGGCATCATCCGTAATGGTTGCACCGACCTGTTCATAAGCACTGTCAATGTACGCAGCCTTTACACCAGCACCACGTTCAATCACAACGCTATGACCAGCGCTAATCAACTTCTTTACTGTCTCTGGCGTAGCAGCTACACGATTTTCACCGACGACAGTTTCGGTTGGGATTCCGATCTGCATGAGCGTTCCTCAAGCTAATTTCTCATTGTCAAAAACATTGCGAGCTGCAATGTTTCCCCCATGTGTATTCTTTGTACAGAATTTGGATTCTAATTGAACTTTTTTAAAATACCACCCACTATTTATTTAATAAATACCCATATTTTGAACTGATGATTCACGATATTTGTTTAGAGGTGTAATATGGGAAGGTTTTTCTTTTTTTACAGACAATAGTCTCTCTTATACAGTCCTGTATATGAAAATTTCTTTATCTTCGTTTCAAATCGGGTCTTTTTTTGCTCTTTGCTCTGCGTTTCTATTCAGTACAAAAGCAATCTTTATTAAACAGACTTATGCCCTTTCTCCATTAGTAGACGGTACGGTCCTGATGGCTTTACGTATGTTAAGCGCTTTACCGTTCTTTCTATTAATTTGCTGGTTTAACAGGCATCATAATCAGGGCATAAAAAAGAAGGATTGGCTAATTTTAATTTTTGCCGGTCTATTAGGCTACTATTTTGCAAGTTGGCTCGATTTCATGGGCCTTATGTTTATTAGTGCCTCTTTAGAACGAATTATTCTATTTTTATATCCCACGCTTACAGTCATTGTATCAAGCTTACTCTACAAACAAAAATTAGATGTAAAAAGTTTATTTGCCATTTTTCTTAGTTATGGTGGAACGGTACTGGTTATGCTTCAGGAGCACAACAACGCACCAATTCAGGGCAACTTCTGGATAGGGACAAGTTTCGTATTTGCAAGTGCCGTAGCTTTCGCCGGCTATTTGTTGCTTACGCCACCTCTCATTAAGAAATTTGGCTCTTGGAATTTCACAGGGTTAGCCTTAACTGTAGCTTGTATCGGCACATTAACTCATTACGTATTAAGCACACCTCAACCTATTCAACTTCTATTACAACTCCCCTCTAGTGTAATTTGGTATGGCATTGGCTTAGGCTTTTTAGTTACCGTGTTACCCACCGTTATGCTCATGCAAAGCATTGAACGATTAGGTGCCTCTCAATCTGCAATGATTGCTTCAATTGGACCAGTTTTAACAATTTTGTTTGCCGTTGCTTTTTTAAATGAACACCTAAATATATGGCAATGGGTTGGCTGCCTTCTTAATATTGTCGGCGTCATGATGATTACGCTTAGAAAGAAAAGACTAAAACATTAAATTCTCTTGACCTCAACTTAAGTTGAGGTTGGATACTCATCTAAATTTTAATGAACGGTTGAGTTCCAATGAGTCAAGAAACTTTTAAAATCATAAATCCATCAACTTTATATAACCCAACGCCAAACGCTTATAGTCATGTTGCTGTAGTGGAAAGCTTTAAGAATATTATTCATGTAGCAGGTCAAGGAGGCGAAAATTCCCAAGGTGAATTAAGCCCAAGTTTTGAAGAACAAGCGAACCAAGTTTTTGATAATATTCAACATGCTTTAAAAGCAGCCAATGCAGAGCTTAGCAATATTGCTGTATTGAGAGTTTTAGTTGTTGACCACTCGGTCGAAAAACATCAAATTTTGATTAAAATTATGCAAAATTTATGGAAAAATCATCCTTTTCCTGCCTGTACACTTATTCCTGTGCCGCGCCTTGCGCTAGAACACATGCTTATTGAAGTTGAAGCAACGGCATACACCCAATAAAACTGAGAGAACGTCATGTCTACCCCTGAAGATATCAGTCAAAATAAACCTTTGCTTTGGTTGATGGCAGCAGCATGCGGTTTATGTGCAGGTGTGAATTATTATTGTCAGCCTCTAATTCACTCTATTCAGCAAGAGTTTGCTGTAACTCAAGCACAAGCCGCTTTAACAGTGACATTTGCTCAGGTGTCTTATGCCCTCGGTTTACTCTTTATTGTCCCATTGGGTGATATTGTCAATAAAGCCAAAGCTATTCCGTTTTTGATGGTGCTTTGCGCAGTTGGTCTATTTACATCTGCTTTTGCGGTGAACTTACCCATGTTGTGGATTGGTACAATTTTAGCGGGATTGTTTTCTGTTGCTGCCCAAGTCCTGATCCCACTTGCCACAATGACCGTAAAACCCGAAAAAACTGGCGAGATCATTGGTTTTTTAATGAGTGGCTTATTGGTCGGGATTTTACTCTCTACCAGTCTAGCTGGCTTATTTTCCAACCTTTTCCACTGGAAAGTAGTGTATGTCGTCAGCGGCGTATTAATGCTTCTATTGGCATTTACCTTAAAAAGCCGCCTACCTTATGTCTTACGTATGAAAATGAACTATGGACAAATATTTGTTTCCATGGCTCAACTCTTAAAAGAGGAAAAGCGACTATTATTAAGAGCGCTTACAGGCGCTTTCGCCTTTGCCGCAGTAAGTATTTTATATTCTACCATCGCCTTACTTTTGACTTCGGCACACCATTTGCCCGATCTATTTATCGGACTGGTCCCACTAGTCGGTATCTTTGGGGCATTATCAACACGCTATATTGGTAAATATGCCGACCAAGGCTACACACGATTACTCACTTGGATGGGTTGTGGGCTATTTTTGGTAAGCTGGCTTTGTTTCTATTTCGGACAAACCCTCCTTTCTACTTATGTTATTGGCTTTGCTTTAATTCAATTAGCACTCGCGCTCGTCCATACCAGCAACCAGAGCATTATTTTCCGTTTACGTCCAGATGCTAAATCTCGTATTAATGCCATCTATATGACGACTTATTTTATTGGAGGAGCTGGTGGCTCTGCCTTAGGGATTTTTGCTTGGAATCATGGCGGGTGGACTATGACATGTGTTGCAGGTGTAGCTCTTGTTCTGCTTTGTATTTTATTTAGTGTCATTGATGCTTTCTTACAAAAAAAAGCAGCTCGCTCACTCATAAAGTAAATTGTTATAAATCATCTTACTATATTCAACATAAGGGTGGTTATAAATTACCCGGTTAAATGCCACTGTCGATTCAAGGCTAAACCCCGTATAATGCTGCCCTTCCATTAATTTAGCGACTTTTGGGTCTATTGGCTATGCAATCACTTCAATCGTTACAACCTCGTATTTCTGTCGCACCTATGATGGACTGGACTACAAAGGACTACCGATTCTTTGCACGCTTGTTTAACCCAAACGTTGTGCTCTATACAGAAATGGTGACTACAGGTGCGATTCTATTTGGCGATGCAAAACGTCATTTAGACTATAACGCTCAAGAACACCCAATCGTATTACAACTTGGCGGTTCAAACCCACAAGAGCTTGCCACTTGCACAAAAATGGCTGAAGACTGGGGCTACGATGAAGTCAACCTGAATGTAGGCTGCCCAAGTGACCGTGTACAGAACAATAAAATCGGTGCATGTTTAATGGCAGAACCAGACTTGGTTGCTGAGTGCATTCACAGCATGCAAAAGGCAGTGAATATTCCGGTAACAGTAAAGCACCGTATCGGTATCGATGACATGCAGTCTTACGAAGAAATGCTACATTTCGTAGATACTGTCGCTGCAACAGGTTGTACGTATTTCGTTGTGCATGCCCGTATTGCTATTTTGAAAGGTTTGTCTCCAAAAGAAAATCGAGAAGTTCCTCCTTTACGCTACGAAGATGTATACCGCTTAAAACAAGAACGTCCACACCTAACCATTGAAATTAACGGCGGAATTAAAACTTTTGCCGAAACTCAAGCTCATTTACAACATGTTGATGGTGTCATGATTGGCCGTGAAGCCTATCACAATCCTTATCTACTCGCCGAATTGGGACAGCTTTGGAATTTAGAAGCGCCAGATCGTTTCGATATTATGGAACAAATGCTACCTTATATTGAGCAACGCATGGCTGAAGGTGCTCCTCTTTCAATCATTACACGTCATATTTTAGGTTTATTCCAAAACTTACCGGGTGCTCGTAAATGGCGTCAGGCGCTAAGTGGCGGAAACGCAAAAACTTTAGCTGATGTTGAAAATGCAATTCAGAACATGCGAGCAGCTATGATTCGCACTGAAGAGTATGTAAAAGAGCAGCAGGTTTAAGTTGACAACGACTTCTTAAATTGTAAGAAAATGTGGCATTTTAAATCAGAGACTTAGATTTCGAGTATATTCGCAAATGTTGGAAAAAAATATTCAAATTTAAGCTCTGATTAGTTATTTATTTATAATGATATCAATAATTTAAATTTCACAATTTTTGACCACCTATTTTGATAAGTATATTTTCGCTCCAAGGCAGACACCTCTGGAAAAAAGATACGTTATTACATAACATAAACAAAACTTTTAAGATACGCCTATTAGTATCTCTGAACGCCACAGGTAGGTGGTGATTTTTTTTAATATGGATATGGGTAGCACGGTAGAGATTTCACGATGATTATTTATGACGGACAAGTAGCTGATAATTACATGTATCAGGATTCAAATCAGGCAGCCATTGTTGTATCGCACAGCGCACCCAGCCTACCTTATCCTTTCACCATGAAACCCAATAATCATCAAACTTCAACCAACCCACCGATCGATGTAGAAAAGTTTGTAGAAAAATTAGAAAGCGTTACTTCTAGACGCAGTAAAGCTAGATGCGCACGTAGTATCCGTCTTGCACTCGAATCTGCTGGTGCTAATGTTGAAAACCACCCAATCGCAGCTTCAGATTGGGGCGATACCCTCAAAAAGATTGGCTATAAACAAATTGATCCAGCCTTCGACGAACCTCAAGAAGGTGACATTTACATCATTCACAGAACCCGCAACCACGTTTATGGTCACATTGCAGGGTACACTGGAAGTGAATGGGTCTCTGACTTTAAACAAAATAGCTATGACGTCTATAAAGATGACAGCGTAACTTATACCTATTATCGACTAGGGTAATCTACCTAAGAACTAGATGTTCAATTGCTTTAATTGTTTCAAACAACTGATCAAACGAGTGTTTTAAACCCAGCTTGGCTTCTTTTTTGCTTTATTTTCATATTGTAATTATCAAAAATAATGATGGAACTTTATGAAAAGAATACTGCTGAGCTTCTACTTACTGACATCGTTTAGCATGACTTATGCCGCCTCTGATACAAACATTATAGAGGTTTTTAAAAAAGTACCCGAAAAGCGGATTTACCAACCTCAATATTTATTAAAAGGGACGACTCCTCAAGCTCGAATCCATGTGATACGAAAACAATATTTAAATGGAATATTAGACTGTCCTTCTGTGATTTATCACGACAAGAAGAAAATTCTATCTTTGCACTCATTTGAAGAAGCAATATTTTATCTAGAGCCGGATCGTTACTATATTCGCTATGCGGTTAACAATAGTGGTTGTATCAATTTGGAATTCTACCAGCATAAACGTCCCAAAATGGACATTCTATCTCAGGAACGTCAGTTAGAAGGTGATACGGAATATACATTTTCTATTAGTGAACATATTAGGCCACAATAATTATTTCAGCTCACACTTCCAGCAGATGGTAGATCTGCTCAACATAAGGTTGAATCAGATCACTCTGGTTAGTTCTGTAAGCTAAAACCACTTCAGATAAAAGATTCCTATTTTCTAGAGGAATCAACTTTACATTTTGGGGTAATATTTGCTCAAACTCTTGGGGAACAATGCTAATACCCAAGTTTGCAGCAACTAACTGTAATTGGTTTAGCTTACGTGATTGGATCGTCGCTGCTTTAGGCCAGAAGCCAGCCCCTATACACAAGTTTGAGACTAAATAACTCAAACCTCCCCGCTTAGGATGTGGAGTCGAAACAAAATATTCATCTTTTAAATCTTTTATCTGGATACTTTGTGTTTCTTTAAATTTAGGGTGATCAATATAAACAGCTGCAAATAATGGCTGCTCATATAGTTTCAAGGGCGTTATTTCTTCAAGGCTATGCAGAACTGGTGGTCTAATCAAACCAATATCAATTTCCCCATTCAGTAAAGCCAAAATCTGATGCTCAGATGACAAGGTATTTATCTCAAAATTGATTTGTTGCGTTAAGCTAATTTCTTTTAATATCTGGATCTTTTTATCATCCATAATAATACTGCTCGAATGAGCAATTTTAATCTGACGATTTTTTCCTTCTGCAATATTCTTAGAAACTCCAATGATCTCATTTAAATAATGCATATTATCTTTAATTTTTTTATAGAAGACCTCTCCTGCCGCCGTGAGTTTTACTTTCTTATCAGTACGATCAAATAACTGAAAATCAATTTCTTCCTCTAATAGCTTCATTTGCCGACTTAAAGCAGACTGAGCAATGAATAATTTCTCTGAAGCAGCAGTGAAACTCCCTTCTTCAACAATTTTTATAAAATATTGAAATTGTTTTAATGTGAGCATAACCATCTCAAAATTAGATTATTAGGTCTATTTTCTATATTAGATTAGATAGATAGCCTTCGCTAGAATTTTATCAAGACCATTCAATTGATTGAATTATTCATGAAGTATTTAAAAGGGTTTGTCATTTTCACCGTTGTTGTTCTAATTTTATGGTGTTTTAAATTTTATGATCAGCAGTTACCCACACAACCCCAGCAAGACAACATAGAGCTGTATGATTAAATAGTTTCTCTCAAAAATAAAAAGGCATGCACTCACATAAGCACATGCCTTTTCAATATTTAAATTAGGCTTTCTTTAAATCAAGCTTTTTCAAAACTTCAGCCACAGCAATCATAGCAAAGCTTGAAGTCACCACTACAGCTGACCCATAGCCACCACAACGTAAGCCCGCTGATGGGCAAACATCTGCACTTGAAAATGGATTATCGATTGAGTAAATACAGGTAATACCAAATTTCTCTTTTGGCTTTTTACAAATGCCTCGAGCACGAAGTTGACTCCGTAGCTTCGCTAACATTGGGTCTTGTTCTGTTTTTGATAGATCGGCCACGCGGATTTTAAGTGGATCGAGCTTACCACCTGCTCCACCCGATACAATTAAAGGAATTTTATTAAAACGACAATGAAGCATTAAAGCCAGTTTTGCTTTAACATCATCAATACAGTCCAAAACAATGTCTGGTACAGGGTTTAAAAGCTCTGTGACATTTTCAGGCGTTAAGAAGTCATCAATAATATTAACTTTAATACGTGGGTTAATTTGGCGACAACGTTCCGCCATAATCTCAACTTTTTCACAACCCAGAGTTGATGTCATTGCAGGTAACTGACGATTCACATTTGATGCTGCAACCACATCCATATCTACTAGTGTAATCTCACCAATACCTGTACGCGCTAAAGCTTCTACCGCCCAACTACCGACCCCACCAATACCAATCACCATCACATGACTTTTTTCATAGTGCTGGAACGATGAATCACCATAAACTTTGGCTACACCTGCAAAACGGCGGTCATATTCATCTTGTTGGAGATCGGTCATTGCTACTCTTTGAGGGGATATAAAACACGGGAGTTATTTTACTGCTTTTCAGAAGAAAGTGTATTTTAGATCAAAGAAAACTTGAGACTGTAATATTTAAACTCACGACAAGTCTTATGATTATTAATCAAATTATACGGCTTAAGATTTAAACTATTGTTTACTAGTGTGACAGGCGCATGGATGCCGCTCAGTTGGGCTGCGGTATAAGGACATACCGTCAGCCCGACAAAGGATTTTTGTTACTTTTTATCCTTAAAAAGTAAGGATATGGCTATATACCCAACATTAACTCATTCATATTCATTACAAGGCTGTGCAAGCTTAGCCAATTTATGAAGCAATCAAATTCCGAAGTACATAATGCAAAATACCACCGGCCTTAAAGTACTCAACCTCATTTAACGTATCAATTCGACATAACACATTAAAATGACTCGCTACTCCATTTGGCCCTTTTACATCAACTTCAAGAATTTGATGAGGCTCTATGCCATCCGACAAACCTCGAATTGATATCACCTCATGACCAGTTAAGTTAAGAGATTGTCGAGTTTGCCCATCAATAAACTGCAATGGCAACACGCCCATACCTACCAAGTTTGAACGGTGAATACGCTCAAAACTTTCAGCAATCACAGCCTTCACGCCTAATAAGTTCGTTCCTTTGGCAGCCCAGTCACGTGAAGAACCTGTTCCGTATTCTTTCCCAGCAATAATAATGAGTGGTGTATGCTCTTGTTGGTAAAGCATTGCTGCATCATAAATAGCGAGCCTTTCACCACTTGGCACATGAATAGTATTACCACCCTCTTCACCACCTAGCATCTCGTTTTTAATACGAATATTGGCAAAAGTACCTCGCATCATGACTTCGTGATTACCGCGTCGAGAACCATAAGAGTTAAAGTCTTTTGGTTCAACACCTTGCTCTTGCAAATATCGGCCAGCCGGACTGTCTTTTTTGATATTACCTGCCGGTGAAATATGATCAGTTGTTACCGAGTCACCAAGTACTGCCAAGATACGTGCCTGTTCAATATTCTTAATTGGTTTTGGAGGTTCGCCAATGCCCTCAAAGAACGGCGGGTGGCGGATATAAGTCGAATCATCAGCCCATTCATAGGTTTTACTTTTTGGAATCTGAATCGCTTGCCAGCTTTCATCACCATCAAAGACCGCAGCATATTCTTTATGGAACATGTCTGTATTTACTTTCTGTAAGACAGTATCAATTTCAGCCTGACTTGGCCAGATATCTTTTAAGTAAACAGGTTGTCCATCTTTACCCTGCCCAATAGGTTGCGTAGTTAGATCAGTACGAATATTACCAACAAGACCATAAGCGACTACCAAAGGTGGCGAAGCAAGCCAGTTTGTCTTAACTAATGGGTGTACGCGTCCTTCAAAATTACGATTACCAGAAAGTACAGATGCAACATTTAAATCATGGCATTGGATTGCTTCTTCAACTGGTTCGGGTAGTGGACCTGAGTTACCAATACAGGTTGTACAACCATATCCCACCAAGTTATAGCCCAACTCATCTAAATACGGTGTAAGCCCAGCAGCTAGCAAATAATCCGTCACCACCTTCGATCCTGGTGCAAGTGAGCTTTTCACCCATGGTTTACGCTGCAAGCCTTTTTCAATCGCTTTTTTTGCAAGCAAACCTGCGGCTAGCATTACACTTGGGTTAGAAGTATTGGTACAAGAGGTAATCGCTGAAATAACAACATCACCATGAGTTAATGGATACTCTTTTCCTTCAATCACACATGACGGACTTTCATGCTGGATATTTGCTTTTTTTGCCTCTACGGCTGTGCCACCACCGCCTTCATTTTCTAAACGCTCTTTAGCTTCTTTAGCCGGTTTTAGCGTTAACTCCATTAAAGCATTAAAGGTTTTCGGCACATCAGATAAAAGAACTTTATCCTGTGGACGTTTTGGACCAGCTAGGCTTGCCTGAACTGTGCCCATATCTAAACTTAAAGTATCTGTAAAAACAGGTTCATCACCAGGGTTACGCCATAAGCCTTGTGCTTTGCTATACGCTTCAACCAGTTCAATACGATCACTTTGACGACCAGTTAATTTCAAATAACCCAAAGTCACTTCATCAATCGGGAAGAAACCACAAGTCGCACCATATTCTGGTGCCATGTTGGCAATAGTTGCACGATCAGCCAGTGGTAAATCGGCTAAACCATCTCCATAGAACTCTACAAATTTCCCCACAACTCCTTTTTGACGGAGCATTTGAGTAATAGTCAACACTAAATCAGTTGCAGTAATTCCTTCTGGTAGTTTTCCTGTTAATTTAAAACCAATGACTTCAGGAATCAGCATCGAAATCGGTTGACCTAACATAGCCGCTTCGGCCTCAATTCCCCCTACACCCCAACCCAATACACCTAAACCATTAATCATGGTGGTATGTGAGTCTGTACCGACTAAAGTATCTGGAAAAGCAAAGGTTTGTCCGTTGTCCTCACCTAACCACACCGCTTGAGCCAAATATTCTAAATTAACCTGATGACAAATTCCCGTCCCCGGTGGCACTACACTAAAGTTATTAAATGCAGATTGTCCCCAACGTAAAAATTGATATCGCTCACCATTACGCTGCATCTCAATTTGTACGTTTTCTTCAAAAGCCTGATCATCGGCAAAATAATCGACCATGACAGAGTGGTCAATCACCAAATCAACAGGAGATAATGGGTTAATTTTTTCAGGGTCGCCACCCGCTTGCGCCATCGCTGCTCGCATTGCAGCTAAATCAACCACTGCAGGCACACCCGTAAAATCTTGCATTAGAACCCGTGCAGGTCGATATTGAATTTCTTGATCGGAACTACGGTTTTTTAGCCACTCAGCTAAAGCATGAATGTGTTCCGTTTTAACACTATGTTGATCTTCAAACCGTAATAAGTTTTCCAACAGTACTTTTAATGATTTCGGCAGTCTGGCAATGTCACCTAGCTTTTTCTCGGCTTGGGTTAAGCTAAAAATCTGATAATTGCTGGAACCTACTGTTAGCGTCTGTAAAGCATTAAAACTATTGATATTGCTATACTTAGCCATTGGGTTATCCTCCCATGTCTGGCAATGTTATTTTTCACGTTTTTACATGTTGTTTTCTTACTTTAAGCTTCTTTTCTAATCGCTGTGTTTTGTTTTAGTTACTATTTCTAATCTTTGATTTTTATTACGATAATTTCAAAGCAGATTGAGAGTTTTTCCACAGCAACTCAGCTAAATCTGGCTCTGACATATTTAAATTTTCGGCCAAACTTTGTAGAACGTAAGGCAAATTAACAGGGGTATTACGAGTACGCTGTTCAGTTGAGGTTTGACAACAAAGCGGCGTCATATCTGGGCAATCTGTTTCAATTACCAAGTGCTCGGCACCTATAGCATTTACCACAGTATGAAGCTTTTTCGCATTTGGGTTGGTAATTTGCCCCGTTACACCAATTTTAAAACCAAGCTTAATAAGACCCTTTGCCTCTTCTACCCCACCACTAAATGCATGAGCAATGCCTCCCAATTTAAATTTTTGAGATTTTAATATAGCAAGCACATCACCATGCGCTTTTCGAATGTGGAGCAGCACTGGTTTTTGGTATTGGGTTGCCAGCTCTAACTGATCAGCAAAATATTGTTTTTGCTTTGCATATACAACTGGCTGCTTATGTTCTTTTAAAAAAGTATCTAAGCCAATTTCACCCACTGCCACACAATTTTCTTGCTGCAAGATGTGTTCAAGATGAGTCAAATGTTCTGATTGATGCTGCTCAATATAAAACGGGTGTAAACCTGGTGCTAAGTATGAAGTAGGCACATTTTCCCAACTTTTTAACTGATGATGAATTTGCACCAACTCATTAAAGCGTGACTGCATAAACCCAATTAACACTAAAGCGTCAACACCCACCTTTTTAGCGTCGACTGCTAACTGTTGCCGGTCTTCATCAAAATCGGCAACATCAAAATGGGTATGAGTATCAAACAAATGCATTAGCCAGCACTTTTTGCAACTGGTGCCGAAGCTGGTTTAGCTTTAGGCTGTGGCAAATATTCCTCTTTCAACACATCTTGCAATTGATCATAAGGAATGACTAATCGAGGGAGTCCAACCACATATGGTCCAATTTCATACTCACCGTATTGAAGGATTAAACCTTGCTCACCCAGCAAGAAGTTATTAGATAATTTAAATGGCCATGCTTGTTCATAGTCAGCAACATTATCAGCCAATTTAGAGTCCGTTACCCATGTCTTAAAGGCTTCATGAGCTAACTTCTCTAAACTTGCTTTTTGCTGAGGGCGTAATAAATCTTCAAGCTTAATTTGCTTTTGCTCTTTTAAATCAAAATTATAATAATGCTGTGCAGCAGAGCCATGAGCCCCTCCTAAATAGCTACTACTATTAAGCACTACAGTTACAACTTTACCTTGAGCCTGCAAAATCTTAGGTTTAACTAAAAGATTAATCTGATGATTACTACTTAAAGCTTTTAACTCATTATCTAGATCAATAAATGAATTTGCATAGCGTTGCACCTGTGTATCAAAGCTATTTTTTTGCTCTGCACCCGCTGCCGCTGAAGCTTCTGCTTTTTGTTCCGCTTGCGTATTCTTAGCATCAGGTTCAGCAATTTCTAAAATTTGATTTAATGTATTTAAGATTTGTTGATCTATAATTTTGTCAATAAAAGGAAAATTACTCTGTAAGCGCTCTACCGTAAATTCTGGACAAGTTTTACCATCACAATCAGGTAAAACCACCTTATTAGGAATTGTTTCACCCTTCAAAGTCAACTCTACTGGCTTTTGTTCCTCGACTGCTGGTTTCTGCTGCTCTTGAGAATCCTTAGGATCAGCTTTAGGTTGGCATGCTGCCAAAAATATAGCAGAAGCAAGCAAAGTTAATCGCAGTGAAGCTTTAGAAGATAACATCATATTTTGCCTTTTATTCTAAGGAGATTACGCTGTGCCTTTCTAAGAAATTAGCGCATATAAATAGAGGTTGCAAATTCTGCTACCATCTTAAAACATTTGTTCATAAACCTCGGGTTGTAATATTTTTTTGGTCTGTTCTTTAGATAAATAAATATCGAGCTGTGGAGCTTCTTTAGTAATCTGGTTTGCCTGATAATGTAAGCCAACGCCTTCACCATCAAAGAACCAATCTGCCTGCCCCCAATATAAAGTTTTTGGTGCTTCTTTTTTTATGTCAGCAGTCTGCTTTTTTAACCAATCTTGATATGCGACCTGCACCATTTGATGCACAGCTGTTTGCTGATCCTTTTTTAAAACCTCTAACAAAGTTAAGCTCTTATGCAGTTTTCGGTCGGCCACAAAAAAGTAATAACGATCTTTGATCGTAAGCTCCTCTTGCTTGGTATCAAGTCCTAATTGCAATAAAACATATTGGTTACGCTGCGATGCAATACGTGTATGCAGATGCAATTCGTAAGCCCGATTCTTTGAATATTTATCTTGCCATTCATCAGACTTTTTAACATAAGCATTAATGGCTTGCTGCAAACTTAAGTCTTTTTTCAAATCAATTTGATCTTGAATTACCTTAGCCTGACTTTTCGCGATCCATTCATTTAGCCATGCATCTTGGGTCTTTATCGTTTGAATATCGACATCAATACAATTTTTCTTCTCACAAAATGGTAAAGCATAATCAGCTTTTACTTGCTGCAAGTTTAGAAATGGTAGTACTTCAGCTTTCTCTATATTTTGATTTTGGGTAGAAGCTGATTTTATTTGAGAAGATGATGAAGGTTGAGAGCTTTTCCAGACAAAAAGGCAAATAGCCAAAAGTAATATGATTACCGCAACTAAAAGTGCAATAACTGTCTTTCTATTCAAATTCATTTCATCATCCTTTCTTATTTTTCAAAACAAAACAGCTTCTGTTCGAAGCTGTCTGTCAAATCTTAAAGATTAGTGTTCACGTGTGTTACGGAACTGAATATCAGGCCAACGCTCTTGCATAATCTGCAAGTTCACACGACTTGGCGCAAGATAAGTTAAGTGACCACCACCATCGATAGAAAGCTGATCATGCGCTTTTTTCTTAAACTCATTAAGAATCTTGTCATCATCACAATGAATCCAACGCACAGTATTTACACTTACAGGCTCGTAAACACAGTCAACTTTATATTCTTCTTTCAGACGGTAAGCAACCACATCAAACTGAAGTACACCCACAGCACCCACGATCAAATCATTGCTAATTTGTGGCATAAATACCTGAGTTGCGCCTTCTTCAGACAACTCTTTCAAACCTTTTTGCAACTGCTTTGACTTTAATGGATCTTTCAAACGTACACGGCGGAACATTTCTGGAGCAAAGTGAGGAATACCTGTGAAGTGCAAGTTTTCACCGCTAGTGAAAGTATCACCAATTTGAATTGTGCCATGGTTATGTAAACCAATAATATCACCTGGCCACGCTTCTTCTAAGTGCTCACGCTCACCCGCAAGGAATGTCAATGCATCACTAATACGAACATCTTTACCAATACGTACATGATTCATTTTCAAACCTTTCTCGTATTTACCTGAGCAAATACGCATAAAGGCAATACGGTCACGGTGTTTCGGATCCATATTTGCTTGAATTTTAAATACGAAACCAGAAAAGCCTTCTTCTTTTGCATCAACAACACGCTCTTGTGTTGGATGAGCTTTAGGTTCTGGTGCCCAATTCATAAATGCATCTAATACATGGTCAACACCAAAGTTACCTAATGCTGTACCAAATAGAACTGGAGTTTGTTTACCTTGTAAAAATAATTCGCGGTCTAAAGGTTCGTTCGCCATTTGTACGAGCTCAAGTGACTCTTCAAAAGATGCCCAGGCCAACTCACCTACTTTTTCACGGATATCTGCGTGGTCATAACCTTCACGTACTTCAATATCTGTAATCGTTGAGCCAAAGCCTGCTTTGTAGACATACAACTTATTCTCAAGAATGTTGTATACACCCGCAAAATCACGTCCCATCCCTAATGGCCATGTAATAGGTACACAACGAATATTGAGGACATTCTCAATTTCATCCAGCAACTCAAGTGGTTCACGAATCTCGCGGTCCATCTTGTTTACAAATGAAATGATAGGAGTGTCACGCATACGACAAACTTCCATCAATTTGATGGTACGTTCTTCGACACCTTTTGCACCGTCAATCACCATAAGTGCCGAGTCAACAGCGGTTAGAGTACGATAAGTATCTTCAGAGAAGTCTTCATGCCCTGGTGTATCGAGCAAGTTAATAGTATGACCTTTATATGGGAACTGCATAACCGAAGTGGTAATGGAAATCCCACGCTCTTTTTCCATTTCCATCCAGTCAGATGTAGCTGCGCGGTCAGATTTACGGCTTTTTACCATCCCTGCAACTTGAATTGCTTTACCCCATAACAGTAATTTCTCTGTCATGGTCGTTTTACCGGCATCGGGGTGGGAAATGATGGCAAATGTGCGGCGTTGAGCAACCTGTGCCGCTAACTCATCTTTAAAACTCATGAAATACACCTACTGCGGAGATTGCAGTGCCAAAGACCTAAAGTCGATCAAAATAAAAATTGGCGTAATTGTAGCAGATTTATAGAAGTGTTTAATGGTTGTTGATAAGCCATGAGCCACTCACAAGCTTTTTAAATACTTTTTTTAAAATAGGGCTTAGCGTCTTAGAAATTTTATAATAAAAAAGCCCATCTGATCGTAGATGAGCTTTTTTAAGAATTAGTAGAATAGTTATGCCAGTTTTTTTTCTTCAATAAATTGGACATCCGCAATTTGTGCATCCCAGAATTCATTCCATAAAGCACAATAATCAATACATAACTTGGTTAAGCTTTCATAATCATCTTTTGTAATTGCTTGCGCTAACGCGAACCAAAGGTCATCTTCATGATCATCGTCAGCAGCCTCTGAAGCTTCATCAGTAGATACCCCATGAACATGGTAATAACCCCCACCTTCAACATCAATATTCACAAATTTGGTTGCTTGTCGTAATGGAGGACTAAAAAGAATGACTTCTTCTTCTGCAACAGCTAATAATGCCACAACATTAATATAGCTATCATAAGAAGACTCTAAAAATGACCTAACCTGATCAGCAAATTTTGATGGTCTATAATTACGGCGATCATCTTCTGTTAAGCCATAATCATTAAGTAAATCTTCATATAAAGGATAATGAGCATATTCAGGATTCCCCAAATAGTAATTATCTTTATCTAGCCCAGGACGAAAACCAAACTCATCAAGTATATTTAAACTTAATAATACCCTTGGAAACATTTTAGCTCCAGAATGGAGTTTAGGTTCCAACTGCTTTGTCAAAAACTGAGCCTTTAATAAAGCATCAGTAAAAATTTGCACTATCGCATGACGATATTCCAAATGAATACGTATTAAACTTTGCTTATCAAGATATCCACTGTTTAACAATTCGATAGCAGGATGCTGACAAACTGGTAATTCTGCAATTGTTTTTCTTAACTGTTGAAGAAATTGTAAATTTTCATCCCATTGTTTTGCAGGAATACTATTTCTCATCCCCTGCAATGCTTTTTCTCTTGGATTATTAAAGTCTTCAAATTTTTTTAACATAATGATTCTCTGTAAAAAGTTTTTCTTATAGTTAAGTTACAGGCTTTCCCTTTATTCCAATTTTGCATTCAATTGCTAAAATAAATTCCGTACACCTATACTTAACAAGTTGATACTATGTGTATTATCTCAACAAATCAACGGATTAATTAATAATATTTAAAAAAGTAAACTATTGCCAATTAAATATATAATATGTTGTTTTTTTAAATTAACCAAGCTATTGAATAAATATAATTTTTTAAATATTATAAAATAAGTTTTATTTAAGCTTATACACTTTACAATAGCAAACTTAATCAAAAAATATCCGTAACGGGGAACCCGATGACAAAAAGAGAAAATATTATAACAACAGCAACAGCCCTCTTTAACCAAAAAAGCTATACTTCCGTTGGAGTTGATCGCATTATTGCCGAATCAAATGTTGCAAAAATGACTTTTTATAAATACTTTGCCTCTAAAGAAGCTTTAATTGAAGAATGTCTTTATAAGAGAAACTTAGAGATCCAATATTCAATATTGGAAAAAATAAAAAATACCAATAACCCATTGATTAAACTAAAGAAAATATTCAACTGGTATATTGATTGGATTAATACAGATGACTTTAATGGCTGCTTATTTAAAAAAGCGACCATCGAAGTCATGCAACTATATCCCTCTATTAAGCATCAAATTAATGAGTATCGGGAATGGATTTACTCATTGGTTTTTTCAGCCCTTTCGGAGTTAGAAGTAGAAAATACAAAAATACTAACTGGACTTTTTCTTAACATCGTAGATGGAATCATAATTGATGGCACCATAAACAAAAAAAAGATTAATTCAGAAGAAACATGGTCTTATATAAATAAACTTATTGAGTTCGAAACAACTCAAGAATGTGTAGCTATTTAATTTACAACTCAATTAAACTTTTATATTTTAATAAGATATAAAATATTTTTAATCCGGTGGGGTCCAATCTCCAACTCCACCAACTAAAAACAATCACTAAAATTAAGATATTTATATTTTATAAAAGTGAATATTTTAATTAACTCTAATTATTATACATACTTCACAATACTCCATAAAAATCTATTTAAATTTTTATTCTTTATAGAATATATCCATTAATTTATTAGCAATACTTTATACTCACAGTATATTAATTTTAAAAACATATAAATATCTTTCAAAAACTAGCATTATCTTAATTATTTATTTTAAGAATATAAATTATAAAATTGATGATAGATTATATTAAGCGAAGTGAGCCCCTTGAGACTCAATGAGTTCATCGACTTGAACTGGCATTCCCAACAAATAACCTTGGAACTGCTGACACCCTAAACGCGTTAAAATCTCAACCTGTTGCTGGGTTTCCACCCCTTCTGCTGTTACAGTTAAGCCTAACTTTTTAGCTAAATGTATAATACTTTCTAGAATAACTTCTTCTTTAGAGCCCGGCTTTAAATCAACAATAAAGCCACGATCAATTTTCAACTCATCTACAGGTAAATCTTTTAAATACAAAAAGCTTGAATGGCCTGTTCCAAAATCATCAATTGCGACCCGAATACCCATATCACGTAGCCGCTCACAAGCTCGAATACTCAAGTCAATATGACGCATTGCTGTCGATTCAGTAATCTCAACAATTAAATGGTGAGGTTGAATCTGATATTTTTTTAATAATCCTTCGAGTGTACTAAATAACTTTTTATTTTCGAACTGTAGTGCAGATAGGTTTACTGCGACTGGATAAAATGGGGTGTTACTACGTTCCCACTCCTGAATTTGTAGACAAGCTTGTTCGAGTGCCCAATATCCCATTGGAATGATCAAACCCGTTTTTTCTGCACCTTCTATAAACATATGCGGCGTGAGTATACCTAAAGCTGGATGATTCCAACGAATTAATGCTTCAACACCACAGACTTCAAGATTCGTGTTAAATTTTGGTTGGTAATATAAAATAAACTGCTTTTCTTCTACGGCTTTATAAAGGTCATTAATCAGTTTTGACTGACTTCTCGTTTCTTGTTGATGGGTTGAATAACTAAAGATGGTGTAAGTATTCCGGCCTTGCTCTTTAGACATGAGCATCGCGGCATCAGCATTCATAAGTAGATCCTGAACATTTTGTCCATGTTCAGGGAATAGTGCTACGCCTAAGCTTGCAGAAATATTAATTTCTTTACCTGAAATTTGATAACTTTCCTGAATTAGTTGCAGAACTTTCTCAGCCAAAATAACTGCTTCTTCTGCATTTGTATTTTCTGCAATCAGTAAAAACTCATCACCGCCAATTCTAAGCAGTTTACACTTCTCATTGAGTTGCCAATGTAAGCGGTTCGCCATCTGAATAAGTAATTGATCACCCACATGATGTCCAAATGCATCATTCACCGATTTAAATCGATCTAAATCAATGTATAAGAAAGCAATTTTCTGGTCTTTGTATCGATGATCTGAAAGTAATACTTCAGCATAATCCACCAAATAAAGGCGGTTAGGTAATTTGGTTAAATTGTCTTGTATAGATAGGTTAGCTAATTCTTTATTTGCTTTGCGCAGCTCTAAATTCTGTTGAGTAAGGCGTTGCTCTAACATTGCAACAATAAAACTTGCTACGAGTACCAAACAGGTGACTAGAATAATTGTGAATAATAATAAATCATGTTCAGCCTGATATTGGCTAATAAATTTATCAGTAATATTTGTCGCGATAAGTGCTGTATAGTGCATCCCCATAATGCTTAGGGTCATCATAACTGAAAATGCGACTTTTAAAGTTAAACGGTATCGTTCCGTATCTTTTAATTTATAGGCGAGTAAAAACGCTAGTCCTGAACCACTCATTGCAATTAATACAGAAAATAAAAGTAAAAACGAAGTGTAATCTTTTTTATAAACATTAATATTCCAACCTAGCATGCTAATGTAATATGAGGCTGAAATTCCAATTCCCATGATAATCGAGCTCAGAATGAGTCTGAATAAAGGGAGTGTAAAACGTGAAGTCAACCACATCGCAATGCAAGATAACAAAGCACTGATGGCATAAGAAACTGCAATTAAAGGAATATTAGAGTTAGTTGTATCAAACAGATGATAAGCTTGTATACCAACAATATGGACAATACTAATTGCTAATGCGAGTAGCAAACCA
Organism: Acinetobacter sp. V115_6; assembly: GCF_031799025.1. Taxonomy (NCBI): domain Bacteria; kingdom Pseudomonadati; phylum Pseudomonadota; class Gammaproteobacteria; order Moraxellales; family Moraxellaceae; genus Acinetobacter; species Acinetobacter sp. V115_6. The sequence continues at coordinate 233,200 of NZ_JAVQNO010000016.1, read as the reverse complement.
TTGATAAATAAAATTAAAGACTCAAATTTCTTATAGACTTGCTTGAATATTAGCTGCTCCATGGAAATTACAATATAGCAAATGAAGCCAGCTGCAATAAAAGAGCCGACGATCAATGTGCTATCGTAATCAACATGACCCATATTGGACTTCCATGATTATTCAATACTTTTTTTTATTTTGTTCAACTCATTGCCCAAAATACAATTAAACATGTTAAAGAAATTTTAGTAAATTTGACTTATTCAGTCAGTTATAAACAATAACATTATCTATCTTTTGGTCAAGTATTTTTTACTTTACAAATCAATAAAGTAAATAAAATTTAAGCAGCCAATTATATGAAAAATATAGAATTTATTTAATCTAGTCAAGTTGACCTAATCGCAATTTTCATATTCAAATAAAATAGTATAAATAAAGAACCCTGCTTAAAGCAGGGTTCTTTTAAAACGTTAGATAAAGAAAATTAGTTCTTTTCTTTATCAACGATTTTGTTTGCTTGAATCCATGGCATCATTGCACGCAACTTATTACCAGTTACTTCAATACCATGTGCAGCATTTTGACGACGACGAGCAGTCATAGATGGGTAGTTTAACGCACCTTCTTGAATGAACATCTTAGCGTATTCGCCAGATTGAATACGTTTCAACGCATTACGCATTGCTTCACGAGACTGTTCGTTGATTACTTCAACACCCGTTACATATTCACCGTATTCAGCATTGTTAGATACTGAGTAGTTCATGTCAGCGATACCGCCTTCGAACATTAAGTCAACGATCAATTTAAGCTCGTGTAAACATTCGAAGTAAGCCATTTCTGGTGCATAACCAGCTTCAACTAAAGTTTCGAAGCCCATTTTCACTAATTCAACCGCACCACCACAAAGAACTGCTTGCTCACCGAATAAGTCAGTTTCAGTTTCTTCGCGGAATGAAGTTTCGATAATACCAGTACGGCCGCCACCTACGCCAGAAGCATAAGAAAGAGCAACGTTACGTGCATTACCAGAAGCATCTTGGTGGATTGCGATTAGGTCAGGAACACCTGAACCACGTTGGAACTCTGAACGTACAGTGTGACCTGGTGCTTTTGGAGCAACCATGATTACGTCTAAATCTTTACGTGGAACAACTTGGTTGTAAAGAACAGAGAAACCATGAGCAAATGCAAGAGTCGCGCCTTCTTTGATGTTTGGCTCAATCACGTCACGATAAAGTTGTGATTGGAATTCATCTGGAGTCAAAATCATTACGAGGTCAGCTTGCTTAACAGCAGCAGGAACTTCTGCAACTTTAAGACCTGCATTTTCAGCTTTCTTCCAAGAAGCTGAATCTGCACGTAAACCTACAGTTACGTCTACGCCTGAGTCTTTAAGGTTAAGTGCATGAGCATGACCTTGAGAACCGTAACCAATAATCGCTACTTTCTTGCCTTGGATGATTGATAAGTCACAGTCTTTATCGTAAAAAATTTGCATTTGTGTTCTCCGCTAAAATACTTTTTAAAAAATTAAATGGCTAATACTTTTTCGCCACGGGCGATACCAGATACACCTGAACGAACGACTTCTAGAATAGTGTTTTCTGCAAGCGCATCGATAAAACCATCTAATTTTTCAGTTGTCCCTGCTATTTGAATGGTATAGGTAGTTGGTGTCACGTCTACAATCTGCGCACGGAAAATATCCGCTGTTCGCTTAATTTCAGCACGTGAAGCACCTAACGCTTTTACTTTAATCAACATCAGTTCACGCTCAATATGTGAACCTTCTGATAAATCAACTACTTTTACAACTTCAACAAGTTTATTGAGCTGCTTTGTAATCTGTTCAATCTTATGATCATCACCATAAGTTGTTAATGTTAAACGTGACAAAGTTGGATCTTCGGTTGGCGCAACATTCAGTGTTTCAATGTTATATCCACGTTGGCTAAATAAACCAACAAGGCGAGAAAGCGCACCAGCTTCGTTTTCAACGAGTACAGAAATAATATGTCTCATTATGTACGCTCCCCTTTACCTAACCACATATCCTTCATAGACTGACCTGCGATCAGCATTGGATAAACATGTTCCGTGCGATCAACCATGACATTAATGAATACACATTTATCATTAATCGCCATTGCTTCAGCAAGCTTCGACTCTAGTTCATCAGCATGATCAATCTGGATACCAACGTGACCATAAGCTTCCATTAACTTGCCAAAATCAGGCAATGATTCAACGTATGAGCTTGAGTGACGGCCTTCATAGTTCATATCTTGCCACTGCTTCACCATACCTAAAGCACGGTTATTCAAGCACAATATCTTCACATTCATGCCGTATTGCTTACACGTTGAAAGCTCTTGAATACACATTTGAATTGAAGCTTCACCAGTAATACAAACGACTTGTTGATCTGGGAAAGCAAGCTTCGCAGCCATTGCATAAGGTAAACCTACGCCCATGGTGCCTAATCCACCCGAGTTAATCCATTGACGTGGACGCTTGTATTTGTAATACAACGCACCAAACATTTGGTGTTGGCCCACATCTGAAGTAATGATGGCGTCACCGTTAGTGACTTTATATAAAGCTTCAACAACTTGCTGTGGCTTCATTGTGCCATCAGTCGGGGTTTCAAACTTTAAGCCATGAACTTTACGCCATTCATTAATTTGATCCCACCACGCAGCAATTGCTTCAGGGTTTGGCTTAGACACATTCAATTGCTTCAATTGCGTTAACATTTCCTGAAGTACAGGCTCAACCGCCCCTACAATCGGAATGTGCGCCATAATTGTTTTTGAAATGCTCGCCGGATCAATATCAATATGAATAACTTTAGCATTCACACAGAATTTTGCTGGGTTATTGGTTACTCGGTCATCAAAACGCGCACCAATTGCAAGAATGACATCAGCATTATGCATCGCCATATTTGCTTCATAAGTACCGTGCATACCCAACATGCCCACAAACTGTGGATCATCACCAGGGAAGCCACCAAGGCCCATAAGTGTGTTAGTTACTGGATAACCGAGTAAATGCGCGAGTTCAGTCAATAATGCTGATGCATTACCTTGAACAACACCACCACCTGTATAAATTACAGGGCGTTTTGCACTTAAAAGCTCATCAATTGCTTTACGAATTTGGCCAGAATGACCACGTGAAGGTGGCTGATAAGAACGCATCTTCACTTTTTCAGGATATTCGTACGCAAATTTTTCTGCAGGATTTGTCGCATCTTTAGGAATATCGACTACAACTGGACCAGGGCGACCACTTGCTGCGATATAAAATGCTTTTTTGATAATTGCAGGAATTTCGCTTGCATGACGAACTTGGAAGCTGTGTTTCACGATTGGACGTGAAATACCTACCATATCAGTTTCTTGGAAAGCGTCTTCACCAATAAGATGTGATGCAACCTGGCCAGACAAAATCACCATTGGGATTGAGTCCATATAAGCTGTTGCAATTGGAGTCACAGTATTAGTTGCGCCAGGTCCAGAAGTGACCAGTACTACGCCAGTCTTACCTGTAGCACGCGAGTAAGCATCTGCCATATGACCAGCAGCTTGTTCATGACGTACGAGGTAATGATTAATTTTGTCTTGTTGAAATAGCGCATCATAAATATGTAATACAGCGCCGCCTGGATAACCAAAAACATGTTCAACGCCTTCGTCCGCAAGAGCACGAACGAGCATTTCACCACCAGATAAAAGTTCCAACGTGATTCACCCTAAAATCTTTATCACTATTTATGGAAGGCACAAATAGTGTTTCATTCATTGAATTGTCTGCACTGTTATAGCACACATATTGTCTAGTTTTCGTTGCAATAGAAAAATTTCTGTTTTTCAGCCGTATAAGCTTTTTTAACATTAATAAAGCATGTCTGGATATACATACTTTAAGTAAAATCAATCTCTCGGCTAGAGAGAATGTCTATTACAAAACATGACGGTTATTCGAAGGGTGATCAAATAATCGCATATAAAACTAAAGGAAGCATTTTTGTTGTTTAATTCACTAAAGTCAAGATTAAAGAAACACTTTTCTATGATTATTTTTTAACTGACTATTTTTTCATCTTATTTGATTTTTCCACTTTTCTTTTTTTATGATTACCCCGCTTTTTTCAGGTTTATTCTTGTTTAATTTTTAACGGAAAATAAATCCATCCCAAAACTGCATTTTTGTCGATTTTGCGCTATGCTGTGCAACAATCTTTAATATCAATTTTTGTTGTATAGCTTACGTCTATGACTATTTCTCACATTGACCCCGAATATCAAGCAAACACGATTGAACCATCAGTTCAACAAGATTGGGAAAATCGTAAAGTCTTTAAAGTTGCCGACACTGTCGAAGGTAAACATCGTTACATCCTGTCAATGTTTCCTTACCCAAGCGGCAAGCTGCATATGGGGCATGTGCGTAACTATACAATTGGCGATGTGATTAGCCGTTTTTACCGTTTAAAAGGTGAAACTGTATTACAACCTATGGGTTGGGATGCATTCGGTTTACCTGCGGAAAACGCAGCAATTGCCCATAAAGTTGCTCCGGCAAAATGGACATTTGAAAACATTGCGTACATGCGTGACCAATTAAAAAAATTAGGTCTATCTGTAGATTGGGATCGTGAATTTGCAACTTGTACACCAGAGTATTATCACTGGGAACAATGGTTATTTGTTCAGCTTTATAAAAAAGGCCTAATCTATCGTAAACTTTCAACAGTAAACTGGGATCCGGTTGACCAAACTGTTTTAGCAAACGAACAAGTTGAAAATGGTCGCGGATGGCGTTCTGGTGCATTGGTTGAAAAACGCGATATTCCAATGTACTACTTCCGTATTACTGACTATGCACAAGAATTATTAGACGACCTAGACACCCTACAAGACGGCTGGCCTCAACAAGTGTTGACCATGCAACGTAACTGGATTGGTCGCTCTACAGGCATGGAAATTACTTTCCCATCTGCCAATACCGAAATTTATGCTGATGGCTTAACTGTTTATACAACACGTGCTGACACGCTTATGGGCGTGACATATGTTGCCGTTGCAGCAGAACACCCTCTTGCGCTTAAAGCTGCTGAAAACAACCCTGAATTGGCTGCATTTATTGAAGAGTGCCGCATGGGTTCAGTTGCAGAAGCGGACTTGGCAACAGCCGAGAAAAAAGGCATGGCGACAGGTTTGTTTGTAAAACATCCTGTAACTGGTGAAGAGCTTCCTGTCTGGATCGCAAACTACGTATTAATGTCTTACGGTTCTGGCGCAGTGATGGCTGTACCAGCGCATGACGAACGTGACTTCGAATTTGCTAACAAGTTCAACTTGCCTATTAAGCAAGTAATTGATGCCAAAGGCGCTGACGATGCAGACTACTCTGCAACTGATTGGCAAGAATGGTATGGCTCAAAAGAAGGTAAACTTGTTAACTCTGGTGAGTTTGACGGTTTAGAATTCCAAGCTGCTTTTGATGCATTTCTTGCGAAATTAGAACCACAAGGTTTAGCAAATTCTAAAGTTCAATTCCGTTTACGTGACTGGGGTGTTTCTCGTCAACGTTACTGGGGTTGTCCAATTCCAATGATTAACTGTGATACTTGTGGTCAAGTCACAGTTCCAGAAGACCAACTTCCGGTTGTATTACCAACTGACGTTGTTCCAGATGGTTCAGGTAACCCGCTTAATAAAATGCCTGAGTTCTATGAAACGAAATGTCCTTGCTGTGGTGGTGATGCACGTCGTGAAACAGATACATTGGATACATTCGTAGAGTCATCTTGGTACTACGCACGCTATGCGTCTCCAGACTTTACTGGCGGCATGGTTAAACCTGAAGCTGCTCAAAACTGGCTTCCTGTAAACCAATACATTGGTGGTGTTGAGCACGCGATTCTTCACTTACTTTATGCACGTTTCTTCCACAAATTAATGCGTGACGAAGGTGTTGTACAAGGTAATGAACCATTTACCAACTTGTTAACTCAAGGCATGGTGCTTGCGGATACATTCTATCGTGAAGCAGAAAATGGTAAGAAAACTTGGTTTAACCCTGCTGATATCGAATTAGAACGCGATGAAAAAGGTCGTATTCTTTCTGCAAAATATTCAGGTGACGGTCAAGAAGTTGTGATCGGTGGACAAGAAAAAATGTCTAAATCGAAAAACAACGGTATCGACCCACAAGCGATTATTGATCAATACGGCGCAGACACAGCACGTGTATTTATGATGTTCGCTGCTCCACCAGATCAATCTTTAGAATGGTCTGATGCAGGTGTTGAAGGTGCAAACCGTTTCTTGAAACGTGTATGGCGCCTTGTAGCAAGCTTCCTTGAAAAGGGCAACCAAGCTTCTACGATTGATGCTGCTAACTTGTCTAAAGATGCTCAAGATTTACGTCGTAAAACTCACGAAACTATTCAAAAAGTAAGTGATGATATCGAACGTCGTCATGCATTCAATACTGCGATTGCTGCTTTGATGGAATTGTTAAATGCGAGCAACAAGTTTGAAGCAAAAGATGACAACGACGTTGCTGTAGAACGTGAAGCCATCACTACACTGTTAACTTTACTTGCTCCATTTGCACCACATTTAAGTCAAACGTTATTGGCTCAGTTTGGTACAGATGTAACAGAAGCAAGATTCCCTGAAGTCGATGCTTCTGCATTAACTCGTAATACACAAACGATTGTTGTACAGGTTAACGGTAAACTTCGCGGTAAACTTGAAGTTTCGGTTGATATCTCTAAAGAAGATCTATTAGCTCAAGCTAAAGCTCTTCCAGAAGTTCAACAATTCTTAACAGGACCAACAAAGAAAGAAATTGTGGTTCCAAATAAATTAGTTAACCTCGTGGTTTAATTAAAGTTATTAATGAGAGGATCAAGCATGCACTTTGCCAAACGTTTAGCCGCTGTTGTTTTGACCTTAGGCCTTAGTGCAGGCTTAGTCGGGTGTGGATTTCATTTAAAAGGAACCAACCCGACTGCAACTCCGCTTGTTTATAAAAAATTAAGCCTTGAGTTACCAGCTAAAACTGATGATTTAGAAACCCAATTAAAAGTTTATTTAGCTGCAAATGGTGTTCAATTCAGCAATGATAATGATGCCTACGTACTCCGTGTTTTAGAGTACACACCACGTCGTCAGCTTTTAAATGGAAAACTAACGGAAGTATTATTACGCTTAACCGTAACCTTCCAGATTGAAGACAGTCAGGGTAATAAAATTACTGAACCACGTTCATTAACTGCATCTCGTAGTTATCAGTATGATCTTGCAACGGTTAACACTGAAAATCAGCAAGAATCTTATTTACAACGTATTGTGATTGATGACATTGCACAGCAAATTACTCGTCAGATTTCAGCAAACCGTTTACCAAAAGCTCAGCCTTAATCTTTATTTTTACCAGCAATGAAAATTGACTATTTACAAGCCTTAAAACGCATTCCGGAAGCACGGGGTGCGTGGATTTTACATGGCCAAGAACCTTTGCTGGAACAAAATTTATTAGATGCTTTTCGTAAAAGTTGGCAACAACAAGAAGTTGAAAGACAGCGCTATGATATTAGTAGCGTGAGCGACTGGAAGAATGTTTTTAACGCGCTTAACAGCTTATCTTTATTTTCTCAGCAGCTTGCCATTGAAGTACATGGCAATATAAAGCCTGACGCAAATGGGCTAAAACAACTTAAAAGTTATATCCAACATAATGAAACTAACTTACTTTTAATTGTTTTACCTAAACAAGATAGTAGTAGTTTAAAGTCTGCTTTTTTCCAAGTTGTTGAAGCAAATGGTGTTGTCGTTGCCCTTACGGCAAACTATCCGCAAGACCGCCAAAGAATTTTATCTGCCGAAGCAGAGAAACTTGAAATTCAACTTGATAATGATGCCTGGCAATGGCTCATGCAGCATCATGAACATAATTTGCTCGCAGCTAAAAATAGCTTGATGCGTGTAAGAGATACTTTTCCAGACCAACAACTGATTCAAATTGAACAGTTGTATGCTTGTTTACAAGATCAGTCTCGTTACACCACTTACGATTTAAGCGATGCTTTATTAGAAGGTAATCTCGCTCAGTCCATTAAGATTTTTCAATATTTAATTGCAGCTGGTGAGCCAGAAAGTCTGATCTTATGGACACTAAGTAAAGAAATGCGTTTATTGATGCAATTATTTGAGCAGCCTCATAATGCATTACAACTTGGTATCTGGAAAACAAAGGTTGGTTTATATCAACAAGCTTTAAGAAGATTAAATCCTCAACAGTTTTTAGGCTGGTCTACCCTTCTATTGCAAGTTGATGCGGCAATTAAAGGAATGTCGAATGAAAATGCCCAACATTTAATGCAGCAGGCTATTGCTGAATTATGTGGGAAAACACTATTTATACAATAATTCGGCCGAATCATTTTTCTTCATTCCTGAAATATCATAAAAATTCACGTTTTATCCTCATTTCGCTTTTATACTAAATTAAATTTTAGACTTTTCGACCTCTCGCCATGCCAAAAATAAAGCCAATCAAACTTGTTATTATCATCGTCTGTATAGCAGTTATTGCTGTATTAGCTTGGAAATTTTTAAAGCCTAAAGAGCAGCAGCCTCAATATATTACAGCTGAGGTAACACGCGGAGATATTGAAAATAATGTCCTTGCAACAGGTACACTTGATGCAACCAAACTGATTAGTGTGGGTGCACAGGTATCTGGTCAGGTCAAAAAGATGTATGTACAGTTGGGCGATCAAGTGAAACAAGGTCAACTTATCGCACAAATTGACTCAACCACCCAAGAAAATAGTTTAAAAACTTCTGATGCGAATATTAAAAATTTAGAAGCGCAGCGCCTTCAACAAGTTGCTTCTTTAAATGAAAAACAACTTGAATACCGCCGTCAGCAACAAATGTATGCGCAAGATGCAACGCCTCGTGCAGATTTAGAATCGGCTGAGGCAAGCTATAAAACAGCTCAGGCGCAAATTAAAGCATTAGATGCACAGATCGAATCTGCAAAAGTGACAAAATCTACGGCACAAACCAATATTGGTTACACACGTATTGTTGCTCCAACTGATGGTACCGTTGTCGCGATTGTGACCGAAGAAGGCCAAACTGTAAACGCAAACCAAAGCGCTCCAACAATTGTCAAAATTGCAAAACTACAAAACATGACGATTAAGGCGCAGGTGAGTGAAGCTGACATTATGAAAGTTGAAAAAGGACAACAGGTTTACTTTACAACTTTAGGTGATGAAACTAAGCGCTATGCAACATTACGTCAGATTGAACCAGCTCCAGACTCAATTTCTAGCGAATCAACAAGTACAACAAGCTCAACAACCAGTTCAGCTGTTTACTATAATGCGTTATTCGATGTGCCAAATACTGATGGTAAATTGCGTATTGATATGACAGCACAAGTTTATATCGTATTAGATTCAGCTAAAAATGCCCTACTTGTTCCTTCATCAGCACTGAGTTCTAAACAATTTTCAGGCCAAAGAAAATCTGGTCAATCTACAGATAAAGCTGCTTCGACTCCAAGTGCAGAAAGAAAAAATTCAGGTAGTGGTGTTCGTTTAGAACGTTTAAATTTAACTGCTGAACAAAAACAACTAGTTGAGCAAGGTAAATTAACGTTAAGTGTTGTACGTGTATTACAAGCCGATGGCACAACTAAACCGACTCAGATTTTGGTGGGTATTAACAACCGTGTAAATGCGCAAGTTCTTGCGGGCTTAAAACAAGGTGATCAAGTTGTGATTGCCGATAGTGCAGATACTTCTGCTGCATCAGCAAATAGTAGTAATAACCGTCGCCGTAGTGGCCCAATGGGAATGTAAGCATGACAAAACAAGCTTTGCTTGAAGTCAGCAATCTAGTCCGGGAATTCCCTGCTGGCGAAAGCACGATACAAATTTTAAAAGGTATTGACCTGACCATTTATGAAGGTGAACTGGTTGCGATTGTCGGCCAGTCTGGTTCTGGCAAATCGACCCTCATGAATATTTTGGGGTGTTTGGACCGACCTACGAGTGGTAGTTACAAGGTTAATGGACAAGAAACAGGTAAACTTGAGCCAGATCAACTCGCTCGACTACGCCGTGAATATTTTGGTTTTATTTTCCAACGCTACCATTTATTGGGTGATTTATCTGCTGAAGGTAACGTAGAAGTTCCAGCTGTTTATGCAGGTGTTACCCCTTCTGAACGTAAACAACGCGCAACGGCTTTACTGACCGAATTAGGTTTAGGTACTAAAACCCTCAATAGACCAAGTCAACTTTCTGGTGGTCAGCAGCAGCGTGTTTCTATTGCCCGCGCGCTGATGAATGGCGGTGACGTTATTCTGGCAGATGAACCAACAGGGGCGCTTGACTCTCATAGTGGTGTTGAGGTAATGCGTATTTTGCGTGAACTCAATGCCGCAGGTCACACTATTATTTTAGTCACCCACGATATGCAAGTTGCAAAAAATGCGACTCGCATTATCGAGATTAGTGACGGAGAAATTATTAGTGACCGCCCTAATGTTCCAGATCAAGCAGCTGAACCAATCAAATCTGATCCTGATGCGGCGCCTGCTTTGCAAGGTAAACAGAAGAAAGGCAAAAGTATTTCTGCATGGCGCTCTACTTTAGACCGTTTATCTGAAGCCTTTCAAATGGCTTTACTGTCTATGAATGCCCACCGCATGCGTACTTTTTTAACCATGCTGGGGATTATTATTGGTATTGCATCGGTTGTTACTGTTGTCGCATTAGGTAAAGGCTCTCAACAGCAAATTTTAAGTAATATTAGTAGCCTGGGAACAAATACTATTACAGTATTTCAGGGCCGTGGTTTTGGTGACAACTCTAAAACTGCAAGTTTTAAAACCTTGGTGCCTGCCGATGCCGATGCGTTAATGACTCAACCGTATGTTAGTGCAGTCAGCCCAATCGTCAGCACATCCAAAACCATGCGTTACCAACAAAATGAAGCGAACGCGACCATTAATGGTGTGAGTAACGATTATTTCGATGTGAAAGGTTTGATCTTTAAAGATGGACAAACTTTTGATCAACGTAGTGTCCGTGATCGCTCACAGGATGTGGTCATTGATACTAATACTCAAAAGCAGTTCTTTAGTGACGGTACCAACCCTATCGGTCAAGTAGTATTACTCGGTAGTGTACCTGCTCGTATTATTGGCGTTGTAGAACCGCAAACGAGCGGCATGGGCTCAGATGACACTTTAAATGTCTATATGCCTTATACAACCGTGATGAGCCGTATGTTAGGACAATCTAATGTACGTAATATCGTGGTTCGTATTAATGACAAATATTCAACTGCTGCCGCAGAAAATGCGATTGTGAATTTATTAACCCAGCGCCATGGTGCACAAGATATTTTCACCATGAACAGTGACAGTATCCGTCAGACTATTGAGAAAACAACCAGCACGATGACCCTTCTGGTTTCAGCAATTGCCGTAATTTCATTGGTCGTTGGTGGTATCGGGGTAATGAATATTATGTTGGTTTCGGTGACTGAACGTACTCAGGAAATTGGCGTACGTATGGCCGTAGGTGCGCGTCAAAGTGATATTTTGCAGCAATTCCTGATTGAAGCAATTTTAGTATGTTTAATTGGTGGTGTGCTTGGCGTCTTATTGTCGCTTGGACTTGGACAACTTATTAATAAATTTGCTGGCGGTAACTTTAGCGTAGCTTATTCAAGCACTTCTATTATTGCCGCATTTGTCTGTTCAACACTGATTGGTGTCGTATTTGGTTTCTTGCCTGCCAAGAATGCCGCGAAGCTTGACCCTGTTGCCGCACTATCTCGAGAATAAGGAAAATTGCATGTCTTTCTCTATGACTAAACTCAGCACAGCACTTCTTCTCACAGGTTCTCTTGTAGGATGTGCAGCTGTAGTAAAAACACCTTATGAAACGCCTGCAGTACAAGTTCCGGGTAGTTTTCAGTATGACACAGCAAAAACAAAAAACATGTCTGCCGATCAATATTCTGACCGTTGGTGGACACTCTTTAACGACGCACAGCTCAATCAGCTTGTAAGCAATGTATTAGAGCGTAACAGTGATTTAGCAGTTGCAGGTATTGCTTTAAAGCAAGCCCGTCTACAAGCTGATTTAACCGCTAATAAGCAAGGCTTGCGAACTAGCTCTAGTGTTTCTACTGGACATTCTTTCGATTTAAATTCGGGAGATGACAGCGCTAATGGTCTTTCCATGAGTGCGGGAGTAAGCTATGAGCTTGATTTGTTTGGCAAGCTTGCACGCCAAACCGAAGCAAGTAAATGGGAAGCTTTAGCGACAGAACAAGATTTACAAGCTACTGGGCAAAGTTTAATTGCAACCACTGCCAAACTTTATTGGCAACTGGGTTATTTAAATGAGCGTTATACGACCGCACAGCAAAGTCTAGCAACCTCTCAAAAGCTTTATGACTTGGTACAGATTCAATACAAAGCTGGTGCCGTTTCCGGTGTAGATCTGACTCAAGCAGAACAATCTGTACAGAGCCAAAAAGCGAGTTTAAGTCAGATTGAACAGCAACTGGTTGAAACACGCACAGCCATTGCAGTGTTATTGCATGAACCATTGCAGCAATTAAACATTCAAGAGCCAAAGCGTTTACCACGCACTGCTCTACCTGCAATTGGTGCTGGTTTACCTGCCGATATTTTATCGCGCCGCCCTGATTTGCAAGCAAGTGAGCTACGCTTAAGAAAAGCATTAGCAACTAAAGATGCTACTAAGGCGAGCTACTACCCGTCGATTAGCTTAACCAGCAGTCTAGGCTCAAGCAGCACATCGTTAACGGAGTTATTACGTAACCCTGCTCTCACGCTTGGTGCAAGTTTAAGCTTACCGTTTTTACAATATAACGATATGAAAAAAGATATCGCGATTAGCAATCTGGATTATGAAAAAGCGATTATTCAATATCGTCAAACGCTTTATCAGGCTTTTGCTGATGTAGAAAATGCTTTATCGAGTCGTACAGAACTCGACAAACAAGTAGCGTTACAGGAGCGTAATGTTGAACTTGCAGAAAAAACTGAACGTTTAACCGAAGTCCGTTACCGTTATGGTGCTGTCGCATTAAAAACACTTCTTGATGCTCAGCAAACCACACGTACTGCACGGTTAAGCCTCGTTGAAACCAAGCAAAGCCAATACAACGCGTATGTCACCCTCATGCAAGCTTTAGGTGGTTCACCTGTAAAAGAACTGCCGAATTAATAGTACTATAGATGCTATTTCTTTATTCAATTAGAGTTATCAGCTCATTTTCAAAGGGCTGATAACTTTTGATTATTATGCATCTTGACGAAAATATTGTTTTTATATTTCGATAAAAATAAGATAGAAAATCCAATTAATTATATTTTATTATCACAACGATATATCAAAAGAGAGTAGTTAAATGCACGAACCTTGGGTAAATGGAATTATCAAAAAGTGGACTTTAGACAACATTGGAGATGAACTATATGAATTGATAATTCACAAGGAAAAAAATGTCATTTGTACATATGGGCGTTTTGCTCATTCGAGTGGTTCAAAGTCTGTTTCTTTCGAACAATTTATAGCAGGTCAACTTGATGATTTAATTTCGAAAACAATGGGTGAAGATATATTAAACCAAGCAAAAAAATATATGAGAGAACAAATAGTATAAATTGCTTAACTATGTACTTTTACCAGATAAGCTCTACGAAGCGATATAAAATTACCAAAGTACGGCTTCACAAATTAAATATTTAAGTATTTATTAAATTATAAACAAGTTTCTTAACATGGATAGTAATAGCAATATGCATAAAGTTCACCTTCTTTTATACATCTGGGATAGTCAAACTTTAGACCAATCGAAGAATTGAGCAGTGGCATATAAAAAGATTGAAATGCCATTTATTCCTTTCATTGGCTTAGAAATTGACTTTCCTCTTGAAAGAAAACAAAAAATTAAATCTATTAAATGGAGCATGGAGAGCAATTCATTTTTCTGCACTCTGCAAGATGAATTCTCGCGCTGCGGTATAGATGATCCTATGTTTGATGAATGGCTTGAATATTACAAAGATCATGAATGGTCTATTGAAGGACCATATCTCCAAAACGAATAATTAGACTATAGCGATATATTTATATTAATTTTGAAACGACACAAAAGTGAAATTAAGTTGTTAAAGTAAAGCCGCTATTAAAGCGGCTTTACTATATAAATTAGATAAATCTAATTATTCATCATCCATCATGCTTTGGCTCATACCTACAGTATTGAAACCAGCATCTACATATAGAATTTCACCAGTAATACCCGAAGCCCAAGGTGAGCATAGGAATAATGCTGCGTTACCTACTTCTTCAATAGTTACATTACGCTTTAACGGCGCAACTTTTTCATTGGCATCTAACATTTTACGGAAAGATTTAATACCAGAAGCAGCTAAAGTACGGATTGGACCCGCAGAAATCGCGTTTACACGGATACCATCAACGCCAAGGCTTGATGCTAAATAGCGAACACCAGCTTCTAAAGACGCTTTTGCCATACCCATAACGTTATAGTTAGGCATAACACGCTCAGAACCTTGGTAAGTCAAAGTCAATAAACAACCTTGACGAGCTTGTAATAGAGGTTTTGCAGCACGTGCCATTGCAACAAAGCTGTATGCACTGATGTCATGAGCAACTTTAAAACCTTCACGGTCAGTCACGTCAGTAAAATCACCATCAAGTGTATGTGCAGGTGCGAAGCCAATTGAGTGTACAACACCGTCTACACCATCCCAATGTTTTGCAAGTTCTGCAAATGCATTATCAATTTCAGCATCAACAGCAACATCACATGGAAACACAAGCTTAGAACCGAATTGCTCAGCAAATTCATCCACACGTTTTTTTAATTTTTCGTTTGGATAAGTAAACGCAAGCTCTGCACCTTCACGGTGTAATGCTTGTGCAATACCAAAAGCAATTGATAATTTACTAGCAACGCCTGCAATCAAAAAGCGCTTACCTGCTAAAAGTCCTTGTGTCATGCCGATCTCACTCAAAACAATTTCAAGCATAATGCCAATATTCGGCGGTTTTCGAAATTGCATAATGCATCTTTTTTCAAAAATCGCACGAAAAAAATCGCTCCTGATGAGGAGCGACTTCTAGATGAATTCAATCTTAGTCGTCAGACAATAAGCCCAGTAAACGTAAGAAAGAAATATACATCCATACTAAAGTTGCAAGTAATGCGATACCACACAACCATTCCATGAATTTTGGTGCACGATATGCTGCATTAGTTTCGATTAAATCAAAATCTAAAATCAGGTTAAGCGAAGCAATGACCGCGACGAATGCAGCAAAACCAATGCCTAACCAGTTACTTTCAAAAATATAAGGAACACTTGAACCAAATGCTAAACGCATGATCATCTGCACAATAAATACAATAAAGATCGCCAAAGATGCAGAGATCACAACTGACTTAAACTTTTCAGTTGCGCGGATAATTTGGAATTTATACAAACCAAACATCACCAAAGTGGTGACAAAGGTCGCTAATAAAGCCTGAAGTGGAACTCCTGGGTATTTCAACTGGAAAGTAAACGAAATACCACCTAAAAAAGCCCCTTCAAATAAGGCATACGGAATTGCCAATGTTGGCGCGGTCGTTGGTTTAAACGTTGTAATTAAAGCTAAAACCAAACCACCAATTGCACCCACAATTGAAGCCGCGTAAGCAATACCAACATTTGCAGTAAAGGCTGCATAGAAAAATAAAGCGACACCCACAGCAGCTGCAATGACTGTCAACATAACAGTTTTTTGAATCGCACCTTGCACAGTCATCGGTTGACTATAGTCACTGACCGTTTCAACGCGCGTCAGTATCGGGTTATTACTTTGCATAAATGCTCTCTTTTTATAATAAAAATTTAAAACATCATTTTAAGCAAAATGAATATGAAAGCCAAATCAGGCGATCGGCATTATTGTAACAAGGTCCTTTAAGTAATAAAAAAGGAGGCAATAGCCTCCCTTTCATATCACGTCTACAACGCAATCAATCTTTACCATCTGTATTCATGATAAAGAAATATTCGCGGTAATATTTCAACTCTGAAATTGAGTCACGAATATCATCCATTGCCAAATGTGATGCATTCTTTTTCAGGCCACTCATAATTTCAGGGCGCCAGCGTTTTGAAAGCTCTTTTACCGTAGATACATCAAGATTACGATAGTGAAAATACTGCTCAAGTTCAGGCATAAGACGGTGTAAGAAACGGCGGTCCTGACAAATCGAGTTACCGCACATTGGTGAAACTTTTGGATTCACCCATTTTTTTAGGAATTCTAAAGTTTGTAACTCAGCATCACGAGCTGTTAATTTACTGCGACGAACTCGTTCAATTAGTCCAGACTGCCCATGTTGACGAGTGTTCCATTCATCCATTGCATTTAAAATACGATCAGGTTGATGAATAGCCAAAACTGGACCTTCGGCAAGTACATTTAAATGATCATCTGTAATAATTGTTGCGATTTCAATAATTTGGTCATTATCGGTATCTAATCCGGTCATTTCCAGATCAATCCAAATTAATCGTGTATTTAAAGTACTGCTCATGAATGTACGTTCTAAAATGCCGTAAAAACATCAATAGTAGCAAATTTCTTGCTTCCGCGCTGTAATTCTATAGCTGCTTCATGCTATTTTTGCGGTCTTCAAACAATGGTTTTTTTGGGATATGAATGGCTTTAATTCGTAAGCGTCGTTTAACTGAACAACAGCAACGTCGTATTGAAAAACAGCATAAAACTCGCCAAGAAGAGATCGATACTTCACAGGATCTAGACGGACTCATTGTACAACATTATGGCCGTCAACTTGAAGTACAAGCCCTCTCTGTACCTGAGCATCACCCAGAAAAACCACAAGTTGCCGAAGGAGAACCAGAACCATTCTGGAAGCCGATCGAGCTCAATAGTGTTTGGCGTTGCCATACTCGAACTAATCTTGAGTTACTTGTAACTGGTGATCGTGTTAAATGGCAGGCAGACCCAAATACGGGTCTAGGTATTATCACAGCCATTCACCCACGTACATCTTTACTTACCCGCCCTGACCGCTATCACAAAGTTAAACCAGTGGCCGCGAATATCAGTTTGATTGTGATTGTATTTTCACCGCTTCCTGAACCAGCTCCAACGTTAATCGATCGATATTTAGTTGCTTGTGCAGATGCAAACATTCCTGCTCTTTTGGTCCTCAATAAGTCTGATTTACTCACTGAAAATGACCCAATTCTTACCCTATTAGAAGAATATAAAACCTTGGGTTATGAAGTGATGATTTGTCAGTCCAAGAAGGGAGATATCTCTGCTTTATCTGAGCGTTTAGATGGTGAAACCGTAGCATTTGTAGGGCAATCAGGCGTAGGAAAAAGCTCTTTAATTAATGTGCTCATTCCAGATGCAGAGCAAAAAACTAATGTTATTTCTGAAAACTCTGCACTTGGACAACACACGACAACCTCTACGCGCTTAATCAACTTCGGTAAAAATGGTGCCTTAATTGATTCTCCGGGAATTCGTGAGTTTGGGCTTTGGCATCTCGATTTAGAAAAAATTCGTATGGGATTTCCTGACATTGCCGCACATCTAGGATCTTGCCAATTCCGTAATTGCACACATACTCATGAAAAGAATTGTGGGCTTAAACAGGCCGTTGAAGCGGGTGAAATTTTGCCACGACGTTTAGATAGCTTTTTGCGTTTAATCGATGAGATTCAAGAAGCGCAGCAAAAAAACTGATTTTCTGCCCTATTTGCCCTTGAAGTGGTGATTTTGATCACCATCTATATACGCTATACTCTAGGTCAATTTTGTTTTTTAATTTTTTTAGGTGACTTGTGGAACGCTGGTTAGAGTTTATGGGGAATCACCCCATTTTGTTTGGTACGCTCGGAGTCTTGATCGTGTTGTTCTTCATTTTTGAAGGTCAACGTAATGGTCGTAAAATTTCTCCACAGTCGCTTGGTATTTTAGTGAAAGCGAAAAATGCTCTTTTGATTGACTTACGCGATAGCAAAGATTTCCGCGAAGGTCACATTAGTGGCAGTCGCAATATTCCGTATAGCCAAATCGCAAGTCATGCTGACGAATTAAAAGCAAGTGACCGTCCACTGGTATTTATTTGCAACTTGGGGCAAGTTGCTGGAAGTGCTTTGCAAAAAGTTGCTCACCACGATAGCTATCGTCTTGATGGTGGTATTAGTAACTGGAAAGCACAAGGCTTACCTCTTGTTAAAAGCAAACCAAAAGCTTAAGGAGAATTATCATGGCTGCAAATGTCATTGTTTACTCAACTTCTGTATGCCCGTATTGTGTTCGTGCTAAACAGTTACTTGAGCGTAAAGGTGTTGCTTATAAAGAAGTAAATCTTTCTGTTGAAGCACCAGAAGTACGTGTTGAATTAATGCAACGCACAAATCATCGTACTGTCCCACAAATTTTCATTAACGATCAGTTTATCGGTGGTTTTGACCAACTTTATGCTTTAGAGCGTGAAGGTAAACTCGACGAATTATTGGCTTAACATCGCATCCATATTAAGGAAAAAACAATGAGCGAAGAACAACAAGTTCAACCACAATTAGCTTTAGAGCGTATTTATACAAAAGATATTTCTTTTGAGGTTCCAGGGGCGCAGGTTTTTACTAAACAATGGCAACCTGAACTTAATATCAATCTTTCTTCTGCTGCAGAAAAGATTGACCCAACTCACTTTGAAGTTTCTTTAAAAGTTGTGGTACAAGCCGATAACGACAACGAAACAGCGTTCATTGTAGATGTAACTCAATCAGGTATTTTCTTGATCGACAATATTGAAGAAGAGCGTTTACCTTATATTTTAGGCGCATACTGCCCAAATATTTTGTTCCCGTTCTTACGTGAAGCTGTAAATGATTTAGTAACTAAAGGTAGCTTCCCACAGTTACTTCTTACTCCAATCAACTTTGATGCAGAGTTTGAAGCCAACATGCAACGTGCTCAAGCTGCTGCTGTTGAAGGTCAAGCTTAATTTTTTAGCTTCTCCTTTTAATAGAAAACCGCGTATTACGCGGTTTTTTTTATGTGTGCTATTTAGATTATTAACGATCAAGTGAGTGAAGCTGAATAGACGGAAACTGAAAACCACGGCAAGATAACTCTGAACGCCATGCTACAGTTAATATCATATTACCAGCAATAAAATTCTGATAAGCAAATGTCCCATTAAGTGGATGAGAACAGACTCCACCATGATCAGTAGGATGTGCCTGAGTATTTAACGTATTTAAATCTAAACGTATGCCTAATCCTGAAGCTTTTAAAACGGCTTCTTTAATGGTCCAGACTTTGAACCAATATTCTCTATCTTGGTCCAAACTTAGCCACATTGCATATTCATCGGGATGAAAAGCATGTTTTGCTAAAGCATCTAAGCGTACATTTCGATCCAGTTCCTCAACATCTACCCCAATATCTTTAACATGTTCGCTCATGGCTAAAGCGTAGTATTGTTGGCTATGTGAGTGATTAAAATACAAAGTGTGATACAACAAATAAGGTTTACCATGTTTATACTTGGCAAACTCCAATTCCATTGAATTGATTTGTAGTTTCTCTGCAATCAGTCTATTTCTGACACTCTGTATTTGTTGTTTTTTATAATGATTAAATGAACGGAAGTCTGGAAAATCTTGTTTAGACTTTGAAAGAAGCTGAGATAATGCCTGTGTATAGACTTCAATTTTCCGCTTAGACATTATCTCGACCTTACTTAAAATTATTAGAATTTAACGACATCGCCTTTTAAAGCAACACCCGCCATCATGGTGCCTTTATAGCAATCGTAAGTTGTCGTACTCGTTGTTTCATTGGCTTTAAAATAGCTCACAATATTGGTCACGGCGTTTGCCCCTTGTGCTTTAGCATTGTTTTGCATTTGGATCAGTGCTGAACGTAAAACCCAGTCACAAGACGTTGCTGCTGACTTACCAAAACCATTGGTTTTTTTATTGGTTACCGCATCTTTTTGAATAATTTTACCGCCAGACTTTGTACCCTTTAAATAAAACTTTACTGAACCATCTAAAGTCCCATCTGCAACTGCACGGTCTACAGCTTCTTTAAAATTCAACTGATGTACTTCATCTCCAGCCTGAACAGTGGCAGTAAAACCCGCACTTAGCATTGCTACAAATAAAAGTTTTTTATTTAACATTGTTGTGTTCCTTATTGTTTAACACGTTTAAAAATAAGCGAAGTATTAATTCCGCCAAAAGCAAAGTTATTGCTCATAATAATGTCAGCATCCAAATTTCTCGGCTGCTGAACGATATAATCTAGTTCACCACATAGCGGGTCGATTTCATCTAGATTTAAAGTTGGAATAAAACGGCCACGATTCATCATTTCGATGCTTAACCAAGCTTCAATAGCCCCACACGCCCCCAGCGTATGTCCAAAATAACTCTTTAAAGAGCTAATTGGTTTATAGCCTAAAACTTTTGCAGTGGCTTGGCTCTCCGCCACATCACCCTGATCAGTTGAAGTACCATGCGCGTTTACATAGGCAATGTCTTTAGCCTCTACAGATGCATCTTTAAGCGCTAACTCCATACAGCGTCCCATCATTTCTGACTCAGGACGAGTTACATGTTGACCATCGGTATTACTACCATAGCCAATCACTTCTGCATAAATATGAGCACCTCGGGCTTTGGCATGTTCATATTCTTCGAGAATTAAACACCCTGCCCCTTCACCAATCACCAATCCATCTCGTTTAGCATCAAATGGTCGTGGTGTTTTTTCAGGTTGATCATTCATTCCACTGGTCGCGAACAATACATCAAAAACCGCTGCACCTGCCGCACTGAGTTCCTCTGCACCACCCGCAATCATGACCTGTTGTTTGCCATATTTGATTGCTTCATACGCTTGCCCAATTGCCATGGAACCAGAGGTACATGCGCTTGAGGTAGGTAAAGTTAATCCTTTTAGGCCAAAGTATACGGTCATGTTCACCGCACTGGTGTGGGCCATCATGCGAATATAAGTGGTGGCATTAATCTTACTCATGCTCTGGTGAAGCAACATACTTGCAAACTCGCCCACGGCATCTACGCTACCCGCAGAAGAACCAAAGGCAACACCCGCTTCGCCACTAGATAAAATTTCATGCCCAAGCAAACCAGCATTTTGTAAAGCAGTTTCGGCACAAACCACAGACATGAGTGCTACACGCCCCATTCCACGGGTAACTTTACGGTTAAAATGTTTTGGAACATGAAATGTTTCAACAGGCCCAGCAAGCTTGGTCCGAAGGTCAACATATTGCTCCCACTCCGGCATGTAGCGAATACCGCTTTTAGCAGCTTCAAATCGCGCAAAGATGTCATCGGCAGTTTCACCTAAAGAGGTAATGCCTGCCATTCCTGTCACAACTACACGTTTCATCAAATGAGTCCTCCATTTACAGAGATCACCTGTCGAGTTACATACGAGGCTTCATCTGAACACAAGAATTTCACTACGCTCGCCACTTCATCAACCTGTCCCATGCGCTGCAGCGGAATCATTTTAAGCGCATGTTCTTTGACTTCATCTGTCACCATTTCGGTTTCAATCAGTCCAGGGGCTACACAGTTCACAGTAATTTTTCGCTTCGCCAATTCGAGTGCCAAAGCCTTGGTCGCACCAATTAGACCTGCTTTTGCAGCACTGTAGTTGACCTGTCCACGATTACCCATAATTCCAGACACAGAAGATAAAGTGACAATACGGCCACCTTTGCGTAAGTGAATCATTGGCATGATAAGTGGTTTTAAAACATTATAGAAACCGTCTAAGGAAGTCGAAATTACTTCATCCCAATCTTGATCTGTTAACGCAGGAAAAGCACCATCATGAGTAAGACCTGCATTTAATACAACCCCATAAAAAGCGCCATGCTGCTCTACGTCTTGTTCTAGAATTTGTTGAACCGTCTGGCGCTCATTTACATCAAACATTAAATAATGGCTATTTTGACCTAAGGCTTGAATCTCTTGTACAACTTGCTCAGCCTCTGCCTGACGTGAACGCGCGTGTACAGTTACATCAAAACCAGCCTTTGCCAGCTGTAATGCAATCGCTTTCCCAATTCCTCGGCTTGAACCCGTTACTAAAATTCGTCTTGTCACAATGTATTCCTAATTCTTTGTGGTTATTCAAATGGTGTTTCTGTAGGTTCAAATACACTTAACGTTGCCTGAATGCAGTGCTCAGCATATTGAATTTCACAGGAAAATTGCCCAAGTCCTTCATGAAAATATTGTTGCTCTATTTGGATAATCAATCGTGAACCTAAGGAGAAATAAGGGATGGGTAAATTTAATTTACGCGTTCCCAATAAGAAACCGACTTTTGGTGCTTGTTTTGACTGCTGACCCTGCCAGCCTGAATAAGCACTAATTGTTTGTGCCATAATTTCAATGCTTGCCCATGTCGGCAAACCTTCTGCTTCACAAAACATGAGCTCTGGTGTAATCGTTAGTTCTGCTTGCGCCCGCCCTTCTGCAACATCCGTTAAATGGTCAATAAATACCATCGGTTGCTCATGAGGAATATATTGAATTGCCTCTAGTTTCATTAGGGTTTTACTCCAAAAACAAGACTAATATTACTTCCCCCAAAAGCGAAAGAATTACTCATGACATAGCGAATGGGTTGTTTTAGTTCAGTATCTTGCACATAGTTTTGATCGGCCAAATCTGGATCAATCTCAACATTTTGATGTAAAGGCAACCAGCTTTGATCCTTTAGAATCTGTTCACAAATAAAAGCTTCTATGGCACCCGCTGCACCGAGACAATGTCCAGTTTTATGTTTTGTACTACTTAAAGCAACTTGGTAATCACCAAAAACTTGTCTTACAGCCTTAATTTCCATTGCGTCATTTTGTGGAGTTGCTGTCCCATGCAAGTTGATATAACCCACCTCTTGAGCGGAAATATGTGCAATATCTAATGCACGTTGCATAGCTAAAGCGGCACCTTTACCTTCAGGGTGCGGGGCTGAAATGTGCCATGCATCCATGGACTCACCCGCCCCCATTAACATGACAGGTGCTTGTTCTTTACTTAGTACAAAAAACGCAGCAGCTTCACCAATATTAATACCATCACGGCTTACACCGCAGGGTTGGCAAATATGTGCAGATAAACTCTCTAGACTATTAAATCCATTTAGGGTCAACTTACACAAGGTATCGACGCCACCAACCAGCACAACATCTGCTAAGTCTGCGTGAAGTAATCTCTGTCCTGCGGCTAATGCTTTAGCGCTTGAAGAACAAGCTGTTGAAATCGTATATGCAGGCCCTTCCCATCCTAAGTACTGCTGCAATGCTTTCGCTAAACAGCTCATTTCTTGAGGATAGTGAGATATTGATAGATCGATTTGCCCTTGAAAATACTGCTTAAGTAATAATTCATTATCTGCAATACCAGAAGTAGAGGTGCCTACCACAATGGCTAAACGTTTATTTTCAAAGGAAGCACTATAAGCTTTTAACTCTGTTTCAATTTTAGATAATGCGGTTAAGGCAAAACGTAGATTACGAGAATCTACAGACCGCAAAGCATCAGGTACGCTCGAACATAATGGATGCGTATATTGCCCCACCCAAACATCACGATCAGCGATTAAATCATCTCGCAAAGTTAAGGTTTGCTGCGGCTCTTGTAATGCCTGTTTAATTTGATTAAGTTCGCAACCTAATGCAGATAAACCAACACTAAATTGTATGCCTACTGCCATTGGAGCTGCATTTTCTGAAGGTAAATGTTTCATGGCGTAGGACTTTCTTCTGTCTGTAAAGTGTTCTCAATCGAACTCAGCATCATGGCATAAGGAACTTGTTCATTAATCAATTCAATGCTTCCTTGCTCCTGTTTAAGCTGCAACACAGGTTGCTTTTCAATATAAACAACCTGCTTGTCTGCTTGTTGTTTCATCTCTACGGCTTGCTGCCCTAACTGTGAAAATTGAGGGTAAGTCGCAAACAAAAGATCACGTACCACAAACTCAAAAGGCAATAAACGCATTTGATCAATGCGTTGTTCAACATGAACCCGATGCCCATCAAACTGTAACTTAAATAATTGTTGACCTGTCAGGCTCAAAGCAACCATATCTAGTACAGCACCCTTTTGCTGTTGATATAGCAAGAAGCTAAAACTTTGCTGCTTCCACTGAACCTCAACCTGATCTTGCCTTTGATAAGTCTGAGCTTGCCACAGTGGACTTTGCAGCCCTTTAGCATGTGGCATAACCTGACAACCATTTAAAAATATAAAGCTACTGAGTAATATCGTTGCCCATTTGCGTTGCATGGTTATCCCTCAAGTACCTGTTCTTGCGCCAAGCCTTCACGACAATATTCTGCCAAAGTGCTGAGTCTACGTTTGGCATTTTTATGGATTGGATTTTTTTCATCCCACGCATAACCAGCCAATAATGAAGAAATCATACGGCGAATGCCTTCATTCTGATTTTGCGAAAACACGACATCTTGGAACTCGCCTTCGTACCATGACTCAACATAGGCACGAAATACCTGAATACCACGGCGTAATGGTTTTTCATATTCTTCTAACCAGTCGACTTGCTGACCTTGCAAAACTCGTTCAACCAAAGGAACAGCCAAACTGGAAGATTTAAGAGCAATCGTTACACCTGATGAAAAGACTGGATCAAGAAACTCACCCGCATTACCTAATAGCGCATAGTTGCGGTCTGCCAAGTGTTTTACATTCGCTGAGTAGCCCACCAAAGTACGCACTGGTGTATCAAAGTTTGCACGGCGCAAGACATGTGACAAGCTTGGTTCATCGGCCAAAATGCGTTTGAACATTGCTTCCGGTTCATTATCTTCAGCATTTTTGACCGTGTATTTGTCAAAAAAATCTTGTTCTGCAACAACACCAAAAGAAGCTCGTCCATCTGCAAATGGAATCAGCCAATACCATGCACGATGATCTTTTTCATGGACAGTAATTAAAATTTTATTACGGTCAAACTCTGGGTCATCTGTAATTCCGTCTTCAATATGGGTAAACAGTGCACGTCGTACCGGAAAATTTGATGGGCTCTCTAGATCTAATAATTTTGGTAAAATTCGCCCAAAGCCACTCGCATCTAATAAGAATTTAGTTTGAATCTGATAACGCTGTTGTTCTTCATCGATTACTGTAAGTACAGGCTGTTCAGATGCAACATCAACATCTAAGACTTCATGTCCAAAGCGTATATCTGCGCCATAAACTTGAGCCTGCTTTGCTAGCAAATTGTCAAAATCTGCACGGCGAACTTGCCAAGTTGTTCCCGGACCATCCGTAAATTTTTCTGTAAAGTCATAAAAACTACGCTGTTTGCCACGTAGAAAAGCTGCCCCATTTTTAAATTGAAAAGCATATTGCTCAACATGCTCACGGACTGTTTCTAATAAACCAGCCTCTTCTAAAAACGCCATAGACTGCGGTAACAATGACTCACCAATCGAAAAACGAGGGAAATGCTGTTTTTCAATGACCGTAACGGTATAGCCCTTTTTTCGAAGAAGTGCAGCAGCAGAACTACCTGATGGCCCAGCCCCAATAATCACGACGTCAATTTTTTCTATAGTGCTCATAGCACAACTTCCTTTTTAATTTATTCAAATTATGAATGGTCTTGTAAATTTACAATATGTTTTTCATCTGCAGGGGTTAACAAAGTCGCATAGATAAACGAGAAAATAACCCCGAATAAAACCGTTAAACCAAAACAATGAATTGCATAAGTATGGCTAAATGAAAGTAATCCAAAGCCAAGTAAGGTCGACATCATACATAAAAATAATGCCATTCCAACTACTTGAGGGTGATCATGTCCATGTCGGTAGAAAATTGCATAGTCGACACCAATCCCAATAATCAGAAAAGTCGCCATAATACTAAACAGGTTAATCTCGACACCTAACCATGCCTGAACAGCAAAAGTGCTTAGTAAAGCCAAGCTGACTGGCAAGACCAAAGGTACAATCGAACTTAATCCATAAATAAGCGCTAAACCAACTGCCAGACCAATTAAGGCATAAATCAGAAGATGTTGAGCCTGCACTCGATGTTCAGCAAACATTTGTGACATCGCAGTAATCGGTTGCTGGAAATGTATATGCTCATTCTGAAGTTGCTTTAACGCGTCAGGTTGTTTCACCCCTGTCACCATCACTAATCGCTCATTAGCTTGAGGTTGTAAAAAAGCTAAAGGGTGATCTTTAAATACTGAAAAATCTAATAACGGTTGTGCCGCTAGTTGCTGTTGCCACTGTAAAACATCAGTGACATTTAGGCCCATACTTTGTGCATATTGCTGCAAAGTCGCTTTTGGAATATTTCTTAATAATTGTAGATTACTTTGCTGCTCTGCTAATGGTGGAATCCATTGTCCTAAAGCTTGAAATGCACTGATTTTCCCTTGTGACTGTAACTGTTGCAAATGTCCAATCAGTTGCTGCTCTTGTTGCTGCATTTCATTTGCAGATGCTGCACGCACCACAAAATAATCACTACTTTGCTGCTGGCCAAATTGCTTACGAACAGCTTGGTCCTGCTGTTTTAAGCTCGCGTCCATACCTTGTAAGTTACGAATATCATCGTTACTTTTAAGATAGAAAAGACTTGCCGTACCTACTGCTAAAATGACTGCAATCAAGCCATAACGAACTTTGGCACGCTGTTGAAACCATAACCGTGCTTGTCCAATCCACGACAATGCTTTTATTGCTGGCTGGGCATTGAGTGCAGGTAATCTTGGTAATAGCAGTACACTACTGATCCACGCCGCAGTTAATCCTACAATTGAAAAGACCGCAATCTGCTTAAATCCTGGGAATGGGGTAAAACTCAAAAAGATGTAAGCAACCAATGTGGTCATTAAGCCCATAAACAAACTTGGTAATAGCGGTTTTAAAATTTGAAAACCACCAAGCTTTCTATGCTGCGATTGCATCGCCATAAAATAAAATGAAAAGTCGACACAGACACCAATCAGACTTGCACCAAAGACCAATGTCATCAGGTGAATTTCACCAAACACCCAATGTGTGACCGCAAACGCCACAAAGCTTCCAGTCGAAACTGCAATAAACTCGGTCGCCAAAGGTCGCAGTGAGCGAAAGCCGAACCAAACCAGAAAAATTAAGCCCAGTGTCGAGCCAACACCAATTGTTGAGATTTCCTGTTTAGCCGATTGCGTACCAAAATTTGAAAATAAAATAGTTCCAGTCCAATGAGATTTTAATCCCATTGCCGCTAGTTTTTGCTTAGTTTGTTCAATCCAAGTAGAGGTCTGTTCTTGATAATCAATATTGTATGGACTTTGCGTTAGCTGTAATACGAAAAGCCGAGAAATGCCTTGTTCATGATGAATTGTGGCAAAGCCCTGCTCCATTTCAATATCTTGCTGTGACGGGGTTGCCAACTGCATGGCATAACGAGGGAACAATAATAGCGGATCTTGCTTAAGTGACTCAGCAGTGACAGGCATACCTGGACTCATCATCTGCATCAGACTTTGTTCAGTCAGCGCAGCATAATCCTTTTTTTGCAATAAGGCTTGATCTTGAGCACTCAACAATCCTGCGCGATGTTGATACAACTGTTTTGCAAATTGATCAAAATCAAGTTGTGGCTTCAGCGGTTGCCACAACTGGCTTTGCTTGGCCTGCGCTGTTAAGAAATGAGTCGCTTGTTGTATCGCAGCTTCATCTTTGGCATCTACCACCACAAATACTTTATTGTTGAGTTGCTCATTCATGTACTGCTGAGTACGTGCAAGTTCTGGGTCTTGCTGAACTTTAGGCAATAACGCAAAAATATTAGTTTGAATATGAATATCTTTATTCAGCCACGTCACGCCAAGCCCAGCAGCAATCAGTAACAGGGCAATTAACCAAAGCGCGGTGAACTTATTTTGCCAGTTGGAAAATCGCATGCTCAGCAGCCGTTAGAGTCGTCGGTTGAGAAGTCTGGTGACTAAAGCGAATGGTCGTTAAATTATTCGCTTTCTCGGTAATCACGATTTGGTTAACATACTGTTGCCCTTGAGCATCAACACGCACAAATAACTTTTTAAACAAGCTACTTTTCGGAGTTAAGCTCATGCTCCAACCCGCTGGACTATAATTCGCACTTACTACATTAAAATTCTTTGCCAAAGCCTGTTCATTACCAGACATGAGCTGTAAGAATAAAGTTGCGACCGAACTATATGGCGATTGATCAACTTGTATTTGGCTAAATGTACGCTGAGTTTTCTGTACCAATTTGGTTGGGGTAACGATCAAATCTGCTTGCACAGGTCGTTTGATTTGCCACGCTACACCATAAGATTTTGAGAACAACAAAGAGCCGTTCGATACAAAAGTTTTATTCAACGATGGCAATTTTTTTTGCTGTTCGAAATCAGCACGAACCGTAGGAGATTGTGACAATTGCTGAAAAATTTGAGTGATCTGTGTTGGCGCTGCATAGACCGCACTTAAACTGCTCATCCAAACAGCAGCACCTAAACCTAAAGTTTTGATGAATTGAGACATCACGCATTCCTCTTCGGTTGAAACTCAGACCATGCATTCAAGCGATCAAACAAAACCTGTGGCGATTGAAAACACATTTCACGAGCTTCAATATTCACAGCCACCTGTGTGGTATAACCTTTAGTTAAACGTTTCCCAGACTCAGCATCAAAAATCAAGTAATCGATTTTCAAACGATTTTCCCATTCCTTTAAAATGGCTCGAACCCGAATCTTTTGTTCAAACTCAATACCGTATGCATAGCGAACATGGCTTTCAATCACAGGCCATGCATAGCCTGATTCTTTCATCTGCATATAGTTATAATGGAATTGATCGAGCAACTTACAGCGAGCAATCTCAAAATATTTTAAATAGTGTCCATGCCAAACCACATTCATGGTATCGACATCATGAAATGGAATTTCAATGATTACATCTGCATGCATTGGCTCACCTTATCCCATAAATTCTGGTTGATTAAACAATTCAAGTTGGTCTAAACGATCAACAATCTGTTGTAATTCGGTTTGTAATGGTCGGTCTTCTTCGACAAATGCAAAGCTTTGTAAGGTCCATTGCATAAATGCCTGCAATGTCGGACTTAACTGTGCCGTGAAACCTTTTAAATGAATCGCCTGCACACTCGCACAGCAAAGAGCTGCAATGACTTGCTGTGTTAAGGTAATTACACGGCTCGCATCACGTGCAGCAATAGTACCCATACTGACTTTGTCTTGGTTATGACATTCGGTTGAACGTGAAAAAATTGAAGCAGCTAAAGTATTTTTCAAAGCTTCAGCCGTCCACGCCGATACTCCGATTTGTACCGCTTTAAAACCATGATTCAATGGTAAACGTTCAGCCGTTGCACCGGT
This sequence comes from Acinetobacter sp. V115_6, assembly GCF_031799025.1. Taxonomy (NCBI): domain Bacteria; kingdom Pseudomonadati; phylum Pseudomonadota; class Gammaproteobacteria; order Moraxellales; family Moraxellaceae; genus Acinetobacter; species Acinetobacter sp. V115_6. Next base: position 203,604 of record NZ_JAVQNO010000016.1, on the reverse strand, counting down.
TAAATTACGCGGTAAACCATGATTCATTTTGTGGTCAACCAACTGTGCAATTTGTCTGTCCATCAAATCAGCAATATTGGCAATCATAATTTTTAAGCTATCCATTGCCTGTGCAATATGTCCACCGTAAAAATGACCGCCATGCAATACACGCATCCCTACAGGATCAATCAATGGATTGTCATTACTTGAGTTCAACTCATTTTCAATGAACTGACGTAACCATACTTTTGAGTCTTCAAACACACCAATAATATGCGGTGCACAACGAAGCGAATAACGGTCTTGCAAACGTGGGCTTTGATGTGCTGTTTGTACTTCACTATTCAGCCAGTCACGTAATTGCTTGGCAATGTGTTGCTGTCCCGGATGGGGCTTCTGTGCAAACAGGACTTCATCAAAATGACTAGGATTACCTTCCAAAGCCAATACATTTAGAGCAGTAATTAAAGTACTTGCAAGTGCAATTTGCTCTGCTTTTTTATAGTTTAGACAAGCAATTGCCGTCATCACCGCTGTGCCGTTCATGAGCGCCAAACCTTCTTTAGGTCTAAGCGTTAAAGGCTGCAAGCCTTTTTCAGCATACACCTGAGCAACTGGAACAATATTCCCATCAACATACACATCACGCTCACCGACTAAAGTTCCCGCAATGTAAGACAAAGGCGTTAAGTCCCCGCTTGCCCCGACTGAACCTTCAGAGGGAATGACTGGAATTACATTTTCGTTCAGCAACCATACCAAGCGCTCAAGTAGTGCTATTGATACACCCGAATAACCGCGAGCTAACGAACATAAACGCGTCACCACCACTGCACGTGCAGTGATGACATCTAAATTTTCACCTAAACCACAACCATGAAAACGTGAAAGATGCAGCGGCAGTTCATTGACCTGATGTAATGGCACTTCAACCAAACATGAGTCACCATAACCCGTGGTCACACCGTAGATCACCCCTTCTTCTTCAAGGAGTTGATCTAGAAAATCAGCGCCTTTTTGAATCAGTTCACGCCACTCAGACGTTTCAGGTAAAGCAACCTGACATTCGCTTCTTGCTACAGAAACGACATCTTCAATACTCAGTGGCTGTTCACCTACGGTTAACACACGCATGTTATTTCGTCCAAAAATTATAAAAATTAAACCATTGATAAGGGGCACGCAGACAATGCTGTTCTAGTACGGCAACATACGTTTTAGTGATGGTTTGCATACTTTCAATACGGTTAGCGCGAGGTAAATTTATCTGCTCGGCAATTGAATGAATATGCACTTGAAACTGCTGCTGCACCCGATAGCAAAACACCGCAATAACAGGCACTTTGAGTAAATTTGCTAAAATCCATGCACCCTGCGGGAAAGCTGCTGACTCTCCTAAAAAATCAACATGCTGTACACGATCTGACTGCACAGGAACTCGATCTGCCGCCACAATGACCCATTCACCTTGCTGCATCTTGTCTTGCAACAGCATGGCCGTTTCAATACCTAGCTCATCAACTGATAAAAGACAAACATCTGCCTTATCATTTATTTTTTTCAAAAACTCATTAAATTTTGTCGCGTGCTTTTGGTAAACCAGCACATTAATTTTCTGCGGATGCTCTGACTTAATTGCTCGAAGCAACTCAATATTGCCAAAGTGAGAAACAATAATCAGAGCACCTTTTTGATAATGCTCAGAGAAGTTTTCATGTCCAAAAACTTGCAGTTCCTGCTCGGGAATATTGCCTAGCCAGCCCTCAATCTTATCTAAAATACATTCGCCAAATTGCATGAAATGCGCGTAGCTATTTGTCCAATTTGGTTGGTGGCTAAAGGGAGATTGTGATCCAGCAAAATGATGCAGTTTTTGTAAATAGAGTAAAGAAGCCTGTCTTGCTGTGGCTGCAAATAACCAATACCACATAATGACAAAATACATCACCAACTTGCATAACCAACGTCCACCAAAACGGTAAAACCACAACATCAGCATAAGGGGTAACATGCCACCTCGCTCTTTAATGTCGTTCCATTTTGGTGAAGCTGAATCTGTCATAATTAACCTTGCAGCTTTTGTTTTAATAGCTTCGGTAAGCGAATCAGCATGCCCATAAACAAAGTTGCATGCGCTTTACTTAGCCCTAAGTTATCTCGCCAAGCATGAAAATGAGAAATACCCTGCTCTGGATAAACCACAGGCGTTGGTACATTAATAAAAGGAGTATTTTCCCATTTTAAACGTACTAAAATTTCACTATCAAAACCCATACGTGGCTGAAATTTAGCACTATTTAAAACCTTTATCGTGCTCTCAAGCGGATACACGCGAAACCCGCACATGCTGTCTTTAATTTCAAAAGACAAACTGTTTAACCACACCCAAAAATGAGTGATGTAGCGGCCATATAAGCGCTTTTTAGGAATAGAGGCATCAAAGTATGGCTGACCAATTACCATTGCATCTGGATGTTGTCGAGACTGCTCAATAAATTTTGGAATGTCATCCCAGCAGTGTTGACCATCGGCATCAAGTTGTAATGCATGGCTTAAACCAAGCTCATAGGCTGCACGCAAACCAGTCATTACGGCTTGTCCCTTACCCCTATTCACATCATGTTCAATAAGATGAATTTGAGAATATTGCTCTGCCAATCCTTTTAAAATTTGGCTACATGCATCATCACTGCCATCATTGACCAAAACAATCGGTAGACCAAAACTGTTCAGATAAGAAATTAAATCTGCTAAATAATGTGGATGGTTATAAACCGGAACAACAAAGCCGTAATTGGTCTGCATTTTTAACCCTCTACTTCCGTTTGCAAAGCAAATAATAATCGCCCTGAAGCCAGAATTTGTTCTGAATCACGTAGTTCAAAACTCACTTTATGCTCTTTTCGAGAAAACTTGAGTTGTACTACAGCATAAGGGCGAATCAGGTTTTGGAATTTTAACTGCTCATATCCCTGACACCAGCTCAAATCAGACCAAATTGATTTAGCAAATTGTTGTAAAAAGCCTATTTGCCCAACCCCAGGATAAATGGGTTGTGTTGGGAAATGCCCTTTAAAACATGCTAATTCAGGTGGAAATTCCAACTCCCAAATGTAGTCATCTGAATTTTGAGACTGTGACAGCACCACGGGTTGTAACATAGGCTTAAATAGAGTTTTCAAATAGTTTTTATTGAGTTTGGACTGAGTATTTTGTGGTAACTGGCTAAGGAAACGCCATTGACGAGGAATCGCCATCGTTTCCAAGCTGTCTTTTAATTGCTGTTTTAAATGGTTGACAAAAGCGGACTTACCTTGCTGTTGTAACTGCTCACGAGCTTGTTCTGTTAGAACAACAATACAACCCAACATTTGGCGTAGCTCATATTCAAGTACCAATACATGACAGTGTTTTACGACATCTAAAGCCTGAATAGTTTGCTCGATCGCATCTAGACTTAAACGCTTTTCTTCAAGTTTTACAATTCGATCTGTACGCCCCATCAGTTTAAAGGCCTGACATGTTGCATCTGTCCATGCAGCACCATCACCTGTGGTAATCCAGTCATTCTCATAGGCATGATTACTCTTGACCATAAGCTGCTGCTCTTCAATACGAATAGCCACATTACTAAATGCAGTCCAAGCATCTTCATCTTTAGCGCGATGGGCAATACCACCAGTTTCCGAACTTCCCAAAACTTCAATAATCGGACAATTTAGTAAAGGACGAACCCCACTTTCTAGCTTGCCCCCGGAACTAAAGACCATCTGGCAGTGTTGTAAAACAACATCGGTTGTCCAGCGTTTTAATAAAGCAGGACTTGAGATCAAATAATTGCTTAACCTCATTGTTTCTAATTGTTTTTGGGCTTGTACCACATCTTCAGGGAATGCCATTTGAGGATTATAAAAACTTCGACCTGTAGCAAGTGGTAGTAATAATTTAAACAGTAATCCATAAATATGTTGATGACTAACTGTTGCAATCGCAGTTGCATGTTCATCAAAGCTAAAACTCTGACTCAACCCTTGGACTTCGTTAAGTAATTGTCTAAGTGTTCTTGGAATTTTTTTAGGTTCTCCAGTTGAACCCGACGTATAAAAATAGAGTTGAGCCTGCTCTAAAAAAGCATCGTCTAACATTAAAGATAAAGGAACAACTTCTCCAATTTCTTGACGCTTTAAAAAATAAATCTGTTGTGCTGCAAAATCCTGTTCTAATTCACGCACTCGATTGGGTGGCAAAAGTATTTGTTTTTTCGCTAACAAAGCAGCAAAGAATAAAACCAGAAATTCATAACTATCTGCTTCCCATAAAGCCCAAGTTAGATTTTCCATTTGAGCAATTGCAGCAGCTTGTAACGCCACATCCTGCCAAAATTGATTAAAACTGGTCGAGTTTAGAGTACCGTCTATACAAAGTGGCTGAGCTGAATCGATGAATTTTTGAAAGTGGCAATACATAGTTTTTAATTAATGATTTGAAGAATGTAAACGCTGATGTCGCTTACGCAAAATAAATTCACCAAGGAGCAAAATGCCCATCAGCACATAAGAAATAAAGCCATTATAAATGACCCAAACCTGAGTTGAGGTAAAAAGCACAGTGCTTAAAGCAATCAGTGCATTACAAAAAAAGAAAATACACCAAACTTTGGTGACCTGTCTGGTCCACTGTACGCCAGAAGCAGGTAAATCAGGTTCAACGAGTCGGGCAAAGCGCTCAATCATAGACGGCGGCTTAATGAGTGTCAGCGAAAAAATAATTAATGCGCCTAAACTCATACCCACTGGATATAACTTTAGCCAAGCATGGTCATGTAACAATAAACTTAGACTACCGCAAACGATAGCAAAACCCGTTAATGGCCATAATAACGAGTTGCCTTTGCTAAAAAGTCTGATCACACCCAACCCGATGAGTAAAGCACTCACCCAGACAAATTGGCCGTGACTCAAACTCCAGCCCACAATAAAGGGATACAGCACAAAAAGTGCCGTCATTATCCCTTTAAGAATAAACTTCATTCAGCAGTCATGTTCTGAATAACCGTCACCACATCAAGTACGGTTCTCACATTTTTAAAGTCTTCAGGCTTTACTTGCTTGCCTGTTAACTCTTTAATTTTTACAACTAAATCGACCGCATCAATACTGTCTACATCAAGATCAGAATAAAGGTTCGAATCGAGTTGAACAGTCTCTGGTTCAATCTCAAACAAATCTTCCATCCATTCGCGGAGTTTAGTTAGTACTTGCTCTTGAGATAACATCATCACGCTCCTTATGACTTCTGTTGTGCTTCAACTAAAGCAACCAAGCTCTGGATTGACTTAAAATGCTGTTTGGTTTCATCCGACTCTGCATTTAAATGAATGTTGTAACGCTTTTTCAAAGCCAGTCCCAACTCAAGTGCATCAATCGAGTCTAATCCTAAACCTTCTCCAAATAATGGAGCTTCTGTATCAATATCGGCAATAGTAATATCTTCTAGTGCTAGAACATCAATAATCATTTGCTTTAGTTCATCAGCAAGATTGCTCATTTCAAGATAACTCTTCATCAAAAATTTTATAAAAACTACGACTTAACTGACGAACTTGTTTAGGTCCTACTGTTAAATCATCTAACAGATCTGATACTTGCACAGCATCTAATACCTTGACCTCGATATGAAATGGTTGAGATGGTACGTGGTACCATTTTTCATTCTTGGTTAAAGTTGATGGTGTGCAGGTAATAATTACTGGGCGAATTGGTACATTTGCACGAATGGCAATATTGGCTGCGCCTCGCTGAAACTCGTTGAGGGTCATCCCTTTTTCAGTGCGCGTTCCTTCCGGAAAAATTAAAAGAGAAGCCGCATTATTTTCTTTTAGACGCTTTACACAGTCTTCAACAAACTGCTGAGAACCTGCATTTAAAATATAACCTGCGCTTTGTACGGGTCCTTTGGTAAATGGGTTCGACCAAAGAGACTGCTTCACGACACAATTAGCCTGCTGCATCATACCAATTAGTACTACAACATCAATCAAAGTCGGATGATTGGCAATCACCAGCTCTTGGCGACTATTTTGTAGTTTTTCCAGCCCCTCTACCGAATAAGTCATGATGCCGAGTTTGACCATCATATCGGTAAAGCCTTTAAAACTATGTTTAATCACATTTTGCGCACGTTGCTGCCGCTTTTGCGGATCAGAAGTGGTTGCATTGAGTACGGGTGCAATCACTGAGGCGATTGCCATACCACCCACCCCAAAACTGGCAAAACTAAAGCCAGTGGCAGCTACACGCCAGCAATAATTACTTTTTTGCTTGAGATTTTTAAGATTTAGCATTTGTTCCACCCAAATGCAGATGTTAACTGGTCAGCATCCTGCCAAAAATGAGCAAAAGCAGGAGCATCTGCTTCATCTGTATGCGTCCACGCAGTAATTTGTAAATTAGGTTGCTCTAGAGTAACGACAGCAGCCATCGCATAGGCAGGAAAATTGATTGCCTCAGCATAAATATTAGGTAATGGCTCATCATAAACGACGACTAAAACCCGCTTAATCTCAGGCATTGACTTTAAAAGTGCATAAGCCTCAATCAAACCTTCAGTCCATGAACAGCTTAAGCTTGTAGAGGGAGTATCATCCTGACATAAAATTGAATAGAGACCAGAAATTGCATTATGAACAGACGTTGAAAATTGTGTTGGCGATGGAGTTTGATCATTTAAAACGTCTTGCAAGATATTTAATGTTTTGGCCTCATCACCATATTTTGATACCCAAACAATATAATCGGCCTTATTACCTTCTAATGCGCCGATCGCACTATTTAAAGCAAGTTTAGCCAATGGTGATAAACGTCTACGCTGCATAGCTGGGATGCAGTCGAGAGCCGCATAGGAAGGCTGAGCATGTGTAAATATAAGCTGAGCAAGATGTAATGTTACCATGCTAAAAAATGAACCCTAAGCCGCGTTATTCTGTCGAAATATAAATTATTTTATAAAGATGCTGATTATAGCATTCGTTATAAAATTTACAAAAAATTACGTTTATCACTCACACTTTTTCATAACTCTTCGGAGTAGCTCATTTATTTGCAAAAAAAACCCAAAGAAAACTTTGGGTTTTTGAACAGTAAAAAACTTAACGGTTAAATTTTTTCTCTGCTTTCTTAAATTTCTGAATATAGCGACGGCGACGTGCAGCAGTACGTTCATCCACCTGACTCTTACGACCTTCAAACGGGTTTTCAGAAGTTTTAAAGTCAATACGAACTGGCGTACCTTCAAGTTTATATACTTTACGGAACACGTTTTCTAAATAACGGCGATAATCGGCAGGTGTCTTATCAACCTTATTACCATGGATCACAATAGTCGGTGGGTTCTGTCCACCCATATGCGCATAACGCATTTTAATACGACGACCGCTAATCATTGGCGGTTGATGAGCTTCTGTCGCATCACTCAAAATTTGAGTCAATTTAGCTGGTGATACTTTTAAGTTCGCAGACTCATAAGCACGGTGGATAGAAGGATATAAATCACCCACCCCAGTTCCATGTAAAGCAGAAATTAAATGGATTTTTGCCCATGGAATAAAGTCAAAACGACGTTCAACATCAAGCTTACACTGCTTGCGGTCGTATTCAGACATGTTATCCCATTTGTTGATGGCAATAACCATGGCACGACCAGCTTCAAGCGCATAGCCAATTAAATGCAAGTCTTGCTCAACAATACCTTCACGCGCATCGACTACAACCACTACAACATGTGCATCTTTCATTGCTTGCAAAGTTTTAACAATTGAGAACTTCTCAATCATTTCATCAACTTTACCTTTACGACGCACACCTGCTGTATCAATTAAGGTGTATTTACGGCCTTCACGCTCAAAAGGAATGTAAATCGAGTCACGAGTTGTACCTGGTTGGTCAAATGCCACCACACGGTCTTCACCAAGCAAACGGTTGACCAGTGTTGACTTACCAACGTTAGGACGACCAATAATTGCTAAACGTAAGCCAGTATCTTTGTCATGTTCTTCAGGATTTTCATCTTCTGGAACTTCCGCAAGTACATCTTCCAGCATTTGCTGTACACCACGACCATGGCTAGCGGCAACTTGTAATGGTTCACCCATACCAAGTTTGTAGAATTCAACCAAAGCTGCTTCGGCATGGACACCATCTACCTTGTTCGCAACAAGATAAATTTTCTTACCTAAAGTACGTAGTTCACGAGCAATTTGCTCATCAGAAGCTAACAATCCCGCACGAGCATCAACCACAAAAATAATAATATCTGCTTCGTTGATCGCTGTTTTTGACTGCTCGGCCATGTAGTTATCAATACCGCCTTCGCTCTCACCGATACCACCAGTATCAACAACAATGAAAGACTTATTTTGATAAGTCGCATCACCATATTTACGGTCACGAGTCAGACCCGCGAAGTCGGCTACAAGTGCATCACGACTCTTGGTAATCTGGTTAAATAACGTTGATTTTCCGACATTCGGACGACCAATGAGCGCAATAACGGGTTTCATACAATAACCTTAATTCAAGACCAGCCATATCTCATGGCATGAGCATTAGAAACAATACAGGAGATATATTTTAAGGTCAGATATGACCATAATAAAAGACGGGGCTTTGAACTGATTTAATTCAAACACCCCGATATTTTTTTAACAGCGTAATTTGTTAAGCGGCTATTTTAGCACAAGCAAACGAAATTAACGATTCTGCCAAATACTTAAATCGCCTTTTCTGGTCGAAACGTAAAGTTGGTTCTCAATAACACGTAATGTATTGACCTCACCACTTGTTTTTGAACGACCAATCAACTTACCTGTTGCAGGATCAACAAGATGTAATACGCCATCTAAATCACCCACAATAAGGTCCGATCCCAACACAACAGGGTTACTTAAATGACGGTTTAATAAACTATCATTTTGCCAAACTTGTTCGCCTGTCGTTAAATCATAAGCAGTTAACTTACCATCAGTTGATGAAACAAATACTTTATTGTCATAAACTTCTGGATGCTTCGTGCTGCTTGAGTCTTCACTCCAAACTACACGTTGCGAAGCTAGATCAGTTACAGTCACTTGCCCTTGGAAACTAGTCGTTACCATAAACTGTCCAGCAACAGTAGGATCACCATCGATATCAATCAAACGTTGAATATCAGAACGGCCTTCACTTACTGCAACACGGCGTTGGAAACGTGGAATACCACTAATCGTATCAATTGCATAAACATACGCATTCGCAGATGCGATTAATACGGTACGCGGATCAAGACTCACCGGTGACGCCTGACCACGTAAACTAAATTGGACATTTGGTAATTTATAAGCCCAAACTTGCTGGCCTGAAGCAGCATCATGCGCAAATACAGTACCGTCGTTTGCAATGGTAATCACGCGTCCAGACTGAACTAAAGAAGGACTTAATAGCGCACCAGATAACTGCGCAGTCCACTTTTGTTCACCTGTTGCCTGATCTAAAGCAAAAAGTTGACCTTTACTATTACCAACAACAACAATTCCTTCAGCAGCTTCAACACCAGAGCTTAAGCCTAATTTGCTGACTTTTTTCTCCCAAATGCGTTCCTTGCCACGATATGCAGCGACCTCACCTTTTGGGTCAAGCGTAAAGACCACGCCCTCACTTGCGTCAAGCTGCAAACGTAACGGATCTGCCTTATCAGTAGAAGAAACACTGCGCGAAAACACGGGTACTAGAGTCTTTTTCGACTCAGTCAATTTGGGTAGTGGATTTGGTTTTGCTTCTTTTACTTTGTTGCTAGAACATCCCACCAGTACAGCTGATGCGATTGCAATTGCCAAAGGCAGTTTGAATTTCTGATTCATTAAGACTCTTCCACCTGTGTTTCCAAAATTGGGCGCTCAATCTGTGGATCTTCAACTAAAACGCCAACACTTTCGAGTTTAATTTGTAAAATTTGTCGTTCTTGTTTACGTTCCAGTAACGAATCCCATGCTGCCTGATACGCTTTTTTAGCAGAATCAATATCTTTCTTGGCAACAAAGATATCACCACGTAACTCTTCTACTGTTGCTTTAAATGCAGGATCGACGTTACCAGACAAGGTTTTTAGTGCTTCATCATATTTGTTTTGCGCCAATTGTGCATCTGCTAAACGCAATTTTACAACCTGAATCAAACCTTCATCTTTTACTTTTGAATTTTCGACTTTCTTCAATGCTTTTTCAGCAGCGGCATAATCCTGTTTTTCATAGGCTAATTTTGCTAATACAAACTGAGTCTGTATGGCCTGAACAGAATCGATATCATCTTTTACGATTTTATCTGCCGATGCAGTGACCGAAGTTAAAGCATTAGGATTATCAGCACTTGCATTTGCTTCATCCATTAACTGCTGTACTTTTGCAGTTTCTGTCTGGCTGCTCGCAAGATTTCTTTTTTGCCAATATTCCCACCCAAAAAAGGCAATCAATGCAATGAGAATCCCGCTAATCATGGCAGAACCATATTTTTTGGCGAACGACTTTAAGCTGTCGAATTGTTCTTCATCACTTACACTCATGTGATTGTCCTTTTCCAGATGTTTCAGTTTATTTTGTAAATTTTTCGATTAAGAATGGTACAAGCTCAGCCAGCGCAACTTGAGATTGCTCAGCTGTTGCTAACTCTTTGATAGCAAGCTGCTGTGCTTCCCATTCACGCTCACCTAAAATCATGGCGTAAACAGCCCCAGCCTGATCAGCTTTTTTCATCTGACTCTTCATGCTGCCTTGTGAACCTGTTTTGATTCGAATACTGCTATTTGCAGCTTCTAACTGGTCACGTAATTGCTCCGCTAAAATCAAAGCTTTGGTTTGATAAGCAGGTTCTGCAACCAAGAAGACTTCACAATCACGTATAACTTGAGCCTGTTCAACTTGCTCAACCAGAAGCAATAATCGCTCCATCCCCATCCCAAAGCCAACAGCAGGTACAGATTGATCCGGCTTACCTTTTAGCTGACCAACAAGACCATCATAACGACCACCGCCACACACAGTACCTTGCGAACCAAGTGCAGTTGTTGTCCATTCAAAAACAGTTTTGTTGTAATAGTCCAGACCACGCACCAATTTTTGATTAATGACAAATTTAACACCCGCAGCAGTCAAATAATCTTGTAATTGTTGGAAGTGACTTAAACTATCTTCTTTTAAAAAGTCATACAATTTCGGCGCATTTTCTAGAATTTTCTGAGTCGATTCAATCTTAGAATCTAAAATACGTAATGGATTTGTTGTTAAACGACGCTGTGAGTCTTCATCCAACGCATCTTTATGCTCATTTAAAAACGCAACTAAAGCATTACGGTATTCTGTACGCTCATCTTTTTCACCCAAAGTATTCAACTCAAGTTGAACCATGTGATCAACGCCCATACGTTTCCATAAGCGAGCTGTCATCAAGATAACTTCAGCTTCAATATCAGGAGTCGCAACACCGAAAGTTTCTACACCAAATTGGTGGAACTGACGATAACGTCCTTTTTGTGGCTTCTCATAACGGAACATAGGTCCCATATACCACACGCGTGGCGTAGCACCGCGCAACAAATTATGTTCAACCAATGCACGAACACAACCTGCTGTACCTTCCGGACGTAAGGTTAATGACTCTGGTGGATTACCTTTGTCGAAAAAGGTATACATTTCTTTTTCAACAATATCGGTAGCATCACCAATAGCACGTTTAAACAAGCCCGTTTGTTCAACGATCGGCAAACGAATTTGTTGATATCCATAAGCATCCATTAAAGATGCTAAATGTTGCTCGAGACGTCTCCACGCTACTGTTTGCGTTGGCAAGATGTCATTAAAACCTTTGATTGCGACGATTGAACTCATGATGAACTACGAATAATTTCTTTAGATTTAGCTTCTTCAAGCTCTTGGACACGTTGACGAACCATAGTTTCGATTTCATCAACCAATTGATCGGTATCGATTAAATGGCTTTTTTCACCATTACGATAAACCAATGAGCGAGGCGCTGCCCCGACAACCCCGATATCAGCTTCTTTTGCTTCACCCGGGCCGTTTACTTTACAGCCAATTACCGACACATCCATTGGAGTACGAATATCTTCTAAACGCTCTTCCAACGCTTGCATTACCTGAATAACATTAAATTCTTGGCGAGAACAACTTGGGCAAGCAATAAAGTTAATACCGTTAGAGCGAAGCCCTAGCGATTTTAAAATATCAAAACCAATTTTGATTTCATCTTCCGGTTCGGCGGCAAGCGAAATACGCATCGTATCGCCAATGCCTTCCATCAACAATCCGCCAAGGGCAATCGCTGACTTCACGGTACCTGTACGGTAAATACCAGCTTCAGTCACACCTAAATGTAATGGATTATCAATTTGCTTTGAGAGTAAACGATAAGCATCCATGGTTAAAAACACATTTGATGCTTTTACGCTGACTTTAAATTCATGGAAGTTGAGACGATCTAAAATATCAATATGACGTAGTGCTGATTCGAGCAGCGCCTCACCTGTAGGCTCGCCATATTTCTTTTGTAAATCTTTTTCTAAAGAACCCGCATTGACCCCAATACGCATAGAAATGCCATGATGACGCGCCGCAGCAACCACTTCACGCACTTTCTGATCTGAGCCAATATTACCTGGGTTAATACGTAAACAGTCTGCGCCATAATCTGCAACAGCTAGAGCAATTCTATGGTCAAAGTGGATATCTGCAACCAAAGGTACTGAAACACGCTTACGAATTGCACCAAATGCCTCAGCAGCCTCCATAGATGGGACCGAAACACGCATAATATCAGCACCTGCATCAACGCAACGCTCAATTTGAGCAACGGTTGCATCGACATCGCAAGTTTCGGTATTTGTCATACTTTGCACACTAATAGGTGCATCGCCACCGACATATACCGAACCAACACGGATTTTACGTGTTGGTCGACGTTTAATTGGGTTCTCTATCATTGTATCGCTCAACTCATGGTATTAGCGGGATAAACGGAATTCTGCTTTACCGTTTACCGTATATGGAGACAATGAAATCTGTTCTTGGTTTAGACTTAATGACACAGCCGTTGCATCATCAAGACGAATCTGAAATGGAGACTCACCATTTAAACTTAAAGTTGATGACTGACGACCTGTCGCCAAAACTTTACCTGTTGCATCAACAATATGAACAGAAGTTGGTCGGTTAAAGTTTAGCACCAATTGGTCACCCACTGTTGAGGTGGTAGCTCCTTGCATAGGTAAAACTTCAACATTCGATTGATTTACTTTAGGTAAATCAGCATCTTCTTTCTTTGAAGTCCATTTTTGGACACCCATAACAAGCAATGACACAACAGCAAGAATTACAACAGCAAGAAGTGCGCGCTTTAACCATTTCTTATTACGATCACTATTAGAACCCGGGAGTTTACCCATGATTTTAATTGGTGAATTATTTAAGGCATGATTTGGTAACAGCCCAGTATCATTTGCATAAATCTCATCGAAACGCTGAATAATTGCGGTCGCGTCCGTATTTAAATATTTTGCATATGAACGGTAATAACCCTTAATGAAAGTCGCTTCCGGCAATGATTTATAGTCATCTTGCTCTAAAGCGGTCAAGGTCTTAACCGGCATATTTAAATCTGAAGAAACTTGCCCTAACTCTTTATTCTGAGCAACTCGAATTTGACGTAAATACTCACCAGGACGTTGAATATTTCCTAAAGCAGAAGTCGGTAAGCTTGAGCCAGTTGGCTGCTGTGAATTAGGATTTATTTCCATACGGCCTCAGTACTATACTGTAATTGCAAATAACGTTGATATTCTGGACTTTCCGGGAACAAGGCACGTAACTGGTTTACTAACACTTGCATTCCCATTTTATCCGCATTGGCTCGAGCCACTCTTACACCAATCCAAAGTGCTCTTGCACCCTGATTTTTCTGCCCCACTGTACGAACATATTGCTCATACATTTGTGTAGCAGCCGGAATCTGCTGCTGCAAATAAAAAATTTCCGCTAACTCTAACATTGAAATATAAGAGTCGCGGTTAGTAAGGAGTGCTTGTTTGAATGTTTTTTCAGCATTCGCAACATCACCCAATTTTAAATAAATACGCCCCAGATTTTCTAATGCCTGATAGCGTTGGTCATAACCTAATGTTGCGCCAGCAATACGAAATTGCTCAACAGCCTCATTATAACGCTCCATTTGATATAAATAAGTACCATAATTATTATGTGCTTGAGCATTATCCGGTTCAGATGAAATTGCTCGTTTAAAATAATGTTCTGCTTTTTCTAAATTGGGTTTGCTACCTTCTTGCTGTAGCAAAATACCCATCATCATATTTGCAGTAGCATCGCGGCTATCTACACTTAAAGCTTGATCAAGAGCTCGCTTTGCTGAGTCCAAGTCACCCGAACGGATATGTTCAGCAGCAAGTTGTGTACGCACCTTTACCGCTTTCTCTGGGTCTTTTTTTTGCGTATGCGTTGTCTGGCAACCACTTGCCAGAAATGCAACTGCAATCCCCATACATAAGACCGTTTTTAACTTTGGAATACTCAAAGCCTGCCCTCAATTTATCCTTGTGTACGCAAAATCTCTTGACGCTGTGTGACTTTTTTCTGCCACTGTTCTGCACGGCGGGTTCTGTCAGCCACCTGACCCACTAACTGTCCACATGCAGCATCAATATCATCACCACGTGTTTGACGAATCGTACACACAAATCCCGCATCAGACAAAGTTTTTTGGAACGAGATAATACGATTTCTGCTTGAGCGACCATATGGTGCATGCGGGAACGGGTTAAATGGAATCAAGTTAATTTTACTTGGTAAATTTTTTAATAATTTAATCATTTGCTGTGCATGTTCAGGCTGATCATTTACGCCTTCTAACATCACATATTCAATCGTTACATGTTTACGCGTACTTTCATTACCATCTTTGGCAATATAACGCTGACATGCTGCAATTAACTGAGCCAATGGATATTTTTTATTAATTGGCACAAGCTCATTACGTAATTCATCGTTTGGCGCATGTAAAGAAATAGCTAAAGCGACATCAATGTCTTTTGCAAGCTGGTCAATTTTCGGTACAACACCCGATGTCGATAAAGTCACACGACGTTTTGACATGCCATAAGCAAAGTCATCAAGCATAATCTGCATTGAGCTTAATACAGCATCATAGTTGAGTAATGGCTCACCCATGCCCATCATCACGACATTGGTCACTGAACGCTCACGCTCAGCAACAGGCACTTCTTCCATATAAGAATAGTTTGCCATCCAGAGTTGCCCAATAATTTCATCTGGCGTTAAATCACGTTGGAAACCTTGTTTGCCTGTTGAACAAAATGAGCAATCTAATGCACAGCCAACTTGAGAGGAAATACAAAGTGTTTTACGTAATCCAGTTTTATCTTCGGCAGGAATTAATACAGTTTCAACCAAAGAACCTGCACCCTCACCTACGCGAAACACCCACTTACGTGTACCATCTTTTGAATAATGACGATGAACCACTTCAGGTGCTTTAATTTCACAAATCTGCTCAAGCTTCGCACGTAGTTTGCCTGAAATATTGGTCATTTCAGCAAAGTCAGTAACAAAGTATTGATGTATCCATTTCATGACCTGTCCGGCACGAAACTTCTTCTCACCAATATCTTCAAAGAATTTTTCTAACTCAGGACGAGACATGCCGAGTAAATTCACTTTATTTTCGGCAGCAGGGATTACCGGCGTGGACGAAGATTGCTGCTGTCCATCAAGATTTTCAGATGAAACGACCACTGCAGAGCTCATGTGTATTTACCTAAACCATGTCAAAAAAACTGAAGATATTGTTCAAGAATCAAACAATATTCTCTTAAGAGAATAAAAAAACCAGATAAGTAGTATACCACTTATCTGGTTTGAATGCTTTCGATTAACGAGTGCGTGGGCAGATCTCGTTGTCAGCAAAGAAGTAAGCAATTTCACGCTCTGCAGAAGCAACTGAGTCAGAACCGTGAGCAGCGTTTTCGTCGATGCTTACAGCGAAGTCAGCACGGATAGTACCAGGAGCAGCTTCTTTAGGGTTTGTAGCACCTAAGATTTCACGGTGTGCAAGAACTGCGTTTTCACCTTCAAGAACAGATACTACAACTGGACCAGAAGTCATGAATGCAACTAAGTCACCAAAGAAACCACGTTCTTTATGCTCAGCATAGAAACCTTCAGCATCAGCTTGAGAAAGGTGTTTCATTTTAGTCGCAACAATTTTTAAACCCGCTTTTTCAAAACGAGCAAAAATTTCACCGATGTGGTTTTTAGACACTGCATCAGGTTTTACGATAGACAAAGTACGTTCAATAGCCATGAGTGGCTCCTTTATTTTAAGATTTAAACTTTAAAAAATTTGCCGCATTATACCGATGTCATAGGCAATAATCAGCTTTGAATGTGTAAAAGTTGCGATTTTTTCTACTGTTTTTAGCGAACTTCATCTATCCAGGCCATTTGAATGCCTTCTAGCAATCCTTCTGTCGATTTATTTGGGTCATCGCTGAAGTCTGGCAATGCGCACACCCATGCATGTAAATCTGTAAAACGGATCCATTGCGGATCAACTTCTGGATGTGCTTCTGACAATTCAATGGCAATATCAATCGTATCTGTCCAACGTAAGCCCATAGCGGCTCCTATCTGTTTAATCTGCTAAATCACGAACTGTGTACTTTAGCAAATCCACAAACCTAATCGATAGCTTAAGCTGATAAAAATTACCGATGCTTATAAAGCGATGTTCAATAATGGCGCCACAAAAATAATCGTAGCCGCGACCGCTGCACCAATTAGCGCACCAACAATCACATCACTTGGATAATGAAGACCCAGTACCATACGAGACAAAGCGACAAGCACCATGAAAGGAAACATCGCCGCAAGCAGAACTGGCTGAATGTAACCCAATACAATTGTCACCATGACCGCATGAAGTGTGTGGCCTGATGGAAAACTAAAATGATCAAGCGGTCTTTCACCGAGCACAATCACCTGATGCACCTGATAAGGACGTGGCCGCGTGGTTTTATGTTTTAAAAATTTATAAATTGCTGTGCCGACAGAACCACCTAATAACAAGTAGATGATTTGCAAACTATAGGTAATGCCTTGCATACCCCACACGATTGCCAGCATTAGATACCAAAACGGACCATCACCAACACGACTGATAATTTTGAAAAAAAGGGCAACACGCTGTGAGTGAGAGAAATTGTTCAGATATAAACAGCCTCTCAAGTCTAAATCGAGTATTTTTATTTTTGCATTCTTAAATTTCATGGTCATTCTCCTATCTTAGGATACTTAGGTGAAGTCCAACGAGGGCTCCTTCACTACCTGATAAAATGCCTGCTCCAATTGCTGAACCGGAAGTTGCCAACCGCTTTGCTGTACTTTATGACAGGCTTGTACGCCCATTTCTCTAAGTTGTTGTACCGAAGGAAGCTGATAAATTTGTTGTATAAAGTGGTTTTTTTGTCCAAGTGGGCTTAACCAGCCATTCACACCATGTGTTAAGTATTGATGTGCACATGCATAATCATACGCTATAACTGGTAAACCGCTTGCCATTGCCTCTAAAACTACGTTACCAAACGTTTCAACTTGACTCGCAAATACGAATACATCTGCACTCGCATAGGCAGCAGCCAAATCTTGACCTCTCAGACTTCCGGTAAAGATAACACCCTTCGCTTCAGGTAGTGACTTTAAACGAGCAAAATCTGGGCCATCTCCCACAATTACTAATTTAGTTTTATTTGGCTGAATGGTTTGGTTCGCATAACTATCAATGAGGACTTGCACTTCTTTTTCAGGAGACAAACGCCCCACATAAAGCATAACGCGAGTATTCTCATCAGCATCCCATTGTTTTCGCAAATTTTCAGAGCGATGCTTCGGTGAAAATCTTGTTGTATCTACGCCACGCCCAACGACAACCAGTGGACAAGTAATACCGAAACCTCGTAATGCTTCTTGAGTATCTTTACTCGGCACACAAGTTACTTGAGTGTTATTGTGAAACCAGCACAGATATTTTTGAATCGGTTTGACTAAAAAAGCCAAATCGAAGAATCGACTAAAGTCTTGAAATGGTGAATGAAAGCCACTAGAAACTGGAATAGCTTTTGCCTTAGCAGCTTGCATGGCAGTTAAACCTAATGGCCCTTCAGTCACAATGTGCACGACATCTGGGACAAACTTTTCAAAAGCTTTCGATACTTTTAAATATTGTGGCCAACCAAATTGTAAAGTTGGATATTTTGGAATCGCCTGCGACATCACCAGACATTCTTGCTCTGGTGTAAAGTCATGGCATTTTGCTTTTTGCTCTGGGCGAATCAGTAAAAGCTTATGCCCCTGTTTTTGTAAACCTTGGCATAACTGTAATAATGATAGTGCCACACCATTGATTTCGGGTGGCCAAGTTTCCGTCACAATCGCAATTTTTAAACGTGGGCGCACCAAATCATGCAATGAATGTGCATTAGATAGCTGCTGCTTTTGTTTAAAAAAGAATTGGAAGCTTTCAGGAAGTTGCTGTTGTTTTAATAGTGCTGTCGCGTATGAACTTTGCATAGCGCCATCCATCAATGTATTTATTTTCATGCTTAAAGATTAAGCAGTTTTTTTGACATTTTGATGATAAATGCATGACAGTTTACTGACATGAAAAATAAAAAAAGCATGCTGATGACAGCATGCTTTTTTCTTAAATCCTAGTAACTCTTAGCGATTTTGCAATTTTGCATAATCCATGAGTACATTAGCAGCTTCAGTCACAAAAGTTTCTTCTTCTGGTAACGCTGGACGTTGCGATGCTTTCATTTTAGCGCGAGATTCAGCTAGAGCATCTAATGAAGCTTGATAGCTTTCCCAGTTTGCAAAAGGCTTTTGACCCGTTGCAGCACGGCGTTCATTCTCTGCATCTAAAGTTTGTTTCTCTAAACCAAGTAATTCAGCACGGCGCTTATCAATATCAAGTACCACTTGTTTTTGATCACTCGTCACCTTAGCAATCGCAGTACGTTTATTTAGATATTTAAACTGAGCGTCATTACCAACACGTTGTTCAGAGAATTGAGACAACTTTGTCACATAAGGCTGAACAGAACCTTCACGTTTAAATGGTGCAGTAGGAATTGTGTCCCACTTCAATGCATTCTTCGATTTACGCTCACCAAACTCTTCGTTATAGATATCAACGAGTTTAATGTCTGGTACTACACCTTTATTTTGTGTACTACCACCAGTAATACGATAGAACTTACGCTGAGTTAAAGTTGCTTGACCATATGCCAGAGTATCAAGTTGTACCTGAGCTGTACCCTTACCAGTTGTTGTACTACCAATAATAATACCGCGCTCATAATCTTGAATTGCAGCAGAGTAAATCTCACTTGCCGATGCAGATGCCAAGTTCACCAATACCGCGAGTGGGCCTGTATAAATTTGCTGACCGCCATCGTTATCTTCAAAAACACTTACGTTGCCATTACCATCACGAATTTGCACAACTGGACCAGACTTAATCACCTGCCCCAACATACGTGCAACTTCTTCTAATGAGCCACCTGGGTCATTACGTAAGTCAATAATAATACCTTCTACTTTCTTCGCTTTTAGCGCTTCAAAAGCATTTGCAGTATCTTCAGAAACTGAACGGTATTGTTGACCTGCACGACGTGAACGATAGTCAAAATAGAATGATGGAATTTCAATTACGCCCAACACATGCTTTTTACCATCACGTGTCACTTCAACTGTGCGTGAACGAACACCCGCATCTTCTTCTTGAATAACATCACGTACTAAAGTCACGTTACGTGCCTGACTCATTGATGCGCCAGCACCAAGAAGTTTTAGCGTGACTTTTGTTCCGCGTTTACCACGAATAAGCCCAACAATTTCAGAACTTGTCCAGCCAATCACATCAATCATTTTCTCGCCTTCTTGGGCGACACCAATGATTCGATCTCCTGATTTCACTTGACCAGACTTACTTGCAGGACCACCTTCTACAATGGTTTCAATCTTGGTGTAATCTTCGTTGCCACGTTCTGGACGAATCGACACCCCAATACCTTCGAGTTGCAAGGTAGTTTGGCGATTAAGTTCGATCGCATCAATTGGCGGGTAATAGTTACTATGTGGATCATAGGTCGCCAACATTGCATTTAATGTTTTGTCCAAGACGTCATCGCTTTTTACACGACTAATTCTTTCAAGCTGACGTGTATAGCGTTTAGTTAACGTTTGAGCTGGCGTTAAATCTTCTGGGCCAGTTAAGTCTTGACCATCAGCAAGCGAAGGATTTTCTTTAAGCGCTTTTTGTTTCGCCTGCTCTTCTTCACGGCTAATGGTTAAGTTGATTAACTGTGAAACCAACATTTTGCGCCAATGATTTTGTTGCTCAGCAGTCGTTTTAAAATACGGTGCTTTTTCACGATCAACTTCAATATAACTATTAGGCTGCTTTAAATTTTGCTGTTGTTTTAACTCAGCTAACATGAACTCATAAAATTGTTTTAAGCGTTCACGATATTGCTGATGAATTGCAAACGGTCCAGTTAAATTCCCCGCTTTTAATGAAGCACCAAAATTTGAACCATATAGTTTTTTATAATTTTGAACTTCAGAATCTAGAAATAATGAGTGATCTGGATCAAGACTATCTAAATACATATCCAGAATACGATTTGATGTGGTCGCATCCAGACGCATATTTAAATAATGTTGACGATCAACTAAAGTTGCCAGTTGGCGAGCCACCAAAGCCTGTTCTTGCGTTGGCTGGATTGATTGAGAAACCGCAGCAGTATTGGTTGCCGCTCTCGCTTCATTCATCGTATGAGAGAAGAATAAACCGCCAGTCGCGATCGCTACTGCACAAGCTATAGTTTGAAGTTTCATAAATTTTTAATACTTCCTTGGGTGTTCCTATCTTACACGCTCTGTTTTCGATATGAACTAAGCAGATTCAAAATCTTAACCAACTAAATTGTTTATACCGTGTAGTTTTATCATATTCTGTACTGACAAAATGTAGCAAAACATTGCAAAATTCGCTTATTGTTTTTCAATCAAAATTCAAATGGAACCAATATGATTGGCGCATTGATGCTGGACATCGCCGGCACAGAACTTACTCAAGAAGATATTGAACTATTACGCGCTCCGCAAGTCGGTGGCATGATTTTATTTGCACGAAATATTGAATCTCCACAACAAGTCCGTGCTTTAACCGACCATATGCGTCAAATTCGTCCAGATATTTTAATTGCTGTCGACCAAGAAGGTGGCCGAGTTCAGCGCCTAAGATCAGGTTTTACCTTATTACCGGCCATGGGTCGTTTTGGGGAGTTATATTTAACTCAACCTCAAAAAGCACTTGAGCTGGCTGAGCAGTGCGGTTGGTTAATGGCAACAGAAGTCCTTGCAGTCGGCATCGATTTTAGTTTTGCACCAGTTTTAGATCTTAATGCAATTAGTGACGTGATTGGCGACCGTGGCTTCTCTAAAAATATTGAAGATATTGCCCCACTTGCAGGCGCATTTATGCAAGGCATGAAAAAAGCTGGAATGGCAAATACGGGCAAACATTTCCCAGGCCACGGTTCTGTGAAAGCCGACTCTCATGTTGCTGCTGCAATCGACAGCCGTAGCTATGACGAAATTTATAACCATGATATGCAAAGCTTCATTAAGCTTATGCCTCAACTTGATGCGCTCATGCCAGCACATGTGATTTATGATCAAGTTGATCCAAATCCAGCAGGTTTTTCACCTTTCTGGATTCAAGAAGTTCTACGCAAGCGTTTGAAGTTTGATGGTGTACTTTTCTCTGATGACTTAAGCATGCAGGCTGCATGTGTCGCAGGTGGTGCGGATGCTCGTATTCAGGCTGCTCTAGCAGCTGGGTGTGACATGGGGCTGGTGTGTAATGATCGAAGTGCAGCCTGTACAGCGCTCGAAGGTATTACAAACTTAGCACTGCCAAATCAACTGCGTTTAGAACGCATGCGTGGCCAAATTCCACAAATTCAGATTGGTGAAACTTTATCGCTTGGAAATGAGTGGCAAGCTGTCAAAACAGCCATTGAAGAGTTTAAAAATTCGATTTAAGTTAGTAAAAATTTTAATTGGCTACAAAAACCTATTCACTATCTGATACGCGGTTAAGTCATACGCAACCTGAGCAATGCAAAAGCGTTAGCGCTTTCGCATTGCGCAAGACAAACGAAGTGCGTAGCATTTACTCAAGCATAGCTTTCGTTTTACGGTACGGCAAAGATAATTAATCTTTGCTATTCGGACCTCAGGTTTTGGTTACTTTCCCCGAAAGAAAAGTAACTCCAACTGAAAGTTCATCCCAAAATGCTAACCTAATTGACAGGACTCCGTCATGCAGGTTCATTCAACATCAATGCAGTAAAAACTCTTCATTTTATAAATAATGAAGATCACACAAAAACAATAAATCGAGTTCAGGACGAATGACACAACAACTTTCAAAACACCGCCACATCTCTTTTACAGCCCACTATACGGGTTATATCTGGTATCAAATGGGGATCTCTCATGAAGCACTTGCCACAACCAAAGGCAAATCACTGGCATATTTGGTTCATCCGATAGAATCATGGGCAGAGAAATATGTCGGCGGTAGCATGCGTACCACGCTTAAACAACGCCACACCATGCTTGATCACCATTTAGAACAACTCATTCAAGAAAGTCCTGATTTACAAGTTCTAGAAATAGCATGTGGTCTGTCTCCACGTGGCTGGTGGTTTAGACAGCATTACCCTTCAATTACCTATCGGGAGCTTGATTTACCCGATATGGCACAAACCAAACAAAATGCGTTACAACAAATTGAAAAAAATGCACCTGAAATCTTATCAGTTGATTTATTTACAGATGCTTTTGCACAAGCATTTGAAGTATTTGACCCTAACCGCCCATTGGTTGTAATCAGTGAAGGCTTGATTAACTATTTCGACAAAGATTTATTAAAACAATTGATCCAATCGATTGGCCACTATGGTGCTACTTTTAAAAAGTTTCACTATTTAACCGACCTCTACCCTGAACCAATTAAAAACAAACTTGCCAGTATTATCTGGAATAGCAGTAAATTATTGAAATTAATGTCTCGAAGCTCGTTTAGTTTTCACTTCAAAAGTCCACAAGAAGTTAAAGACTTTTTTAAAGATACAGAGTTTGAGCAGGTTACTATTGAACAGCCACAAATATTTTTTGGGCAAGTTTCTCAAGATAGCCATGAAGAGCATTTAGGCGACTTAGTCTGGATTATTCACTCTCAAATAAAATAATAAATATAAAAAATGGAAGCTCGACATCAACGAGCTTCCATCTATAACTATATTATTAAGCTGCTTGTTTTTGACGAGCAATAAAACGGCTTAACCGATCAGCAAGCTCAAAACTACCATGTTTAAATAAAGCACGTATTCCTTGTTCAGCAGCTTCAAAGATTAAACATTCAATCGAGAAAGGACCTTCTTCATCTTCTAAATGCAGTGCCAAATCACGTGGATGGTCATTCACAAAATCAAGCTGCGAAACATCATCCATTTTTAAATACATCCCAAAGAAAGTCACATCAACAATCGTCACTGGCACTTCTGTTTTACATTCACGGTGGCTCAGTTGAGTGTTCGGTTGCAAAACTGGAACCCGCTCTTCACCACGGCGTTCCATCTTTTGCATCTGGTCACGCGTCATTGGAATAATCCCATCCAGATTGTGGATAGATTCACCCTTCAAGAATGAAGTGAACAAACTCATGGTTTCTTTACGACGCTGGAGCTGTGGCACATGATCAGCATTTGCAATAAGGGCAAATTCCATATCAGGACATTGTAAAGCAAAGTTCGCATTTTCATGAGGCAAAGTAAAACTGTCGTATTGCCCTGCTGCAACCAACGTTTTGCACTCTGGAATAGGTACATCTGTTAACCGCAAAAGGCGATTACAGTTAATTTCATAACGTTCTCGCTCAGTCCCAGTAAACTCGGCCATTTGCCTAAAAAATAACTTTTTAGCGGTTGGTGACATACGAGTTTTATCTAATTTTGCATGATTCACCAAATACAAAATCACAGCTTGCCCAAACTCCTCCATGCGGTTTTCTTGCATGAGTTTGAGCGACTCTTCCAAAATCATTCGCCAACTTTTACGAGTCTTCTGCATAACTCCCATCAAGATCATACGATCCATCAAATCTGGGCGTTGATGAGCAAAACAAGAGGCAATCACGGACCCTAAAGACATTCCCATTACAGAAACTTTTTGTATTCCAACGATATCTAACCAACGTCCTAACATTTCAGATAAATCAGGAAGTTCTAAAGTACCCGCAGATACTCCTGTATCGCGATTGGTAATTTGCTGATTTGCACCCATTGAAGGTAAGTCAATTAAAATAACCGGACCACTTTCAAACAATTGTTCAACACAATATTTATAAGAATTAAAATTCTGGAAAGCACCACCAACAATCACAATCGGCGTTTTGTGAATCGTTTTAGGATCGGCAATTGCCATATATTCAATTTTCCAACCGTCAATCCATGTTGTACGAGCAGGTTGTTTAAAACTATCTCTATGGTAGATATCGAAAAAGCCAAAACCGGCATAAGCTTGGTTGATCTCCGAATCCATTTGAATAATGGAATTCATATCCTTGCTTCCTCCTTGCTGTAATTTTTTTATGCTGCAAGAGTTCCTTCTTGAACACGTAATCTTTTATGCACAAAACTTTAAAATTTGTATTAGTTTGTATTGCACAATAACATTCTAAACAATTGTCTGAAATATACGCAATCGCTGAAATGACCGCTCATCTTGTTTAAGTCGCTAATAGTTTGCAAAATATTTAAATGTTTTTTTATAGCGGTCACATTTTTCAAAAAAAGCCATTCATTGTTCCGCATTTGACTGCTACTATCTTACTCATTGGTAAATGATTAAAAAATGCTATGCAAGATTCAATTGAACAATATATGCAAAAAGTTGGGCAACAAGCACGCGAGGCCTCACGCGTCTTAACAAGTGCTTCTACCTCACTAAAAAATCATGCACTCTCTGCTATTTATACTGCTTTGGAAAATAATCAAGCAGCAATCTTGGCGGCGAATCAAATCGACATGGATAAAGGTCGTAGTAACCAGCTCGACAGTGCCTTACTTGATCGTCTTGAGCTTACGCCCGCACGCTTTAAAGGGATGTTGCAAGGTTTAAAAGATGTGATCGCGCTTGTCGATCCAATTGGGGAAATTACTGATCTTGCATATCGCCCCACAGGAATTCAAATTGGAAAAATGCGTGTACCTTTAGGTGTTGTTGGTATGATTTACGAATCACGTCCAAACGTAACACTTGAAGCTGCATCTTTAGCGATTAAATCAGGCAATGCCATTATTTTACGTGGCGGTTCAGAAGCACTCGAGTCAAATAAAGCAATCGCAGAAGCAATTAAGCATGGTTTAAAAGTTGCCGGTTTACCTGAGCATTCAGTACAAGTCATTGAAACTTCTGACCGTGCAGCTGTTGGTCACCTCATCACCATGGCTGAATATGTAGATGTAATTGTTCCACGTGGCGGTAAAAGCTTAATTGAGCGTGTAACCAACGAAGCGCGTATTCCGGTGATTAAACATCTTGACGGTAACTGCCATGTATTTGTTGAAGCACAGGCAGACTTGCAAAAAGCATTACCAATTACTTTAAATGCCAAAACACATCGTTATGGCGTTTGTAATGCGATGGAAACTTTGCTCGTTGATGAAAAAATTGCAGACGTTTTCTTACCACGGATTGCAGAACTCTATGCTGAAAAACAAGTTGAGTTACGTGGCTGCCCAGAAACACGCCGTATTTTGGGTTCCTCTGTAAAACCTGCGACAGAAGAAGATTGGTATACCGAATATTTAGGGCCAATTCTTGCTGTCAAAGTAGTTAGCGGTATTGATGAAGCAATTGACCATATCAACAAATATGGTTCACATCACACTGATGCCATTGTGACTGAAAACTATACTTTGGCTCGTCAGTTCTTGGCTCGTGTAGATTCAAGCTCAGTTGTAATCAATGCTTCAACTCGTTTTGCTGATGGTTTTGAATATGGCTTAGGGGCAGAAATTGGTATCTCTACAGATAAAATCCATGCCCGCGGTCCTGTTGGCTTAGAAGGCTTAACTTCTCAAAAATGGATTGTGTTAGGTGACGGTCAAATTCGCCAATAATTAATCTATGAGTTCAAACAAAAACGCCTGATCAATATCAGGCGTTTTTTATTATTCAAGTTATTAATTAGAAAATAAAGTCGGTGTTCACGAATTTAGAATAGTGCTCAGACACCATAGAGGCCAACATGCCTTTGCTGTCATCTGTCTGTTTAGCAGCAATCATAGAACGGATAGAGAATGCTCGAAGTGCATCATGCACAGACAGTGTGCCTTCCGCAGAATCTTTACGACCACCGAACGGGAATACATCAGGGCCACGCTGACATTGACAATTGATGTTTACACGACAGACCTGATGGACCAACGGATCAACTAAATGACCAATTTGCTCAGGGTCACTACCAAAAATACTCACCTGCTGCCCATGATCAGAAGTAGTGACATATTCCAGCACAGTTTCAATATCATCATAAACAGAGACTGGAATCACTGGACCGAACTGTTCTTCGCGATACAGCCTCATACCTTCAGTCACTGGATAAACTACGGCTGGATAGAACATGGTTTTGCAGAACTCACCACCTTCCGGATTAACTACTTTTGCCCCTTTAGCCACAGCATCTTCAATGACTTCAGTCATGTAGGTCGTACGGTGCATACCTGGTAATGGCGTAATAAATACACCTTTTTCCCATGGCATCCCCACTTTAAGTTTGGCCAGCTCAGCCGTTAAGCGGTTAACAAATTCATCTGCTATTGAACGATGTACCATCAACATTTTGAGTGCGGTACAACGCTGACCATTAAACGACAATGCACCCAGCAGACACTCTTTCACTGTTAGATCCAAGTCGGCATCTGGCAGAATAATGGCTGCATTCTTCGCATCCAGCCCCAAAATCGCACGCAGACGGTGAGATTTAGGATGTTGCTTCTTCAAATGATCAGCTACTTTACTAGAACCAATCAGTGCCAGTACATTAATTTGCCCAGATGCTAGTAGATGGGGTACCACTAGAGAACCTGGTGCATAAATGGTATTGATCACACCTTTTGGAAATGAATCACGAAACGCTTCTAGTAACGGTTCAAACAACAAAGTCCCGAATTGAGGTGGTTTAAAAATAATGGTATTCCCCATCAGCATGGCTGGGATCAGAGTTGCAAAGGTTTCATTCAGTGGGTAGTTGTATGGTCCCATACACAACACGACACCTAATGGAGTACGACGAATTTGACCAATCGTACCTTCAGCAATTACAAAGCGGGAGTTGGCATTATCTAAATCTTTCAGGGCATCAATCGTTTGACGCATGTAGGTAATCGTACGGTCAAATTCTTTCTCTGAATCCGCCAAGCTTTTGCCAATTTCCCACATGATCAGCTTAATAATCAGATCTCGTTGCTCCACCATGCGCTGAATAAAATTTTGCATACAGGCAATGCGCTCACCAACCTTCATCATTGGCCATTCGCCACGACCATTGTTGTAAGCCCTTACCGCTGCTTCTAGTGCTTCATCGCTTTCTTTTTCGCCCATGACCGGATAACTACCAAGTTCAACTTGCTCTAGGCTACCGTCAGGCTGCTGAATCCAGATTGGAGATAATGTTTTCTTGGTTGCACCAGCCCATAACTTCAACTCACCATCTACGAGTGAAACACGCTGATGAATTTGAGAGGGCAGACGCACACTTTCAGGAATACCGTCAACTACTGGGAATTTATGCTGTAAATTATTTAACTGATTCATTCTTCTTAATACCTTATTATTCGTATGTCTTTTATATATCCCCGAACTGTCCACTGTAATCAGGTCTTATTCGGGTCAATATCACTATTATTATCCGTACTCACCTTGCTTGAACCGTAAACCACAAGGTGAATATCTTAAAGCGTTGATAACCTTTCTAGATGAATTTACCCCCGACACACACTATCAGTCACCCCTAGCTTCTGGATGACTTGTTCAATGATTTGTTCTGGTGTGAGAGCAATATCAATAGCAATTGCTTCATTCACATCAGGTTCCTCTAATGTGTCTAGCTGAGTTTGTAGCAACGCTGGGTCAAAAAAGTGACCTGATCTTGCTGCAAGTCGTTGCTGTAATAACTCATAAGAACCTTTTAAGTACACAAACTTAACATTCTGGTCCTGCCCTCTTAAAATATCGCGATACATGCGTTTTAAAGATGAGCATGTAAAGACAGCCGTTTCACCGTCTCTTTGTTTGGTTTCAATGACCTGACGAATTGCCTGTAACCATGGCAAGCGGTCTTCATCAGTTAAAGGGATACCTTGACTCATCTTACTTTTATTTGCAGCTGAATGAAGCGTATCGCCATCAAGGAACTCACAAGCCAAACGCTCTGATAACAACTCACCAATCAGCGTTTTACCTGTTCCACAGACACCCATTGCAATCACAATCATGGATTACTCACCTTTAATTATAAAATAGTGCTAAGCAGTAGCGTGAAAGATAAACCCAACACTGAAATGATCGTTTCCAATACCGACCAAGTCTTGAGCGTCTGTCCCACTGTCATACCGAAATATTCTTTGATTAACCAGAAACCTGCGTCATTTACATGTGAGAAAACTAATGAACCTGAACCTGTGGCAAGTACTAAAAGTTCTGGCCTAACTGCGACACCCGCCGTAGCTGCAATTGGAGCGACAATACTACACGCTGTAGCCATAGCCACCGTTGCCGATCCTGTTGCCAAACGAATCAGTGCTGCAACAAACCAGCCTAACAATAACGGCGATAAATTTGCCTTCAATGCTGTAGAAACAATCTCATTAGAAATACCGGTGTCACGCAAAATGCCGCCAAAACCACCACCAGCACCTACAATCAACATAATCCCAGCAATAGAAGCTAAACATCCGCCGCAGAATTTTTCAATTTGTTCACGGTTAAAGCCCTGCATCGTACCAAAGGTAATAAAGCTGACCAGCACGGCAATGAGTAATGCGATATCAGAAGTACCAATAAAACGTAGCAAATCGTTTGCGAAAGTTTGTGGTGCAAAGAACAGATCAGCCCAGCTTCCAACCAACATTAATACTACAGGCAGCATAATTGTGAATAAGGTAATCCCAAAACTTGGTAGCTCACGAGTTCTATTCGTATCTGCTTCAATAAACTGCTTCGCTAACGGGTTATTCTCAGGCAATTTGACGTATTTGTTGATCCACAGTGCATACAGTGGTCCAGCAACAATTGCCGTTGGCACACCAACGATCAGACTATAAGCAATTGTTTTACCAATATCAGCATGATAAGCCTGTACTGCCAACAATGCCGCTGGATGTGGTGGAATTAAGCCATGCACAACCGATAAACCGGCAACCATTGGCAAGCCAACAACCAATAAAGATTTACCTGTTCTTTTTGCGATATTGAATGCAATTGGAATGAGTAGAACGAAACCTACTTCGAAAAATACGGGAAGGCCAACAATAAGGGCAATAAACATCATGGCCCAGTGAATATTTTTCTCACCAAACCACTTAATTAAAGTAATTGCTATTCGCTCTGCGCCACCAGACTCGGCCATCATTTTACCGAGCATCGTTCCTAGTGCGATTACAATCGCGAGGTGACCTAAGGTTTTACCAGTACCAGCTTCATAAGACTTAACAATATCACCCATTGGCATGCCAACAGCCAAGGCTAAACCGAGTGAAACAATAATGAGAACTAAAAATGGATAAATTCTAAACTTCGCGATCATGACCACTAAAGCAATAATCGCGATTACAGTGTAGATCAGTAACATGCCACCCTGAACCGTCTCCATGGGACACTTCTCCTTGGAATAATTATTTAGGCACACTGCCTAAACAAGGGTCTTCAACCACAGTAATTCCTACTGTTAAGACATTAAATTTTTATATTTAGGTGTGATCAGCACAAACCGGTCACATCAATACAGCCTTTAAAGCACATAGAATGCACTTCATTTTTTATAAATATTGTCTACATTTACAAAGCTCTCAACTGACTCGCAATTTGTGCCAACCGAGTAATTTCAGCCCAGTCTTGGGCAGCTACAGTAGCTTTAGGTGTTAACCATGAACCACCTACACAAACCACGTTAGGTTGCTTTAAGAAATCTGGTGCTGACTCTGCAGTAATTCCACCGGTAGGGCAAAAACGTAGGTTTGGAAATGGACCATAAAATGCTTTTAGCATCTCAACACCGCCAGCCTGTTGAGCTGGAAAGAACTTCACAATGTCATAACCCAATTCAATCGCTTGAATTAGGTCACTTGGTGTCATCACACCCGGCAATAGAGGTAAGCCAGCATCTTGCGCAGCCAAATGTAAGTCTTTAGTCAAACCAGGAGATACACCAAATTGAGCACCTGCTTTTTTGGCTTGCGCACAGTGTTCTGGTTTGGTAATCGTACCTACACCCACCACAATGTCATCGGCCAACTGGCTAGCACGCTCAATAGCAGCAAGACCAGCAGCGGTACGCAATGTGATCTCGAGAACTTTTACGCCACCTGCATGTAAAGCACGTGATACATCTTCACCTTGCTCGGCAGAATCAAATGCCAATACAGGAATGACTGGGCCTAATTTGACGATATCTTCAATTTTAATCATTATTTTTCAGTTCCTTTGATTCAAATCTGCTCTGGTGAATTTTCACCAACCAATGCACCAAATACAGATGCTCCATGTTCAGCTGGCGCAGCAGCAGCACGGAAAACACCAAATAATTCACGGCCAAAGCCAACTTCGTTTTCTGCCTGATGTTCTGGTTGAGCAACAGGACGCGACTGCCATACATCGTCATCTATTTCAACATCAAGTACGCCAGCCTCAGCATCAATAATCAACATATCGCCTGTTTGCACTTTAGCAATCGGCCCATTTAGTAAGGCCTCTGGAGATAAATGAATCACCGCAGGAACTTTACCTGAAGCACCAGACATACGCCCATCAGTGACTAAAGCAACGTGGAAACCTTGATCTTGTAAAACACCCAACACAGGCGTTAAACGATGCAATTCAGGCATACCATTCGCACGCGCACCTTGGAAACGAACAACTGCAATAAAGTCTCGATGTAATTCACCACGATCAAATGCAGCTTGCACTGCTTCTTGAGAATCAAACACAATTGCCGGAGCTTTAACTTTACGATGTTCTGGCGCAACAGCAGAAATCTTGATCACGCCACGGCCAAGGCGACCTTGCATTAAACGCAAGCCACCATCTGGTTGAAACGGCGCATCAATGCTACGTAGAACTTTGTCATCAAGGCTTTGAACCACACCGTCAACCCAAGTGAGCTTGTCATCAATCAGTTTTGGTTCTTTGGTGTAGTGCTGTAAACCTTTACCAGCTACAGTCGTTACATCGTTATGCAACAGGCCAGCTTCAAGTAAGTTACGAATGAGGAAAGCGACCCCACCCGCAGCTTGGAAATGGTTTACATCAGCCTTACCATTTGGATAGATTTTTGCGAGCAATGGAACAACAGCCGACAATTCATCGAAGTCATCCCAGTCAATCAAGATGCCAGCCGCACGAGCAATCGCAATCAAATGCAAAGTGTGGTTGGTTGAACCACCTGTAGCGAGTAACGCCACAATACCGTTTATAATTGCTTTTTCATCGACAACATGACCAATTGGCGTGTAGTTTCCACGCTCAACTGTTAAATCAAGTACACGAATCGCCGCTTCTGCGGTGAGTGCATCACGTAATGGTGTATGAGGATGAACAAATGCGGCACTTGGCAAATGTAAGCCCATTACTTCCATCAGCATTTGATTACTGTTGGCTGTACCATAAAAAGTACAAGTCCCTTGCCCATGATAAGCAGCTGACTCAGCTTCTAACAAAGCATCTCGGCCAACCTGACCCGTTGCAAATTGCTGACGAATTTTGGCTTTCTCATCGTTAGATAGACCACTGGTCATTGGACCAGCTGGCACAAAAATAGTAGGTAAATAGCCAAACTGCAAAGCACCAATGAGCAAGCCCGGCACGATCTTGTCACAAACACCAAGACATAAAGCTGCGTCAAACATGTTATGAGACAATGCAATCGCTGTACTCATCGCAATGGTTTCACGAGAGAACAATGACAGTTCCATGCCAGCATTACCTTGGGTAATACCATCACACATCGCAGGAACACCACCTGCAAACTGCGCTACTCCCCCATTTTCGCGAGCGGCATTTTTAATTAAATCTGGAAATGTTTTATATGGTGCGTGAGCCGACAGCATTTCGTTATATGAAGATACGATGCCAATATTTGGTTCACGGCCTACTTTAATAATTAATTTTTCATTATCGTCCATACTGGCAAAACCATGAGCCAGATTGGCACATGAAAGTGCTCCACGAGCAGGAAATTTGCCTTGTGCATGTTCAATACGTTGTAAATATGCAGAACGAGTTTTTTGACTACGTGCGATTACACGCTCGGTCACTTTTGCCAATACTGGATTCGGCAAGTCCATGCTGGACGCTCCTGTACAACCGGATAAGCCGGAACATAAAAATAGACCAAATGATATATTTCATCATCATTTGATAAGGGGAAGGGACAATATTATTAAGGCAAAAAGCGACATGCAAGCCCTAGTAAATTTTACGGTAATACCGGAGCATGGGTATTAAATACAAATTATGTTTAAGTTTTAAACAAGAAGCTGGTTTTATTTTTGACTATATTTACTGGTATATTAGCTTCTAATAACTACGAGAAAATTCTCATAATATCAAAGCAATAAAATATTCTTATAAATGTATTTATACCGGCTTTTTTATACTAAGTTTTATATTAAAAATGTTTATGATTTATATATTTTAACCTATATATAAACGATTAAAATTTAATTTCATTTACGTATATTATTTGTAATACTCCCCTCTAGTTTGATTAAAATAACAGCATGTCTTTTTTCTTAAAAAATTTATACCAAATATTTGAAAAATACATTAAATAGAAATTTACCTTTCATAAATATATACAAAAAACTCGTTTCAACACGCATAAAAAAACAAGGAATACAGTGGTTAAGCTTTATACTGGACAAATATTAGTTACAAATAATTTGATGGTCGATAGTGCTTAAGTCTAATGGGCTAAAGTCTATCTTGGACAGAAAAACAACACATGTTAAAACATGACAACCCGTTCAATCTGTATCGAAAAATAATACATGTTGAACAGGAAGTTAGGAAAACTATTTTAAATCAGGACTTGGGTATTTCAACGTGGCTACATCAGTATTAGTTATCAATTGCGGCTCTTCATCTATTAAATACGCACTGGTTTCAGAGCGTCGTGAAGATCGTATTTACGGTTTAGCAGAAAACTTGGGGGCAGCTGATGCTCGTATTAAGGGAATTACAGTAGGTGGTGAACCACTTGAACTTTCAATCCCTTATGCTGACCATGCCAAAGCTTTAGAAACTTTACTTGCACGTCTTGCCAACTACAAACCGCAAGCAATCGGACATCGCGTTGTACACGGTGGTAGTTTAACCAAAGCAGAATTACTCACTCCTGAAATTATTGAACGTATTCGTGCTGCGACACCTTTAGCCCCACTTCACAACCCAGCACATTTAATTGGTATTGACGCAACCGTACGTCTATTTCCTGAATTACCTCAAGTTGCCGTATTCGACACTGCATTCCACCAAACCATGCCACCGCATGCATATCGTTATGCAATTCCTAAATTTTTATATACTGACCATAACGTCCGCCGTTATGGCTTCCATGGTACAAGCCATGCTTATGTGTCTGATAAAGCGAGTGAACTGGCAGGTAACCTGAAAAAAGGTGGATGGTTAACAGCCCACTTAGGAAACGGCAGTTCAACTTGCGCAGTGTGGAATGGACAAAGTGTTGATACCTCTATGGGCCTCACTCCACTTGAAGGCGTAGTGATGGGAACCCGTAGTGGTGATGTTGATCCAAGCTTACATAGCTTCCTTGCGAAAAACCTCGGTTGGGATTTAGCAAAAATTGATAAAGTTTTAAATAACGAAAGTGGCTTACTAGGCTTATCTCAACTGTCTAATGACATGCGTACAGTGATTGAAGCTGCTGAAAATGGTAATGAAGATGCTTGTCTTGCAATTGAAGTGTTTAGCTATCGCCTTGCAAAATCACTTGCTGCATTAAGCTGTGGCTTACCAACTTTAGACGGCTTAATCTTCACGGGTGGTATTGGCGAAAACTCAGCTTATATTCGTGAAAAAACCTTGGCTTATTTACCTCATTTTGGTTTGCAGCTTGATAAAGATCAAAACAATAACTTAAAACGTGGCACTGAAGGCCGAATCGACAATGGAACAGGACCACAAATTTGGGTCATTCCAACAGATGAAGAAGGTCGTATTGCCAAAGAAACTCGTCAAGTTGTTGAAGCGGCAGAAAATGCTGCATCTGTAGCAAGCCTTGCTTAATTAGAGCTCAGCGAAAATACGATATTCGTTTATTTATAGGTTTATATGAATACAATTTTATTGATTCCTACAGGCGAAGGGGTTGGCTTAACCTCTGCTTGTTTAGGCATGATTTACGCACTTGATTGCAACGGGATTAAAGCTGGCTTTTTAAAACCATTTTCTCAAGAAGACCAAGAGCATCTTGACCGAACCACTTCATTATTTGGTCACTTATTTCAAAGTAAAACCGTTCAATCTATTTCGCATGAAAAATTAACTCAGCTTATTGCCGCTGGGGAAGTAGATGAATTACTTGAAGAAGCTGTTAGTCTTCACCGTAGCGTTGCAGCAGACCACGATGTCATTATTGTGGAAGGCTTATTACCTAACGGACAAGACCACTTCGCCAGTGAGCTCAACGCAAGTCTTGCACAAGCGCTTGATGCAGAAGTCGTATTGGTCAGCACAGCAGATATTCAAAACCCGAAAAAAGCCGCAGAAAAAGTAGATGCTCATTTACGCCAGTTTGGTGGAGCAGCGTCAAATCGTACCGCTGGTGTACTCTTTATGCGTACCCGTGGATTAACTGAAGAAACAGCACAAATTCCTGTTGCGTTTGATCCATCGTTACGACCGACTGAAGAAATCGCAAAATTTACGACCGAACTGCAAAAATATAATCGCTATTTCGGCTCAAGCGATTTACCAATCATTGGACTGGTTCCATTTAGTAACACGCTAAGCGTACCAAGAACTCTCGATATTGCAAATGTCATTGATGGGCAATGGGTACATCAAGGTGAAGCGAAAACACGTCGTATTTTGCATTCGAGTTTAATTGCTTCAAGCATTGAATATGAACTGAATAAGTTTATTGCAGGCGAGTTGATTATTAGTGCATCTGAGCGTACCGATGTTTTACTCGCAAGTAGTTTGGCAACGAGCAATGGTATTCCTCTGGCAGGTTTGGTACTTACAGAACGAGAAGCGCCAGCACCCGAGCTTTTAGAGTTTTGTCAAAGTGCGATTAAACAAGGGTTGCCGATTTTACATACCCGTTTAAACACACTTGAAACTGCACAGCGTTTATCCAATTTTGGTAATGAAATTCCCGTCGATGATACTGAACGTGCTGAGCAAGTGACTCGTTTTGTTTCAAGTCATATTGATGTTGAATGGCTTAAACAGCACAGCAACAATGCTGCTACCCCTCGCCTGTCGCCATCGGCTTTCCGTCATGAACTGGTGCAAAAATCAATTGCAGCGAAAAAACGAATTGTACTACCTGAAGGTGATGAACCACGCACCATTCAAGCTGCGGCAATTTGTCAGGCACGTGGTATTGCTGACTGTATTTTGCTGGCTAAACCAGATGTAGTACAAGATGTTGCAAAAGCACGCGGCATTGAATTACCTGCCGAATTGGCAATTGTTGACCCTGATAGTATTCGTGACCAATACGTTGCACCAATGGTTGAGCTACGTAAAGGTAAACTCAACGAACTTCAAGCGAAAGAACAGCTTCAAGACACCGTAGTGCTTGGCACCATGATGTTAGCTTTAGATCAAGTTGACGGTTTAGTTTCAGGTGCGGTACACACCACAGCAAATACGGTTCGCCCAGCATTCCAGCTCATCAAAACAGCCCCTGATTATTCACTGGTTTCATCAATATTCTTTATGCTTTTGCCAGATGAAGTTTATGTATATGGCGACTGTGCGATTAATCCAGATCCAACCGCAGAACAACTTGCTGAAATTGCAATTCAGTCTGCTGACTCAGCGAAAGCTTTTGGAATTGATCCGCGTATTGCCATGATCAGCTACTCAACTGGTACTTCAGGAACAGGCGCTGATGTTGAAAAAGTACAGCAAGCAACTCAAATTGCTCAACAACGTCGTCCGGACTTACTGATTGATGGTCCACTTCAATACGATGCAGCTTCAGTTGAAAGTGTGGGACGTCAAAAAGCACCAGACTCACGCGTTGCTGGCCGCGCAAATGTATTTATTTTCCCAGATTTAAATACAGGTAATACCACTTACAAAGCAGTACAACGTGCTGCAAATGTAGTCAGTGTAGGTCCAATGCTGCAAGGCCTCAACAAACCAGTCAATGACTTGTCTCGTGGCGCATTGGTAGATGACATCGTCTTTACAATTGCGTTAACGGCAATTCAGGCAGAACAGCAAGCCACCGCCAAATAATTAATATAATTAACCTTTACTACCTCTCGCCATTTGATGTCCGCTCAAATGGCTTTTTTTTATTTTAATCATTCAAAAATAAATAATTTTCCGATCTGTCTCTTTTAAATCACATCAATATGTTCTTATGCGACTTTCGGTCAAAAGATCAACCAATCTCCCACAACACTGTCTTTTTGTCATATAATTTAGCCCGCTAGCTAACAGCCCGCTCAAGAGATTTTCTGGTATGACAACGATTATCAAACAAGATGACTTGATTACATCGATCAAGGACGCCCTACAGTTTATTTCGTACTATCACCCGCAAGACTTTATCCAAGCGATGAGCCGTGCTTATGATCGCGAAGAAAACAAAGCCGCAAAGGATGCAATTGCACAGATTCTAATTAACTCTCGCATGTGTGCGGAAGGTCATCGTCCAATTTGCCAAGATACTGGTATTGTTAACGTTTTCCTTGAAGTGGGCTTAGATGTTAAATTTGATTTAACGATGAGCTTAGACGATGCAGTAAATGAAGGTGTTCGCCAAGGTTACCTTGAAAACAGCAACGTTCTTCGTGCATCTGTACTTGCTGACCCTGCATTTGGTCGTAAAAACACAAAAGATAATACCCCTGCTGTAATTCATTACAAACTCGTTCCGGGTAATAAAGTAGATATTACTGTTGCTGCTAAAGGTGGCGGTTCAGAAAACAAATCTAAACTTGCGATGCTTAACCCATCTGACTCGATTGTTGACTGGGTACTTAAAACTGTTCCAACTATGGGTGCAGGCTGGTGTCCTCCTGGTATGCTCGGTATTGGTATTGGTGGTACTGCTGAAAAAGCCATGATGCTTGCTAAAGAAGCACTCATGGAAGAAATCAATATGGACGAATTACTTCGCCGTGGACCAGAGAACAAAATCGAAGAACTTCGTATCGAAATCTTTGAAAAAGTAAACGCACTTGGTATTGGTGCTCAAGGTCTTGGTGGTTTAACGACTGTTCTTGATATTAAAATCAAAGACTACCCATGTCACGCTGCTGGTAAACCAGTAGGTATGATTCCTAACTGTGCTGCTACTCGTCATGCTCACTTCCAGCTTGATGGTACAGGTGTAGCTCATATTCAAGCACCAAAACTTGAA
The DNA here is from genome assembly GCF_031799025.1 of Acinetobacter sp. V115_6. Lineage (NCBI taxonomy): Bacteria > Pseudomonadati > Pseudomonadota > Gammaproteobacteria > Moraxellales > Moraxellaceae > Acinetobacter > Acinetobacter sp. V115_6. The sequence continues at coordinate 165,505 of NZ_JAVQNO010000016.1, read as the reverse complement.
GACTACCCTTCAGTAACTTGGGACTCTTCACAATCTAAGCGCGTAAACCTTGATACCATTACTCAAGCAGAAATGGATTCTTGGAAACCAGGTGACACATTACTTCTTAGCGGTACAATGTACACAGGTCGTGATGCTGCGCACAAACGTATGGTTGAAATGATCGACAACGGTGAAGAATTACCAGTTGATCTTAAAGGTAAATTTATTTACTACGTTGGCCCAGTTGATCCTGTGGGTGATGAAGTCGTTGGTCCTGCTGGCCCTACAACTGCAACACGTATGGACAAATTCACACGTAAAGTATTAGAACATACTGGCCTATTCGGTATGATTGGTAAAGCTGATCGTGGTCCTACAGCAATTGAAGCAATCAAAGATAATAAAGCAACTTACTTAATGGCAGTTGGTGGTGCGGCTTACCTCGTATCTAAAGCTGTTCGTGAAGCTGAAGTTGTTGCGTTTGCAGACTTAGGTATGGAAGCCATCTACAAATTCGTAGTTGAAGATATGCCTGTTTCTGTTGCAGTTGATGTAAACGGTACTTCAATTCACGCAGTAGCTCCAAAAATCTGGCAAGCGAAAATTGGAAAAATTCCAGTAGTCGATGCAGCAGCTGGCTAATCCAGAAAAGCACCGAATTCGGTGCTTTTTTTATGCCTTCTTTTTTTATTTTAAAATCTGAAAAGAATTGTAACAATTACTTTGTCAATCTGTGCTATTAATGAAAGCACCCTCTCGCCAAATATTGAATATAGGTCATTTCATGACTATTCGCCCTATTCTTAAAAATCTCTCAATCAGCCTTTGTCTAAGCTGTATTACCACAAGTTTGTTTGCCTCTCCTGCCAAGTTAAGTTCAGTTAAAGAACTCATGCAAATGAGCCAAATTGATTACCTGCTTAAAGAATCAATTAATGAATTAACGCCTTACTATGATCAACAGGCAGAACAGATCGTTAGCAATATCACGGGTATCAAAACTTTAGGTCCAAAAGAAAAAGAGGCCGCGAAGAAGTTAGGTTCTCTCTTAAAAGATTCGAGCAATCAGCTCATTAGCAACCCAAAAACCACCCAAGCCTTACAGGATATTTACCTAAAGACTTATACTGAAGAGGAAATTCAGGCTAATCTGAAATTTTTAAAAACCCCAGAAGGCCAATCAATTACACGCAAGAACGTACAAATTATGGGACAAATTTCAGAATATATGATGGAGTTGGGACAGCAAACGTTTAATGACCCTAAAGCACGAGATCATATGCAAGAAGAAATGCTTAAAATTCTTGCACCGTTGATGAAAGATAAAGAAAAGTCTTAACTTTTCTTTATCTTTTGCAGCTCATTACCAAGTTAAAGGATTCCATAATTTAAATGGTTTAATCAGATGTACATCTGATTTCTCATCATATTTGGCTGGCTTTAATTCTTGTGGTTTATGACGGATCTTTCCTGAAGCATCTTCCGCAACAAAATTATAGCTAGAAGATTTAAGCTCGGTAAATGCTATCTCTCTACGTCCAATATTGTCTTGCATTAACATAAATGGACCAGTATGTTCACTTCGGTCCATTTTATTTTCTTCATCATATTTCAAATAATAAGACGTTCCCGCCTCAACAGTGATATCAATATATTTTGGTTCTTGAAAATGGATACCAAGTAAAGGGCGACTCGCAGAAAGACGATACGTTCCTGCTGGTAACTCAATCCAGTAATAATGATTATGTAATAGACTCGGAATGCGCTTACCATTCACAAAGAGATTAATCGCTGCAATTTCCTGACGATTCCATTTTGTGTCTGGTCGATATAGATAAACTACAGCTGCCTGTTCATTTTGTGGTTTGATTGGAGCAAAAGTCTGACCCAATTTTTGGTTGACCCACCCTCCCACAGTAAAACCGCCTAAATGATATTGATCTAATAAACCAGGTTCTTTTTCAACATCAACTTTAGGTAGAGTCGCAGTCAATTCACTCGGATTTTTTTCTAAATGAGATGAACTTTGACAGCCCACAAATAGTCCGGCACAGCACAAAGATACGATTAAATAACGCATGGCATCCCTCAAAGCGTTTTGTTTTTGATTTATTTTTTACACCGCAAAACTATGCGTATTTTGTATTTTTAAGATTAACACTACCCATATAAATTGAAAACAAAAAAAGCATGAATCACTAACGCGATTCATGCTTTTTAGATGAATGAAATCTATGCAGACTTCGAATCAATAACCTTTAAATCTGCCTTAGCAACACTTTCATGCGTTGCAGCTTCTTTAGGTTGGCGTTCAGCCTGATAAACAGGTTCTGCTTCACCATTAATAACTGCTTCATTAATAATGACTGTTCCAACATCTGTACGACTTGGTAAATCATACATAGTTTCAAGCAGTACGTTTTCCATAATAGAACGTAGACCACGCGCTCCTGTATTACGTTCAAGCGCTTTTTTAGCAACAGCACGCAATGCAGAGTCTTCAAAGATCAGATCAACATTTTCCATAGTGAAAAGATATTGATACTGGCGTGTTAATGCATTTTTTGGCTCAGTCAAAATTTGCATTAAAGCTTCTTCGTCTAGCTCTTCAAGTGTCGCAATCACTGGTAAACGACCAATGAATTCTGGAATTAAACCAAATTTCACTAAGTCAGTTGGCTCAACCTGACGGAACAATTCAGCAAGCTTTTTGGTTTCATCTTTGTTTTTAACGTCAGCTGTAAAACCAATACCGCCTTTCTCTTGACGCTGTTGTACAATTTTTTCCAAACCAGAAAATGCACCACCACAAATAAATAAGATATTTGAGGTGTCAATTTGGATAAACTCTTGCTGTGGATGCTTACGACCACCTTGAGGTGGAATCGAAGCAACTGTACCTTCAATCATTTTCAATAATGCTTGTTGTACACCTTCACCAGACACATCACGCGTAATTGATGGATTTTCAGATTTACGAGTAATCTTATCAATCTCATCAATATAGATAATGCCCTTCTGAGCCTTTTCTACATCGTAGTCTGCTTTTTGCAAAAGCTTTTGCACAATATTTTCAACATCCTCACCCACATAACCAGCTTCGGTTAATGTTGTTGCATCTGCCATCGCAAATGGAACATCTAAAAGGCGAGCTAATGTTTGCGCAAGTAAAGTTTTACCTGAGCCAGTAGGTCCAATCAGTAAGATATTACTTTTAGCAATTTCTACTTCTTTAGACACATGGCCATTATGACCAACTTTTAAGCGTTTATAATGGTTATAAACCGCAACAGATAATGTCTTTTTGGCAAGATCTTGACCAATAACATATTGATCAAGCGCAGCACGTATTTCATGTGGTTTTGGCAATGCCTTACTCGCCCAGTCACCTGCTTCAACCTGTTGGCTGGTTTGTACAAGGTCTAAGCAGACATCCACACATTCATTACAAATATATGCGTCCTCACCTGCAATCAGTTTCCCGACTTCAGACTGCGTTTTACCGCAAAATGAACAATGTTTTTGTCCTTGAGGATGTTCGGACATATTCACTCCACAAATAGAATCTTAAATATTAGGGCAAGATGCACTGCATAAATAACTAAATGGAGATCTTTTTCAACATCTCAAGTTATTTATATAAGAAGGTCCTTATGGACGCTTACTTAACACCTGATCAACCAGACCATATTCTTTAGCAGCTTGGGCTGTCATAAAGTTATCACGGTCAGTATCACGAGCAACGGTTTCATAGTCTTGACCACTATGCTCTGCCATTAAGCGGTTCAAACGTTCTTTAATAAAGAGAATTTCACGCGCATGGATTTCAATATCCGATGCTTGACCACGGAAACCACCCAATGGTTGATGAATCATGACACGGGCATTTTCTAAACAATAGCGTTTGCCTTTAGCGCCCGCATTTAACAAGAATGCACCCATTGAAGCAGCTTGCCCCATACAATATGTCACGACATCAGGCTTAATAAACTGCATCGTGTCATAAATAGCCATGCCCGCTGTCACAGATCCACCTGGAGAGTTGATATAAAGGTGGATATCTTTATCAGGATTTTCAGCTTCTAAAAACAACATTTGGGCAACAATCAGATTTGCCATGTTATCTTCAACTTCACCTGTCAAAAAAATGACGCGCTCACGTAAAAGTCGTGAATAAATATCAAAAGAACGTTCGCCGCGAGAAGATTGTTCAACCACAACAGGAACTAAAGCATTTTCAATTGTTGGAACATACATACGTTATTTATTCCTAAATTTTTTGTGACTTAACCTATGGCAACAATATGCGGGATAATTTCTCAAATTGCAAAAGGTTCGCACTGAAATATTATATTATTTATACCTAAGTACTTAATGCCGCACTCTAATTGATCACATAAAGAAAAACAAAAAAGGCGCCTCAGGCGCCTTTTTCTGACTTCTTAAAAGATTAGCCCATACGGCGAGCTTGTTGTTCTTTCAATAAGTCATCATAAGATACAGCTTTGTCAGTCACTTTAGCACCAGCTAAGATGTGATCAACAACTTGATCTTCTAATACAACTGCTTCGATTTGAGCACGTTGTTGAGCATCATTTTTGAAGTATTCAATCACTTCAGTTGGATCTTCGTAAGAAGAAGCCATGTCGTCAATGTAAGCATCAACGCGAGCTTGGTCAACTTCAAGTTTAGCATCAGCTAAAACTTTGCTTACCAATACGCCAAGCTTAACAGAACGCTCTGCTTGTTCTTTGAACAATTCGTCAGGAAGCATGCTCTTGTCAAAAGATTGCGCGCCTGCACCACCAAATTGTTGAGTGAACTGTTGAACCATTTGTTGACGTTGGCGGTCAATTTCTTGCGCAACCATTGCAGTTGGAACTTCAACTTCGTTCGCAGCAACAAGTGCATCAAAAGCAGCTTGTTTAACTTGGTTACGTAAACCATTGCGAACTTCACGTTCCATATTCTTACGAACGTCAGCTTTTAATTTCTCAACGCCTTCTTCTTCAGTTACACCGAAGATTTTCAAGAATTCAGCATCAATTTCTGGAAGTTTTGATTTTTCAACTTGCTTCACAGTGATTTTGAACTGAGCTGCTTTACCAGCCAAGTTTTCAGCTTGGTAGTCTTCTGGGAAAGTAACATCAATTACTTTCTCTTCACCAGCTTTCATACCAATGATGCCGTCTTCAAAGCCAGGAATCATACGACCTGAACCTAACACAAGTTTAAAGTCTTCAGCAGAACCGCCTTCAAACTTCTCACCATCGATAGTGCCTTCAAAGTCAAAAGTCACTTGCATGTCTTTTTTCGCCATACCCTTGGTTACAGCCCAAGTTTGACGTTGTTTTTGCAAGTTTTCGATCATAGCGTCAACGTCAGCGTCTTTAATTTCAGCTGATTTACGTTCAACTTCTAAGCCGTCAAATGCTTTTACTTCAACTTCTGGATAAACTTCTACAGTTGCTTCAAAAACTAAAGCGTCTTCTTTATGTTCAACTTTCTCAATGTTCGGCATACCTACCGCATTGATTTTTTCTTGTTGAATTGCTTCAAAAACGCTATCACGAATGATGTCATTTACAACTTCTTGATAAATGCTTGCACCGTATTCGCGACGAACAACGTTTTCAGGTACTTTACCTGGACGGAAGCCGTTGATCTTCACAGTTTTGGCAGTGCGCTTCAAACGAGCTTCAAATTGCTCGTTAATACGGCTCGTCGGTACAGACACATTTAAACGACGGGCAACGCCCGAAACCGCTTCAGTCGTTACTTGCATGGCTTCCTCGATAAAAATTAGTTAGTAGGAACAGTTTTTAAAAAAGTGCTGTATTATATGACAACTTTCAAGATATACAAAATTAACCGATCACTTCATGTAAGTGAAGGACATTATTCTAGTAAATTTCACAGTAATTTTATGATTCTTTAAATATTTTTCATAAGTACTTAAGTAAAACTAATTTTTTAGTTATTCTTTATAGATCTAAAATTACAATTAAACTTTGAATTTAATCGTTTTAATAAACAATTACCAATAATCAGTAGATTAGCTACATAAAAGTACATTTCCCCATTCAATCATTCACTTTTCCTTCACAATTCAATTGGCAAATCCAATTAACACAAACTGTACATATAAATAAGAATTATTATTATTCGCATAACCTTTTAGTTTTAGAGTCCTGAAGTTATGTCTTTGATTAGAACACGTAAAAAAATTGTTTCTTCTGCAATAGCTTCATCGCTATCAATGATTGCAACAACAGCCATGGCGCAAGAAACAGTTTCACAATTACCAACAATTCATACTAAAGCGACTCAAGAAGAATCTTTAAAAGTAGATCAGTCTGCAAACTCTAAATTCGTAGCTCCTCTCAAAGACACACCAAAATCAGTCTCTATTCTTTCTCAAAAATTAATTAAAGATACAAACTCTAATACCCTACTCGAAGCATTACGCTATGAGCCAGGCATTACTTTAGGTGCAGGTGAAGGCGGCACACCGTTTACCGATATGCCTTACATTCGTGGTTATAGCGGTCAATCTTCTATTTATGTTGATGGTGTTCGTAATACAACGTCTCAAAATCGCGATATGTTTGCCATTGAACAAGTAGAAGTCATCAAAGGCTCTTCTTCTGCTCTTGGTGGTGGTGGTAGCGTTGGCGGAAGTATTAACTTAATTCCTAAAGTTGCTCATGAAGGTGACGTTTATCAAGGCAGTATCCAAGGCGGTACTGATAACTATCGTCATATCCAACTTGATGCCAACAAAGACTTTGGAAATGGCATTGCTGGTCGTGTAGTTATCATGGGTCACGAAAATGAAAAAGCTGGTCAGAGTAACGGCGCTGAATATGCTCGTGCCGGTATTGCCTCAAGTCTTGCATTTGGTTTAAATACGGCAACTCGCGGAACACTGAGCTACTACTATTTACGTAGTAATGATGAACCTGATGCCGGTATCCCATTTAACAATGCAAATCCAACAACTCCTCCTCCAGGAGTGACAGTAACACCTGGTGATGGTAAACCTGTTGATGTAAAAGCAGGAACCTACTATGGTTGGAAAGCACGTGATTTTGATAAACGTGAAAACCATATTGGTACATTTAAGTTAGAACATGATTTTAATGAAAATCTTACCTTATCGAATGTAGCAACTTACAACAAATCTAAATCTGATTATGTTTATACGAATGCTGATGACTCTAAAGGTAACATTTACAGAGGCACAATCGCTCGCCGCGCTTTAAGCCGTATCTTAGATAGCGATGCTTATAGCGATCAGCTTTCTTTAAGAGGTAAATTTAATACTGGTTCATTAATACATTCTTTTAATGTCGGAACTGAATGGAGCTTCCAAGAGACCGACCAAGGTGTATATACATTTACTAATGCTGCAGGTGAAACCACATCTACTATTTTAGACAGCAATATTAAAAATTGTACTTCAGAAGCTGCGGCGGCAAATGGTTGGTGTACGAGTTTAAATAATCCAGGAAATGGTGCATTTACAGATAAACGTGGATCTATTAAAGCACAATCTACGACACGTAGTCACAATGTAGGAGTCTACGCTTTAGATAGTATTGAATTTAATCCACAATGGTTACTTAACCTAGGTGTTCGTTGGGATAAATTTGAAACTGAGAAAAAATATAATAAGGATGTAGGTGGGCGTACCCCTCATAAAGCTGGTGATAAGCTAGAAAGTGATACCGATTATTTCTCTTATCAGGCTGGTTTAGTTTTTAAACCAACAGAAGATGGTAGTATTTATTTAAGCTATGCTACGTCAGCAAACCCAGTAGGTGTGCTTGCTGAGGGTGACACAGGTTCAGATTCTATTAGCGACTCAGGTGCTGCAAGTGCGAGTGCAAATGATCTAAAACCAGAAGAAGCTCGTACTTTCGAGTTAGGAACTAAATGGGATCTATTTAATAACCGTGCTAATTTAACAGCAGCAGTTTTCCGTACTGAAAAGCAAAACACTCGCATCCAGATCGATCCGAATACGACTGCCAATGCAGGTAAAAGTAAAGTTGATGGATTTGAAATTAGTTTGAACGGCAAAATTACTGACAAATGGGATGTTTCTACAGGCTATAGCTATTTAGATAGCGAAATCACAGAAGCTGCATACAATGCAGTTGCTCAAGAAGGTAAGCCATTACCATTTGTAGCGAAAAACAGCGCTACCTTATGGTCTACTTACAAAGTAATGCCTCAATTGACTTTAGGCGCTGGTGTTGAATATCGTGATCAAGTTTTTGTGAACACAACTGCTCCGAAATACTTGCCAACCTACACTATTTACAATGCTATGGCTAAATACGACGTGAACAAGAACGTAAATTTACAGCTTAACATCAACAATATCTCTGATAAGCGTTATTTCACTAGTGCACATGCAGCTCACTACGCATTTGAAGGCAATGGTCGTAATGCTGTCTTAGCGATTAACTTTAAGTACTAAGATTAAATTCCATAATTTATTTATGGAATTAATTGAAGTTCATATAAAATAGCCTCGTCATGAGGCTATTTTTACAAATGAAGTATCTATTTAAAAGGTGTTTGCCGTGATTCATCATATCCCCAATGTTTTAAGCAAAGAGCAAGTTGCCGAGTTTCGTAAGCTCATGAAAGACGCCAATTGGGTAGGTGGGAAAGTGACTGCCGGCACCTTGTCTGCTTCTGTGAAAAGAAATCAGCAACTCTCAGAACAAGACCCTCTTACTCATCATTTAAGTGATCTTGTCATCAAAGCAATTTGGCAAAATCCAGTGTTTCAGGCTGCCGCCCTACCCCACAAAATTATTCCACCGCTTTTTAATCGTTATGATGAACATGAAAGCTTCGGTTTCCATGTAGACAACTCAATTCGCCTTATCCGTGGAACTTCTGAACAGCTACGCACTGATTTATCTTGTACATTATTTTTAAGTGAACCAGATGAATATGAAGGTGGTGACCTCGTTATTGAAGACACTTATGGTTATCACGAAGTTAAATTACCAGCAGGTGATGTCGTACTCTACCCGTCTACCAGCCTACACGAAGTCAGTAGTATTACCTCAGGTACTCGTTTTGCTTCTTTTTTCTGGGTACAAAGTTTGGTCCGTGACGATAGTAAACGCCACCTTTTATTTAATCTTGATGAGAGCATTCGAGAACTACGTAAAGCACACGGCGATAACTATTCAGAAGTCATGAAGCTCACCAACATTTATCATAATTTAATTCGTATGTGGTCAGAACTGTAACTATATTTATTTTTGCCTTTTTAAGACCAGCTAATCTTTTTTACCTTAAGAAGGCAAAAATATGAAAATTATTTCCCACAAAAAACAAAATGGCGCAAAATTAGAAAATTATTTTCTAAACAACTTAACTAAAATTATGATAAGAATTTTGCACAAGGTGTAATCATTGTTTAGATATGATATATCTAAATAACAAGATTACTTGCAAACCACCAAACTTATTATTTCACGGTCTAGAGATGAAAACGAATTACTTGTTTGCCCAGCCTACTCAAGCAAGACATCATCTGCAACTCCTGATGCTGCGCCAAGCGCGCGTATAAAAATTTTGTCTGCTTTTTAAAGCAGCACTTCAAAATTACCTTTAATTTTTCTGAATTAGATACCATATATAACTGTAGATGTTGCCTTTTAAATATATCCAGAGCAACCGCGCTACGAGACAAGGAGTTTTCTCATGATGTTGGCTGACCCTAGCAAAAAATACCGCCGTATGTACCAGCGTGTGGATTTACCAGATCGCCAATGGCCAAATAAAGAAATTACAAAAGCGCCAATCTGGATGAGTACGGATTTACGTGACGGTAATCAAGCAATTTTTGAACCAATGAACATGGAACAAAAATTCAAAATGTTCAAAATGCTTGTGAAAATTGGTTTTAAGCATATTGAAATCGGTTTCCCTTCAGCATCTCAAATTGATTTCGATTTTACTCGCATGTTAATCGAAGAAAATCATATTCCTGATGACGTATACATTGAGGTTTTGGTTCAAGCACGTGACCATTTAATTGAACGTACTTTTGAATCTTTGGCAGGTGCTAAACGAGCGATTGTACATATTTATAACTCGAACTCTCCAACCTTCCGTCAAAAGGTGTTGAATGTAGATGTTGATGGCGCAAAACAATTAGCAATTAATGCTGCTCAAAAAGTTAAAGAGTATGCGGCTCAATATCCTCAAACTGACTGGATTTTCCAATACAGTCCAGAATGTTTCTCTGCAACTGAATTAGAAGTCGCTAAAGATGTCTGTGATGCCGTCACAGAAATCTGGGATGCACGTCCAGATCATAAAGTTATTTTAAACTTGCCAGCGACTGTCGAGGTTTCTACACCAAATGTTTATGCAGACCAAATTGAATGGATGCATCGTAATTTGGCACGTCGTGATGGCGTAATCATTTCTGTTCACTGCCACAATGACCGCGGCTGTGGTATTGCTGCATCAGAACTTGCCATTATGGCGGGTGCTGACCGTGTTGAAGGCTGTGTGTTTGGTAATGGTGAACGTACAGGTAACGTTGACGTTGCAGCAATTGCATTGAACATGTATACCCAAGGCGTAGCGCCAGAGTTAGATTTCTCTAACATTAATGAAGTGATTGCAACGGTTGAAGAATGTACTGGCTTACCGGTACACCCTCGTCATCCATATGCAGGTGACTTGGTATTTACCGCATTCTCTGGTTCACATCAAGATGCAATCAAAAAAGGCTTCGAGTACCAGAAAAATGAAGAAATCTGGGATATGCCTTACTTACCAATCGACCCGAAAGATTTGGGCCGCGACTATGATGCTGTAATTCGTGTAAATAGTCAGTCTGGTAAAGGTGGTATTGCGTATTTATTAGAGTCGAACTACAACGTTGTATTACCTCGTCGTTTGCAAATCGAGTTCAGTCAAGTTGTTCAACAATATGCTGATGAGAACGGTACAGAAATTAATGCTAAAGAAATCTGGACCTTATTTAAAGACACTTATGTTGATGTGAAAAACCATCATTACACAGTTAAAAACTACAAGTTATCTGACATTAATGGCACTCAAATTATCGAACTTGATGTAGATGTCGAAGGTGAAACACAACAGCTTCGTGGTGAAGGTAACGGGCCAATCTCTGCATTCTTAAATGCACTTCAATTACCAATTGACGTATTGAACTATGAAGAACGTAGTATTAGTTCTGGTGCAAATGCGAAAGCATTAACCTTAATTGAGCTTCAAGTAAAAGGTACAGGTAAAGGTTCATTTGGTGCTGGTGTTCATGACAATACAGTCACCTCATCCATTGAAGCAATTATTGCGTGTACCAACCGTTTGATTGATCAAGGTGTTTTAAGTACAGATCAGGTTGTTGCCGCCGCTGTTTAATTAAAAAAAAGACTTTGGAAAGGATACCTAGCTTGGTATCCTTTCTTTTTATTCCTGAAAGATTTAAAAGGCGAAATGTTCCCGTGTCTTTTCCAACTGATTCAGTGGGGTTAGTCACTCCGCAAAAGTTCCAATTTGAAGAACCATTACACCTTGAATGTGATCGTGTTTTGCCACGTTTTGAACTAATGGTCGAAACTTACGGCACTTTAAATGCTGATAAATCAAATGCAATTTTAATCTGTCACGCTCTTTCCGGACATCATCATGCAGCGGGTTATCACCACGAAGATGATAAAAAAGCTGGATGGTGGGATAGTTGTATTGGCCCGGGTAAGGCAATTGATACGAATAAGTTTTTTGTAGTTTCGCTAAATAATATTGGTGGCTGTAATGGCTCAACTGGCCCGACCTCACCAAATCCTGAAAACGACAACCGTCCTTACGGACCTGATTTTCCATTAGTAACGGTACGTGACTGGGTTAAAACACAAGCCATGCTTTCGGACCGTCTAGGTGTAGATGTCTGGTATGCAGTGGTCGGTGGATCATTAGGAGGCATGCAAGCACTACAATGGTCCGTAGACTACCCTGACCGCCTACAAAAATGTGTGATTATTGCCAGTGCACCAAAGCTTTCAGCACAGAATATTGCATTTAATGAGGTTGCTCGTCAGTCAATCTTATCTGATCCAGATTTCCATCATGGCCGTTATTTAGAAAATGATAGTTACCCGAAACGCGGACTAATTCTGGCTCGCATGGTAGGTCATATCACCTATCTTTCAGAAGAAGCCATGAAACAAAAATTTGGCCGTGATTTAAAATCTGGCAAATTTATGTACGGTTTTGATGTCGAGTTTCAGGTCGAAAGCTATCTACGTTATCAAGGTGAACAGTTCAGCCGTAACTTTGATGCCAATACCTATCTCATCATGACTAAAGCTTTAGATTACTTTGACCCATCTCGTGAATACGGCCATTCTTTAACTGAAGCGATGGGCAAAACTAAATGCCAGTTCTTGATTGTCTCGTTCACAACTGACTGGCGTTTTGCACCAAGCCGCTCACAAGAAATTGTAGATGCGCTTATTACCAATCATAAACCTGTAAGTTATCTCGACATTGATGCTGAACAAGGTCATGACTCCTTCTTATTCCCGATTCCACTGTATGTCAAAACCATGCGCGCTTTCTTAGGCGGTGAAGAACACTTGAAATCGACGTCACTGGAGGCAAGCTAATGCGTATTGATCAACAACTGGCAGAAAAGTGGATTAAACCCGGCTCAAGCGTACTCGATTTAGGGTGTGGTGACGGTGAATTACTCGCTCATATGAGCCAAAAGCATCAAATTCGTGCTTATGGTTTAGAAATTGATCAAGAAAAGATTGCAATTGCCGTCAGTCGCGGGTTAAATATTATTCAACAAGATTTGAATCTCGGCTTAAGCCGCTTTGCAGACCAGTCCTTTGACTATGTGGTTATGGCACAAGCTTTGCAAGCCGTAGATGCACCCGATGTTTTATTAAGAGACATGGTGCGTGTGGGTAAACAGGCAATTATTACTTTTCCAAACTTTGCACATTGGAAGACTCGCTCTTTTCTTGCATTAAAAGGAATGATGCCTGTATCGGATGCTCTACCATATATGTGGTATAACACCCCCAACATTCATTTATGTACATTTAAAGATTTCGAAGCACTATGTGCTGAAAATCAGATACAAATTATTAATCGACTCGCCGTCAATGGAAATCAGCAGGGAAGCCTGTTAAGCAAACATGTTCCAAATTTGTTTGGTGAAGTCGCTATTTATCGAGTGAGTGCACTATGAAAAAGACATTATTTAGCACACTATTTGCAGGACTGCTAAGTATGCAGGCTCATGCAGATTATATCGCCCAGCCACAATCGGTTGCGAGTCAGGCCGCACGCTTTTCAACAATGGGGATTAACGATCTTCAGAAAGCGGCAAAAGCTGGTCAAGCAGGCGCACAGTTTTACCTTGGTACCCATTACCAATATGGTAAAGATGTAGCAAAAGACGATAAACAAGCTTTCGCATGGTTTAAAGCAGCAGCCGATCAAGGTTTATCACCAGCACAATTAAACGTAGGCCGCATGTATGCCGACGGTATTGGCGTTAAAAAAGATGAGTCTATGGCTCGTAAATACTTTGAAAAAGCAGCAAGCAATGGTGATAATCGTGCAAGCTATAACCTTGCGATGATGGAAGAGCAAAAGAAAAACTACGTTGGTGCTTACCAATGGTATGAGCTTTCAACTCGTGATGGCATGCTCGACAATAAAGTGATTAGCCTATCTGAAGGTAAGAAAACTGCTCTAGCTGCGAACTTAACTCAAGAACAAATCCGTACAGCTCGTGACCGTGCGGACAAATGGATTCAAGCACAATAATAACGGTTCATCCGTAAAAAAACCTTACTCGACTAAAGCCACCTTGTATGCTCTACAAGGTGGCTTTAGTTTAGGTTATCCCATTTTATATTCTATTTGTTTTCCTCTATATCCCCTTCCAAAAAACACGTAACATAACTGCTGTTCGATATTAGCTATAAAGTTTGGTTTTATTATGTCTACCCCACATTGGTTTGATCAGGGCAGTTTAGTTCTTGCCAGCAATAACAAAGGTAAAGTCGCAGAGTTTGAAAAACTTTTTGAACAGCTTAAGTTACCAGTAGAAATTATTCCTCAAGGTCGCCTTAATATTCCTGATGCAATTGAAGATGGTTTAAGCTTTATTGAAAATGCCATTATTAAAGCTCGCCATGCCTCTAAAATTTCAGGTAAACCTGCTATGGCTGACGACTCTGGTATTTGTGTACCAGTCTTAGGCGGCGCACCTGGTATTTACTCAGCACGCTATGCTGGAGAGCATGGTGACGATGCAGCTAACAATGCCAAATTATTAAATGACCTTTTGCCATTTCGTAAAAATGGTGAAGCGATTGAAGGTATGTTTGTATGTGTACTTGCTTTAGTCACTCATGCGGAAGACCCATTACCACAAATTTTCCAAGGCATCTGGTACGGCGAAATTTTAGAAGCGCCACGTGGCGAAAATGGCTTTGGTTATGACCCACTGTTCTGGTTGCCTGAGCTACAAGTTTCTAGCGCTGAACTTTCTAAAGAAGACAAAAACAAGATTAGCCATCGTGGACAAGCGATGCAGTTATTTAGAGAGAGCTTGCAGAAGTAAGCTGATCACATGGCCACAATATGCAGCGTTAAAACATATTAAACTTTGTATAGGCAAATCTTACTTTTCAAAGATGAAAAGTAAGCAAAAATCTTTTGTTAGACTGATGGCACATCCTTGTGCCACAGTCTAACTGGCAGCATCCATGCCGCCTTCGCACAAGCAAATTTAGGAAACTTAGAATTAAATAAAGATTAAACGAACAAGTGTAAAAACACAGCATAAATCGCAATACACACACAACTCACAATCGTCCCCGAAGCAATATAAGCCGCAGATCTTCCCGTCCCTTGGTAATGTGTTTCTAGTGCTACAATATTGGCTGCTGGCGGCAAACAAAACATTAAAAACATCACTCCAATTTGCTGGCTGATATTGGGAATGGGTAAAAATCTATAAGTTAAGCCACAGAGAATAAATCCGCACACTACTTTAAATGCTTGAGCTTTAGTACTGT
Organism: Acinetobacter sp. V115_6; assembly: GCF_031799025.1. Classification (NCBI taxonomy): domain Bacteria; kingdom Pseudomonadati; phylum Pseudomonadota; class Gammaproteobacteria; order Moraxellales; family Moraxellaceae; genus Acinetobacter; species Acinetobacter sp. V115_6. The sequence goes on along the minus strand of NZ_JAVQNO010000016.1, from coordinate 150,410 downwards.
AAATTAAGTCTTTCAAATGCACACGAGTACGGCGTAGCCACATTCCCAGCACACACATACCAGCAAAAGTCATGACAAACTTGGCAACTTCATATACCCAATGTATAGCAGGATGCTCGATATGTTGAGCACCTAACGACCTAAGTAAAAGTGCACAAAATATTGAAATACATGGTGGAGAAGTTAAAACCTTTTTTAATATGTTGAGCTTACTTTGTGGTGCAGTGGTGACTGCCGTAACAGCCCATGCATTTCCAAAAAGAGACATACCAATATATAAAGCCACAATAGGAGCCGTAGCATCAGGGCCAAATAAAGCCATAGCAAAGGGAAAACCAAGCCACCCCATATTGGTATAACTCACGCATAGCGCTAACAATCTGTCTTTAAATAGAGCTAAATAGGCAAAGAAAATAAGAAATGCTGAACCGAAGCTAAACAGCATCAAACTCAAACTACCTGGCTGATAAAATACCATGTTGTAAATAATCACAATCGGAATCAGGAGTCGTGCAAGCCAAGCTGAGAGAATAGGTTTTATAGTTTCTGCAATGGAAGTCTGAGCAAGTAGAAGTCCTGTGATAAATGCCAATACAGGCAGTAGTAGCGCCACGCTCTCTCCTCTTGCTCATTAAAACCAGCTTGCTATGCTACACCTTTTCAAAATGAAATGTATTCTCCATTTCAAGTAATTTAAGTGACTCTTTTCAAACTATGTATCAATAAAAAAAAGGAGATATGCAGTTTATAAAATTAACTTTTTAGATTTTGGCAGCCATTCATTGTCTTAAAAATGACATATAAATGTCACATTCCTGTCATGGCAACCTGTTGATATAAAGCAAACTGAAAAGAGGTATAAGATCATGGCCGGTTTATCTATTTGGCATGTCGTTATTTTTGCAATTGTCGTTATTTTATTATTCGGTACGTCTAAATTAAAAAATATCGGTAAAGACGTAGGCGGTGCAGTAAAAGACTTTAAAAAATCAGTTCGTGAAGAAGATGAGACCACTGCTCTTAATACTCCACGAACAATTGATGCCCAAGTCAAAACACCTGACAGCACATCAGTAAAAAGCTAAAGGTTTTCGACCATGCTTGATGTAGGAATGACAGAGCTACTCTGTTTTGCAATTATTGCAATTTTAGTTTTAGGTCCGGATAAACTTCCAGAAGCTGCACGCTTTGCTGGTCGTTGGTATGTTCGCCTAAAACGTTATATTACCAATTTGCAAAATGAGATTGATCAAGAGTTGCGTCTTTCTGAGTTTCGAAAAGAGATGCAAGAAGAACTCAACCGCATTGAAGCACTAGAACGTAAAGTACAACAACAGCTTGAAGAAATTCAAAAGCAGAATATTTCTGAAAATATAGATAAGGCTGAGGCAACCAAATCAGTGCCCCAACCTATTCGGATATGTCTTCCTATATCAGGCCATTATAAAGTCCCATACATTAGAAAATTTATGCCTTTAGCATCATCAACTGATATTTCAGAGACATCACCTGTTAAATTGAAGATTGCCGTATGAACCAACTGCCTTCAACCACTGTAAATAATCAGGAAAATTTAGACCAAATGCCAATCATGAGCCATTTGGTCGTTTTACGACGTCATTTATTTAGGATTGTCGGAGTAACCTTATTTTTATTTTTTTGCTTATTACCTTTTAGAAATAATACTTACCAATTACTATCTGAACCTTTGAGGCTGCAACTTCCAACCTCCTCGTCAATGATTGCAACAGATGTCACTGCAACCTTTATGGCGCCTTTTAAACTCAATTTATTTGTCGCACTTGTGCTGGCAATGCCATTTATTCTTTATGAAATCTGGTCATTTGTTCGTCCAGCACTCTATCAAAAAGAACGTCATTTAGCACTACCATTACTCATCGGTAGTATTGTCTTGTTTTATGCGGGTGTTGCTTTTGCATATTACATTACTCTTCCGGCAATTTTACATTTCTTTATTAGTGTATCGCCTGAAACTGTTGCACCGATGACGGATATTAATAGCTACCTAAGCTTTTGCTTAAAGTTATTTTTAGTTTTTGGACTGACTTTTGAAATTCCAATCGCGACACTCCTCCTTATTTTAATCGGTGTGGTAAATACAAAAAGCCTTGCTGAAAAGCGACGTTTTATTATTGTTGGATGCTTTTTTGTAGCGATGTTTATTACACCACCAGATGCAATTTCAATGGTGATGTTAGCAATTCCAATGTGGTTGCTTTTTGAGCTCGGCCTGCTCTTTGGTAAAATTCTTGAGAAAAGAAAAATCCATTCTGCTGAATAAAATGATTTCTAGAAAAAAGCCTGAGCCTACAAGTTCAGGCTTTTTTATGTAGAGCACTTTTTAATCTACAAAGCAATAAACTGTCTTCAAAGTGACTTAAAAATGTAAGAAAAGTGTCATTTTCAGTCCATAGAATCAACTCAACAAATATACCCACAAAATTTACGGATTTATTATGACAACTGCTTCTACTCAACCAACGCGTCGCGAAATTTTAAAATGGTTTTCGGGGATTCCTTTTCTACCATTAGGAGCGATGGCTACGGCAGCAACATTAGCAGGTTGTAATGATAGTGATGACAGCTCAGTAGTCACTCCAACACCGCAACCAAGCAAATTTAAAAATGCAAAATTCACAGCAATGCCAGCGCCAACAACTGCAGCTGACCGTGCAACAACTGTAGTGAATTCTAAATTAAAAATTGATTGGGAAAATTCAACCAGTACTGAATACCAACTCGCTTATAAACCTTTCTTTAAAACAGGTGATAGCGTACCAAAGCACGGTGGTGGAACAATTATCGCGGGTGGTTATTTTGATGTTAACGGCAATCCAATTATGGATAAATCAGTTGCTGGCAAAGAACGTCAATTCTTTTCAGACTGTCCAGATGGTTCATCTCTAATTCAATTAGAAGGTGCGAAAGTTGAAGGCGTAGCAAACCCAGTGTTTCACGTTGTTCAATTTGAATACAACTCTAAAGACCAAGCAGGTGGTGATACTTACGGTCAGTTACCATCTCCAATCGCAATTTTGACTTTAGATCAAGACCAAAAAACAGGTCACCTAGAACTTAAAAAATACTTCAATGTTGATACTGCACCAGTACACGGTTTATGGATTACTTGCGGTGCTAGCTTATCACCTTGGAACACTCACTTATCAAGTGAAGAATACGAGCCAGATGCATTCAATCAAGGTATTGGCGGTACAGATCCAAAATATCTTGGTAAATACTTCTTTGGTGATGAAACTAAAGCAAACCCTTATAACTACGGTCATTTGCCAGAAGTAACAGTTAACCTTGATGGTACTGGTAGCATTAAAAAGCACTATTGTTTAGGTCGTATTTCTCACGAACTTATCCATGTTATGCCAGACAACCGTACAGCACTTATGGGAGATGACTACACCAACGGTGGTTTCTTCATGTTCGTTGCTGATAAAGAAAAAGATTTATCGGCAGGTACGCTCTATGTTGCTAAATACATTAATACCCTAACTGAAACCTCAACTGCTAGCATTCAATGGATCAAACTTGGACATGCGACAAGTAAAGAAATTGAGGATTTAGTTGCTGGTGGGATTAAATCAACTGACATCATGGAAAGTTTAACAACCAATCCAAATGATGCTAGTTATACTGAAATCACTTTGGCAAAAAAACAGCTTTGGGTCAAACTTAAACCAGGTATGGAAAAAGCGGCCGCTTTCTTGGAAACACATCGTTATGCAGCACTAAAAGGTGCAAGTATGGCATTCACCAAGATGGAAGGTACTAACGTAAATATTAAAGATAAAGTTGCTTACTCTGCTTTAGCTAATATTCAAGATTCAATGGTCATTGGCGGTAAAGGTTATGTCGCTGGACATAATGTCGCGTTCTCTAAAAAAATTACTGCTGGTGGCGTGCTTTCACACAAATTAGGTAATAGCTTTACAGACAATGAAGGCAGTGCAATTAATAGTGAGTGGGTTCCTCTTTACTCATATATGCTGCTAATGGGTGAAGATCTTGCTACGAAAGATAGTTTAGGTAATACAGCGAACCCAGACAAAATTGCTAGCCCAGACAATCTGAAGTTCTCTGAAACTTTACGCACATTATTCATTGGTGAAGACTCAGGTAACCACGTGAACAACTTCTTGTGGGCATACAATGTAGATACCAAAGAGTTAACACGTTTACTTTCTACACCAGCAGGTGCAGAGTCAACAGGTTTACATGCTGTAGATTCAATCAACGGTTGGACTTACATCATGAGCAACTTCCAACATCCAGGCGATAGCAGCAGTGTACCTGAGGATGTTAAGGCATTAATTAACCAAAATTACAATAATGGTTATAGTGCTAACGTGGGCTATATTACAGCAGACCCAATAGCCCCTTCTGTCACAACTAAATAATTTTTCATAACCTCTCTAAACATTAAAGCTGGCTAAGGTCAGCTTTAATGTTTTTACATTCAGCTTTTACTTTTTATGAAAATTAAATGAAAAATTACAGAACTTTTCATTAACTTATCATCAAAACGTCAACGCCTCGTCACATTCACAAACTAAGCTCATGAAGAATTTTAGAACAATCTCTTTATTTACTTAGGAATTTCCCATGACAGAGCTGACGCCATATCATGAAGACCAAGAATTGGATAATAATACTTCTGACAATATCCACTTCCGCGACATTTTAGAACAACACATCAGTCGCCGTAGTTTAATTACTAAAGCAGCAAGTGGTGCTGTAGCATTGACTTTAGCTTCTACTTTAACTGGCTGTAATGATAGCGATGATGATTCAGGTTCTAACAACGGTGGAACCACACCTGTAGATCCAAATAAAAAACCAGAAAAATTAACTTTTACTGCCGTTGCGAAAAACCATAACGATATTGTGACTGTACCTGAAGGTTATGAAGCAAATGTCATTTATGCATTGGGTGATTCAATCAACCCTAATTTTGGCGAATGGGACGACAATAATATTCCATCAGGCCCAAGCTTTCAGTTCCGTTCAGGCGACTGTCATGATGGTATGCATTTCTTTGGTTTAAATAATTCAACAAACCGCTTTGACGAGAGTGTTTCAGCACAAGGTTTGTTGGTGATGAACCACGAATATATCAATCAGACTTTCCTTCATCCTAAAGGTCCAACAAAAGTTAATGGACGCCGCCCTGAAGATGAAGTCATTCGTGAAACCAATGCACATGGCGTTTCTATTGTTCACATCAAAAAAGATGCAGCAACTCAACAAGTAACAATTGATAAAAACTCTATTTTTAATCGTCGCATTACAGCTTCTACAGTAATGGAATTTGCAGGAGCTGCGGCTGGTTCAAACCTACTGGCAACTCGCTTCTCGCCTGCTGGACGTCAAACACGTGGCACTCATAATAACTGCGGTAATGGTCATACCCCTTGGGGCACATACTTAACTACAGAAGAAAACTTTATTGGTTACTTTGCTCGTAGTACGACTGATGACGCGTTACGTACTCCAGAAGAAATTATTGCACTGAAACGCTATGGCTTAAAAGCAGGATCTGGTTCACGCTACGGCTGGGAAACAGCAATTGGTCAAGTAGAATCACAAGACTTATATGATCGCTGGAATGCCGACGTAAAAGGCACTCAAGCAACACAGGACTACCGCAATGGACCAAATACATTCGGTTGGATGGTCGAGATTGATCCTTTTGATAACCGCCTGAACCCAGTTAAAAGAACATCACTAGGTCGTTTTGCACATGAAGACAGTGCTTGCCGTGCCGTAGCAGGTCAGCCATTAGCATTTTATATGGGTGATGACTCTCGCGGTGAATACATCTATAAATTTGTCTCTAGCGCAGTGTGGGATGCAAAAGATGTAAATCGTGGTTATGCAGCTGGCGACAAATATATGAACGCAGGTAAATTGTATGTTGCCAAGTTTAATAATGATGGTTCAGGTCAATGGATTGAACTTGCCTATGGCAAAAATGGCTTAAATGAGAGCAACACGACTTATCCATTTAAATCTCAAGCAGATGTTGTCACATTTGCACGTTTGGCTGGCGACTCAGTCGGTGCTACAAAAATGGACCGCCCAGAATGGTGTACGGTCAACCCAGTGAACGGCGAAGTTTATGTTACCCTAACCAACAACTCAAATCGTGGTAAAGATTACGCAACCGATGCTGCCAATCCACGTAACTACACAGACCTCTACAACGGCACTAAAGAGCAAAAGGGTAACGTTAACGGTCATATTATCCGTTTTAAAGAAACTGATGACAAAACGACTGCTGAAACCTTCAAGTGGGATATTTATCTATTTGGTGCTGAAGCATCTATGGCTTCAAACATCAACTTATCTGGTTTAACAGACAACAATGATTTGTCATCTCCAGACGGTATGTGGTTTGACCCACGTGGCGTACTTTGGATTCAAACAGATGATGGCGCATACACTGATGTCACTAATTGTATGATGCTTGCTGCGCTACCAGGCCAGATTGGAGATGGTGCTCCTGCAACTACTTCAAATGGTCAGCAAACTTTAGTGGGTGCTAAAGTTACAGACTCAACTTTGCGCCGTTTCTTGGTGGGGCCTAAGCAATGTGAGATTACAGGTATTGCGATGACACCTGACTACAAAGCAATTTTCATTAATGTTCAGCACCCTGGTGAAGATTCTGCAAGTTACGCGACACCAGAAAGTAACTGGCCAGCAACCCAGAAAGATCCAAGTAACAAAACTGCGCGTCCACGCTCAGCAACTGTTGTGATTACCCGTAAAGATGGCGGTGTGATCGCGGGCTAATTCTTTTATAACTATGAAAATGCCGGTCGATTGATCGGCATTTTTATTATCATCGATTTAAGAGAACCTGCTGCTGAACAATTTGCCCACTATGCTCGCCTTGCTGAGTCTTTTCCAGCCAAAGCCATTCATTATTAGTCATTCTTAGAAAATTTGAACAACGTGTGCCATACACAGGGCTTTGAATAAAAGTCGATGACAATAACTCTTCCATTTCTGGCTGAATGCCCGTATTGGGTAATAATGCAGTTGTGACCTTACGTTCATCTTCAAGAATATCCCATGCAGCGTGTTGCAAAGTTAACTCTTCCGTCTGGTGCTGAAGCATAGGCAAAAACTCTTGCGTAAAACGTGTTCTTAAATGTCTGGTTTTTTCCCAATGTTCAGACATCAAACCATTTGAAACCACATAAACACCATTGGCTAATACTTGCGGGGCTTCACCACGGTTACTCATATAAACCGCTTGATCAGCATTTCCCATAAATAGGTTAAAGCCAGCAAAGTTCTGTTGCTGCTGTTCTAATTGTTGAGCAAATCGAATCGGTAATAAATCTGACTCTAAAAAAGCCTGAACTAAATGCCCCCGAGAAGTTTCATATGATTTTTGATCTCGTCCATCACGAAAATTGGTCAAGACAGCCCATCGGCCTTCAGGTGTAACGCCCATCCAAGTCCCACCCGACTGTAAATCTTGCCCAGCAATAATCGGTGTATGTTGCCACTGATGTAACAATGCTGTTGGTCGATGATAGAACTCATCCCGATTTGACATAAGACATAAGGGCATATCATCCAGAACATGCCATGCTAAAGCCACAATACACATCTTTTCTTATTCCCTATCTTTACACATTGAATGTACAACATTTTTCACATCATTCCGCTACAATCTGTCAAAACGTAAGATCAAGGAGCAGCAATGCTGACCTATCCTAATATCGATCCGGTCGCAATACATCTAGGACCTCTTCAAGTCCATTGGTATGGACTCATGTATTTATTGGCATTTTTATGTGCTTGGGGGCTTGCTTCCTACCGTGCCAAACAGCGTGATGGCTGGACATCAGAAATGGTTTCCGATCTGGTGTTTTACGGTGCTTTAGGTGTCGTTCTGGGCGGTCGTGTCGGCTATGTCCTTTTCTATGAGTTTGATAAATTCCTTGAAAATCCGATTTGGTTATTCCAAGTCTGGACAGGTGGTATGAGTTTCCACGGCGGCTTTTTAGGCGTCATGATTGCGATGTTATTTTGGTGTAAAAAATATCAAAAAACATGGTTCCAAACCCTCGACTTTATCGCCCCATGTGTACCGACTGGCTTAATGTTTGGTCGCTTTGGTAACTTCATTGGTGGAGAGTTATATGGTCGTGCAGTAACTGACCCAAATTATCCATTCGGTATGATCTTCCCAACTGACCCATTACAACTGGTACGCCATCCATCACAAATTTATCAAGCAATTTGTGAAGGCTTAATCCTATTTATTGTCTTGTGGTGGTTTAGTTCAAAACCACGTCCACGCATGGCAGTTTCTGCCCTATTTTTAATGGGCTACGGTGTTGCACGCTTCGTAATGGAATTCTTCCGTCAACCAGATGCCGACCAAGGTTTTATTTTGTTTGGCTGGATGACTAAAGGTCAGATCCTCACCGTTCCAATGCTATTAATTGGCCTTTGGATGATGTGGTATGCCTACCAAAAGAAAATCTATGACTGGGGCCCACAAAAGAACAGTTAATATGATAAATCAGAGGAGTTTCGGCTCCTCTTTTCTTTTTTATGCTACAGTTTTTACTCTCCAAAAAATGAAGATACGACATGCTGGAATTCTGGTTTAACACTCAAGTCCCGACATTTAAAAAATTAGTAATTTTAATTATTACACTGTTGATCTGTATTGGGTTATATCAGTATCAACCACTGCCTTTAGATACCATTCTAATGTTTACAGGAACTGGGGTTATTTTTTTAATCTGCCGCTATTTTAAATTGCATTTTGCTCAAAAAAATCCAACTGGCCTACTTTATCGCCTGCTGACGTGGATACCTATCGCTCTTTTATTTGCACTTATTTTTGTTAAAACAATGCCGAACTTGCTGATCTGGGGTGTGCAAGGAATCGCTTTTATGGCGCTTGCAGCTTTTATCTTTTCACCTCAATCACTTTTTAATAAATAGGCTCAATATATGCTGGCTTATTGGTACAACGCACCACGTCACATCAAACTTATCTTCATTATTGTTGTTTGTGTTGCAGTTTATGCAGCCAATCAGGTTCAGCCTTTATCTCCTATTTATACAATACTCAGCCTTATTTTCGGGTTTGGCTTACATATTGGGCATTACTTGAATACCAAACTTTCAAACAACACATCAGGCAAATCGAGCTTGGGAGTTTTAATCAAAATCTATCCTATTTTAATCATTATTATTTTGATGTATTTGCTTCCGGTTCAACATAAATGGATTCATCTCATACAAGCTTTAGGCTTTGTACTGATTGGCTTTTTCCTTGTCTCGATTTATCAAAATCGTGCTAAACGATTTTAATTACAAACTATTGCTCGCTTTCCTACCTGTCATTAAACCATGTTATTATCTTCCACGGTTTATTGATCCAGAAACCATCTCCCCTTCTATTTTATGGAATTAATCCGAACTCGAGAGTGTTATGCGTGCATATTTAGACCTACTACAACATATCCTTGATAATGGCGGTGACAAAGGCGACCGTACAGGCACAGGAACCCGTTCTGTATTTGGTCATCAAATGCGTTTTGATCTCTCTAAAGGTTTTCCTTTACTCACCACAAAAAAAGTTCATTTCCGCTCGATTGTGATTGAGTTACTTTGGTTTTTAAAAGGCGACACCAACGTCCAATACCTAAAAGACAATAAAGTTTCAATTTGGGATGAATGGGCAACAGCAGAACAAACTGCTCGCTTTGGCCGTCCAGAGCATGAACTTGGACCAGTCTATGGTCATCAATGGCGTAATTTCGGCGCAACTAAAAATGCTGACGGTACTTATAATCAAGATGGTTTTGACCAGATTAAATGGTTAATTAACGAAATTAAGACCAATCCAAACTCGCGCCGTTTAATTATTTCTGGTTGGAACCCAAATGAAGCTGGACAAGTTGCCTTACCGCCTTGCCATACGCTCTTCCAATTTTTCGTACAAGACAACAAATTGTCATGCCAGCTTTATCAACGTAGTGCTGACGTATTCTTAGGCGTGCCTTTTAATATCGCGAGTTATGCTCTACTCACCCATATGATTGCTCAAGTGTGCGGTTTAGGTGTAGGTGATTTTGTCTGGACTGGTGGTGATACACATCTTTATGTAAACCATTTTGAACAAGCTAAACTTCAATTGACACGTGAGCCTTTACCGCTATGCCAATTGAAACTAAATCCAGAAATAACTGATTTGTTTGATTTCAAATTTGAAGATATCGAGATTGTAGGTTACGAGTCACATCCTGCAATTAAAGCACCAGTTGCAGTATAAAGACGGCTTAAATTTCATTAGATTACGGTTTAGAGAATAAGATTATGGCATGGCAAAATGTAGAAGTTGTCCACGTTGTGGCAATGGACAAAAACCACTGTATTGGTAAAGGCAATGCGTTGCCATGGCATATTTCTGCCGACTTAAAACATTTTAAAGAAATCACACAAGGTGGCGTGGTCGTGATGGGTCGTAAAACCCTTGAGTCTATGGGCCGTGCTCTACCAAACCGTGTGAACTGGGTGATTACCCGTGACATTAACTGGCAATTTGATGGCGTTAAAGTTGCGTATTCAATTGAAGATGCCTTAAATGCAGCTTTAGAAGATGTAAAGAATACCGAAAAACAAGCTTTGTTCATTATTGGTGGTGGTGAAATCTTTAAGCAAACCTTGTCGATTGCAGACCGTCTTGAGCTCACTCATGTTGACTTAGATGTACAAGGTGATGCACATTATCCAACAATACCGAGTGAATTTCATAAAATTGCGAGTGAACAGCAAGTTGATGAAAAATCAGGAACTTCATTCGAGTTTGCGACTTATAAAAAATAATTTTATGGATGCCCATGCACAATATCGGAACACGTGAATTTATTACTGCTCTACTTTTTGGGCTATTACATAGTTTATTCACGCTGTTTATTGTGTTTTCTAGCATTTGGGTATGCGTAGCGCTTTGGGTTCAACAACCTTTTGGCTGGTTAGGCAGCCGCATACTCATTGGCATCTGGATTGCTTTTGCACTCAGCATGGCTGGCTTATATGTTGAAGGTCATATTATTAGCCGCCGTACCGATATCCTGATTTACCTTGTTGCTTTTGCTTGTTCGCTAGTCTGGTATTTTTCCATTACTGCACGTCAAGATCGTGATTGGAACCCAGAAGTTGCCAATATGCTGAGCTATGAAAAGCACGGCGATGTAATCACTTTACACAATGTTCGTAACTTCAACTGGCATCCTGATGGAACTTATGATGTACGATGGGAAACCCGAACATTTGATCTTAAGCAATTAAATGGCATAAACATCATTGCCTCTTACTGGATGGGACCACAAATTGCTCATACACTGGTAAGCTTCGAATTTAAGAATCAGCAACCTTTAGTCTTCTCAATCGAGATTCGTAAAGAAAAAACTGAAGAGTTTTCAGCAATTGGCGGATTTTTTAGGAAATATGAACTGAGCTTAATTGCTTCTGATGAAAAAGATATTGTTTACACACGCAGTAACATCCGCAAAGAGCAAGTTTATAATTTTCCTGTTAACATGCCTCGTAGTGAGCAAAAGGCTTTATTTTTAGAATATCTAAAGAAATCCGATGAACTTCGTGCAGAACCAAAGTGGTACAACACTTTAACCAGTAACTGTACAACCTTAATTTTTGATATGGTTCAAGCGATTAATCCCTATCAGCTTCCTAAAGATTATCGTCTAATCGCTTCAGGTTACTTACCTAATTATTTATATGATCTTAAAGCACTTAATCAAAATATCAGTTTAAAACAGTGGTATCAAATTGCGCATATCAATCCACGTACTGAAAATTTTGAACAGCTTTCAGATCAGAGTAGTCAACACTTCTCTCAAATCGTTCGACAAGGTTTACCTAAAGCTAAATGAAATAAGTAATGCACTTTTCTTTACTTTTTTATACATGCTTTACTTTGTATTTTAAATACATAAACCCTATTGTAATAGGCAGGAAATAGAGGGAAAAACAATGCAACAGGCATTATTTGGCGGCGGCTGTTTTTGGTGCGTCGAAGCTGTATTTTTACAAATACGCGGTGTAGAAAAAGTAACGAGTGGTTATGCAGGTGGACACACCACTAACCCTACCTACGAGCAAGTATGTCAAGGAGACACCCAGCACGCTGAGGTGATCTTAGTCGACTTTGATGAACAGCAAGTAACTTACTCCCAGTTACTCGACGTGTTCTTTGCGACTCATGATCCAACGACTTTAAACCGTCAAGGTAATGATATTGGCACGCAATACCGCTCTGTTATTTACTATTATAATGAAGAGCAAAAACAGGCAGCGGAACACACGATTCAGACTCTAAAAAATGATGATCTTGATATTGTGACTGAGCTCTCCCCTGTTCCGACATTCTATCCGGCAGAAGAATACCATCAGAATTACTATGCAAAAAACCCTTCACAAGGTTATTGCAACTTTGCGATTCCACCAAAGCTGCTCAAGCTATATAGTAAATTCCAGCATCTGATGAAAGATCAATAAATCAGAGCAATAAAAAAGCAACCAAACTGGTTGCTTTTTTATTGAGTAAACTAAATTTTAGTTTTCACTGACAAAGGCAATATCGCTCAGTCCGGCTTCACTGGCGCGAGACATTACCTGAGCAACAGTATCGTACTTCGACTCTTTATCAGCACGAAGTTGAACTGTTGGCTTAACATCACCTTGACCTGCTTCTTGAAAACGTTTTTGAAGCTCATCTAGGCTAATTACTTGAGTATCCCAAGCCACTTCACCATTTGCATTGATACTAATCGTAATAGCTTTTGGTGGTGGATCAATAATTTCAGCAGTTGTTTTAGGAAGCGTTAATGGAATCGATGGGTTGGCAACTGTTGCTGTGACCAAAAAGATGATCATTAACACCAACATAATGTCGATTAGCGGAATGAGGTTCATCTCATTCATGCCACTATCGTGGTCTTCACCCAATTGAAAAGCCATTAAGCTTGACCTCCAACATAACTTTGCTGTGCAGTTTTAACATCAGACTTTACAGTTGAGTCTTGCTGCAACATCGTGTCAATTAATAAACTGTGTGCTTGATCTTGTAAGTCATGAGCAAGACCACGGTTTGCACGTACACAAATGTTATAAGCCAATACCGCAGGAATCGCAACTGCAAGACCAAGACCCGTCATAATCAGTGCTTCACCTACTGGTGTAGCCACTTGAGCCAAACCTGCTTGTCCGCTTTTACCTACCGCAACCAGCGCATGGAAAATACCCCAAACCGTACCAAATAAACCTACGAATGGTGCAATTGAAGCAATGGTTCCTAAAACAGAAATACCTTTATCAGCATTGGCCTTTTCAGCAGAAATCTGACGAAGTAATGCCTGCTCTGCAACCGCTTTACGCTGTTCAAAACTCAAAGGTTGTAACTTTGCTTTGAGCGAAGTGATAGCCTGAGAAAGTTGAGCATAAGCTTGTTGTTTTAGCTGGCGAGTCCCCATCAAACGTAAGATGAAAACTGTCCAAGTAGCAATCGACATTGCCAATAAGATGAAATACAGGGTTTTACTCACTGCATCTGCATGTTGCCAATAGATTGAAAAGTTCATATTGAACTCCTGATTAAGGTTAGCCGTTGGGACTCAAATTCATTTAAGGGGTTAAATCAAAGGGTTGCTCTGCTTTAATTGGATAAGCAACGCCATTTTCCATATAAGGTTTAAACTTTGCACCGCGAACAGCGCGGACCACTTTGTCATCTAGACTAGAAATACCACTACTTCTAGTCACTCGTACATTAATAATTTTGCCTTTCTCATCGGCTTCAATCAGTACCATGACAGAGCGCGCTTCGCCTTGTAAATCTTTTGAAGAAACTGTTAAGCGTGGTGAACGGCTCCACTGTACACCTGAACCACCAATTGAAACTCGTTTCGGTGATGGATCTGGAGCAGGTTGAGCTTTAGGCGCTTCTTGTACTACCGGCTTAGGTTTTTCAACAACTTTTTCAGTAACTGTTGTCGTCGTTGTCACCACTTTGGTTTCAACTTTAGGTTCTGTCTTTACTGTTTCTTTTGGTGTTTCAGCCTTTTTCACCTGTTGAATCTTTTCCACTTTTTTCGGTGGTGTCACAGGCTTTTCAACAACTTTAACTTCTTTTACCTCTTTCTTAGGTTCCGGCTTTTTAGGTGGTTCCTTCGGTTTAGGAGGCAGTGGTTTTGGTTGCTCTTGAATTTTTACGAAACGTACCTGTAAAGGCTTCTTCTCGATTGGCTTTAATTCAGCAGGCTTAATATGGCTGACCGCCCATAAGACCCCGATATGACCAATTGCAACCGCAATTAGTGCAGTGATGACTTTCTTTTTCATCGGATTGGGAGAGTTTAAGGCTGCGGAAGATTGACTCATAAGAATCTAATTACCTAATGGATGATGATTTCAGATCTCTATTTGTAGAAACGATTTCAAACATCGGATAGAACAATAAAGTGCCACAATAATAAATGAGAAGTGTTTTCATTTGCAACTATTTTTTGAGAAAAACATTTGCTCAAGATCACTACTTTGTATCAGTTAAGTGTCTTTGCTTTTGTTTTCTCATAGTTACATGAACGAGTATCTCTTGTTCACAAAGTGTTTAATCTAACTTATATAGCTAGGCTAATTTCACTATAAAGAGATCAAATCCTATCACAAACTCACCCACTATTGTTACGTTATATCATTTCAATATTTTTTTTGATATAAAAAAACACGCATGAAGCGTGCTTTTTTAAAATAAGCGTTATTTAGAAAACAACCGTCTTGTTACCATCAACAATGATACGGTCTTCCAAATGCCATTTTACTGCGCGTGCCAATACATTACGCTCTACATCTTCACCTAGCTCACGAAGTTGCTCAACATTATAGTCATGGCTTACACGCTCAACGTCTTGCTCAATAATTGGGCCTTGGTCTAGATCAGCAGTTACATAATGAGCTGTCGCACCAATTAACTTCACACCTTTTTCATAAGCTTGCTTGTAAGGGTTAGCACCCACGAAAGCTGGCAAGAAAGAATGGTGAATATTGATGATTTTCATTTCCCATTTCGCAACAAAATCTTCGCTTAAAATCTGCATGTAACGTGCAAGAACCAATAAGTCATTGCCTTGCATCATTTCATCAATTTGTGCATAAGCTTCAGCTTTATTGTCTTTTGTTACTTTAATTACAGTAAATGGAATACCGAAATTCTCAACGGATTCACGTAAATCTTCATGGTTAGAAATCACATGCGTAATTTCACAAGGTAACGACCCACGTGCATGACGCCACAATAACTCAAGTAAAGCATGGTCGACTTTAGAAACTAAAATACCAACCTTTTTAATTTCGTTTACGAAAGCCAGACGCCATTGCATGCCATAACGCTCAGCAACATTCGCAGCAAATGTTTGAATTAATGCATCTTTACGCGACTGTAAATGGTCAAGTTCAAATTCAACACGCATGAAATAACGTCCGCCCTGAGCTTCCGTCGCATACTGGTCAAGCGCGGTAATGTTTGCACCTTGGTGGTACAAAAAGCTCGATACAGCCTGTACGATCCCAGGCTTGTCTTCACAAGTAATCAGTAAACGGGCTGTATTGGCAGTGGTCATATTCATTTGGTTAATATCACTTAATTGAGTCAATTTTTTAATAAGCCGAGTATTCTAGCGCCCTAAATAAACAAGCACAACTATTCATCTTTTAACGACGACAAGCTGGCGAATAGATCAGAAGGCCCCAGTGACTCAAGCAACTGCTCATAAGTTGCTCGGCTTTCTCCCATCAGATAAGGACCTTCAAGGAAAACCATTTGGCGTAATGCCTGCCAAACCCATTTTTCTTCTAAGTGGTTATTGTCACTAATGTGACCAGACATATATAAAAAGTTTGTCCAGTTTGTTAATACAATCCACAAGTTAATAATGAGTGCTTCAATTTCAGACGGCGTCATTTTCATAAGACCTGCATCGACAAAGGCTTGATAAATCTTTTGCCCCTGCTGCATGACCTGTCCAGCAAACCGTGGATAAATCTTTTTAAAGTCTTCGTTACTTTCAACTAAATGATACACATCGCGATGAATAAAACGGTAACTCCATAGTTGACCGCTTAACACTTGAAAATAGCTGATTTTATCATTGGTCGTTAATGGCCTGTCTTCAGGTAAAGAAAGCATGTCTAAAGTCTCAACCTGATATTGGTACATTAATTCTTTAATGATTTCATGCTTATTCCGAAAATGATAATACAAGTTTCCCGGACTAATACCTAACTCTGCAGCAATATGATTGGTTGTAACCGAACGTTCACCTCGCTCGTTAAAAAGCTGCAAACTGATTTGTAAAATCCGGTCTTTTGTCTTCAGAGCTTTAGGTAGAGACATTTTAATAACCTTTAATAATTCACATGGTTAAGACTTAAACACATAAACCGACTTGACTATTTAGAGTATTTACTCTAAAAATTAAGTATATCAGTATATTTGGTAAGTACCGATGAACAGTCAAACAAAAACAAATCCAGAGACTCAGCTTCCTTATGATGTAAAGCATTTACATGACTTGCTTGAACAACAAAAGCTTGCTTATTTACGTCATCCGGTACCCACTGCTAAAGAGCGTATTGATCGTTTAGCTCGTCTTAAAAGAGTCTTGGTAAAATATCAAGATCAGATTGCCGAAGCAATTAACCTTGATTACGGCAATCGTGCAATTATGGAAACAAAAATTGGTGAGCTACTCACGAGTTTGGAACAAATCAAATATTACAGTAAGCATCTGACTGCGTGGATGAAACCTTCAAAACGCCATATCAGTGTATTACATCAGCCAGCAAAAGGTTGGGTACAATATCAGCCTATGGGTGTGATTGGTATTATTACACCATGGAATTACCCATTATTACTTTCAGTTGGACCTCTGATCTGTGCACTAGCTGCGGGCAACCATGCCATGATCAAAATTTCTAGTGCCTCTCCAAATTTTGGACGTGTCCTTGAAAGTGCATTAGCAGAAGCATTCCCACAAGAATTAGTTGCTGTGGTAAATGGTGGTGGCGTTATTTCAGATGCGTTTAGTCATTTGCCTTTTGACAAAATGATTTTCACAGGCTCAACTTCTGTTGGTAAAACAGTGATGGCAGCCGCAGCTCAAAATCTAGTTCCAGTTATTCTTGAGTTGGGCGGAAAATCTCCTGCTCTTGTGCATGCATCTATGGATATGAAAGATGTGGCTCAACGTATTGCTGTAGGTAAATTATGGAATGCAGGACAAACTTGTGTTGCGCCAGATCATATTTTCTTACCACGAGGCAAAACTGCTGAGTTCATCGAAAACTTTAAATTGATTGTGGCTGGAATGTATCCTCATTTCCGCAACAACCAAGACTACACCTCTATTATTAATGATAAACAGTACAACCGCATTCAGGGTTATCTTGAAAATGCCCGTGATCAAGGTGCACGTATTGTTGAAATTAATCCGCAAAATGAAATTTTAGATGATGTCCGTAAAATTGCGCCAACTTTAGTCACTGGCGTGACGACCGCAATGGATATTATGCAAAATGAAATCTTCGGGCCTATTCTGCCAATTTTAGAATATGACCAAATAGAAGAAGTCATCGAATTCATTAATAGTCGTCCACGTCCTCTAGCGATGTATTATTTTGATTATGATCAAGCGCGTGCTGACTATATTGCACAGCACACCCATTCAGGGCATTTCGGAATTAACATGGTGATTACCCATGTTGCACAAGATGATTTACCGTTTGGCGGAATTGGCGCATCAGGTATGGGTAAATATCACGGACCAGAGGGCTTTTTTAGCCTTTCTCATGAGCGTTCGGTGATGTCAAATCCAAAACTTTATAGCCTTAAATACATTCTTCCACCGTTCAATAAGCCGATTCATCGTTTCATTTCGAAAACCTTGTTGCGCTAACTGATCAAGGCATGATCTGTTATACTAAATCATGCCTCGTTTTTACCAATTTCGCTTGTCTTTTAATCGTATTTTTGGTATAAAACGCCCCTTGAATGAATTCATCCGTTTACATTTAGTATGACTGGCCACAGATTTGCTGTTGGCTGAATCAATGGAGTTACACCATGTCTAAGGTTTGCCAAGTTACCGGCAAGCGTCCAGTCGTTGGTAACAACGTCTCACACGCCAACAACAAAACCAAGCGCCGGTTCGAGCCGAACCTGCACCACCACCGTTTCTGGTTAGAAAGCGAAAAACGTTTTGTACGTCTTCGTTTAACCACTAAAGGTATGCGTATTATTGACAAATTGGGTATCGAAAAGGTTGTTGCAGACCTTCGTGCTCAAGGTCAAAAGATCTAAGGAGTCTGAGCAATGCGTGATAAGATTCGCCTCGTTTCTTCAGCTGGTACAGGTTACTTCTATACCACGACTAAAAACAAACGTACTATGCCGGAAAAAATGGAAATCAAAAAATTTGATCCAAAAATCCGTCAACACGTGATTTTCAAAGAAGCTAAAATCAAATAATTTTAGCCTCGAAAAAAACGACTTCTTTATGAAGTCGTTTTTTTTTGCATTTTTTTTATACCCACCTTTTTGTTAAACTTTCTCTATATTCCGCCTTGGCATTTTTTATGCTTGTTTTTAGCCTAACTCACGTAAAAGGAGTTTTTAGTGCCGCATGACGTAGATTTAATTATTTTACTTGCTGTTGGTTTCGGCGTTGCCCTCATTTTTGGCTATATTGCAGCCCGATTACGACTCCCCCCTCTAATCGGCTATTTAATTGCCGGAATTATTATTAGCCCAAATACACCGGGTATAGAAGCAGATATCCACCTTGCCAACCAGCTTGCAGAACTCGGGGTCATGTTCCTGATGTTTGGTGTAGGGATGCACTTTTCATTAAAAGACTTATTACTAGTTCGTCGTATTGCCTTGCCTGGCGCAATTTTACAGATCGCTGTTGCAACCTTACTTGGTATTGGCGTTTCAATGCTATGGGGATGGAGTTTCGGGTCTGCACTCGTTTTTGGCTTAAGTCTATCGTGTGCGAGCACGGTTGTATTATTAAAAGCATTAGGAGACCGAGGTCTTTTAGACTCAGTTAACGGCAAAATTGCTGTGGGTTGGCTGTTAGTCGAAGATTTAGTGATGGTACTGGTTTTAGTACTTCTTCCGGCTACAGCTGTTTTACTCGGTGGAAAAGCACCGGCAGATGCAGACGGTAATATCTGGTTAACCCTTGGGATAACCTTATTAAAGGTGATTGGCTTTATTGCCTTTATGCTCATTGTAGGTAAACGTGTTGTACCTATTATTATGCAATTCGTTGCTCGTTTAGGGTCACGAGAGCTATTTACACTGACCGTCGTCGCTGCTGCTGTTTCGATTGCTTACGGCTCTTATGCCATCTTTGGGGTTTCAATGGCTTTAGGGGCATTCTTTGCGGGTATGGTCGTTAAAGAATCAGACTTTAGCCATCGTGCAGAAGAAGAGACTCTCCCACTACGTGAAATTTTCTCGATTTTATTTTTCGTTTCTGTGGGTATGCTGTTTGATCCACATATTCTTGTGGAGAGTCCGCTACATATTTTAGCTGTTATCGCGATTATTATGGTGGGTAAGACTCTTGCTGCAATGGCACTGGTTTTATTCTTCCGCTATCCAATCAATACAGCTTTAACAGTCGGGGCAAGCCTTGCACAGATTGGTGAGTTTTCATTTATTTTGGCGACACTCGGTGTTTCTTTAGGCCTATTAAGCTTAGAAGCTCAGAATTTAATTCTAGCTGGTGCTTTATTTTCAATTACACTTAACTCTTTCATCTTCTCAGCCATTGAGCCTGTACAACGCTGGATTCGTGAACGCTCTCACTTAGCTCGACTGCTTGAACGTAGTGGTGACCCATTAGCAATGTTACCCGATGAAGTTGATCAAGCTTACTTACGTGATCAGGTTGTGATTGTGGGATATGGCGGTGTGGGAAGACGTATTACTGAAAATTTAATTAATGAGAATATTAAAGTCGTTATTGCAGAAGAGAATCGTGAAATCGTAGAAAAACTACGTAATGCAAATATTGCTGCTGTGAGTGGTGTTGCTACTGAACCGAGTGTTTTAATTCAAGCACATATCATGCATGCACGACTCTTAGTAATCTCACCTATGGATATTTTAGATATTCACCGTATTGTGGCGATTGCCAAGCAATTAAACCCACAAATTCAGGTATTAATTTGCGCGGAAAGCAAAGAAGAAGCAGCGGTTATCCGTGACGAAAATATTGGAGAGGTGTTCTATGCAAAAGAAGAAATGGCAAAGAATATGAGCCACCACATCTTAAATCAGATCGAGCTTGCTCATCAGTCAACGGTTCATTAACTCCATATAAAAAGCGTACTCAAGAGTACGCTTTTTTTAACTCAAGAATTTAGGCTGTTCGTCTAATACCTCAGCCTGCCACTCGTTTACCTGCTTTTCCAACAGTCCAAACAATGCAGCCTGAATCATATGCTGAGCAACAACTGGAGTCTGCTCACCCAAGATTGCTTTGACTTCATCGCTAAATTGAATTTTAACCAAGGGTTCATTCTCAGAACCTGCATTACGCAAGGCGAGTTCACCACCTTCGAGTTGAACTAATTCCAACACTGCTTCTTGATTTCCAAATAACTCTTTCAATTGCTGTATAGACATATACTTCCTCCATGTTTCAACATGGTGGCAAAGCACCCTTGCACTTTGCATCTCTTGTCTTATTTATATAGGCACACCTAGTCTAAATTTCAAGCATCTAGGCAGTTTAATTTTAGAACTCGACCATTTCGTTACGAAAACCATCAATTAAATGACTTAATTCTCGATGCCATTCACGCAAGATTTTAACATCTGGCAACCAAGACTGAGGCCCTTGTGTCACTTTAATAATGAGGTTAGAAGAAGTCTCTTCTTCCGGAGTCGGTTCTTTTGGTTCTGGGGCGTATTGGCACATACGATAAGCTCGTTTTAACTCTGCAACAAAACCATCTTTTGCCAATTGCTGCAAAACGGATACTTCAGGAGAAACCTGTCCTTTTGCCGCCATATGTTCCTCTATAGATTTTAAGGTGGGTTGCAAATCATTTAAACGGTAATAACGTACTAATTCTTGTAAGAACGCTAACATTGCGCCATGTAAATGAAATACAGCTGCTTCACGGTAAGCTTGTACCTGCTGCACATGATCGGTCTGCTCTGCCTGTTGACACGCTAAGCGTGCAAAATAGAGCTTCTGATTGGTACGATCGGCATGATAACGAGCAACACGTGACATAACTAAACTTTCCTGTTCTAAAATCGCCATTGCAACAGCTATTCTTAGCTTAACGACTCCATTGATAAAATCAACGTTATTTATGGTAAATCCAGCTCAACTTGATAAATTTTACGTTTAGCTAAAATTTTCACTGGCTGTTTTATAGGACGGACATTACTTAAGACCCAAGCAAAATAGCCTTCACTCCAAGCAGATGCACAGGCTAAATTGACCTCGTCATTTCGCCAAGCGTGAATAGAGTCAACATCAACTAAAGCGACAGCAACTCCTTCCTCTTCATCAGTATCTTTAATCAGAAAGTTCTGGTTTTCGACAATTAATAGATCTTTCACTGGTAACTGCGTAGGCACCCATGAACGCACTTCAAGTGTTTTGATACCTTCAGCAATACGAATACCATTGGGCGTTACAATCGAGAGAGCTAAAAATTGTCTTTTCATCAGGAAAACTTATTCTTCGGCTGCTTTAACTCGAATTCCATAGCCTTTAACTTTAAGCGTATTTAAACCTTTAATTGCCTTAATCGCTTCACGTGGATTCGGCATTTCAACAAAACCAAAGCCTTTCGATTTACCTGTGTCTTTATCAGTCACAAGAACACATGTATCAACTTTACCATATGCCTTAAACAACTCTAAAACTTCAGCTTCACTTACAGCACGATCTAAATTACGAACTAATATTTTCATTTTCTAACCTTAATTGGCAATAAAAGGGAGGGCCAATATACATTTAAGTAATCACAGCGTCTTATACAGTAGTTTAGTCCAGATCGATACCAAAACCTAAATTTACTGCAGGAGATCTGTTCCATTGTTTTTTAGTAAATTGCTGAGGTACTTGCCTATGAATTTTTGCTTTAACCAAGTGTGCAGGCAGATCATTTAAGAAATAACTCTCAACTTTACGACCTTGCTCATCATAAGTGTCTTGCGACCACGTATTAAGATTTTGCTTCGTCAAGATTAATTCATTTTCAGCACGCGTTAAGGCAACATATAGCACACGGCGTTCTTCCTCAACATCATCAAAATCACCCAGAGCCCTTGCATAAGGATATTGATTTGGCGATACATGAGGTACATAACAAACTTTCTGTTCGGTACCCTTAGCTGAATGAATCGTAATTAAAGTTACCAAATCTTGATCAGCAGCTTTTTCAATTTCAGAAACTGAAATCGGCTCAAGTACATATTCCTCAAGGAATTCACCTAACGACGCATGCTTTCGTGCAAGTTGCTTAACCAAATCAAAGTCTTTTAAACGACGTGACCAGTCTTTAGTTTTATAATTTTGCTCTAGCTGTTCACCTAAAGCATCGAGGGCCAAGCCAATACTTGCCTCGACATGCTGCTGTAATACATCTAGCTGTTTTAAAATTAAAATCGCTTGTAGTGGTACCTTGCCATGGCGTTCAAGTCGCTGACAGCGCTCCTCGACATCAACAATTCCGATCAGCTCTTGGGCTAACTTACTCGCTCCAACATCGCCAATCCCATCCCATAAGGTTAAAAAGCGCATCCAAGCCAAATCATCGTGAGGGTTA
The DNA here is from genome assembly GCF_031799025.1 of Acinetobacter sp. V115_6. Classification (NCBI taxonomy): domain Bacteria; kingdom Pseudomonadati; phylum Pseudomonadota; class Gammaproteobacteria; order Moraxellales; family Moraxellaceae; genus Acinetobacter; species Acinetobacter sp. V115_6. Next base: position 127,454 of record NZ_JAVQNO010000016.1, on the reverse strand, counting down.
CTCACAATACGTAAGAGACTGAGCACATCCTTTACATGGGCCGACTCAAGAAGTTTTACACCACCAATAAAACGGTAAGGTAGTTCAGCAGCAATAAAAGCCCCTTCCAGATATCGTGCACTATAGCCAGAACGCACTAAAATCATATGGTCGTGCCAGCTTGCACCTTGCTGATGTCGCGTTATTAAGTCCTGTGCAATCCAGTTTGCTTCTTCATACTCATTACCAAATAGGTGTAGCTGAGGTTTTTGCCCTTGCCCACGATGGGCTTGCAGCTGTTTTTGATAATCAATTGGACTGTGTTCCAATAACCAATTTGATAAATCTAAAATTTCTTGAGTCGAGCGGTAATTTAAATCCAGTGTATGAATGACTGCGTCAGGTATCCGCTCTTTAAAAGAATGGATATTTTCAAAGTCAGCACCGCGAAAACCATAAATCGACTGGGCATCATCGCCAACACAAAACAGCTTCACTTTACCAATCAACGGCTGCAATAAAGCCCACTGCAAAGGATTAGTGTCTTGCATTTCATCAACCAGCAATGCCTGACAAAAGCCTGCCACCCAGTTGGTGAGTGCTTCAGAATTTTGCAAATGGACAGCTACAATTGAGAGAATATCGTCGTAATCTAAAAAATTACGTTCTCTTTTACGCTGCTCATAGGTTTTCATTAAATCTGCAATTTGAGTCTTATGCTCATAGGCTTCTGGAAGCTGTTTGATTAGCGCTTCAGAAAGTTTTGTTTGAGTATTTCGGGCATAAGAATATAAATCACACAGCTCTGCGGCTTTAGGTAAGACGTTATCTTTATCTTTGCCTCTTAATAAGCGAAACATGAGCAATTGATCATCACGATCAATAATACTAAATTGATTTAACCCAAAAGCTTGAGGATTTCGACGTAGCAAATACATACAAAAAGTATGAAAAGTTGAAGCTCTCAGACCCTTTGCCTGTGCTCCCACATGTTGCTCTACTCTTGCAACAATCTCACTCGCAGCACGTCGAGTAAACGTTAAAATCTGAATTTGGTTCGCTGGTAAGCCTTGATCAATTAAATAGGCTGCACGCGCAACAATCGTTTTAGTCTTGCCACAACCAGCACCCGCCAAAACTAAACAGTTCTGCGCAGACGTTGTTGCTGCTTTTTTTTGCTGAGTATTTAGTTCATTAATTAATTTTGCAAGACTCATAACACATATCGCTAACTCACCAAGGCATAGTTTAACAGAGCCTAGCAACGGATGGGTCTGCCCGTCCTAAAAACAAAAAGAGCACTTAAAGTGCTCTTTGAGTCGATATTATTTTTTAAGATACTGTTTTTGAACTAGATGGAAGATGTTTGATGGCTGAAGCTAAACCAAGGAAGTTAATTCCCTGAAATAAGATATCAACAGCAAGGAACATTCCCAGCACCCAAAAAGGTGAATTTTTAGAAATCAAAATTAAAATACCAGTAAATAAGGTGAGCAGTCCTGAAAACAAGGTCCAGCCCCATCCTGTAATAGGCTTAAGTAAAATTGCATTTATGGTACGTATAGCACCAGCAATGATAAGCGCTATAGATAATAGGCTTGTCAAAACCACAGCTGTAGTGACTGGAGTAGAAAAAGCGTAATAGCCAGCCATGAGATAAAGCACGCCAAACAGTGCCCACAACCATCTACTTGCGCCTTTAAAAACACTCATAGCCGCGACGAGATGTAACACACCGCCGACCATCATGAGTATTCCAAATAAAAAAACGACCGAAAAAGTCGCAAACGGCAATGAACTAAATAAAATCAGACCAAAACCAATAAGCACAAAGCCTAATATCAAATACCATTTACAGTCAGCATGTAACTGATTACGTACCAAATCATTACCTACAGTTTTCATCATGGCTACTCTTATTATCAGGTATTAGAATTTCATCTACCTAACAATAGTGATGTACTTCACATTTTTTGTCTGTATAAAATCTGCATCGTTTCTTATCAATTAATGTGGATAAAGCAGTATTTATCCACAATTTTATTTCACCCAACCAATTTCTTGAGCTGTAGGTAAACCTATTATTGTTTCATGTAAACCATTCGGCATTTTACTGCTCTGCTCGGATAATGGTGTTCGACCACCCATGATTTCAGCGTCAGTTTGCGGATATAAAGGCACTTTTTCAGGGTACGCATAACCTAGAGGATAAAGTGGTTGACCAGTTTTTAAATCATATTTGTCTTGTGCCCCAAAGCCATGTAATAGCTCATGAACAATCACGACCTGATTTTGGGAAGCTTGTGTGTTGGTCGCAAATAAATTCACACTACCAATACGACCTTTTTCCAAAGCAGTCGAATGGATCAAAACTTTTTGATAATGGGGATCGTAATAATTTAAATAAAGTTTAAGTGATGCCCGATTGTCTTCAGGTTGTTGATGTCGCCATGCATAAAAACGGAACTTTAAACTCCACCACATCACATGAAAGATATTGGCATTTTGAGGAACCTCAGGAGGTCGTTGCTGTAATGGCTGGCCTAAACGAATTACAAAGTTTCCTGATTGACCACGATAATGCTGCGACCATTCTCCTAAATAATTTTTTATTTTATTAAAATCAGTGTATTGCAACTGATGAATGTAGCTCTCTGTTGTCTGTAAACCATCTGCATTAATAGGATGTAAAACGACAACAATAGGTTGATTCCAGTCTTGGTTTTGATCTCGCCATGCCTGAACAGCAACAATCAATAAAATAATTAACAAACATAAAACTCGAATGTTTTTCCACATTCTTTTTCCCCATACATTTAAAATTTTCTTTTATTGTTTTAGATATAAAAAATGCTAGCTGAGCTAGCATTTTTTATTGTGGACTTAATTAGCCCTCAACCCATTTACCATTTTGATAAATTAGGCTCCATTTAGTTTGTTTGCCTTCTGGAGTTTCCGAGCCTACATATTGTGATTGATTCTTACGACTGAATTTCACAACTGTCGGATTACCTTCAGGGTCCACGTCTGGTGCTTGTAAAATAAATTGATATTTAGGATCAAGCTGAGCAGCAACACTACGCAATTCCGCAACTTTTGGCGCACGTGTTTCACGAATTTTCGGGAATTTACTTGCGGCCAAAAACAGACCAGCAGCACCATCACGCAACACGAAATAGTCATCATGCTTTGTTGAGCGCAAATGTTCCATCTTGATCGGTTCTACACGTGGAGGTGCAGGCTGACCGCTTTTCAAGACCTTACGAGTATTGTCACAGCTTGTACAAGCGAAATACGGACCAAAACGGCCAGTCTTAAGCTGCATTTCACCATCACATTTATCACACGGAATGGTTGGTCCATCGTAGCCTTTAATCTTGAACTCGCCTTCTTCAAGCTCAAAACCGTCACAATCAGGGTTGTTACCACATACATGTAGTTTACGACCACCATCAATTACATAGCTGTCCATGGCTGTGCCACATTTTGCACAACGATGTTTTGACATCAAGTCTGCGGTTTCAGCACCATCATCATCAGAAAGAGCAGCTAAGGACTCAACAGGTGTTAAGTTCAAAGTACCTTTACAACGCTCTTTAGGCGGCAAGTTATATCCAGAACAACCTAAGAATACGCCTGTTGTACCTGTACGAATCTGCATTGGACGTGAACATTCAGGACAATGTACTGCTGGCACTTCAACCGGTTGGTTACGGCGCATTCCGTGCTCGCCCTGAGCATTAGTAAGACGTTTTTTGAAGTCACCGTAGAAAGTATCAAGTAACTCTTTCCAGTTACGCTCACCTGTTGCAACTTTATCGAGCTGCCCTTCAAGGTCTGCTGTAAATGCATAGTTCATCAAGTTATTGAAACTTTCATCAAGACGATCCGTGACAATTTCACCCATTTTTTCGGCGAAAAGACGACGGTTTTCTAACTTAACGTAGCCACGTTCTTGAATCGTAGAAATAATCGCTGCATAAGTCGAAGGACGACCAATACTACGTTTTTCGAGTTCTTTAACCAAAGAAGCTTCAGTAAAACGTGCAGGTGGTTTAGTAAAGTGCTGACTTGGGTCTAACTTCTCTAATTTTAAGATTTCACCTACTTTAATTGCAGGCAAAATAATATCGTCATCAGACTTGTTGGCACCACGCACTCGTGTAAAACCATCAAATACAAGCGTACGGCCTTTTGCCTTCAATTCAACATCAGCAGCTTCAACCGTTAAAGTTGAAGATAAATATTCTGCTGGAGTCATTTGACAAGCAACAAACTGACGCCAGATCAAATCATATAAACGCTGAGCATCACGCTCTACACCTGCAAGTTGGTCACCTGTAAGCGCAACATTAGAAGGACGAATTGCTTCATGGGCTTCTTGAGCACCGGCTTTGTTTCCATAGCGGTTTGGTTTTGCAGGTAAATACTTCTCACCAAATTGGCTTTCAATATGAGCACGTACCATGCTTACTGCATCGTCACTCAAGAACGTTGAGTCAGTACGCATATAGGTAATAAAACCTGCTTCATATAAACGCTGCGCTAGCATCATGGTCTTCTTTACAGAAAAACCTAGACGTGTACTTGCAGCCTGTTGCAGCGTTGAAGTGATATACGGTGCACTTGGATTGACCTTAGTCGGTTTATCTTCACGCTGTGCAACTTTATATTCAGCACCTTTTAAAACATCCAATAAAGCATCAGTTTCAGCTTTATTTTTCAGTTTAAGGGTTTTACCAGCTTGCTTAACTGCTTCAAGACGAATGTCATCTTTCTTGGCTTGAGTATCTGCAAAAACTTGCCAGTATTCTTCTGGTATAAAAGCACGAATTTCTCTTTCACGCTCTACAACCAGTTTCACCGCTACAGACTGTACACGACCTGCCGATAAACCACGGGCAATCTTTTCCCACAGCAATGGTGAAACCATAAAGCCAACAACACGGTCTAAGAAACGACGTGCTTGCTGTGCATTAACTCGGTTTAAATCTAGGCGGGTAGGTTGTTTAAATGCTTCTTGAATGGCATTTTTAGTAATTTCGTTAAATACCACGCGATGATAACGACTGTCATCACCACCAATAACTTCTCTTAGGTGCCAAGCAATGGCTTCCCCTTCTCTATCCAAATCCGTTGCGAGATAGATTGCATCGGCATCTTTGGCGAGTTTTTTTAGTTCAGCAACAACATTTTCCTTACCTGGCAGAACTTCGTAATGAGCTTCCCAACCATGTTCAGGATCAACCCCCATACGATTAACTAAAGCCTGACTGGCTTTTTGTTCTTTTTCTGCTTCAGTGAGTTTAGTCCGTGCAGCCGGCTTTTTCTCAGTTGATTTACTGCCACCTGTTGGCAAATCACGCACGTGACCTACAGAAGACTTTACAATGTATTGCGAACCCAGATATTTATTGATGGTTTTCGCTTTGGCAGGCGACTCCACAATCACTAAGGCACGTTTATGTGCAGCAGGTGCAGTAGATGCTGTGCTTTGAGATGCAGAGCGCGAGGTATTCGCCATATAAAATGTTATTCCTATACCAATAAATTTAAAAATCAGGCTTTAGCCAAGTTCAACAGATAAGCCTTCATCTCATCTAATTGTGTTGCTCTCAGGTCTGATTCCTCATCCCAATAAAGCCCTACACAGTTTGCCTGCATATCAATAGCATAAATCCCTTTTAATGCAATGGGAGAATCATTAAATTTCTCATCACCCTGAACCACTTTTAATTTGCCGTCTACAACGCGAGCGCGCATTAAAGATAAACGGGCATCGGGAATCAATACACTATAATAAGCAACCATGCTGGCACGCTTTTCAGTCGCCATTGGGACATGTGTCCATTCAGGTGCAACGATTACACGCGGGTGTAAACCCATTTTACGAGCTTTATCACGCATAATACCAAGTGCCTTTTCACGTGGGCTCACTCTTAAACCAAAAATGGAGCCTAGTACGAAAAGAACAATGATAACGGTAACCCAAATTCCCATATTGTCCATAGCAAAACCTATTAATCTCTTTTATTAGAGTTGCATAAGCTGACCAGAAAACGCAAGTTTCATCATAAAAATAATGCCCGATACAGGGGCAAGCTTCAAAATAGTCAGATTTCACAGTGCAAATTACGATGAGCTAACTCAAATATAATTAAGGATTCGAATTACGATCCACAAGTGTCAGCTTCCCAAATTGGTCAATATGAGCATCCCCCCACTGTTTTAAAGCAAATAGAATTTTCTCAAGACTTTGTCCCAAATCAGTCAGGCAATATTCCACTTTAGGCGGTACCTGAGGATAGACTTCTCTATGAATAATTCCATCTTGTTCCAATTCACGTAGCTGATTTGTCAGCATTCTTTGGGTAATGCTCGGAACACGCTTTCGAATTTCGTTAAACCTCAAGGTGCCTTCATTAAATAAATGCCAAAGAATGACGCATTTCCATTTTCCATCAATCAAGCTAATCGCCGCCTCCACTGAACATCCCGGAGAGCAATCAAAACTTGAATGTCTTGCTTTTGCCATTTTACAGTATCCTTTTTGACACTATGAGCGTTATTTGTCTGTAGTCACTTATTTTAAGCTTACGTTATGATCAAACTCTCAACAAGAGGAATGATCATTATGAAAGCTGTGGCATATCAAAAAGCGGGGCCTATTACATCGCCAGAAGCACTCGTCGATATTGAACTCGATGCCCCTATTGCTGAAGGACACGATTTACTTGTTCGTGTACAAGCTGTTTCAGTAAATCCGGTAGATACTAAAATTCGAAAGAATGTAAGCCCTGAGAATAATCAGTGGAAAACTCTTGGCTGGGACGCAGTAGGTGTAGTTGAAGCGATTGGAGATAAAGTTACTCAATTTAAGATTGGCGATATTGTTTGGTATGCAGGCGCTCTTAATCGTCAAGGTAGTAATAGCGAATTACAACTCGTTGATGAACGCATTGTTGGCCATAAACCAAAAACTTTAGAAGTAACCGAGGCGGCAGCTCTCCCTTTAACTGCAATCACGGCTTGGGAGATGTTATTTGATCGCCTGCAAGTTCCAAAGAAAGCGCCAGAAAGCACAACAATATTAGTGATTGGTGGAGCTGGCGGTGTTGGCTCAATCACCATTCAACTTCTTAAACAGCTGACAAACCTAACAATTATTGCAACAGCTTCACGAGCAGAAACTCAAGACTGGGTTAAGCAACTTGGAGCAGATTATGTGTTAGATCACCGTCAACCCTTAGCAGCCCAAATCAAGCAATTAGGTTTAACTGCACCTTTATATGTATTCTCAACCACTCAAACAGATCAGCATTTAGCAGATATTGTCGAGTTGATTGCACCGCAAGGCCGTTTTGGGCTTATTGATGATCCTGAACAGTTAGATATCAAACCGTTTAAGTCAAAGTCTGTATCTGTGCATTGGGAATTTATGTTTACACGTTCAATGTTTCAGACCGAAGATATGGTAAAACAAAGTGAACTATTAAATGAAGTCAGCAAGCTGGTTGATGAAGGGAAAATCAAAACGACCGTAACGGAAGTTATAAGTCCAATTAATGCTGAAAATTTAAAACGAGTTCATCAGCAAATTGAAAGTGGCACAACAAAAGGTAAGATCGTCTTACAAGGTTTTTAAGCAAAATTGGAAAATATTTCCAAATAAAAAGGCAAGTATCGAACTTGCCTTTTTATTAATAGTGGGGAGGTTTATTCGTTAATGGGTCAAAAGGTGCAATGCCTTCTGATAAATCCGACGATTCCACACGTTGATAAAGAAATTGCATTTGTTTTTTCAAATCAGCTATTTCTTGAGTTTGAATAGCGAGTTGTTGATTTAATTGTTCAACTAAATCATCCAAAAATGTAATTCGCACTTGCAAATCTTCAATGGGTGCGGAAAATGACGCTTGATCATCATGATATGGTGGTTTAGTCATTTAAATCCTCATTTGAGATTCTGGAAAACATTATGGCCTATATTACCCTAAGGGATGTCCAACTTGCTTTTGGCGGACCTGCCCTGCTCGATGGCGCGAACTTTAATCTAGAACGTGGCGAACGAGTCTGTTTAATTGGGCGTAATGGTGAAGGTAAGTCTACTTTACTTAAACTGATCGAGGGAAGCCTATTACCAGATTCTGGTGAAGTTTCCATTCAAAATGGTTTAACAGTTTCAATGTTAGCCCAAGACGTTCCAATGGATTCAGGTAAGGTTGCTGACATTGTCGCAGATGGTGCAGGAGAAGCTGCCGAAGTACTCAGAGCTTATCATGAAGCAACTGATGCTTGTATGCTGGGAGATATGGAAGCTTGTGACCGTATGGGCAACCTACAGCATAAGCTCGACCAACTCGACGGCTGGGCACTCGAAAACAAGGTCAATGCTCTGTTAAGTAAAATGGGACTCGATCCAAATGCAGATTTGGCAGACCTTTCGGGCGGACGTAAACGCCGTGTTTTACTCGCTCGTGCTCTTTTAACGCAGCCAGACGTACTACTTCTAGACGAACCAACCAACCATTTAGATGTTGAAAGTATTGAGTGGCTAGAAAAATTCCTACTCGATCAAAATAATTTAACACTCCTATTTATTTCGCATGACCGCTCTTTTGTAGATAGCATTGCGACTCGAATTGTTGAACTTGACCGCGGCATTTTACGCGGCTATGAAGGTAACTATTCACGCTATTTAGAGCTTAAAGCTCAGCAAATGGAAGCAGAAGAGAAACAAAATGCTTTATTTGATAAAAAGTTAGCTGAAGAAGAAGCTTGGATTCGCCAAGGGATTAAAGCTCGTCGTACGCGTAATGAAGGTCGTGTTCGTGCCTTAAAAGCTTTACGCGAAGAATCGAAAGCTCGCCGTTCACAACAAGGCAAAGTGAGTATGGCGACTCAAGAAGCAAATCGCTCTGGTAAATTAGTATTTGATATTGAGCACTTAAGCGTATCTTATGATGATAAACCGCTTATTAAAGATTTCTCTACGCTAGTCATGCGTGGCGACCGTATTGGCCTAGTCGGTGATAACGGTGTCGGTAAAACGACTTTAATTAAAGCCATTTTAGGTGAAATCGAGCACGGTGGTTCTGTTAAGACAGGTACACAGTTAGAAGTTGCTTATTTTGATCAATTACGTAATGCCTTAGACCTTGAAAAAACAGTAATGGCAAACGTTTCAGAAGGCTCTGACTTCGTTGATGTAAATGGTAACCGTCGTCATATTTACAGCTACCTTCAAGACTTCTTATTTTCACCTGAACGTGCTCGTACTCCAGTAAAAGCGCTTTCTGGTGGTGAGCGAAATCGAATCTTACTGGCTAAATTGCTACTCAAACCGTCGAATCTAATTGTAATGGATGAGCCAACCAATGACTTGGATATGGTGACTCTTGAGCTACTTGAAGAGATGCTTTCTGAATATAAAGGTACCCTATTACTCATTTCGCATGACCGTGCATTTATGGACAACGTCGTAACATCGACTTGGGTCTTTGATGGTAAAGGTAATATTGCAGAATACATTGGTGGCTACCAAGACTATTTACAGCAGCGTCCAGATGATAAAGTTGTAGACCAAAAGTCTGACGTAAAAAAAGCTCAGGCAAAAGCCGAAGCTGAAAAAGCCGCTGCACAAAGTAACGTTAAAAAGGTCAAACTGAGCTATAAAGACCAACGTGAACTTGAACAACTTCCTGCTGAAATCGAGAAACTGGAAGTTGAACAAGCAGAGCTTTCTGACAAACTTGCAGATGGTTCATGGTTTGTCAGTAATGCCGATGAAGCAACTAAAGCAAGTCAGCGTCTCGCAGAAATTGAAGAGGTATTACTTGAAAAATTAGAACGTTGGGATGAACTTGAACAAATGAGCAAAGGCAGTTAATCAATAAAAAAGGGCTTTTAATTAAAGCCCTTTTTTTGGATTCAGAATTTCTAATAATGCCATAAAAGGTTTATAAACAAATAAAGAGATGAAGCGAATTACACGTTCAAATATCTGTAACTGCAAAACCATACAAATGAGGATCGCCAAAACAAAACTAATAAAAATATTAATCTCTAACGAATATTTAAAACTTAATTGATGAGTCAAAACAATAATTACAAAACCATGCAATATATAAACTGGCAGCGTTTTTTGGCCTAAACCGATCCAAGGTCGTTTAAAATTTTGAGTGAGTACAAATAAACTCAAAGCACCCATAGCCGATAACAACATAATTACACTGCGAATCAATATTCCCTGCCATAGATCTACATGTAATTGAAAATATGACAAACTGCCAAATAACCAGTAATAACTATAATGACTTATAGCGGCTACAGCAGTAATGATTAATAATGTGCTAACAGCAAATAACTTTGCATAAGGCAACTGCGGAATATACTGAAAAATGGTTTTACCATAGATCGCCCCTGCCATAAAAAAGGGTAAAAAAACAAAAATTCGACCAATCGAATAGCTATAATTATTGATGGGTGAACATCCAATAAGTAAAGCTAAAACTATTGAAAACAAAACTGGATATGCCGTCTTTTTTAGAAAAAAAGCTAAAAACGTCCAAGCCACCATGCCAAATAAATACCATAACACCCAATAAGGCTTAGCAAACCATACCAAATGAAATGACCAATTCCATAAAGTTCCGTTATAAAAAGCATCAAGCAATTGGAATAAAAGTTGAAATGGCAAATACAACGATAAAAAGTAAATTAACTTTTCTAGGGTTTTCTCTTCTTTAAAAAACATGCCCGATATAAAAATAAAAGCTGGCATATGAACAAAGTAAATACTCCCTAAAATCGCTTGATTTAGAGGTTCGTTCCAGCCAATTAACCTTTCAAGGTAATGACCTAATACAACCAGAAAAATTAAGACACCTTTTGTGGCATCGATATGGAGATTTCTCATAAATTTCTATGAATTCAGGATATTCATATCATACTGAATTATTCTTATTTTTTAATTCAAAAAGACAATAAATAAAGTTTCGCTGTATACAAAATAATTATGTTATATCTACCAATATAATAATATTCGAGTATTTTTCATGCTAGATCTTTCTCAAATTTTAGCATTCGGATTAATCTGCTTGGCGATGGTGCTTACCCCTGGCCCAAACATGATTTACCTTATTTCTCGTTCAATTTGCCAAGGAAAAACGGCGGGATTTATTTCACTCGCCGGTGTTGGCGTTGGCTTTGTATTTTATATGCTTTGCGCTTCTTTCGGGATTACAGCGCTTATTATCGCAGTCCCTTATGCTTATGACACTATACGCATTGCAGGGGCAATTTATTTACTCTGGCTAGCATGGAAAGCACTACGTCCCAATGCATCCCCTATTTTTGATGTAAAACAATTATCAGTAGACTCTCCAGCTAAACTATTTTTAATGGGTTTCGCTACAAATCTACTTAATCCTAAAATTGCGATTATGTATTTATCGTTATTGCCACAGTTTATTCACCCACAACAAGGCAGTATTTTATGGCAATCCATTCAGCTCGGTACTATTCAAATTTTTGTTAGCGTCTCGGTAAATGCTCTGATTGTGCTTTCTGCGGGTGGCATTGCCCTTTTTCTTCAACAAAAACCCCTTTGGGCAAATATACAACGTTGGCTTATGGGAACGGTACTAGCTGGGCTTGCTGTTCGTATTCTTTTAGAAAATCGCCGATAACCGCGTTTCACTTCCTCATCTTAACCGCTCAATTCAACAGTGTATTACGACGATAAATTCAGTTCGTGATACACTTTTGCCAGTTTTAATTTTGAATTCTTTATATCGTTATGAGCCAAAAGCAGACTTATACGCCCGGTGAATTTCAATGGTCCTTTTTATTGCCTAAATATTGGGGTATTTGGATTGCCATTGTTTTTTTAATGCTTTTGGCTATTTTGCCGTGGGCAATTCAGTGGCGTCTGGCTCATGGCTTAGCAAATCTGGCTTGGAAATATTTAAAATCTCGCCGAAAAACGACTATTCGTAATTTAGAAGTTTGCTTTACTGAATGGTCAGCCGAAAAAGTACAGCAACAAGCTAAGCGAGTTTTTGTGGATATGATGCTTGGTGTGTTTGAGACACTAAACGCATGGTATAAGCCTTACTGGTTTAAAAACCGTGTCACCATTGAAGGCTTAGAACACATTACCAATGCCCAAGCTCAAGGCAAAGGGGTTTTATTATTGGGTACTCATAGTACGCTTCTTGATGCGGGTGGCTATGTTTGTGCTCAATATTTCGAACCAGATGTTGTGTACCGCCCTCAAAATAATCCATTGCTCGATATGCTGATTTATCGTTGCCGTGGCACCATTTATAAAGCACAAATCGACCATGATGATATGCGTGGTTTAATTCGCCACCTTAAAGATGGTGATGCAATTTGGTATAGCCCTGATCAAGACTTCGGACTCAAGCAAGGCGTTATGGCACCATTCTTTGGTGTGCCAGCGGCCACAGTAACTGCTCACCGTCGTTTATTAAAAATCTCTAAGGCAGTTGCAGTCCCTTTATATTTTTATCGTCACGGTGATATTAAGAACCCGAAATATCATGTTCTGATTGAACCTGCGGTAGATAATATGCCAAGTGAAGATGAAGTCGATGATGCAACTCGAGTTAATAAAATTATTGAAAATCAGCTTCGCATTGCACCAACTCAATATATGTGGTTCCACCGCCGATTTAAGACACGTCCTGAGGGATATGAAGAGATTTATTAAGATAAAGCTGTAATGATTTTAAATTGATGACAGACACAGCCTTAATTTAAAGTGAAATTCAAATACTATCGAATAGGAAGACCTTACTTTTCAAGGATAAAAAGTAAGCAAAAATCCTTTGTTCCGCTGATGTTACTTCCTTGTAACACAGCGAAACAGCGACATCCATGTCGCTAGCACGATAGTAAATTCCGGATAATGATTTAGTTTGAAATGATGTATCTATAGATGGTCCATCTTTTATGAATGTATAAGGCAAAAAACAATGAAAGTGATGCAACTTCTCCCAGAACTCAATAGCGGTGGCGTAGAACGCGGCACACTAGAAATTGCACGTGCACTGGTTGCACAAGGCCATCAATCTTTGGTTGTTTCAAATGGCGGCCGACTAGTGTCCCAGCTTGAAGCTGAAGGTTCTACTCATTTAACGCTGCCTATTCATAAAAAATCACTTTCAAGCTTGTGGCAAATTCGTCCTTTACGCTGGCTGATTGAACAGCATCAACCCGATATTGTTCATGTGCGCTCTCGTGTACCAGCTTGGCTTACTCACTTTGCCTTAAGAAAAATACCTGCAAACAAACGCCCTCACCTCATTAGCACTGTACATGGTTTCTATTCGGTTAATCGTTATAGTGCGATTATGACTCAAGCTGAAAAAGTGATTGCTGTTTCTGACAGCGTGGTTAAATACATCACTGACCATTATAAAAACTGTCCACCGCAAGATATTGTGCGAATTTATCGGGGCATTGACCCTGCCGCTTTTCCACATAATTACCAGCCCTCAGCACAGTGGTTTAACCAAGTTTTTAATGACTTTCCTGAGCTTGAAAATAAGTTTTTACTTTGCTTACCTGGTCGTATTACACGCTTAAAGGGGCATGAAAGTTTAATTGAACTGATGCATCAACTTCAGACGCAATATCCTCAGCTACATGCGGTTGTTGTCGGCGGTGCTGACGCCAAAAAGCAAGCTTACTTAAGTGAATTGCAAAGTACTATTCAAAGCAAAGGGCTCGCAAATAAAATTACCTTCGTAGGTCATCGCTCAGATATTCGGGAATGGCTCGCTTTTAGCGATATTGTGCTCTCTCTATCCAATCAAGCCGAAACATTCGGTAGAACAGCCTTAGAAGCGCTTTCAGTGGGTACGCCAGTAGTTGGCTGGAACCGTGGCGGTGTTGCCGAGATTTTATCAAATGTATACCCACAAGGTCTTGTTGAAGCAGAAAATGAAAAAGCCTTAATCGAGACTGTAAAAAATCATATTGAACAAACTCAAATCGTTGCTCCTGTCACTATGTTTAGCTTAAAAGATATGTGTGATCAAACACTAGAACTATACCAACGCGTTTTGAAATAACCCAATAAAAAACCCGCAATATTCGCGGGTTTTTTACAACTAAAAGAAAGCCATCTTATTTAAATGTTGCTTCATAAGCAGCAGCTTTTTCAGAGTCGTATTGTTTTTCCCATTTACTGATTACTAGTACAGCAAGTGCGTTACCAACAACGTTCAACGCTGTACGAGCCATATCCATAATACGGTCAACACCAGCAATAAATGCTAAGCCTTCAAGCGGGATACCAACAGTATGTAAAGTTGCTAATAGGACAACAAATGATACGCCAGGAACACCAGCAATACCTTTAGAAGTAATCATCAAAGTAATAACCAAGATTACCTGTTGACCGATTGACATATCTATACCATAAAGCTGTGCAATAAAGATTGCTGCGATACTTTGGTAAAGTGTAGAACCGTCGAGGTTAAATGAATAACCTGTTGGGATCACAAAACTGGAAATTGCTTTTGGCGCACCGTAAGCTTCCATTTTTTGCATAATACGTGGTAAAACTGTTTCCGAGCTTGCTGTTGAGAATGCTAAAATCAATTCATCTTTTAAAATCTTAAACAAGATAAAGATGTTGATTCCAAACATTTTTGCGGTAATACCCAAAACCACAAAAGCAAAGAAAAAGATAGCGGCATAAACCAACACTACCAATTTAGCTAATGGAATGAGTGAAGTAAAACCGAAGTTAGCAACAGTTACTGCGATTAAACCAAACACACCCACAGGTGCATATTTCATAATGATGTGCGTTACGCGGAACATCGTTTCTGAAACTGCATGAAACACATTTAACAATGGGTCTTTAGTAGTTGCTGGCAATGAAGACAGACCAATACCAAACAACACAGCAAAGAAAATCACAGGCAACATTTCACCGTGTGCCATAGAGTTAACAATATTGGTTGGAATCATGGACAAAATTGTCTGTACCAATCCATGTGACTGAGAACCAACTTCTTGAGCTGTATGCTGATATTGCGAAATATCAGTCGTCACTAACATCGCTTTATCTACACCAGCACCTGGTTGGAAAATATTTGCCGCAACCAAACCAACCAAAATAGCAATAGTCGTAATAATTTCAAAATAGAGAATGGTTTTAAAACCAAGTCGCCCTAAACTTTTCGTACTGCCAACACCTGCAATACCTAAAATCAAGGTAGAGAAAACGATTGGAATAACAATCATTTTAATCAGGCTAATAAAGATCTTACCAAGTGGGGTAAGAACATTATTCACAATACTGTCTTTGATTTCAGGCTGGTTATGTAAAACAGCCCCGACAACTATCCCTAGGATTAAAGCAATTAAAATTTGCCAAGCAAGGCTAAATTTAAAATTCTTCATAAGACAATCCTTATGCACCGCAAAGTATCAAATATGAGAGGGAGAAGAACACTAACTAAGAGTGAAACCTCAACATGTACAGTAATTTCCAAACAGAAATTTAAATGTACAAACAAATCACAACCCGCCGATCCGGCGAAGTAAAAAACAATGCCTGTTGACGATCCAACATGTCAACGATCGGCACATTCTATTGAGATTTATTAATTAAACAACCCCAATTTATCTTTAAATAAATCAAAGCCTATATTTATTCATCAATAATCTATAAAAACAAAAACTTAGATAAAAAAATTTTTGTATCTTTTTTCATTAAAAATTACGCAGATGTATATGAAAATTTATAAAGGCTTAACGCGAATTAAATAGATTTTAAAAATAAGATAATCTTGGAAATATTTATTTGATTTACAATAAATTTAATAAGGTATATAAAAATATCAACCCGAGTTCTGCATCCTGCAAAACTCGGGTAAATGAGGTTGTGCTTTCAGGTTAATAATTATTTTTATCGTTTCCGTTCCAACATCTGATCCGTGATGCTATTCCATATCAGCGTTGTGTATCCTTACTTGGGACTATCCATTCCCGGTTCCGTGTGCCGATGAATGTAGAATAAGGTTTTTATAACCCTCTGCCTATTCGCCCTAGACTCAAATCTTTGTACGATATTGCTTACATCACTTTTTATATTCTTTTTATTTATAAGGCTGTGCAATTTTATCAGTTACTACTTTTTCTTCAGCTTCAGCCTTTGCAATTCCTTCTTGGATGGCTCTTTGCGCCTCTTCTTCATCATCTTGAGTTTGTTCCAGTTCCTCTTGAATATGCTCAAATATTCGACCAGTCTGCAAAACCACATAGACTGGAAAATGATCAGATCCAACATGAGGTAAACGCTGCATCTTCACTAAACCGAAGTCTGTACTATGGAAAATATGGTCTAAAGACCAGCGCAATAAAGGATAGTCCGCATGAAAAGTATTAATAAAATGTCGCCCAACACGCGGGTCAAGCAATCCACTAATCCGTTGAAATAACCGTGTAGTACGTGACCAAGCTACATCGTTTAAATCTCCCATCACAATACAGCTTTCATCTAGATCTTTAATTTGGTCGCCCACAATTAAAAGTTCAGCATCGCGTAGAGTTGAATCCTTCGCCTCAGTTGGACTAGGTGGCTTAGGATGCAAACAATAGAGTTGAACTGGCATACCAGATCGTAAAGTCACAGTTGTATGAATAGAGGGAATTTCATCACTGAGAATAAATTTAACTTCAGTATTTGATAAAGGTAGACGGCTATATAAATGCATGCCGTAGAGGTTATCTAAGGGTACAGGAACGCGATAAGGATAGTCACTTTCAATCTCTCTTAAAGCATTTTCCCATGTCGTATCGCTTTCCAATGTAAGTAGTAAATCTGGTTTTAATGTCCTGATCTGTTCAAGCAATAAATGATACTTATCATTAGGAGTAAGGACATTCGATACGATTAATGAAATCTGCTTTTGTGGATCTAATTGAGATGTCTTCACCTGTTTAACCTGTTTTTTCCAAAACAAGGTATAGGGCAAAATCATTTTAAGCTGATAAGCAATGGCAGCAATGAGCGCAGCCAGCACGACTTCACGCCAGAGATTCCATTCGGTGGGCCAAAACAGCATTCCTATAAAGGCTAAAAGACCAACAAATAAAATCTGCAACCGAGGAAAGTCAGCACCACGAAACCACCACTCATCACGAGGAATAAGTGACCAGAAACTTAACCAAATCACCAGACCAGCTAGAACTTCGATATAAATCATTGAATTTTCTCTTTTAAGATGATTTGTTTTTTAAAGTTTTTGTCATCTTTATCAATTTTGTATGTAACATAAACAAGATATTCTACTCAATAAAGATGGTGTTTTGTTTCTGTAACGCTTGCAGTTGTGGACACTTTTGATACACTCAACTCCCCCTAACAATTTTAACGCACCGAGGCAAAATGACATGAAAGTAGGTCTGGTCGGTTGGCGCGGGATGGTCGGTTCCGTCCTTATGCAACGTATGGTTGAAGAGAATGATTTTGCTCATATTGAGCCATTTTATTTCTCTACCAGTAATGCAGGTGGTGAAGCTCCTTCATTTGGTGGTAAGACTGCCCCAGCACTTATGGAAGCTACAGACATTAATAGTCTGAAGCAAATGGATGTCATTATTACCTGTCAAGGTGGTGACTATACGTCTGAAGTTTTCCCACAGTTAAAAGCGACGGGTTGGGATGGCTACTGGATTGACGCAGCTTCAACTTTACGTATGTCAGATGATGCAATCATCGTTCTTGACCCAGTAAACCTTAACGTTATTAAAGACGGCTTGGTTAACGGCACCAAAACTTTCGTAGGTGGTAACTGTACAGTATCACTTATGTTGATGGGTGTAGGTTCACTTTTCCAAAATAATTTGGTGGAGTGGATGACTGCTATGACTTATCAAGCAGCATCAGGCGCTGGCGCACAAAACATGCGTGAGCTACTAACTGGTATGGGCTACTTATACAACAATACTAAAACATTGTTAGATGATCCTAAATCTGCAATTTTGGATATTGATCGTCAAGTTGCCGAGTTACAACGTGGTGAAGGTTTCCCTTCTGCTAACTTTGGTGTGCCATTAGCTGGCTCATTGATTCCTTATATTGATAAGCAACTTGAAAGTGGTCAATCAAAGGAAGAGTGGAAAGGTCAAGTTGAAACCAACAAGATCTTGGGTAACTCACAAATTGTTCCTATCGACGGCCACTGTGTCCGTATTGGTGCGATGCGTTGCCACTCTCAGGCACTTACTATCAAGTTGAAAAAAGATGTACCACTTGATGAAATCGAAGATATGATTCGTACTTCAAGCCAATGGGCGAAAGTTGTACCAAACACTCGTGAAGCGTCTATGACTGACCTTACACCTGTTACTGTAACTGGTACCTTAACTGTGCCTGTAGGTCGTCTACGTAAACTCAACATGGGTAAAGAGTATCTAGGTGCATTTACAGTCGGTGACCAGTTACTTTGGGGTGCTGCTGAGCCTTTACGTCGCATGTTACGTATTTTAGTTGAATACAAAAGCTCATAATTTGATTTGAATTATTCAGTCAAAATAAAAAGCCGATCACATTAGATCGGCTTTTTCGTAACTGGTTTGTGAAAATTTTACAATTTATTTACATTTCATTATTGTATAATTTTGAATGACTTTACGACTTATTAGGTCATGGATTGAGATGACTGTTTATAACAAATTAAAAATTGCCATTTTCACCATTATGTCTTCGCCTTCTATTTATGCGATTACATTAGACCCTATACAAATTCAGTCCGCACCTGGCGATTTGTTATATGCCGAAATGAATTTTCAACAAGCTGACCCCAACGCCAATCTACAAGTCAGTCTAGCGACTCCTGAAGATTTAAGCGCGTTAGGCGTAACTCATCAGCCGCCCGGAAATCTTAATTTTTATACACGCCAAAACGGTCAAGGCTCAGGGGTTATTGTGATTACCTCATCTCGCCCTGTGATTGATCCTGAACTAAATATTGTAGTAAAAATTAGTGAAGGTTCTGCTACACGTTTGCAGCATATCAAAACCGTAATTAAGCCTTCTTCTATAAAAAAGACTGAAAATAACGAAAATACTTTGTCACCTCAGTTTATTGTCAATGAAAAAGACATTGCTCTAAATCTGCCAGAAAGTACTCGATATGCATCACCAACTTCGGCCTCAACTACAAATAATTCAAATGGTGAACACAGTCTTAATATTAACGTTGGAACTGCTCCAGCAATAAACACAAATTCATCCAATACACTTAGTGCAAATTCTTCTACTCAACTTACCCAACAAGTTACAACAGCTACTACCCCAGATCAGACAGAAATTAAACCAACCAGCGCTAAGACACCTACAAATAATTCACAAAAAACTCCGGTCAAAAATTTAACAGCGCAAAAGAAATCTGTACCTCAAAAAGCGCTTAACCAAACTCCTGCAAAGAAACAATCGTTAAGTTCCTACAAAGGACCAGCATCATCAGGTAAATATGTGGTACAGCGAAATGAGTCTTTATGGAGCATTGCTAATCGTATTGCCGCGAAAACAAAACAACCTGTTGCGAAAGTCATGCATGATATTCAAACACAAAACCGACATGCTTTTATTCAAGGTGATGTAAATCGTTTGCGTCAGGGAATCGCACTTAACCTAGCTCACTCTCCTGCAGCTAAACCTCAGCAAAACAAGTCAAAAACAGATATCGCACATACTGCAAAATCAACTTCTGGCAAAGCAAAATACCGTTTACAGCAAGCCGAAATGAGTATTGTGGCTGAAAACAGTCAAAATTCTACGCATGGAAGTGCTAAAAAGAGCACACAACAAAGTCAAAACAATACTGAGTTAGCAGTAAAAGTTATGACAACAAGAGAAAAAACCGTTACATTACAAAGGAATGTAACCAAACTAAATCAAACTTTACGTTTAAAAGACCAACGTATTCAACTTCTGAATGCACGTTTGGCAGAGTTACAACAGCAGTTACAAGCACAGCAACAGACTCATAAGCAAAAGCATTAAGTTAAAACCAGAGTCAGCTCGCTTTATATTGCAAATATTTATTTTTTAAGGGGAAAGTAATGTTATATGTGATTCCATTCATCATATTGCTCGTGGTCGCTGTCATTTTAAAAAAACGCGAAAATAGCCAGAAGCAAGAGTCGAATTCCCCTAAAACAATAAATAGAAAAACCAATAAAAAAGCGAACTCTAAATCAAGTAAAAACTCGCGTGAAAAAACTAAAGTAAATGTAGTTGATGAATCTATTCCCTCTACTCCACAAAGCAGTCCTGTTCCAGACGCTGTTCGCCAGAAGATTCAGCTACTTATCCAAGAAAGACAATTCTCAGCTGCTGAAGCTCAAGTCAATCAGGCGCTAAAGAAAGATAATACGCAACATGAACTTTATTTATTGCTACTTGAGATTCATATTGCACAAAAAGATGAGTTTGCAATAACTCAACTGATTAGCCATATTCGTAGCTTAGCGCTCAATGAAATAGCCATTCAAGCAGAAGCCAGACAAAAAGAATATGAGTCATCAAGACAACCAGATGCGATCGATTTTCCTCAAGCTCAAACATACCAAGAGCCAAAAAATACATCTGATGCAACAGCTCAGTTTGACCAATTAACAACAAGTTCTTCTGAAACTTCTTTTGATGAATTGCAGCAAGACTATACCCCTGTAAAGCAAGAACCTGCTGTTGAAGTTGAACCTTTAGAGTTTAACTTTTCATTTGACCAAACCACGACTACCGAAAGTACCAGCCAACCAACACAGAAATCAGAGTTATCGCCATCTCAAGAAACAAATGAGCTAGCTGACCTAGAGTTTTCTTTTGACTTGGCACCTCTGCATGAATCTGAGGAAAAAAACCAGACAATAGCGGCACCAGCAGCTCAAGAGAACACCAATGCTTTGGATTTTAATCTTGAATTAACCCATGAAGGTCCAGAAGTAAAACCTAATGAACAGATCTCATCATTAGATGAGCTTCAACTCGTAGAACAAGCTCCATTAGAGTCGAATTCAATAGCACCTATTGAGTTTTCGCTAGACGAGCCTGCATTAGTTACAGCACCAGAGATTGAAACTCAAAACCTTGTAGACCTAGTAGGCGAAGAAACTACCCCAGATCAAACTAAAGATCCCCTTGTAGAAGCTTTTCCAGAATTAAAACAGTTAGATGAAAATGAACTTGATTTAAAACTAGCTGAGCAATACATCAAGTTAGGAGCCTACCCAGCAGCTCAAGCCTTATTGGCAAGCAATGAGCAAAAATTCAACACAGAACAACAACAACGCGCGAAAAACTTACTTAATCGCATAGCTTCTTAGAACTGTTCGATTTACCATAAGCAGTCAGAGATGACTGCTTTTTTATGCCTGCAAAAATATGAAAAAAATAGCCTTATTTTATATGGGTGGTACTTTTGGTTGCATTGGTGAACCTCTAGCTCCTATGCCTTATGAGCAATTCTTACCTCAACTTGAAAAAGTGATTCCCCCACACTTAACAGTTGACTGCTTTGCTGCACCCAATATTGTTGATAGCAGTGCATGCACGGCACCTGACTGGTTACGCCTGATTCAACGTATACAACAACTACAACTTGAAGGTTATCAGCATTTCGTTGTTATTCATGGTACAGACACGCTCAGTTATGCGGCTGCGACCCTAGCCCGCTTTTTGGGCCAAAGCTGTCATATTGTGATTACCGGTAGTCAATATCCGCTACTCAATATTCAAGGCGATAACACCCGTGAATTTACTGATGCAATTGAGAACTTATATCTTGCATTAGAACAAGTGATTGCTTTACCTGTGGGTGCTTATCTCGCATTCCACCATCAAGTATTCCACGCGCAAACTGCATTAAAAACGCATACGACTGAACTCGATGCATTTTCAGGGTTAAGTAGTGAAGCTGAGTTTACGCCTCAGCAAAATGAATTGATCGTACAAGATGCCCAAATTGAACGAGCTGCTTCCTTCCAGATTTTAAACTGGATGATGCAACCGATTTCAACACAGCACTTAGTACAGCAATTACGCCACTTACTTCCAGCCCCACCACACTTTTTAGTGTTACAAGGTTTTGGTACCGGCAATATTGCAGTAAACCAAGAATTACTCGCAACATTAGATGAGCTTTACACACGTGGCTGTGTTCCGATTCTTACCACTCAGGTGACATTCGGTGGTATTGATCAACGTTATGCGATTAGTGCATGGGCCAAAACTGCAAAAATTGTCATCAGTGATGCTCATAGCCATGCAGATCTCTATGCAAAAGCCATTCAAATCTATTTAAAATACCCAACCCCAGAACAATGGCTCAGCCATTGGAATGAAAATTAGCATTAAATAGAGGTGAAGCTATGCAACGTTATGCAGTCGGTATTGAATTTAGCGGAGTTCAATACCGAGGTTGGCAAACACAACAGCCAGGCGTTGCCAGCGTTCAGGAAACGATCGAGCGTGTACTGAGTAAAATTGCAGATGAGCCCATTGCACTTCACGGTGCGGGTCGTACTGATGCGGGAGTACATGCAACGAATATGGTGGCACACTTCGACACGAATGCTATTCGTCCAGAAACGGGGTGGTTAAGAGGGGCAAATAGTCAACTACCTAAAGATATTTCCATTCAGTGGATTAAACTGATGGATGTAAATTTTCATGCCCGCTTTAAAGCGACTGCTCGACGTTACCGCTATATCATCTATAACGCACCGCATCGCCCAGCACTATTACACAAGCAAGTTACGCACATTTACCAAAAGCTAGATGTGCAAAAGATGATTGAAGCTGCCAGTAAATTTGAAGGAACGCATAACTTTGAAACTTTCCGCGCAGCAGCATGCCAGTCAAACCAGCCTGTTCGACATGTAAAACATTGCCGTTTATTTGAACATGGACGCTATTTAGTTTTAGATATTCAAGCAGATGGTTTTTTACACCATATGGTGCGTAATATTGTCGGTTGCTTACTCGAAATTGGTCAAGGTATGTATGAAATTGATCATATCGATGCAATGTTTGCAGCGCAGGATCGTAAGGCAGCTGGGGTAACCGCCCCACCCGATGGCCTTTATTTTATTCAGTGTAATTATCCTGAGCTGTTTGATTTGCCGCAGCCACCACTTGGACCACATTGGCTAAACTTACCAGATTAAAATATTTAAAACTCAGTATCAAAATTAAGCATTAAATAAGATACGCGACAAAGTCATACGCAACCTGCCCTAAATATATAATTATATGTTTTTGCGATGCATTAAATATTGATAATTATCTAACAGGTTTTGCGTATGACAATGGTTTTGGTTACTTTTCCCGAAAGAAAAGTAACTCTAGCTGAAAGCCAATCCAATTATTAAAGCCTCAATGGCACGACTATGTCATGACATAGAATAAATTATCGGTGTTGTTTACGCTTACGGTATTCAACAGGTGTTTCATTCGTCCAACGCTTAAATGCACGATAGAACGTACTTGGTTCGGAGAAACCAGTTAAATACACAATACGTTCAACACTCTCATTGGTATTTGCCAGAAGCTTTTTAGCCAAACGACAACGATAGTCAGAAAGTATTTGTTGAAAACTGGTATTTGCCTCACTGAGCTGAGTGCGTAAACGACGCGGCGTAATATTCAACTGAGCAGCAACCGTCTCTAAAGTTGTTTCTCCACTTTCAAGTGTCGAACCAATCGCACGACGAACCTCACCTACCAAATCATAGCGGGCCAATTCCTGCAATTTCTCAATTGCGAGCTGCTCATGCAATTGCAATAACTCAGGCTCTGCTTGCCAAAGCTGGAAATCTAAAATAGCTGGGTCAAAATATAAACGTGTCTCTTTCTGACCTAAGCTAACTGGGCAGCCAAATACACGGAAATATTCATCCTCAGAAGCTCCTTCGCTAAAATTAAAATCGATGAAGATAGGATGAAATTGTCCTTCAGTAATGAACTTAAAAAATCTAAGCACGCCCGAAATCGCACATTCAGAGAAATGACGATTGACGAGATTGTCAGCACCAATCTGTTCGCCATTGGTTAAATAACAACGTCCTTCTTCAACGACTAGTTTTGCATCAAATGCATCACTAATCAGTCGTTGATAAGCTAAGGCTCGTTTTAAGCCTTCACCAAAGGTTTCACTACTAATAAATAGATGTTCAATCACCTGCCCTCGATATAAAGGCAAATGTTCACCTAAATGCAGACCGATGTCTGGATCTTTACTGACTTCCTGAGCGGCAGTCCAAAAGGCGTACTGTGCACTTAACGGTGTACGTGCATTGGTATCGACCTGATTTAAAGCAACTCCCGCTTTGGTTAATATTTCTTCTGTTGGCAAACCCGCACGACGAATCGCTTGGTAGCCAAAGCGTAATACAACTGATGCATCTGTTAGCTGACCCACGCAGTGCCCTTCCATGTAGATACTTCATTGATATTTAGGGCTGTTGACCTTTATGCAATTAACAGTCCCTAATAACTATGATTTTAGATTAGCGTTGATTGACCAAACTGACAACAGAATTACACTTCTTTTGTGAAAAAAATTACATCTTTTTTGATTAGTCATACTTTAACCAGATGCTTTAGCAGAAGTGTGTCTATCTTGTTTTTTTTAAAAAAATTGACTATAATTTGCGCCTTTCCAATTTGATCATCAGGTAGGCTATGGCCAATAAAGAGGAACTCATTGAGTTCGAAGGCGTTGTCACCGAAACGCTTCCTAATACGATGTTCCGTGTACGTCTTGAAAACGGTCACGAAGTTATTGCACACATTTCTGGTAAAATGCGTAAACACTATATTCGTATTCTTACTGGCGACAGTGTAAAAGTCGAAATGACTCCATATGACTTAACTAAAGGTCGTATTACGTACCGTGCTCGCTAATTAGTGAATGCAAAAAAGCCACTTTATGATGTGGCTTTTTTATTGCGTTATTTATTCACTTAAGCGACTGGTTTTACATCCCACCGTTTGGCATTCACGCAATCTTTCTTGCAGCCAATGGTTTCTTTCTTGCGTTGTCTGTAAACGACATTGCACGTCTACACTATTCCTATTTGAATCTGTACACTCGGCATCACGTTGACGTATCCATGCAAGCTGAGACTTCTTAAGAATATTTTTCTGCGCGGTGTTTAACTTTACTCGCAGTGCTTGATAATTCTTATTCAGATCAGCATCAGCACTCGCATAAATTTTATTTGTACAGTAAATATCATCGTAAGTATTGCGGGCACTATCACAGTTATCTGCATAGACTGAAGTCACGCCAAAGCTGCATAAAAATGCAAAAAATATTTTTTTCATCATGTTTTCCTTAAGTTTTTTACAAAATAATTATAAAGCCTTTTGAATATTAGTATGAATCTCTAAATAAACTTATTCTCCATTTATCTTAATCCTCCTTTTTTGCTTTACAAGCTTGTAAATACAACCTATTGTTCTTTAATAATAAATATAATTTCATATAGTGAGAAAAATGAACATATATACCCGCTGCCAAATTGGCTTATTATCTTTCATCATTATTTGTCTTAACGGTTGTGCTAGCCACCCACGTCAATCCGTAGATTTACAGGAATATTTAAAAGGCTTTTTAGGAAAATCATCGGCGACCATTCAACAAGATATAAATCTACGTAGTCTTGGTTTTCAAGTCGCCAATACACCGCAAAAAACACCCAATCAGCTCATCTATACGATTTTGCGTCCTTTAAGCATTCCTATTCCGATGGTGAGTAATGTTGATATGAGAGGAAGCTCTATTCCTGTCCAATCAGGAAATCTGAGCGGCAATTCTTATGATATTAATTTCAATTGCAAAGTGATTTTCCAGCTTAAAAATGACATTGCCGAATCAATTCAATATGAAGGTAAAGCCTGTTAAAACATAGGCATAAAAAAACGCAGCTCAACGCTGCGTTTTTTTATAATAAGCTTTTAAGCAAGAGCAGCTACAACAGCCTCACCCATTTCAGCCGTACCTACTTTTGTCATACCTTCAGACATAATATCTGCTGTACGCAAACCTTGATCAAGCACTTGACCTACTGCATCTTCAATTGCTTTTGCAGCAGCTTCTTCACGGAATGTGTAACGAAGCATCATTGCAACTGAAAGAATAGTTGCTAATGGGTTTGCCACATTTTGACCCGCGATATCAGGTGCAGAACCATGGCAAGGCTCATACATACCTTTGCCATTTTCATCTAACGAAGCCGATGGCAACATGCCGATTGAACCTGTAAGCATTGCTGCTTCATCAGATAAGATGTCGCCAAACAAGTTACCCGTTACGATCACGTCAAACTGTTTCGGTGCACGTACAAGTTGCATTGCAGCGTTATCAACATACATATGTGAAAGCTGAATATTTGAATAATTTGCTTGCTGTAAATCAGTAACTGTTTGCTTCCAAAGCTCTGTAACCTCCAAAACGTTAGCTTTATCTACAGAACAAACCTTTCCACCACGTAAGCCTGCAAGTTCAAAAGCTACTTTTGCAATACGCTTAATTTCGCTTTCAGAGTAAACGTCAGTGTTATACCCTTGCTTTTCACCGTTTTCGAGTTCACGGATACCACGTGGCTGACCGAAATAGATACCGCCAGTTAATTCACGAACAATTAAAATATCTAAGCCAGCAACAATTTCAGGCTTCAAACTAGAAGCATCTGCTAATTGCGGATATAAAATCGCTGGGCGCAAGTTAGCAAACAAGTTAAGTTCACTACGAATTTTTAAAAGACCACGTTCAGGGCGAATAGAGCGCTCAATAGTGTCCCATTTTGGTCCGCCTACCGCACCTAATAAAATTGCATCAGCTTTTTTTGCTTGTTCACTTGTTACTGCTGGGTACGGTTCACCATGCGCATCAATTGCCGCGCCGCCTAATAAGCCATGTTCCCAAGTTAACGATAAATTAAATTTTTCATTTACTGTATTTAATACTTTTTCTGCTGCCCCAACAATTTCAGGACCAATACCATCACCAGCTAAAATTAAAATCTGTTTAGACATGAACTTTTTCCATTTTCCAAAGACAAGCAGTGCTACAACTACCGCGGTGTTAGTTTTTTCTGCTCAAGGAATTCACCTAGTCCTGTTGTAACATCAAATGGTCGACAAAAACGGCGAATGACATGCCCATCTTGTTCTAAATCGACACATAATGGATCTGGTACAGAAACATTCAGCAAACTACCCGAACGGTTAGATTTGTCTCGGTACATTTTAAATGTATAGCGATGGTTAGCATTAAACTGGTGAATCACATGAAATGTTTCTGCACGATCTGGAGAGATCGGATAGAAACGGATCACCACTTCATATTGTTTAGCAGGCACTGATAAATATAAGCTGTTAGTTTGGCTAAGCACTGAACCTTGTAATCTCACAATCCCTTGATGAATTGCCTGATTACTAATTCTTCGTGTTTGCGCATCCACTACAGTAATATCATTTAGTCGTTCAAATTCACAACTCTTCGCGCCCGAACAATATATTGCTGCATTCTGCCCCAAATTTTCTTGTTCAGCCTGCTTAATGCGGACAGTATCCACTACATTGTAAGTGCTTTGACAAGCACTGAGTGTTATTGCGCACAGGCTCAACAAAAAGCTATGAGTAACGTTCCTCTTCATTGTTCAAGCCCAATCCTCATCTAGTGCATAATTCTAAGGTGTTTTTATGCTTTAGCATGTTAGCAAGAGTTTGAACGCTACGCCATGGCTATGTTTAAAATGTACCGAAAGGTTAATTCAACTCTTGGAATACCCAAGGACGAACTTGTTTAGTTTTTTCTTCATAAGCGCGAATTGCGTCCGCATTTTGAAGAGTTAAACCAATATCATCCAATCCATTTAACAAGCAGTGCTTACGAAACGGATCAACTTCAAATTTAAACGCTTCACCTGTTGGCGTACGTACTTCTTGAGCTGCTAAATCAATTGTTAATTGATATCCCTCATTAGCAGCACATTCTTTAAATAACTGCTCAACTGTTTCTTCTGGCAAAATGACAGGTAACATGCCATTTTTAAAACAGTTATTAAAGAAAATATCAGCAAAGCTTGGTGCAATAACGGTACGGAATCCATATTCATTTAATGCCCAAGGCGCATGCTCACGACTTGAACCACAACCAAAGTTAGTACGAGCAATTAAAACTGTTGCTCCTTGATAACGAGGCTGGTTTAAAACAAAGTCCGGATTTTTTGGACGTACTGAATTGTCTTGCCCTGGATAACCTTCATCTAAATAACGAAGTTCATCAAATAAATTGTCGCCAAAACCTGTACGTTTAATCGACTTTAAAAACTGTTTTGGAATAATTAAATCTGTATCAACATTGGCACGATCTAATGGTGCAACGATACCTTGTTCAACTGTATAAGCTTTCATGGTTTGCTCCAGACCGAATTAAAATGAACGAACATCAACAAAGTGACCAGCGATTGCAGCCGCTGCTGCCATTGCTGGGCTCACCAAGTGAGTACGACCACCATTGCCTTGACGGCCTTCAAAGTTACGATTAGATGTCGATGCACAGTGTTCACCTGGTTGTAACTTGTCTGCATTCATTGCTAAACACATTGAACAACCCGGCTCACGCCATTCAAAGCCAGCTTCCAAGAAGATTTTATCTAAGCCTTCTTTTTCAGCTTGTTGTTTGACTAAACCAGAACCCGGAACAATCATGGCTTGCTTAATGGTAGATGCCACTTTACGACCCTTAACTACCTCAGCCGCAGCACGGATGTCTTCAATACGAGAGTTCGTACAAGAACCAATAAAGACACGATCAAGCTGAATATCAGCTAATGCCTGTCCTGCATTTAAACCCATATATTGATAAGCACGTGTCCAGTCATTACGTTGAACATCATCTTTCGCTTGTTCTAAAGTTGGTACAGCTTCAGTAACTGGAATAACCATTTCTGGTGAAGTTCCCCAAGATACTTGTGGTTCAATCTCTGCACCATTTAATTCAACAACCGCATCAAACACAGCATCTTCGTCTGAATGCAATGTGTTCCAGTAAGCAACTGCTTGGTCCCATTGCTCGCCTTTTGGTGCGTAGCTACGGCCTTTCACATATTCAATAGTTTTGTCATCAACAGCAACCATACCGACACGAGCACCTGCTTCAATCGCCATGTTACATACCGTCATACGCCCTTCAATCGACATATCACGGAAAACCTGGCCACCGAATTCGATTGCATAGCCTGTACCACCAGCAGTACCAATTTTACCGATAATGGCCAACACAACATCTTTTGGTGTTACGCCTTTACCCAATACGCCATCTACACGAACTAACATGTTTTTAGATTTTTTTTGAATCAAGCATTGTGTTGCTAACACATGTTCAACTTCAGATGTTCCAATACCATGCGCCAAGCAACCAAAAGCACCGTGAGTTGCTGTATGTGAATCGCCACATACGACCGTCATGCCCGGTAAAGTTAAGCCCTGTTCAGGCCCAACTACATGCACAATCCCCTGACGAATATCATTAATACTAAACTCAACAATATTAAAGGCTTTACAGTTGTCATCTAAAGTTTGAACTTGAATACGAGATGTATCATCTTCAATACCAGCGATGCCTTGGTCACGTTCCTTTTTAGACGTTGGAACATTGTGGTCCGGTGTAGCAACGTTTGCACTTAAACGCCATGGTTGACGATCCGCAAGTTGCAATCCTTCAAATGCTTGTGGACTTGTCACTTCATGCAATAAATGACGGTCAATGTATAGTAAACATGAGCCATCATCACGCTGTGAAACAACGTGGTCATCCCACAATTTGTCATATAAAGTTTTGCCTGCCATGTCGTCTTGCTCCATTGGACTGGGTAATTCTGATCTTTATTCGATTATAGCCAGAGTTTCACATAAATCTAATTTATCATTTTTATAAATTAGAAAACTTTTTGGAATAAATTATAATTTCCATAAGGTGCATCAAATTTAACAAATCGTTTTTGTTAATGATTATCATTTGCATAATCAATTTTTAATCTTATACTCTAATGCCTATACTAAAAATATCTAAAGTGGCTAAAGAGAATGATCATGGCTAACATCCAAAAATTCGTTATAAATAATCAACGTACCTTAAAGAAAACCTTAAGCTATTACATTATGCATATTACTGTCGCAATGCTAGTCGCATACTTTGTAACAGGTAATATCTGGATGGCTTTAACATTAAGTATGCTTGAACCAACCGTACAAGCTTTTGCTTTTTTCTTCCATGAAAAAGTTTGGGCTGCTAAAGATCGCCGCGTAACAGCCTTAGCTGAAAAAGAAACAACAGCTTAGGCTAAGATTAGTGCGGTAATTCATAACTTTCTCACTCGTTTTGCTGCAAGCATGATACGATTTTGGCTCGGCAACTTTAGCCCCTCGATTTTTCTATTCCAAGTTGAGTTGTATTATGAATCTTGCAGCCTTTGAAGCTTTTGTAAAAGTCATGGAAACAGGTTCGATCTCTGTGGCTGCGGATCAACTATTTATTACCCAACCTGCTGTCACCAAACGTATTCATAGCCTAGAAGAATACTTTGGCGTAAAGTTATTTGAATCGGCAGGCCGTGGGGTTCAAGCAACTCATGCTGCGCATTCATTATTACCAAAAGTTAAAAGCTGGTTAAATGAACTTCGAGATATTCACCACACGCTAAGTCATGAGCAAACCCAAATACAAGGACGTTTAAAAATCGGGACGAGTCATCACATCGGTTTGCATCACTTGCCTGCTCCGCTTAAACACTTTGTTCAGCAGTTTCCTCAAGTCACGCTAGACGTACATTTTGTTGATTCCGAACAAGCACACGAACAGGTACTTGCTGGCGATTTAGAGTTAGCTTTTTTAACACTCCCGCCCTCAGGTGATGAGCGTCTTAACTATATTACGATCTGGAATGATCCTTTAGTTTTTGTAGCTGCTCCATTTCATCCATTGGCTCAAAAAAAGAATTTAACCTTACAAGATTTAATTGAATATCCAAGTTTATTACCCGCTGCACAAACTTATACTGCTCAAATCACTTTAGCTGAGTTTGAAAAACAAGGACTTAAACCAAAAATTACCATGAGCAATAACCCTCTTGAGTCTATTCGCATGTTAGTCTCGATTGGTTTGGGTTGGTCAGTTTTACCAAAAACTCTATTGAATCAGGATATGCAGCAGCTTGATTTAAATGTTGAGATGAATCGTCAATTAGGTATGGTATGGCATCCTGCACGTACTCAATCTAGAGCCATGCAGGAGTTAATTAAAATGATGCAAGAGTAGTTGAATTATTAACGACTATATTTTTTAAAAAGGATATAAACCAGAAAAGCAAAAGGTAATAGTAAAAATAGTATGCCCCAACCAAAGAAAATAGCGGCAAAGATAATACCGAGTAAAGCACCTAAAAATAATAAAAAAATAATGTAAATGAAGAGTTCACCAATAAGTGTGATGAAGCCGTCAATCAGTTGCCCACCAAATTCTTCAAGAAGATTAGCTTTACGGGTCTTCTTTTCTTCGGTCTCATTCTGATCATCCATCATATCCTCCACACATCATTACGGCCGATTTAAATCACCCTTACTCTCAATGCAGAAAAAGCGATTTAAATATAAGACTCTTTTCAAGTTTATAAAAAACTCTGATTTGATGCGCATAATTTAATTTATCCAAGCTTTAAGAGGCTTCGAATTTGTTGCACCATTTGGTTTTCATCAAGCATATGATGTGGAATCGTCATCGTTAATAGCTGATCTGATCGAAAATGGCGGTCTACTTCAAGCATAACGTGAGTTTGGTTAGGTTCAGCAACGAAAGAAACTTCAACCTCATTAAATCCGCTAAACATATGTGAAGAGACAAATTCAAGCTCTTGGTAACAACCAATCGTTGATCTAAAATTTCGCGCAGTAAGCTGCCCTTTTTCTACATCTACTGTCGATAAAACAAAGCCACATCGCTGCATAGCCTGTAGAAATATTTGCATGGCTGGAGTTGGCAGAACCTTTAGATAATCACGATCAGTTGCATCTAATCCCCAATCAACATCCATATGGGTTTGAATCCAAACACGTGCACCATTTCTTCGACAAGCAACCTCAGTAATTGGTGTCTCAAATGGTAGTTGAATACTAAAAGGGAAAGAATGTGCTTGATGTGCCGGCAAGAGGAATCGAGAGTTCACTAACCACTCTTGTAAAACTAAAGGTTGGTTAA
Organism: Acinetobacter sp. V115_6; assembly: GCF_031799025.1. NCBI lineage: Bacteria > Pseudomonadati > Pseudomonadota > Gammaproteobacteria > Moraxellales > Moraxellaceae > Acinetobacter > Acinetobacter sp. V115_6. Next base: position 95,157 of record NZ_JAVQNO010000016.1, on the reverse strand, counting down.
ACTCATGATCACCAGATTCGACTTCTGCCATCGTTACCAATTGCAAATAAAGACCATTAATCTCTTTATCAGATGATCCGCCTTTAAAGCTAATTTCTCCGTGCAATGTGCTACCAGCTTGCAAGCTCGGGTTCTGCAAAACAGTTTCTACCGTCACACCTTGAAGACCCAAACCAGACATAATTTTACTAAACATTTTTTCTCTAACCTTTCGAATTATTTCATGTCATCTGTAGCAGCATACTTATTATTAAAGTGCATCATCTCCAGCGAGCTGAATCTTACCATCTGCAACTTCATTCATAAATTGGTCATAGTCATTTAGATTACGTTCTGCATATTCTTCTGCATACGTTTGTAATACTTCTACTATCGTATTACCTTCGCCAAGATATCCCATAAGTACATCTGCATTTCCAGATTTAGCGTGAGCATGAGCTAAGGCTAAACCACAACTTTCGGCATACTCATAGAAATACTCATCATCCATGTCACTAAGATCAACCGAAATTTTCATATCACGTAACTGACGTACATGAAAATGTTGAGTCGATATAGAAGAGAACCCAAGAAATATATCACTTGCGGCCTGCATGAGCTGCTGACCATGCACTACACGCTCACCTTCGTGATTTACCTTGTCTACAAATAGCGGGCTGAGAATTGATGGATTCGCTTCTTTCATTTGTAAAATTAACGGTTCCCGATCTGCATCTTGAAATAATGCAATCGCTGATCGTGTACCAACACTTCCGACACCCACCACTTTCAAAGCTACATCTGTACGTTGATAACGATCAAAAAGTACTTGGCGATCATATTTTAAAGAATCACGGTATTGTTGAAAAAATACATCAACATCTTTACCAAATGGCTCATCTACATCTGGATGCCATAATAACGGCGCATCATCCACAAAATGACGAAATCCTGTATCTTGATCTTGCTGCGTAAGCTTCGGCAAAACAGAGTACGTCGTTCTTTTCTGTGCTGAATCAAGATGCTTCTCGCGTTTCTTTCTTAGTTTTCGACACTCAGTATTTTCTAATAATATACTGGCATCAACTTTTTCATACCAAACTTGGAGTGGTGAAAGCTCTGTAATTTCTAATAAGTGCTGACGATAACTATTCAGCATTATTTTAATTGCTTTTAACCCGACTTTCTCTGCAAGATGAATATCACGCGCTGCAATTACAAAACTGGTTGCTAAACGCTTTACATCCCATTCAAACGGGGCAACTAAAGTTTCGTCAAAATCATTAATTCCAAATAACAAATTACGTTCTGGACTTGCAAAACCACCAAAATTACTTAAATGACAATCCCCACAAATCTGTTGAAATAAGCCTGAATTTGCCTGCTCCCACGCTTGGTCAAATAGCATCAAAGAAGGCATGCCACGATAAAATGTAAATGGAGAAACACTCATCCGTTTTGCACGAATCGGCTTGAGCTTTTCTAAACGTCCTTGGTTACTCCAATCATAGACCGTTAAGGCAGTTGTACCTTTTGATCGTTCAGAAAGCTTTGATAGCTGTTCACGTGGAACTTTTTTACGTTGAGCCTTACCTAATTTGAAGCCTTCGCTTTTATTAAGTAATTTCCCCTGATAGCTATGACGTGTTAAATCAATACTTTCATCATTCCAAAGTTGTTTTGGTAATTTAATTTGTGCTGTTTTTGACATTATTTCCTCATTTTTAAATTAAATTTTTTATATTCTGAAATCTTTGCCAAGATAAAATTTATTTTATTAATCATAGCAATATCTGTTTTTTAGCTAAGATTTATAAGAGATATTAAAAAATGATTTTAAATATAGTTAAGAGTTGGAAGACCTCAAAACTTTTTAAACTGTTCTTCCAACTCCACAATTTTAAATCGACCAGTCCTGAATGTCCCAGTTATGTTCTTGAGCCAGTTTTTCAAGACGATCATCAGGGTTTACTGCAATTGCATGCGTTGCATATTCAAGTAAAAAACGGTCATTAATTGAATCGGAATACGCCCAAGACTCAGACACGTTACGGCCTTCCAACCATGCATCTAGACGTGCAAGTTTGCCTTTTTGATAACACGCTAAACCAGCAACTTTACCCGTATATTTTCCGTCAGCCACTTCAGCATTGGTTGCTAAAATTTCGGTAATCCCAAATTCACGGAAAATCGGCGCAGTAATAAAATCACTCGTTGCCGTAATACCCACAATAGTATGGCCTAAATCTTGATGTTTTTTGATTGCATCAAAACCTTTTGGACGCATTTGCGGACGAATGACTTTTTGCATGAACAATTGGTGGAGCTCAGTTAAGTAGTCGTTGTCATGCTGCGTTAAAAATCCAAAAACAAATTCATTATAAGCATATGGGTCAAGTTGCCCTGCTTTGTAATCTTCATAAAATTTATCATTCATCTGACGATGATGAACCGGATCAACCAAACCTTCATTGACTAAAAATTCACCCCAAGAATGGTCTGAATCGGTATTTAACAAGGTATGGTCTAAATCAAACAACGCCAGTTTCATGAAAATTCTCGTTTAAACTGAAATTTAAGAAAAAAAATGTAAATCTATCTCCGCTAGTCGATAGAAATTCGTTAAGATCGTAGCAATTTAAACATTTTACTTTGATCTTTTCGAGCTGGACATAAAAAAGTGTTTGTCCCCGCGATTAAAGTCAACGATATAGACAATATTTAGGTAGCCAAATGATCGATTCAGAAGGTTTCCGACCGAATGTCGGGATCATTTTGGCAAACGATGATGGACAGGTTTTATGGGCAAAGCGCATTGGTCACAATGCTTGGCAATTTCCACAAGGAGGCATCCAGTTTGGAGAAACCCCTGAACAGGCACTTTTTCGAGAACTGAGAGAAGAAATCGGCTTATTGCCCGAACATGTCCAGATTATTGCGCAAACCAAAGGATGGCTGCGTTATCGTTTGCCACATCGGTACATTCGGTCAGACTCTGACCCCGTATGTATCGGACAGAAACAAAAATGGTTTTTACTGAAGTTAACTGCGCCTGCAAAAAATATTCAGTTAAACCTCTCCGACCCGCCCGAATTCGATGAATGGCAGTGGGTTAGCTATTGGTATCCTCTTGGACAAGTGGTGAACTTCAAGCGTGATGTTTATCGTAAAGCCATGGTGGAATTGTGTACACAGTTGCCAATGCAACAATTACCCTAAAAATCATTTATCTAGCAAATGATTTTTATTAAAAGTGCTGTTATAAATACATTCATAGTCTAAAAAAATACTGGAGTATACATCCATGTCAAACATGCAACTCGACACTCTACGGCGCATTGTCCAAGAGGTTAATGCGTCCGTCAGTTTGCATGAATCATTAGACATCATGGTTAATCAGGTTGCTGAGGCCATGAAAGTGGATGTTTGTTCTATTTATTTACTCGACGAACGCAATCAGCGCTATGTATTAATGGCCTCTAAAGGCTTAAATCCAGAATCTGTAGGCCATGTTTCTTTGCAACTCGGTGAGGGCCTGGTTGGTCTGGTCGGGCAACGCGAAGAAATCGTTAACCTTGACAATGCGCCAAAACATGAGCGTTTCTTGTATTTACCTGAAACAGGCGAAGAAATTTATAACTCTTTCCTCGGCGTACCAGTCATGTATCGTCGTAAGGTTATGGGTGTTTTAGTTGTCCAAAACAAACTTCCTCAAGATTTTAGTGAAGCTGCCGAGTCCTTTTTAGTTACGCTATGTGCTCAGCTTTCTGGCGTTATTGCTCATGCTCATGCAGTAGGTAATATTGACGTATTTCGTAAGCCGAGTAATGGACCTGCCTACAAAACCTTTCAAGGCGCTTCAGGTGCAGGTGGTGTTGCTTTAGGTCGTGCTATTATTTTATATCCGCCTGCCGATTTGGGTTCTGTGCCTGATCGTGAAGCAGAAGATATTAGCGATGAACTTCGAATTTTAGATCAAGCCATTTCATCAGTACGTTCAGAGATTCGCTCTCTGGATGAAAAAATGCATGATTCACTCATGGCTGAAGAGCGTGCTTTATTTAGTGTTTTCTTAAGAATGCTAGATGAAAATGCATTACCAGCAGAAATTAAAGAACTCATCCGTGACGGACATTGGGCACAAGGTGCGGTGCGTCGTGTAATTGAAAAACATACTGCCCTATTTGCACAGATGGAAGATGATTATCTTCGTGAACGAGTTTCCGACCTTAAAGATTTAGGGCGACGTATTTTAGCCTCTTTGCAAGAAGAAGATTCTAGCCATCGTGAACTGAGTCCAGACAGTATTTTAATTGGTGAAGAGATTAGTACTGCGGCACTTGTAGAGTTACCGGTAGACAATATTGCAGCGATTGTGACATCCGAAGGTGCGGCCAACTCTCATATGGTGATTGTGGCTCGTGCATTAGGTATTCCAACCGTAGTTGGTGTAACTGAACTGCCAGTGAACACACTTGATGATGCAGAAATGATTGTGGACGCCTATCAGGGCCGTGTTTTTGTTAATCCGCCACGTCGTTTACGCCAACGCTATAAAGAAATTCAGAAAGAAGATGAGCAAATCGCAAAAGATCTCAAACAATACGAGACCAAAGAAGCGATTACTCCAGATGGTGTGTCTGTTCAGCTCTATGTGAACACGGGTCTCATGATTGACGTAGTACGCGGAGTACAACGTGGTGCTCAAGGTGTAGGTCTATACCGAAGTGAAATTCCATTCATGTTACGGGAACGTTTCCCAGGTGAAGAAGAACAACGCGCAATCTACCGTCAACAGTTGAGCCACTTTGCCAACAAACCTGTGGTAATGCGAACTCTGGATATTGGTGCCGATAAAGACTTGCCGTATTTCAGTATTGAAGAAGAAAACTCGGCATTAGGCTGGCGTGGTATTCGTTTCACGCTCGATCATCCCGAGATTTTTTCTTCGCAAATTCGCGCCATGCTCAAAGCCAGTATTGGTCTAAATAATTTGCATATTTTATTGCCAATGGTCACTACAGTCAGTGAAGTAGAAGAAGTACTTTATTTACTTGAGCGTGACTGGATTGCAGTGCAAGAAGAAGAGCAAGTTAAAATTACCAAACCAAAAATTGGAATTATGGTTGAGGTGCCGAGCGTACTGCTACAAATTGATGAGTTTGCTGAACTCGTCGATTTCTTCTCGGTCGGTTCAAATGACTTAACCCAGTATTTACTTGCAGTTGACCGTAATAATCCACATGTAGCAAACGTTTACTCACACTTTCACCCATCCATTCTACGTGCGCTAACCCGCTTAGTTAAAGAATGTCATGAATACAAAAAACCTATCAGTATTTGTGGTGAAATGGCAGGTGATCCATTATCAGCAATTCTGCTCATGGCAATGGGCTTTAATACCCTTTCGATGAGTTCGAGTAACATTTTGCGAGTAAGAAAAGCTATTTGTCATGTGCCAATGACAGATGCACAAAAATTGCTGGATGATGTCATGAAAATGAATAATCCACTCATCGTAAAAAGCTGGCTTGAGTACTATTTTAAAACTCACGGTTTAGCGGATATGGTTAAATCGAATCGAATCGTAAATGTTTAATATATAAACAATAAAGGAGAGCAATGCTCTCCTTTATTTCTTTGAGCTCGCTTCTAATACAATTAAATATAAAAATTTCATCTCACCATTGCTCCCCCCATCTTAATCTTTTAAATAAATATATAATCGGTTTTTTAAATCAATATTGACAGTTTAATCCATTTGAAAAATAAGACTCCTACTCCTAGTATATTTACAGAGCGTTATTAAAAGATCTTACGTTGTTCCAACAATTGAAGAGGTAATTCTATGCATCGTTATTTACAAGTTTCATCTTATTTTTCCTCTTGTTTTTTAACCTTCATGCAGTAAATTGGAGGAATAACAAGTAAAGGAATCTGATGCATTATTAAATAAAATATAATGGCCGACATCTCAGTGAAAAGACTTTTAAACGGTTTCTCTCACCATTTGTTCTCCCATTTCTTTATTTAGTAAACATGAGTTTTTAAACCAGAAGTCCAGGAAAATGAGCCCTAACATTTTTACGAAGAGCTCAATAATTATTACCCAGAGAGAATATAACCATGTCAGACGAATCAAAATGCCCTTTTTCAGGCCATAAATCAAAACCAGAAGTAACGGTCGGTGGTGGCACGCCTAGTTTACACTGGTGGCCAAAACAACTACGCGTCGACCTACTCAATCAACATTCAGAACGCTCTAACCCACTCGGTAAAGAATTTAATTACCGTCAAGAATTTAAAAAACTCGACTACTACACCCTCAAAGCTGATATCAAAAATGTATTAACCGATTCTCAAGATTGGTGGCCAGCCGATTGGGGAAATTATACAGGCTTATTTATTCGATTAGCATGGCATGCTGCCGGTACGTATCGTATGGGTGATGGTCGTGGTGGTGCTGGTCGTGGTCAACAACGTTTTGCGCCATTAAATAGTTGGCCTGACAATGCAAGCTTAGATAAAGCGCGCCGTTTGCTATGGCCAGTTAAACAAAAATACGGTCAAAAAATATCGTGGGCAGATTTATTTATTCTTGCTGGAAACATCGCACTTGAATCTTCGGGTTTCCGCACCTTCGGTTTTGGTGCAGGTCGTGAAGATGTTTGGGAACCAGACAACGATGTAAACTGGGGCGATGAAAAAGAATGGTTAGCTCATCGCAACTCTGAAGCATTGGAAGGCAGCAATCTAGCTGCAACCGAAATGGGTCTAATTTATGTAAACCCTGAAGGCCCACAAGCCAGCGGTGATCCAAAATCGGCTGCACCATTTATTCGCGCGACTTTCGGCAATATGGCAATGGATGATGAAGAAATTGTTGCCTTAATCGCAGGCGGTCATACTTTAGGTAAAACTCACGGCGCTGCCTCTGCTGACCATGTTCAGGCTGATCCTGAGGGAGCTTCAATTGAACAAATGGGCTTTGGCTGGTCAAACAGTTTTGGCACTGGTGTGGGTAAAGATGCGATCACTTCAGGTTTAGAAGTGATTTGGTCACAAACACCAACACAATGGAGCAACTACTTCTTTGAAAACCTATTCAAATATGAGTGGGTACAAGAGCGCTCACCGGCTGGTGCAATTCAATGGGTAGCAGCAGATGCTGAAGCGATCATCCCCGATCCTTTCGACCCGTCAATTAAACGTAAGCCAACGATGCTTACTACAGATTTGACCTTACGTTTTGACCCTGAGTTTGAAAAGATCTCTCGTCGTTTCCTTAACGACCCACAAGCTTTCGCGAATGCTTTTGCTCGAGCATGGTTTAAATTAACTCACCGTGATATGGGTCCAAAAGCACGTTATTTAGGTCCTGAAGTTCCGGCTGAAGATTTAATTTGGCAAGATCCATTACCAGCTGCGAGCGCTATACCATCTGCTGCAAGCATTGCTGATGCAAAAGCAAAAATCGTTGCACTAGGGCTATCTGCTGGCGAATTGGTTTCGCTTGGTTGGGCTTCCGCGTCAACATTCCGCGGTGGAGATAAACGCGGTGGTGCAAATGGTGCACGTATTGCTTTATCGCCACAACGTGAATGGGACGTAAATAAAAAAGCAGTTGAGACTTTAAGCAAAATTGAAGAACTCAAAGCATCTACTCAATTATCATTAGCTGATTTAATCGTGCTTGCAGGTAACGTTGGTGTAGAGCAAGCTGCTCAAGCGGCAGGTTTCAATATTAGCGTTCCATTTGCTCCTGGTCGTGTTGATGCAATACAAAGTCAAACTGATGTCGAATCTTTCCAATTACTTCTCGGCCTTGCTGATGGTTTTAGAAACTGGAAAAAAGAGGGTGTCAGCGCAACAACTGAGGCATTATTGATTGATAAAGCACAACAACTGACTTTGACTGCACCAGAGTTAACTGCATTGATTGGTGGCTTACGTGTACTGGGCACCAACTGGGATGGCTCACAATACGGTGTATTTACTCAGCAAGTTGGTGTACTTAGCACAGACTTCTTTACGAACTTACTCGATATGTCTACTGCATGGGCACCTGTTGACTCAACAAGCGAAGTCTTTGAAGGCAAAGACCGTAAAACAGGCGCAGTAAAATTTACCGCAACACGTAATGATTTAGTCTTCGGTTCAAACTCAATCTTACGCGCATTAGCCGAAGTTTATGCTCAGGCAGATGGTAAAGAAAAATTTGTTCAAGACTTTGTTGCTGCATGGACTAAAGTCATGAATCTTGACCGTTTTGACTTAGCTTAATTTAAGTCAAAATAGTAAAAAGCCAGTTCAATTTGAACTGGCTTTTTTAATATCAAGCATCGTTTTTTAAACAGTCAGTTTGTGTCCTTCCCGAATGCAATAAAAAGGATTTGCAAGCTTTGAAGAAGCTTTAATTGCCTGTGCTAGAGCATGCTCTGGGTCTTCTCGGTCTTCATCAGTCAACTGGAAAGTTCGATAGTGAATCGCAATAGAACGATGAGCCTGTAAATCAAAGTGCGCATGTAGCGCATCTTGCGGGTTCATATGAACATAGCTCATCAATTCACGTGGCTCATACGCACCTATTGGAAGTAAGGCAACTCGTGGTGCGCCATAACGAGCATGTATTTGCTTAAAATGACCCGCATAACCGGTATCACCCGCAAAGAAACAATGACCTGTTTTAGCCACGACCGAAAAGCCGCCCCAAAGTGCCTTATTCTGGTCCCGCAAACCACGACCTGAACCATGCTGTGCAGGTGTATAGATTATTCTTAATTCGTGATAAGGAATTTCTTGCCACCAATCCATCTCAATGACATGAAACTCTTTAGGTAGATAAAAACCATTCCCGAGTCCAGTGTAAATTGGCATTGCGAATTTTTTATGTAGCCATTCAAGTGTCGCCAAGTCCATATGGTCATAATGATTATGGCTGAGCAAAACTCCATGAATCGTCGGTAATTGTTCTAGTGCAAAACCTGCCGGGCATACACGGCGTGGGCCACGCCCTTGTGAAGGACTTGCATAATCACACCACACTGGGTCGGTAATAAAGTTATAAGGACCAATCTGAACCAATACCGTTGCATGCCCAACAAACCAAACTTGCCAATCATCCAGATCTGCCTGAGGTCGATTTTGCGGCAAAGCTACAGCCGTATTTACACGAGTTTCATATTCATTTTGAATATCCACTTTCCATGTAAAAGACTCACGCGTAACTAACCAACGCAATAACTCTTTTGAGCCACGAGCAGGTGACTTAGGTTGTTGATTATAAAAACGTGTATCCGTTTCATGCCCAGACTCGGGATGACAAAAAGGAGGTTTTATCCATGTATGCGTCCAACAGGACTGAGTCGGCAATTGATATGTTAATGTCGGCTTGTCTTTCATGGGCTTTTCTATGTTTTAGCATCAGCAGAATGGATGTGATCAGGTTTCTATCTTAACGATTAAAACAAATTAAGCTATGGCACTTACACTTATTTATCATATAAATATCCATTTTATCGTGGTCATAGCCAACCTAAGTTAAATTAGAGTGCCATAAAAAACACTTAGATGTGTTGAGTTTATGCGTCAGTAATTACCATTCTTACTAAGACTTCTTGTATAACATAACAATTAGAAGATGACGAAAAGCCGCCATAGAACCTGTCTATTTCATCTTTGTCGCCCGTAATTTTTAACTTAAGATTCTTCTGTGCAATACAAACAATATATTTAGTAACAATTACATTTGGGTAGATCTTAGTGACCTATAGATTATAAATTTATTTTATTATTCTAGTTTTTGCATAATATGAGAATTTCTTAAATGAATATTTAAATCCTTTAGAAAATTCTTTGATTAATTAAAAATAATGTATTTATTATTTAATTATTAATATATTTTATGAATTATTAGAGCTTATATCTCCATATTAAATCTTTAATGAAAATTAAAATTCCATTTATTTTATAAATACCTAAATCACCTTCACGCTATATCTATTTATGCTTTATACTTCACTTAAATCATAGTAAGACATTTTTTGGATTAGTCTTATGGAACTACGCCATCTCCGATATTTCATTACCGTTGCTGAAGAATTAAATTTTAGTAAAGCCGCTCTTAAACTTTTTACCGCACAGCCCTCTCTTAGCCAACAAATTAAAGATTTAGAAGAAGACGTTGGTGTAAGACTTTTAAACCGCACAAAACGCAAAGTTGAGTTAACAGAAGAAGGCGAAGTATTTTTAGAACATGCTCGACTCACTCTCGCTCAGGCTGAAAAAGCGGTCGCTATGGCACGACAAGTTTCTAAGGCTAAACAGCAATTGTTACGTATCGGTTTCGTTCCCATCGCAGAAATGAAAATTTTCCCTTATGTACTTCCTAATCTTCGACTACAACACCCCGACCTTACTATTGAACTATCTAATTTAAACAATACTGAACAGCTTAAAGCCTTAAAAAAAGGAGAGCTGGACATTACGTTTACCCGTGAAAATACAGATAGTGATGAAATACAAAGCCAATTTGTTTTAACTGAACCCCTGATTTTCTTACTTCCTAAAAATCATCCACTTGCTCAATATGATCGAATCCCAGTCCATGCTTTACAAGGTATTGACTTTATCATTCCGGCAGCCGAACAATCACAAACCTTACATAACACCATTTTAGATTTCGCTAAAACTCATAACATCGAACTGAATATTGTTCAAAAAGCAGATAGCATATTGTTCAACATTAACTCTCTTGGTTCTGGATTAGGCTGTACAATTTTACCTGCCTATGTTGCGCCTTTAGGCATCAAAAACACGATAGTTCGTCCACTTGATGTCGACTTACCAACACTTGATTTATTCGTAAACTATCGTAAAAACTCACAGTCTTTAGGCGTTCAAAAATTCATTGACCAGCTCACTAAAGTATTTCATTTAGATAAAAACTTAAACCACGCTTAATTATTACGAATAATTTTATTATTAAGCGCATGATTAATAAGATCATCTTTATAAAAAAGTATAAATAAATATTCCTTTTATTTATTTATACTTTTTATAAACAGTTTAATCCACGGTAATGTCCTATTTTACCTAATAGGTAAAATTAAATATCTCATGAATATAAATGAAAAGAATTGAAATAAAATCTATATAAAACCATATATTATTTTCACCATTTAATAAAAAATAATATATTTCCCGTTTAATAAAGGAGACTAGGAAAATGGTTGGCGTATTTCAACATCTAGGACGTAGTGTACAAAACCGCCCACATTTCTTTATTGCTTTATTCATAGGTATTGTCACAGCCGGTATTTTGACATGGTTAACATCATGGAAGTGGTCAACTATTTTATTAGTCAGCTGGAATGCTTCCGTTAGCATATATTTACTACATGTTTGGCAACTCATGAAAAGTGCCGACCATTCACAAATGCAACAGCAAGCTAAAAAACAAGATGAAAGCAAATGGGTCATTATGCTGATTGTTTTATTAGCATTAATCATGTGTTTGGTTGCTATTCTAATTCAACTGTCACAACTCCCTTCCGACAGTTCTGCAAAGTTAGGTCATGTGGCTTTAGCTTTACTCACCATTGTGTCTGCATGGCTTTTTATGCATACCGTTTTTGCTCTACATTATGCCCATGATTTTTATATGGCTTTATCTAGAAATGAGGAAAATGGAGGGTTAGATTTCCCTGGTACAAAACAGCCAACTTATCCTGATTTTCTATATTTTAGTTATATTATTGGTACTTCTGCTCAAACTGCGGATGTGTCAATTACCACCAAGCACATGCGTCTTTTAAACTTATTTCACGCTGTGTTGTCTTTTGGATTTAATACCACCATTTTAGCGATTTGTATTAACGTTGCTGCTGGTTTTCTTACCAATTAAAATCTTTATTTGAAAACAAAAAAGCCACCCCTTTGGGTGACTTTTAAGAATATTAGGTTTACAGCAGTTGCCCCATAGTACTTTGTTTTAAGCCTTCACGCTGTTTGATCGTTTCAACATAACGGGTAATAGCAGGATGTGATTCAATCGCATTCATTTTTAACTGCCATAAAAGCATTGCTCCAACACTTACATCTGCTGCGGTAAATTGCTCACCACATACATACGGATTCGCTTCACTTAATCCTTGAACTAAAGCTTGATAAGCATCATTGTAATCGCCATAACCAACAAACATTTTTTGCTCAGGTGATACTTCTATTCCTAAAGCCTTATCAACACCCGCAGCTTCCCAAGGGCCCGCCATCACAAATAACCAACGATAGTACAAACCACGTTTTGGATCATTCAAGGCTGGTGCCAAACCTTTATCACTAAACTTGTCGGCTAGATATGCACAGATTGCACCCAACTCATAAATCACTACATCGCCATCTACCAATACCGGTACTTTTCCAAAAGGATTAAGTTTTAGATATTCAGGTGACTTCATTTCAGTCTTATATGCGACTTCAATTCGTTCACATTCAACACCTAACTCGACCAAAAGCCAGTCAATAACTACACCACGCGACTCTTTGTTAGTATAAAGTTTAAGGCTCATTCTTATTGCTCCTTGTTTATCGTAGTTCTTAGTTTACAAATAACTTTTGTCAGTTTTTGTCAGTAGTCCTTTGCATTTCTTGTTTCCACCATCTTTGAAACAGATGTTTTTTAAATTCAGGATATATTTCCTCACTCATTTGCAAGTCATGGATACGATCTATCCGAAAATGGCGAAATGCCTGCCGTAATTCACACCAAGCAGCAAGTACAACTTTGTCATGTAAATACCCTAAAGCAAAAGGCCAAAGTGAACGTTCACTTAACCGTTTTTGTTCATCGCAATAATCGACTTTTATTTTTACTTGCTTACGAATCGCTAAACGTACTTGTTCTACTAAAGCTTCATCAACCGGATGCCAGTAATGTGTAACGCCTAGCGTCATGTCATCGATCAAATATTTCCGGTGCTCAGGTAGAACTGCATAAAGTTTAGAATAGATTGAAACGGCTGCCGATTTCATTGCCTGATCTGGAACGTCTTTCAACCACTCTAAAGCTAAAAATAGAGCTTCAGCTTCATTCTCATTAAAAGTAACCGGTGGTAATAAGATGTCTTCTTTAAGCTGAAAACCCAAGCCTGCTGAGGCATCAATTCTTACACCTTGCTCACGTAAGCTATCAATATCTCGATAGACACTTCGAACACTAATGTTTAGGCTTTCAGCCAAGACTTGTGCTGTGATTGGGTAACGGGCTTCACGGAGCTGTTGTAAAAGATTTAATAGACGAATTGAACGGCTCATTTTTCTCTTCTTATTGTTTTGTTATTCAGCTTAAAAAAGAGGGAACGTATTCCCTCTTTAATACTATTTCAATTTAAGCGACATCTACAGTAGGTAACTGAGCATACCCTCTCAAAAAGCTGTGAAGCTCTTGTACATCTTTAGCAATCGTTAAAGGCTGGAACTTTTGCAGAACTTCAACCGAATGTACGCCATAGCCAACACCAATACGCGGCATCCCTAAACGCTGTGCCATCTCAAGATCATAGCTGCTGTCACCAATCATGACTGCTCGCTCAACATTCACTCCAGTGACTGTTAATATTTCTTGCAGCATGAGCGGATCTGGTTTTGAACGTGTTTCGTTGGCTGCCCGAGTCACATCAAAAAGATGAGTACTTTGTGTTTTTGCGATTACACGGTCTAACCCACGGCGATTTTTACCCGTTGCAACTGCAAGTTTTAAACCTTGGGCTTTTAAATCATGGAGTAGTTCAGAAATACCCTCAAACCATGCATCACTAGTCGAGTTCGCGATATAGTGATCACCATATGCCTTTAAGATCGAGTCATGCAATTCTGGCGCTTCTGGAAATAAGGTCTGCATCACCTCAGGCAAGCCTAAACCGATAATACTTTTTGCGGCTTCATCGCTTAGAGGCAGTTCATGTTGCTCTGCTGCATGTTGTAAGCTGGCAACAATCTGGCCAACAGAGTTATATAAAGTTCCATCCCAGTCAAAAATAACTAATTCGGTTTTCAGACTCATTTTGCTACTCTCAAAGCCTTTAATAACTGGGTCATGTCTTCTGGTAACGGCGCTTCAATCGGTGGATAACCCGGAATATCTAAACGCATCGCGTGTAAACATAAACGTCGTGCCTGCGGACCTGCGTACTCAGTGGTGTGTCCATATTTATCATCACCCAACAACGGATGTCCAATACTTAAGCCATGGACACGAATTTGATGAGTACGGCCTGATAAAGGTGATGCATGAACTAAAGTGGCATTTTTAAAACGCTCTGCAACCACCCATTCCGTTTTACTCGGTTTACCTTCTTTAGACACACGTACACGACGCTCGCCATTGGCTAACTCGTAACGAAATAGAGGAGCATCAATGAGTTGTTTATCGAGGCTCACCTGACCTTTTACAATTGCCGCATAAGTCTTACGAATTTTGTGCTCACGCAACATATCTTGTAGCAGCTTTAAAGTACTACGTTTCTTGCTAATCATGACCAGGCCAGAGGTATCACGGTCAATGCGGTGAATTAGTTCTAAATATTTTTTACCTGTCGCGGCGCGTAAAGCCTCAATCAAACCATATGCCACGCCACTACCACCATGTACAGCAATACCTGATGGTTTATTGATGACTAACAGGCCTTCATCTTCATAAACCACACGGCTGAGTAGGCTCTGTGCTACACTATCACTCACAGGAGCAGCGGTTTCATCCTTTTGTTCATAGCGAATAGGTGCAACACGAATCTGATCTCCAATCTCTAATTTGGTCTCAGCTTTAATACGTTTTTTGTTTATTCGAACCTGACCTTCACGAATCAAACGATAAATACGACTCTTAGGTACACCCTTTAAACGCGAAAACAGGAAATTATCAATTCGCTGTCCTGCTTGATGTTCATCCACCTCAAACCAAGTGACACTTTGCCATTGCTGTGTAGAATTCATACTAATATTTAAACCTGAAATTTTGCTAAATTTGATTAATAAATGACCGATTAGCTTAGTTTTTTCACAAGAAATCTAAGCTTAGCCCATAGGCAGATGCTGCAAGGTTTGATATAGTCAGCGCACGGATACCGCCGTAAGTGAACATCTAATAGGGAATTTCCCTGATTGAAACCTCAATCAAAATGATGCTTTCATCACCAGCTCGGATTGGTCCTAAAGAATTATGCCGACGCCGAAGGCTTATTATATCGGCAAAATGACAAACTGTTGCGTTTAATTCAGTTTGTTCAAAAAAATATGTTACCAACTCTAGTTGGTTATGGAACGTAAACTGATACACATCAGACAAATCGCTCCTTAATGTTGCCTTCAGGCTAAAGCGTTGATGCATTGGAACTGCCGAAAGCACCGATACGATGAGCATTCCGTATCAAACTTCCAAAAAGAAGTCACTTCGCGCCCAATGACAGTGAAAGTCATTAACCAATGCACCGCTCACCCGCCAGTGAAGCACTAAGGAAGTCCGATTTAAAGGTTGAAGCAGTATTGCCTACATCACAGACGAGAATCGAAGCTAAGGCTAAATGTAGCCGGTAACAGATGACTCAGACCACAAATATTTTGAGATCTGGGAAATGATCCGTCATGTTCGATGTTCGTTCAGAACCTTTAAGTTTGTGCGATATGTTTGTGTGGGTCACTATTAGGTGTCACACCCATGAAACGTATGTTGATTAATGCAACTCACGCAGAAGAAGTCCGCGTTGCACTTATCACTGGTAATCGTCTTTACGATTTTGATTTAGAGAATCGTACCCGAGAACAGAAAAAATCCAATATCTATAAAGGCCATGTAACCCGCGTAGAACCCTCGTTAGAAGCTGTTTTTGTTGAATACGGCGCAGGCCGTCAAGGCTTCTTGTCTATGCGCGAAATTGCTAACAGTTATTTCCAAGCAGACCCACGACAAACCTCAAACATTCGTGAACTTATCACTGAAGGTACTGAATTACTTGTTCAAGTCGAAAAAGAAGAACGTGGCAATAAAGGTGCAGCTCTTTCTACCTTTATTTCACTTGCAGGACGTTATTTGGTTCTTATGCCAAACAACCCGAAAGGTGGCGGTATTAGTCGTCAAATTTCAGGTTCTGTACGTGAAGAGCTAAAAGAGATTCTAGCTTCTTTAAATTTACCACGTGGTATGAGCGTTATTGTACGTACCGCTGGTATTGGCCGTACCCAAGAAGAATTACAGTTAGACTTACAGCATTTGCTTGACCTTTGGGCACAAATCCAAGGCACAGCGAGCTCTGGTCCTTCTCCAATGCTGGTTCATCAAGAAGCTGGTGTTGTTACTCGTGCTATCCGCGATTATTTACGTGATGATGTTGCAGAAATTTTAATTGATAGCGAACAGGCTTATAACGAAGCTTATAACTTTGTTAAAGCAGTGATGCCTCGTCAATTAGACAAACTTAAAACTTATACTTTAAACGAGCCATTGTTTGCTCATTTTGGTATTGAAAGTCAAATTCAAACTGCTTATGAACGTGAAGTAAAACTTCCTTCTGGCGGTTCAATTGTGATTGACCAGACTGAAGCTTTAGTTTCAATCGATATTAACTCTGCGAAATCGACTCGTGGACATGACGTTGAAGAAACTGCGCTGAATACTAACTTAGAAGCAGCAGAAGAAATTGCTCGCCAACTTCGTCTTCGTGACATTGGTGGTTTAGTTGTAATCGACTTCATCGATATGACTAAAGAGCGCAACCAACGTATGGTTGAAGCAAAACTTCGTGAAGCAACACAAAGCGATCGCGCACGTATTCAGTTTGGACAACTTTCTCGTTTTGGCTTAATGGAAATGAGCCGTCAACGCTTACGTCCATCTCTTGAAGAAGCAACAGGTTATGTGTGCCCACGCTGTCATGGTACAGGCATGGTTCGTGACTTACGCTCACTTTCGCTTTCAATTATGCGTAAAGTAGAAGAGATCGCGCTTCGTGAACGTCATGGTGAAGTACAGGTAGAAGTGCCTGTTGAAATTGCAGCATTCTTGCTCAATGAAAAACGTCATAGTCTTGTTTATTTAGAACAAACTTCTAGTGTTCGTGTGACTGTTTTACCTCACCCGCACTTAGAAACCCCTCACTACGAAATTCAGTACAATCCAGATGGATTTGCACCATCTAGCTACGAACGTACTGAAGCAACTCGTTCAAGTGAAAAAGAGTTAGGTTATGAATCTTCTGAATGGCATTTAGAAGAAGCCGATCATGGCCATACTCATGCAGCCCCTGCTGCCAATAACGCAGCCAACCAAAAGAAAGCAAATCAAGCGGCTCAACCTGCTGCTCAGGCAAGCGCTCAAAAAGCAGCAAGCCCATGTGCATGGTTAGAAAACCTTTTTGTTCAAAAACAAGCTCAAACAGTTGATCAATCTCGCTCAGCACAAAATGCTGCTGCCGCAATTGAACAAATGGTGAATACTGGCGCTGTTAGCCGTGGGCAGTTTGGACAAGTTGTAGCACCAGCAGTTGCTGAAGTTACTTCGGCTCCATCTAACAATGCTTATATTTCTCAATCTCCTGTTAAGCAGGAAGCACGTGAGAATGTTGAAAAAGACGATAAAGTACAACAGCAGCGTCCAAACAACAAAAAACGTAAGCACAAAGAGCAACGTGAACAACATCAACATCACCACAATCAAGAACCACAGCAACAACAGGTTCATGAAGAAGTTGTACAGTTATCACGCCAAGAGCAACGTGAATTAAAACGTCAACAAAAGCGTCAACAACAAGATCAGCCGCATGCGCAACATCAAAATGATGGGCAACAAGCTGAACATGCTGTACCGCGTCGTGACCGTAATAATCAACAACGTCCAAACCGCCCGAATCGCCACCGCGATCCAAGCGTATTAAATGAAAATCAAAATACGCCGGCACCAGCAGTTGTTGATGAAAAACAAATTAAGGTTGATTTGATTGATGCTCCACAGCATGAAGTCATGAATACAGCCTTAGTCATCAATGTTGATCAAGCACAAAGCGAAATTATTGCTTTAACGCCTGAGCAACCTGTTGAACGCACTGAAAAAGCACCTGTTGTTGAAGCTACTCAAGAATCAGCTCCAGCACCAGTTGTGTCAGTGGAAGAGACGGTAACTGCTGAAGCAGAAGCTCCTCAACCAAAGGCTGAGAAAACTCAACCGCAAGTTCAACGTGCAAGTAATGATCCTCGTATGCGTCGCCGTGAACAACGCAATGCAAAACGTGCTAAAGCTGCTGCACCATCAATTGCCCCATCGCAAATTCCAACGTTGGCGCAATATACAATTGGTAGCTTGATCCGTCATGTTTACGGTGAAGACTGCACAGTACTGATTGAACAGTTTGGTTTAGTTCCAACATTCAACCGTGCATTGCAGAAATTTGCAGAGCAATACGCAAGTACTCTAGTGACTGAAGTCGCAGCTGAAGCTGAAGACAAAAAGCCTGTTACTCGTGATGCCGAGCTTCCAAGCAATAAGCCTTCACAAGAAGCAGAACCTGCGCCAGTACTTCCGTTGACGCCACCAAAAGAAGCGACACCACGTGTTGCTAATGATCCGCGTGAACGCCGTCGTTTAGCGAAACTTGCAGCTGAACAAGCTTTTGAGCAAGTTAAACAACAACATTCTGCACCAGAAGAAGCTGCCCCTGTAGCTGAGACTGTGGAAGAAGCCGTTGTTGCTCCTACTGCTGAAACACAAGTACCTGTTGAATCAAAGCAACAACCGCTTGCGCTTGATCAGGAAACTGAAGTAGCAGCTAATGTAGAAGAGACACCAGCTGAACCTGCAGTAGAAGCTCCGGTTGCAAAACAGCCAAAAGCAGCTGCAAAAGCCAAAGCAGCTACAGAACAAGCTGTAGAGCCAACTGAAGCCCCTGCCGAGAGTGAATCAGAAGATTCTAAAGCTGATAAGGACAAACCAAGTCGTCCTCGTCGCCCTCGCGGCCGTCCACCAAAGAAAGCAAATCCTGTAGCTGAGTAAATCATTTGCTCAATTGCAGCTAATTTAAACAAACCTAGTCATTTCGATGACTAGGTTTTTTTTGTTATTTTTAACCAATTAGGTTGATTGCACTAGAAGAAAAGTTTTAAAAGCATGGTGAACCATGAAAAATACTGTACTTTTGCCAACGCAACCTTTTTTGGATTGATCGAAAAATAAATAGGATTGATATGAGCCAGACAACACAGACCGATATCATTACGCTTGGGGATGTTGCCACTAGACTTCCTAGCTTTATTCCCAAAGTACCCCATATCCTGAATGGTCTTAAACAGGCTTATTTAAGAACAGCAAATACACCAACTGGATTAGGCGTAGCTTTTGAGAAAGCTGTTAAGCGAAATCCAAAAGGTACTGCTTTATTATTTGAAGATCAAAGTTACTCATACGAAGCTTTAAATGAATGGGCTAACCAGATTTCTCACTATTATTTATCTCTCGGTGCACGTAAAGGCGATGTGATTGCCGTAATGGTTGAGAACCGTTCTGAGCTTATTGCCACTATTGTGGGCTTAGCTAAAATTGGGGTAACGATTGCGCTTGTAAATACATCGCAAGTCGGTAAAGTTCTCGCTCATAGTATCAATCTTGTAAAACCAATTGCAGTCATTGCGGGTGAAGAAGTCCGTGCTGCAATTGATGAAATTCGTCAAGACTTAAACGTTCCTAAAGACCGTTTTCACTGGTTTGCAGATCAGGCTACTCGTCAAGATGCAGGAACAGCACCTCAAGGTTATGCCAATCTTGCAATAGAAATTGATCAATTCCCGAAATTCAATCCATCGACCACACACTCCGTTCATGGAAATGATGGCCTGTTTTATATTTATACTTCGGGTACAACAGGCTTACCAAAAGCAGTTATTTTTAAACATAGCCGCTGGACACTTGCCTACGGCACTTACGGCCACATTTTAAACCTTGGCCCAGATGATGTGATGTATGTCACTTTACCGCTGTACCATGCAACAGGTGTGGTGGTTTGCTGGTGTGGTGTGATTGCAGGAAGCTCTACGCTTGCCATTCGACGTAAATATTCAACCAGTGCATTCTGGAAAGATGTTCAGAAGTTTAATGCGTCTGCAATCGGTTATGTAGGTGAACTTTGCCGTTACTTGATGGATGCTCCAACTACAGAGCTTGACCGTGCTCACCGTGTAACCAAAATGATTGGTAACGGCATGCGTCCAAACATCTGGGATAAATTCAAACAGCGTTTTGGTGTTGAAGAAGTTCTAGAGCTTTATGCTTCAAGTGAAGGCAATGTCGGCTTTAGTAATATTTTCAACTTTGATAATACGGTAGGCTTCTCCCCTATGCCGTATGCAGTCATTCAATTTGATAAAGAAAAGAATGAGCCTGTACGCGATAAAAATGGCTGGTGTAAAAAAGTTAAAGCAGGTGAAGTCGGTTTATTGGTGGGTAAAATTACCAGTCGCTCTCCATTTGATGGCTATACCGACCCAGAAAAGAATAAATCTGTGATTATGCAAGATGTCTTCAAAAAAGGTGACTCATATTTCAACACAGGTGATCTTGTTCGTAATATTGGTTTCCGTCACGCTCAGTTTGTTGACCGCTTGGGTGATACCTTCCGCTGGAAAGGCGAAAATGTATCTACCACCGAAGTTGAAAACATGGTGTGTGAATATGACAAGATCGCTGAAGCTGTGGTTTATGGTGTAGAAATTCCAAATACCAATGGTCGTGCAGGTATGGCAGCAATCACACTTGCTGATGGTGCCGAGTTAAATGACGCTGATTTAACAGAAATGGTGACTGTATTTAAAAAATGCTTACCTGCTTATGCGGTACCAGTGTTTTTACGTATACAAGCTAAAGTTGAAACCACAGGTACTTTTAAGTACCAAAAGAATAAATTGAAGGAAGATGCGTTTAATCCAAGCAAAACTTCTGAACGTTTACTCGCTTTATTGCCTGGTGAAAGCAGTTACTGTGACATCACAACTGAAATTTTTGACAACATTCAGGCATATAAATACCGTTTTTAGTTCATTTTTTAGCTAAACAAGAGGAAATCGTGCTTTTTATAGGCAATCATGCAAATGTTTTTAAATTTCCTCTTGTGTTAGTTGAATAACTTGCTAAAATACGCGACATCAAAACGATACGGGTCGTTAGCTCAGTTGGTAGAGCAGCGGACTTTTAATCCGTTGGTCCCGCGTTCGAGTCGCGGACGACCCACCACTTATCTGTTTTGAACCTATTTGGGTCGTTAGCTCAGTTGGTAGAGCAGCGGACTTTTAATCCGTTGGTCCCGCGTTCGAGTCGCGGACGACCCACCAAATTCTAAAAAGCCTCTCACTGCGAGAGGCTTTTTTTATTATTAATGTATTTTAATTTTATGACTAAAAGATGACGATGCACTTCTTGTATAGAACATCCCTGGTCCATTCCATAAATATTTCCAAACGTTTAGGAATATAACTTCTATTCGGATATAAAATATTAAGTGGAAGTGATTGAGCGGTATAGACACTTAGTACTTCAACTAAAGTTCCCTGCTCGATTTTATCCTGAACATCGTAATATGGAAGTTGAATAATTCCCAAACCTGCAATAGCTGCTGCAATATAGGCTTCCGTATTATTTACGCTTAAAGCACTATCCATCATCACAGCTCCATCTTGATATGAAAATACGCCCTGTTTTTCTCCTACTGCTCCCGCATAGTTAATGAGTTTGTGTTGAGATAGATCTTCTAATTGTTCAGGAATACCGTACTGTTCTAAATAGTCAGCACTTGCACAGTTCACCATAATCAAGTTACCAACGAACTTCGCAATTAAACTACTATTATCTAGCTGCCCCACCCGAACAACACAATCAATTCCTTTCTCGATTAAATCAGTAATGTCATCAGAGCTATGAAGTTGTAAATGAATGTCTGGATAGCGGCTATAAAAATCGGACAGTTCAGGAATAATCACTTGATGCACGATTCGGCTGGGCATTGAAATTTTTAGCGTGCCACGATAATGCTGCTTTTGTGCCTGTATAAGCTGTTCGAGCTGTTCATAATCAAATAATAGATTTTGACACTCAGGTAATATTCGTTGTCCATCTTGGGTAAGGCTTACTTTACGCGTAGTACGATGAAATAAGCGTACTCCATAGTGAGTTTCTAGCTGTTGAATTGCGCTCGTCACTGTCGAACGAGGCAAATCAAGCTGATTCGCCACTTCACTAAAGCTTTGTCGTTTAGCGACTTCTGTAAAAATAAAAAATTGCTGCAACCGATCCATTTAATTGTTCGTATTTTTTGAATAGTTAAACCAAACTAGCATAATTGATCAAAAATTACCGCCAATCTAGACTAAAAACACATTAAAACAAGTCAGCATAGGAACAACCATCATGACAACTCATACTCTTAAAGATAAAGTTGTATTGATTACAGGCGGTGCAAAAAACTTAGGTGGACTGATTAGCCGTAAATTTGCAGAACAAGGCGCCAAAATCGCGATTCACTACAATAGCGCTGAAACTCAAGCAGATGCTGAACAGACGCTCACAGATGTAAGAGCATTCGGTGTAGATGCCGTTTTAATTCAGGCAGACCTAACGGATATTGATAATATCGAAAAGCTATTCTTAGACACTAAGCAGCATTTTGGCGGAATTGATATTGCCATTAATACAGTTGGAAAGGTTTTAAAGAAATCTTTTTTAGATACCACAGAACAAGAGTTTGATAGCATGAGCGATATCAACTCAAAAATTGCCTATTTCTTTATTCAATCGGCAGGTCGTCATTTAAATGACGGCGGCAAGATTTGTTCAATCGTGACTTCTCTTCTTGCAGCCTACACTGGACTCTATTCAACCTATGAAGGTTTAAAAGCACCTGTTGAGCATTACACACGTGCTGCATCAAAAGAATTTGGTGATCGTCAGATTTCTGTGACTGCTGTTGCACCTGGGCCTATGGATACACCTTTCTTTTATGGTCAGGAATCTGCCGAAGCAGTGGCTTACCATAAATCAGCTTCAGCTTTAGGTGGACTCACCAAAATTGAAGATATTGAACCTCTAGTTCGCTTTTTGGTAACTGATGGTTGGTGGATTACAGGACAGACTATTTTTGCAAACGGCGGCTATACCACTCGCTAAAATCAAAAAGCCGCATCTCAATGTGCGGCTTTTTAATTTGCTTCTTTATAAGAACTCTTCTAGTACCGAATTTAAGAAAATATGTCCCTGCTCAGTACAAGCCAAACGACAATGATCATCCACCAATAGCTTTCTAGCTCGTAGTGAAGTGAGTACTTCATTTAAGTGATCTAGGCTTAAACCTGTGCGCTGCTCATATAACTCAGCTTTTACGCCATCATTTAGACGTAAAGCATTCATCATGAACTCAAAAGGTAACTCTTCTGTCTCAATCTTTTTCATTTGCAAATGTTCGGCTGGAACCTTAGCCAAATAATCTTTCGGTAAGCGAGTTTTTTGGAAACGGTACACACCATCTGGTTGTGTGACTTTGCCATGTGCCCCTGCACCAATCGCAAGGTAATCACCAAATTCCCAATAATTTAAATTATGCGCTGAAGGCTGCTCTTTACGCCAAGCCGATACTTCATAATTTATAAAACCATTGGCTTTTAGATAAGCCTCACCCTGCTCTTGAATATCTTCTAGCACTTCATCTTGAGGTAAAATAGGCTGAGTTCGGAAAAATACGGTATTTGGCTCAATAGTAAGTTGATACCAACTGATATGTGTCGCGCCATGCTCTACAGCGACCTTTAAATCATAAAGCGCTTGTCCTAGGGTTTGCTCAGGTAGGCCATGCATTAAATCGACATTAACTCGCTTAAAGCCTGCTTGTCGTGCCTGCTCAATTGCATCCATAGCATTGTTGGCTGAATGAATACGCCCCAGTTTTTGCAAGTGCTCTGTATTAAAAGTCTGCACACCAATCGATAAACGGTTAATACCTGCGTCTAAATAGCCTGCAAACGGGTCATGTTCTAGTGTTCCGGGATTTGCCTCTAGGGTGATTTCACAGCCATCTTCAAATTTGAGCAATGACTTAAGCTGTTCAAACAGCCATGCATAGCCTTTAGCAGAAATAAGTGAAGGCGTTCCACCACCAATAAATACACTATGAATTGAACGTCCCTGAGCCATCTCAACTTGAGTTTCAAAGTCGGCCACCAATGCTTTTAAATAGGTTTGCTCGAGTTCTGCCGAAAGCGCTCCATCTGGTACGGCATGCGAGTTAAAGTCACAATATGGACATTTACGCACGCACCAAGGCATATGAATATATAAAGATAAAGGAACAGAAGCAGGGTTTAATACGGCCAAGGAGCAGGTCCAATTTACACAATATTTCTATTTTAACATGACTGCATCAATGGGCTTATGAAAACATACCTTAATTGCTTTAGACTGTTTTTAAACATACTTAAATATTGATAAAAATGATGAAATTCTCTAGTCAACTTTTCCTGATCTTACCTCTAGCTATGGGAATCGGTGTTGCCATGGCTTTTCAGACTGCAATCAATGCTCAACTGCGCGAGCAACTACACTCACCCTTGCAGGCAGCTTTATTATCATTTTTCATAGGTACTATTGTTTTAGCCGTTATGGTTTTCTTTCAAAGTACCGAGAAGCCCACTTTAAGTGAAATATCAAATATTCCATGGCTTCTTTGGACAGGAGGATTTCTTGGGGTTTATGCAATTAGCATGAGCATTTATACTGCACCTAAACTTGGTTTTTTAACCTTTACAGGGCTGGTCGTTTTTGGGCAATTGGTCATTTCAATGTTGCTTGATCATTTTGGTTGGTTAGGTACAGAAAAGACACCTGTTACATGGCAACGGTTTCTTGGTGGCGTGATCATCTTTGTCGGTGTGTTACTCACTTTGCAACGTTAGCTTCATTTTTATATTTAAAAAGAGTACCTTTTGTGTCGAATGTCACATCTTTTCGGTCTGAATTAAAACAACTCTTCCACTTAATGCTACCGATTTTAATTACCCAGTTTGCTCAAGCGGGATTTGGGTTAATTGACACTATTATGGCTGGACATTTATCTGCAACCGATTTAGCAGCAATTGCGGTAGGTGTGGGCTTATGGATCCCAGTCATGCTCCTGTTCAGTGGCATTATGATTGCAACTACACCTTTGGTCGCTGAAGCAAAGGGCGCAAGAAATACAGAACAAATTCCTGTCATTGTTCGTCAATCCTTATGGGTCGCCATCATTTTAGGCGTAATGGCTATGCTCATTTTGCAGCTTATGCCGTTTTTCTTACATGTGTTTGGCGTACCAGAAAGCTTACAGCCTAAAGCAAGTTTGTTCTTACATGCGATTGGTTTAGGTATGCCAGCTGTGACCATGTACGCAGCCCTACGCGGTTATTCTGAGGCTTTAGGCCATCCACGTCCTGTAACGGTCATTAGCTTACTGGCCTTAGTGGTTTTAATCCCTCTAAACATGATCTTTATGTATGGCTTAGGACCAATTCCTGCCTTGGGTAGCGCAGGCTGTGGCTTTGCAACCTCCATTTTACAGTGGCTCATGCTAATTACATTAGCTGGCTATATTTATAAAGCTTCGGCTTATCGAAACACGTCTATTTTTAGCAGATTCGATAAAATTAACCTGACTTGGGTAAAAAGAATTTTACAGCTTGGCCTACCCATCGGTTTAGCCGTGTTCTTTGAGGTGAGTATTTTCAGTACAGGTGCCTTGGTCCTTAGCCCACTCGGTGAAGTCTTTATTGCCGCGCATCAAGTTGCAATTTCAGTCACCTCTGTGCTGTTTATGATTCCGCTTTCACTTGCGATTGCCTTAACCATTCGTGTGGGAACGTATTATGGTGAAAAGAATTGGGCTTCAATGTACCAAGTCCAAAAGATTGGTCTGAGCACAGCAATATTTTTTGCCTTATTGACCATGTCTTTTATTGCTCTAGGTCGTGAACAAATTGTTTCAGTTTATACTCAAGATATAGATGTAGTTCCTATTGCCATGTATTTACTCTGGTTTGCAATGGGTTATCAATTGATGGATGCATTGCAAGTGAGTGCCGCAGGCTGTTTAAGAGGTATGCAAGATACTCAAGCACCGATGTGGATTACACTCATGGCGTATTGGGTGATTGCGTTCCCTATCGGACTTTATTTAGCACGTTATACCCATTGGGGTGTAGCTGGCGTGTGGCTAGGTTTGATTATTGGTTTAAGCATTGCTTGTGTTTTATTACTCTCACGGCTTTATTTAAATACCAAACGTTTAAGTCAAACCTAATAAAAAAGCCGATAAATATCGGCTTTTATTTTATGCAGACTTTGCCCGCGGGCTTGCTCCAATTTGCCAGACAAAAGGTAAATCTGTACGGTTAACTTCCCAATCTCCAATCACCTTTTCTTTATAGATGAGCGGATTATGTGAAGAGACCGTTCGTGCATTACGCCAGAAACGGTCGAGTTGTTTGACCTGACTACTTGCTGACGCGCCCAAAGCATTAAATAATTGGCTGGTTAAATCGAGTACCAAATTAGAAATCACCACCTGCCCTTGCGCCGATTCGAGCTCAGCATCTACATTAAACTGATGTTCTTTCACCTCTAACTCACTAAAGTGGCTTTCATAAGCCTTCTGTAATGCTTCAGCTGTTTTAATCGTAATTGCTAGACTTCCATAGGCTTGAGCAGAGGCTTTACCCACCACCTGTAAAACTTGTGGGTCGTGACGAACAAGGTCACCATTACCATGACTAAAAATACGCTTTCGCTCACGTATCTCCTGACTAAAAGTTTCTACTGCCGCATGTGCAATACCCGTTAAAGTTGCAAGATGGACGACTTGATAAAAAGCAGTTTGATATTTAAAACGCTGGTCAAATGGAATAAGGTGCGAGGCTGGCAAATGCACCTGATGTACTTTTAAAGTACCACTGCCCGTTGTCTTTTGACCAAAGCCATCCCAATCATCAATCACACTCACGCCTGTTTCATGGCGATAAATAGCAGCAATCACATGGCGGTCATTTACCTCATCGTAAGCAAATAAATCGATCCAGTCAGCAAAGATACTTCCTGTTGAATAGTACTTTTCTCCATTTACCACCAAGTTACCCGAAGCATCTTTGGTTACTCGTGTAACGACATCACCAATCTGTACATTTCCAACTTCGGTCCATGCATTCCCGACTAAATCACCCTGCACAAAACGCTGAAACCAGACCTCTTGTGAGTGCTCTTTATGCGCAACCAAACGGTCTTCAACAAAAGCGAAGTGTCCACGCAACGCTTGCACAATATTCGAGTCTGCTTGTGCTAACTCTGCTAAAAGCTGGAAAAGTTGCGGTAATGACACCCCATCTCCACCATACTTAACGGGTACACGTACCGCACCTAATTTGAGTTCTTTTAACCACTGAATCGGTTCAAAAGGCAATATTCGTTCTTTTTCCCGTTGAATTGCACCTTGGGCAATTTTTTCAAAAACTGGACGAAATCTACTTGCTACCTTTTCATAATCGGCGCCTACAGACAGTTCTTCTAATTCAATTTGGGTAATCGTCATCTTTATTCTCCTAATCTTATTTTTTATTCACTTTAACTCCATGCATGACGTGGTGGATGGATGCCATTGAGGTAGTAATTACCGACAATGTGATATTTCCAACGCACTGGATCATGCAAGGTGTGAGTGCGAGCATTACGCCAATGACGGTCCAGATTAAGCTCAGACAAGGTTGACCGTGTTCCAGACAACTCAAAAAGCTTATTCGCTGCTAAAATTGCAACTTCTGTAGTGAGTACTTTTGCTTCAGCAACCAGTAATGTCGCTTGGTTTACATGCTCTTCTGTCGTGTCGGTAATCGCTTGATCAATCGCATCTCCTGCTAAATCTAATACTGCCTCTGCTGCACGCAGTTTTATTTTTAAATCACCAATGTTTGCAATCGTATAGGGGTCATCGCTCGCTTTTTCCAAACCTGAATCGACCCATGCACGACTATGATTTTTGACATAGTGGATTGTTTCTTCTATTGCACCACGTGCAATACCAGCGTCGACAGCAGCTTGAATAAATTGTGAAATTGCACCTGCCGGCGTAGGACGTTCGAAAGCCTGATAAATCGGAATTAGATATTCTTCACGTACTGGAACCTGATTAAGTTCAACAGTTCCACTGGCCGTAGTTCGTTGTCCAAAGCCAGACCAGTCATTAATAATATTCACCCCTGAAGTTTCCCGAGGAACTAGCGCCGCATAAGGTTGCCCCTCTTCATTTACAGCGACAATAGGAACCCAATGCGCAAGCAATGCACCTGTTGCAAAAAACTTCTTGCCATTAATTTCATAACCGTGCTCGGTCTTTCGTAATGTGGTAGTGAGGTCAGCCACCGTTTTGCTATGTTTTTCTGAAAAGGCATTGCCAAAACGAATCCCTCTCAACACTAAGTTAAAGAAAAATTGTTGTTGTTCTGGGCCTGCATCAAGGCGTAAATGTTCAATAAAAGCCAAGTGATTTTGAGGAAGCTGTGCAAGAGATGGGTCAACACTCGCAATTGTTTTGATGACCTCAGCCAAGGTTCGATATTTAACTTGGGCACCACCAAATTGCTTGGGAACCGTAATAGCCCATAAGCCACTTTGTGAGAACTGTTGAATTTCGTTTAGAGGTAAACGGCGCTCTTTGTCTCGCTCAGATGCTTCTTGTGCAAACTCTTGAGCAAGTTGTTTGGCAAGCTCAATTGCCTCTTCATCAGAACGAATAATATGCGCATCTTTTGACTGCTCAAACACAGATAAAGGAACCGCCTGAGACCGCCCATGGGCCGAACTTAAACTTGTCATAACTTTTGTTATCTCTATTTTTATTTAACCTGTCATTCACATTACCACCAAAAAAACAGGCACTTTATAGATATTAAAGCTTTGTTTATGAAATGGATTTTCACAAGCTTTTCATATTTTTTACTATAAAAATAACATTTTGTTTTTCGAAAAATTTCTTACATGAGATAAACAATTTCATATAGGCTTTTTAAGCTTTGTCACCTATGATCAAAACTAGGCAATATTATGTTGTAGTCAATGAGGTATCGAAGATATGGCAAAGAATGCAAGTTCACCCGGCAAACGATTTATGAAACTTGCAGGAATGACCGCGAGCATTGCAACGAAAACCGTTTCTAACTCGATTCGAAACTTGACCGCAGATGAAGAACAAAAGCTGGCTTCAAAAACCAAGTTATTTCAGGATATTGGTTTGCAAATTGCCGACACCTTAGGCGAAATGAAAGGTGCCGTCATGAAGGTCGGCCAAATTGCATCACAATATAAAGATATTTTCCCACCCGAGGTCGCTAAAGCAATTTCTAAGTTACAGCGCCAAGCTCCACCTATGCCCTTTGCTGCTATTCAACAACAAGTTGAACGTGAGCTTGGAAAGCCGCTGAATGTTGCCTTTAAATCTTTTGATCAAGAACCTTTTGCAGCTGCTTCAATTGGACAAGTTCACAAAGCTGTCTTGCCAAGTAGCGAGCAAGTTGTTGTTAAAGTGCAATATCCGGGTGTTGATGAAGCCTGTGAAAGTGACTTAAAACAAGTACGTTTGGCACTTCGTTTAATGGGTGTGCTTAAAATTGATAAAAAGCTACAAGATCAGCTTTTTGCAGAGATTCAAGATAGTCTGTCAGCAGAGCTTAACTATGAAATCGAGGCTCAAAACCTTGAAGTTTTCAAAACATTTCATAGCCAATTAGATGATAAAATTATCATCCCGACTGTTTATAAAGATTACTCTTCAAGACGTATTTTAACCTTGAGTCTCGAACAAGGTGACAGCATTGAAACTGCCAGCGCTTGGCCTATCGAAATTCGAAATACCATTGGACGCCGCTTGATTCGTGCTTTAGGTCAGGAAATGTTCTTTTTAAAACGTTTTCACTGTGACCCTCATCCAGGTAACTTTGCTTTCCGCCAAGATGGCAGTGTCATTATTTATGACTATGGCAGTGTTAAAACGCTTTCAAATGAAATCGTGCAGCACTTTAAACGCTTAGTAAATGCAGCTCGCCATGAAAATATCGATTTGATCGAAACAGAATTATTTGAACTACATTCACTTGCTGAAAAAGGCAAATTCCCGAGTGATCTATATAAACTCTGGATTGAAGTATTATTACGTCCGCTTACCACTACTTATGATTTCGCCGAAAACTCATCACACCATGATGGCATGTTACTTGTGAAAAAATCTTTGAAGTATTGGGATGTCTTTAAACCCTCACCAGATACTTTAATGGTCAACAGAACCATTTCAGGGCATTACTGGAACCTTATTCACTTAAAAGTTCATGACAATCTAAACGATCTATTTGAAGAGCTTGTACCGCCTTCTAACTAACTTAATTTACTGATCAATGTAGCCCTTTATGGGGTACATTGACTTTTTAATTGTTACGTTATAACATTTCTTTAATCAAAAATAATTTAGGACAATCTCTCATGCGTAAAGATATTCATCCTGCTTATCAACAAGTGTTATTTCATGACACCAATGCAGACGTGTACTTCTTAATTGGTAGTACTCTTCAGTCTAAACAAACCAAAGAATATCAAGGGAAAGTCTACCCTTATGTCACTCTTGATATTTCAAGTGCCTCACACCCTTTCTACACAGGTGAAGTACGTCAAGCAAGTAACGAAGGCCGTGTAGCAAGCTTCAATAAACGCTTCGCTCGCTTTAATCGTAAGAGTTAATCTTGCGTTAAGATTTGACCAATATACTTAAATCATTGGAAGCCTAAGACTATCTCCTCCACTTAGGCTTCTTTTTTTATGTGTATTTTTTCATCATTTCTAAACTGTGTATAAAAGAAAACTTATCCACAAGTTGTCTAAAAACTCTTCTGATTTTTTTCAATAACTCCTCAATTTTTATAATTGCCAAGCTTTCAAAGCATGTATTCAATGCTATGCTTAAGCCCCATTTGATAGGAAGTTTAAGATTATGGCACAAGAGTTACTTGCCCAATTACAAGCAGGCACAGCAAAATTTTCAGACGTTTTAGCTCATATTGAAGCACGTTACCAACATACTCCAACGGCTTTTCAAAATGGTGCACAGCATAACGCTGCTACTGAAAATCAAGGCAGTGCAAAAGTTTTCTCTTTTGCCAAGTTACAAGGTTTAGACCAAGCACAAACTTTAAGTTTATTTGC
Source organism: Acinetobacter sp. V115_6 (assembly GCF_031799025.1). Taxonomy (NCBI): domain Bacteria; kingdom Pseudomonadati; phylum Pseudomonadota; class Gammaproteobacteria; order Moraxellales; family Moraxellaceae; genus Acinetobacter; species Acinetobacter sp. V115_6. Next base: position 63,896 of record NZ_JAVQNO010000016.1, on the reverse strand, counting down.
AGAACACTACGCATCTGTATTGGCTACACCAGAAGGAACTGATCATCAAAATATTCGTCAGTTTATGCAAAATGGTTGGGATGGTGTGAAGTTTGAAGGTCAGGCTTTAACTGAAAAATAATAAGTGCTAGTAAGTAATGTCTTAAATTAGAAGATTGTCACAACAGAGTTTTTTTAGTGACGTTCTATATCTAGATTAGCCTTCGGCTCGACCTACTTTTCTTTTGGGAAAAGTAGGCAAAACCATTTTCATCAACAGAACCTGTTATCTGTTTGCACTTATCCCATATCTTGCAAAAACAGTATATAGCTAATTTCAGCCAGGCTGTTGATGACTTTAACGCGTATCAAATCCCAAAATAAATCAGAAGTTTTTAATTCATCATTTACTATCGTGACAAGCGGCATGGATGCCGCAGTTTTGCTGTGCTACATGGATGTGGCATCAGCGAAACAAAAGATTTTTGCTTACTTTTGATCTTTCAAAAGTAAGGTAGGCCTACACAAATGGTATGAGAGAACATTGTAAAACGGAGGCCGTGCAATATATTTCGGTGCTTACACACCTGAATAATCAGTTACCCGCCAGCCAATGATAAGCCGCCAAACCCAAACACGTAAAAATTAACGATCCAATTAAATGGATGGAAATCCCCAACATCGCCATTCCCAATTTACCACTTTGTAATAAAGTGACGATCTCAATCGAGAACGTTGAAAAGGTAGTTAAAGCTCCACAAAAACCAGTAATCACAAAAAGCTTATAGTTCGGGCTTAAATCACTTTGAGCAAAGTAGGCAATCGCAAAACCAATAATAAAGCCGCCCACTAAATTAACAGCCACTGTGCCAAGTGGAATTTGCGGGTAAATCGGGTTGAGTTTTAAACCTAAAAACCAACGCAACCATGCCCCTAGAACTGAGCCTAAAGCAATTGAAAGTAGAGAGTAATACATAGGACCACCCCTTTAGATAGACGCTAAAAGAGCAAAAAATAATGAAGGGAAATATGACACAGCGTACTCCAAAAATAAGCAGAGTACGTAATAACCTACGTACCCAACGATATAAATACATGAGGGTAACGTAGGCATCATTAGCCAATACGGCGGTTTTTCAAGGGAGGAATGCCATCTCCCTGTTTTAAGTATATTAGATCATCTTGAATTTGATTTAAATATACTTTTTAAAATCATGGACGTTCATCGTATTGCGGTAAATTGTCACAAATACTTTCCCATTCAGCCTTAGAAGCAGCAAATATATGCATTGTCGGCTTTTTGTCTAGTGGTGTATCAAGTGTCCCAATTCTTAAGCGATATAATTCAGGCTGAGCATCACGAGAACTAATCAAAGGTGAACCACATTCGCTACAGAACCAACGGTATACGCCTTCTACAGCAAATTTTTTGACTAGGTCTTCACCTTGGGTAATTTTAAAATCTGCACTGTTGATAGGAGCATTTGTTGCAAATGCTGTTCCATTGGCTTTTCGGCAGCGTTGACAGTGACATTGAATAATATCTCCGATATCGCCTTTAATTTCATAGCGAATCTCCTGACATAAACAACTTCCTTGATAAACTGATGATGCTTGAGACATGTTCTCGTAAATCCTATTATTATTGATCGCTCAAAAATAACACTTTTCACATATCAAACATAGCACCAAATTATCCTGTTATTTCTCTAAGAATGAATGCACGCCTTCACCAGCCGCTCGCCCTGTAGCAAAGCATGCTGTAAGTAAATATCCACCCGTAGGAGCATCCCAATCGAGCATTTCACCACAGCAAAAAACACCTGAGGTTTGTGTAAGCTCTAAGCTTTGACTTAATGCATTCTGCTTAACACCACCAGCACAGCTAATCGCTTCTTCAATGGGTCTAAACCCCTCTAGCTTAATTTGAAGCGCTTTGATGCGCTGAGCCATAGCCTCTGGTTGGTTCCATAGTGCTTTATCAACAACTTCTCGAATTAAGTTAATTTTGGCCGTGTCTAAGCCTGCTTTACGCCAGATATTAGTGAGCGATTGTTTTTTACCAGCCTGCAATTTTTTAATTAACTGTGAGAACTCTACATCAGGCAATAAATCTAAAAACAAATTTAAGCTTTGCCCTTGTTTTTGTTGTTCTCTTAAGGCACGTCCAAGTTTATAAATAACACCACTTTCTAAACCATAGTGAGTAATCACAATATCGCCATGTGCAATCTGGCTAGGATCAACCCACGCATTGATACGTTTTAAAGGCTCACCAAAACAGCTTTCCATAAAGGCTGTCCAAGTGTGAAGTACACCTGCATTACTTGGCTGGAAAGGCTCAACATCAGATTGATCAACCCATTTCTGCCAAGCGCCATCACTACCCAATTGAGACCAAGACACAGCACCACAAGCCAATACGACCGCATCGTATTGCTGGGTAAAGGTTTCAGTGCTTTGGTTATTTTGGTTTTCTAAAGTCACCGTTGTGCCTTGCAAATTAATACAACGATAACGATAAAAGAATTTAACCTGCTGTTCTGCCAAACGTTTTAGCCAAGCACGCAGTAAAGGTGCCGCTTTCATTTCGACAGGAAAAATACGACCTGAAGTACCAACGTAAGATTCTATTCCCAGACTTTTCATCCAGTTTTGAATCCAGACTGCATCCCATTTTTCAATCCACGGTTTGAGCCATTCTGTACGGTCATAGCGCTCAATAAACTGCGCTAAAGGTTCGGCATGCGAGATGTTTAACCCCGTTTTACCTGCCATTAGAAACTTACGCGCAGCTGAAGGCTTTTGCTCGTATACATCAATATCATAAGCATATTGGCTCAGTACCTCAGCTGCCATTAAACCAGCCGGACCTGCACCAATAATGGCAACCCGCTTATTCGCCATGCACTTGACCTTGTAATGGAGCAAACTCATCAAAACGTGTGCTGTAACCTTCAGGTTTAGTGATCACAAGCTGTTGGCAAAGTTCTCCACGTTCCAAATACTTAATTTCAAAATGAGTACGTGCAGATGTTTGAGCAATTTTCTCTTTTTGGTAAGGCAGCTTCCAGACATTAATTAATTGTTGTTCAGCTTCTTCAATATATTCAGGAATATTACTTGCCAAAGTAATGGTTCCACCTGTTTGCAGACGAGAGATTAAGAACTCAAAAAATGGCATATTCAACCAGCGCTGTGCTGGATTATGGGGTTCTGGGTTTGGATAGAGAATAAAGAAATGTTCAACTTGAGCAGGATGTAGTGCATGTACCACCCACGGTAAAGCATCTGCATGTACAGGAATTAAATTATCTCTTGGTTCCAGACCATGCTGTTTTTGCATTGCCAAGAATTTTTCTCGGGTTCGTTCAATTGCATACAATGTGTGCTGCGGCTGTTGCCCGCTAAAAAGCAAAGCATGTTTACCCTTGCCCGCTCCAATTTCTACACAAATCGGGGTATTTTCAATTGGGGTAAAATCGCGAGGCGCTTGCATACGTTGTGCTTGAAATTGACGAATCTGCATAATCACATCAAACTAAATAAAAATCGGCATAAGTCTAACAAGTCACCTGACTTTTGCCTAATCTATTTCTCTTCACTTTGAGGATATTGCTTTATGCCACGTACATTCCCCTGCCCACGTTGTGGTGAACCAAGTGTTTGGGAAGGTAATGAATTTCGTCCATTTTGCTCTGAACGCTGTAAATTAATTGATTTAGGTGCTTGGGCAAATGATGAATATAGACTGCCTACCCAAGATGCGCCTCAGCATAACAAGGGTAGTCAAAATGAAGATGATTACGAGGATTAACCTGCTTTACCCGCGACAAACGGGTTAAATTGTTTTTCATAGCCAATGGTACTCATTGGACCATGCCCAGAAATAAACTGAGTATCATCTGGCAAACTAAAACACTCTCGTTTAATCGATTCAATCAACTGATCATGGTTTCCACGCGGGAAGTCTGTTCTGCCAATTGAGCCTTTAAACAAGACATCACCAGTCCAAAGCAAGCCATGATTTTTATTATAGAAAATAACATGCCCTGGTGTATGGCCTGGGGCAAAACGTACCTCAAACTCATCTTCACCAAGTTTTAGCACTTCACCGCCTTCAAGCCATTGATCGACTTTAACAGGCTGTGGAATTGGAAAGCCATAACGTGCTGAAACTTCCTGAATCATATCTAGCCAGAACTGATCTTCTTTATGGGGACCAATAACTGGAACGCTCCATTCTTTGGCAAGTTCACCCACCGCTCCAGCATGGTCTAAATGTCCGTGAGTGAGCCAAAGAGCTTTCACTTTTAAACCTAAGGCTTCAACTTCTTTCTTCAAAACTGAAGCGTCACCACCCGCATCAATCAAAACTGCTTCTTTGGTTTCACTGTCCCAAACAAGAGAACAATTTTGGGCAAATGCAGTAACTGGAACAATTTTGACTTGCAGCATAAGAACCTCTGGCTAAAACGCAATTAACGGTGGGCTAAGGTATAGGTAAGGGCATCAAGATTAGCCTGAACTAACCCTGCAAGCAAATCAATATGAGCTTGATCGCTATTTAAAGCAGGAATATAAGCATAGCTACCACCACCCGCCTCTTGAAACAACTCAGCATTTTGGATGGCTAACTCTTCAAGTGTTTCCAAGCAATCAGCAGAAAAAGCTGGGCTTAATACCTGTACTGACTTAACGCCTTGCTTCGCCCAATCTTGTAAAAGTTGGTCTGTATAAGGCTTAACCCACTCTTGTTTCCCAAACCGTGACTGGAAGCTAATCGCCCATTCATCATCTTTTAAATGCAAAGCTTCAGCGACTAACTTTGCTGTAATGCGACAACGGTCTGCATACGGGTCACCTTTGTCTGCATACGGCTGTGGAATACCGTGAAATGACATCAACAGTTTTTCAGGCTTACCATGTTGCTCTTGGTAAGCTAGAACACTTTCTGCCAATGCCTGAATAAACATTGGATGCTGATAATAGTCTTTAATAATTGTTAGACCCGGCAAGTTTCGCTGGGCTGGAATCCACTTGGCAAATGCATCGTATAGCGGTGCTGTAGAAGTGGCTGAATATTGAGGAAATAAAGGCAATAGAATGACATGCTCTTGCGGGTTAGCTGCCAGTTTTTCTAAAACTGCATCAATGCCTGGATTACCATAGGTCATCGCCGGTATCACGGTTAAATCAAACTGATTATTTTCTCGCTGCAAATAAGCCTGAATACGTTGAGTTTGCTCAAACACAATTTCACGCATGGGCGAATCTTTTGACCATACCGAAGCATAGGCATGGGCTACCCTTTTTGGGCGAAAAGGTAAAACAAACAGATTTAAAATAATCCACCAAATGAATTTCGGTATTTCAATTACACGTGAATCAGATAAAAACTGCTTTAGAAAACGGCGAACCGCAGGAACAGTGGCCTCATCCGGTGTACCTAAATTCGCTAAAATGACTGTGACTTTCGGTTTTTGTTCAAACGACATGTGTAAATGCCTTTCAATTCATCTTATGTCACTAATGTAACAGCTTTTATTGTCATATATAAATTGAATCGCTCTAAGCTTTTAATCGAATGCCCCGATGGCTCCATTTATAGCTAAGTAATAACTTTTGAGCTTTAGCTGTGACTTTCCATAAGCTATAGGATTGTTCAATCTGAGTTGGAACAATCCAGCCCTGTGACTGCATTTGCTTTTTGATCCTAAACAATGCCTTATGGTTAATCTGAGCGCAGGCGACAGCATGAGCGCGGGGTAACTCCTGACGAGCATCTTCTAGGCCAGCCTGATTTAAATATTCATTTAAGCATGTCCCAAAATTCTCTTCTGGTGTCGCTGTTTCAAACTGCTTTGCCAATATGCTTAACAACTGGGACCAAGTCATTTGTCGTTGTCGTTTCAGCTCTTTAAAATTGCCATCCTGAAATGCTTGAATTTGATATTCAAATGCAAAAACATCTTGAGGAGCAACTTCGTTTACTTGAGCTGATGACTCTGTTAATTGCTGTTCTAACTGTAAAATTTTACTTTTTAATAGCTTAATTTCATCTTCTAAGTGATGAGCCTGATGAGCAGGAACCCAACCTTGTCCCATATGCTGTTCAACCATTAAAGGCATATTTAAACGGACAGCCAACTCTAGTTCACGTGGAGTTTTAAAGTAAAAAATATGATTCACATCAAGTAATAACTTTTTTCTAAATGCGAGAAATTTATCTTTAAGCTGTGGATGTGTTTCTTGTAAATGTATTTCACGACTTTTGGGCTGTTCATGCATGAATACAATAATAGGTTTAGCCTGACTTAACGCATATTCATATTCTAAAGACAAATAACTCACACCCGAAATCGATTGCTCTCCATACTGGCTACCTAAAAGTAGGATTACATAATCACATTCATCAATTTGTCGACGAGCAAGCGTAGTGGTTAGGGGTGTTCGTTGTTCTAATCCCCAAGCAAAGAAGCCCATCCCTACCAAGGTTTGAGACAGAACCATCCGCTCTGGCTGCATATCGCGGCCGGATGTTGAAATAAAAATCTGATAGCGTGTATCGAGCATAACAATACCCTTTCGCCCCATGATCTGTCCGTGACTTAATATCAGCCAAGATCATGAACCGCCCCAAATAAAATAATAAATCTAAAAAACACTAGTTTCTAAATGATGCTAAAAGATCAGTTCAGATTATGAAGTGTCCAAGTTAACTCTTGTGGAATCATATGTTGTAAAACAGGTTGCAGTGCCTCAGCATTATTACCGCTGACATAACATTCAATACGTGCAACATTCTGACCTATTTGGTCACATAATAACTCATTTTTTATTAAAATACGGGCTGTTTGTCGGGCAACTGCCAATCCAGAGTCAACCAGTGTGAATTGGTTATCAAAAAGATGATGAATTGCTTGATTTAAGAAAGGATAATGCGTGCAACCGAGCACTAAATAGTCGGCACCTTGCTCAGCGGCGGGCTGTAAAACTTCTTTTAATGCCTTTAAACATGCCTCACCCATTTGCTGACCTGCCTCTACACAGGGAACAAGTTCAAGGCTAGTTAAAGTCATCACCTTAACGCCAGCCGGAACAGCAAACTTCTTGACAACATCTTTAATGAGTTGGCCGCGAAAAGTAGCAGGTGTGGCCAACACAGCAACCACTTTAGAGCGAGTCTGTAATACAGCAGGTTTTAATGCTGGAACCAACCCTACAATTGGAAAGTGTTCACCATAATGCTCACGCAAATGATCAAGGCTAAATGCGGAAGCCGTATTACAGGCTACGACTGCAATTTTACAACCTTGACGATATAGCCAATCAACAGCACGTGCAGTCAGTTCCCTAATTTCTTCATCAGAACGTGGACCATAAGGCACGTAGGCAGTATCGGCATAATACACAATACGTTCATTTGGTAAATATTTGGCAATTTCTGCTGCAACTGACATCCCTCCAATTCCCGAATCAAAAATACCAATTGGAGCATCTGCTGATGCTTTAGGCATAGGTTCTAACTCGGAAAATAAAGGTTGTATGGCGGTCATAGCTGTACTGAAGTGTCAGAAAATTTCACTCCCTAAAGCTTAAACCTCAAGTGCCTAATTGCAAGAGCAAATTACCACTTTTTAGCTCTAAAATGGTTTCACCTTTATCGTTTTCAATTAGTGTTCCATAGTTCACCAAATGATAGAAAGCCTGACGTTGAATCAGCGCATTAATTCCAAAACGGACATGCACGTAAGGACGCAACTCTCCTGCATATTCACGCATAAAAATAGGATGTTCTGCATCAACCAAAATTACATCTTGGTTGGTGGTAGTCAGTTGTAAAAATTGCTCACCTGAAATTTCGACCTGATCTGCCTGATTGACTAATAAAGGTTCATCTTCAACTTCGATTTCAATTTGTTCTACAGGGGTTTTCAGGTAGAATTTGCCTTCTTCTTTCCATAGGACTTTGGTAAACAGATCTAATAGAGCTTGGCGCTTGATTAATTGACCTTCGTGCCACCATTCTCCATTGGATTTCACCGTCAAATCCATTTTGCCGCAATGCTTTGGATGCCACTGCTCTAAAGGTGGAATTGACCTTTTGTGACTTTGCTGTACACCTTTTAAGTATTGTGCAATGTTCATTAAGTTTTTATCATCAGATAACGGTATTTTTCCCATATCCGATGGTGAATTATTTTGATTTACCATAGTTTATGCCTTGCTGACGAAAAAATGTTACGACTCAGCCAATTGGCTAGATCATGGTTTAAAACTATACTAGCCCAAACGATAAAAGGCACAATAGCATATTTGCGCCTATGGATTAAAACACTCACGGCAGCACCGAATTATCTGAATATGACGGTTGCCACCTTTAAGTATTGAGGAGTCCTACATGGAACACATCGAACGTGAATCGATGGAGTTTGACGTTGTCATCGTAGGTGCAGGACCTGCAGGTCTATCTGCTGCGATTAAGATCCGTCAATTAGCGATTGAAAAAAACTTACCCGATCTTTCTGTTTGTGTAGTTGAAAAAGGCTCTGAAGTAGGTGCGCATATCTTGTCTGGTGCTGTGCTTGAGCCACGTGCCATCAATGAACTTTTCCCGAACTGGAAAGATGAAGGCGCCCCTCTTAATGTCCCTGTAACTGAAGACAAAACATTCTTCTTACTTTCAGACACCACCTCAAAAGAAGTTCCTCACTGGATGGTTCCTAAAACCATGCACAACGACGGTAACTACGTGATCTCTTTAGGTAACGTGGTTCGCTGGTTAGGTCAAAAAGCTGAAGAGCTAGAAGTTTCTATCTTCCCTGGCTTTGCTGCATCTGAAGTGCTTTATCATGAAGATGGTACTGTAAAAGGTATTCAAACTGGCGACATGGGTGTTGGTAAAGATGGCGAACCAACGCATAACTTTACTCCAGGCTATGAGCTTCACGCTAAATACACCCTCTTCGCTGAAGGTTGCCGTGGTCACTTAGGTAAACGCCTAATTGCGAAATACAACCTTGATAAAGATGCTGATCCTCAGCACTACGGTATCGGGATTAAAGAGCTTTGGGAAATTGACCCAGCAAAACATAAACCGGGCTTAGTTATGCACGGTGCAGGTTGGCCTTTAGCTGAAACAGCTTCTTCAGGTGGCTGGTGGTTATACCACGCTGAAAACAACCAAGTGACTTTGGGCATGATCGTGGACTTGTCTTATGAAAATCCACACATGTATCCATTTATGGAAATGCAGCGCTGGAAAACTCACCCACTGATTAAACAGTATTTAGAAGGTGGTAAACGTATTTCTTACGGCGCACGTGCGGTAGTGAAAGGCGGTTTCAACTCTCTTCCTAAATTAACTTTCCCGGGCGGTTGCTTGATTGGTGATGATGCAGGTTTCTTAAACTTTGCAAAAATCAAAGGCTCACACACTGCCATGAAATCAGGCATGTTATGTGGTGAAGCTGTATTTGAAGCGATTGCTGCGGGTGTAGAAAAAGGCGGTGATCTTGCGATTGCACGTGTTACTGAAGGCGAAGATTTATTCGTTAAAGAATTGACTTCATACACTGACAAATTTAACAACAGCTGGTTAAAAGAAGAGCTTTATAACTCTCGTAACTTTGGCCCAGCGATGCATAAATTTGGTCAATGGATGGGTGGTGCATTTAACTTTATCGACCAGAATGTCTTTAAAGTGCCATTCACTTTACATGACTTGAAGCAAGACTTTGCTGCATTGAAAACTGTTGATGCAACAAGCTTTAAGCCAAACTATCCAAAACCGGATGGCAAACTTACATTTGACCGTTTATCTTCAGTATTTATCTCAAACACTGTACATGAAGAAAACCAGCCAGCTCACTTGAAGCTTACTGATCCTTCAATTCCAGTGAATGTGAACTTACCGAAATGGGATGAGCCTGCACAGCGCTATTGCCCTGCTGGTGTTTACGAAATCATGGAAAATGATGATGGTTCTAAACGCTTTCAGATTAACGCAGCGAACTGTGTTCACTGTAAGACCTGTGATATTAAAGACCCATCTCAAAACATTACGTGGGTAACGCCTGAAGGCGGCGGTGGTCCGAATTACCCTAACATGTAATTCCTTGCGCCGCTTTAGCCGCGGCTCATATCCTAATATGTAATAAAAAAGCCCCGATTATTCGGGGCTTTTTTATTAGTATTCACTTATTGAAAAGGCGGTATTTTTGCTACGTTTAAATTAAAATTCTTTTTATAGAAAATAAATGTGCCTAATAAAAATAAGCCAAGAAAACCAAAGTTCCGCGCTAAATCGTAGTACCAAACCGATTTACCAAATAATAAATCAAGAATTAACATCAGCCCGAGAAACCTTGTATGCAAGATCAAACTCATCTTTATCTTTGGTTCAGGAGCAAAATATGTATTTCTATAACCGAGTAGAATTGAACCTAAAATAATAAGAATAGATTTAATAATGATAGCAACAGTTTCAGACAGCCAAGAGATCTCTAAATGTAATAAACCAGCAATAGTAAAAAACCAAAGACAGATTAATAAGCTTCTTTTCACAAAATAATCATTCATTTTTATACGTCATTTATATACTTAATTTTATAAATTATATAACGATTCTTATTTGTAAAAAATTATCATTTCAAATTAAAGTTGAATTACTCATGGCTTCTAATCATCTTTATTAGAAGCCTTATTATTCTATTAACCTTTCTTCACTAAGTAATGAAATTCTTTATGACCATTTTCATCTAAGCGTTCTTCTTGCAACAACAACTCATGTCCTAAATGCATACAAAACTTAGGAATATCCCACGAGGTCGAATTATCTGTTGCGAAGACTTCAACCACATCCCCAGACTTAGATTTGCGGATGGCTTGATGCAACATCATGACAGGTTCCGGACAACGTAAACCACGCGTATTGAGTTGTACAGTAGGTGAAATGGGTTGCTCTGACATAACAAACTCGAACAAATAGAATTTTCACATTTTAGCATAAACAAATTACTGAGCTGTTAACTGTAACTGGCTTTTACATAACAATATACGTTTTGTCTTTTAGCTTGTTTTATAGATGCATAAGCATCTTTTCTTCGGTATGATCTGTGTATTCATTTGATACATTGAGTCTTTAGGAAAGATCATGCAAGAGGAACCAAGTCCGTCGTGGGGAATGCGAGGCTTACGAAAATGGTTAGGTACAGCGCCAGAAACCCGTGATGAATTATTAAAATTAGTCCAAAATTCACGCCGCTTTTTAGAACCAGATACTGTTGCTATGCTTGAAGGCGTTCTTGACCTTCCAGCTACAAAAATTCGTGAAGTCATGACGCCACGAACAGCAATGATCAGTTTACAAGAAGATGATCAATTACTTGATATTCTTGATGTACTGGTTGAGTCTGCTCACTCACGCTTTCCAGTCTTCTCTGCCGATCAGCCAGACAATGTTGTCGGGATTTTGCTCGCAAAAGATTTGTTGCCGTTTCTAACTGAACCGAATACCAAAGTTGATATTCGAGTTCTTATGCGTCAACCGTTATTTGTTCCAGAAAGTGCGCGTTCCGATCAGGTTCTACGCATGTTGAAACATACTCAGACTCACATTGCGATTGTGATTGATGAATATGGCTCAACAGCCGGTCTTGTTACGCTCGAAGATATTCTTGAAGAGATCGTTGGCGAAATTGAAGATGAGCACGACACGGTCGATGAAGATGCTCAGTACATTGTTCCTGACAATGACCATACGGTAGCAAATGCGTGGATGGTGCAAGCACTTACACCAATCGAACATTTCAATACTGTTTTAGATGCTGATTTTTCTGACGATGAAGTAGAAACTGTCGGCGGTTTATTGCTTCAAGAGATTGGTCTGGTAAGTGATTTACAAGGTCAAACTGTTGAGCTTGGAAATTGGTTATTTACAATCGTTGAAGCAGATGCCCGCACTATTCATCTGATTCGAGCTGTACGTCAATGAGAGCATACTTTGAAAAGCTGTTAGATTCTTCGCAACAACAAAAACAGCTTCCTTTAATTTTTCCTTTACTCATTGCTTTATTTTCAGGTGCCGTGTTCAGTTTTTCACTGGCACCTTATTATTGGTGGTGGTTGGCAATTTTATCTCCAGCCCTACTCTATGCAACATTACATAAGCGCTCAGCTAAACAAGCCTTTGCGATTGGTTGGAGCTATGGCTTTGGCTTATGGTTTGTAGGCGCTTTCTGGCTCTACACTTCCATCCATGTATATGGCGATACCAATGCGTTTCTAAGCGTATGTATGATTGCTATTATGGCCCTTGTGATGGGTCTATTTACGGCATTTCAGACATGGGTTTACCGACGATTCTTCCCTGAAACACCACTTACTTTTGCCCCACTTTGGATTGTTTTCGAATGGGCAAAAACTTGGGTATTTACAGGTTTCCCATGGTTATTTGTAGGTTACGCTTTTACTGAACGCTTACTCGATGGTTATGCACCGCTATTTGGTATTTATGCAATTTCCTTCGTCGTCATTGTATTAGCATGTGCCTTAGTCGAAGTTCTTCGTAAACGTATTTTTTGGGTTATCCCTTCTGCCCTATTGGTTTTGGGTGCATGGGGAGCATCATATATACAGTTTGTAAAACCTAAAACTGCTAAACCACTTAGCGTTTCACTCATTCAAGGTAATATTCCACAAGATTTAAAATGGCTGACTGAATATCAAGTTAGAACATTAGAAATTTATGCTGGCTTGACACAATCTGAATGGGGCCGTGACCTGATTGTATGGCCTGAGTCTTCAATTCCGCTCTTCCAAACCGACATTGAACCGTTTTTGGATGCAATGGATGCACAAGCGAAAAAGAACCATACAGCTTGGGTAACCGGAATTCCCTACTGGGATGTTGCGAAATCACATCAAGTTGGTAGCCCACTGTATTACAACAGTATTATGGCTTCTGGCAGTGATTCAAGTGGACTCTATAAAAAGCAGCGTCTTGTTCCATTTGGTGAATACATCCCTCTTTCAGGTTTACTCTCTTGGGTGTTACCAGCCATGCAAAATGATATCAGCATGAGCGGTTTTACACGTGGTGAGAGTGACCAGAAGCCCCTCTTAATTAAAGGGCATGCACTTGCTGCTGCAATTTGTTATGAAGTGGCTTACCCAAACCTGACAAGACGTAATGCAGAAGATAGCGACTTCTTGGTGACTGTATCGAATGATGCTTGGTTTACGGGTACTGCTGGGCCTTGGCAACATTTACAAATGGTGCAGATGCGGGCGAAAGAAAATGGCCGCTGGTTTATTCGTGCAACCAACACAGGTGTAACAGCGTTTATTGATCAAAATGGTCATATCACTGAACAAGCACCAATCGATAAAGAGTTTGTCTTGAGAGGTGATTTACCTGCTATGCAAGGTCAAACTCTTTATAACCGTTTAGGTGATTATCCAATTTTAGGATTTGCGGTCTTACTGCTGATTTTAGGTTGGGTTTATCGTCCGCGTAAAGTTGACGTTTCTTTTAAATCTCGTCGCTAAATCATAATAACTTTGTACCCAGAGGCACTTCAAACTCTGGGATACAAAGTGCGACATCACCATCTGCATTATGAAATCCTGTCACCAAACATTCTGACTGAATAGGCCCTATTTGTTTTTTAGGGAAATTTACTACAGCAACGACTAATTTACCCACCAAATCTTGTGGTTGATAGAGCTTGGTAATTTGTGCACTTGATTTACGCACACCCAATTCTTCACCAAAATCTACATGCAAAATATAAGCAGGTTTACGCGCCTTTTCAAAAACCTCAGCTTGAATAATTTTACCAACGCGAAGCTCTACTTTTAAAAAATCATTCCAATCGATTTGTTCCATTTCATATTTCTCGTTTTCTTAAATTGCTGATTTGAAGCATATAATATGTACAAATGAAGAAACACCCTGTTTTTAAGTCCAGTTAAAAAATAAAACGTAGATGTTTAATCTACGTTTTATCTAAAAATTTGGTTTTAAAATATTATTAAAAAGCAATCGATAGTTGCAGAGATAAATAAGCAACTAAACTCGATAAAAAGACCATAGGTACATAACGGTAAGCTTTAAAAAGAAATTGCTCATATTGAGTAGATAATTGTTTAGCTTTCCAGACACTCGCTTTTAATGCTGTAAAGAAGCTCACCATTAACCATGCGCTCACAATACTTAATGCGAAGAAACCAATCATGATTTGGCTACTTCCCTCTGTACTCAGCCATAACTTTAATGAAACTTCAGCAATCGGCAATAAACCCAAAATCAATAGGACAGACTTGAGCATTACCCAATGAAACTGAGTCAGTTCATCTACTATGAGAAATGCTTTCATTTAATCTCTCCTTTTAATTGAATAAAGTGCTTTTTATTTATTATGCAAAGCTTTCATTTAAATATATAGCTTATTTTTCTCTATATTTTAACTTTCTTGTAACTATTAAATATGGGAATAATTCTTATTATAAATCTCAAATATCAATATTAATTTTAGTTTATAATTTTCAATTATTTATTATATTTTTCTGATTGAGAGAGATTATCAATTCGTATTTATCATTTTAACTGTTTAACTGAATTGATAATCTCCATTACATTTTAATTAAGGTTGGTAATAAATATCTGCATCATTACCTTCACCACCTTCTTTGCCATCTGCTCCAAATGAGTACAAATCAAAAGCTCGCCCGTCTGCCCCAGGAATGACATATTGAATATCATTTTTCCAGCTGTCTTTAGGATAACCACCTTTTACATAACCACCTGGCATCCAGTTTTTCGCTGTAGCAGGCTGGTTAACCAAAGCATCTAACCCACCTTCTTGCATGGTTGGGAAATGGCCATTATCTAGCTTGTACTGATCTAAAGCACCCGCCACACCCTTTAATGCAATTTGAGTCGTATCAATTTTAGCTTTTTCACTACGCCCCATGACATTTGGTACGATTAAAGCTGCTAACACACCTAAAATTACAATCACGACCATGACTTCAATGAGGGTAAAGCCTGAGGCACGCTTCATTCGAGCACCGCTCGAACGTGCCGCAAGTCCGAAAGCTGTGCTTGAGGAGCAAACATCTGATAGAGAGCAATGCTCGGAATGGCACGTTGGCTCAAACTGATTTGAAACCGCAGATTCACTATGTTGTTCCATCGCTGTTTCGCTTTGAATATTTTTTACTTTCATCATTATCTCTAATATCAAAGTTATTAAATCATATTGTTCATATTTACGATTGGCAGCATAACCGCGATTACAATAACCAGTACAATGCTTGCCATTAAAACCAGCATAAGCGGTTCAAGTAATGCCAGTAAGGTTGAAATAAATGTCGTCACCTCACGGTCTTGCATGGTCGATGCTCGTTCTAACATCCTGTCAAGCTCGCCTGATGCCTCTCCACTTCGAATCATTTGTACCATCATTGGTGGGAAATAACCACTGCGCTCCAGTTGCGTACCTAAGTTACCCCCCTCTGTCACTCGCTCAGCCGCATGAGCAATTGAGTCGCGAATAACCCAGTTATTGGTCACTGCTGCACCAATTTTTAAGGCATCGACCAAAGGGACACCTGAACGGGTCAAAATAGATAAGGTACTGGCAAATCGTGCAGCATTAATACCACGTGACAGTTTACCGAATAATGGCAATTTGAGTGTTAATCGATCAAAAGCATAATGTCCAGCAGTGGTTTTTAAAAACCGAACGAATGCGATAACCCCCACCACTGCAAAAAGAATAATAAACACCCACGCGTGGCGAATAAAATCACTCGCTTTCATTAAAGCGACTGTAATCCACGGTAAAGCATCTTTATTTTGATCAAAAGTTTTTACAATCTCTGGCACAACATAAGTCATTAAACCCATCACAATACCAAAAGACATTAGCATTAAAATAATTGGATAAATCATGGCGCCCTGAACTTTCTTTTGCATGGCAAAGCGGTTTTCGGTGTAATCCGAAAGCTGATCTAAAATGAGATCTAAATGCCCAGAACGCTCGCCAGCAGCCACCGTTGCAATATAAAGGTCAGGGAAACGTCCAGACTGCTGCATACCTTGTGCGAGTGAATGCCCTTCTAAGACTCGAGAACGCACAGATAATAAAAGATTTTGCACATGTGTTTTTTCACTTTGCCTACTCACGGCGCGCAAAGCTTCTTCAAGTGGAATAGCAGCGGCAACCAAGACCGAAAGTTGTCTAGTCATGAGCGCCAAATCGTAAGCGCTGAACTTTTTTTGGAATAATCCCTGACTCTGATGTTTATCTTTTTGTTCAACAGGGTCGACACTAATGGGAGTCCATGCTTTATCGCGTAATTGTTGGCGAATCTGGCGTGCTGAATCTCCTTCAAGCACTCCTTTTTGCTGCTTCCCTGAAGCATCAATGGCAGTAAATTGATATGCAGGCATGGTAATGTTCTAATTTTCCAAAAATAATAGTCGCTGCTGTTGCATCTATGCTACGCAATCATTCATATTCGTTCTATAGCCTGTGTAGAATACCCAAGTCCTCTTCACGACGCTATGCCGTTTTTTAAAATTGACGAAATGAGCCTCTATGACCATAACGCCAAAGCCTGATTCAGTTGTTCATCGTGTGCGTGTAGCCGTACCTGTACATCTGTACGACACTTTTGACTATACACTCACCCAAGCACAATATGAACGGGCTCATGTAGGCTCACGCGTCGCTATTTCATTTGGGCGCCAAAACCTGATTGGCATCATTACTGAAAAAGTTGATCCAAGTGAATCATTTACAGGCACCTTTCAGCTTAAAGCCATTTCTGACCTTTTAGATGAAGAACCAATTTTAGATGAACAAGTTTTAAGTTTATTGACATGGTCCGCGCAATATTACCAATTTCCAATTGGTGAGGTCATGCAAACTGCCCTACCTGCATTATTGCGTCAAGGCAAACCAATGGATGTTTTGTTCCATCTTTGGAAAATCACACCATGTGATAATGTTGAAGCACTTCTTAAACGCTCTGTTAAACAACAAGATGCGTATCAAATTTTAAAGTTACACCCTGCCGGAACTACAGAGAATATTCTTAATTTAAGTGGTGTAGAAACGGCTACGCTTAAAGCACTTCAAAAGAAGGGACTAGTCGACTGTACGCTTGAACCGCACGACTTTAGCCCATCACCTGTTCAATTGGCACAAATGCCACTTACACTCAATGAAGACCAAAAGAAAGCAACTCAGCACGTCGTAAACGCACAGCATCAATACCAAGCTTTTTTGTTAGATGGTTTAACAGGAAGTGGTAAAACTGAAGTTTATCTGCACATCATGCACGAAGTGCTCAAGCAAGGTAAGCAAGTACTGGTATTAGTCCCAGAAATTGGTCTAACCCCTCAAACGATTTCTCGTTTTAAGTCTCGTTTTAACTGTGATATTGCTCTATTGCACTCAGGCTTAAATGACTCCAAACGCTTACAAGCATGGCAACAGGCTCAGACTGGCAAAGCATCTATTATTTTAGGAACCCGCTCAGCCATCTATACGCCACTGCCACGTTTGGGCTTAATCATTCTAGATGAAGAACATGACCTCTCTTATAAACAGCAAGAAGGTTTCCGTTACCATGCACGTGATGTCGCACTGTACCGAGGTCACTTACAAAACTGTCCAGTTATTTTAGGTTCAGCAACACCGAGCATCGATAGTTATTATTTGGTCGAAACTGGTAAATTAACTTCACTGCAACTTAACCAACGTGCAGGCCATGCGCTTTTGCCTAAAATGCATTTGATTGACCTTAAAATTGTCAAAAAGCAACATGGAATTAGCCAACCTCTTATTGAGCAAATCAAGCATACGTTAGCAAGAAAAGAACAGGTTTTAATCTTTTTAAACCGTCGTGGCTATGCACCTGTACTGGTCTGTGAAAGTTGTGGGTGGCAAGCAAATTGTCCACATTGTGATGCACATTTTACGTTGCACACTCAGCCTTATTCTTATTTACACTGCCACCACTGCGGTACTGTTCATCGCTTACCCGATCACTGCCCTGAATGTCAGCAAAAAAGCCTAAAAACCCTAGGTGCTGGAACAGCTAAGGTTGAAGAGCACTTACAAGAACTATTTCCAGACTATGATGTGATTCGGGTTGACCGTGACAGCACCAGTCGTGTCGGTAGCTGGCAAAAAATCTATGATCGGATTCATCAAAACAAACCAACAATTTTGCTTGGTACTCAAATGTTGGCAAAAGGTCACCATTTCCCACACGTGACTTTGGTTGCTATTTTAGATATTGATGCTGGGTTACTCAGCGTAGACATTCGTGCGCCAGAACGTACTGCACAGTTAATTGTACAAGTCGCGGGTCGTGCAGGCCGTGGTGAACATAAAGGCCATGTTTATTTACAAACCCTAAGACCAGATCACCCTTTACTGACCACGCTCATCGAAAAAGATTATCGGGCGGTTGCCAAACAAACTCTTGCGGAACGTAAAGTCGCATTACTGCCGCCTTACCGTTATGCAGTACTGATACGTGCGGAATCCAAAGATCGTGACTATACCTTGCAATTTTTAAATGAAGCGGCAGAACATTTACGCCAAATTGCGGGTGAAATTGTTGATATTTGGGGGCCAATTCCAGCCCCTATGGAGCGTAAAGCTGGACGCTACCGCGCCCACATGGTGATTTTATCTGCTGACCGTGCTCGCCTCCATTTTTACTTAAGACAATGGTGGTCACAATTGGTTCATGCATCAAGGCAGCATCAACTTCGACTCTCAATTGATGTTGATCCGCAAGAATTTAATTAGATGGCTTGAATATCATAGTGTGAAGAAGCCTTTTTGGCTTTACACTTAAAAGAGACTAATACATTCGAGGCAATGAATGTCATTCTTACTGCAAGCAACAATTTTTCTTGGAGCTTCTCTGATTTTAGTCCCTCTTGGCAAACGCCTAGGGATAGCAACAGTTTTAGGCTATTTATTTACAGGAATACTTCTGGGCCCTAGTGTTTTAAATATTGCACATGACCCTGAAGCGATTATGGAACTTGCCGAATTTGGCGTTATCTTATTAATGTTCCTGATTGGTTTAGAGTTGCGCCCACAACGTTTATGGGAAATGCGTAACTCTATTTTTGTAATGGGAAGTCTGCAAGTCCTCATTAGTGGGGCTATTCTTATGCTGATCGTACTATTACTGTTTCAACAGCAGCTTTCTGTCAGCTTTGTCATTGGTTTTGCCCTTGCGCTGTCTTCCACCGCTTTTGTATTACAACTTCTGACCGAAAAGCAGCAACTCAATACGACTTATGGTCAGCAGTCTTTTTCCATTTTACTTTTCCAAGATATAGCGGCTATTCCTTTACTTGCCATTATTCCATTATTGGCAGGAACAGAATCAACCCATCATGGGGTAGCTTATTTTGCGGCTATCATTGCAACCTTTACTGGTCTATTTCTGTTTAGTCGCTATGTGATGCGTCCATTCTTCCGCTTTGTTGCCAAAAGTGGAGCGACTGAACTTATTACAGCAGTAGGATTATTTATTATTCTTGCTGTTGTCTTGCTTATGGACACTTTAGGAATTAGCACCACATTAGGTGCATTCCTCACAGGTGTATTATTAGCAGATTCAGAATTTCGCCACGAAGTTGAAGCGAGTATTGCACCATTTAAAGGTTTATTGCTTGGCTTATTCTTTATGACCGTTGGCATGACCACACAGCTGTCACTGCTCATTGAAATGCCTTTGCTTATTATTGGTGGTGCAGTCAGTTTATTACTCATCAAAACGCTGATATTGACCGCTATTGCCCGCTATAAAAAATACAGTTGGAATAACAGCTTGCTTTTAGGTACTTGCTTGGCACAAGGCGGAGAATTTGCTTTTGTAATTTTGAGTCTTGCCAAAAGTGAGAAGGTTTTAACTCAAGCTATATTAGAACCCGTGACTCTGATCGTGACGTTGTCGATGGTACTTACACCAGTAATTTACTGGATCATGGCAACTCAGGTCATTCCTCTGTTTAATAAAGAACGTCCTCCCGAGTATGATGAAATTCCTCAGCAGGATAACCCGATTATCATTGCCGGCTTTGGTCGGTTTGGACAAATCATCGCGCGTATTGCTCGCCTACAACATTTAGGCTTTACTGCAATCGACAACAATCTTCATCAAGTGGACTTTGTTCGCCGATACGGCGGTAAGCTCTATTATGGCGATGTGACCCAGCCCGATTTACTGCGTTCTGCTGGTATTGAAAAAGCCAAAGTATTTATTTTAGCAATCGATGATGTTGAAGACTCTATGAATGTCGCACGTCATCTTAGATTAAATTATCCAAACTTAACGCTGTTGGCTCGTGCTCGCGACCGTCACCATGTCCATCTTTTAAGAGATTTAGGTGTTGAATACATTTGGCGTGAAACGTATCTATCTTCATTAGGTATGGCTTACCGCGCTTTGCGAGAACTCGGTATCTCTGATGAACAAGCCTATAACAATATCGAAATCTTTCGGGATTATGATGAGAAATTGCTCATACAGCAGCAAAGTATTTATACAGACGAACAGAAGATCTTTGAAACACATCGTAATGCCTTAGCCGAGCTTGAACATTTGTTTGAAAGTGATGCGCAGCAACAGGCTACATCAAAACATGATGTTAATTTAAAGCGTCATTTACAACCAAATCGCATCGACATTACAAGAGATCATCTAGAATAACTTGAGATTTCAGAAAATGGCTATATTAAGGACTTATTCACATTGCCTAAATAATTGGACAATGGGCACAAAGCTGCCCCCTGTCCGGCTTGCGGCTTCGCTGCATTTCCTAAGCTTGATTAAAACGAAATAGTTATACTCTGCTTAGGGCCCTGGAGAATATTATGTCTGATTTACGCCAACGCTTTTATATAGAGAACTTTCCAGTACGTGGAGAAGTAGTTCATCTTGAAGAAGCCCTACAAACCATCTTAGCTCAACGTGACTATATGCCTGCTGTTAAAATTCTGCTAGGTGAAATGTTGAGTGCGACTGCATTACTTGCAAGTACACTAAAAATCAAAGGCCGTATCAGCTTGCAAATCCAGGCTAGCGGCACCTTCAAATGGGCGATGGCTGAATGTAACCATTTAGGAGAGGTTCGTGCTTTAGCGGACTATGAAACCGACCCTCGCTTTGTTGAAGCAACAGACAGCAGCACAGTTCTTGGCGCTTTAGTTAATCCGGTTTTATTTATTAATATTGAACCGGAATTTGGCGAACGTTATCAAGGGATCGTGCCGCTTGATCAAGTGACTTTAGCAGGTTGCTTGATGCAGTATTATGATTTATCTGCTCAAATTCCAACTCGTATTGTGTTGGCAAGTACAGATAAGCGTTCTGGCGGTTTATTGATTCAACTCTTACCACGTCATGATGAAGAAGAGCAAAACTTGGTCGATGAAGATTTATGGCCACGTTTGACGATGTTGACCGAAACATTAAAAGCTGAAGAGCTTACCAATTTAGATGCAAATGAAATCTTATATCGTTTATATAACGAAGAAGAAGTTCGTTTACCAGAAATTGAAGCATTAAAATTTGGCTGTACATGTTCAAAAGAACGCTGTGCAAATGCCCTGATTCAAATTGGTGTAGACGCTGTTCATGAAACCCTAGAACATCAGAACCCGATTCGTATGGACTGTCAGTTCTGTAATACGCAATATACCTTTACCGCTGAAGAGGCTTTAGCGTTATTTGGTGAACATTTAAGTTAATATTTTAACTTTATAAAAAGGCGGTTATACCGCCTTTTTATTTACCTGTATTTTTTGATGATAATTTTCAACATGTTAATTTAAATAGGATAATATAAGGCTACTTTTTAGCCTAATAAATAAGATGCCTAAATACCATGAATTATTTTGATTATTTTCTCTTTATTTTTAGCGTAGTTATTATGATTGCGACCCCTGGCCCTGTCATGATTTTAGTTGCAAGCGCTGGACTTAAAGGGGGCTATAAAAAAGCACTGGAAACCATTTTTGGTACAAACCTAGCATCCCTTGTCTTAATTTTTATTTCAGTACTAGTTTTAAAAGGAGTACTGAGTGTCAATGATAGTTACCTCAATATCATCCGTATTTTAGGCTGCCTATATATTGGCTATCTGGGGTTGAGTATTCTCAAAGAAGTTATTCAGGCTCCTCATCCAGAAGCGATACAAACAGTTTCAGCACAAAATGGTGGCTTTAAAAAAGGCTTTCTTGTCGGTATTTCAAACCCAAAAGATATTATCTTTTTCTCGGCTTTCTTTCCGCAATTTGTCTCTATTACCCCTCAATTAAATTTAAGTTTAATCCTACTTACGCTGACATGGATTGTTTTAGACTTCCTCACCCTATCTTTGGTTTATATCTTTTTCCGCCGCCTTTCTAACAGTCATTTATATCCAAAAATATTAGGCCTCTGCGGTTTATTACTTCTACTTATTGCTCTGTACGGCTTATATCAGAGTTTCATCTAATTCATTAGAGGTATAGTCTAATTTTGCTATACCTCCTTACGTTCCGCTGGATTTCGTAATAGAACAACTCTTATACAATCTAGCTTATTGAAAACTCTAAAAATCGTTTCATAATGAAATAAACAACACCATCGTGATAAAACATTATGGCAAAAAATTATTATGAAGAATTAGGGGTTACACGCAAAGCCTCTGCTGATGAAATTAAAAAAGCTTATCGAAAATTAGCCCGCAAATATCATCCAGACATCAGCAAAGAAAAAGATGCCGAGGAAAAGATGCAGGCCATTAATGTTGCCTACGACACATTAAGCAATGCAGAAAAAAAAGCCGAATATGACCAAATGTTAGATCATCCTCAAGGTTTTAATAACTTTGGTCAGGGTGCTGCACAAGGTGGTTTTGATGGAGCACAGTTTTATCGCCAAGGTTTTACAGGTGGTGAACAAGCAGACTTTAGTGGTTTTGAAGATTTATTTGGTCGCTTTGGTGCAGGCTTTGGCGGTGGGCAACAACAATATCAAAGACAACAACGTAGTTATCGCGGTGAAGATCAACATGCCAGCATAGAGGTTGATCTTGATATTGCCTATCATGGTTCAACACAGCAAATTACTTTGCAAATTCCAACCATAAACGCTTATGGCGAACCTGAAGTTCAACGCAAAACCTTGCAGGTGAAAATACCAAAAGGCATGAAAGAAGGTCAACAAATACGCTTAAGTGGACAAGGCCAAAGCGGGATTAATGGCGGTGCCAACGGCGATCTTTATATTGAAATCCAGTATAAAGATACAGACCGTGTTCATGTTGAAGGCAGTGACGTATATCTGACCGTAGATGTAGCTCCTTGGGAAGCGGCACTAGGTCAAGGTATTGAAGTAAAAACTCCAGCAGGATCCTTACATGTCAATTTACCTAAAAATGCCAAACAAGGACAACAGCTACGCTTAAAAGACAAAGGGATACCAAATAAAACGCCAGGCCATCTTTATTTAATTTTAAATATTGTATTCCCCCCAGCAAATTCTGAAAAAGAAAAAGAAGCGTATCAGCAACTGGCAGAAGCCTTTGCTTCATTCGAACCTCGTTCATCTCATTAGGGAGCAAGATCATGACAACCATTCACTATCGAGAAATTGTATATGACGGCCATACCTTTAGTGCAGAGGTCGTTGATGAACAATCGACATTTGATTTACAACAATTTGCCCAAGCTTGCGGCCAAAGTCCTGACTGGATTCTTCAGCTCATTGAATATGATATTTTATCAGTCGAGAACACACCTGAGGCACACCAGTTTATGGGTGAAGATGTCGCACGTGCACGTAAAGCGTATCGTCTACAACGTGACTTTGACGCAAGTTTGGCAGCAGTTGCTGTGATGTTAGATTTGATTGATGAAGTGCAACAACTTAGAAAACAGTTGAAGCATTTTCATTAGATTAGATAGTGACGACGGAGTCCTACGGGCACTCACTATCTATTTCATCAGCCAATTACGTTACTTTTGTTTTGGCAAAAGTAACCAAAACCATTGTCATCCACAAAACCTGTTCACTTCTTTCATTTAAAATATTACTTTGCAAAAACAATAACTTCTAAATTATGGGCAGGTTGTGGATGACGCTTAGCTCAAGCAAATTTGGAAAAAATTCAATAAAAATTGAAGAATTATTTCAACCGAGTAATCTTTTCCACTTCCTTCAAAGTCTGCTTAATCGGTTCATATTCCAGAAACCAAAACAAATTCATCCGATCTTGGCGATGCTGTTGAGCTAGTAAATCAATCACACTTTTTTCACCGCGCCCCACTAAATGTTGTCGATAAAAATAGTACAGTAACAAAACAGTACTTAGCAGCATAACACCGAGCATAATCCAGAAACCTACTGGTGATTTAAGCCCTGGAATAAACTCAAAGTTCATTCCATAAATACCGGTTAAAAGCGTAAGCGGTGCAAATACAGCAGTAATAATGGCAAGAATACGCATATTCTCATTGGTCTGGTTGGCAATTGCTGAGAAGTGCAAATCAATCGCCGACTGAATGGCGCTACGTAAACGCAAAGTATGTTTTTGAATACGTTCGACATGACTCATTAAATCATTCAAACGAACTAATAAAAGATCTTGAGAACTATGCGTCTTCTCACCAATAACATGATGATAGTTTTCTACAATTTCATCACGAAACTCTTGTAAGGTTTCGATTTGTTCTTCGCATAGATTTTCGACCTGCTGAAAGGCCATATTTTCATGAAACAGTTGATGCCACTGCTTAAAACGCCGATTCCCTTGTAATAGCTGTTGTTGCCAATGCTCAACCCTTCTAGTTAAAGGTGAACGAATATCAAGGTAGCCATCCACCATGCTATTCAGCAGGCGTAAACATAAATCTACAGGCGAATTAGGCAGCTTACGGGTTTTGTTTTGTTCTTCCAAAGTTTTACATAAAATATTTTCGAGACGTTGAATATAGTTTTCAATCGACTTATTGCCTTGCTCACGAACACTAATCAGAACTTTAGGGGTAAAAATAAAGCTAATCGGCGTGGTTGCTAGACCAAATACACTCTCATGGGATTCCCCATTTTTAATTTCATCATCAGGTGTAACGAGCTTTCTAAAAATAAGCAGGTCGTATTCTTCAAGCGTATCAAATGCACAAGGATGCTCAATATTCGCAATATCTCGCATATGAAATTCATTGATAACCACATCTGAAAGCTGTTGAATTGTTTGTTGCCATTCTTCGTTATGGTTCACCACATCCGTTCTGACACTATCAATCCAGAAAAACTCCAGAATGTGTTCATTATGTTGCTCACGGCTTAAAAAGACATAGCCGTCAGCGTGATGACGATAAAAGTAATAAACCTGCATACCACAATGATCTGTTTTTGTATTACTTGCATCATGCCATAAAAAAAGTCCGCATCAAGCGGACTTTTTCATGTCACCAGAACAATTATGCTTGTTCAATGTCTTTCATAGTCAATTTGATACGACCACGATTATC
The DNA here is from genome assembly GCF_031799025.1 of Acinetobacter sp. V115_6. Classification (NCBI taxonomy): domain Bacteria; kingdom Pseudomonadati; phylum Pseudomonadota; class Gammaproteobacteria; order Moraxellales; family Moraxellaceae; genus Acinetobacter; species Acinetobacter sp. V115_6. Next base: position 38,343 of record NZ_JAVQNO010000016.1, on the reverse strand, counting down.
AACATCAGCAACTTGTACTTTCACTTCCTGACCTTCTTTAAGAACATCAGTTACGTTCGCAATACGTTCATTTGAAATTTGCGAAATGTGAAGAAGACCATCAGTACCCGGCATGATGTTTACAAACGCACCGAATTCTACAATACGAATTACTTTACCGTCATAGATCTTACCTGGTTCAACTTCAGCAGTAATTGCTTGAATCTTAGCAATTGCAGCTTTAGCAGCAGCTTTAGTTTCACCAAATACGCGAACAGTACCGTTGTCTTCGATATCAATTGCAGCTTTAGTTTCTTCAGTAATTTGACGGATAGTTGCGCCGCCTTTACCAATAACATCACGGATCTTGTCTGGGTTAATGTTAATAACTTCAAACGTCGGTGCATGAGCACTGATTTCAGCACGCGCACGTGAAATGACTTTATTCATTTCGTTTAGGATGTGCATACGACCAGCAAATGCTTGATTTAATGCAACTTCCATAATTTCTTCAGTAATACCTTCAATCTTGATATCCATTTGAAGCGCAGTAATACCGTTTGCAGAACCTGCTACTTTAAAGTCCATATCACCTAAGTGATCTTCATCACCCAAGATGTCAGAAAGTACTGCGAAACGCTCGCCTTCCTTCACTAAGCCCATTGCGATACCCGCAACTGGTGCTTTAAGCGGAACACCTGCATCCATAAGTGATAATGAAGCACCACATACAGAAGCCATTGAAGATGAACCGTTAGATTCAGTAATGTCAGATACAATACGAATTACATACGGGAAGCGGTCAGCAGCAGGAAGAACTGCTTGAACACCACGACGTGCTAAACGACCGTGACCAATTTCACGACGCTTAGGACCAGATTCACGGCCTGTTTCACCTACAGAGTATGCAGGGAAGTTGTAGTGCAACATGAAGTTGTCAGTTTTAGTACCAGCAAGGGTATCAACCATTAACGCATCACGAGTATTACCCAAAGTTGTTGTTACCAACGCCTGAGTTTCACCACGTGTAAATAATGCAGAACCGTGTGCACGATCTAATACGCCAACTTGAACGTCGATAGCACGAACAGTTTTAGTATCACGGCCATCAATACGTGGCTTACCTGACAAGATGTTGTCACGTACTGTACGGTATTTAAGGTCTTCGAATAATTCGTTTACTTCATCAGCAATACCAGTTTCGTCATTTTCTGGAACGAACTGAGCTACAGCTTCTGCATAAAGTGCATCAAGTGCTGCATAACGATCTTGTTTAACCGCAATTGTATATGCTTCAGAAATTTTAGCTTCGAAAGCTGCTTTTAATTGCTCAAGAAGAGCTTCGTTTTTAGTTGGAGCAACCCAAGTTGACTCAACAGCACCAGCAGCGGCAGCAAATTCTTTGATCGCTTGAATTGCGATTTGCATTTCGTCATGACCGAAAAGAACAGCACCCAGCATTTGGTCTTCTGAAAGTTCTTTCGCTTCAGATTCAACCATCAATACAGCAGATTCTGTACCTGCAACCACAAGGTCAAGGTCACTTTCTTTCAACTGTTCGAAGTTCGGGTTAAGAACATATTCACCGTTGATTAAACCAACACGTGCGCCACCAATTGGACCACGGAAAGGAGTACCAGCAATAGACAATGCTGCTGATGTACCAAGCATTGCTGCAATGTCAGCATCCATAGTTTTGTCAGAAGAAACAACAGTTGCTGTTACTTGGATTTCGTTGAAGTAACCTTCTGGGAACAACGGACGAATTGGACGGTCAATAAGACGTGAAATTAAAGTTTCAGCTTCAGAAGCACGACCTTCACGCTTACCGTAACCACCAGGGATACGACCAGCTGCATATTGTTTTTCTTGATAGTTAACTGTTAACGGGAAGAAGTCTTGACCCGCTTTTGCTTTAGGTTGAGCAACAACTGCAACTAAAACAGTTACGCCACCCATAGTGATTAAAACTGTGTTTGCTTGACGTGCAACGCGACCCGTTTCTAAAACGACTTGATGTTGACCGAATTGGAATTCTTTACGAACGATATTAAACATTGACATGTATTGTATTTTCCTAATTTTATTCTAGTGAGACCCCTAAGGTTTGGCATTCAGACTACACCGATTGGTAGATAAATGACAAAGCTTAGAAGCCATCACACTAGATCAATTATTTAAAATAAGTTAAACGCAAAGAAGGAGCGCACAAGCGCCCCTTCTAAAAATCACTTAACCTAACATTAAGTGAAACTCTCTTTTCAGCGATAAAGCATTGCGACATGCGAAATAGCGAAAACAAAGTAAAAATCGAATTAACGACGTAAACCTAAAGCACCGATCAAAGCAGTGTAACGACCGTGGTCTTTACCATTTAAGTAGTCGAGCAATTTACGACGTTGGTTAACCATACGGATCAAACCACGACGGCTATGGTGGTCGTGTTTGTGAGCTTTGAAGTGACCTTGTAAATCATTGATTTGAGCAGTCAATAAAGCTACTTGTACTTCTGGTGAACCAGTGTCATTTTCAGCGCGAGCAAATTTAGCAATGATCTCTGCGCGGTCTGCATTAGTTAAAGCCATTCGATTTCTCCGAGATGCTTAAAAAAGTAAACGATATGAATCAGTTGAGGCAACTGACTGCCGTGCATCACTACAGCAAGTCGCCTATTTTAAGGTATCTATAGGTGGATTGCAAAATAGTTTTCAGTAACTTGTCATTTTAGACACTGACATGAAGACCTTAACCCTGCACACTAGCCTCGAATAAAAAGAAAGAAGCGCGAGGGACGTGTGAAAATTTTTTCAACCAACACTTGTCCAGTACCGGACAATATTGAGCAAGTCATTCGACAAAAAGATGAAGTTGCTGCTGAACAGGGTGGAATGAGCGATCACCAGATTCAAAAAATCTGGAAAAGTATAGAAGGACTATATAAAACCGGAAACTATCCACTCATTACCTTTTGTTTACGCAGACAAGGTAAAATTTTACTCAATCGAAGCATTGGATATGCTCAAGGGAACTCTCCAGCAGGCCTTCAAGAAAATGCCCTGATTGCAACACCTGACACACCTGTTTGCCTATTTTCAGCATCAAAGATGATTACAGCCATGTTGATTCATCTATTAGATGAAAAAGGCGAAATCAACTTGCTTGATCCCGTGAGCTATTATGTTCCTGAATATGGGGTAAATGGTAAGCGTCGTGCAACGATCTTTCATTTATTAGCACATCGTGGCGGCATTCCTTATATTGATGGCGATGTCACACCAGATTTATTATTTGATAAAGACGAAATTTTAAAACGTTTATATGCTGCCCGACCTGTGTCTCCTGCTGGTAATCACCTTGCCTATCATGCTGTTACGGCAGGTTATATTTTAGGAGAAGTTATTGAACGGGTGACTGGGCAGGATTTACGTGAGTTTGTACATCAAACTATCGAAAAACCAATGGGGATGCCTTATTTCAATTATGGCTTAAAACCAGAATACCGTTCAGAAGTCGCCTTAAACTGTGCAACAGGTCTGCACCCACGCCTTGGTACCGATCACTATCTGAATCATGTATTAGGTGGCGGTTTACAACTTGCAGTTGATGTAACTAACGATAGTCGTTTTATGGACACCATTTGCCCAGCTGGGAACATCTATACCAGTGCAGAACAAGCTGGCCGCTTCTTTGAAATGCTTTTAAGTGGAGGAAGCTACGGCGGTCGGCAAATCTTTAGTGAGAAAACAATTTTCAGAGCAACACTGCCAACCACAGGCGTTAACATTGACCGTACTTTGCTGATTCCAATGCGCTATGCTTTAGGACCAATGTTAGGTAGCAATCCTGTAGGTCTTTTTGGCCCAATGACAGGACAAGCATTTGGTCATTTAGGATTCTCTAACATTTTATGTTGGGCCGACCCTGAAAGAGATATCAGTGTTTCCTTATTAACAACTGGTAAATCTGTAGTGGGTACTCACCTACCTGCTTTAGCTAAAGTGCTCTATCAAATCTCAACCCAATGTCCACGTATACCGAGAGATCAACGCCGTTCGTTATTTGGTAGTGATTCTCATGAAACTGACTTAGTGTAGAAACAAATAAAAAACCCAAGCATTTCTGCTTGGGTTTTTTGCGCTGTAGTTTTTGTTTATCGTGTTATTACTGTTTTTATTGTCGTTGGTGAGATGCTAGTCACATCCTTCTTGTTGTTTTAACTCACTTCCGATGTTTTCGTTTCTATTTCCTTATGTGATGTATTGTGACATATCCAATTATGAAGAAAAGTAGTATTTTTCTTATCATCATGTAAGTGAAAACGTACAGGTCTGTATAATATTTGGTAAATAGCCATTTTTTACCTTTAACGTACAGTTCTGTATAACATATAACTTAACAATTCACAGGAAAAATGCCTGTTTTGAAATCATATTATAGATAAATATATTGATATTATTGATTTAAATCTTTAGACAAAAACAGAGTGAAGATAGTGTTAAAAACGAAACGTTCGAATGCTTTTTGAAACATGGTGAAAAGTAGAATATAAAAAAGCCCTGTAGTCTCTCCCAAAACTACAAGGCTTAGCGGCTGTAAGTTTCCTCTTTATACACCTACTTCATTGTAAGTTCGCAGTCTCTCGACTTAAGTTATTATTATTGTGCGATTTTGCCCGACATTCCGTGCCAAGCTCGTTGTGCGTTTATAATCTCAAAAACACGGGGTGTACTCTAGCAGCAAATATCTCGAATCTATGTAAGCTTTTTCTTACAAGGGTAAAAATATTAAGTTTGTCTTAACGAACTAACCGATTAACTTTTTGAACTAAACCGCTTTTTCGTGTAGTACGAACTGTAAATGCTTGTAATAAAGCCTCTTGATGCACTAAAAGACTGACTACTTTCTTAGCTCGTGTAATCGCAGTGTAAATAAGTTCTTGGCTTAATAAGTTCTTGGCAGCCTGATCTAAAACGACAGCAGTATGGGTAAATTCAGACCCTTGCGATTTATGAATTGTTAAGGCAAATGCACTTTGAATACTTTTAGGTAATCGATTTGCAGCAACCCATTTGTTCAAACTTGGAAAATATACTTCGAACTGCTGTGGCTGAGTTCTGTGCTCAAAACACAAACCAATATCGCCATTTGAAATACCGAGCTGATAATCGTTATAAGTCATCATTACAGGACGACCCACATACCATCCTCCAAGAGTCACTATTGAAAGTTGCTGCTGCAACCAACGCTGCGCACATTGGTTTAACTGCTGCAACCCAAACGGGCCATGCCGAACCGCGGTTAAAATCCGGTAGTCATCAAATGCTTTTACTACATTTTGGACCTGTTCAATCGAGCGCTCTTCTTTTAAATAATTTTTTAGACTCTGTACATACCCTTGGAAACCGAGCATTAGCTTTTGATAATAGGTATCTAGGTCTAATAGATTCCCTTCTGGTAAATATTCAAGCTGAACAACATCAGGCATATCTCTTTGTAAAAGTATGGGCTTTAATTCTGAAACCTGAACAATATCAACTTCAAACCGCTGTAAAACCTCTACATGGTCTTGTTGATAGCTTTGAGCCTGAATAAATTTAGCCACTTGTCCAATCAATGCCCCTTCAGCAAAACGACGACTGGTTTGTAATTGTACTCGGTTATCAGCCAACGCCTGTATTTGCTGCAAATCTGCAAGAACCGCGCCGACATCGACAGAAGCAAGCTGATTTGCATCTCCTAATAAAATAATTCGACAAGACTCAGGCACAGCTTCAAATAAAAGAGTAGCCAGATTTAAATCCAGCATGGAAGCTTCATCGACGACAATCACGTCATAAGGCAAAGGCTGTTTTTGATTAAACCGTGGTGTCTGGCTATGTCCCATCCCCAACAAACGGTGAATCGTTTGTGTTCCCTGATTTCTGAGCTCTTCGCCAACTAATCCGGACTCAAGCAATTTAGGATCATTAAACGAGTTCTGTAAAGCTTCTTGCATTCGCTGTGCTGCTTTACCTGTTGGAGCAGCCATCGCTACACGAATATGTGGAATTGCTTGGCTAAGTACAGCAATAATACGTGCCAGCGTATAAGTCTTACCTGTACCCGGCCCACCGGTAATAATACTCAGGCTCTGCCGAGCAACCATTTGTAAAGCTGCCTGTTGATGAGGATCGGTAAGCAGGTCTAAATAGTCATCACAAGAGACAGGTTGAATTAATTGTTGCTTTAATCGACAAATTTGTTCTGCAAGTCGTTGCTCTAGGTGCCAATATCGGTATAATGCCAACCCCTGCTCATCGTAGACGCACGGCGCAACTTTTGAGGTTGCTTGATCGGCAGATATAGCAAGCTGACCAAGTGCTGCAATTTGCTCTGAACTGATATCAATACAACTATCGCCTTGTAAGCTCGCTTCAATAAGCTGCTGCAAGTAAGAAGTAGCTTCTGTCACTTGCGATTGTTCAGTAAATGGAGCCTGATTTAAGAAGTTACTCCACGTTGTTAACCAGCTTAAATCGGCTTGTTCAGGGCTGTTTAGATTGTCCACACACTTATCCACCTAGTTTTCCACACGCTTGTCCACATGGTTATAGACAGGCTTATCCACATGCCAAGTATTTGTTAATCTTCAAATTACGCATTTTATCAGCATTTTTCATGCTATTTTATCCTCAGCAAAATACCCCAAAATGGCATCAAGACGCAGAATAAACTCAATGCTAGGCTGCCAGTAATAATAGCCCTGCTCAGCTTCACCATTCATGCCACGTAAATAAAGATAAGTTGCCCCACCTAAGTGTTGCTCAATTTGGTAATCCTGCATTTTGACTTGCAAATAGCGATGTAATGCAACGAGATATAAACCTGCCTGTAGCCAATAACTTGCCAAAGACATGCTTTGGGCAATGCTATCGCTACGATAATCTGCAAGATCATCACCTAAATAATTACTTTTATAATCGGCAATGTGGTAACGCTGCCCATCAAAATAAACTAAATCGATAGAACCATTGAGGTAACGCGCTGAACGTGCTTCAAGTAATTCAGGCATATTCAAACCATACTCAGCGAAAAGCTGCTGAATACGTGTCATCGCTAGAACCCGATCTGAGAGTGCTAAATAAAAAGGAAACTCTGACAAATACTGCTCTTGTTTAAGCTGATTTAGTCGGAAACCTTGATCAAGCGGCGTTTGCAAAATATCTTTCAGCCACTCTGCAACGGACTGGTAAAGCAGATTCTCGGCATCTTCTTGCTCTGGGAAGCTCTCGTTATATTTATTAAGTAAATCTTGCCAAAGACTACTATAGTCATTTTTAAAACGACGACGTATTTCACTTACCCAGTCATCTGAACATTGAAAATCGATGTGCTCAAAGATTTCATGTAAGAAATTACCAGCAAGCGTTCCTCGAGGGAAGTTACTCTTGATCCAGTCAATCGGCTGAGCACTGATTGCCTCAGCAGTGTTAATTAAATCTAGCTCATCTTCTGCCAATACAGCATCATTGCTCTGACTCGCCAATAAATCTGTGCCAGCCTTATGTTTTAAATGCTGTGCCAAATAACTGAAACTGGTTTTACCTCTCGAATAAAAACGTTGTTCAGGAAACCGTTGCGCTTGTATTTCAATAATACTTGTTTGTTTGGCTAAATGAATTGCCTGTGGAATCTGCTCCAAAACCATTTCATCCGTACAGCAACGGTGTTGAAAAGGCTCAGTCCTATTTTTCCAAAACGCGAGGCCTGATACTGATTTACCATCCACATCTTGTAAAAGTGCATAGACGCGGTGGCTTGCTCGCGTTAAAGCGACATACCAAAGACGATTCTGTTCAGCGAGCGCTCGCTCTTCATGTTGCTTAAGTTCAACTTCATTCAAATAAGTCTTATCAGCAATCGCAACTACACGTTGAGTCAAGGTCTGACTTGAGTCTGGTTGAACTATATCTTGGGTCGAAAAATTGAGTGTTTTATTATTTTCTCGAAAGGGCTTGTCTGCACCTAATAAAAATACAATCTTAAATTCCAGCCCTTTTGACTGGTGAATTGTCATGAGCTGAACACCAGCTTCACTCGATAATTTACGTTCTAATTCCCAATCACGGTCAAGAGGAGAACGCAACTGTTTGAGATACCAGTGATAAAGGTTCTGAGCACCTGAGTATTTCTCACTGTGCTGACTCAGAATTTCAGTTAAATGACGCAAGTTCACCACAACCCGTTCATTATCTTTACTTTGAGCTGCAACCAAATTTTGCCATATATCAAACTGGATGAGGCATTGTTGCCATGCCACTAAAAAGCCTTGAGTGGACCACAACTCTCTAATCGTGTCAAAACCAGTCATAAACTGGCTTAACCCTTCGGCTGTCTGCTCAAGTTGCAAGAGTTGTTTTAAATCCATGGCAAATAGACGGCTAATCAAAGCTCGCTTCACTTTTGCTTCATCGTAAGGATGAAGTATGGCGGTCAGCAAAGCCCCCACGTCTTGAGCAATCGAGCAATCGAAAACACTTCGTTTTGATGGCCTATTAACCCTAATTCCTAAACGTTCTAGCTCAAATTGAACTTTATCCAGCCCATCATGATTACGAGACAATACCGCAATATCATCTTCGTTTAAGGTTTGAGTCTGAGTATCTTTTTGAAAATATAGTTGTCCAGCATGTGACTGGTTAAGTAGATCTCGAATCTTCCATGCAACTTGCTGAGCCTCTGTTTCTTTATCTTTGAGCATTAACCAGCGTAAAGGGTGAGGATTATGATTATTCTGCTCAATCAGTACAGGATGAGGCCGAGTGCCTGCTCGAATTGGGTCATATTGAACTTCTTCACCAAAATCAATTTGTCGTTGAAATAAGGCGTCGACCACATCAACCAGATCAGCAACAGAACGATGGTTATGAATTAACTTATATTCACGACCATGTTTGGCTTGAATATCTTTATAGGCATTTAAGAAGGTGAGCATATCCCCACCGCGGAAACCGTAAATCGCCTGTTTACGGTCACCCACCATAATCATGCAACCTTTTTGGTAGCGCTCTGGATGGCGCCAAATGCTCGCCAGCATATCGTCTTGATCTTGGTTGGTATCCTGAAATTCATCAACCAAAATTAAGGGATAACGCGCCTGCACAAACACAGCGAAACGCTGTCCCTGTTCACCTTTTAAAGCTTCAGAAAGTGTTCGAATTTGCTGAGAAAAAGTAGTTTCACCTTTATTTTGTAAAACTTGTGGTAAACGTTTTTTAACCTCAACACATAAATAGGCTTTTAAAAAAATATGAAGCTGGTCGAACTGCTCAGCGTAGTTTTTCAGCACACCAAATAGCTGTTGAATCTGTTGAATACAAGGATGTTGATAGAAACCATCTGAAATTTCAGCAGGACATTTCTTAAAAACTTTCTGATCGGCAAGTTGACCTAAAAACTTAAAAACAAGTTCTCGTTGTGCGGCTAATGACCCATCAAAAACCAAAATGCTGTCGCTTTGCTTTAGAACTTGTAGTAGCTGCGGTAAACATTCACTAAATAGTTTATTAAATGCCCCATTTCTAAATACTGTCCCGCTCACATGTTTATAGTGCTCGCCATCAAGCAAGTAATATGCTTCTAAAAGACTGATATCAATTTCTGTCGCTAATTGTTTGAGCTGAGCAAGTTGTTCAAACTGAATGGTTGGCTTTTCAGGAAGTTTAAAATGAGCAGAACTAAAGTTAAGTGAGTCTTCGACCAGTTTGACAAAACTATCGACACTTTTTAATTCACCTGCCAGATACAACGCATCAATCACGGTCTGAGGTTGAGACTGTATCCATTCACGCAGTACATCATGAATCAGTTGTCGACTATAGGTTTTAGCATCATCGGTGATTTGAGCACGTTCAATTTTGCCACTCTCAAAGGCAAACTCACGTAATAGTTTTTGGCTAAAGCTATCGAGTGTCCCGACAAATAACTCGTCTAACTGATCTATAACCAATTTCAAACGTTCACACGCATAGGCAATACGCGTCGCAAAATGCTTTAGAATATGCTGGAGTAATAAATCAGGTTCTTGCTCTGCCTGCATAAGTAATTCTTGTTCTGTAAAACTACGCTTGGCATCTAAATAACGGTACGTTTCAACCAAACGTGCACGAATACGGCTTTTTAACTCGGCAGCAGCAGCACGGGTAAACGTGGTCGCAATAACTTGTCTAGGCAAGTACTTTTCAAGAAAGATACGGACCATCAAGCTCGATAAGGTATAGGTTTTCCCTGTTCCTGCCGAAGCTTCAATTAAATGTAAGCCACTAAATTCAATATCAATAATAGGTTGATAAGACACCTGTACTCTTGAGTTCATGTCTTACTCCGAATGTTGAAATTGAAAAACTGGATGATACAAATCATATGCAAACTCATCACAAGCATGTTGAAGCAAAGCTTGAGCATCTTGTTCTTGTAAAATAAAGCTCCAGTCTTGATGCAACTTACAAGCTTCATTTTGAGTCATATCCATTGTGGTAAATGACCCTGTTTCATTCCAGTATTTTAACAGCTCAGTGTAGCTCTTCTCATCCAGTTTTGCTTTTTCTGCCTGATTTGTTGTTTCCCACTGATATGCTTTGGCTTTTTCTAATGGTTTTAATAATAAGGCTGCTGGTAGAACCAATGGTTGTTGCTGTGCATGACGCCAGATTTTAAACCATGGCTGTAAATATTGCCGAGCTTGCTCAGAACTTACACCACTACAAATCACAGTTTGATCGCTAAAAACCACAATACGGCGTTTTTCAGCTCCTGCACTACCCTCATTCAAATAAGCTAACCAGAGCAGATATTCTAACCAAACTTTAGCCCGTCTTTTTGCGCGAGCACTTGAAGGTTCCATGCTGACCCAGTCCCGAGTTTCAGACTTCGGAACGGTAATATTCATATGAAGCTGTTTAGCAATTCGCCAAATACGCTGAGTTGTTTGTGTCACTGCAGGTGCATAATGATGAAGGCGTTCAAGCAAACATTCTTGCTCGAACACACCTTGTTGCCATGCGCTATATTTGACTTTACCTACAGGCAACTGATCAATTAATACTTCAGGTTGTGCTTGCTGTTTAGATTGTTGTAAAAAATGTCGAATCGCATAACGCCCTAAACCATCTAATAGCAAAGGTTCATTTTGGTCGAGCACTCCAACACTTCCTAAGTTTTCTACCCCTAAAGTCTTCAAATATAACCGTGCAGGGAATGTCACATCCTTTATCCACTGCTGACTTTCTAAAACCAACATATCCGGTGCTTGTAGCGGATAGGCTGTGTTCGCCCAAGGTTGACGGTTTCCTGAAATTTGCTGAATTTGTGAAGCGACCTTAAACCAGTGATCTTGGTAACGGATAACACTTTTTTCTACAGTGAAACCTTTCGGGTCGAAGGGCTGTAAATTATGTAAGTGATAGAGTTGTTTTAATTGTGATGGAATTTCAATCCCTTCAATAACGACACTTTCAGGTACACCGTCTTCAGCTTTCACAATCAAGGCAAGATGTTCACGGAACTCTTGAAGAATACTGGAGGGTTCGCGCACCTCGCCATCGTTCACATCAAAGCCGTTATAAAACAGCCATAAATTTTCTTGGGCTAATAATAAAGCATCTAAAAACGCCCCTTGATCATCTTCAAGTCGAGAGCGATCGCCTAACTGTTGACGCAGTGCATCCATTAAATCAAATGGAACATGGGTATCGCGGTTTGGAAATTGCCCTGCATCCAGATTTAGCAGGACCATTAAACGATAAGGTAACGGTCGAATGTGTCCAATTTGGGCAAAAGTAATTTGCCCAGTCGGCTCAGCTTGCGCACTTTGACTTTCTAAAGTCCGTTGAATTTCTTCAATAATATAAGGCAGAGGCAAAGTAATTTTGCGCAAAGTTCCTGTTTCTGTCTCGGCGTAATAGCTTGCGAGCGTTAACATTCGTTCTTGTTTTTTAACAATTTCACGCACAGCTTTTAGAGCAGCAACACCGACCTGCTCAAATTCAACAATATCTTTGCCCAGCACTTGGAGCCAATATTCAACCGTATAGACTTTCCCTTGTTCATGCAGAGTCAGCCAATCACGGCGCTCGTTCAAATCTTGATAAATCTGAATGAGTGTACCCACCAGCTCAAAATCACTCGGTTGAACTTTCGCATAACTCAACACTTGATTGAACGTTGCATGCACAGGCACAGCAATGCCAAGAGCCAATCGCTCTAAGGCAAATTTAAAGCTATATCGGTAATCATCATCCCCTTCACACAAACTACGTTTGAGATGCTCTGCATCTAGCCCTCGTTTAAAGCCCGCATCGGCAAGTAAATTTAAAATTCGCTCAACCTGAACATACTCAAGTTCATAACGTTGCTGGGTCGCATGCAAACTTAACCAGTCAGCAAAATCATCAAAGCTAAAACGGCCCTGCATCAGTTGAATACGCCCAATTACGGCACGCCAAGCGTTAAGTGCATCGAGTGATGCAACACCTGCAATTTTCACTGGCAAATGTACACCTTGCTCAGTGGCAGTAGCGGGAAATACACTTCGAATTAAAGGCTCTATATCAGCCAAATTAGGAACTAGAACTAAAATATCGTTTGGACGGCGCGGCTGTTCATGTGGTTTAGACAACCAACCAATTAACTGCTCTTTTAAAACTTCAAGCTGACGTAAAGTTGAATGACAAACATGAATCTGAATCGAGTCATCGTCTGGAGCGAGTTCATATTGTTTCGCTTGAGGTTCCACTAAATGCAAAATATCTGACTGAACTTTACCGAGCAGACTTTCAGGAAAATCATCCACAAAAGCATCAACCCACTTACCTTCTTCACCCGTAGATAAATTCGACAATAGTGAAAAGTGGTCGCGGGCTTGTTTTCCTAATCTGGTTAAAAGCGGATGTCTAGACTCACGCGCTTCAGCATTAAAATTGAGTGTAAATTTATTAAAGAAATCGCTAATTTCAGCATCAGTAGCCTTTGGATTTTTCGCAATAAAACGCTCTTTTACACCTAAATCATAACGCTGCTTCCAGAGCGGATCGACACTATCGGCCCAATATTCTTGTGAAGGGTTATAGTGCAAAATCAAGACATCAATATATTGACCTAAACGGCGCAAGAACTGTAACTGACTTGGTGGTAAATCTAATAATGTAAAAATCACTACTTGATTAGGTAATCTTGAAATAGCACGCTTACTGCGGTCCGGATGATCTAACTCTTGCCAAAACAATGCATCAATTTGCTGCATTTGCAAAAAGTCATCATGAAAATGTTGCTGCCACAACCAACGCTGCCAACGTTCTAGCTCCTCAGTTTGATGTAATGCAAAAGCAGTCACTTCTTCATCTTTCTGCACAATATATTTTTCAATATCGAGTGCTCGGCCCTGTCCCCAAGCAGATAACCAGTTTTCCGGACAGGTACAACTATTTTCACAACCACGCTGGCACTGTCCACGATAAATCATATAGTTGCTAAATAGATCGGCAACCTGCTCAGCGACCCAATACAGCATTTTTTGTTTTTTTAATTGTTTATCTATGCCTTGTTCGAGTCGATCTGCACTGTCATAAATACGCTGAACAATAGAATGTAAAGGATGCGACGAATCTATACTTATCGTGTCTGGTTGAATGAATTCGTGCAAAGCTTGATGCACTCGCCATTTAAAAATTAAACGTGGAATGTTCGCTTTACGAACCTGTTCTTTATGCGCAGTTAAAACTTGCTGGTAGGCGTACCACTGGAAGCCACGTACCCGTTGGTGAAACTGGTAATTAGCACTCATGCCTTGCTGTTCTGCAAGTTTTTGTATCAGCCACTGCTCGACCGCAGGACTTGGAACAATAAAATGCTGGGTTTTCAAAACCTGTAATGGATGCGTTGAAGCTTGAGATGTAGACGTCAATACACCTTGCAACAACACATCAATACGTTGACTTTGAATAACATGAATCCCCATTTATTTCATATCCTGCTTGCATAATTTATGCACAAAATCATAAACATTCATTACTATACAACTGAATCTGACTATGTCACGTTGGTTTAAACACAGCATAATTTAACTTTAGGTGTCACTTACACTTGGTTTAAATGACGCCATCAAGAAACTTATACAGGTAGACATTATGAAAATTGACAAGATTCCTGACTATATTGATCCTAGCCTAAATCTGGAACAAATTCGCGATGAGTGTCATGATCTCATCAAAAAAAGAGCTTACGTCTCAGCAGGAGCGGCAATTGTACCGATTCCTTTTTTTGACGTGGCAGTCGATTTGGGAATTTTGTCGTACCTTATTCCAGATATCAATTCCCGTTTTGGCTTAGCACCTGAACACGTGAGTGTCTACGACCCGAAAACTAAAACAGTTCATTGGGATGAACTACGTAAACGCGGTTTTGAATTTTCAGGCTTTGTAGTAGCGCGTACTACAGTTAAAAAAACATTTAATGGCTTTCTTGGCAAAATCGTAACGAAACAGGTGACTAAATTTATACCACTAGGTGGGCAAATTGTAGCAGCAAGTTTAGGCTATTTCATGATGAAAAAAATAGCAGAAACTCATCTGAATGATAGTTATAACCTTGCAAAACGTATTCAGCAAAAAAGCCGTAGCACTATTGTAAATTAATGTTTGCCTTGTAGCTGAGAGCTTAGTCTGCTCTCAGCTGTTTTAAAATGGCCTTCAACACTTCTAAACGTGCCGTATATTTATCATCGGTTGCGACAATATACCAAGGTGCATATTCAGTACTAGTTCGCTCAAACATATCTGCGGCCGCTTTTAAATAATCGTCCCACTTATCACGATTACGCCAATCTTCCGCAGTGATTTTAAAGCGTTTATGCGGTGTTTCTTCTCTGGCTTTAAAACGCTGCTCTTGCTCATCTTTACTAATCGCTAGCCAAATTTTTACCACTATCGTTTGACTATCAAATAAATCTTTTTCAAAGCGATTTATTTCATCGTAAGCACGCTGCCATTCTAAAGGTGAAGCAAACCCTTCAACTCGCTCTACCAGCACTCGGCCATACCAAGTACGGTCAAAAATCGTGATTTTTTCAGCTTCATTAATGCGGTTCCAAAAGCGCCATAAGTAAGGATGTCGAGCTTCAAAGCGTTCAGGTGCACCAATACAATGAATATCATATTCACGCGGGTCTAAGTTTTTAACGATTCTCTTAATGGCCCCACCTTTACCAGCAGCATCCATGCCTTCAAAAGCAATCACGACATTGCGTTTATCAAAACGCATGGCATCGGCAATTTTTTTACTCAGCTTATCCAGCTCTTTTTTATATTCAGCTTTTTCAAGTGGTTCATTAGAAGGTTTTAATAAACTCTCTGGAATTTTAGCTTGCTGCCATTTTCCTTTAACTTCAGTTTCATGCTCTGGAAGTTGACGCATGTGTTGTAAAAGGTATTGAGCAAAAAATTGATCACGCTGCTTTTCATCTTCGCCATCAATAATGTACCAATCATCGGTAAAACGACGGCGTAACTTTTGCAAAGTGTCATATTGTTTTTTATTACGCCAGTCTAGACCATGCAGCTTATGCCAGTGTTGCTCTGACGGATCTATTTTATCTAAACGTTTTTGCAGCGATTTCCATGATAGATCGAACCAGACTTTAACCACATCGACATAGTTATTTTTTAAATCTTGCTCAAATGCCCGCATATTTTCAACGTATTCATCAAAACGCGAATCATCTAAAGGCTCGGAAACATGCGTTGCGGTGACGAGCAAATCGCTATACCAGTTGCCGAACATCACCACAATTTGTCCTTCAGTCGGAATAAACTCCGAGTAAGATTGCCAAAATGCTTCTGTGTCTGTCAGCACACGTGGCGCGTCTGCTTTGACTCGTAAATATCGTGGATCTAGCCACTCACGAAGCTGCTTAACGGCCTCGCCTTTTCCAGCCAGTTCAATACCACTCATTAATATCAGTGTGCTTTTAGCGTTGGGTTTGCCCCGACTTTCTTTTAACGCATATTGTGCTTCAATCAAATCGACTGAAAGCTGTTCTTCATCACGAATCTCAAATTTTGGTTGTTGTTCACTCATAGTCCACGGCTCTAATCTTTTATTGTTTAATTTCGATGATCTTTAACTTATGCGGTTAAATGATGAATTGCTATACAAATTATGTCATTGCGACAAAATTCTGTTTAAAAATTGACGCATGAATCATTTTTTTTACATCTACTCGCCATAGTACAAGGTTACAATGCCTTTTATGATTTTTTGCAAATAGCCCAATATTAGAGCCTTAAATGTCTAAACTCGCTGCTTTTGATGATCTTTTACAACAATATAAAACATTTAATTATCACGATAATCCAGTACTTGCTCAGCGTTTGCAAGATGTACAAACATGGTTAAAAGAGCGGATGAAAGATACGCATCATGACTTTTTTAATCTGCCAGCGCACAAGCTCATGTCAGAGTACTTTTTAAATCGTTTATATGGTGGCCCAGAATTTGATGCTCTTGCAGCTCAAATCGAACGCTTATTGAAATATGCGCATAAAGCAGAAAAAGTCTTGCCTGAGAATGCAATTAAAACAGGTACTAAATCAGTAAGTTTGGCTGTACTTGCAACCCAACTTGATGAGCAAGTAGCAATGCAACTTCTTGAGGACTATCCGGCAGATACAGTACTCACTGATGAAATTATGCGTTTAACCTTAATCAAGCTTGATCAGGCCGAAGCTCGTTACCAGCAACTTGCTCTTCTTGACGATTTAGGAGCAGCGCTCGATAAATACATGCGTTCATTTATGATGTTTACTGCTTTTAAAATGTGTAAAGGTATTGCCCAAAAATATCACTTCGAATTGATGTATGATTTCATTCAAGATGGTTTTAGTGCGATGAAACCGTTAAAATCGGCCGAGACCTTTATCAAGACTTTTACTGAAAAAGAACGCCAGATTATTGAAAATGTACATTCAGGGCATCCGAATCCGTTTAGAGTGTGATAAGGTCGGCACATAGAAAAACTCAACCTCGCGAAGTTGAGATTTTATTCATTATATTTGCATGATGATGCCTGTAAAAATAGACAAAATCTGTCATCATGCAGAACTTATTCCGTTTCACTTGAGTTTGAGTCTAGGAGAGACAATATGTCTAACGAAAACCAAAAGCCAACATCTCCAACTGAGCAGGCACAAAGTTCAGACAAAGTTAGCCCATTCCTAAGCTCACCTTTACCTCAAGGTACTCCTCAAGGGCAACAACAAACTTTACAGCAAACCTTAACAGACACACCTGTGAATGGTTCTGTACCTAAATACAATTTACCTCGTGGTGCTGGTAATACTGGCAACGTTGGTGAAACAACACACTTCGGTTACTCAACCGTTAGAACTGAAGATAAAGCACAAAAAGTTGCAGAAGTTTTCCACTCAGTTGCAAGCAAATATGACTTGATGAATGACTTGATGTCATTTGGTATTCACCGTTTGTGGAAGCGTTTTGCAATTAACATGTCTGGTGTCCGCCGTGGTCAACACGTGTTAGACATTGCTGGCGGTACAGGCGACTTAGCAAAAGTATTTAGCCGTGAAGTTGGTCCGCAAGGTCATGTTGTACTTTCAGACATTAACGAATCTATGCTCAATGTTGGCCGTGACCGTCTAATTGATGCAGGCTGTACCAATGTTGACTTCGTTCTTGCCAATGCTGAAACATTAGAACCTTTTGCAGACAACAGCTTTGACCTTGTAACCATTAGCTTTGGTTTACGTAACGTGACAGATAAAGACGCAGCACTTGCTTCTATGTTCCGTGTATTAAAACCAGGTGGCCGTTTACTGATTCTTGAATTTTCTAAACCTGTATTTGAGCCATTCTCAAAACTTTATGACCTCTATTCATTCACTGCTTTACCGATTATGGGTAAATTGGTTGCAAATGACTCAGAAAGTTATAAGTATTTGGCTGAATCTATTCGTATGCATCCAGACCAACGCACCTTAAAAGGTATGATGGAAAATGCTGGCTTCCAGAACTGTGACTATCACAACCTTACTGCTGGTATCGTTGCCGTTCACCGTGGCTTCAAACTGTAAGGGATAACGATATGTGGTCGATTTTGGCACTTGGTGCAGTCGAACGTATCATTCATCATCTGATCGATTTGGATGCGGTTACTCGCATTCAGCTTAATCAGTTACAGGGCAAAATGTTGCGTGTTGT
This sequence comes from Acinetobacter sp. V115_6, assembly GCF_031799025.1. Lineage (NCBI taxonomy): Bacteria > Pseudomonadati > Pseudomonadota > Gammaproteobacteria > Moraxellales > Moraxellaceae > Acinetobacter > Acinetobacter sp. V115_6. Next base: position 20,115 of record NZ_JAVQNO010000016.1, on the reverse strand, counting down.
GATTGATAGCCCGCAGCTTTCTGTCGATGTGTTCTTTGACCAAGAAAAAGTACGTCTTGAACCTACCGTAACAGGTCATAGTGAAAAGCCTTCTATTTTTGAACAGCGTCCTTTTGATGCCCAATTCAAAATTTCTGAAGCAACCGCAACTTTGCATGTTAAAGATGTCGTTGAACTGATTAAATTATTGGTCAGCGATCCAGACCAGATTGGGAATATCCCGCTCCAAGGTGATTATCACCTATTACAGGATATTCAAAAAATTATGCAGCAAGCTGAACCTGATTTAGCTGCGCATTTATCAAGATGGGTGGGTCCTCAACTCGCTCATGAAATTGGCAAGATTCAACTTGCACCAAAACATTTAAAACGCTCGGTGCAAAGCCATCTGTTTTTTGCTGAAGATGCCTTAAAAGAAGATAGCGGCCTATTCGCCCCTCGCTGGGAAATGGATGACTTAACTCAAGCAACTCGCAAGCTTAATCAAGACATTGACCGTCTTGAAGCAAGATTGCAGCAACTCAATGCACAACTACAACCCTCTCAAGACTAGGTAAGACTTTATATGATTCCGCACGTTTCACGTTTACTCGAACTTTGGCGTATTGCAGCGCACTATAGACTCGATACGTTGTTCCCTGCGGATGAATTACCAGTTAAAGCTCAGCATGCATTAAATATTATTAAAATGCATCCAGCTGCATGGTCGAGTCGTGAACGTAAAAATCCTTTAAAGCTTAAAGAAGCTTTAGAAGATATGGGACCACTTGCAATCAAGCTTGGTCAATTACTGTCTACTCGCCGTGACCTAATTCCACCTGAGGTACTCGCTCAACTGGTTTTACTTCAAGATCAAGTAAAACCTTTTGATGGAGATGTTGCCAAACAACGTATTCAAGATTCGTTAAAAGCTGACGTTAATACATTGTTTGCTCGCTTTGATGACCAGCCATTAGCTGCTGCATCAATTGCCCAAGTGCATACTGCTGCATTGCATGATGGTCGCGAAGTCGTTGTTAAAGTGACTCGCCCTGATATTCGCAATCAAATCTTACAAGATTTTGAGATTTTGGCATGGTTAGGCAATACCTTAGAAAGCCGCCTTGAAGCTGCTCGTGCATTGCATCTCACCGAAATTATTCAAGACTACCGCCAGATCATTTTAAATGAACTGGACTTGAGTATTGAGGCAGATAACACACGTCGTATGCGCCATTACTTTACTGGCTCAACTATGATGTATGTGCCAGAAGTCTACATGGACACCAAAGATGTCATGGTGGCTGAGCGCATTACTGGTGTGCCTATTTCAGATACGGCAACCTTTGACCGTCTAGGCATGGACCGCGCACAACTTGCAGAAAAAGGATTAACCATTTTCTTTACGCAAGTCTTCCGCGATAACTTTTTCCATGCCGACATGCATCCTGGTAATGTTTTTGTAGAAACCATTAATCCAAACAATCCACGTTTTATTGCGTTGGACTGTGCGATTATGGGTGAGCTATCTAAACACGACCAGATGACGGTTGCCCGCATGTTGCTTGCTGTCATGAACAGCAACTTTATGCAGCTTATTCAAATTGTGCATCAAGCTGGCTGGATTCCACCGGGTACAGATCAAGACGCGTTAGCACGTGAAATGCGCCGAACTGTTGGGCCAATGGTGTCTAAACCAATGGATCAACTTGATTTTGCGGGTATCTTAATTCAAGTGATGGACATTGCTCGTCGCTTCCATTTAGAAATCCCACCACAGCTCATGCTGCTACTCAAAACTTTAGTGCATGTAGAAGGCTTAGGGACTGACCTTTATCCGCAGCTCGACATCTGGAAATTGGCAAAACCAATTTTGACGGAATGGGTCAAATCCAACATGAACCCAGTCAAAAATGTAAAAGAGCTCGGCCAGCAATTACCTGATCTGCTTTTAGGTGCTCAAGATTTCCCAAGCTTAATTATTGACAGCCTAAATGGTTTAAAAAATCAGTCAGCTTGGCAAGACCGTCAGTTACGTGAAATTCAGCAACTTCGTTTGCAAATGGAACACCAACAACGCCGCAGTTGGATGTTCGGTAGTAGCATGCTGATTTTACTGACTATTGCGATTATTAGTCCTTGGTTTGTCTCGATTATTCTGATTGTGCTGAGTAGTTTATTAGCACTTTGGCGCATATTGAAATAAGTTCAAAATCCCTTGCCAGTGCAAGGGATTTTTTATGGAAAAACTTTAGTTTTAAAAAAATTTATAGCTCAACTATTCATTCATTGCTAAATTGAACCCATAAATGCTTCAAAAGAATAAACAATGAAAACACCTCATTTTGCCATTATTGGTGCAGGCACGGCAGGTTTAGCCACTGCGATTTTGCTCGCCCGTGAAGGCAACCACGTTACTATTTTTGAACAAGTTGATGAGTTATCTCCAGTAGGTGCAGGTTTACTGCTACAACCTGCGGGCTTAGCCGTATTTGAGCACTTAGGTGTGCTCGACAAAGCCCTAACCTTAGGTGCGAAAGTCACAGGCTTAGAAGGACAACTTCCAGACAAGCGTCTTTTAGTGAACAGTCACTATCACGAAGCATCAGCAAATCTTTATGGTTTAGGTATACACCGTGCCACTTTATGTCATGTGCTCACTCAAAAGCTTAGTGAATATTCAAGCCAAATTACTTGGCGTATGAACCACTCTGTTGAAAGTTTTGAAGAACGTAACGATGAAATTCGGCTATTCAGTATACATAAAAACCAAAAGGTTGATGCTCGCTTTGATGCCGTACTTATTGCCAATGGTGCTCGTAGCCAATTACGCCCCAAAGCATGGGTAAAGGTTGACCAAGCTTACCCTTGGGGTGCGGCGTGGAGTATCGTGCCTGAGTGCCAAGTACTCGACTCTGAAATTCTGCATCAATTTTATGATCGCTCGAAAATTATGATGGGAATTCTTCCTACAGGAGCTATTCCAACCGAACCTCAACAACGCCTTTCAAGCGTTTTTTGGAGCTTACCTACTCCACAATTACAAAGCTTTTTACAAGATGAGCAGGCTAAACAAGCTTGGTTAAAGCAAGTCTCAGAACGTTGGCCCACAGTTGCAGAATGGCTAAAAGAGATTTTATATAACAGTCCAACTCAGCCCAAATGGCTATCTGCAAACTACCGTGATGTCGTTATGACTCAATTTGGTCAAGGTCGAATTGGGGTAATTGGCGATGCAGCTCATGCAATGAGTCCACAGTTAGGTCAAGGTGCAAATATGGCATTATTGGATGCTTGGGCTTTCTCTCAATCATTACAACATGCTCAAAAGAACCAGAATATTGATTGGTCCCTGCTCTGGCAGCACTACCACCAGCTTCGCCGTTCATCCACCCAGTTTTATCAATTTCTTAGTCGCTTATTAACACCACTTTATCAATCTGATCATTGGTGGGCTGGAGTTTTAAGAGATCTAGTTTTTCCGTGGATGTATCAAATCCCTTATTTTCGAAAAGAAATGGCAATCACAATTTCAGGCTTAAAAACAGCGCCATTCCAACAAATGGCCTATGATCAGGTTGCTCAATTACCTAAAGAAAACAGTGCATTTCATTTAGAAAGCCAATCTTTGTCTGACTATTAATCCCACCAAATAATAGTGATTAACACATGAAAATCAGCCATCTTGATCATCTTGTTTTAACTGTCTCAAATATTGAATCTACCTGTCATTTCTATCAAACCGTATTGGGGTTTGAAGTTATCACGTTTAAAGGTGATAGGAAGGCTCTAAAGTTTGGAAATCAAAAGATAAATTTACACCAGCAAGGCAACGAGTTTGAACCCAAGGCATTACAGCCAACTCCCGGATCTGCCGACTTGTGTTTTATTTCAGACACTCCCATTTCAGAAGTGGTTGCACACCTTAATCAATTAAATATTCAAATTGAAGAAGGTCCGATTGAGCGTACTGGTGCAATGCATCCTATTCTTTCAGTTTACATTCGCGATCCAGACCAAAATTTGATTGAGATTTCAAATATCCTCACGCCCTAGTCATTTGAATAAGTTACAGATTGGTAAGTGTTACAAGCTATTCATTACGCTAGCAGAGACAAAAAGGACAAAGAATTTTTCCGCAAAGCGACGTTGATGCCGTACACTATACAAGCTATTTTTTAGCATCAGATTGAAATCAATTTATAGTTCATATTTCTTTGGTGATTCCTCATGAATAACACGCAATGGCTCGATGAAGTAAAATTTAACGAACAAGGTCTTATCCCTGCCATTGCTCAACATCATCAAACCGGACGTATTTTGATGGTGGCGTGGATGAACCGTGAATCACTTGCGCTCACAGCAGAAAAAAATCAGGCGGTGTATTTCTCTCGCTCTCGCCAAAAACTTTGGCACAAGGGTGAAGAATCAGGTCATTTCCAAACAGTTTATGAAATTCGTTTAGACTGCGACGGCGATGTAATCATATTACAAGTTGAGCAACACGGCGGTATTGCATGCCATACAGGTCGTGAGTCTTGTTTCTACCGTAAACTCACCCCACAGGGCTGGGAAATTGTCGATGCACAATTAAAAGACCCTACTGCAATTTATGGTGACAAAGCCAAAACTGAAAGCCACGATCATGCTCATACTACTGAACAAGTTGATGTACTTGCTCACTTAGGGCAATTGATGCAAGAGCGTAAACAAGCTGAAGCGGATACGTCATATGTTGCAAGCCTCTACAAAAAAGGCATCAATAAAATCTTGGAAAAAGTCGGCGAAGAAAGCGTAGAAACTATTATTGCTGCGAAAGACTACGCTGCTCAAAATACAGAAAGCAATTTAAATGACTTGATTTATGAAACTGCCGATTTGTGGTTCCATAGCATTGTCATGCTGGGTTATTTCGATCTTAATCCACAACTTATTATTGACGAATTAGCTCGTCGTCAGGGTTTATCTGGTTTAGTTGAAAAAGCTAACCGCAACAAGGTTTAAAATCACTCAGTGTCGAATATCGAAAAACCTAAAGCCACCTATGAGCAAGCTATTGCCATAGATAACGGACGTCTTGGGCAATCATTTAAAGTGATTGCCTATGCGGGTACAGGTAAAACTACTACGTTACAAATGATTAGCGATGCCATGCCTGAACGGCGCGGTATGTATTTGGCTTTTAACAAAGCCATTGCTGGTGAAGCACAAAACAAATTTCATCGTAATGTAGACTGCCGGACTTTTCACTCACTCGCGTTTCGCAGTGTGCCACGAGGTGTGACTGATAAATTACGCTTACCTCGCTTAAGTCCAAGCTTTATTGCCAAAGAATATCGACTAGAACCTATTACTTTACGACGCATGATGGGTGGACGTTATGAAAAATACGTCTTAATGCCAAGTCGCCTCGCAAGCCTTGTCGCTAATGCTGTCAGCTATTTCTGTTCAACCAGTTCTCAATACCCTGCTCCTCGACATATTCAGGCACCAAACTGGTTACATCCAGACGATATTACCGAGCTACAAACTCATCTTTACCCTGCTGTTGAACGCCGCTGGTTAGAGTCGATCGACCCAAATCATCAAGCAGGAATTGGTCACGATATTTACCTCAAACTTTGGGCATTGTCTGAACCGAACATTCCAGCCGATTATGTACTATTTGATGAAGCACAAGATGCCGATCCTTTAATGTTGGGCATTTTGCTTCGTCAAAAAAATACTCAGGTTATCTATGTTGGCGATGCACATCAGCAAATCTACGCGTGGCGTGGTGCAATTAATGCCATGCAGCAATTACCATTGCCAGAGTCTCGCCTCACCACTTCTTTTCGTTTTGGTGAAACGATTGCCGATGTTGCCAATGCATTGCTGGGCGGCTTAAATGAAACTGTTCCTCTGCTTGGTAATCCAAACCAGAAATCAAGTGTTGTAAATAAACCACACACTAAAATGCGTGATGCGATTTTGTGCCGCACCAATGCTCGTGCAATGGAACTTTTATTAGCTGGTTTAGTTCACGGCGATAAAGTGAGTTTGCAGGCTGACCATCAAAAACTAAACCGTTTTGTAGATGCCGCAAGCCTCTTAAAGCAAGGAAAACGGGTTACTGATGTACCTGAATTAGCATGGTTTAATTCATGGCATGATGTCCATGAATACTGTGAAACTAATGAAGGTAGTGATATTAAGCCATTGGTTAAACTTGTCGATGACCACGGCACCGACCCACTAAAAAAAGCGCTTGCAAAGATTACACCACTTGAGCAAGCTGACTACGTCATCTCTACAGCCCATAAAGCGAAAGGCTTAGAATGGAACCGCGTTCATATTGAAGATGACTATCAATTTAAAATTAATGGGTTAGAACACAAGATTACCGATGAAGAATTAAGATTACTGTACGTTGCCTGTACTCGTGCTAAAGTAAGTCTAAATATCCATCATCTTTATGATCTGATACAACAATTAAAACTAAGGGCGCCTTTAAGTCTTCGTCAGTCGGTTGGTTGAAGCGCTCATATTTAGGTGAGCCTATGAAACTTGAATCTGTCCAATTTAAACATATTGCTCTGTTTCACGACCTTAAAATACACTTTCACTATGAAAAACAGCCAATCACCTTAATTTTAGGTGAACAGGCAACTGGTAAAAGTATGTTACTCAAACATACTTACCATGCTTTAACTTGGCTCCCTGCTCGCCTTAAAGATTTGCGTAGTCCCGGTATTGTCATGCCTGATCAAGACATTACTCAGTCGCGTCTACAATCAAAAATTGAAGTGACCATTCAAGTTCCTTCTGAAATTGGCCATTTACCGGAAAGCACCTCTGCTCAGCAGGTAGATTCTTCGCTGTGTAGCTGGAAACTTTTTAAAACCCTAAATGCAAGTGGGATTGGAGTGAGCCAAGTTGAAACTCAGCAACTTGACCAAACCATGGCTCTTTATCAACAAGTCATAAAAAAAGATCCATTACAAGGACTTCCCTTAATCGCTTACTACCCAGCCGAGCGATTTGTAAATGATATTAATCTGCTTAATAAAAATTTACCTGGCATTACTCAAGCCATTTCAGCCTATGACATCAGCCCACTACCGTTTACAACTTTTACACGCTTTTTTGAATGGCTACGAGAAATCAGTGATATTGAAAATGCTCAAGCTGCATATCTAGTACAACGAATTAGATCTAAACAGTCAGATCAGCAAGATCAAACAGAATTATTAAATGAGCTCCAAAAAGAGTTATCAGGACAACCTAAACAGCTCACTTCACCCAATCTCTACGCCCTCAAGAATGCATTGAATATCGTTTTGCCTGAGCTTAAAGACCTCTATCTACAGTATCAGCCTCGACTACAACTCATGGTCGACTATGAAGATCAAACTTTACCTTTTCAGCAACTTTCAAATACAACAAAAACTTGGATTGCTTTAGTAGGCGATATAGCCCGGCGACTCTGTTTACTCAATCCTTTAAGCCTAAACCCTTGCCTTGAGGGGGATGGCGTTTTACTCATTGACCAGATTGATGCACAGCTCGACTCGACTCATTGCTCCGAGATCTTAAATCGACTTCATCAAGCATTCCCTTGCCTACAAATTATTGCAACAGGAAGTCGTGAAGAACTACTCGAACATGCCTCGACCTATCAATGTCTAAAATTAGAGCATGGTAAAATTAGCCATCTGGACCTAAATACGACCAAGCAACAGCTTGAACATATCTATACCTTACTTCAAAGAAGCGAACCTTTAACACCCTCTATAGAAGCACAGCCTCCGAGCTTAATAGACCCAACACCAGCACAGATTGAGGTTTTATTTCAGCAGATTCAGGGTTTGAATGAACAACAGAAAAATGAATTATTAAGAATGATTCATGCGGGAGACACACCGGAAGAGAGCCCCTCGGTTTGAGTTTTATAATCAAAAAACTGCACTCACAAAATATATGGTGGAATACGGTTTTTTAAGTACTCAAATAACTAGATGTTGTTACTACATGTAATAACATCAGATTTTCAATGCTTTTTTAGTGTACAATAAATTTCATTTTGCGTTTTTATTCTTCAAGTTGCGCAATACAACTTGTTTCTCGCTTTATTTTCTAATTTGGTTGGGTTTTCGGAATAATAAGCTTTGGAACTCTCTTTGAATTCCTATCTATTCTGAAATTAAAATTTCACCTTTAGGTTTCGGCCTAAATCACATATGGATACGAGTGTGCTACCGATAATTATCTTATTACCGTTAATATTAGGCACCACCCTTGTTTCATTGCTTCAACGGTTCTCGCGTGGAGTAACGGCTTTAGGGGCAATTGGAGTCAGTTTAACCAGTTTTGGTTTATTACTGACTCAAGCTAAAACTGTGCTTGGTGGTGCAAGCATTCAACAAAGTTGGGATTGGTTACCTCAATTAGGGATTAATCTAAGCTTCAGGCTCGATGCTCTTGGTTTATTATTTTCTCTTCTTATTACCGGTATCGGTACACTCATTTATATATACGCCTATTATTATTTAGGCCCTAAAAATTCATTAAGTAAACTCTATACGTTACTCATGCTGTTTATGGCAGCAATGCTGGGTATTTCGCTCTCTAATAATCTTATTATTTTATTAGTCTTTTGGGAGCTCACCAGTATTTCATCTTTCTTGTTAGTGGGTTATTGGAGCCATTATGAAGCTGCTCAACGTGGCTCTCGGATGGCGCTTACTATTACAGGGATGGGTGGTTTAGCAATGCTAGGTGGATTTGTTCTCTTGGGACAAATCACTGGGACCTATGAAATTAGCGAAATCATGGGCATGAAAGATGCAATCCAAGCTCACACTCTTTTTATTCCAATGTTATTGCTTATTTTGCTTGGCGCATTTACGAAGAGTGCTCAGTTTCCATTTCATTTTTGGTTACCTAACGCAATGGCGGCACCCACACCAGTGTCTGCTTACCTACACTCTGCGACCATGGTAAAAGCCGGGATTTTTCTACTTGCCCGCTTACTTCCAATCTTTATAGGCGCTGCGATCTATCACAATATCGTTACGTTTGTCGGCTTATTTACGCTCTGTATGGCAGCGTGTTTTGCCATTTTCAAAGAAGATTTAAAAGGACTGTTAGCCTATTCAACCATTAGTCATTTAGGGCTTATTGTTTGTTTACTTGGGATCGGTTCTCCTTTAGCGGTTGCCGCTGCTATTTTCCATATTATTAACCATGCAACATTTAAAGCAGCGCTGTTTATGCTTGCAGGGATTATTGATCATGAAACTGGCACACGTGATCTTCGAAAACTCAGTGGTATTTGGCAATTACTTCCTTTCACTGCCACACTCACCATGATCACCGCTGCCTCTATGGCAGGTGTACCACTTACCAACGGCTTTATTTCTAAAGAGATGTTCTTTACCGAGCTATTGGCAAATCTTTCAGGCTCAACGGTTATCTTTGCCAGTATCATTGCAACTCTGGCTGGTATCTTTGCAGTAAGTTATTCAATTCGCTTAGTGCATGGTGTGTTCTTTGACGGTCCAATCGGTAAACAAGTGCCAAATAAAGATGCACATGAGCCACCAATGGGGATGCGTGCTCCAGCCATTCTTCTTGCTGTACTCTGTATCTTGGTCGGCATTCTGCCTTCGTTATTGGTAGAACCACTGGTCAATAGCGTAACTAGAGCAAGCTTAATGCAACCAGAATTTGCAGGTACACACCTTGCAATTTGGCATGGATTCAACGCTCCTCTTGTGATGAGTATTATTGCTTTAGTGGGCGGTACGCTGTTCTACTTTGCTTTAGCAAAAGACGGCATGATTCGTAAAATTGACCTTGATCCGCGCCTAGGTAGATTACAAGGCCGCATCTTATTTGATTTATTTTTAAAACATCTGTTGCTGACAAGCCGAAAAATCAAACAAAAAACTGAAAATGGCTCATTGCAAAGTTATTTGTTCTGGATCATCGCTTTTAGCATCATCATAGTGACAATGCCTTTACTCAATCAAGGACTGAGCACAGGTACACGTGAACTCACCCATGCTCCATGGATTGCTGTAGTTCTTTGGCTGACGTTGTTCTCAGGCTGTTGGATGATGCTCTGGTTCCATCATGAACGTATTAAGGCGGTACTTATTAGTGGTGCAATTGGTCTAGTTGTAACGATGGTATTCGTTACTATGTCAGCACCAGACTTAGCACTGACTCAAATTACAGTAGATGTAGTAACCACTGTTCTCTTACTAATGAGCTTATCGTTACTTCCACAGCTAACACCGTATGAGTCTCTTCGCTCTAGACGTTTAAGAGATGCAGCTTTAGCAATTATTGGAGGTTTAGGAATTGGTTGGATTACGTGGCTCATTTTAACCCGTGATCACAATTCGATTTCTTGGTTCTTTGCCCAACAGTCTCTACCACTTGGTGGTGGCTCAAATATTGTAAATGTCATTTTAGTTGACTTCCGTGGCTTCGATACCTTCGGTGAAATTACAGTATTAGGCATCGCTGCGATTGGTGCTCTATGTCTTATGGATGGTATGCGTGTACATGGCACAACCATGACGCAAGGTCTCACCTACCGTTTTAATCCATCTCCGCTTATGTTCCGTATTACAGCCTCTTGGGTATTACCACTAGCGCTTGTGGTCAGTGTTTATATCTTTTTGCGAGGACATAACTATCCAGGCGGTGGCTTCATTGCAGGTCTAATCACCTCAATGGCGCTAATCATTCAATATATTGCACTAGGTCAAGATCAAGCAGAACAGCTGTTAAAAGCGAAGTCTGGCCGCCTTTACGAAGTCTGGATTGGCATAGGATTAACGATTGCAGGTCTGACTGGTATAGCAGCATGGTTCTGGTTACGTCCGTTCCTCACCAGTGCTCATGTCTATGTTGAATTACCAATTCTAGGAAAACTACATCTAGCTTCAGCTGCAAGTTTTGACTTGGGTGTTTATATCACCGTTGTAGGCGCGACAATGTTGCTCATCTCTGTATTAGGCGACTCTCGTCATTCGAGTATGTCCGGTCCAGTACCACATCGGGAGGAATCATCATGATCAGTTTAGAATTTTTATTGGCTTCTGCTATTGGTTTACTTGTTGCCACAGGTATTTATCTGATTTTACGTGCTCGTACTTTCCCTGTTGTGCTTGGATTGGCTGTAATCGGCTATGCAGTAAACCTATTTTTATTTGCTATGGGTCGATTACAAATCAGCTCACCGGCAATTTTAACTGAAACAACAAAAATAACCGATCCACTTCCTCAAGCGCTGGTGTTAACTGCTATCGTGATCGGTTTTGCAACTACAGCGTTTATTGTGCAACTAGCGCTACGTAGCCGTTATGAGTCAGGTAGTGATCATGTTGATGCTAAAGAAGATGCTTCCCCAACATACGACCCACGTGAGGATGAGCCGTGATGTTTGATTTTTTATCTTTTTGGCAACAACACACGCCTATTTTTAGCATTCTCATCCCAGCGTTTACTGCTTTTATCTTATTATTGTTAGGTAACCCTGGGGCAGGTGCTTTAAAAGATGACTGGCGCCAGCCTTGGCGTCGTGGCATTAGTCTTGTTTCAGCAATTTCCGGATTAATTACAGCTATTGTTTATCTTAGTTACGCCAGCACGGGTCAAATTACTGTTTACCAACTAAGTGAATGGTCAGCGCCATTTGGTATTGTGCTTGTACTTGATCGTCTTTCAGCCTTTATGCTGGCACTGACCTATGCATTAGCAGTACCAGTTCTATGGTATGCAAGCGACAATTGGGACACCCGTGGTCGCTATTTCCATGCCATGGTACATTTTCTATTAATGGGGATCTGTGGAGCATTTCTAACAGGCGACTTATTTAACCTTTTCGTCTTTTTTGAAATCCTGTTGATGGCTTCGTATGTGTTGCTCTTACATGGACAAGGCAAACCTCGTTTTCAGCTTGGTGTTCACTATGTCATTATCAATCTTTTAGCCTCTGCCCTCTTCTTAATTGGGCTTGGTATGATTTATGGCAGCGTGGGTAGCCTCAACATGGCGGATGTCTCACGCCTTATACCGACACTCGAAGCAGATCAACACAAATTAGCAGTCGCTGGTTCCTTACTTCTTTTTGTTGTCTTCGGTATTAAAGCAGCAATGCTTCCTGTCGGTTTTTGGCTACCAAAAACTTATGCCGTTGCAAGTACGCCTGTAGCTGCGATTTTCACCATCATGACTAAAGTCGGGATCTATTCTATTTTACGTGTAAATGGAACAGTATTTGACGATGCACTTAGTCAAGAAATCTTAAAAAGCTGGTTACTCCCTATTGGCTTAATTACTTCACTCTATGGTGTGATTGCCGCAATTGGGGCAGATCGTTTACGTCGCTTTGTCGGCTTTATGGTCCTTTCTTCAATTGGCACCTTGCTTACAGCAATTGCCATGTCTAATACACAGGCATGGTCTGGCGCTTTATATTACTTAGTACACAGTACATTGATCGGAGCAGCTTTTTATCTATTTTGTGGATGGATCACTTCACAACGTGGAGATTTTAAAGATCATTTAAAAGTTGCACCAAGAATTAAACAAGAAAAAGCGGCTATGCTGACTTATTTCTTGATTGCGATGATGATGGCTGGATTACCACCTTTTAGTGGTTTTCTTGGAAAAGTATTCATTTTACAAGCGACAGTTGAAGCTAGTTATCAAGGCTGGATTATTGGTGTTGTGCTTGTTGTGAGCCTATTAAGTATTATTGCTCTCACACGTGTTGGTTTTATCTTATTCTGGCGCGCTACTCCTCCAGAAGAAGATCCAATCCAGCCAGCTTATGTTCTTTATCGTGCTTTACCGGAACGCGCACCGCCACGTAACGATCAAGTCATTTATCTATTACTGGCTGGTTTAATCGCTTATGTTGTTTTTGCTGCACCAATTCAGCATTACACATTAAGCACCGCACAACAGATCCAAGACCATGCGCTTTACCAACACTCTATTCTTAAAGTAGATCAAAACGGTGAGGTCATCAGTGTACAGCCATATGACCCAAGTTACTTACCGGAAACGAAGTATGGCGGTGAGGTTGAAGATCATAATGCTTATCTTGTTCCAGATATTATTTCGAAAGATACGCTCAATGGCGAACATATTTCTGAATATAAACAACGACAAATTCAGCAACAGGACAAACTCCAAACGCCTACCATTGTTGATGAAAGTCAATTGAAACCTATGGAGCCATAACAATGCAGTTATCTCATTTGCTTGAACGCTGGTTTCCACATCCATTTGTTTCTGTTCTCATCATTTTATTTTGGTTGATGCTGGCGCATAGTCTGGATGCGAGTGATCTTTTGACTGCTATGCTTTTGGGCTTAATTATCCCTCGCTTAGTCAAACCGTTTATTACTCGCACACCGCATATTCACTGGAAACCTGCGGTTAAACTATGTTTTGTGGTTCTTTGGGATATTATTATTTCTAACTTTAAGGTCGCAAAACTTGTTTTGGGACCTACTAAAAAATTACATCCTAAATGGTATCGCGTACCTTTAGAAACAGAACATGAGCAGGTTAATACCTTACTGGCAATGATCATTACCACAACACCAGGTACAGTTTCTGCAGGTATCGATCAAGAACGTGGGGATATTCTGGTTCATGCTTTAAGCACGGATAATACTGAATCTGATATTCAAGACATCAAACAACGTTATGAAATTCCTCTTATGGAAATTTTTGATGTGAAAAGTAAAACGGAGGCAAGTGCATGACAATCCTACCCTATGCTCTAGGTATTAGCTTGATTGCCATTACAATCTCGATGCTACTTTGCCTTTTTAGACTGGTTATGGGGCCTTCAATTGTAGACCGCCTTTTAGCGCTCGATACGCTTTTCCTCAATGCAACTTGCCTGATTGTTGTGTTAGGCATTTATTGGATGACGACTTCTCTATTTGAAGGAGCACTGCTGGTTGCGATGCTAGGTTTCGTATCTACAGCTGCCTTAGCACGCTACTTCACAACCGGTCATGTTATCGATTAAGGAGAGGTCAAATGCAATTTACAATGGAAATTATTGTTTCGGTCTTTCTGGTTTTTGGTGCCTTCTTCATGTTAGTTGGCTCAATCGGTATGGTCCGTTTACCCGACTTATTCATGCGCTTACACGCACCAACTAAATCGAGTACGCTTGGCTTAGGAAGCTTTCTGATCGCTTCAATGATCTTTTTTGCTTTCCAAGGGCGGTTCGGTTTTGCTGAGCTACTCATTACCCTTTTAGCTTTCATTACCGCGCCGGTTTCAGCTAATTTAATTGCTCAAGCTGCGCTACATTTACGTTTACGCTCACTGAGTGGTGAAGTACCTGAAGCTATTGAACGTCCTCTACCTTGGGATCGTTATAAAATTGGCCAGCGCTTTTCACAAAACAAACCACCAATGGAACCTCCTAAAGAATAAAAAATTGAATCAATAAAAAAAGCCACCCGAAGGTGGCTTTTTTTATTTTGAGTTTTAATTACTCTTCATCATCTGACTTACGTTCTGGTAAATCTTGTACCGCTTTTTCGATTAGACCAAACATATAGTTACCATATGCATTCGTCTTATCGTAATGGAAACGTAAGCGAGGCGTAATACGAGTCTTAATGCGACGGCTCAATTCATGACGCAAGAAACCAGAAGCTTTATTTAATACATCTAAAGTTTCTTTATTTGCTGCTTCACTTTGCTCATCACCTAGTTCACGTCCCATAACAGTGACATAAACTTCAGCATAACCCATATCCGCACTGACTTTCACCGCAGAGATGGTCACTAGACCACCTAAGCGAGGATCTTTAAGCTCTTGACGGATTAGATCAGACAACTCACGTTGTACTGAATCCGCCATGCGCTTTAAGCGTTGGCTACCCGCCATTAAAGACTCCGTTTAATCAATTGAACATCATACACTTCGATCTTATCTTGTGGTTTGATGTCTTTATAACCTTTCACTGCAAGGCCACATTCCATACCAGCACGAACTTCATCAACAACGTCTTTATAACGACGAAGAGATTCAAGCTCACCTTGGAAAATTACAACATCATCACGTAATACGCGAATCGGTTTATTACGATGTAATGTGCCTTCAAGTACCATACAGCCTGCTGCTGCACCAAACTTACTTGAGTGGAATACTTCACGTACTTCCGCAACACCCAAGATTGTTTCACGATGTTCAGGAGCAAGCTTACCGCTCATGGCATCTTTCACATCATCAATCAATTCATAGATGATGCTGTAGTAACGAATATCGATACCATCTTGGTCACTTCTCTGACGAGCAGTAGTATCTGCACGAACGTTAAAGCCTAATAATACAGCTTCTGAAGATTCAGCAAGAATCACATCAGACTCGGTAATCGCACCAACACCTGAGCTAATTACACGAACTTTTACTTCATCAGTAGATAATTCATGTAGAGCTGCATTCAATGCTTCTAAAGTACCACGTACGTCTGTTTTCAAAACAACGTTCACTGTAGGAACATCTTTTTTGCCCATTGACGACATGATATTTTCAAGGCGCATTGCACTTTGACGATCAATACGTTTTTGACGCTCACGGTCAGCACGAGCATCGGCAACTTCACGCGCTTTCTTCTCGTCATTTACAACAAGAACTTCATCACCCGCCATTGGAGCATCTGGAAGACCCAGAATTTCTACTGGAATAGATGGTCCTGCTGATTTAATCGGCTTACCGTTTTCATCAGACATTGCACGGACACGACCATAAGATGAACCTGCAAGAACAAGGTCACCAATGTTTAATGTACCGTTTTGAACAAGAATTGAAGTTACTGCACCACGGCCTTTATCTACACGTGCTTCAATAACAACACCTTGCGCAGCACCTTCAGCAGATGCTTTTAATTCCATCAATTCTGATTGAATAAGAATTAAATCAAGGAGTTCATCAATACCTTGTCCGCTGTGTGCAGAAACTTTAGCAATCGGAACATCACCACCCCATTCTTCTGGAACGATTTGTTTCGTTGTTAATTCATTTAACACACGGTCTGGATCAGCAGATTCTTTATCCATTTTGTTGATTGCAACAATAATTGGAGTACCTGCTGCACGAGCATGGTCAATTGCTTCTGCAGTTTGTGGCATTACACCGTCATCTGCAGCAACAACTAATACAACGATATCTGTTGCTTTAGCACCACGTGCACGCATTGAAGTAAATGCCGCATGTCCCGGTGTATCAAGGAATGTAATAATTCCTTTGTCTGTTTCAACGTGATATGCACCAATATGCTGGGTAATACCACCTGCTTCCCCAGCCGCTACTTTCGAACGACGGATACGGTCAAGCAATGATGTTTTACCATGGTCAACGTGACCCATAATGGTAACAACTGGCGGACGAGTTGTTTGCTCACCACGAGCTTCTTCAGCTGCTTCAAGCAAGTTATCTTCCGCTTGTGTATCAGAAACTAAAACAGGGTTGTGGCCCATTTCTTCTACAACAAGTGCCGCTGTGTCTTGATCAATAGCTTGATCTTGATTAACCAATTCACCCATTTTCATAAGTGTTTTGATAACTTCACGTACTTTAATCGCCATTTTTTGAGCAAGATCGGCAACAACAATGCTTGAACCGATTTCTACATCATAAACTTGCTTTTTAACTGGCTTTTCAAATCCATGCTTATTCGCTTGGCTTGATTTTAAACCACGTTTGTTATGGTTAACAAAGCTTTGCTCTTCTTGACCACGACGACCACCTTTCTTCCCAGCACGTGGGTTAGTGGTTGCGCCACCGCGTTTAATTTCACGGTCTTCTTGCTTAAATGAATCTTCATAAGCTTGGCCAACTAGACCTGAAGCAAGTGGAGAATCATCAATCACACGAATTGTCGTAGTAGCATCGTCATTTGAATACTTAGACGCCATTTTGCGCATTTGTTCAAGTGTACGTTGCTGAGCTTCTTCAGCTGCTTTACGACGTGCAGCTTCTTCAGTTGCTTTTAACTGAGCTGACTGCTCTTCACGAGCTCTTTTCTGTTCTGGAGTTTCAGCTGGTTTTGGTGCAGGTTTTACTGTACCACCACCACGCTTTTTCACTACAACAGCAGCTTTTGGAGCTGTCTGTGCAGCACTATCTTGTTGATGAGCAGCACGCATCGCATCTAAAGTTGCTTTAGCTTTTTGCTCTGTTTGAAGACGCGCTTTTTGCTCGGCAGTTTCACGCGTTTGCTGTTCTACACGTGCTTTAGCTTCAGCTTCTGCACGTGCTTTAGCTTCAGCTGCAATTTGTTCAGGGTTTGGTTTAGCAAAAACCTGTTTTTTACGTACTTCTACGTTAATCGTTTTTGCTTTACCTGAAGTACTTGCAACTTTAGCGGTACTGGTTGTTTTACGTTTCAACGCAATTTTTCCTGTGTTACCACTTTCCTGACCATGAACTTTTTTCAAGTGATTGACCAAAGTATCCTGTTGTTCAGTGGTAATAATGTCGTCTGCTGTACGTTGAGGCAAACCTGCTTCACGAGCCTGTTCTAGGAGCTTCTCAACAGGACGTCCTACACTGAGAGCTAACTCTTTAATCGACTTGTCCGTCATATTTCATCTCCTAGTTAAACCATGATTCGCGAGCTTTCATGATCAATTGACCTGCTTTTTCATGACCAAGTCCTTCAATATCAGAGATATCGTCAGTAGCTTGATCTGCCAAATCGTCGACAGTAATAATACCGCGAGCGGCAAGCGAGTAAGCGATCTCAGAAGTCATGCCTTCCATAGTGAGAAGGTCTGCGCTCGGTTCTTGAATATTTTCTTGCTGTTTCAAAGCATCAGTAAGGGCTGCTTCTTTTGCACGACTTTGCAATAACTCAACCAATTCAGCATCAAGCTCAATTTCGTCAAAAGTCTCAGCAGGAACATAAGCAATCTCTTCTAAAGAAGTGAAGCCCATTTCCACCAATGCCATTGCTAAATCTTCTTCAATATCGAGACGTGATACAAACATATCAAGATATTGCTGAGCTTCATTTTGCTGACGAGCACGATACTCTTCTTCAAGCATCATGTCGAGTTTGTAGCCAGTTAAATCAGAAGCTAAACGAACGTTTTGACCTTGAGAGCCAATCGCACGAGCTAATTGATCGCTGGTTGCAAAAATAATGTCGGCACTTCTTGCATCTTCATCAAGCACGATGCCTGAAACATCAGCTGGTTCTAATGCACTAGCAATGTATTGAGCCGGATCATCAGACCAGACCACTACATCAATACGTTCACCATTTAACTCTTGTTGTACAGCTTGAATACGCGTACCACGCATACCAATACATGCACCTACAGGGTCAATACGGTGATCATTTGTTTTCACTGCAATTTTAGCACGAACGCCCGGTTGACGTGCCGCTGCTTTAATTTCAATAATTTCTTCAGAAATTTCAGGAATTTCTTTTTTCATTAAAGCAATTAACATTTCAGGCTTAGCGCGTGATAACAACAACTGAGCGCCACGACCTTCACGGTTAACATTATATAAAATAGCGTTTACACGTTGTTTTGGACGAAGAATTTCTTTTGGAATCATCTCTTCGCGTGCAAGATAAGCTTCTGCATTGTCGCCTAAGTCGATAATGAAGCCATCTTTGGTTTGTTTTTTCACTTCACCGTAAATTAACTCACCAACTTTAGACTCATATGCATCAGCAACTAAAGCACGCTCAGCTTCACGAATTTTTTGTACAATAACTTGTTTTGCAATTTGTGCAGCAATACGACCAAACTCAATAGATTCTACTTCGAGTTCACGCACGTCACCAATTGACCATTTAGCTGGATCAACATCAGAAATTGCATCTTGGCAAGCTGGCATCTCGTGATCTTCATCTGCCACAACAGTCCATTGACGGAACGTACGGTAATCACCAGTTTTACGATCAATTTCTACACGGAGCTGAGCTTCTTCAGCATGCGTACCTTCGTAAAATCTTTTCTTCGTGGCAGCAACTAGAGCTTGTTCTAAAGCTTCGAAGATCGCTTCACGACTAACACCTTTTTCATTACTAACCGTTTCAACAACGGTAAGAATTTCGCGGCCCATAAGTCACCTACCGATTTCTTATAAAATTTAAATAAATTTAATCTTGATAGATCAAGTTTGCTTTATCGATATTGTTGCTGTCGATCACAAGCACATGCTTCCCATCAACTTCAACCTGAATTTCTTCATTTTCAAGGTCTACTGCGATAAGTTTTGCTTGAAATTTACGACGGTTTTCTACTGCTGCAATTAAACGCAAAGCAATTTGTTGTCCGATGTAGCCTTGTAACTGTTCTAGTTGAAAAAATGGACGATCCCAACCTGGTGAAGAAACTTCTAATGAATATTCACCTGAAATTGGATCATGAACATCCAACATTGCGCCAACTTGTTGTGTTACACGCACACAATCTTGTACACCAATACCACGGCCTAGTTCTACTTCACCATCTTCATTAATTACAGGCTCAGCATCTTCACTTACCGCTTTATCGATATAAATACGCAATAATGAACGTTTACCTTGTGGGAGAAACTCGATTCCCCAAAGGTCGACACCACATGCTTCCACTGCAGGAACAATTAAGTCATGCAATGCTTGGGATTTATTTGATAATTTCATTTACTCTCGTCATTCTCGTGCGATTCAATCGGTTGTTTTAACCGACACAGACCTACTATAGTGAAGCATGACTATTTGACCAATTGATGTCGACACTACACGATAGCGATACGATAACCAATAAAAAAGGGCGTTAATCGCCCCTATTTAGCACAGAAAACAATAGTCCACTGTGCAAAAAGGCCCACCTGTCTGTGAGCCTCTTTTAAGAAACTTGGTAGCGGGAGCTGGATTTGAACCAACGACCTTCGGGTTATGAGCCCGACGAGCTACCAGACTGCTCCATCCCGCATCAACGTGCAAAAATTATATACAAATATCGAAAAAAGTCAATGTAAACTTATCCAATATTCGCTTGATTAAGTTGCACCTTAATCAAATTGGTAGCGGGAGCTGGATTTGAACCAACGACCTTCGGGTTATGAGCCCGACGAGCTACCAGACTGCTCCATCCCGC